>BTVG01000024.1:0-64389 GCA_045864815.1 Rhodanobacteraceae bacterium | reverse complement strand
CGGCTCGTCGCGAGCGATTTGTGGAAATGGCGAGACATGGTCGTTTTCTCCAGAAGGGGCAACGCCTGTCCCTGCCGCGAGGGTGCGGCGGTGTCTTTCCGCGAGTGCGGCGCGTTGCTGAAGCAGAAAACGGTGGCTGCGTTGAAAGCGAACAATGTTCGGTTGTGAACGGTGTGTCGTTCGGCCTGCCCGGTGCGGGCCGGAAGCCGCCGCTGCCCCCGAAAGTGGCCCCGCGTGCCGCAGTCTGGCAACCTAGGCGGCCCGGTTCCCGCCGCCCTCGCGAGCGGGCCGTACCAACGGCAGGCGCAATGGGCAATCGCAAGTATTTCGGCACCGACGGCATTCGCGGCCACGTCGGAGAATGGCCGATCACCGCAGAATTCATGCTCAAGCTGGGCCGCGCGGCCGGCGCCGTGCTGGCCGGAAGCGACGGTGTCGCGACCGTCGTCATCGGCAAGGACACGCGCATTTCCGGATACATGTTCGAGTCCGCGCTCGAGGCCGGGCTCGTCGCTGCCGGAGCGAGCGTGCGCCTGCTCGGCCCCATGCCCACGCCGGCCGTGGCCTATCTCACGCGCAGCCTGCGCGCGAGCGCCGGCATCGTGATCAGCGCCTCGCACAATCCGCATCACGACAACGGTATCAAGTTCTTCTCGGGCGCGGGCGAGAAACTGGCGGACGATGTGGAAGCGGCGATCGAGCGCGAGCTCGACGCACCGTTTGTAACCGTGCCGTCCGAACGCATCGGCAAGGCCGCACGTGTCGCGGATGCGGCGACACGGTATGCCGAGTTCTGCAAGTCCACGTTTCCGGAGGATCGCGACCTGCGCGGGCTCAAGCTCGTGGTCGACTGTGCTCATGGGGCGACCTATCAGATCGCGCCGAAGCTGTTCGCCGAACTTGGCGCGCAGGTCACCAGCATCGGTACCCAGCCCGACGGGCTCAATATCAATCGCGACTGCGGGTCGACCAGTCCGGCTGCGCTGCAGCGGGCCGTCGTGGAGCGGGGTGCCGCTCTCGGTATCGCGTTCGACGGCGACGGCGACCGTGTGCAGTTCGTCGACCATCGCGGCAACCTCGTCGACGGTGACGATATTCTTTACGTGCTCGCGAGCGACTGGAAGGCGAGCGGCCGTCTGCAGGGGCCAGTCGTCGGCACGCTGATGACGAACTATGGTCTCGAGCGGGCATTTGCCGCGGCCGGCATCGGTTTCGTGCGCGCGAAAGTCGGCGACCGCTACGTCATGCGTATGCTCAAGGAGACTGCGGGCGTGCTCGGCGGAGAGACTTCCGGTCACGTCCTTTGCCTCGACAGCGCATCCACCGGCGACGGCATCGTCAGTGCGTTGCAGGTGCTCGAGGTGCTGATGCGACGCGACGCAACGCTGGCCGACCTCTGCGCGGGCTGGGATCGCCTGCCGCAGATCACGCGCAACGTCCGCGTCGCGAACGCGTCCGGCCTGCTGGAACACGCGACGGTTCTGGCAGAGCGGGCCGCCGTCGAGCGCGAGCTCGACGGCCGTGGCCGCCTCGTGCTGCGCGCCTCGGGCACCGAACCGCTGATCCGCGTCACGATCGAGGCGGCCGACGCGGCTCTGGTCGACGCGCTGGCAGGCCGCCTCGCGCGCGCCGTAGAATCCGCGGCCACGGAAACCGCTTGAATCCCAGGCCTTGCGCCGCCGCGGCGGCGGCGCACCCGCAGCGGCGCTCGCGCCGTCGATTCCCACTTCGCAGGAATTCGTTCATGTCAGCAGCCATTCCCACCCTGGACATCCGCCGCTACGACACCGATCGCGACGCCTTTGTCGCCGAACTCGGTGCCGCCTACCGAGAATGGGGCTTTGCGGGTATCCGCGGACACGGCATCAGCGATGAACTCATCGACGGCGCTTACGAGCGTTTTCGCGCATTTTTCGCGCTGCCCACGGAAACGAAGATGAAGTATCACCTCGCCGGCACCGGTGGCGCGCGCGGCTATACGCCGTTCGGCGTGGAGACGGCGAAGGATTCGAGATACCCCGATCTCAAGGAGTTCTGGCACATCGGCCGCGAGATTCCGCGGGACTCGCGCTTCGCCGATGTGATGCCGCCGAATCTCTGGCCGGCGGAAATCGCGGGATTCCGTGATTACGGCTACGGCCTCTACACCGCACTCGACAAGCTCGGTTCGCGCGTGCTGCGCGCACTCGCGTTGCACATTGACCTGCCCGAGACCTTCTTCGAGGACAAGATCGACGTCGGCAACTCGATCCTGCGTCCGATCCACTATCCGCCGATAACGGCACCGGACGTCCCCAACGTACGCGCCGGTGCCCACGAGGACATCAATTTCATCACGCTGCTGGTCGGCGCCAGCGCCGCCGGTCTCGAGGTGAAGTCCCGCGCAGGCGAGTGGGTGCCGTTCACGTCCGACGCCGACACCATCGTCGTCAACATCGGCGACATGCTGCAGCGCCTCACCAACCACGTCTATCCGTCGACGACGCATCGCGTCGTGAATCCGCCCGGTGATCTTGCGCGCAAGCCGCGCTATTCCGTGCCGTTCTTCCTGCATCCGAATCCGGACGTCGTGCTCGACCCGCTGCCTTCGTGCATCACGCCAGACAATCCGAGCCGCTACTCGACGTCGATCACCTCACACGAGTACCTCATGGAGCGGTTGCGCGAGATCAAGCTCGCCTGACGGCGCGGACGGGTCTGCGAAGCGGGAAAGCGGCCGCTTGGCCGCGCCCGCCATGCGGACGCGTGTGACGCAGGTCTCGCAATTCTGGCGGCCGTGCCCTGCGCGAGCACTTCCTCATTGGCCGGTAGTCCGGAGCGATTGATGCTCATCCGGTGTGCCGGATACCGGCGGCCCCGCGTTCGTGAAGGTCACGACATCGACATGATCCGGGCTGGCATGCACTGTGATGCTCCAGATGACGGTCGCGGCGCCGTTGCCCGGCGCGCGGTAAATGGCCGTGATGTGGTCGCGGTACAGCGGCTCGATCGGCTTGCCGTCGGCGGTCGCGGCCTGCACCCGGAAGGGCTCATGGAATGCAGCCCGATGCGTGACAGCGACGAATTCGTCGCCGGCGGATTCGCCCTGGACCGCGAAGTCGACGGGATTCGACGGCAGATCCGGATGCGCCGGGAACATCCCCGGCACGGCGGGTGGCGACGGCGAGCCTGTCCGCAGGACGCGCCGCACCGGGCTGTAGCCGAGATGGGCGATCCGGTGCTGCGGTTCCGCCCCGAGCGCACGCCAGGCGTAATCGCGCAGTCCGACCAGCGGACGATGGAGTGGCGGGCCGCCGATACGGACCTGATCACTGCGTCCGCAGCGCACCCGCAGGCCCGCGCCCAGCGACTGGTCGATGAATTCGGCGTAGTGCGCGTACAGCGTCGCCGGAGCACATAGCGGCGCAGTGATCGCATAGCGGTCGCGCATCGCCAGCAGCAGGATAGTGTGCCGCTCGCCATTCGTGGTGCGGCGGATCACGTTCATGAGTCCGTGATTTTCCGGTGGCTCGGTCGATACCAGCGCCTGTTCCGGCGGATCGGCGAGGACGCGATGAATCGCCAGCGACCATCCGCTCCAGATCACGAGCAGACTTGCAGTGGCCACGCGCGCGGCACGACCGAACGCGCAGAGGCGATCGAGACCGAGTGCGATCAGCGCGGCGATCAGCGGCAGGTGCGCGAAGATCATCCAGAACGGTGTGATCGGCCGCAGGGCGAGCACGAACGCAGACTGCAGCGGCAGCAGCACCAGCAGCGCCGCTGCGATGCGCCGCCGTTCACGCGTCGGCGAGGTTGCCGCGAGCAGCGCACAGGCGCCGAGCGCGGACAGATGCAGCAGCATCAGCGCGCGCCGCAACGGGGGCGGCGTCTCCAGCCAGTAGCGCAATGTATATTCTGCGCCATAGCCCGCCAGGCTCAGCAGCATCGCACCGATTCGTGCCGGCGACGGTATGGCCGGGTCGCGCCGGCCGTAGTTGCCGATCGAGTGCAGGTCGCTGAAGCCGGACTGCACCTGATCCAGCAGCATCGGCGCCAGGCTGACCAACCCGATGCCGGCGACGATGGCCAGGTCGCGCAGGCGCAGGGCCATACTGCGGGCCGCCGCGGTCGCGTAGACGACGAGGAGCGTGCCGATCAGCAACGTGGTCGGGTGGGCGTGAAACATCGCGGTGGCCGCCGCGCCGAGCAGAATGGCATTGCCGACGTCGGGGCGGTCGCGGTAGCGCAGCGCGCTCCAGAGTCCGAACAGCACCGCGGTCTCGACGACGGTGGTATGCGTCATCGCCGCGAGAATGAACGACGTCCAGCCCGGAATGAAGAAGGCGAGTGCGAACAGCAGCCCCAGCCGATCGCCGCCATAGCGCCGCCCGATGGCATATGCCAGCGGAAACTTGAGTGCGGCGATAGCCGCGGTCAGTACCGGCACCGTGAGCGGGTGTGGCACGAGCCACATGCCAGCGCCGAGCACGTAATACCAGAGCGGCCCGAGATGCAGCGTGTTGTAGATGACAGGACCGGTCAGCGGCCACTGTTGTCCGGTCGCAATCTGTTGCGCGAAATACAGATCGCGCAGCGTGTCGGGCGTGCCCGCCATGCCGGCGGCGGTCCATACCTGCAACAGCATCAGGCCTGCGATCGCGGCCCAGGGCGCCCACGATCGCACTGCCGTCAGGGCGGCGAGCGATCCCGGCGCTGGCATTGTCGCCTCTACGGCTGCGGAGTATGGCAGTTCCGTCGGGAGTGTCGGTCTGGGCACGGAAACATCCTGGTCGGAGAGTGGTCGCTCGCCCTCGTGCTCCGAACGCGGAGGGTGCGGCGATGTCAGGGCGCGCTACTTTTCCAGAGGGGTCAACCGGAACGACGCGCGGCTTTCGCACCACGTCCGCAGCGATGAGAGTCGTGGATAGTCCCGGAGCGGAATATCCCGCCGCAACCGGTCATCCAGGAAGGTCAGCATGCAGCCAGCCATGACGTCCGCATGCGAAAAACCGAAGCGATGCAGCCAGCCGTTCCCGACCGCTGTTTCCAACTGTGCGAGCCCCGCGGTTATCTGCGCGAGGCTGCGCCGTTCCCAGTAGTCGCTGCGATGTTCCGGTGCATGGAACTGTCGTTCGTACCCGATCTGGGCGATTTTCTCGGTGATCGAGATACTCATGGCGCACAGCTGCAGGACTTCCATCCGCGCCATGCCTTGCGCCGGCGCCAGCGCGTGCTCGCGGCCGACGAGCTCGTCGAGATGATCGACGATGGCTGAACTGTCCACGAGGGTATGTCGTCCGTCGACGATCAGCGCCGGAATGCGCGTCATGGGGCTCAGCGCCCGGACCGCATCGGGCTCGGAATAGACCGAATGCGTATCGCGAGCGTAGTCGAACGAATACTCGTGCAGGGTGATCCCAACGCGTCGTGTGAACGGCGAGTCGTACTGGCCGACCAGCAGGAGGCCCGGCGGTCCGCGCACTGCCGGGGGGCTTTCGAAACCCGACACGGAATTCACCGCTGCGGATCCTGCACGCGAAAATCCTTCGACCGGCGTTGGATCAGGTTCAGTGCGAATCGGTCCGGCAGCAGCTTCACGAGCCCCTTTATCGCGCGGTTCACGCGGCCGGTCACGTACACGATTTCGCCCCGTTCCATCGCCGCAAGTCCTTCGCGCACGACGTCCTCGGCCGTCATCCACAGCCATTTCGGCATGTGCGACACCTGCTCGCGCGAACCGACGACGTCGTGGAACTCCGACCAGGTGAAGCCCGGGCAGATCGCGCAGACCTTGATCCCGCGCGCGGCGTTCTCGAGCCCCAGCGACTGAGAGAACTTGATCATGAAGGCCTTCGATGCGGCATACATCGTGTGCCCGGCCGAGCCAGGTACATGGCCGGCAAGGGAGGCGATGTTCGCGATGCGACCGTAGCCGCGCTGCTGCATGCCGGGCAGCAGCCGGTAGGCCAGTTCGCAGGGCGCCGTCACCATGACCTGAAGGAAATCGGCATGGGTCTTCCACGGCTGCGCGAGGTAGTGCCCGGCCACGCCGTAGCCGGCGTTATTCACGAGTACGTCGATAGCGATGCCGCGGCGCTCGATCTCGGTGCAGAGTGCAGCGCTGGCGTCGGCTTCGGCGAGATCCGCCCGGATCGTCTCGACCCGGACGCCGTGCTGCCGGCTCAGTTCTCCGGCCAGTGCCGCAAGACGGTCGTCGCGGCGCGCAGTCAGCACGAGCGAATGGCCGCTCGCCGCGAGGGCGCGAGAGAAGGCGGTGCCAATGCCGGCCGAGGCGCCGGTAACCAGAGCCCAGCGGGCAGGGGTGGACATCGAGAACTTCCTTGCACGATGGCGGTATGTCGCTGCCGACGGAGTCGCGATTCAACCCGAGACCCCGGTTCGCCGCAACGGCGCATTGCGCGAGCGCGAGCGCGTCGCTATCCTGCGCGCCCTTTTGCGGGATCGGGTCCGATGCGACGCAAGCTGGTGGCTGGCAACTGGAAGATGCACGGCAGCGCCGCATCCGCGGCGGAGCTCGTGCGTGCCATCGTTGCCGGCGTGCCGTCGACGGTCGACGTTGCCGTCTTCCCGCCGTCGGTCTACGTCGCCGGACTGGTCGCCGCGCACGGAACGAGTCCGCTCGCGTTCGGCGTCCAGGACGTCAGCGAACATGCACAGGGCGCCTATACCGGAGAGCTCGCCGCGTCGATGGCGGCCGACATCGGCTGCCGTTTCTCGCTGGTCGGCCATTCCGAACGGCGCCAGTACCACGCGGAGTCGGACCAGCGTGTCGCCGCCAAGTTCGCTCAGGCACAGGCGGCCGGCCTGACGCCGGTACTGTGCGTCGGCGAGACGCTGGAGCAGCGCGAGGCCGGCCGGACCGAGGCCGTGGTCGGCGCGCAGATCGACGCGGTCGTGAAGGCCTGCGGCATTGCTGCGTTCGGCAATGCGATCGTGGCGTACGAGCCGGTCTGGGCGATCGGAACGGGGCGCACCGCGAGTGCGGAACAGGCGCAAACCGTTCATGCATTCGTCCGTAGCCAACTCGCCGTTCACGATGCTACACTCGCCAACTCGCTGCGCTTGCTCTATGGCGGCAGCGTCAAACCGGCCAACGCCGCCGAGCTCTTTGCTCAGGCAGACGTGGACGGCGGATTGATCGGCGGAGCCTCACTGGTGGCTGCCGATTTCCTCAAGATTTGTGAGGCGGCGCGTTAAGCGCGGCCGGGCTGGATCGAGATGCTGCTTACGATCTTCAATGTGTTTTACATCTTGATCGCAGTGGCGATGGTGGCGCTGATCCTGTTGCAGCGCGGCGCCGGTGCAGATGCGGGTTCGGGCTTCGGCTCCGGCGCGTCGGCAACGGTGTTCGGTGCGCGCGGGTCCGCGAACTTCCTGTCGCGTGCCACGGCGGTCCTGGCCGGTTTGTTCTTCCTGCTCAGTCTGGGCATGGGCATGTACCTCGGCGGCGGCATGGCTCCCAAGCCGCAGACGGATTTGGGTATCATGTCCGGCAGCGAGGTGCCCGCCGCTCCCGCGAAAGCTCCTGAGGTTGCATCGCCCGCCGGCGATGTGCCACAGGCGTCGGTACCGGCTCCTGCGACGACCACCGAGGTGCCCGTGGCGCCCCAGCCCGCTACTCCTGCCGTTGCCACCCAGGGCGACGACAAGACCGAAGCCAAGGCGGACGAGTCGAAGAAGAACTAGTTGGAACACCATGCCCAGATGGCGGAATTGGTAGACGCACTACCTTGAGGTGGTAGCGACTTCGGTCGTGGGGGTTCGAGTCCCCCTTTGGGCACCAATCTAGTTACGGTCGTGCGGGCTTCAGCACATTGCGCACGGCCGCTGATGCATCGTTGACCGGTGCGGAGGTTCACGGACTCGTGCTAGCCGAATATTGGCCCATCCTGCTGTTCCTCGTCGTTGCCACGGGCCTGGGTCTCATCCTGCTCGCCGTTGGCACTGTCCTCGGACCCAAGCGTCCCGACGCCCAGAAACGATCTGCGTACGAATGCGGCTTCGAAGCATTCGAAGACGCGCGCATGAAGTTCGACGTGCGCTATTACCTGATCGCGATCCTGTTCATCATCTTCGATCTGGAAATCGCCTTCCTGTTTCCGTGGGCAGTCGTGTTCAAGCAGATCGGCATCGTCGCGTTGATCGAAATGGGGCTGTTCCTGGCCCTGCTCGTCGTCGGCTTCGTTTATGTCTGGAAGAAGGGAGCCCTCGAATGGGAATGACCGACACCCTGAGCCGGGTCATGCACAACCCGGTACCGGCTTCCACCGTCGACGACATCCTGCGTCCGGATGGCGACAATCCGCTGATCGAACGCGGCTTCGCGGTTACCTCCGCTGACGCGCTGATCAACTGGGCGCGTACCGGATCGATGTGGCCGATGACCTTCGGTCTGGCCTGCTGTGCCGTCGAAATGATGCACGCCGGCGCGTCGCGCCTCGATCTCGACCGCTATGGCGTCGTGTTCCGGCCCAGCCCACGGCAGTCCGACGTGATGATCGTCGCCGGTACCCTCGTCAACAAGATGGCCCCGGCACTGCGCAAAGTCTACGACCAGATGCCCGATCCGAAATGGGTCATTTCCATGGGCTCCTGCGCGAACGGTGGCGGCTACTACCACTATTCCTACGCGGTGGTGCGTGGTTGCGACCGCGTCGTGCCCGTCGACATTTATGTGCCGGGCTGCCCGCCGACGGCCGAAGCGCTGGTCTACGGCATTCTGCAACTGCAGAAAAAGATTCGCCGCACCAACACCATCGCGCGCTAACGGAACCTCCCGCATGAGCGAGAACCTGCTTTCTACGCTGGCGCAGCGCCTTATCGCGCGCTTCGGCGCCGATGTCGTTGCCGTCACTGAGTGGCGCGGCGAAACCGCGATCGAGGTGCTGCCGCAGAACTGGCTCACCGTGTTCCGCGCACTGCGCGACGAAGCCGATTTGCGCTTCGAACAACTCATCGACGTCTGTGGTATCGACTATCTGAGCTATGGACAGGCCGAGTGGGATACCACCGACGTGTCGAGCCAGGGTTTCTCCCGAGGCGTGGAGGGGCAGGGGCCTGGTCGCTTCCGGTGGTCCGAGCGTCCGCGCGTGACGCCGCACGAAAAGCGTTATGCGGTCGCGGTGCAGCTGTTGTCGGTCACGCATAACCGGCGCGTGCGCGTGAAGGGCTATTGCAGCGACGACGCGCTGCCGATCATGCCGTCGCTGACCGGACTTTTTCCAGGGGCGAACTGGTTCGAGCGCGAGGCATTCGATCTGTACGGCATCGTGTTCGAAGGGCATCCGGATCTGCGCCGCATCCTGACCGACTATGGATTCGTCGGTCATCCGTTCCGCAAGGACTTCCCGCTGATCGGTAACGTCGAAGTGCGCTACGACAGCGAAAAACAGCGCGTCGTCTACGAGCCGGTCAGTATCGATCCGCGCGTGCTCGTGCCGCGCGTCATCCGCGACGATTCGCGCTACGACCAGGCTCAGGCCGAAGCCGCCGCGAACGCGGCCGCGGGGAAGTAAGCCATGCAGGAAATCCGCAATTACACGATCAACTTCGGCCCGCAGCATCCGGCCGCTCACGGCGTGCTGCGCCTCGTGCTGGAAATGGACGGTGAGACCGTCGTGCGCGCCGATCCGCACATCGGCCTGCTGCACCGGGGCACCGAGAAGCTCGCGGAATCCAAGCCGTTCAACCAGTCGATCGGCTACATGGACCGGCTCGACTACGTCTCGATGATGTGCAACGAGCACGCTTACGTCCGGGCGATCGAGAAGCTCGTCGGTGTGGAAGCGCCGATTCGTGCGCAGTACATCCGCACGATGTTCGACGAGATCACGCGCATTCTGAACCACCTGATGTGGATCGGTTCCAATGCACTCGACCTCGGCGCGATGGCCGTGTTCCTCTACGCGTTCCGCGAGCGCGAAGAACTCATGGACTGTTACGAGGCGGTGTCCGGCGCGCGCATGCACGCGACCTACTACCGTCCGGGCGGCGTCTACCGTGACCTGCCGGATCGCATGCCGCAGTACAGGGAGTCGCGCTGGCACAAGGGTGGCGACCTCAAGCGCATGAACGAATGGCGCGAGGGCTCGATGCTCGATTTCCTTGAGGCCTTCTGCAAGGACTTCTACGGCAAGGTCGACGAATACGAGACCCTGCTGACCGACAACCGCATCTGGAAGCAGCGCACCGTCGGCATCGGCGTGGTCACCCCCGAGCAGGCGTACGCCTGGGGCATGTCCGGACCGATGCTGCGCGGCTCGGGAGTCGCGTGGGACCTGCGCAAGAAGCAGCCTTATGCCGCCTATGCCCAGGTGGATTTCGATATCCCGCTCGGTACCAAGGGCGACTGCTACGACCGGTATCTCGTACGGGTCGAGGAAATGCGCCAGTCGAACCGCATCATCGAGCAATGCGTGAAGTGGCTGCGGGCCAATCCGGGTCCGGTCATGATCGAGAACTTCAAGGTCGCTCCGCCGTCCCGCGAGGAGATGAAGGACGACATGGAAGCGCTGATCCATCACTTCAAGCTGTTCACCGAAGGCTATTGCGTGCCTGCGGGCGAGACCTACAGCGCCGTCGAGGCGCCCAAGGGCGAGTTCGGCATCTATCTGATTTCCGACGGCGCGAACAAGCCGTTCCGCCTCAAGGTGCGCGCACCGGGTTTCGCGCACCTGTCGTCGATGGACGAGATCGTTCGCGGCCACATGCTGCCCGACGTCGTCGCGATGATCGGCACCTACGACGTCGTGTTCGGCGAAATCGATCGCTGAGCGACGGGAGCACATCATGAAAGCCACTGGCACCTACAATCAGGTCAAGGACGTCGATCCGCTCGCCGTACTGACCGAGAAGACGCGGCATCACATCGACCACTGGGTGTCGAAGTTTCCGCCGGATCGCAAGCGCTCGGCGCTGATCCAGGGGCTCATGGCGGCGCAGGAACAGCATGGCGGCTACCTGACCGACGAACTCACCGCAGCCGTGGCGAAATACCTCGATCTACCGCCCGTCTGGGCCTACGAGGTGGCGAGCTTCTATTCGATGTTCGAGACCTCACCGGTCGGTCGCAACAACGTCGCAATCTGTACCAACATCTCGTGCTGGCTCAACGGCGCCGAGGACGTCGTGCGTCATTGCGAGAACAAGCTCGGCGTCAAACTGGGCGAATCGACGGCGGACGGCCGCATCTACCTCAAGAAAGAGGAAGAATGCCTCGCCGCTTGTTGCGGCGCACCGATGATGGTCGTCAACGGCCACTATCACGAGAACCTGACCACGGAAAAAGTGGATCAGATCCTCGACGGCCTGAAGTGAGGCAGGACATGGCAGCGCACTCCACCGGACCGGTCGGCCCCGCCCCGCAGGAACATCAGGTCGTCTACACGACCCTGCATTTCGACAAACCCTGGGCGTATGACAGTTACGTCAAGGTCGACGGTTACCAGGCCTGGAAGAAAATCCTGGCCGAAAAGCCTGATCCGGCGATGCTGATCGAGGAAATCAAGAAATCCTCGCTGCGTGGCCGCGGCGGTGCCGGCTTTCCGACCGGACTCAAGTGGTCGTTCATGCCGCGTACCGCGCCGGGACAGAAGTACATCCTCTGCAACTCGGACGAATCCGAACCCGGTACCTGCAAGGATCGCGACATCCTGCGCTTCAATCCGCACGCGGTCATCGAGGGTCTCGCGATCGCCTGCTACTGCACCGGTTCGACGGTCGCGTACAACTATCTGCGTGGCGAGTTCCATCACGAGCCATTCGAGCATTTCGAAGAAGCGCTCAAGGAAGCCTATGCGGCGGGCCTGCTCGGCCGGAACATCCAGGGTTCGGGCATCGACGTCGACATCCACACCGCGCTCGGCGCCGGCGCCTACATCTGCGGCGAGGAAACCGCGCTGATGGAGTCGCTCGAAGGCAAGAAGGGGCAGCCGCGCTTCAAGCCGCCGTTTCCGGCCGGATTCGGTCTCTACGGCCGGCCGACGACGATCAACAATACGGAAACCTATGCCTCGGTGCCGGCGATCCTGCGCAACGGCGCGGAGTGGTTCCTCAATCTCGGCAAGCCGAACAACGGTGGTCCGAAGATTTTTTCCGTCTCGGGCCACGTAACCCGGCCCGGCAACTACGAGATCCGGCTCGGCACCCCGTTCAAGGATCTGCTGGCTCTCGCGGGTGGGCTGCGGCCGGGCCGTCAGCTGAAGGCCGTGATTCCCGGTGGCTCGTCGATGCCGGTGCTGCCGGCGGCGACCATGCTCGAATGCACGATGGACTACGACTCGATCCAGAAGGCCGGTTCCGGCCTGGGCTCGGGCGCGGTGATCGTCATGGACGACACGACCTGCATGGTGCGCGCCTGCCAGCGTATCAGCCGGTTCTACTACGCTGAATCCTGCGGCCAGTGCACGCCGTGCCGCGAGGGCACCGGCTGGATGTACCGCATGCTCACGCGCATCGTCGACGGCAAGGCCGAGATGAGCGATCTCGCGATGCTCAAGCAGGCGGCCGGTCAGATCGAAGGCCACACGATCTGTGCATTCGGCGAGGCCGCCGCCTGGCCGGTGCAGGGCATGCTGCGTCACTTCTGGCACGAATTCGAATATTTCATCGTCAACAAGCGTTCGCTCGTCGACGACCAGCCCGGCAAGGCCGCTTGAGGACGAACGACGCATGAGCGCCCAGCCCGTGAACCCGAACACGCCGCCCGATCACGTCAATATAGAGATCGACGGCAAGGCCCTGACCGCGCCGAAAGGCTCGATGATCATCCACGCCGCCGACAAGGCCGGCGTGCCGATCCCGCGGTTCTGCTATCACGACAAGCTGCCGATCGCGGCCAATTGCCGCATGTGCCTGGTGGAGGTCGAGAAGTCGCCCAAGCCCATGCCGGCCTGCGCCACGCCGGTGATGGAAGGCATGAAGGTGCTGACGCGCTCGCAGAAGGCACTGAACTCGCAGCGCAACGTCATGGAGTTCCTGCTGATCAACCATCCGCTCGATTGCCCGATCTGCGATCAGGGTGGCGAGTGCGAGCTGCAGGACGTCTCGATGGGCTACGGCCGCTCGGTCAGCCGTTTCGTCGAGCGCAAGCGGGCGGTCGCCGACGAGGACATCGGGCCACTGATCGCGACGGAAATGACGCGCTGCATCCAGTGCACGCGTTGCGTACGCTTCGTCGGCGAGATCGCAGGCACCTACGAACTCGGCGGCATGAGCCGCGGGGAGAATCTCGAGATCGGCACGTATGTGGGTCGGACGATCGAGAGCGAGATCGGCGGCAACATCATCGATGTCTGTCCGGTAGGTGCGCTGACCAACAAGCCTTTCCGCTTCCAGGCGCGTGCCTGGGAGCTGATCGCCCGCGAGAGCATTGGCTATCACGATGCGCAGGGGTCCAATGTCTGGCTGCATACGCGCCGTGGAGAAATCCTGCGCCATGTGCCGCGCGACAACGAGGCGATCAACGAGTGCTGGCTGTCGGATCGCGATCGCTACAGCCATCAGGGGCTCTACGCTGCGGATCGTGCAACCCGGCCGCTCCTGAAGAAGAACGGTGAATGGGCCGCGGTGAGCTGGGACGAGGCACTGTCGGTCGTGGCCGAGAAGCTGGGGACGGTGCGCGGTGACGATCTCGGTGCGCTGGTGCACCCGGCCACGTCGAACGAGGAAGGCCACCTGCTGGTCGAACTCGTGCGTGCGCTCGGCACCAAGCACATCGATCACCGCCTGCGCCAGCTCGATTTCACTGACGCGGCTGCGGGTTTCGGTTTCGCGACGCCGGTGGCCGAGATCGAGAAGGCGGGGGCAGTGCTGCTCGTCGGATCGAACCTGCGGCATGAGCTGCCGCTCGTGAATCATCGCGTGCGCAAGGCGGCAAAGCGCGGCGCCAGGGTGCATGCGATCAATCCGATCGCCTTCGACTTCAACTACGACCTCGCCAGTTCGCTCGTCGTCGCGCCGCCGGCGCTCGCCGACGAGGCGGTCAAGCTGGCCAGGGCCGCGCTCGAACTCGGCGCCGAAGCACCGGCGGAACTTGCCGCGCTGCTGGCTTCGGCGACGACCGACGATGCGGCCCGCGCGCTCGCGAAATCACTGAAAGATGCCGTTGCGTCAGTATTGATCCTTGGCGAAGCCGCTGCGATGCACCCGCAGGCCTCACTGCTGCGCGCCTGCATGCGTTTCGTCGCGATGGTCACCGACTCGGGCTACAACGAAGTGCCGCTCGGCGCCAACGCATTGGGCCTTACGCGTGTCGGCGCCGTACCGGCGAATGGCGGACTCGATGCGCGCACCATGCTAGCGCTGCCGCGCAAGGGGTATCTGCTCTACGGCGCAGAGCCACCTTACGACTTCGGCGATGGCGGCCTCGCGATGACATCGCTGGCCAAGGCCGACGTCGTGGTGGCCTTCACCGCGTTCGCAAGCGATGCGATCAAGGCTGTCGCGACGGTGATTCTGCCGATCGCCGCACTGCCCGAAACCGATGCGACGCTGGTCAATCTCAATGGCCACGTGCAGCGTGTCGCACCCGGAGCGAAGATGCCGGGCGAGGCGCGACCGGGCTGGAAGGTGCTCCGCGCGCTGGCCGGCAAGCTCTCGCTGCCGGGGTTCGAATTCACCGAGTTCGCCGAACTCGCGGCCTCGCTCTCGGCCAGGCCGGCAGCGATTGCGCCGCAGGTGCAGCCAAAGATCGCGAGCCGACACGACACCAAAGGGCTGGCGCGCATCGCGACGGTGCCGATCTACCGCGGCGATGCCGTGCTGCGCCGTGCGGCCGCGTTGCAGGCACATCCGCTGACCGGCCGTGCCGGCGTCGGTCTTCATCCGCAGGACGCCGCGGCGCTGGGCGTCGACCACGGCAGCATGGTCAAGGTGAACGGCGCAGCGGGCACGGCGACGCTTCCCGTCGTGGTGAGCACGGGCGTGCCTCGCGGCGGCGTCTGGATCGAAGCCGCTTGCGTCGAGACCGCGGCGTTGCCGGCGTACGGCGCCGAACTCAGCATCAGCAAGGCATAAGCGCATGGACTCTCTGATCGCGCTGCTCAACAATTTCGTTGCCGAATGGCCGACGCTGTCGCTCGTCATCGGCCTGATCGCGTTGCCGATGCTGCCGCTGATCATTTCGGTCGCGATGTACGTCTGGTGGGAACGCAAGGTCATCGGCTGGATGCACGTGCGCATGGGGCCGAACCAGATCGGTCCGCTCGGTCTCGCGCAGGCATTCGCCGATGTGTTCAAGCTGCTGTTCAAGGAGATCACGGTCCCCGAGAAGGCGAGCTCGTTCCTGTTCTACCTTGCCCCGTTGCTCGCGCTGGTGCCCGCCATGGCGGCGTGGGCGGTCGTGCCGATCGGTGACCGGCTGGCCTGGTCGAACGCGAATGCCGGCCTCCTGTATCTGCTGGCGATGACCTCGCTCGGCGTGTACGGCATCATCCTCGCGGGCTGGGCCTCGAACTCGAAGTACGCCTTCCTCGGCGCGATGCGTTCGGCCGCTCAGGTCGTGTCGTACGAAATCGCGATGGGTATGGCGCTCGTCAGCGTGCTCATACTCTGCGGTAGCCTCAATCTTTCCGACATCGTCAATGCGCAGGCGGGCAGCAAGGGACTGTTCGACTGGTTCTGGCTGCCGCTGCTGCCGATGTTCGTGATCTACTTCATCTCGGGCGTCGCGGAAACCAACCGTGCTCCGTTCGACGTGGCCGAGGGCGAGTCGGAAATCGTGGCCGGCTTCCATGTGGAATATTCCGGCTCGGCGTTCGCGGTGTTCTTCCTTGCCGAATACGCGAACATGATTCTTGTCGCGTTCCTTGCTTCCCTGCTGTTCCTCGGCGGCTGGTTGTCGCCGGTGCAGGGCTGGGGTCTGGGCATGCTGTCTGCGCCGGGCTGGTGGTGGCTGTTCGCGAAGGCCTTCTTCATGTCCTTCCTGTTCCTCTGGTTCCGCGCCACGTTCCCGCGTTACCGCTACGACCAGATCATGCGTCTGGGTTGGAAGGTGTTCATTCCGATCACCATCGCCTGGACCTTCGTTGCCGGCTGCCTCGCCTATTTCGGCGGCGTGACCATCGGCCCGGGAGTCAGCCCGTGAACCGCGTCATCAGCTACATCAAGAGCCTGTTCCTGCTCGAACTGCTGCAGGGCATGTGGGTTACCGCGCGCTACTTCGTGAAGCCGAAGTACACGATGCAGTACCCGATGGAAAAAATCCCGAAGTCCAATCGTTTTCGCGGGCTCCATGCGCTGCGCCGCTACCCGAACGGCGAAGAGCGCTGCATCGCGTGCAAGCTCTGCGAGGCGGTTTGCCCCGCGCTGGCCATTACCATCGACGCAGCGCCGCGTGCGAGCGATGGTCAGCGCCGTACGACGCGCTACGAGATCGACCTTTTCAAGTGCATCTTCTGCGGCTTTTGCGAGGAGTCGTGTCCGGTCGACTCGATCGTCGAGACCGACATCCACGAGTACCACTTCGAAAAACGTGGCGAGAACATCCTGACCAAGGAAAAACTCCTGGCTCTGGGCGATCGCTACGAGGCCGAGATCGCGGCCGCACGCGCGCAAGACGCGGCGTATCGCTGAGCGTGCAGGAGAACGTCCGATGATCCAACAAGTCCTCTTTTACGCCTTCGCCGCCGTCCTCGTGGCGTCTGCGCTGGCGGTGATCACCGTGAAGAATTCAGTGCACGCGGCGCTGAGCCTGGTGCTGACCTTCTTCACGGCGGCCGGTATCTGGATTCTTGCGGAAGCCGAGTTCCTCGGACTCGCACTGATCGTGGTCTACGTCGGGGCCGTCATGGTGCTGTTCCTGTTCGTGGTCATGATGCTCGACATCAAGCCCGAGGCCATGCGTGAAGGATTCATCCGCTTCCTGCCGGCCGGCGTGCTCGTCGCGGCGGTCATGCTCGCCGAGATGCTCAGCCTGATCGGCGTGAAGACCCTGCAGGCCGTGCCGTTGCCGGCGAATCCGGCGGCGGCCGTGGGCAGCAATACCGCGTGGCTTGGGCAGGCGCTGTTCACGAAGTTCCTGCTGCCGTTCGAAATCGCTGCCCTGATCCTGACCGTGGCGCTGATCGCCGCGGTCGCGCTGACGTTGCGCAAGCGCAGTGGTGTGCGCACACAGAAACCGGGCCAGCAGGTGCTCGTGCAGCGTGACGAACGCCTGCGCATCGTCCACATGGCCAGTGAAGCGCCGAAGCCGGGAGAGTCCGCATGATTTCGCTCGCGCATTTCATCGTGCTCGGCACCGTGCTGTTCTGTATCTCGGTCGCCGGCATCTTCATCAATCGCAAGAACGTCATCGTGCTGCTGATGGCGATCGAGCTGATGCTGCTCGCCGTGAACATGAACTTCGTCGCGTTCAGCCGCTACCTCGGCGATCCGGCCGGCCAGGTGTTCGTGTTTTTCATCCTGACGGTCGCCGCGGCCGAGTCCGCGATCGGCCTGGCCATCCTCGTCGTGCTGTTCCGCAACCGCAGCACGATCAACGTGGCCGAAATCGATTCGATGAAGGGATAGGCTTCCGATGATCACCCCCAAGCTCATTCTCCTCGTCATCGCCCTTGCACCGCTGTTCGGTGCGATCGTGGCCGGTCTGTTCGGCCGGAGGGTCGGCCGCGCCGGCGCGCATACGGTCACCATCGCCGGCGTGCTCGTGTCATTCCTGCTGTCGTGCTACGTGCTGTACATGCTCGTCACCGGCGGCTGGGGCGTGTTCAACGAAAACCTCTACACCTGGTTCGAGATCGGTCCGCTGTCGGCGCACGTGGGTTTCCTGGTCGACCGCCTGACCGCGATCATGATGGTCGTCGTCACGTCCGTGTCGCTGCTCGTGCATGTCTACACCATCGGCTACATGCACGAAGACCCGGGATACCAGCGCTTCTTCAGCTACATTTCGCTCTTCACCTTCTCGATGCTCATGCTCGTCATGAGCAACAACTTCATGCAGCTGTTTTTCGGATGGGAAGCCGTCGGTCTCGTGTCGTACCTGCTGATCGGCTTCTGGTACAAGCGGCCGACCGCCATCTTCGCCAACATGAAGGCGTTCATCGTCAATCGCGTCGGCGACTTCGGTTTCCTGCTGGGTATCGCCGCCGTGCTGCTCTGGTTCGGCTCGCTCGACTATGCGACCGTGTTCCAGGGGGCAGAGGCCACGCTTGCCGGCAAGACGCTGGAAGTCGTCGCGGGCCATCCGTGGGAGGCCGCGACCGTCATCGGCGTGCTGCTGTTCATCGGCGCCATGGGCAAGTCCGCGCAGGTGCCGCTGCACGTCTGGTTGCCGGATTCGATGGAAGGTCCGACGCCGATCTCCGCGCTGATCCACGCGGCCACCATGGTCACCGCGGGCATCTTCATGGTGGCGCGCATGTCGCCGTTGTACGAACTGTCGGAGACGGCGCTGTCGTTCGTCATGATCGTCGGCGCGACCACGGCGCTGTTCACGGGGTTGATCGGCATCGTGCAGAACGACGTGAAGCGCGTCGTCGCCTACTCGACGTTGTCTCAGCTCGGCTACATGACGGTCGCGCTCGGTGTGTCGGCCTACTCCGCTGCGATCTTTCACCTGATGACGCACGCCTTCTTCAAGGCGCTGCTGTTCCTCGGTGCGGGCTCGGTGATCATCGCCATGCACCATGAGCAGGACATGCGTCACATGGGCGGGCTGCGCAAATACATGCCGATCACGTTCCTCACGGGCTGGATCGGTACGCTGGCACTCACCGGTTTCCCGGGGTTCTCCGGCTTCTTCTCCAAGGACGCGATCATCGAGGCTGTGCACGAATCGCATCGCTTCGGCTCGGGCTATGCGTACTTCTGCGTCCTGATCGGCGTGTTCGTCACGGCGCTGTACAGCTTCCGTCTGATCTATCTGACGTATCACGGCAAGGAGCGATTCGTCGTCGCGCACAAGGAACACGCGCACGGCCACGGTCATCACGACGATCATGCCGATGATCACGGCCATCACGAGCCGGGCCATCTCGAGCATGCGCCGCACGAATCGCCGTGGGTCGTCACGCTGCCGCTGATACTGCTCGCGATCCCGTCGGTCGTGATCGGCTGGTTCGCGATAGGCCCGATGCTGTTCGGCGATTTCTTCGCCGGTGCGATCGTCGTCAAGGAAGGCGGCCCGCTGGCCGAGCTCGCGCACGAATGGCACGGCCCTGGTGCGATGGTGCTGCATGGCCTCATGGCGCCGCCGTTCTGGTTCGCGCTCGCGGGCTTCGCCGTCGCGACCTACGTCTACCTGTTCAACCGGGCCATTGCCGACCGCGCCGCGAAGCTGTTCGCGCCGCTGTATCGCCTGCTGCAGAACAAGTACGGCATCGACGATCTGTATTTCGCGCTGTTCGCGCGTGGCGGCATCCGGTTCGGCCGCGGTCTCTGGCGCGGCGGCGATGTCGCCGTGATCGACGACGGCCTGGTCAACGGTTCGGCTGCGCTGGTGCAGCGGATCGCCGCGCGCGTGCGCCGCGTGCAGTCGGGTTACCTGTATCACTACGCGTTCGCGATGATCCTCGGGCTGATCGTGCTGCTGGGCGGTCTGTGGCTGGCGGCGCGCTGAGCGAGCAAAGGGAATAATGACAATGTTTGCGAACTGGCCCTTGCTTAGCCTGCTGATCTGGCTGCCCATCCTGGGGGCGATTCCGGTGTTGCTCGCCGGCGACCGCCGACCGGGTGCCGCGCGCACCATCGCCCTGGCCGTCGCCGTCGTGACGCTGCTGCTGAGCCTCGCGATGCTGTCCGGCTTCAACGCGAGCGTTGCCGCAGCCGGTGCGACCGACCTCGGCCTGCTGAAGAACATGCACCTGCAGGAAAACCTGCTCTGGATCGAAACGCTGAACGTTCGTTACCACCTCGGTGTCGACGGCATCTCGGTCGCGCTGGTGCTGCTGACCACGTTCACGAGTGTGCTCGTGGTGATCCTCGGCTGGGGTTCGGTCGAAAAGAAGGTCGCGCAGTACATGGCGGCCATGCTCGTGCTCGAAGGCCTCATGGTCGGCGTCTTCTGCGCGCTCGACGCGCTGCTGTTCTATGTCTTCTTCGAAGGCATGCTGATCCCGATGTTCATCCTGATCGGCGTCTGGGGCGGCGCACGGCGCGTCTACGCCACGCTGAAGTTCTTCATCTATACGTTCTTCGGTTCGATCTTCATGCTGGTCGGACTGCTGTACCTCTACTTCAAGACCGGTACGTTCGAGCTTGCCGAGCTGGCCAAGGTGGGCCTCGGTGCGCAGGAGCAGGCCTGGTTGTTTTTCGCCTTCCTGATCGCTTTCGCCGTGAAAGTGCCGATGTGGCCGGTGCACACCTGGTTGCCGGATGCGCACGTCGAGGCGCCGACCGGTGGTTCGGTCGTCCTGGCGGCGATCATGCTGAAGATCGGCGGTTACGGCTTCATCCGGTTCTCGCTGCCGATCGTCCCGGACGCGAGCATGGAATATGCCTGGGTAGTGATCGCGATGTCGCTGATCGCGGTGGTCTACGTCGGTTACGTGGCGCTCGTGCAGGAAGACATGAAAAAGCTGATCGCCTACTCGTCGATCGCTCACATGGGCTTCGTCACGCTCGGCGTGTTCATCTCGCTCTCGCTCGCGCGCAGCGGCAATCCGACCGGCGCCGCCATCGGCATCCAGGGGGCGATGGTGCAGATGATTTCGCACGGCTTCATTTCAGGCGCGATGTTCGCGAGCGTCGGTGTGCTCTACGACCGCCTGCACACCCGCATGATCCGTGACTACGGCGGCGTGGTGAACACGATGCCGCGCTTCGCCACCCTCTTCGTGCTGTTCGCGATGGCGAATTGCGGTCTGCCCGGCACCAGCGGTTTCGTCGGCGAATTCTGGGTCATCCTCGCCGCGTTCCAGCACAACCCGCTGGTGGGTGCACTGGCCGCGTTCACGCTCATCATCGGAGCCGCCTACACGCTCTGGCTCGTCAAGCGCGTCATCTTCGGTGACGTTGCCAACGACAACGTCGCCCAGCTCCAGGACATGAACGCGCGCGAGACCTTCGTGCTCGCGACGCTCGCGGTTGCCGTGCTGCTGTTCGGCCTGTGGCCGCAGCCGCTGGGCAATCTCATGGATGCGCCGATCGCCGATCTCGTGAAGCACATCGTCATCAGCAAGGGCGCGTGAAGGACCGACCATGATTAGCCTCGCCGACATCCTGACCCTGCTGCCCGAGTCGTTCCTGACGATCGCGATCTGCATGCTGCTGCTGCTCGACTTGTTCCTCAAGCCGGCCCAGCGCAGTGTCACGCATTACCTTTCCATCGCCGCGCTGGCCATGACCGGCTGGCTGGTGCTGCAGCATTTCGGTGAGCCCACTGCGTTCGGCGGCATGTTCGTGCGCGATGCCATGGCCGTTGTGCTCAAGGTCTTCGTGCTGCTCACTACGGCGCTGGTGTTCATCTACGCGCGGCCGTACCTGCGTGACCGCGGGCTGTTCGTCGGCGAGTACTACGTACTCTGCCTGTTTGCCGTGCTCGGCATGATGCTGCTCGTTTCCGCCGGCAGCCTCGTCATGGTCTACCTCGGGCTCGAGCTGCTCGCGCTGTCGTCCTATGCGCTGGTCGCGCTGAACCGCGATTCGCCGCTGTCGTCCGAAGCAGCGATGAAGTATTTCGTCCTCGGCGCGCTTGCGTCGGGCATGCTGCTGTACGGCATGTCGATGATTTACGGTGCCACCGGATCGCTCGACCTGGCCACGATCCAGTCGGCTGCCGTGTCGGGCACGCAACGGGGCATGCTGCTGTTCGGCCTCGTCTTCGTCGTGGTCGGGATAGCGTTCAAGTTCGGCGCGGCGCCGTTCCACATGTGGCTGCCGGATGTCTATCAGGGCGCACCGACGGCCGTGACGGCATTCATCGGCTCGGCGCCGAAGCTCGCGGCGTTCGGCATGGCCTACCGTCTGCTCGAGTTCGGATTGGACGGCCTTGGCGGCTACTGGCAGCTGATGCTTGCGCTGCTGGCGGTGGCGTCCCTGGCGATCGGCAACATTGCGGCAATCATGCAGAGCAATCTCAAGCGCATGCTCGCGTACTCGACGATCTCGCACGTCGGCTTCCTGTTTCTCGGCCTGGTCAACGGGCAGCCCGAGGGCCATGCCGCGGCCATGTTCTATGCCATCAGCTACGCACTGACCGCGGCCGTCGCGTTCGGCATCATTCTGCTGCTGTCACGTGCCGGCTTCGAGGCCGAGGAAATCGCCGACTACAAGGGCCTGGGGCAGCGTGCACCGTGGTATGCGTTCCTGATGGCGCTGACCATGTTCTCGCTCGCCGGGGTGCCGCCGCTGTTCGGATTCTTCGGCAAGCTGCTGGTGCTGAAAGCGGTCGCGGTACCGGGCACGCTCTGGCTGGCCGTGTCGGGCGCCGTGTTCGCGATCGTCGGTATCTACTACTACCTGCGCGTCGTGAAAGTGATGTATTTCGACGAGCCCGACGCGGGTGCCACGCCGATCGTCAAGCCGGCCGACGCGCCGATGCGGGCGGTGATCTCGATCAACGCACTTGCGTTGCTGGTGCTCGGCCTTACGTGGGGTCCGCTGTACGGTTGGTGCGCGCAGGCGCTCGGCATCGCGAAATGATGCTTTCGGTTTCAAAGGGCTTGCGGAATCGTTCAACGATCCGTAAACTTCCGTTTCTCTGATGCGGGGTGGAGCAGTCTGGCAGCTCGTCGGGCTCATAACCCGAAGGTCGCAGGTTCAAATCCTGCCCCCGCTACCAGGATCGAAGCGAAAGGCCACCTCGTGTGGCCTTTTTGCTAAAGCCGAATCGGCGATCGAACGAGCTGCGATCGGTCCGGGACGGCGGAACAGCGCAGGATGCGCGCGTTGCCGATGTTGGGAAGCAAGACAACGGCGGACTATGGAATGGGCCTTAGTGCCCATTTTTTGTTTGTGCAGAATGCAGCGTGAAAGACGACGAACTCATCCAGTTGATCAATCCTGTAGTCGCCGACCTGGGCCTCGAGTGCCTGGGCATCGAGTACGCGCCCAGTCGCGGCAATAGTTTGCTGCGCATTTATATCGACCACCTGGATCGTCCGATCACGATCGACGATTGCGAAGCCGTCAGTCGTGAGCTGTCGGCGCAGCTCGACGTGAACGATCCGATCAGCGGACGCTATACGCTGGAGGTGTCTTCGCCGGGCCTCGACCGTCCCCTGTTCACGCCGGCGCAGTTCGCGCGCTTCATCGGCGAGAAAGCGAAGATTTCATTGAACCTGCCTGTCGAAGGCCGCCGCCGCCTGCAGGGCGGGATCCGTGCCGTCGAGGGTGACCGCATCACGATCGAGCAGGACGGCGTCGATGTCGTCGTCGCACACGACAACATACAGAAGGCACGCATCGTGCCCGACTACGCCGCGCTGGGTCTGCTGCCGGAGAAGCCTCCGGGAAAGGCCAAGCCGCCGGGCAAGCTGGGAACCGCCAGGCCGGGTGCCGCGAAACCCGGCGCGAACCGGCGCAAGCCAAATTAAAATAACGACCAGTGCCGTCGTCGTCGACGCCGGCCGGAGTGACGAACGATGAGCAAAGAACTGTTGCTGGTAGTCGACGCGGTCGCCAATGAGAAGGGCGTCGACAAGGCGGTCATCTTCGATGCGATGGAGGCGGCTTTGGCTTCGGCCGCGAAGAAGCGCTACGTCGATCAGGACGTGTCCATCCGCGTGTCGATCAATCGCCAGAGCGGCGACTACGAAACGTTCCGGCGCTGGGAAGTGGTGCCCGACGATGTCGTCATGGAGTCGCCGGAACGCATGATCCGCCTCATGGATGCGGTCGACGAGAAACCCGGCAGCACGATCGGCGACTTCGTCGAGGAACAGATCGAGAACCCCGAATTCGGCCGCATCGCGGCTCAGGCGGCAAAGCAGGTCATCGTGCAGCGCGTGCGTGAGGCCGAACGCGCCCAGGTCGTCGACGCCTTCCGCGATCGCATCGGCGAGCTCATCACCGGTGTCGTCAAGCGAGTGGAACGCGGCGCGGTCTATCTCGATCTCGGCGGCAATGCAGAAGCGTATATCGCCCGGGACAAGACGATTCCGCGCGAGACCGTCCGCACCGGCGACCGCGTGCGCGGCTATCTTTACGACGTGCGCGCCGAAGCGCGCGGTCCGCAGCTGTTCGTGTCGCGCACTGCTCCAGAGTTCATGATGGAACTGTTCAAGCTCGAAGTGCCCGAGGTCGGCCAGGGGCTGGTGCAGATCAAGGCCTGCGCCCGTGATCCCGGCGATCGCGCCAAGATCGCGGTGCTGGCGACCGACACACGGACCGATCCGATCGGCGCCTGCATCGGCATGCGTGGTTCGCGCGTGCAGGCCGTATCGAACGAACTCAACGGCGAGCGCATCGACATCGTG
Source organism: Rhodanobacteraceae bacterium (assembly GCA_045864815.1). GTDB lineage: Bacteria > Pseudomonadota > Gammaproteobacteria > Xanthomonadales > Rhodanobacteraceae > Tahibacter. The sequence goes on along the minus strand of BTVG01000024.1, from coordinate 40,030 downwards.
CTCTGGAACGACAACCCGGCCCAGTTCGTCATCAACGCGATGGCGCCGGCCGAGGTGCAGTCGATCATCGTCGACGAGGACAAGCATTCGATGGACATCGCGGTGGCCGAGGACAAGCTGTCGCAGGCGATCGGTCGCGGTGGCCAGAACGTGCGCCTCGCGAGCAAGCTGTCGGGCTGGCAGCTCAACGTCATGACCGAAGCGCAGGTGCGCAACAAGAGCGAGTCGGAGCAGGAGGCCGCGCGCCAGCTGTTCATGCAGCGTCTCGAAGTCGATGCGGAAATCGCCGCGATCCTTGTGCAGGAAGGTTTTTCGACGGTCGAGGAAATCGCCTACGTGCCGACCGGCGAACTGCTCGCCGTCGAGGGCTTTGACGAGGACATCGTGGAAGAGCTGCGCGCACGTGCGCGCGACGCGCTGCTGACCGAGGCTCTGGCAGTGGAAGAAGATATCGACGAGCACAAGCCGGCTCCCGACCTCGTCGCCGTCGAAGGCATGGACGAGGCCTTGGCCTATACGCTCGCGCAGCACGGTGTCGTGACGCGCGAGAACCTTGCGGATCTCGCCACCGACGAACTCGTGGAGTTCGGTATCGACGGCGTGGACGAGGATCGTGCCGCTGCGTTGATCGTGGCTGCGCGCGCTGCCGAGACGTAATTCGCGCCGGTTTCTTGCGGCGGCAGCAACAGGCAGCGGGCGGATCACGGAGTAATCGAATATGTCGGACGTCACCATCAAGCAATTGGCCCAGGTACTGGGTACGCCGGTCGAGAAGCTGCTGTCGCAGCTCGCCGAGGCCGGCATGAAGTTCACGAGCGCCGACCAGGTGATCAGCAGCACTGAAAAAGTGAAGCTGCTCGGATTCCTGCGCCGCACGCACGGCAAGGCTGAGCCGGTCGGCGACGACACGGCACCGCGTCAGATCACGCTCAAGCGCAAGACGGTCAGCGAGATCACCGTCAACCAGGGCGCCGCGCGCGGCAAGACAGTCAACGTCGAGGTGCGCCAGAAACGCACCTACGTCAAGCGCAGTTCGGTCGACGAGGAGCAGAAAGTCGACACTGAACGCGAAGAAGCGCTGCGCAAGCTCAGCGAATCGACGCTCAAGCGCGAGGGCGAGGAGCTCGAACGCGCCGCACAGGAAAAGCGTCGTGCCGAGGAAGAAGCCAAGGCCGCCGCCGCCGCCGCTGCGGCCGCCGCTGACGCGGCAGAAGAAGCGCGACGCCGCGAGGAAGAAGCGGCTGCGCAGCCGGTGGTCGTGACCCGAGCGGAGGAAGCGCCGCCGCGTCCGCAGCAGCCCCCGCGATCTTCGCCGCCGGCGTCCCGTCCGCCGTCGCCGGCTTCGCGTCCGCCGCAGCCTGCTTCGCGTCCGGCACCACCGCCGTCAGCCGCCCGTCCGGCAGGCGATGCACCGCGCCCGCCGCCGCGTCGCGACGCGACCGCGCATCACGTGCCGCATCGTCCGCCGGCGCCACCGCCGAAGCGCACCGACGATTCGCAGAACCGCAATGCGCGCGTGCGCCACGGTTCGCATCGCATGACGGAAGGGGTGCCGGCGGATCTCGGCCATCGTTTTGCCGGCGGCGAGCTGCATCTGACCGCGGAAGAACGTGCGCGCCGGTCCAGCCGCAAGAAACCGCGCGGCGGCAAGCCCGACATCAGCCGCATCACCGGGCAGCACGGGTTTGCCAAGCCGACCGCACCGGTCGTGCGTGAAATCAGCATCGGCGATGCCATCATCGTTGCCGACCTCGCCGCAAAGATGGCAGTCAAGGGGTCCGACGTGGTCAAGGCGTTGTTCAAGATGGGCGTCATGGCGACGATCAACCAGACCGTGGATCACGACACGGCCGTGCTCGTGGTCGAGGAACTGGGACACAAGGCGGTTCGCGCGAGCGAGAACGATGCCGAGTCGGCGCTGATCGCGCACTCGGAAGCCGATCATGGTGACAAGGAAACGCGTCCGCCGGTGGTGACCATCATGGGTCACGTCGACCACGGCAAGACCTCGCTGCTCGACTACATACGCCGTACCAAGGTCGCGGCGGGCGAGGCCGGTGGCATCACCCAGCACATCGGCGCGTATCACGTGACTACCGACAAGGGCGTCATCACGTTCCTCGATACACCGGGCCATGCAGCGTTCACGGCCATGCGCGCGCGCGGCGCCAAGCTGACCGACATCGTCGTGCTGGTCGTCGCGGCCGACGACGGCGTCATGCCGCAGACCGTCGAGGCGGTCAAGCATGCGCGCGCCGCCGGGGTCCCGATCATTGTCGCGGTCAACAAGATGGACAAGTCCGAGGCCAATCCGGACAACGTCAAGCAGGGCCTGGTGCAGCACGAAGTCGTGCCGGAAGAGTGGGGCGGTGATACCCAGTTCGTGCCGCTGTCGGCCAAGACCGGCATGGGCGTCGATGCTCTGCTCGATGCGATCCTGGTTCAGTCCGAAGTGCTGGAGCTGCAGGCCGTGCGCGACGGTCGTGCCTCGGGCGTGGTCATCGAGTCGAGTCTCGACAAGGGCCGCGGCCCGGTCGCGACGGTGCTCGTGCAGGCCGGTACGCTCAAGCGCGGCGATTTCCTGGTCTGCGGCGTCGAGTACGGCCGTGTTCGTGCGATGTTCAACGAATCCGGCAAGCAGGTGAACGAGGCGGGTCCGTCGATCCCGGTGCAGGTGCTCGGCCTCTCGGGCGTGCCCGACGCCGGCGACGATTTCGTGTCGGTTGCCGACGAGCGCCTGGCCAAGGATGTCGCTCAGCAGCGCAACCAGAAGCGTCGCGAAACGCGTCTGGTGAAGCAGAGCACCAAGCTCGAGGACATCATGGCGACCATGACGCAGGGCGGCGACCAGCAGACGCTGAACCTCGTCGTCAAGGCCGACGTGCAGGGTTCTGCCGAGGCGCTGCGTGACTCGCTGACCAAGCTCACCAATGAACTCGTGAAGGTCAATGTGATCGTGTCGGGCGTCGGTGGGATCACCGAATCGGACGCGACGCTCGCCGCGGCCTCGAAGGCCACCATCATCGGCTTCAATGTCCGTGCCGATGCATCGGCACGCAAGGTGATCGAAGCCAACGGCCTCGACCTGCGTTATTTCTCGATCATCTACGACGTCATCGACCAGGTGAAGCAGGTCGCGTCGGGGCTGCTCGGCATGGAAGTGCGCGAAGAAATCATCGGCGTGGCGCAGGTGCGCGAAGTGTTCCGCAGCTCGAAGTTCGGTGCGGTCGCGGGTTGCATGGTCATCGAGGGGTTCGTCAAGCGCAACAAGCCGATCCGCGTACTGCGCGACAACACGGTCATCTTCCAGGGCGAACTCGAGTCGCTGCGCCGGTTCAAGGACGTGGTGGACGAAGTCCGCAACGGCATGGAATGCGGCATCGCCGTGAAGCAGTACAACGATGTGAAGCCCGGCGACCAGATCGAGTGCTTCGAGCGTATCGAAGTGCAGAGAACCTTCTGATGGTGAAGCGACCGTCGAGTCGTTCGCTCCGCCGCGGTGCTGCTCGTCCCCAGGACCCCGCCGGCCCCCTGCTGTACAAGGGTTCGGCCGCCCCCTCGAACTCGAGGGGGCACTTATAAAGCTGACCCGGAAACAGGGCCGTCCGTTGCCTTGCGATTGCGACGGTGGGCGATCGTTCCAGGGCGGCTTGCGACACTGCTTTTTGCCTGTCGCAGAACGGGAGTAGATTTGTCATGCCCACTACCTTCAACCGATCAGACCGCATCTCGGCCGAGCTGCGTCGTCTCGTCGGCACCCTGGTGCACGAGGTCGTGCGCGACCACGCCCTGCCGTCCGTCAGTGTTTCCGATGTCGAAGCCTCGCGCGAACTCGACACGGCCACGGTCTACGTCACCGCACTCATGGCCGAGCAGGGGCCTGCCGCGGTCAAGCTGCTCAACGGCATGGCCAAGGACTTCCGGCGCGAGCTCTCGCGCATGATGAAGATCCGGCGCGTGCCCGAACTGCGGTTCAAGTATGACGACTCGGTAGACAAGGGCGAGCGCATCGAGCAGCTGCTGCGCGAGGCGCAGAAACCATCCGATTGAGCCGACGTTGCTTCGCGGCTGCCTGCGCGCGCGGCGCACAGGGAGCGCAGGGACTCTGCCAGTTTCGCCATGAGCAAGAAAAAAGATCCCACTCCCTGGCGTGACGTCCACGGCATCCTGTTGCTCGACAAGCCGCGCGGACTCAGTTCCAACCAGGCGCTGCAGAAAGCCCGACGGCTGTTTCTGGCGGCCAAGGGCGGCCATACCGGCAGCCTCGATCCGATGGCTACCGGCCTGCTGCCGCTCTGCTTCGGCGAAGCGACGAAGATCGCGGGCTATCTGCTGGGCGCGGCCAAGGCTTATCGGGCGCAGGTGCAGCTCGGCGCGACGACGACGACGGCCGACGCGGACGGTGAGGTGGTCGAACGAAGGCCGGTGCCGGCGCTGACGCCGGAGGCGATCGAGGCGGTGCTGGCGCCGCTGCGTGGCCGCATCGTTCAGGTTCCTCCCGTCTATAGCGCGATCAAGCTTGCCGGCGTACCGCTGTATCGACGGGCGCGGGACGGCGAGGACGTGAGCGCGGCGCCTCGCGAAGTCGAGATCCACCGGCTCGAACTGCTGAGTCACGACGGCGATGTGCTCGAGCTCGCTGTCGAATGTGGCTCCGGCACCTATGTGCGCAGCCTCGCGCGCGACATCGGCGAAGCGCTCGGTTGCGGCGGGCATCTGACCGCGTTGCGTCGCTCCTGGGTCGATCCGTTCCGTGCGCCGCGCATGCACACGCTCGATGCGCTCGAACGGTTACTGGTGACCGAAGGGCGCGAAGCCATCGATGCCCTGCTGCTCGATACCGATGCGGGACTTGCGGACTTGCCGGCGCGGCGGCTCGATGCGGAGCAGGCTCAGCGTCTGGCGCAGGGACAGCCCGTACCGGGGCTGGGCGCGGCGGCGGCACTGTGCCGCGTGCAGGATGCCGCCGGCCACCTGCTGGCGCTCGGCGAGGTCGATGCAGCCGGCGTGCTGCGCGTCCGGCGTGGCCTGAACCTGCCCGCGTGACCTGGCGTTTCGTCGGTGCCGGCCGTCAATCTGCCTCGGCGGAATCTTTCAGGCTTGTTGCGCCGCGGGGTCTGGCGTTAAACTCCCGCGGCTCTCTTGACAATTCACCCCACGCGGGGCTTGTGCAGCGCCGTCGACCGCGGTTGCGCTGCACAAGCCTCGTCTAGCTTCAAGGTCACGAAAAAAATGTTGAACGTCGAACAAACCCAGAAAATCCTTGCCGATTTCGGTCGCGTGCCGAATGACACCGGCTCCCCGGAAGTCCAGGTCGCGCTGCTGTCTGCCCGTATCGACAGCCTGTCCGAACATTTCGCCAAGCACGCCAAGGATCATCATTCCCGCCGCGGCCTGCTCAAGATGGTGAACCAGCGCCGCCGGCTGCTGGCCTACCTGAAGGCCAAGGACGCCACCCGCTACAAGACCCTGATCGACCGCCTCGGCATCCGCCGCTAAGCGCACAGCACCGAGGAGATGGCAGTGGCGAAAGTAACCAGGTCGTTCCAGTACGGTAATCACGAAGTCACGCTGGAAACGGGCGAAATCGCCCGCCAGGCTAGCGGTGCAGTCATGGTCAGCATGGGCGGAACCGTCGTGCTGGTCACGGCGGTAGCGGCCAGCAAGGCGCGCGAGGGACAGGATTTCTTCCCCCTCACCGTCGACTATCAGGAAAAGTTCTATTCCGCCGGTCGCATCCCCGGCGGCTTCTTCAAGCGCGAAGGCCGTCCGACCGAAAAGGAAACGCTGACTTCGCGCCTGATCGATCGTCCGATCCGTCCGCTGTTCCCGGAAGAATTCCGCAACGAAATTCAGATCATCGCGACGGTCATGTCGCTGAATCCGGAAGTCGACGGTGACATTCCGGCGCTGATCGGCGCGTCCGCCGCGCTCGTGCTCGCCGGCGTGCCGTTCAAGGGCCCGATCGGCGCGGCCAAGGTCGGCGTCATCAACGGCCATTACGTGCTGAATCCGAGCGTCAGCGAACTCAAGACCTCCGATCTCGAACTCGTCGTCGCCGGCACCTCCACTGCCGTGCTCATGGTCGAGTCCGAAGCCAAGCTGCTCAGCGAAGAGGTCATGCTCGGCGCTGTCACGTTCGGCCACAACGCACTCAAGAGTGCGATCGCCGCGATCGAGGCCTTTGCCGCCGAAGCGGGCCGCAAAACCTTCAACTGGACCGCTCCGGCGCGCAACGATGCGCTGTTCGCCGCGCTCGAAGGCCATATCGGCAACCGCATGGCCGAAACCTTCCAGATCCGCGACAAGCTCGCCCGCCGCGATGCGCAGTCCGCGCTCAAGAGCGAGGTCAAGGCCGCCATCGCGGAAGCCGCCGCCGCCAACAAGTGGACCGACAGCGAGATCGGTTTCGCCCTCGGCGAAATCGAATATCGCACGCTGCGCGAGGGCGTGCTCAAGACCAAGGTCCGCATCGACGGTCGCGCGCTCGACACCGTTCGCGGTATCGACATCCGCGTCGGCGTGCTGCCCCGCACCCATGGTTCGGCGCTGTTCACGCGCGGCGAGACCCAGGCGCTGGTCACGGTCACGCTCGGTACGACCAAGGACGCGCAGATCATCGACGCGCCCGAGGGCGAGTCGAAGGATACGTTCCTGTTCCACTACAACTTTCCGCCGTTCTCGGTCGGTGAATGCGGACGCATGGCCGGCCCGAAGCGCCGTGAAATCGGCCACGGCCGCCTCGCCAAGCGCGGCGTGCAGGCGGTCAAGCCGACGATGGAAGCGTTCCCGTACGTGCTGCGCGTGGTCTCCGAGATCACCGAGTCGAACGGCTCCTCGTCGATGGCTTCGGTGTGCGGTTCGTCGCTCGCGATGATGGATGCGGGTGTGCCGCTGAAATCGCCGGTCGCCGGTATCGCGATGGGCCTCGTGAAGGAAGGCGACGAGTTCGTCGTACTGTCCGACATCCTAGGCGACGAGGATCACCTCGGCGACATGGACTTCAAGGTGGCCGGTACGCAGGACGGCATCTCCGCGCTGCAGATGGACATCAAGATCGACGGCATCACCGAAGAGATCATGCGTGTCGCGCTCGAGCAGGCCAAGCGCGGTCGTCTGCACATCCTCGGCGAGATGAACAAGGTCATCACGTCGGCGCGTTCGGAAATGAGCGAATTCGCGCCGCGCCTGCTGACCATGCGCATTCATCCGGACAAGATCCGTGAAGTCATCGGCAAGGGTGGTTCGGTCATCCGTGCGATCACCGAAGAAACCGGTACCACGATCGACATCCAGGACGACGGCAGCATCGTGATCGCTTCGGTCAATCGCGCCGCGGCCGACGAGGCCAAGAAGCGCATCGAGATGATCGTCTCCGACGTCGAGCCGGGCCGCATCTATGAAGGCAAGGTCGCCAAGCTCATGGACTTCGGCGCGTTCGTGACCATCCTGCCGGGCAAGGACGGCCTCGTGCACGTCTCGCAGATTTCCAACGAGCGCGTCGAGAAGGTCTCCGACAAGCTCAAGGAAGGCGACGCAGTGCGCGTCAAGGTGCTCGAAGTCGACAAGCAGGGCCGCATCCGCCTGTCGATCAAGGCAGTCCTCGAAGACGAACAGCAGGGCGCGGCTTCGGCCTGATTCCTCTGCTTCGATGGATAGCGAAAAAGCCGGCCTTGCGCCGGCTTTTTCGTTGTTGAGATACCGCCGCTTTTCTGGGGCGTGATGCCGAACACCGCCGGTCCAGCGCACACGCGACGCGCGCCGCCGCGATCCGGAAAGCTATCGTCATGACAGTCGTTTCATTGCGTTTTTCGCCGCCGCGCGCCGGCTGGATGGCTGTTCGGCTGGCCGTCGACGAGAGCGTGCTGAAGTTCGATGTGTCGGATGTTCCGAACAACGTCATCGAAGAACTGTTCGATGCGGTCGCTGCGACGGCGGCCGGGCGCGGCGGCACTGTCTGGTGGCACGATGAGCCCGCTGGCTACTGGCTCGAACTTGCCACGGCGGACGATGATCGGGTTCGCCTGCGCTTGTGGCATCGCGAATACGAAGCGGATCGGCCCGGCCGCGAATTGCTGGACATCACAGGTTGCCGCCGCGAGCTCCTACTGCCACTGTGGCGCGGCTTGCGCCAGTTCGCGAGCTACTCGTGCGAGGCTTCGGACTGGACTGCGTCATTCGTCGAGGATTTCCCCTTGCGCATTCTGCGCTTGCGCGACGCGATTGCGCCTCGGGTGCGGTAATGGCATCAGCGCGCCGCGCACCGGCTACTTTTGTGAATTTTTCCACTGCAGTGGCGACAGCCCGCACTGTGCCTTGAAGGCGCGCGACAGCGCCGCTTCGCTGCCGTAGCCCACCTCGTCGGCGATGTGTCTGAGACCGCGCCCCTGGCGCAAGGCGCGTTGCGCCAGGGCGATGCGCCACTGCTGCAGATAGCTGCCCGGCGTACATCCCACCGTGTCCCGGAAGGTGTTGGCGAACACGCTGCGCGACATGCCGGCGTGCGCCGCGAGCGCCTCCAGCGACCAGTCCTGCGACGGACGGTCGTGGATCGCGACCAGGGCCCGCCGCAGTCGCGCATGCGCGAGACCGGCGAGCATGCCGGTGCGTATCTGACCGTGTTCCATGAGGTGCCTGAGCACCTGGATCAGCACGACGTCGAACAGCCGGTCCAGCATCGCCTGACGGCCGCAGTTGCTCTGGAACGCCTCGTCGAACAGCAGCGTGAGTACGCTGTTGGCGCCGGGCAGGTCGGCCAGCGGCAGGCAGGTGAACGCCGGCAGCGCGGCAGCGACCGGATTTGCCGCACCGCCATCGAAACGTAGGTGCGCGCAGGCGAAATCGGCGCCGCGCCCGGGGTCGGTCACGAAGCGGTGGGGCAACGGGCGTGGATAAAGCAGCAGGCTCGGTCGCTCGATGCGCGCCGCCGTGGCGCCGTCATGCAGGACGTCGACGACACCGTCACGGATCAGGTGCAACTGGCCGTTGCCGGCGGGATCGAGATCGTTGATGCCGCAGAGCGCGCCGGCGTGGAAGACCTCTGCCCGGATGGAAAAATGCCGCAGCAGAGATGCGAGTCGGTCGGTCATTGATACTCTCGATCAAGAAGTTCGCACAATAGCGCCAATTGGTATGGATATGGTGCGCAAGAATCACTCCCGCCAACCGGCTCTGAACACTACAACGGGAGACACCCATGAACGCTCTGCTCCGTACCCTGACCGCTTCCCTGCTGACCCTGACTGCGACCGCGCCACTGGTGGCCACGCCGGCCGCCACATCGGGGAAGGCGGTCAAACCGGTCGCCACGGTCGCGTCGGCGAGCACCATCACCACGGCCGACGGCGTGAAGCTGTATTACAAGGACTGGGGGCCCAAGGATGGTCCGGTGGTCACCTTCAGTCACGGCTGGCCGCTGAACTCGGACAGCTGGGAAGCCCAGATGCAATTCCTTGCCGCCAAGGGATTCCGCGTGGTTGCCCATGACCGGCGCGGCCACGGCCGATCGAGCCAGCCCTGGAACGGCAACGACATGGATCACTACGCGGACGACCTCGCCTCCGTGATCGAGGCATTGAATCTGCGCAAGGTGACCCTGGTCGGATTCTCCACGGGCGGTGGCGAAGTGGTGCGCTACGTCGGCCGCCACGGAACCGGACGTGTTGCCGGGGTGGTGCTGGTCAGTGCCGTGCCGCCGCTCATGCTCAAGACCGACAGCAACCCCGACGGACTTCCGCTGGACGTCTTCGACGGCCTGCGCAAGTCATCGCTCGAGAACCGGTCGCAGCTCTACCTCGACATTGCGTCAGGTCCTTTCTTCGGCTTCAACCGTCCGGGTGCGAAGCCGTCCCAGGGCATGATCCAGTCGTTCTGGGCGCAGGGCATGCAAGCCGGCGCGAAGAACACCTATGACTCCATCGCGGCGTTCTCGGCCACTGATTTCCGCGAGGATCTCCGGAAGATCGACGTGCCGACGCTCGTCATTCACGGCGACGACGACCAGATCGTGCCGATCGACACATCGGGCAAGGCGTCCGCCCGGCTGATCGACGGCGCGAAGCTGCTGATCTATCCGGGTGCGCCCCATGGACTGGCGGACACGCACAAGGAGCGGCTCAACCGGGACCTGCTGAACTTCCTGCGCCGGTAAGTGCGTCACCCCGGGGCGCCGGCGGGTGCCCCGGGTACTCGCGACAGCGCCGTATCGGGCGCTCAGCGAAGTCCACGCGCCAGCGTTTCCGCCGCGGTCCGCAGCGGATGCCCGGCGGCGAGTCGCCGGGCCAGCAGGGCGGCCGCCTCCCCGGCCGAATCCTGCGCCGATGCCGCATCGCCCTGTGCATGTGCGATACGCGCTTCAGCCTGCAGCGCTTCGGCGAGCAGGGCATCGCGACCCGATCCCGCGCGCGCGAAGGCGAGCACGGGTGCCAGCGTCGAACGTGCGATGTCGGGCCGGCCCCGGGCCAGCTCGTTGAGCGCAATCGCAACGGCCACCCGCAGCGGTCTGGCGGGATCCGGGTGCGAGGCGCGGTAACGGCTGGCCGCGGCCGCCAGCGCGTCGGCGGCCGCGTCGTGGCGGCCGAGTTCCCGCAACGCAACCCCGCGGGCGAAGTGCGCGTTGGCCAAGGCCACCGGGTTGGCGCCGCCGGTGCGTTCGGCGAGCGCGAGTGCACGATCGGCCACGGCCAGGGCCGCTGCAGATTCGCCGCGCAGGTTTTTCAGCGCAGCCTGGTTCGCCAGGTCGCTGACGAGGTTGGGGTGGGCGGCGCCCAGCGACTCATAGATGGCGATGCCCTCGGCGTAGCGCTTGTCGGCGCCGGCCCAGTCGCCCGCACGCTGAAGTGAACCGGCCAGCGCGGTCACCAGTGCCGCGTGGTCGCCACTGGCGGTGTTACCAAGGTCGCGGTCGATCGCCATCACCTCCGCATAGCGGCGAGCGGCCTCCGTATCCTCGCCGCCGATGTCGTGCAGGGCAGCCAGGGCATACAGGATGCCTGCCCGGCGCCAGCGCAGATCGCCGCTGTGGGTCAGCGTATCGAGTTCGTCCAGTGCGCGGCGCGCCGCGGCAAAGGCTTCGGGGGAGGCCACGCCGTCTCCCACGGCGGCGTTCGCGCGCCCGGCAAGGCAGTCGATGAGCACCACGCGCTCAGCGCCGCGCAGCGTTTCGGCCTGCGCGATGCCCGCATCGCGGGCCGCCACGGCGCCGGCGCTGTCGCCGGTCATTTTCAAGGCGCTGGCGAGGCGGCACTGGGCAACGGCACGGTCGGCGTTGGGCAAGCGGGATGGCGACATGGCCAGCACGCGCTGGAGCAGCGCGATTGACCGGGGATGCTGGCCCCGGTCCTGCTCGATCGCGGCGAGCCGGCTCAGAAGGCGCGCGTGGGCGACGGTGTTCTCCGGGCCGATATCGCCGCCGAGCGCGGCAGCGCGATCCAGCCACTCGCTCGCGGTGAGCCGCTCTTCGGCCGCGCCCTCGCGGAACAGGCGCGCGAAGGCGTCGATCAGGTATTCCCCGCGATCAGCTTCCGCCAGCGCCGCGTCGCGCTCCGCCACCGCGTTCCGGCGGGCCGCCTCGGCTTCGCGTGCCTGCCAGATCGTCATGGCGATGCCGCCGGCGAGCGCAAGCGCCAGACATGCGGCAAGGGTTGATTCCACCGGATGCCGGCGCAGTGCGCGGCGCATGCGCTCCCGGCGCGTCGGCAGGCGTGCGTCGACATCGGCGCCATCCAGCCAGCGGCCGAGATCGACGGCGAGCGCATCGGCCGACGCGTAGCGGGCCGCCGGATCCCGCGCGATCGCCTTGAGCGTGATCGCATCGAGATCCGCATCGACGCCCGCCTGCGGCGCAACCCTGCCGGGTGGCTCGGGGTCGGCGTGGCACACGGCCTGGATCACTGCCGCCAGCGAGCCGCCGTCGGCGCCGTGGAGTGTCCGCCCGGTGAGTGCAAAGTAGAGCAACGCGCCCAGCGCGTGGACATCGGTGCGCGCGTCCACCGGCTCGCCGCGCAGTTGCTCCGGTGCCGCCCAGGCCGGGGTCATGGCCTGGTCAGCGGTAGCCGCTGCAGCGCCCGTGTCGTCGAGCAGCCGGGCGATGCCGAAGTCGAGCAGGTGCGGCGCTCCCTGCGCGTCGACCATGACGTTGGCGGGTTTGAGGTCGCGGTGCACGACGAGGTTGGCGTGGGCATAGGCCACCGCCTCGGCCAGGTGCCGCAGCAGCGTCACGCGCTGGCGCAGCGGTGGGGACGACTGCGCGAGCCAGTCGTCGAGGCGTTTGCCCTCGATCCATTCGGTGACGAGCCAGGGGCGGCCGTCGCCAGTCAGTCCGCCATCGAGCAACTGGGCGATGCCGGGATGGCGCAGTCGTGCCAGCAAGGCGCGCTCGCGGCCGATGCTGGCCGCCATGCGGTGGCGATCACCGCGCAGGAACTTGATCGCGACTTCGCGTGTGAAGGCGCCGTCCGCACGCTCGCCGCGCCAGACTTCGCCCATGCCGCCGTCGCCGACCGGCGCCAGCGGCCGCCACGGGCCGGTGCCTGCCGGCGCGGGGCGCCGGGTCTCGAGCAGGCCGTCGCTGTCGGCGATCGCGCGCAGCCAGTCGCGGAGCGCGTCGGCGCGCTGGGCGTCGTTCGCGCGAATCGCGTTCAAGCGGTCTTCGCGCGTCGCCGCGTCGAGTTGGAGCAGCGCATCAAGCTCGTCGGACAATGCGTCCCATTGCGCCCGCGGATCACCGTTCATGCGCGGGTTCGCCGAGGCGTTGGTAAAGCCAGCCGCGGGCCTTGATCCAGTCGCGGCGCACGGTGGACTCGTCGACGCCGAGCAGACCGGCGATCTCCGTATCATCCAGGCCGGCGAAGTAGCGCAGGCCGACCACTTCCGCCGCGCGGGCATTGGCGAGCGCGAGCCCGTCGAGCGCCTGGTCGAGGGCCAGCATGTCGTCGGCAAGGGCTTCGGGAGCCGGCACGCCGGCGGCGGCCGACAGCGACTCGTGCAACAGTCCGCCACCCCGTTTCTGCGCCTGCCTCGCGCGCGCGTGGTCGACCAGTACCTGCCGCATCACGCGAGCCGCCGCGCCGAAAAACAGGCGCCGGTCCACGTCGGCTGGCAGGCGGGAGCGGGAAAGCCGCAGATACGCCTCGTTGACCAGGGCCGTGGTCGACAGGGTTTCACTGCCGCCCATGGCCATCCGCTCGCCATGCGCAATGCGGCGCAGGTCGCGCTGGGCAGTGCGGATCAGGCCGTCGAGCGCACCCGGCTCACTGGCCCTGAGCTGCGCGAGCAGCGCATCGATGCTTTCGGCGACCGACGGTTGCAGCGAGACGCTCGTTCCTGTCGACGGATCTTCGGAGGGCGCCATGGGCATGCACGGATCGGAGGCAATTTTCCGCAGGTAAGACTAATCCCTCGCATGGAGCACGTCATGTACGCCCGCACGCTGTTCGCCGTTTCCGCTTTTCTCGCCATACCCGTCGCGCAGTCCGCGACCCTGACCTGGCCCACGCTGTCCGGTGGAGGGCCGTGCACTGGCACCCTGCAGGCCTGTGTCGACGCGGCGGCACCGGGCGACACGGTACAGATCGGCGCCGACGACGCGGTCTTGCCGGATGCGTACACGGCGATCAACGAGTCAGTCACGATCCGCAAGTCGCTGGTGCTCACGGCACGGCCGGGTATCGATGCCGTGTTCGCTCCCGGTTTCAATGTCGGCTTCGAACCGAATGTTCCGGGTCCGCACCAGGTGACGATCAGCGGACTGGTCTTTCGCCAGGGGTCGGTCGATATTCGCGACAGCGGTACGGTCGCCGGCAGCGTATTCCGGATCGAGCGTCTGAACATCGCCGAGCCGAGCACGCCGAACGCCATCGGCTGCGCGATCAACGCACAGCTGGGCAGCCCTTCGCCGCAGCTCATCGTCGGCGACAACGTGATCCGAAGTGGCAGCGCGGCGGGGCAGTCGCGCAGCGGAATCTGCGCGTACGCGACGCAGTCTTCGGTGGTCTACAGCGCGAGCGTATTCCGTAACCGCCTCGTCGCCGGCGCCGCCGAGCTTCGTTTCGGTATCTCACTCAGTGCGCCTGCCGGTGGCGGCAGCATCGCGATCTCGGCCAACACGGTGCTCGGTCCGCGCCTGGTGGAGGGCATCAGCGTGCAGCGCGCCGAAGGTAGCGCCGCACAGACCATCCAGGTGGACAACAATGCCGTCGTGCTGCAGTCGGACCCGACCGGCTGGGGCATCAAGGTCCAGGCCGGCAATGCGACTGCCACCGTGGTCAACAACACCGTCGCGCACGGCAGTCGCGGCCTGTCGGTTACCGGGTTCGACGCGCTGCCCGCATCGGGCCGCGTGGCCAACAATCTGGTCGCCTTCCATTCCGGGCTCGGTGTTGCGCTGAGCGCCGGTGCGCTGACCAACAGCCACAATCTCGTGTTCGGCAATGCCAGCAACAGCTATACGCCGGGGCCGTCGACGCTGACGGTCGATCCCGGCCTGCGGCGGCCGGGACATCCGCGCCTCGTCAATGGTTCGCCGGCGATCGACGCCGGAAACGGCGCCGACCTGCCTTCCCTGGCGCTGTTCGATGCCGACGGTGAGCGTCGCGTGGCCTTTGGTGCGGTCGACATCGGCGCTTACGAAGCCACCGGCGACGGTGCCGGGCGCATCACGGCGACGGCGTCCACCACGTTTCTCAACGAGACCTATGTCACGCCGTTCCCGGTGCCGCTGAGTTCGGTCGACACGCTGGTCGGCGTGGCGCGCAACGCGGCTTCGACGCAGAGCGCGGCGGCGCTGAACCTCGGCGTCTATGCCAATGTGAGCAGCCCCAGCGGCTGGTCGCTGTTCCTGCAATCCTTCACCTTGACCATGCCCCTGGGCGCCGGATTCCACGTGCTCGCCCCGTTCGCCGGCAGCACCGGTTTCGTGCACCAGACCGCTGCGGCGAACATTGCCGGTGCACTGACGACGCTCGACAATGCCGTGCTGAACGGTGCGACCAACCGGGCCCGCATCGCGGTACCGTTCCACCGCTGGCAGGGCAGCTATCACGATGTCCCGATCGGCCTGCGCTGGGTATCGACGGGCGGCGGTCGCTGGCAGGTGCGCAACGAGGACGGTTCCCCCATGCCGGCCGCGCAAACGTTCAACGTGGCGGTCGCGCCTTTCCTGAGCCCGAATGCGTTTCGTACCACCTTGAGCGCATTCAACCAGGAGCGGTGGCGGCTCGCGCATCCGCTGCTCGACGGCAATCCCTGCGCCGCCCCGATCGTGGGGCGCGCGGACGATCCGGACGAAGCGGGTGACATCCTCAATCCAACCGCCTTCGGTGTGGTCTATGCGTCGGCGAGCGGTCCCGGCGCGCCGGGCCGCTGGGTGGTGCGGGCCGCGGCCACCTCGGGCGTCCCGACGTTTCCGGCGGGCGCGTCGTTTCACGTGATCGTCAGCGGTGACCAGGCCAATGACTGCCGCGCACCGACCGCAGACACGCTGTTCGCCGACGGATTCGAGGGATAGGAACGGCGTTCCATCCTTTCAATGCCTGCACGCCGGCCGTCGACGCGTTCGCCGGCCGGCGTCGACCCGCAGCGGCGGTCATGTCATCGCCTCAGCGGAGGACGAGTGTCCCCGCGCTGCGTTGCGGCGAAACCGACCCTGTACCCCGGCGACGCCGCGCGTCGTCCCGGGGCCGGGTGTCCGCACTCCCACACACGGTCCCATGGCGCGGCCGAGCCCATCGGACACAGGCATTCGCGATCCCGTCGCAGGAGCGGGTGCGCCTGCGGTCCGGGCAGTCGTCAGAGACCATCCCCGCAGGCACTGCCGAGGCAACAATCCGGCTGCAGACACTGCCTGCGCGTCATCGGGATGAGGTAGGCTCAGTGACCCGGTGCTTTGTTGCGACGCAGCAAATGGCCGTGTAGCATCCGGCCGCTTTTTGGAGAAGGACACTATGTCGTCGAATTCAGCGCAAGACTGGATCAACCAATGGCAGAAGCTGGCGCAACGTTATTGGGAGGGCTGGCAGTCCCAGGGCGTGACGCCACCGCCGGGCAGGCCCGACTTCTCCGCACCGTGGCAGGCCGGGCTCGATCAATGGGCCCAGCTGTTCGGCCAGTCCGGCGCGCAGAGCGATCTCGTCGACCGGGTTTCCGCCAACGCCAAAGCCTATGTCGCGCTGATGCAGTCCCTGCTCTCCAGTTCCCTGAGTCAGGGGTCGGGCGACGGTTCCGCAGCGGCCTGGACCGAGGCGCTGCGCAACGGGTTCAACGTGCCGGGCATGGATGCTTCGTTGTGGAATAATCCACTCGGCACGAATTTTCGTGACATGGCTGGGCAGGGCGCGAAGGGATTCGAGCAATTCATGGCCGAATTCGGTCGCGGTGCGGGTCCGTTCAAGCAGGAGCTCCTCGCCAACCTCGGCCTGCCGACCTTCGGTCTCGCCCGCGAGCACCAGGAACGCTGGCAGCAGCTCGGCACGGCGCTGGTCGACTATCAGGAGCGGACCAACCGCTACAACACGCTGATCCTCAAAGCGAGCCAGCAGGGTTTCGAGCGCTTCCAGAGCAAGCTGGCCGAGCGCGAGGAGCCGGGCCGCCAGCTCGATTCCGTACGCGCGGTCTACGATCTGTGGATCGATGCGGCGGAAGAAGCCTATGCGGAAATTGCCCTGTCGGATGAGTTCCGCAAGGCCTACGGTGCCATGGTCAATGCGCAGATGCGCGTGCGCTCGCTGATCCAGTCCGAGGTCGAGCAGCAGACGCGCCAGCTCGGCATGCCCACGCGCAGTGAACTCAAGGGCGTCGAAAAGTCGGTGCAGGAACTGCGCCGCCATCTCAAGGCCAACCAGGAAACGGCGTCGAACGATGTCGCCGGCGAGGTCGCTGCGCTGCGCGCGGAAGTCGCCGCACTCAAGCGCGAGCTCGCAGCAGCGAAACCGGTCGCGGCGAAATCCGATGCCGACGCCAGGCCGGCCGTGTCCAAGAAGACCAAGCGCTGAGGAATCCCATGGGTCCCATCCGTATCGAACCGCAGAAAGCGCTCGACGAAGCTCTGAAACTGCAACAGAAGCTGTCTGCCGGCGCGCAGACACTCCGCTCCCTCGACCCGGTGACGTTCGGCGTCACGCCCAAAGAGGCTGTGTATAAAGACGACAAGGTAACTTTGTACAGGTTTCGCGGAGCGTCGAAGCCGACGGTCGCGACCCCGCTGCTGATCTGCTACGCGCTGGTCAATACGCCCTACATGGTCGATCTGCAGGATGACCGTTCACTGGTCCGCAATCTCCTCGCGCAGGGGCAGGATGTCTATCTGATCGACTGGGGCTATCCCGACGGTTCGGACAAGTTCCTGACGCTCGACGACTACATCAATGGCTATCTGCGGCGCTGCGTGGATTTCCTGCGCAAGTCGCACGGCATCGAGGCGATCAACCTGCTCGGCATCTGCCAGGGCGGTGCGTTCTCGCTGTGCTTCGCGTCGATCTATCCCGAGAAGGTGAAAAACCTGATCACGATGGTGACGCCGGTGGACTTCCAGACGCCGGACAACATGCTGTCGCACTGGGTGCGCGAGCTCGACGTGGACCTGTTCGTCGACACGCTCGGCAACGTCCCGGCCGATCTCATGAACTACTGCTATCTCACGCTCAAGCCGCTGCGTCTGAACCAGCAGAAATACATCGGTCTCGTCGACATCCTCGACAACAAGACCGAGCTGGAGAACTTCCTGCGCATGGAAAAGTGGATTTTCGATTCGCCGGATCAGGCCGGCGAGGCGTTCCGCCAGTTCATCAAGGATTTCTACCAGGGCAACAAGCTGCTCAAGGGGGGCCTGCGCATCGGCGACAAGGACGTGAATCTGAAGAACCTGCGCGCACCGGTGTTGAACATCTTCGCCGAGCAGGACCATCTGGTGCCGCCGGCGGCGTCGCGTGCGCTCGCGGACGCGACCGGCAGCAAGGACTACTCGCAGATCGCATTCAAGGGCGGCCATATCGGCATCTATGTGTCGGGCCGCGCGCAGCGCGAGGTACCTCCCGCGATCCACGACTGGCTCGTGAAACGCGCCTGAAGAATCGCGCCACGCCGGCTCCGGCCGGCGTGGCGTTTCCCGCCTCAGCCCGACGGCGCGCTGTCGCCGGGACGGCGGCGGCGTGCCGGGGCGGGCTTTGTCGTTGTCCGAGGTCCGCTGCGCTTCGTCACAGCGGGCCGTGCCGGTGCGGGTTCGCCCGCGGCGGCCCTGGCTGTGCCGCGCCCTTTCTTCGCCGCCGTGGTCGACTTCTTTCCCGCAGCGGCCTTGCGCACCGGCTTCTTCGTTGCGGCAGCGCGCGTCCGCGTCCGTTTCGCCGCGGCGGCGCGCGGCTTGCTTTTCGGTGGCGGGGTTTCCGTTTCGGATTCGCCCGCTTCGTCCAGGTCGACGTCGGGCATCTCCACTCGCGAGAACGGGTTCATCGCCTTCACCTTTGCCGTTACCCGGCTGATGGTGCCCAGCGCTTCCTTCGTGGCCGTGACCGACCATTCCCAGACGCGGCGCTCGTCGACACCGGTGAATGCGCGGAATGCATCGACGAGGGAGTCTGCCGGAGCCGCGCCCATCTTTGCGAAGGCTTCGGCGCGGCGACCGATCGCATAGGTCGTCGCTGCATTGCCGAGCGCGCTGGTGAGCACGCCGACCAGCGGCGCGACACGGCCGAACACCGTGCCGCCGAGCTTGCTGCCGAAGCGGCCGAGGATGCGGCGGCCGATCGCGTCGACACCGACGCTGGCGCCCGCGCCCAGCGCGCTGATCTGGGCGATCAGCGGCTTGCGCAGGGGCTCGGGCAGCGGCAGCTCGTAGAGCGCGAGTGTGTCTTCGATCAGTTTTTCCTGGATCGCGCTGACCGCGGCGATGTCCGCCAGTTCGCCGAGCGTATAGCGCAGCAGCACGCCTGCGCCGGGAATCGCGCCGACCAGCGCCGACAGCGCACCGACTCCCGCGGCCTTGACGCAGGCCGTTCGCAGCAGGGACTGGAAGCGCGCGTCGCGGTCATTTTCCAATGCTGCCGGCGCGCGTTTGGCCGGAATCTCCGTGCTAGGCTTTCGCGATGCCATCATCCACCTCGTCGTTTGCTGCGCTGTGGCAGCTGCTCCGTCATGCGCGTCCGTATCGCGCCCGTTTCATCGCCGCCGGGCTGTGCTCGGTGGCGAACAAGTTGTTCGACGTGGCCCCCGAAATCCTCATCGGCATCGCGATCGACGTCGTCGTTCGCGGGGAGGCGTCATTCGTCGCCGGTTTCGGCATCACCGATCCGCTGCAGCAAGTCTACCTGCTGGGTGCGCTCACATTGGCGATCTGGATTTTCGAATCGGTCTTCGAATTCGCCTACCTCGTACTGTGGCGCAACCTTGCCCAGGACCTGCAGCACGAACTGCGCACGACAGCTTATGCCCACGTGCAGAACCTCGACCTCGCGTATTTCGAGGACCGTTCCTCCGGTGGCCTCGTCGCCGTGCTCAATGACGACGTGAACCAGCTGGAGCGATTCCTCAATGGTGGCGCGAACGACCTGATCCAAGTCCTCGTGACGGTGCTTGCCTGCGGCGCGGTGTTCTTCGCGATTTCTCCACAGATCGCCCTGCTCGCCTTCACGCCGATCCCGGTGATTCTCTGGGGTGCATTCCATTTTCAGCGCAAGGCCGGGCCGCGCTACGACCGCGTGCGCGAAAAGGTGGCGGCGCTGTCGGGCCGGCTTGCGAACAATCTCGCCGGCATCGCGACCATCCGCAGCTTTGCCGCGGAGCAACGCGAGCGCGAGCGGCTGGCCGCGGAAAGCCGGGACTACGTCGCCGCGAACCGCCACGCGATCCGGCTCGGCGCCGCCTTCGTACCGCTGATCCGCATGGCCATCCTGTTCGGGTTCCTGTGCACCTTCGTGCGCGGGGGGCAACTCGTGCTCGAGGGGCACCTGCAGGCCGGCTTCTACGCCGTACTCGTGTTCCTGACCCAGCGCCTGCTCTGGCCGCTCACGCGGCTGGCCGACACGGTCGACCTGTTCGAACGCGCGATGGCGTCGACGCGACGCATTCTGGGCCTGTTGGCAACGCCGATAACGATCCGCGACAGCGACCAGACCCTGCCCGACCATCCGGCGCGAGGCGAGCTCGCGGTCGAGAACCTGTATTTCGCCTATGCGAACGGCGCCGAGGTGCTGCGCGGCATCGACCTGCGGGTGCGCGCGGGACAGACGCTTGCGCTGGTCGGCGCGACCGGCGGCGGCAAGTCGTCGCTGATCAAGTTGCTGCTGCGCTTCTACGAACCCACAAGCGGACGCATTCGACTCGACGGCCGGGACATCGCGAATTATCCGCTGGCCTGGCTGCGCGGCCAGATCGGCTGGGTAGCTCAGGACGTGTTCCTGTTCGATGGAAGCGTGCGCGAGAACATCGCGTACGGTCGGCCTGGCGCCAGCGAGTCAGACATCATTGCGGCTGCCGTGGCAGCCGAAGCGCACGAGTTCATTCTGCGGCTGCCGCAGGGCTACGACACGCCCGTGGGTGAGCGCGGCGTCAAGCTCTCCGGTGGCCAGCGGCAGCGCCTCTCGATCGCGCGTGCGCTGCTCAAGGACCCGCCGGTGCTGCTGCTCGACGAGGCCACGAGCGCGGTCGACAACGAGACCGAGGCCGCGATCCAGCGTTCGCTGGCGCGGCTCGCGCACCAGCGCACCGTCGTTGTCATCGCGCACCGCCTGTCGACCATCGTGCATGCCGATCAGATCGCCGTGATCGACGAGGGGCGCGTCGTCGAATGCGGTACTCACGCCGAGCTCATCGCGCGCGACGGCAGCTATGCCGCGCTCTGGCGCGTGCAGACCGGGGCAGCGGCAATGTCCCACGAACAGGCCAGGCCGCCGGCGTAGCCAACACCACGGCGCGGACGTCGCGATGCCGGCGCCCGGTCTCGTGCCGCTCGCCGGAAACTCCGTATTCCACGGGTTGCGCTATCCTTGCGCGTTCGTCTACACGGGTTCCGCTCCATGTCCGACCTGGATCGTCACGACACCATTCGCGCCGTGCACTGGCGCGGCGATCGCCTGAGCCTGCTCGACCAGCGCCGCCTGCCGTTCGAGGAGGTATTCGTCGATTGCGTGTCCGCGGCCGAGGTCGCGCAGGCGATCCGCGACCTCGTGGTGCGCGGCGCGCCTGCCATCGGCATTGCCGCGGCCTGGGGCGTCGTGCTGGCCGCGCAGCGCGATCCGGCGGCGCTCGAGGCTGCCGTGCGCCAGTTGCGCGCATCGCGTCCGACCGCGGTCAACCTGATGTGGGCGCTGGACCGCATGCAGGGCGCCGGCAGTGACGTGGCCGCACTGATTGCCGAAGCCCAGGCCATCCAGGACGAAGATCTCGCCGCGAATCGCCACATGGGCGAACTCGGTGCGGCGCTACTCGACGGCGGCGGTGTGCTGACCCACTGCAACACCGGCTCGCTCGCGACGGCGGGTTTCGGTACCGCGCTCGGGGTCATCCGCAGCGGCTATGCCGCCGGCCGCATCAGCCAGGTCTATGCCGGCGAAACACGGCCGTGGCTGCAGGGCGCGCGCCTGACCATGTACGAACTCGTGCGCGACGGCATTCCGGCGCGACTCATCGCCGATTCGGCGGCCGCGCACCTGATGCGCTCGGGCGCCGTGCAATGGGTCATCGTCGGCGCCGACCGCATCGCCGCGAACGGCGACACGGCGAACAAGATCGGCACCTATCAGCTGGCGATCGCGGCGCGCCACCACGGTGTCAAGTTCATGGTCGTCGCCCCGTCGTCGACGGTCGACATGGCCACCCCCGACGGCGCCGCGATCGAGATCGAGCTGCGCGCCGCCGACGAATTGCTCGGCGTGGGCGGCAAGCGCACCGTGGTCGAGGGTGCCGAAGCCTGGAATCCGGTGTTCGACGTGACGCCGGCGTCGCTGATCGATGCGATCGTCACCGAGCGTGGCGTGATCCGGCACCCGGATCGCCATGCGATGGAACAACTGTTCGTGCCCGCTCATGGCTGATCTCTCGTCCGCACCGCGCACGCGCCGGATCGCCGTGCTGATTCCCTGCTACAACGAAGCGATCGCCATCGCGGCGGTCGTCGCCGATTTCCGCCGCGCGCTGCCGGATGCGGCGATCCATGTGTTCGACAACAATTCGCGCGACGGTACCGCACAGGTCGCCGCGGACGCGGGCGCGACGGTGCATGCCGTCAGGCTGCAGGGCAAGGGCCATGTGGTGCGGCGCATGTTCGCCGACATCGAAGCCGACGCCTATGTCATGGTCGACGGCGACGATACCTACGACGCGGCGAGCGCGTCGGCGCTGGTCGCCCGGCTGTTCGCGGAAAACCTCGACATGGTGGTCGGCGTGCGCGAGCCGGTGCACGCTGGCGTACATCGCCCCGGCCACGCGTTCGGCAACCGCATGCTCACCGGGTTCCTGAGCCGCCTGTTCGGCCGCAACTGCTCGGACATCCTGTCCGGCTATCGCGTGTTTTCGCGCCGTTTCGCGAAATCGTTCCCGGTGCTGAGCCAGGGCTTCGAGATCGAGACCGAGCTGACCGTGCACGCGCTGGAGCTCAAGATGGCCGTCGCCGAGGTGGCCACGCCGTTCAAGGAAAGGCCCGAGGGATCGCACAGCAAGCTGTCCACCGTACGCGACGGCATCCGCATCGTCGTGACGATGGTGCGGCTGTTCGGAGCCGAGCGGCCGCTCGCGTTCTATTCGGCCATCGCCGTCGTGCTCGCGACCGTGGCGGTCGCACTGTCGGTGCCCCTGTTCCTGACCTACGCGGCAACCGGCCTGGTGCCGCGCCTCCCGACCGCGATCCTGTCCACGGGCCTGATGCTGCTCGCAGCGCTGTCGTTCTTCGCCGGGCTGATACTCGACACGGTCACGCGCGGCCGGCGCGAACTCAAGATGCTGGCCTATCTCGGTCATCCGGCGCCGGAGTAGCGCGATGTCGCAGTTCCTGCTGTTCTGCATCGGCGGCGTGATCGGCTTCCTCGTCGATGCGGGCGTACTGCGGCTGCTGGTCAGCGGTCTGCTGATGAATGCTTACGCAGCGCGCCTGTTGTCGTTTCTCTGCGCGGCGACCGCGACATGGCTCTGGAACCGGCACCGCACGTTCCGCGGTACGCGCCGCTATGGTCTGCTCGGCGAATGGTCGCGCTACCTGTTCGCGATGAGTGGCGGCTTCACCGTGAATTACGGCACCTACGCCCTGTTGTATGCACTTTCGCCGCTCGTGCAGCGCTATCCCGAACTCGGCGTCGCCGCCGGCTCCGTCGCCGGTCTCGTCGTGAACTACCTGGCCTCGCGCTGGTGGATCTACCGTCGCGACGCGGACTGATCCTGAGTGGTTCCGCGGCCGGCGGTGCGGCAGGCTGCATAGTCCGGCACGTTGAGCCCGAGCACGATGTCGCGCGTGACCAGCCAGGTGCCGTCGGCGTCCCGCTTCGCATCGACGATACCGTCGCCCCCGCGCCGTTCGCGCGGTGTCGTGTCGCTTGCGAGTAGCGGATCGTCGCGAAAATTCACGTCGTCGAGGTAGTACGTGCAACGCTCCGGTTCGATGACGTGCGCATGGATATGCGCGGCGATGGCCTGTCCCGGATACGCGGCGGGCCGAATCGTGTCGAAGCCGAAGCGGCCTTCCGCGTCGCTGCGCGCCCAGCCGCGCAGCCGGCCGTGCGGGTGTGCGCCCCTGCCGCGTCCGGTGGTATCCGGCGGATACACGCCGCTGGCGTCGGTGTGATAGGCATAGACGACGACACCGGCGGCCGGCGTTCCATCCGCATGGCGTATACGGCCGCGCCACTGCAGCGGTTCGCCGGCCTCGCCGGTGGGCGCGATGCGTGCGATCGTCGCCATGGCCTGCGTGTCGGGTTTGCCGCCGAAGACCGCATCGCAGCCCTCGCAGGGCAGGCCGACGACGCGTTCGGTGGCGGCCGCGAGCAGCGGCATCATCGTCACGGCAAGTATCGCGGCACCACGAAATCGTCTCTGCATGGCGGTGACTCCGGCATTCGTCAACGTGTTCAGCTCAGGACCTCGTATCCGTTACGGCGCCGCGTCGGGGGCGTGAACGCCGCGGCGGCGCAGACCAGCATCAGCGGTGCGAAGGGGTGCAGGTAACGGAACGAAACGATATGCGAGAACAGCAGCTGCCCGGCGACCAGGCCCAGTGCGGTCAGCGTGAGCAGCAGGGCGGCGCTGCGCCGGCGCGACCACACGCGCAGCGCTGCGATGAGTGCCAGCGGCGCGAGTGCGAACAGGCACAGGATGAGCCAGTTGCCGGCGGATTCGAAGTAGCGTGCGGTAGGATTGCGCTGCGTGTGTACCTGGGTCGCATCGTAGTTCAGGCGCTCGCGCAGCGTCACCAGCGTGGACTCGCTGAGCGCGCGTACGCCGAGATCGTCGGCCATGCGTGCCCGGGTTTCACGCGGACTGAAATAATCGCGCGTCGTCAGCAGCGCGAGGCCGAGGAAGCCCAGCGGATCGTCGCGCAGCGCGGCCGAGGCAATATGGCGGGCATGCCGTTCGGTCTCTTCGCCGGCGGCGCGGCGCAGCACGGCGATGAGTCCGTCGTCGAGCCAGAGCTGGGCTTCGCGCATGCGCGGATCGGCAAGGGCTGGGCCGACGCTGGCGAGCAGCTGTGGCGAGAGTTCCTCGCGCACGAGGTGCTCGGGCTTGACCAGCGGCGCGACCAGACCGAGCCGGAACGTCCCGCTGCTGTGCAGGTATTCCGCCTTGCTCTGGTACATGTATCCGTAGAGTTGCTGGTAACCGCTGTGTGCCGCCGCGGTGGCAGTCAGGGCGACGAGGAGATGCGCGCCGACACGCCGC
Source organism: Rhodanobacteraceae bacterium (assembly GCA_045864815.1). Taxonomy (GTDB): domain Bacteria; phylum Pseudomonadota; class Gammaproteobacteria; order Xanthomonadales; family Rhodanobacteraceae; genus Tahibacter. The sequence continues at coordinate 15,181 of BTVG01000024.1, read as the reverse complement.
CACGAGCGGTGCAGGCCGGGTTCGGCAGCAGCGACCAGCGGCGGCAACAGGGCAAAGCCGAGCACGACGGGCAGCAGGCTCATGCGCAGGGCCACGGTCATGATGCCGGCCAGAGCCATCGCCGGCAGCCACGGCCAGGCGCGCCGACGTAGATAGCCGAAGCCGCAGCTCACCATCGCGACGAAACACAGCGTGCCGGCACTTTCGGCCATGACCATGCGCTCGTAGAACACCTGTGCCGGTTCGACGGCGACGAGCAGGGCGACGAGCGCGGCGGCCCGCCGGTCGACGCCGAGATCGGTGCCCGCCAGGCGCGCGCACAGCAATGCGGTCAGCACGCCGCACAGCGACTGTGCGGCCAGCAGGCCGGCCAGCGTGCCGGGCCAGACCGCGGTGGCGCGGACGAACAGCCCATAGATGAAGGAGCGGTCGGGCGGAACCCAGCCGGTCAGCGCCGAATGCAGATAGCTCTCGGAGTCGCCGAGAAAGAAGCGCTGGGTCGGATCGACGAGGACCAGGCACAGCTTGATCGCAACGAGCGCCAACGTCAGCAGCAGCCAGTAGTGCCGTGGCGTCGTGCGGGCGGCGGTCGGAATCAGCAGCATGGGATACGTGCGGTCAGGGCAAGCGGGCGGTGCATGCTATCCGCTCGCGTGCGGGGAGCAAAGGCGAGCCCGCGCCGCGGTGTCCGGCGCGGGCTGCCTGTTAATTTGTGTAAAAAGTATGCGGCGCGGCGGCCGGAGCGACGCTCAGCGGCCGTAGGTGTTGGTCAGGGTCGCCTTCGCCAGCACGTTTGCATTGAGCATGAACCCGACCATGGCTCCGCTGGACTCTTCATCGAGCGGCAGGTGATCGACCTTGAGCGCCCATACCGTGAACTGATAGCGGTGCGGCTTGTCGCCGGGCGGCGGTGCGGCGCCGCCATATCCGCTGCGGCCGTAGTCGGTGCGGCCCTGTACGGCGCCAGCCGGCAGGGCGCCGCCGGGGCTTCCGGCACCCGTGGGCAGTCCGGTGGTCGAGGCCGGCAGGTTCACCACCGTCCAATGCCACCACCCGCTGCCGGTCGGCGCGTCGGGGTCGTAGGCGGTGATCGCGAAGCTTCGCGTGCCCTCCGGCGCGCCGCTCCAGCTCAGTTGCGGGGAGAGATTCTCGCCGGTGCAGCCGAACCCATTGAACACGTGCCTCTCCGGCAGGGTGCCGCCGTCGGTGATGTCGCTGCTGGTGAGGCGGAAGCCGGCGCTGTCGGCGCTGATGCCGGCGGCGGAAAGAATCAGGCTGGCGGTTGCGAGCGGATGCATGGAGCGAGACTCCGGTGAAGGGGACCTCGCCAGTGTAGCGGCAGCTGCGGTGCCGGGGGCCGGATTGATCTCGATCAAGATGTGCTCGGATGCGGCCGACTAGGCTTCGGGCCATCTTTCCCCGTCGCGAGATCGTCATGCGCAAACCCCTTCTTTTCGCTCTGTTCCTGACCGCCACGGCCGTGCAGGCCAATGACTGTGTCATCGACCTCAAGGCCGACGACGCCATGAAGTTCGATCGCAGCGAGGTCACCGTTGCGGCGTCGTGCAAGAGCATCGAAATCAAATTGACCCATACCGGCAAGCTGCCGGTCGCCGCGATGGGCCACAACGTCGTGATCACCACGGCCGCCGACCTGCAGCCGGTCGCCCAGGATGGGCAGAAGGCCGGTGCCGCCGCCAATTACGTCGCGGCCGGCGACAAGCGCGTGCTGGCCCACACGCCGCTCGTCGGCGGTGGCGCCTCGACGTCGGCCACGTTCGCCGGTTCGGTGCTCAAGCCCGGCGGCGACTACGTGTTCTTCTGCTCGTTCCCGGGGCACTGGGCGCTGATGAAGGGCAAGGTCACCGTCAAGTAAGCCGGATGCGGAGACCGCCGCCGGTCTCCCGATTCGCCGACATCGATCGACCGCGCGCCGCGCGGTCCCGGCATGGCGTGGCCGGCATCCGTGCGCCAAGGGAGTTGCGATGAACGCTGCAACCGTGGACGAGCGCTACAACGACACCGTCGTGCGCCAATTCACCCTGATGACCGTGGTCTGGGGCATCGTCGGCATGGCCGTCGGCGTGCTGATCGCGGCACAACTGTATTGGCCGTCGCTGACCGAGGGCATCAGCTGGCTCAGCTACGGCCGGCTGCGGCCGCTGCATACCAATGCGGTGATTTTCGCATTCGGCGGCAGTGCGCTGATGGCCACGAGTTTCTACGTGGTGCAGCGCACCTGTCATGCGCGACTGTTTTCCGACGGTCTCGCGAGCTTCGTGTTCTGGGGCTGGCAGGCGGTCATCGTTTCCGCGGCCGTGACCTTGCCCCTGGGCCTGACTCAGGGCAAGGAGTACGCCGAGCTCGAATGGCCGATCGACATCCTGATCACGCTGGTCTGGGTCGCCTACGGTGTCGTGTTCTTCGGCACCATCGCGCGTCGCCGCGTCAGCCACATCTATGTCGCTAACTGGTTCTACGCGAGTTTCATCGTCGCCGTCGCGCTGTTGCACATCGTCAACAATCTCTCGCTGCCGGTGTCGTGGCTGAAGTCGTATTCGGTCTACACCGGTGCGGTGGATGCCATGGCGCAGTGGTGGTACGGCCACAACGCGGTAGGGTTTTTCCTGACGGCGGGGTTTCTCGGCATGATGTATTACTTCGTGCCGAAGCAGGCCGGCCGGCCGGTCTATTCCTACCGGCTCTCCATCGTCCACTTCTGGGCGCTGATCGCGGTCTACATGTGGGCGGGTCCGCACCACCTGCAGTACACGGCGCTGCCGGACTGGGCGCAGTCGCTCGGCATGGTGTTCTCGCTGATCCTGCTCGCTCCGTCCTGGGGCGGCGCGATCAACGGCGTCATGACCCTGTCGGGCGTGTGGCACAAGCTGCGCACCGATCCCATCATCAAGTTCCTCGTCGTCGCGCTGTCGTTCTACATGATCGCGACGTTCGAAGGCCCCATGATGTCGATCAAGACCGTCAACTCGCTGAGCCACTACACCGACTGGACCGTCGGCCACGTGCATGCCGGCGCGCTGGGATGGGTCGCGATGATTTCGCTGGGCTCGGTCTACGTCATGTGGCCGCGGCTGCTCGGCCTGCAGTCGATGTACTCGACGCGCCTGATCGACGTGCACTTCTGGATCCACACGATCGGCGTGGTCTTCTACATCGCCTCCATGTGGATCGCCGGCGTGATGCAGGGCCTGATGTGGCGCGCGACCAGTGCCGACGGCACCCTGACCTACAGCTTCGTCGAATCGCTCGCCGTGACCTATCCGTACTACCTGGTGCGCTTCAGCGGGGGCGTACTCGTGCTGGCCGGCATGTTCGTCATGGCCTGGAACGTCTGGCAGACCTGGCGCAGTGCACGCAGCACCGAGGACATGCCCGTGCTGACCGTCGCGGCCAACCACTGAGAGCATGCCATGAGCGAATATTTCCACGCGAAAGTCGAGAAAAACGTCGGCCTGATGGCCGTACTCATCGCCGTCGCGATCAGCTTCGGCGGTCTCGCGGAGATCGTGCCGCTGATGTACCAGGCCGAGACGGTCAAGCCGCTGCCGGGGGTCACCCCGTATCCGCCGCTGCAGCTCGCCGGGCGCGACATCTACGTGCGCGAGGGCTGCTACAACTGCCACTCGCAGATGATCCGCACGCTGCGCTTCGAGACCGAGCGTTACGGCCACTATTCGCTGGCCGGCGAATCGGTCTATGACCGGCCGTTCCAGTGGGGCAGCAAACGCACGGGTCCGGATCTCGCCCGCGTCGGCGGGCGCTATTCCGACGACTGGCATCGCGTGCACCTGCTGAATCCGCGCGACGTCGTGCCGGAGTCGAACATGCCGGCGTATTCCTGGCTCGCCGATGCGCCGCTGGACGCCGACGCGATGAAGAAGAAGCTCGCGGGACTGCGCATGCTCGGCGATCCGTACACCGATGCCGACATCGACGGTGTTGCCGCTGCGCTGCAGGGCAAGACCGAGCTCGACGCCGTCGTCGCCTATCTGCAAGGCCTCGGCAAGCACGCGCCCAAGCGCGAGGCGGCCACTACCCCGTCAGGAGGTGCGCAATGAATGCAGGCAATCTGTCGGGAATCGCGACGGCGTTGCTGCTCGTGATTTTCGTCGGCGGCTGGATCTGGGCCTGGAGCGCCCGACGCCAGCAGGACTTCGAGGCCGCATCGCGGCTGCCGCTCGATGACGAAACGCAGGAGCGCCGCCCATGAGTACGTCGTGGTCGTGGTACGTCATTGCGCTCGTGGCGCTGAACATCGTCGGCTGTGTCTGGCTGCTCTGGTTCACCGGCAAGCGCCGGGCAGGCGATCCCGCGCCGGAGCAGACCAGTCACTACTGGGACGGGGATCTGACCGAATACAACAAGCCGATGCCGCGCTGGTGGATCATCCTGTTCTATCTGACCATCGTGTTCAGTCTCGGCTATCTGCTGTATTACCCGGGACTCGGCGCCTGGCGCGGCACGGGCGAGTGGTCCTCGCAGCGCGAACACGACGCGCAGCGCGCCGAGAACGAGAAGCGTCTCGCCGCTGCGCTCGCGCCGTATGCGAACAAACCGGTCGAGGAACTGGCGCGCGATCCGGCAGCACGCAAGCTCGGCCAGTCGCTGTTCGCGAACCATTGCGCCGCGTGTCACGGTGCCGATGCGCGCGGTGCGCGCGGCTTCCCGGACCTCACCGACGCGGTCTGGCACTGGGGCGGCGCGCCCGACGACATTCTCACGACGGTGCGCGACGGTCGTCAGGCCATGATGCCGCCGCTCGCCAGTGCCTTCGCGAACGATGCGGAAATCGACGAGGTCGTCGCCTACGTGCGTTCGCTGTCGGGACAGAAGGTCGACGCCGGTCTCGCCGAGAAGGGCGCCGCGCGGTTTGCGGTGTGTTCCGCCTGTCACGGCCCCGAGGGCAAGGGCAACGTGGCGATGGGCGCACCGGATCTCACCGACGGCTACTGGCTCTACGGGGGTGACGCGGCAGCCGTGCGGGCGTCCGTCACCGGCGGCCGCAACGGCCAGATGCCGGCGCACGGCGATCTGCTGGGGCCGGCGCGCACGCGACTCGTCGCCGCCTGGGTCTACGCACGGTCGCAGGGGAGCGCGAAACCATGAGGCGTGCGCGCACCAGCGCCGAGTGCCCGCCCCGGCCGGCTCTGCAGCGCTGGGGCGCGATCCTCTGGCCGAGCTTCTTTTCCGCAGGCGTCTGCACCATGGTGTTCTTCGCCTTCGTCGACCCGCTGGAGTGGCGTGACCTCACGTTCCCGGACTGGAACATCAGCCGCGAGTGGGGATATACCTTGGGATTTTTTGCTTTCTGGTCAGCTACCGCGAGTTCCAGCCTGTTCACCTGGTGGCTGCTGCGTCCGCCCGGACGCTTCAATCGCACGCAAGGCCCGCGGTCGTGACCCGTACCATTCCCATCGCCCTCAAGGACGAGCCCTCCGCCGGTTTCTACCAGGCGGAGAAAAAGGTCTATCCGCGTGAGATCCGCGGCCGTTTCGACACGCTGCGACGTATCGCCGTGGTCGTGCTGCTCGGCATGTACTACGCGTTCCCGTGGCTCAACTGGGACGGCCGGCAGGCCGTGCTGTTCGACCTGCCGGCGCGCAAGTTCTACGTGTTCGGGCTCGCGCTCTGGCCGCAGGATTTCATTTTCCTCGCGCTGCTGCTGATCATGGCCGGCCTCTCGCTGTTCTTCTTCACGGCGGTGGCCGGCCGGCTCTGGTGCGGCTATGCCTGTCCGCAGACCGTCTGGACCGAGGTCTTCCTGTGGATGGAGCGCTGGACCGAAGGCGACCGCGCCAAACGCATGCGCCTGGATGCCGGTCCGTGGACGCGCGAGAAAGTCGCACGCAAGGGGAGCAAGCACCTGCTGTGGTTCGTGTTCGCGCTATGGACGGGTTTCACCTTCGTCGGATTCTTCACCCCGATACGCGATCTCGCGCTGCGGCTGCCGGCGCTGGACTGGAGCGCGACCGAGACCTTCTGGACGCTGTTCTACGGTTTCGCGACCTGGGGCAACGCCGGGGTGCTGCGCGATCAGGTCTGCAAGTACATGTGCCCGTATGCGCGCTTCCAGGGCGCAATGTTCGACCGCGACACGCTGATCATCGGCTATGACGCACGCCGCGGCGAGCCGCGCGGTGCACGCAAGCGCGAGATCGGCAGCGTGCAGGAACGGGGGCGGGGCCTGTTGCCGGCGGCAGAAGCCGAGCGCTGGCTGGTCCATGCGAACCGTGTCCGCAGCCCGGCCATGCGCGCGCTGGAGGTACGGCGTACGACGGGCGCGTTCGACAAGGACGTGCCGGATGTCGTGACGCCGGCACCGGCGGAGCTCGGCGACTGCATCGACTGTACCTGGTGTGTGCAGGTGTGTCCGGTGGGCATCGATATCCGCAATGGCCTGCAGTACGAGTGCATCGCCTGCGGCGCCTGCATCGACGCCTGCGACCAGATCATGGACAAGGTGGGCTATCCGCGCGGACTCGTCCGCTACACGACGCAGAACGCGATCGACGACAAGCCGGCGCGTGTGTTGCGTCCACGCGTGTGGATCTATGGTTTCCTGCTCGTGGCGCTGGCGCTGGGGTGGGTGGTCGGCGTGATCCAGCGTGCGCCGTTGACCGCGGAAGTGCTGCGCGATCGCAATGCGCTGTACCGCATCGCCGCGGATGGCCGGGTCGAGAATGCCTACAGTCTCAAGATCGTCAACAAGCGGAACGTCGCACGCCAGCTGCGTGTGCGTCTGGTTGGTTCGGATGCACTGGAGCTGCTCGACATGGGCACCGTCGACGTGGCGCCGGAGAGCGTGCAGAACACCGCGATCACGATCGTCGCGCCCGCCGGCGCGGTACAGGGACGGCGCGTCGTCGAACTCGTGATCGAGGACGCCGACCGGGGTGATTCGGCGCGCGTGCGCAGCGCGTTCTTCGGGCCGGCGCAATGAGCGCACCCGGCGAACCGCAGCGGCGCAGTGCCTGGCGCGAGCCCATGCTCTGGCTGGTCGCCGGCCTGCCGGCCGTGTCCGTCGCCGCCGGCATTGCGCTGATCGTCTGGATCGCACGCGGCAACCTCGATGCGCTGAGTACCGACGTGCGCCGCACCGCACAGATCCAGGCCGAAGACACGCGCCCCGACGAAGAAGCCTTGCGGCGCGGTCTCCGCGCGACGGTACAGCGTGACGCGTCGCCGGCTGGCCTGCGGGTGGAACTGCACGGTGACGCCGGCGACACTGCCGGGCTGCGACTGAATCTGTTGCATCCGACCAGCGCTGCGCAGGACCGTGAACTGAAGCTCGAGCGCGTCGATGCGCAGCACTGGCGCGCGGCGGAGATGCCCGCGGCGTCGAATGCCTGGCACCTGCGCCTCGAGTCGGCCGATGGTGGCTGGCGGCTCGCCGGGCGCCTCGAAGCTGCGGCGGACCGCGCCGCGCTGGAGCCTGTATGGCGGCGCTAGTCGCGAGCCTGCCGGTAGCCTGCTTCCACTGTGGCGAAGCGCTGCCGCCCCAGGCCCTGACCCTGGAGATCGACGGGGCCGCGCGCGCGTTTTGCTGCGACGGCTGCGCCGCGGCCGCGCAGTGGATACGTGACGCGGGCCTGGGCCAGTACTACCGCCTGCGTCGCGACGAGGCGGCACGTGTGGAGGCGGATGACGATTTCAGCGCCTGGATGCAGCCGGAGATCCTTGCCGAGCATGCCTGGGCCGTGCCCGGCGGCATGGAAATCGTCGTGCTCAGCGGCGGTCTGCGCTGTGCCGCGTGTGCCTGGCTGGTCGATCAGGCGCTCGCGCGCGAGGAGGGGGTGCTCGACGTGACCGCGAGCGCAGTCACCGGGCGCATCCGGCTGCGCTGGAATCCCTCCGTCGTCGAACTGTCTGCATTGCTGCGGCGCCTTGCCGCGCTGGGCTTCGCGCCGACGCTGGCGACTGGCACGGCGCGCGAGCGTGTGCGCCAGCGCGAGTGGCGCCGGGACGTGCTGCGGCTGGGGCTGGCCGGGCTCGGTGCGATGCAGGCGATGATGTTCGCCGAGGCGCTGTATCTCGATACGGCCGCCCAGATGCCCGTGGCCACGCGCGACTTTCTGCGCTGGATCACGCTGCTGGTGTCGACGCCGGTCGTGTTCGTCGCGGGCTGGCCGTTTCTCGCGGGCCTCGCCCGCGGGCTGCGCGAGCGCAGCGCGAACATGGACGTGCTCGTCGGCGCGTCCATCCTGATCGCCTATTTCGCAAGTGTCATCGAGACACTGCGGGGCGGTACGCACGTCTGGTTCGATGCGGCCGTGATGTTCGTATTCCTGCTGCTGACCGCGCGCCAGCTCGAACAATGGGCACGGCGCCGGGCGACCTTGCGGGCGGACACGCTCGCGCGGCTGCGGCCGGTGTTCGCCCAGCGCGAGAACGAAGGCGGCACGGTGGTGCGCATCGCGGCTGCGCAGATCCGTCCCGGCGACGTGCTGCGCGTGGCTGCCGGCGAAACGGTGCCGGCCGATGGTGTACTGCTCGATGCGGAGGCCGCACTGGACGAAGCATTGCTCAGTGGCGAAGCGTTGCCCGTCGCGCACCGTCGCGGCGACCTCGTCGCCGCCGGCAGTATCTGCCGTGACCGTCCGCTGCGGCTGCGCGTCGAGCGCGTCGGCGCCGACACCCGGCTCGCCCAGCTGGTGCGCCTCGTCGAACAGGCGCAGACCCAGCGACCGCGCCTGGTGCGCATTGCCGACCGGGTCGCACGCCATTTCGTCGCCGCCTCGCTGCTCGCGGGCGTGCTCGTGTTCGCCGCCTGGTGGCTGATCCAGCCGTCGCGGGCGTTCGAGACCATGCTGGCCGTGCTCGTCATCAGCTGTCCCTGCGCGCTGTCGCTCGCCCTGCCGGCCGCACTCGCCGCGGCCACCGATGCACTTGCGCGGCGCGGCGTGCTGGTCGTGCGGGCGGATGCGATCGAGACGCTCGCCAACGTCGACACGCTGTTGCTCGACAAGACTGGCACGCTGACTGACACGAGTCTCGCGCTCGATGCGGTGCAGGCCTTCGACGGACTGACCCGTGATACGGCACTGCGCATGGCCGCGGCACTGCAGGGTGATGCGAGCCATCCCGTGGCGCTGGCGTTCCGGCGGGCCGCCGCCGAAACCGGCACGACCGGTGCGCGACCTGAAACGCAGGGCAGTGGTGGCGACGGACGCGATCCCGCGGCACAAGAGCAGGCGCAGGCCGCCGTCGCGACGGACCGCCGGCTGCGCGCCGGATCTGGCGTCGAAGGTTGCGTGGACGGGCGCTACCTTCGCCTCGGTCGCGCCGATTTCGCCGCGGCGCGCGACGACGACGGTGCGATCTGGCTGGGCGACGGCACCATGGCGATGGCGCGCTTTTCCATCCGACAGCAACTGCGTCCGGATGCGGCCGAGGCCGTCGCCGCACTGCGGCAGCTCGGCGTTGCGCTGGAGATCTCGACCGGCGACGGCGCCGAGGCGGCTGCGGACGTCGCGCAGTCGCTCGACATCGCGCGCTGGAGCGCACGGCAGGCGCCCGAGGACAAACTCGCACGTGCGCAAGCCCTGCAGCGCGAAGGTCGCGTGGTCGCCATGCTGGGTGACGGCATCAACGATGCGCCAGTGCTTGCCGGCGCGAGCGTGTCGTTTGCGTTCGCCGAAGGTGCGGCGCTGACCCACCGCGCCGCCGATTTCGTGCTGACCGGCAGCGCACTGACCCGCATCGCACAGAGCATCCGGATTGCGCGGCACATGCGCGGCATCGTGCGGCAGAATCTTGCCTGGGCGGCGGCGTACAACGTCATTGCACTGCCGTTCGCGGCGCTCGGCTGGGTCACGCCCTGGCTCGCCGCGCTCGGCATGGCGGCTTCGTCGCTGCTGGTGGTGTTGAACGCGTTGCGTCTCGCGGGGCGGGCGTCATGACCATACTGTTGCTGCTCGTGCCGCTCAGTGTGCTGCTGCTCGGGGCAGCCATTGCGGCCTTCGTCTGGGCCGTGCGCCGCGGCCAGTTCGACGATCTCGACACGCCGGCGCTCGCGCCGCTCGCGGACGACTCCGTACCCCAGTGTGAATCCCGTGCCGATTGACACGCTGGTGCTCGGTGCGGCCTTTCTGAGCGGACTGCTCGGCAGCCTGCATTGCGTCGCGATGTGCGGCGGCATTGCCACGGGCCTCGGCGCGGCGGCCAGTGGCCAGCGCACCAGCCTGCCCGCGGCGGTCTGGCTCAATGTCGGACGCCTGCTGGGTTACACCGTGGCCGGCGCCGTGGTCGGTGCCGCCGGTGCCGGTCTGCTGCATCTGGCGCGCAATGATCTGCTGCAGGGCGTGCTGCGCACCCTTCTCGGCATCGTCATCATTCTGCTGGCATTGCGCCTGCTCGATATCGGCAAGCGCTTCGCGCTGCTGCATCGTGTCGGTGACGGCTTCTGGCGTCGGCTCGCACCGCTGCAGCGTCGTCTGATGCCGGCAACGACCGTGCCGCGCCGGCTCGCGCTCGGCATGCTCTGGGGCTGGCTGCCCTGCGGCCTCAGTTCCACACTGCTGCTCGCCGCGTGGCTGCAGGCCGACGTGCTCGCGGCGGCGTTGCTGATGGCGAGCTTCGGTGCAGGCACGCTGCTGCTCATGCTTCCGCTGACCTGGAGCGGCACCCATATCGCCCGCCGGCTCGCGCAGCCGACGTTCCGGCGTGTTGCCGCAAGCCTGGTGCTGCTCTCAGGCCTGGTGACCGCGCTGGCGCCGTGGCTCATGCATATGCCGGGCATGCATGCGGTGCTGGCCGGGCTGGGCTGCGTGGGTTGAACGAGGGCAGCGGGCGGTGACGCGCTGCGGCGCGATCACGAACCCCGCTGCGCTGCGATGCTCAATTCAGCAGTACGTTGGCCTGCGCCGCGACCGGCGCGTCATGACGCGCGAACAGGCGCACACGGCGGCCGCGTACCGCGATGATCCCCTCGTCCTGGAGCCGCGTGAAACTGCGGCTCACCGTCTCGATCACGAGGCCGGCGTAGTTGGCAATGTCTTCCCGCGTCATCGGCAGTACGAATTCGTCGCCGTTGCGGCCCAGCGCCTCGAAGCGCCGCGACAGGCTTTGCAGGAACAGCAGTATGCGATCGTCGGCCTGGCGGCGTCCCATGAGCTCGACGTGATCGTGGTCGCGGCCGACACTCGATCCGATCACCCGCAGGATCTGGCGCTGCAGCCCGGGTACTTCCGCCGCGACGGCGTAAAGGTCCTCGAGCGGAATTTCGCAGACCTGTGCGGTCTCGAGGGCGACCGCGTCGCACCGGTGGCGGCTGGTGCCCAGTGCATCGAGTCCCACGAGTTCGCCGGCCAGGTGAAAGCCGATGACCTGCACTTCGCCGGCTTCGCTGTTGGCGACGGTCTTGAAGGCGCCTTCGCGCGCCACGTACAGGCGCGCCGTCCGCGTTCCTGCGCGGAACAGGTACTCGCCGCGCGCGACGGTTCGGCGTTTCTTGACGAGGCGGTCGACGCGTTCCACGTCGTCGCCGTTGATGCCGGCGGGAATGCAAAGGTCGCGCAGCGAACACTGCAGGCAATGGCGGCGCGCGGAGGCGAGTTCGACGACGGAGGTGGCGTTCATGCGATCAGCATAGGTGTGCGGCCCACGGGGCGCACCCGGCTGCGACGTTCTGTCACGGCGACTTTGGTCGGGTAGGTTGATCGCACTGGCGTGGCGCTCGGCGCGGGGCCGCGCCACGCCCGTGAGGAGTCCGCGCACGCGGCCGGAAACGAGGCCGCGAATTACATGTACCGTCCCGCTCAGAGCACGCGGGAACCCGTCGCGGGGGCGGTGTCCGACCGATACGCGTCGAAACACATCGCGACGATACGCAGCAGGAACCGGCCGCGTGGCGTCACGGCGACGCGCTGCGGGTCGACGCGAACGAGTCCGTCGTCCTGCAGCGCGCGCAGGCGCTGCAGCGCACCGGCGAAATAGCGCGCGAAGTCGATGCCGTGGCGGAAGCCGAAGGCGGCAGTGTCGATCACGCCGTCGCACATGAGCTGCTGTATCGCATCGTTGCGGATGAAGTCGTCGTCGCTGCGCACCAGCCCGCGCACCCGCGGCAGGTGGCCGGCGTCGAGCGCGGCGTAGTAGCCGGGCAGATCGGCCGCGTTCTGGCTGAAAGTGGCGCCGACCTGCGAGATCGCGCTGACCCCCAGTCCGATCAGGTCGCACTCCGCCTGCGTCGAATAGCCCTGGAAATTGCGGTGCAGGCGCCCCTCGCGCTGCGCGATCGCGAGATCGTCGTCAGGCCGCGCGAAATGATCCATGCCGATGTAGCGATAGCCCGCCGCGGCAAGCGTGCGCACGGCGAGATCGAGCAGCGCCAGACGCTCCGCGGGGCCGGGCAGTTCGTTGGCGGCGATGAGCCGCTGCGCGCGAAAACGCTGCGGCATGTGGGCGTAGCCGTAGATGGCGATCCGGTCCGGATCGAGCGCGATGACCTCGGCCAGGGTGCGGCCGAAGCGCTCCGGAGTCTGCCGCGGCAGACCATAAATCAGGTCGACGTTGACCGACCGCATGCCGTGTGCGCGTGCGGCAGCAATGACGTTCTCGGTCTGCTCGCGGGTCTGCAGCCGGTTGATCGCCTGCTGCACATCCGGATCGAAATCCTGGATGCCTACCGAGACACGGTTGAAGCCCAGCGCAGCGAGCAGTCTCAGGTAACCCGGTTCGACACTGCGCGGATCGAGTTCCATGCCGATTTCGGCGGAGCCGGTACGCTGCAGCAGGAAGTGCCGGTCGAGGCAGGCCATCAGTGTGCCGAGCTGGCGCGCATCGAGCAGGGTCGGCGTGCCGCCGCCGAAATGCAGCTGCAGCACGCGGCGATCACGATCGAACAGCCGTGCGGTGAGTGCGATTTCCTTCTGCAGCTGCGCGAGATAGCGCTCCGTACGGCTGCGATCGCGATTGATGACGCGATTGCAGCCGCAGTAGTAGCAGGGCGCCAGGCAGAACGGCACATGCAGATACAGCGACAGCGGGTTCGGTATCGGATGACCGTTGCTGTCCAGCGCGGCCGCGATGAACTCTTCCTCGCCGCAGTCTTGCGTGAACAACGTGGCCGGCGGGTAGGAGGTATAGCGCGGCCCCGCAATGTCGTAGCGGGCGACGAGCTCGGGATCGAAGACGGTCTGTGGGGCGAGGATCGCGTTCATGGCGCAACTCTGCGCCGCCGATGCGCGGATGGCCTTGATCCGGATCAATTCACCGGTGAACGGGCCGGGCAGGGCTGGCGGAAGAGGTGGGATTCGAACCCACGGATGGTCGCCCATCGCCGGTTTTCAAGACCGGTGCATTCAACCGCTCTGCCACTCTTCCATACGGTAGCGACGGGATGGCCGTCGCCGGCCGGCGATGCCGGCTGCGGGCGCAGAGGATAGCGAATCCGTTCGACGAGCTCCACGTTTCGTGTGACGGCGCGCGGTCCGCATGCATATCGCACGTTGGTACATTGTCACTACGGTGGGCCTCATGTACGTTTCAGCCGCTGCAATACGACCAACGTACGTTCGACCGCTGCAACCGATGAGGAGTGCGGGATGATTAGCGTTGTTCTGATCGACGACCACGCGCTGGTGCGCAATGGCTATCGCGCGATGCTGGAACGGCAGCCGGGGTTCACGGTGGCCGGCGAAGCCGGGGATGGCGAAGCGGGTCTCGCCCTGATCCGCCGTGTCGAGCCGGATGTCGCCGTGCTCGACCTGCACATGCCGAAGCTGACGGGCGTCGAGGTGACCGAACGCGTGCGTCGCAGCGACCTGCGCACACGTGTCGTGATCGTCACGGTTGCGGGCGAGGCCCCGTTTCCGCGTCGATTGCTCGAAGCCGGTGCGTCGGGGTACCTCACCAAGGCGTGCCCTGCGGAAGACTTCCTGCAGGCGCTGCAGCAGGTCGCCGATGGCAGACGATATCTTGCGCCCGCGATTGCCCAGCAGCTCGCGATCGAAGCTGTCGAAGGAGGTGGAGGATCACCGTTCGACCGGCTCACTGCCCGCGAACTCGAGATCGCGATCCGCCTCGCCCAGGGCGACGACGCGCAGACCCTGTCGCGCTTCCTCAACATCAGCGACAAGACGATATCGACCCACAAGTCGAACATTTTCGGCAAACTGGATATCGACAATGTGGTCGCATTGGCGCATTTGGCCAATGTGCACGGCGTGCTGCATCTCGGCAGCGCGCTCGAAACCGCGAACGGCACGCGCCGGCGACGGCGAACCTAGCCCGACTTTGCCGCCCCCTTCAAATCCGGGCGCCGATACCTTCGCCCAGGTGCGCGCTGTTCCCTCGTGCAGGCTCGACGTCGTGTCGGACGCCTTCGCTGCCATTCCGTCTGCGGCGCGCATCCGGACCGCGTCTCGACGGCCTCGCCACGAACGAACGTGAGAAATGCGGGCCAGGCGCGGAGCGCTCGACGGCAGACAGGGGCGTAGCGGCGGGGGCGGGGACTTGCGGAACTGTCGGCATCGGATGCGAACAGGCGTGCGGTGCACGCGGCCGGCCGTCGCGCGACGGCCACCGCGGTTGGGCGCGACAGGGCGGGCGCCCTGTCGCGGACACGGGTCAGTGCGTCCTGCGCCGATCCCGTTCTGCGGGCCGGCGCAGTGCGCCTCAGGCGTCCGTGTCGCTGTCGACGGGCTTGCCGTCGTCAGCGGCCGGCTTCGCCGGGGCTGGAGCAGACGTGCGCAGCGCGGAGGCCACGGCCTGACGGACACTGGTACCGGCGGGCTCCGCCGGCTCCGGCATGCCGAGCGGCAGCTGGCCGGTCACCGGCGTGGGCTTCGTCGCAGCGTCGGCGCTAGTACGGGGCGCGCCCGGAATCGGTGCCGAGGCAACCGCGTTGGGCACGGCGAGCTTGACGGGTGCGGGATTGACCGCGGCGGGGGCGGACGGCGGAGCGGCCGGCGGCGGTTCCGGTGCCTTGGCGGGTGCAGCCGCCGCCACCGGAATCGGGGCCGTGCGTGCGGGCGCTGGTACGGATGGGTCAATGACCGGCTTCACCGGCGCGGCCGGCGGCGGGATCACGACGGGCGGTGTGGCGGCGGCGGGCGGCGTCGCCGGACGCGGCGTTGCCGGAATGGGCGCCGTGCGCACGGGCGCGGCAGCGTCCGGAGCCGAAGCCGCCGGAGCCGAAGCCGTCGGAGCCGAAGCCGTCGGA
>BTVG01000023.1:0-65475 GCA_045864815.1 Rhodanobacteraceae bacterium | reverse complement strand
TTCTCCAGCTCGTGTGCTTGGCGGCTCACGCCTGGAGTTTCCCCCGATGGACTTTCGGATACGTCAAACTTCTGCTGCCTCCCCGGCAGAGCCGGGGGGACTCCCTTGTTTGTCTAGTGTTGCTTTCGTATCGCAGCCATTTACGGTTCTGCGCCGTGAGATTACCGAGCAGATCATACGTGTAGGTCAGCTCGTCGTATTTTTCGGTGAACGTCGGCCGGTCGAAGGGCAGCCAGTACTGGTTTTTCATCTGGCCGGTCGAGCGGCTGTAGCTCGCGTATCCGAACAGGGCGTAGCCGAATTGCTCCTTGGTCGGTTTGCCGTAGGCGTCGGTCTCCCAGAGCCCCCACATCGGCGTCATGAGCCGCGCATCAGTAAGACTCGCGAGCATGCCGTAGCGGTTGTAACGTCGCCATACCGTCAGTCGCTGGTCGGTGCCCGAGTAGGGATTCGGGTAAGTGATGCCGATGAGATTTCCGTAATTTTCGTCGTACTGATATTCGTTGGTCAGCACGAGCGGTCCCGGAGCGGCACGCTCGATCGTCGTGGTACGCGTATATGGTCTTACGCTGTCGGCGAAGTAGGTATAGCTTTCCTGCCATGAAGCCGGTGCGGTATCCGGGTTGCCGTTGAGGCTCGCACTCGCGCGCTGACGCTTGATCAGCGCCAGCTGGCCCTTCGCGCCGCTGGGATCGTATTGCCAGGTATCCAGCGTTTTCTCGTCGGTGAGACTGGCTGGCACACCGAGCGTCGGCTCGCGGCGCTGTTTGAGCACGCGACCAAGCGCATCGCGCTGCGTGACGCTCGTGAGTACGCCGCGCGCATCGGTCTGCGTCTTGAGCTCGCCCAGTGCGTTGTAGGTAAAGCTCCAGTTGCCCTGGTTGGGGTCGTTGGAACTCAGACGGTGGCCGAAGGCGTTGTAGCTCGCACGCATGGTGCTGAGGTTTGCGTCGCGCAGCGCCGCTGCGTTGCCGAGCGGATCCATCCAGTAGTCGGTGATGCCGGTGAGCGCATCCGTGGTGCGCATGAGCTGACCCAGCGCATTGTGCTGACGCGACATCGAGAAGCAGAGGTTCGTGATCGTGCAGCTGCCGCTGACCGGTTTGACAGTGATGTCGGTGCGCAGGCCGGCGTAGGCGTAACTCGTGAGCAAATCGCCCTGAAGCGAATTGAGTTCCGCTGTCGGCGCGCGCTTGGTAAGCATGCGGTTGAGACGATCGTAGGTGAACACCGTGAACAGCGGCGTTTCGCCCGTGAAGAACGGCGCCGAGGTCTGCTGCACGGCGCCCATGTTGTCGTACTTCGTCGTGACGTTGCTCCAACGGCCGTCGAAGGTACGCCTCGCACGCTTGACCTCGCGGCCGAGGATGTCGAACCAGACGCGCGTGCTGGGCGTGCCGTCTGACACGGTGGTCTGGTAGTAGCTCGCAAAGCCCTCTTCCGTGCCGCTACAGGGGGTGCAACGCGCGAGCCACGTATAGCTGGGCGGCGCCAGCAACGAAGTCTGGTTGGTGCGGTAGCTGAGGTGCTCGATCGCGCGGCCGAAGACGTCATAGTTCGTGGCGATCTTGAGACCGTTGGGATCGACCGCCCATTTGGGTTGACCGTCGCTGGCGCGTATCGACGTCGTCGTCGTGTGATTGAGCGAAGGCGTCGTCGTACTCAGCACCGCAGTTACCGAGACCGGAAAATATTGGTCGCTGGAGTAGACAGTGCGCGTTTCTCGCGGCTCGTCGATTCCCGTGCCCGTCACGCGCGTGCTGGTCGGCAAGCCGACGCTGACCGTTGGATAGCCGTACTCGGTACGCAGGAACATCGTGCTCGATGGTTCGCTGATCTGTTTCCAGTTCGGACTGCGGTCAGGGTTCCAGTCGTAATCCGTTCGCAGCACCTTGGCAGATAGGTCGATGCTGTCCGGGGTTCCGTTGGCGCGCGGCAAATAGCTGATCGACGTCG
Source organism: Rhodanobacteraceae bacterium (assembly GCA_045864815.1). Classification (GTDB taxonomy): domain Bacteria; phylum Pseudomonadota; class Gammaproteobacteria; order Xanthomonadales; family Rhodanobacteraceae; genus Tahibacter. Next base: position 63,519 of record BTVG01000023.1, on the reverse strand, counting down.
TCGTCGTGCTGTCGAGCAGTTTATCCAGCCACCATTGACCGGTGACGCCCGCGGACACGTCGAAGGTGTTGACCGTCGTCATCACGTGCTGCTGCAGGTTGAACTTGTCGCCGTTTACGGAACCCAGGCCGTCCTTGACCACCACTTCCTGCCGCATCAGATTCCCGTAGATGCTCCAGCCGGAAACCGACGACGTCGGATCGGCGTTGGTCGTGAAGCTTGTCGACGTCGTGAGCTGTGGGCCGCCGGCCTGCGCCGCGGCGAGGTCGTACTGTCGCTTCGCGGTGCTGTTGAGATATGGCCAGTAAACCGTATTCGGCGGCAACGGGCTGCCGGTCTGGCCCGGACAGCCGGCGTAGCGATTGTTGAGGTCGCATTGCCAGTCATAGGTCTCGTAGGTCAAGCGTCCGAGGGTTCCGCTGACGTTGGGCAGCCGCGTCTCGGCGATCTGGATACGGCCGGTCAGCGGAAACTTCTGGTGGAACGTTGTGAACGTGCGCAGCACGCGGTCATTCGCACTCAGAGTTTCGCTGCCGATGGTGCGGAAGCCCTGGAAACCGCGACCGGCGTTGTTGTACATCGCACCCGAATACGAATAGCGCAGGCTGCGTGCGCCGCTGGTGTGCAAACCGGCGGTACCGCCGGAGGACGCACTCGACCGCCCGATCGCCGAGACGACAGGCATACTCGACCGAAACAGGAAATGTTGCGCATCGACGTAGCCCGTATCGATCTGGTACAGCGGAAAATCGTCGGTACGGAAAGCCGCGCTCGACAGCGGGTGATAGACCCATTGCGCGCGATCGTTAAGCGCGTTGACCGCCGTGGACATCAGGTCGGGATAGGACGGCGACGAACCCGGCCGGGCGCCGTCCCCGAGATTCTCGTTGATGACCAGGTTGGCCGCGGCCGGATCGACGAGCTGACCGAGCTGGATGGTCTGCGCCGCATCGAGGTAGCTCGTCGCGCTGCCAGGGCCGTAGTTGCCACCGGCGCTGAGTTCGCAGGTATTGTTCGGGAAGTTTGCCGTCGGCCGCAATGGGCAGCCGGCATCGGCAACGATGTCGGCGAGCCCGTCGCCGAAATAGTCGTCAGCGCGGCCGCGCTGGTTGCCGAGGTGCGAGGCTCCCGCGATGATCGGCGTCTCGTCCACCTGCAGCCGGAACGTGTTGGCGCCGGTCTGCACGAAACGGATGGCGTTGTAGCGATAGACGCTCGGATCGACATCGCCAAGGCCGCTCTTGTACGCATCGGCCGCGCAGAACTTCGACGCGACGTTCGGATGTGCGACGAAGGCCGAGCCGTCTTCCGGTGGCGGCGCAGCACAGACGTTCGCATCGCAGATGCCGTTGCTGCAATCCTCGGGCCGTGGTGCGACGAGGCAGAGTCCTGGCGTCAATCTCGCGCCGAAGCACATGCGGGCGGCGAAATGCGCGGGATACAACAGGTCTGGGCGTCCGTCGGAGTCGACGTCGCTCTGGATCATCTTGCTGAAATAGCGCAGCTGCCACTGGCTGCCTGCGCGGTCGATGCTCAGTCCAGGCGACAGCATGCCCGGGGGCTTGTCCGGATATATTTCGGCCGCGAAACTGCCGCCCTTATTGAGCTGCAGCACCCATTCCGCGAAACAGTTGCCGCTGGCGTCGCAGGAGGCCGTGCTGCCGCCCGGAACGTCGGCGATGACGACGTCGTCCAGACCGTCGGCGTTGATGTCCATCCAGCGCAAATTCCTGGTATACGAGCGCAGCCCCATCGAATAGGGCGACGTCGTCGTGAAGGCAAGCGTGCTTCCGTTGATCTCGCCCATCTTGATCCGCGAGATGCCGAAGCTGCCGGCAATCACTGTGTCCGCGATGCCGTTGCCGTCCAAATCGGCGACATGCTGCACGCTTTCTTCATTCACCGAAGATACGGTGTCGATCTCCAGCGGTGTCGAGAAGTTGTATGTCGTGGTTCCCGTCGTAATCGCGCCCGGGCGCAGATTGAGGAACAGACACAACGGCGCGTAGCCAGTGGGCGGATCGACTCCGGCCTTGCCGGTCGACCTTTGGGAAGCGGAACTGCAGCTGGCGCCGACCGCCCTGCGAATCAGGATGTCGGGAGATCCGTCGCTATTGAAGTCGGCCGTACTCTGGATGAAGTCATGCGGGCCCGTCGGCAGATTCGTTTCGATCTGCTGGAAATAGCTGCTGGCAGCGGCGGTGCAGCTCGTCGCTCCGCCGTCGCAGACGGCCGCGCCTCGACCGCGCTTCCATTTGTATAGTTTGCCATTTTCGAGCAGTTCCGCGATTCCATCGCCATCGATGTCGATGGCACCTGCACCTGGCGAGAACTCGCCGAGGGCAACGGTGCCTTTCGCTTCTCGATCCGCGGTGATCTTTGACAGCTGGGACTGCTCGTGCCAGTTCTGGCCGTCGTACCAGTTCGTCGTCACAAGCGTCTCGCGCGTTCCGTCGCCGTCGAGGTCGCCGATCGGCAACACCTTGGTACGACGGTACTCCGGAGCCGTGGCGCTCTCCGTGCCCTCAGTCCACAGGGGTGCAGCCATCGGTGCCTGAGAGCTGGTCTGACCAGTGGTGACGGCAAGTTTGCGGCTCGTGAATTCCCAGCTGCCGTCCGACCAGCCGAATTTCGTCGGCAGCAGACAGCGTTCGATTCCGTTGGGCTCGTAAGCGCACTCCTCGATCTGTCGCAGCAGGCTGCGCCCGCTGTAGTAGCTGTGGTCGAGCTGACTGACGACGGTGTCCTCGTAACTCAGCTTGTAGCGGCGCGCCGGCAGCGTCGGCGAATCCGGCGAAAACGTGCTGACCGTCGTCAGCCGACGCGTCTGCATCGTGCCGCCGCCTGCAATCCACGACGAACCATTGTCGTTCGCACGTCCCTCGTAAGGCCGCGGCTCGTAAGCAAATACGACCTGGCGTGACGCCGTCTTCGCCTCGGGCGGCAATGCTGCCTGGGTCGAGCCGGTGTAATAGATGCGCTCCAGCAGCACTTCGCTGGCATCGACGCCCTGGGTGTAGCAGTAGTCCATGGTGTTGTGCGCCGCGTCTTCCACGCGGCTCAACAACCAGGACAGTTCTTTGGGTGCCAACTGACCGCTGGGACGCACGCGAGGCGACGTCGCGCCGGCGCAGGAATGGCCTGGAGGCACGCAGCCGTAGGTCAGCGTACGTCCGTCCTTCTGCTGCACGGTGAAGCAGACATCATCGCCGCCCAGTGAATCCCCCGTCTGAGTGATCTTGGAGAAGCTTTCGATTTCGGTGCGGTACACCGCATTGACAGCGCCATACGTAGTGCTGCCCGGCGCGAGCATGAGTCGCTGCCCGTCGAGACACAGGCGATCGTTGCCATCCAGCCGGACGCCGCGCGGGGTGCCGTCCTGCGCTCGCGTTTGCGGACAGCGATGGATGCTGCTTCCGGCGCTGAGATTCCAGCCCAGGCCCGCTACGCCGTTTCCGGCGCGGCTGCTGTAGGACAATGAAACGGCGGGTTGCATGCCGGCGCGCCCCGGCGGTATCTGGATCGGTACGGTATACGTCGCTGCACCGCCGCTCACGTCCGCGCTGCCGGCCACGGCGCCGATGGTCGGATCATGTTGCGGCGGCAAATCTTCACTATTGGAAATCGGCGGTGCCGAAGGAAGCTGGATCGCACCCTGGCTGGCCGAGTCCGCAGAGACACCGCGAACTTCCGGCGTGCGATCCAGGAGATTCGCTCCGGCCGTTCCCGGCTGTCCGGACCAGAGCTCGAACTGCACGCGGTCGCCGACGCGCAGCGCGACCGATGCGGTGCCGAAATCGGCGTTATCCAGCGGTGCCGCGTCATAGGTCATCGTGCCGAGATCGCGCTTCCAGGGCTTGCCGATTCCGTTTCCTGCCCAGCTGACCCAGACGCTGCAAGTCCCGGCGGCCGGTGGCGCGCAGACGTAGCGATTGACGGAAATATCCTGCAGCTTCGTCGTGCGCGAGACGGTTTTCGTGATCGTCTGCGACGCCAGCGGATTCCCGGGCAACGGTACGCCGAGCAGGTAAGCCGGGCTCGCGGGCACCGGTGCGTTGGGTACCTCGCCATTGCTGCCGAGTTTGGTGTGATCGATCGTGAACTTGACCTCGGCCCGGCGATAGCCGTAGGCCGGAAGGAAGGTGCGCGTGTAGGTGCCGACTTCGATGTTGTTGTTGCATCCCGTCGAGCCGGGACAGTCGGTAACGGGATATCCCTGCGGCATGTAGCCGATGCCGTAGTGGAAATACAGCTTGAATGTGTCCTCGGTCAGCGGCAGCGTCGTGCGCAGGTTTTGGCGCTGGGCCTGAACGAAGATCGGTTTGCGCGGCGATGTGCCGCGCTGATTGAACATGAGGCGCACGGCCGCTTCGCCGAACTGACCTTCGAAGTTGCCGAGGGAGGTCTGCATGACCGTCATGACGACACCGGGTACGGCGTCGACATCGGCCGGGTACGCGTCACTCCAGTAGCCCGAGAATACCTGGGTGACCGCAGGCTCGAGTACCGTCTTCGTGCTGCCGTATATCGCGACGGTCTCCGGCACGGAAGACACGCCCGTGTAATAGGTCGGGTTCAGCCGGGTCATGTCGTTGAGGCATTCTTCGAGATACCCCGGCGTGGCGGGGATCACGCCGGCATTCGCCGCTTCGGTCCACTTCCAGCGCATCGCGATGCGCGAGGGATCGTCACGGAAGAAGCGGAACATCACGCGGCCGACCGCGGTGGACGTAATCGTGCCCGCCGTATCCTGGGTGTATTCGCGCAGATCCGCGGCCCAGTAGTCGCCACTGGAATCTATCAGCTTCATTTCGGTCGCGAGCCAGGTCGAATGCCCGACCGCGTTGAAGGTGTACATGAACGCCTTCAGTTTGGTGCGGTCGTCGTTGTAGATCAGATCCCAGCCCGTACCGTAGCGCTTAGGGTTCCACCAGCGGCCTGGTTGTGCCGGGGCGATGCCGGAAGCCCAGGGATCTGTGTTTACCGTGGGATTGCAGACGATCTGTGCTTGAGAAAGGCTCATCGTGACGAACGGATCCTGCGCGCGCACCGTTTCCGGCGCACAGAGCACGAATATCAAGAGCAACGTCGCAGCAATCTGCGGCCACATCCGACCATTTACCGGCTTTTCCACGAAATTCCCCTGTTCAATTCCCATGTTGCGACCGCGCCCAGGCGGCTTGCCAACGACTTGCCGATAGCGATCATCAAGAGATCAACCGCGGGAAGTCGAACCTACGACCGAAGTCCAGTACGTCCACGGTATCCGGCACGAAACGTGATCAGTCACGCCCGGCCCCCGTAGGAAAGTTGCAGACTGTAACAGTTGCAAGTTAAAAGCGGATGTCTTCCATGAGGCGCCACCGGAGCCCAGATCGCCCGAAGATAGGGGGGCCGGCAGGTTCAGATTGCGCTGATGGCCAACGCCGGCAGGGACTGCAACGGCAGAGTGTCTGACCGGGCTTCAGGATCGAGGTCCTGGAGTCAATGCAACAAAACCCAGGCGCAGCGGCACGTCACTCGCCGAAATCGCCGGGGGCCTTCCGTTGGTCGCATATCGGTGAATGCGCCGTCGCACTTCCGGCTTCGCGCGCGGCCGGCACGTGTGTGCGACAACTCCCTCGGAACGTTTGCAGGGCCGGCATCACGCGCGGCCCTGCTGTCAGTGGTAGGTGAAGACGGGCGGAGGTGGCGAGGGCACTGCGTCGCTCGCTTCCGCCTCGTCCGCGTACCTCACGGCTTGGCCGCGTAGGCCGAGCACCAGCCCTTCGCCGTCACCGTCTTGCCCGGGAACAGCTGGCACGGGCCGGTCGCCGCGGTGCCCTGGTAGAAGTTGCAGTTGATGCACTGTTGCTGCGGCGTGTGCTTCGGGAATTTGGCAGCGTCGACCTGGCTGCCGTCGGCCTTGTAGCCGAGGGCCTGCGCAGTCGGGTCGGTTTCCGACAGCGGCGGCAGGTCGGCCGCAGCCGGCAGTGCGAGCGCGGCGCCCACGGCCGCGACCGTCGCGATGAAGCGGCGGCGCGGGAGCAGGGACGGGGTATCGGAAGGAGCATTGCCTGAGGTCTTCATCGGTAGTCTCCGGGTGGAAGGTCAGCGTGGCGTCGTCGCGAGCCAGCTCGCGAGGTCGGCGATCGCCGTGTCGTCGAGGTTTTGCGCGACACCCTGCATGATGCGCGCGTTGCTCGTGTCCGTGAACCTGCCTGCGCGGTATTGTCGCAGCCGCTCGGACAGGTAACCGGGCCGCTGCGCGGCCAGGGCCGGGTAATAGTCGTAGCGCGCGGCGACCGCGCGGGCGGGATGGCCACGCGCGTCGGGGCCGTGGCAGCCCTGGCACGGCACGATGCCGCGCACCGGATCGCCGTCACGGAACAGGCGCGCGCCGGGGGAGTCGGCCGACGCAGCGACGGCCGGCGGTGTGCGCGGTTGTGCCGCGAAGTATGCGGCGATGTCGCGCAGGTCCGCATCGCCGAGCGACTGCACCTGCGCGGTCATCGGCGAGGCCGGATCGGCGCGTCGGCGGAAGCCGGCGAGGCTCTGGTAGAGATAGCCCGCATGCTGCCCGGCCAGCGCCGGAAACGCAGGCACCAAGGCGTTGCCGGCGGGTCCGTGGCACGCCGTGCAGACAGTGACCTTGGCGGCGCCGGCGGCGGCATCGCCGCGGATCGCGGGGGCGTCGCGCAGGTCGACGAATTCGACGGCCGTCGCGAGAGGCGAGGCGAACACCAACGCGATCACAAAGAGGCGTTTCATGGCAGGCTCCACGCGGCGGACGCGGGTCCGCCGCGCCGTCGGGGTTCAGTCGATGTCGAACGACTGCAGCGTGACCGGCACCGGATTCACGATGATCGTGCCGCTCATGCTCTGGCCGTGCACATCGCAGAGATAACCCGCCGTCCCCGCGTCGGGAAACGTCACCGTCTGCTGCCACGTACCACCGCCCGGCTCGCCATTGCCGCCGCCCACACCGTCGCAACCGTTGGGCCCGCAGCGGAATGCCGTGATGGCGCCCGGGGTCGAGGCCACGTTGTGGAAACCGCCGACCTGGCGAAACGTGACGGTGTCGCCAGCGGCGATCGTCAGTGTCGCCGGCACGTAGACGTTGCCGCCCTGGCCGACGAGGACTTCATGGTTGGCGGCACCGGCCGCGAACGGCAGGAACAGGGCAGCGCCGAGCAAGGTTTTCCTGAATTTCATTCGTTGTCTCCTCGTGTGGTTTTTCGTGAACCCGTTACTGCGCACGGGCCAGGCCCGCGCACGGCGCGCCCCTGCTTCGCATCACAGCCGGATGTCGAGCAGCAGGCCGATCAGGTTGGTGGTGTAGCCGCGGGGACCGCCGTCGATGTAGACGCGGTGGTCGATGACGCGGGTCTCGTCGAGACCGAGGTAATGCCAGTCGTCGACACGCCCACGCTCGAACCGATCGAACACGCGCAGCGAAACGCGCGGTGTCAGCGGAATGCTGAGGCCCAGGTTCAGACTGTCGACCCGGTAGCGCTGGGTCGGAAAGCGGCCGTCGGTCGCGCCGCCGAGCCCATCCTCGAAATACGCGAGCGCTACCGGCGACGCGAAGCGATAGGCCGTGACGCCGCGCGCGTCGGCGAGATTCCAGCCCGCATCGACACGCCAGGGACCGAAATCGTGATCGACGCGGACACCGGCGTTGAAGTTGCGCTGCTTGTCGAACAGCCACCAGCGGCCACTGTCCGGGAAATCGGGACCACCGAGGCTGCCGTCGGGGCCGAACACGACGTCGGCAACGTTCGCCATCACGAGTCGCGCGCGATCGGCACCGACGTGAATGCCGGCCTGCGTCGCGGGCGAGGGTTGCCATTCCCACTGCAGGTTCACACCCGTGCGGTCGTAGGCCTGGCGGCCGATTTCGGCGCCGTAGTCGTTCCAGTCGCCGCGCATCCCGACGCTGAGAGTGGCCGTGTCGGCCAGGGCGATCGTCGCGCGCAGGTCGAGCGTGTGTTCGCGCCGGTCGGCGAGATCGTACTTGCGCATGGCGTCGACCGTGAACGCCGGAATGCCGCCGGCCGGCGCCACGAAACCCGGCAGACTCGTGGAATAGGCCGAATCGTAGGGATTGGGGTCGTAGCGATCCCCGTGCTGGTCGAGCGCGGTGTAGTTCGCGCGCAGCGTGAGCCCGTCGATGCTGCGGTCGACATAGCTCAGCTTGAGGCTGTCCTTGTCGATGCGGCGGCGCTCGCGGTTCGTCGGCTCGTCGCGCTGCATGTCCAGCGTAAGGCCCACGGTGCGGCGCTCTCCGACATGCCAGTCCGCGCCCAGGCTGGCGCCGGCAGTCTGCAGGTCGAACGGAATGCTGCGCACCCGCGTGATGACCGACGCTGCCGTCAGCGGATTCCAGATACCCAGTGCGCCGGCCTGGATGCTCGCCTGGGCGCCGTTTTCGGTGATGTAGCCGTAATCGCCGGTGATCGGGTTATAGGCGAGGTAGGTGTTCCGGTAGTCCTCGCGACGGAAGCGCACGCCGCCACGCAGCTGCAGCGCACTCACCGGCTGCAGCACGACCCGGCCGTCGAATGAATAGGTATCGATGCGCAGGTCAGCGCTGTCGCGCGATAGCGCAGCCGGCGTATTCCAGTCAGCGCAATCGTGCAGGAAGCGATTGGTGGCGCTGGGTACGCCGCTGCCATCGATGTCGACGCCAAACGTGCCGCTGCAGTCGATCGGTGCGATCAGCCCGTCGTCCTGGCTCATGCGACCCGCCGCGGCGGTGACGCCGAGTTCGCCGTTCCACGGCAGTCGCCGCGTCAGGCTCGTACGCAGGTGGTGGTAGTCGTTGTCCGGTTCGAGCGCGAACTGGCCCTGGTAGATCGGCGCCGACGTCGCGCCGGGCCGGGTCGGCGACAGCGCGAACGGGCTTTCGAAGCGAAAGCGCCGGTAGCGACCGCGATAGAAGGAACCGTCGTAAGCGAAATCGGCGCGCCAGCGTTCGCCGGCGTAGCGCAGGCCCGCGTCGACCGCAATCGTGTTGTCTTCCACGGGCCGCGGCGTCTCGAGCACGCCGGCATTGCCGGGAAACAGGAAATTGTAGAAAAAAGCACCGCCGAACGGCCGCGCGCCGCTGCGCCGCTCCTCACTCAGCTTCGCATGGGCGGCCCAGCGCCGGGTGAGCCATCCGTCGATGCCGATGCCGCTCTTGTTGCGCACGACCTGCAGCCGCCTCGGCACAACGCCGGCCACGGCGACGGCGACGTCCGCGCTACTGCTCGCGCCCGGCGTGAGTTCCGGCAGCAGGGTCAGCCTGTTGCTGCCGACGCCGTTCCAGATCGGTCGCGCCGAGTCGCTGACGACGTTCGGCAGTTCGCGCAGGAAGGCCTGCACCTTGTAGCTGCCGGCGCGGCCGAAGGCGGCCTCGAAGAACGCATCGTCGCTGCTGATGCGGCTCGCACGCAGGTCGGCATAGCTGCCGTCGTCGGGCCGCCGCAGTGCCACGTCGATGAGTCCGAGCACGAGGCCACTGTCCCAGCGCACGTACCGGTTCCACAGTGCGTTGTCGTCATCGCCGGACGTGCCGATCCAGCCGAGCTGAACGTGAACGTCATAGTCCCAGTCGCCCCATCGCTCGAACGTCGGCGGTTCGAGCGGGCAGGTGTACAGGAGCCCGGCCGGGGAACGCCGCTGGGCCGGCCGCAGCCAGCTCATGCCGCGCGGATCGCTGTCCATGCCGGCAGCGCCAGGGCCCTGCAGCAGGGGGTTGCCGAAGGCGATATCGACGCCGCTGCCGCTGTCGGCGCTGCCGACGGCGGGAAGCGCGAGCAGCAACGCGAGCGGCAGGGCGGCACGAACGTAGTGCGGTGCGGGCATCGCCGTGCTCCTGCCTTACTCGTGGAATTTCGGGCCGGACGGCGCGTTGGAGCCGTGCACCTGCGCGTGGCAGGTCAGGCAGGCTCTGCCCATCAGGCGCTCGTCGGGATGCGCGCCGTTCGCGAGCGACGCGGGCGTCTGCAGGTCGTTCGGATGGCCGAGCTGGGTATGGCACTGCTGGCACAGGAACGGCACCGGTGCCACCAGCAACGCGTGCTGGTTGGAGCCATGCGGTGTGTGGCAGTTGAGGCAGCTTTCGCGCACGGGCGCATGTTCGAACATGAACGGCCCGCGCTTTTCGGCATGGCACTGGTAGCAGGTCTCATTGACGGTCGCGGTCTTGAGCAGCGGCGCGGTCAGCGACCCGTGCGGATTGTGGCAATCGACGCAGCTCATCTGACCCTCGTCGAGCGGCATGTGCGAGCGGCGGCCGAACTGCATGCGCACATCGTCGTGACACTGGGCGCAGGTGTCGTTGATCGACCGTTTCGCGAGCAACCCGTCGCCGGAAAACTGCGCCATGGGGTTGTGGCAGTCGCTGCACGACAGATCGTTGCGCTGGTGCACCGACCCGGCCCAGTGATCGCGCGCGCCACCTTCGTGGCAACCGAGGCAGACAGCGGTCTGCTCGCCGACCGGCGTCGCGGACGCGCGCGTGTAACCAATGATCAGGCCCTTGCCGGTGGGATCCTGCGCATGCGCGGACCCGGCGCCGTGGCAGGTCTCGCAGACCGGCACCGATGGGTCGGACTTGGCGGCGGCGTAAAGGCCGAGTGCGTGCAGCGTGTGGGTGAAGTGCTCGCTCTCCAGCTGATGGCAGGCGACGCAGACTTTCTCGCCGACCGGGGTGGCGCCGGCCGCACGCGGGTTGCCGGCGACATGCGCCAGAGCGAAGCCCGGCGCCGCCAGGAACTGCCGCGCACCGCGCTCCGCCTGGGCACCGGAAAAATCCGCCGGCAAACGCTCCGCGAGTTGCTCGCGCGTCTGCTGCGCCGCGACTGGTGAGGCGATGGCGGCCAGCAGCAGTACGGCCCGGCGCACCCACGTCCCTGCGAGCCCGACGAGGCGACGGCGCATGCTCAAGGTCCTTTCTTCGTATCGGGCGTGGCGGAGTCGCGGCCGCAGACCGCCGTGGTACGCCGCAGCGCGGCCACCGCATGGCAGACGTCGATGGCGACCTTGTCGAGCTGGCTGTCCTGCAGCAACGCCGCGAGGGTCGCTGCCGAGGCCTTTGGCTTCAGCGCGAGCAGCAGGGCCAGCGCACCGGTCACGTGTGCGGTCGCGAGCGAGCTGCCCGAGGCGTAGTCGAAATGGCCGCCAGGCTCCAGCGTGAGGATGTCGCGTCCCGGTGCACGCAGCACGCGCGCGTCCCGGGGCGCATCCTCGGCGGAGTCCGCCGCGATGACGCCGGGCACCGCGACCGGGAAGCCGTCGAGGCGCCGGCTCGGCGGCACGGCACCGACCACGAGCGTGCCGCGCTCGATCGCATGACGGACGAGCTGCTCGAGCAGCGGGTCGGCCGGGCCGCCGAGGCTGAGGTTGATGATGTGCGCATCGGATGCCAGCGCCGCGCCGAGCGCGAGTGCAAGCGTGTAGGAATTGCAGCGCGCCCCGCTCGCCGGTGGTGGCAGGGTCCAGCAGGCGCGATATGCAAGAACCTGCGCGGCCGGGGCGACACCGACGATGCCGAGGCGGTTGTTGGCGACCGCGGAGATAACGCCGGCGACTTCGGTGCCGTGACGCTCCGCACCCGGCACACCGGTGCCGACGAAATCGCGCTGCTGGGTTATACGTCCGTCCAGATCGGGATGCGCAGCGTCGACACCGGTATCGATCAGCGCGATGCGCACCCCGTCGCCGCGCGTCTCGCGCTGGGCGGCGGCCGCCGCGATGGCAGAGAAGCTGTGCTGCAGGCCCAGGTAGGGATCGTTGTAGGCGGCTTCGAGAATGGCTGGCGGAAGTGCCGATGCCTGGGCGGGCGCGGCGTGGCCGAAGGTCTCGAACTCCTGCAACGGTTGCGCGATGCGCACGCGCCGGTCGCGCTGCAGGCGACCCAGCAGGTCGTCACGATCGGCAGTGGGCGGCAGCGCGAAGACCATGCACCGCAGGTGCAGGGGTTCGATGACCCATACTGACAGTTCCCGCAGGGCGTAGTCGGCCGAGAGCCGCCTGGCCGCTGCGACGCCACGGTCGCCGCCGGCGTAGTTCGGCAGCGCGTCGTAGCCGCGCGGCGTCGCACCGGCGCCCGGCTGCGGGTCCGGCTTGTTGGCGACGGCGACGACGATCATCCGGCTCGCGTCGTAACCCGCAGCCCAGTCCGGCGCTTCGACCGTACGCGTGGCCGCTCCGGCGCCCAGGGAGCCAAGGCCGAACAGCAGCGCGGCTGCCCGGCGCAACACCTGCGCGGCGCGCATGATGTCAGTGCGCCGTACCGGCGGCGCCGGCGATCGGTTCGGCCAGGACCACACAGGCTTCGCTGCGCAGGCGCATGACGGCGTCGCGCACGAATTCCGGATCGACCGCCGTCGCGGCATCCTGCGGCGCGAGACCGAACGCCGCGTTGTCGGCCGTGCTCTCCACGATGCGCAGCCGGGTCTGGCCGAGCAGTGTCTGCAGGCGCGCAAGCGTCGTATCCGGCGTGACGACCAGGCGGATCGCGGCGGTGGTCGGCGTGACATCGCTGCTCAAGGTGCGATAGCCGGTCTCGCCGATACGGGAAAGGCCAGGCTCCGGCCGTCCCAGCAGCATGCCACCGAGCAACGCGAGTCCGATGGCCTGGACCACGACCGCAGCCGCGAGCCAGGGCGTCCAGCGCGACGGCATTCCGCGCGGCCGCGCCGGAGCGGCGGCGGCCATAGCCGGCAGCTCGGTATCCAGGCGCGCCATCAGACGTCGCAGTGCGGGCTGCGGATCGTGCGCGGTTCCCGGCTCGTCGCGCATCCCGGCCAGCAGCTGCTGCTGCAGGGCGAATTCGCGGCGGCAGTCCGCGCAGTCACGCAGATGCTGTTCGACGCGCTCGCGCTGCGCCGGCGTCGCCGTGCCATTGACGACCCAGGGAATCAGGTCCCAGGTCCGGCAGTGCGCATTGGGTTGGTCGTTCATGGGGAATTCCGTACTGAAGAAGATGCGGCGCCGTCGTCGCCGCCGAGCGCGGGCAGCGAGTTGCGCAGGCGCAGACGTGCGTGAAACATGCGGGCTTTCACCGTGCCCGTCGCGCAGTTCATGATCGTCGCGATCTCCTCGCATGACTGGCCGAGGTAGTACGCGAGCTCCATCGTCATGCGCTGCTCCGTCGACAGCAGCGCCAGGCCACGGCGCACCCAGTCATTGAGTTCGCGCCGCTCGGATTCGCCGGTATCGGTTCCGGACAGATCGAACGGTTCGTCCGGGTCGGCGTTCATGGCCGGCACGTTCTGCCGCAGGGCCTTGAGCATGCAGCGGTAGGCGATTCCGATGATCCAGGTGCCGACCTTGGAGTCGCCGCGAAACTCGGCGGCCTTGCGCCAGACCACCCAGAATGCGTCGTTGATGATTTCGTCGACGAGGTCGCGCCGCGCCGTGTGCCGCGCAATGAAGCGCGCCAGCAGTGCGTGCTGCCGCAGGTACAAGCGTTCGAATGCGATGCGGTCGCCGCGACCGACAGCGGCCAGCAGGCGCCGCTCGATCGCCTCGCCCTCGGCTTCGGTCGTGCCGGGGTCGTTGCCTGCGTCGCTGTCGTCGGTGATAGATTTCATCGGTTCCGGATCGCCACCTGTTATCCCTGAGTACCGGGTCGGCGGCAAAAGGTTGCGCTGGCGGACCGACCAACGGACGCGGACGTGATCCTGGCCGCAACCCGCCTCGTTCCGCCGGGGTAAGTTCACGTGACGACTGACGATTCAGGCAGATTCTGCGCCATGGGAGGGCTCCGCATCGACGTAATCCGCCACGGCGTCCTGCTGGTCGGCCTGACCCTCGCCACGACCACCGTCCGGGCGCAGGAATGGGGCGGCGCGATCGGCTACGGCAGCGACAACGTCTATCGCGGCGTCAGCCTGAGTTCCGGCCAGCCGGCGTGGCTCGCCGATCTGCACTACCGCGGCAGCGACTGGACGTTCGGCGTCGGCGCCACGCAGGAACGCCCGCCGTTCCAGTCGACCGGGGCGCAGGTCACGCTATACGCGGACCGTCACTGGCAGCTGGACGACGACTGGTCGGCCAAGGTGGGCATCGTCCACTACGAGTCGCCCTGGAACGTCTGGCGCGACGAGCTGCGCTACAACGACCTGACCGCCGCGATCGGCTGGCGTGGGCGGTGGCGGCTCAGTGTCGCACTGTCGCCGGATACGCCGGGTATCTTCAGTCCGGAGGGAACGAAGAAGGGCTTCGCCACCTCGACCGAAATCAGCTATGCGCAACCGATCCGTGGCCGCCTCGGCGCCAACGCCGGCCTCGGCTACCGGCACGTGGATGTCAGCAGTATCAGCGCCAGGTATCCCATTGCCGGCCTGAGCTACGGGTACGCCAGCATCGGGCTCAGCTACGGTGTCGGTGATGTCTATATTTATACCTCGCTGCTGTGGTCGTCACCGGATGCCCTGAGTTACAACACCGGGACCCGCGACCATTCACGCTGGGTCACGACGGTGATCTGGAGTTTCTGAAGCAAAAGTCGCCGGACAACCTTTCCGCGCGCCGCCCGCACTCACTGCCTACGAACCGCGCGTCCGGCGCGGTGCATTCGCTACGGAGGCTATTCATGAATCGGCGCATCGTTCGCGGGCTAGCAGGCGTCTGTCCGCTGCTCGCCTCTACCCTGGCCGCGGCGGCCAACCATGTCGTGACCGTTGGCGGCAGCGGCAACGGCTTCTCGCCGTCCACCCTGACGATCAAGGCCGGCGACACGGTGACGTTCCGCAATGCGGGCGGTTTCCACAATGTCGTCGCCGACGATGGCTCCTTCCGCTGTTCCAACGACTGCGCGCGCGAAGGCTACGTCAGCGGCGGCGCGCCGAGCTCCAACGAATGGGCGCAGACATTGACGTTCAGCACGCCCGGCGAGGTCGGCTACTTCTGCAGCGCGCACGGCGCCGCCGGCGGCATCGGCATGGCGGGCAAGATCATCGTCGAAGGCGGTGGATCGAGCTTCGCCATCGGCAATGCTGTCAGCGGCAACTGGTTCAACCCGGCACAGAGCGGCCACGGTTTCCAGCTCGAGAAGGTCAATGACACGACGGTGACCGCGTTCTGGTTCACCTTCGACGCGAACGGCAACCAGGTCTGGATCCTTGGCGTGGGCCAGCTCGTGGACAACCGCATCGAAATGCAGGCCGTGAAGAGCCGCGGCGGACGCTTCCCGCCAAATTTCGATCCCAGCCAGATCACGAACCCGCCCTGGGGCACACTGACCTTCACGTTCACCGGCTGCAACGCCGGCAGCGTGGCGTGGACGTCGACCGACCCGCTGTTCACCGCATCCGGGACGCTGGCGCTCGAACGCGTGACGTCGATCGCCGGAACCAGTTGCACCCCGTGATGACGGCACTATCCGGCGTACGAGTACCCGTTTCCGGTAACCGTACGCCGGATCCGGTTCCCCGTCTCAGAAACCGAGCAGCCAGCGCCACATCGGCAGGCATACCATCGAGAGCACGACGCCGTAACCCACCAGGGCCGAGCCGAGTTCGGGCGACAGGCGTGCCATGGCCGCAAGCGCCGCGGCGGTGATCATCGGCGGCATCGCCGACTCGAGCACGACAGCGGCACGCGCGTCGGCTTCCAGTCCGATCGCCGCGCACAGCAGCAGCGCGAGGGCCGGCATCAGAACCAGTTTTCCGACCAGACCCAGCCCCAGCGGCAACAATTGCGCGCGTGGCAGGCGCAGGCGCAGCTGCATGCCGAGCGCGATGCCGACCATCGGCAGCATCGCGCCGGCCAGTTGCTGCAACACCAAGACGATTTCCGCAGGCAGCTCTGCCGGCACCACGGTCAATGCGAGGATCAGCGCGATGAACGGCGGAAACCGCAGTACACGGGCAAACACCACAGCCGGTGTCGGACGCACGCCGCCCGAGTAGATGGCGATGACCGTCAGACCGAAGGTGGACAGGATCAGAAAGCTGCCGAACTGGTCGTAGAGCACTGCAAACGGCAATGCCCCCGGACTCGCGAGCACCGGGACCAGCGCATAGCCGAGGAACGAGGTGTTGCCGAGCGGCACCTCGAGCAGCAGCACGGCGGTATCGGAGCGGTGCAGCGTGAACAGACGCGCGGCCGTCAGCACCAGCAGCGTGCTGCCCAGAGTCAGCAGCCACGGCACCAGCGCCACGCTCAGGGTGGACCCGGTCATCTCTAGCCTGGGCACCTGCAACAGGATCGACGCCGGCATGCAGACGTAGAGCACGACGATGTTGAGCGCGTCGGGTGCGCTATCCGGCACCAGCCGGCGCCAGGCCAGCACGCGGCCCAGGATCATCAACAGCAGGACGAACGCAAACGCGGCGAAAACGGACATGGCAGGACAGGGCTGCGCCGGTGGCGGCCCGGCAGGTAACGCGCTGCAGCTTACCGTCGCGCGCCCAAGACGCGGCACGCATTCGACCAATGGCGGCCGCCGCGCGGCGGCGGTCGCCGTGGTACGGGCGGCTTACTCGCCCAGCGCCTCGCGCACGAATTCTGGCAGCGCGAGCGCGGCACGGTGCATGTCGACGTTGTAGTAGCGCGTCGGGAACTGCTTGCTCGCCGCACCGCGTTCGCGGAAGCCGGCGAGGTCGGCGCCCTTGCGCACCATGGTGCAGCTCCACCAGCCGGTCGGATAGCACGGCTGCGGAAAGCTCAGCGTACGGGCCGACTGGAAGCCGGCGCTCTTCATCGCAACCCGCATCGACTTGATCAGGTCCAGGTGCACCAGCGGTGACTCGGACTGCTGCACCAGGATGCCGCCGTGACGCAGCGCCTTGTGGCAGCTCGAATAGAATGCGGCATTGAACAGGCCTTCGGCCGGACCGACCGGATCGGTCGAGTCGACGATGACGACATCGAGCGACTCGGGCTCGCACTCGGCCATGTACTTGATGCCGTCGATGAACAGCAGTTCGGCGCGCGGATCGTTGTTGGCTTCGCACAGTTCGGGAAAGTATTTTTCCGCGAGGCGGGTGACACGCTCGTCGATCTCGACCTGCACGGCCTTCTCGACCTCGTCGTGACGCAGGACTTCGCGCAAGGTGCCGCAATCGCCACCGCCGATGATCACCACGCGCTTGGCGCGGGCATGGGTGAACAGCGCCGGATGCGACATCATTTCGTGATACAGGAAGTTGTCGCGGCTGGACACCATCATGCAGCCGTCGATGACCATGAGCTTGCCCCAGTCGGTCGTGTCGTAGATCTCGATGGTCTGGAACGGGGTCTTTTCCGCATGAAGCTTTTCTTTCACGCGGAAACCGATGGACGAGCCGGAATGCTCGTGCTGCTCGGTGAACCAGGAGGTCTCGGACATGGCGCGGTATCTCGGGGGAGGTCGGATCGGGGCGCGCGATTGTACCGGTTCCCCGCCCCGTTGGGTCGCGTCCGGCCGTCGCGCCGGATCGGTCACCGGCCACCGCCGCGCCGCAGCACGGCGCAAGCCGCCACAGGCGAAGAATGCGCCGCATGCGGTTACAGACCATCCGGCGCCCGGCCGGTACAATGCGCGCCCCGACGGCCCCGCGGCGTGCGAGGCTTCCGGCCGTCGGCCAGTGACCCGTGTCACCGTGTTTCGTCCAGGCCCGCCGCTGCGACGCACCTTTCGGACAGTCGAGGAATCGCGTCAATGACGAATGCGTGGAACGTGGAACAGGCGCGCCAGCGCTACGCCGTGCCCTACTGGGGCGAGAACTATTTCGATGTCGATGCGCAGGGGCGCATGGTTGCGCAACCGCAGGGCCCGGACGGGCCGGCGCTCGCGCTGGACGACATCGTCGCCGCCGCCGGCGCCCGCGGCTCGCGGCTGCCGCTGCTCGTGCGCTTCTCCGACATCCTGCACCACCGTCGCGGGCGGCTGCAGGCGGCCTTCGCCAAGGTCATGGCCGATTGGGACTATGCCGGCGGCTACACCGCCGTGTTTCCGATCAAGACCAACCAGCAGCGCGGCGTCGCCGGCGAACTCGCTGCCCACGGCGATCCGGGCTTCGGACTCGAAGCCGGTTCCAAGCCGGAACTCATGGCGGTGCTCGCGCTCGCGAAGCCCGGCAGTACGGTGATCTGCAACGGCTATAAGGATCGCGAGTACATCCGCCTGGCGCTGATCGGCCGCCGCCTCGGCCTGGAGATCTACATCGTCATCGAGAAACCGTCCGAACTCGGCCACGTGATCGAGGAATCGCGGGCACTCGGCGTCGAGCCGCTGCTCGGCGTCCGCATGCGCCTCGCGACGCTCGGCGCGGGCAAATGGCAGAACACCGGCGGCGACAAGGCCAAGTTCGGACTGACGCCGCGGCAGGTGCTTGATCTCGTCGAACAGCTGCGCGCGCATCGTCTGGACCACACACTGAAGCTGCTGCACTTCCACATGGGCTCGCAGCTCAGCAACGTGCGCGACATTGCCGCCGGCATGCGCGAAGCGGTCCGCTACTTCGTGGAATTGTCCAGGATGGGACTGCCGATCGCGATCATGGACGTGGGCGGCGGCCTCGGCGTGGACTACGAAGGCTCGCGCTCGCGTTCGTTCTGCTCGATCAACTACGGTCTCGAGCAGTACGCGGCGACCATCGTGCAACCGCTGGCGGAAGCCTGCGCGGAACACGGGCTGCGCGCGCCGCGGGTGATCACCGAGGCCGGCCGCGCGATGACCGCACACCACGCGGTGCTCATCGTCAACGTGAGCGAAGTCGAGCAGGCACCGGGCGGCGCGATTCCGCCGGAGCGCGCGAATGAGCCCGCGGTGCTGCGCCACCTGCGTGAGATCCATGCCGAACTCGACGAGCGTCCGCTGCTGGAGCTGTATCAGGAGGCGCTGCACCACGTCGCCGAAGGCCAGACGCTGTATGCACTGGGCCAGCTGTCCCTGACCGACCGTGCGCGCCTCGACGACCTGTTCTACGCGATCGTCACGGTCGTGCGCACGCGCCTCAAGCCGGAGGAGCGCGCGCACCGCCAGGCCATCGACGAACTCGACCTGCGCCTCGTCGACAAGTACTTCGTGAATTTTTCGGTGTTCGAATCGATTCCCGACGTCTGGGCCATCGATCAGGTTTTCCCCATCGTGCCGCTGACCCGACTCGACGAGGAACCGACTCGCCGCGGCGTGATCGGCGACCTGACCTGCGACTCGGACGGCCGCATCGACCAGTATGTCGAGGAGAATGGACTGGACGTGAGTCTGCCACTGCATGCGCTGCGGCCCGGCGAGTCGTATCGGCTGGGCATCTTCATGGTCGGCGCGTATCAGGAAACGCTCGGCGACATCCACAACCTGTTCGGTGACACCGATGCCGTCAGCGTGCACATCGGCGCCGACGGCACGGCGCAGCTGTCGCAGTTCAAGCGCGGCGATTCCTGCGATGTCATGCTGGACTACGTCGGCTACGATCTGTCGGCCCTGCGGCAGGCCTATCGCGACAAGATTGTCGCGGCGGGCCTCGACGAGACCGCCGCGCGCGAGTTCGAAGCGGTTCTGGAGACCGGACTGACCGGTTACACCTATCTGGCCGAAACGCCATGACGCCGCGCGGCGGCGGCCCCGGTTCCACGTCACGCACCGTGCCGGGGCCGGTGCCGCCGCCGCGCCATTCGGGCTACCGTGGTCCGTCGCGATCGGGCCAGCTCGGCATCGATACGGGAATCCAGCAATGAAAGTACTCGTCACCGGTGGCGGCGGTTTCCTCGGCAAGGCCATCTGCAAGCAGCTCGTCGCGCGCGGCCATGCGGTGCGTGCGTTCAATCGGCATGAGTATCCCGAACTCGCGGCGCTCGGTGTCGAGCAGCACTGTGGCGATCTGCGTAACCTCGATCTCGTCGCGGCGGCGGCGGAAGGCTGCGACGCGATCGTGCACACCGCGGCCAAGGCCGGCGCCTGGGGGCCGCTCGCCGAGTACTACGAGATCAATGTGCGCGGCACCGACAACGTACTCGCCGCCTGCGAGATCCACCGCATCACGAAGCTGGTCTACACCTCCAGCCCCAGCGTGGTGCATGCCGGCCAGGATCTGAACGGCGTCAATGAATCCGCGCCCTACGCGACGCATTTCCTCGCGCCCTATCCGCAGACCAAGGCACGCGCCGAGCAGCGCGTGCTCGCGGCAAATTCGCCGCAGCTCGCGACCGTCGCACTGCGTCCGCATCTGATCTGGGGCCCGGGCGATCCGCACCTGCTGCCCCGTATCCTCGACCGCTCGCGCAAGGGCCGTCTGCGGCACATCGGCGACCGGTCGAAAAAGATCGACACCGTCTATGTCGACAACGCCGCCGAGGCCCACGTGCTCGCGCTCGACCGGCTCGCGCCGGGCTCGCCCGTCGCCGGCAAGGCCTACTTCATCACGCAGGGCGAGCCGGTGGATCAGGACGCCATGATCAACGCGCTGTTGAAGGCAGCCGGCCTTCCGCCGGAAGAGCGCCGCATTTCACTGGATTTCGCACGCTTTCTGGGCACGAACCTCGAACGCATCTGGAAGCTGCTGCGCCTGAAGTCAGAGCCGCCGCTGACGCGCTTCATCGTGGAACAGCTGTCGACCGCGCACTGGTTCAATATCGCCGCGGCGCGGCGGGACCTCGGCTACTCGCCGCGGGTCAGCACCAACGAGGGCCTCGCCCGCGTCGGCGAGCAGCTTGCGCGCCAGCGCATGCAGCAGCGCAAGGGTTGAGGCGTCCGGCCGCGCGTCGACGCAGCGCGACGCACGTGTCGCCGTCATGCCCGGTGCCTGCATGCCGGTAGCGGGCGCGTCGATGACGGGATCGAGCCTGCGCTACGGCTGCGCGAATGGACGTTCTGTGCCGCAAAGACGCGGCCCACGGGTCAACCGCCGCGCCAGCCCACTACCGCAGTCCACAACGCCGTCACCATCAGTACGGTGCCCACCATGCGGTTCAGCCACAGTCCCGTTGCGGGCTTCCGTGCCAGCCACGCCCGCGCACCGGACGCCGCCAGCGCGAGCGGCCCGTAGACCAGCGTCTGCGTGACCGCGATCACGAGCCAGAGCACCAGCGCCTGCAGCCAGACGGGCCCTTGCCGCGGATCGATGAATTGCGGAAACACCGCAAGCATGAACAGATAGGCCTTGGGATTGAGCAGCGACGTGAGTGCGCCGCGCAGCACCGCCGCACGCGGCGACAGCGACGGCGCGTCGGCCTGCAGCGCAGCGGCGTCGCGGCTGCGCAGCAGCGTCCAGGCGATCCAGCCGAGATAACCCGCACCGGCGAACAGCACGGCGTTGAAGAGCCCAGGGACGAGCTGCAGCAGAAGGCCGATGCCGGCCGCAGCTGCCAGCACATGACACACCCCGCCCGCGACGACGCCGCACAGGGCGAGCAGTCCCTGGCGCCGGCCGCCCACGACCGCGCTGCCGGCGATGTAGGCCATGTCCATGCCCGGCAGCACCACCACCGCGAACACGACGAGGAAGAACAGCCAGAGCTGGGTCAGCGTCTGCATGTCGCCCCCGCAAGCCGCTGTCGGGCACGCGCCGGCAGAACGGCTTGCCCCGGTACCCGGCGCGGCCCGCAGCTAAGCCCGGCGGCGCCTGCCGCGGGTTCGTGCCGGAGGTTTCCTGACGCGAGCAGCGTCACCGTTGCACCCGCCATCCATGAGATCCCCGTCGCCAGCCTGATCACCCTCGCCGCTCCCGTTCGTTTCGATGGCGGCATCCTGGCGCTCAAGCGGGACGGAATCGGCCCTGATTCATGGCGGTCAGTTGAACCCGCTGTCGAAGATCATGTCCGCATGAGTCAGGCGCGCGAGCACCATGTCGGTGGTTTGCGGCGTGGCACCCACGGCGGGTTCGCTGGGCCCGGCGAGGATCACGCGGCCCAGGTGCAGGCCCAGCGCCAGGGCCCGCTCACTGCGCGGCGGGTTCTGTCCGCCGCCGAGGCGGGCGACCCCGTTGAGGCCGAACCCGGCGTCGAAATCCCCACCCGAGTCCAGCTTGGCCACGGCCGACTCGTAGGATTGATCGCCGCCGACACCGACCTTGCCGCCGACGTAGATGGCGCCCTCGGCATCGACCAGGCCAGCGTCGCACGACGCACTGTCGAGCGCGGCGCCGTTGAAGCGCACCGTGCGGCGACCGTTGGAGCCGGGGCCGAAGCCGAAGTACGGCTGCATGGAGCGGTTGAGGCGGAACGCCATGCAGTCGGTCTTGCCACCGGGCATCTCTATGGTGCCGGCAATGTAAATCTCGTTGATGTTGCGGAACACGATGGCGCGGCCATCCTCGGTTCCGTTGACGACTTTGTTGGGGTTGTACAGGTAGCTCTCGATGTTCGACACGCCCAGGCGTGCCACCACCAGCGCGGAATCGCCGCTGGCGAAGCGCTGCGAACCGGTGAAGTAGATGTCGCCCCTCGGCGGATCGAACACGACCGCGTTGATGAACACGTTGCTGAGGTTGGGCACCACGTTGATGGCAGGCGTCTCGTCCGGGCTGACCTCCAACGGCGTGACGCGGCCCTCGAACGCGCGAAACGAACTGGTCCCGAAATCGTAGGCACTGCCGCCAACCAGGATGCGGCCGTCCGCCAGGGGCAGGAAGCCGGCCGGGAGTATGCCGCTGGCGGCAAACGACGGCGGCGGGATGCTGACGCACCCGGTCTGGCTGGTGTATCCCGCCGTCGAGAACGACGGGTCCAGCGTGCCGTCCTGCAGGATGCGGCAGAGCAGGAGGTGATAGACGCCCCCGCGATAGTCACTCGCCGCCAGCAGGATCTTTCCCGTCCGGGCGTCGTACTGCAGCAGTGGCTGGTACAACGTGCCGCTGCTGCTGATCTGCAGCAGTCCGCCGGCGGCGAAACGCACGTCGGCGTGGCCGTCCCGGTTCAGCGCACCCACGACGAGGTCGCGCGTCGAGGTCGGCCTGGACGAGGCAAACACGGTGCTGCCGTCCGGCAGTACGACCAGCGCCTGAGGGCCCGGCGCCGCTGCGCCGGTAAGGCGCGCAACGCCTTGGGCGGCGTAGCTCCGATCCAGGTCGCCGGCGGCACTCGCCGTGCTGCCGGGCAGTAGACAGGTACAGAAGATCGCGCGGGCGACCCAGGAAATGAACGACATGGCAGGCTCCGATGAACGGCCACCCACAGTGGCGGCCTTGGTATCGAGCCTGGAGCGACGGGCGGCGACGTGCTTCACGGCAGCCTGCCGGCAACTCAACAGCAGCGTTACATGAAACTCAACTCATTGTTTTTTTCTACTTCCTGTGGTCACGCAACTGCAGGCAAGCGCTCAGGCGCAGCGGATTGGGGAATGGCGGGTCGATCCGGCAAGGGGCGGCCGGCGTACCGAGCCGCGCCGCCAGCAGGATCGCGTCCTCGGCGCTGTAGGTCTGTCGCACACCGCGCTCGATCGCCAGATCCAGCTCCCGCTGCGCCTGCGCGGGCTGGCCGCGGCTCAGCGCCTGCCAGCCGCGCAGCAGCTCGGCTACGCCGGCAAAGGCCGGATCGTCGCGGATTTCCCCAGCGACGACCTCCACATCGCCGGGCGTGGCCAGCTGGTTCTCATGGGCGATCAACAGCAGTGCCGGCCGCATCCACGAGTGCGGCGTCAGGGCCCAGGCATCAGCCAGCAGCGCCGACGCGCGTGCCGCCTCGCCCCGGCGCGCCTCCAGGACGGCCTGCAGGCCGAGTGCCGTTGCGACACAGTCGAAACGACCACGGTCCTGGCACAACCGGCGCAGTGCGGACAGCCGCGGCAGCGTGTCGGCGCTGCCGAGCTCGAACGCGGCCATGCCGGCCAGCTCGCCGGCCATCACCTGGCGCTGGTAATCGCCGCTCTCCCTAGCCAGGCGTGCGCTCTCGTCGAGGTCGGCGATCGCCTCGGCAAGCCGGCCGGCGCTATAGGCTTCGCGCCCCTGCAGATAGGTCCGCAGCACCGGGTTGCCGGCGATGGCCGGCAGTTCGCGGGCGATCGAGGCGGCTTCGGCGTCACCGAGCGACACGCGGTCAGCGAGCACATCGGCGAGGAGGCCGGATTCCGGTACATGCGTGGGCACCTGCCGCAGCGAACGCAGGGCGCCGGCGAAGTCGCGATCGGCCAGCAGCACGTGGGCGCGGGTGTACTGCATGCGCCAGGCCGAAGGACGCAGTTCCAGCGCGGCATTGAGCGGTCCCCGATACGGCTGGTCGCCGCTGCGGGTGACGAAATAGTCGACGAAAAGCCGCAGGAAAGCCGGCGTTTCCCCAGTCAGGCGCGCGCGTGCCGCACGCCCCCAGGTGGCCGCTTCCGCGGGCTCCGCGTGAGACCGCCACCAGGCCAGCATGGCGGCCGGGACCGGCGTGGCCGGGTCGCTCTCGTGCAGGCTTTGCATCAGCGCGATCGCGCGCTCCCGGTCGCCGGCTTCCTCGGCGGCGAAGGCCGCGGCCGCGATACGCGGCGTATCGCGGCGATCGGCCTGCAGGTCGCTCGCCCGCAGGGCGTAGCCGTCGAAGACCAGCGGATCGTGCAACCCCCAGGCCACCAGACCGGCCACGAGCACGGCCGCGGCCATCAGACCGGCAACGAGAACGCGCCGGCGCGTTCGCGACAGGGTCACCGCCGATCGCGTAGGCCCCGGCAATGGAGCGGCGGTCTCGGGTTCGGGGGGCGCTGCACCGGCATCGGCACGCACGCCCAACGACGGCGCCGGGTCGTATCCGTTCGAGGTCGGCCCATTCCCCGTCAAGCCCGCCGGAGACGGCACCGCCCCGGGGGGCGCGTAGTCGGCGCTGACGGTGGCGTCCAGGCGCACACCGCCGCGACGCACGGTCACGATGAGCGCGCCGTAGGCCCCGAGCAACGCGCGCAGGCGCCAGATCAGCTGCGACAGCGCCGCCTCGGACACGGTCTGCCCGCCGGGCCAGAGCGCGTCGAACAGCTCCTGCCGCGACAGCAGCCGTCCCTGCGAAACGCACAGGATCTGCAGGAACTGCAGCAGCAGCGGCGGTGGCGCGACCTCGGCACCGTCGACCAGCAGTCGGCCGCGATGCAGGTCGAGGACCACACCGGCGAAACGGTAACCGACGACGCGCGATTCCGCGCCGCGGGTGAACTCGGTAGCGACCATGGAGTGGGGACGGACCAGGCTGCGTCGATTGTAGCCAACGTCGGCCCGGCGACACCCCGGATACGCCGGGTCGGCAACGGCGCTCCAATGCGGGCGGGTTACGCCCTGATTCCGCCTATGCTAGGCGCATGAGTCATCCCGCTTCCCGAGTGCTGACCGTGCTGGAGCTGCTGCAGGCGCATGGCCGTCTCAGCGGCAGCGAACTCGCGCAGCGCCTGCAGGTGGACGTGCGCACCACGCGGCGCTACATCCGTGTACTCGAGGACATCGGCATTCCGATCACGGCGGAGCGCGGGCGCTACGGCGCCTATTCGCTGGTGCCGGGGTTCAAGCTGCCACCGCTGATGTTCGGCGACGACGAAGCGCTCGCGTTGTCGCTGGGCCTGCTCGCCGCGCGCAGCCTCGGCCTGGCCGACGCGGCGCCCGCGGTCGCGAGCGCCCAGGCCAAGCTCGAGCGTGTGATGCCCGCGACCCTGCAGCGGCGCGTGCGCGCCGTCGCCGAAACCGTGACGCTGGACCTCAGCCACGCGCCAACGGCGACGGACGGCGAGGCGTTGCTGGCGCTCAGCGCGGCAGCACAGAGCCAGCGTCGCGTGCGCCTGGACTACCGCGCCGCCGACGGCGCCACGAGCCGGCGCGAATTCGACACCTACGGCCTGACCTGGCGCGGCGGGCGCTGGTACGCGCTGGGACACTGTCACCTGCGCCGAGACCTGCGCTCGTTCCGCCTCGACCGCATCGTCAGCGTCGTGCCGATCGACCGCAGCTTCGGCCGCCCGCCCCACTTCGACGCCGCGGCGCAGCTGGAACTCAGTCTTGCGAACCTGCCGCGCGCGATTCCGGTCGAGGTACTGCTGCAGACCGATCTGGCCGGGGTCCAGGCTGAACAGCTCGGCAGCATCGGCGTGTTCGAAGCGCGCAGCGACGGTGTCCTGCTGCGCACCCGCACAGACAGTCTCGACTGGTTCGCGCGGCAGCTGGCGCGGCTGCCGTTCGGGTTCACGGTGCTGCAGCCCGACGAATTGCGCGATGCGCTGGCGGCCCAGATCGCGCGCCTGCAGGCCGCCGTTGTCGCACCTGCCGGAACCACGCCGCCCCTCGCGTAGAATCCGGGGCCTCATGACGACGCCCCGCTCACCCAACCCCCTGTTGTCCGTACTCGGTCGCCTGCTGCAGTCGGCGCTGAACCGCGCACTGGCACTCGATCCGGATACCCGCTGCCAGCTGCGCCGCCTCGACGGCCGCGCACTCAGCGTCTCGTTCACGCATACGCCGCTGGCCCTGCGCCTGACCGTCGTCGGCGATCGACTCGAAGTCGGTCCCGCTTTCGGCGGCGACAGTGCGCTGCGCGTCGCGGCAACGCCGGGCAGCCTGCTCGCGCTCGCCTTGCGCCGCGGCGACGACACCGCGCTGGCACCCGGAAAGGTCGACATCGCCGGCGACGCAGAGCTCGCACGCCGCCTCGAAAAGCTGGCAAGCGGCTATCGCCCGGACTTCGAGGAAGCCTTCACCCGCGTGTTCGGTGACGTGATCGGGGTCAAGCTCGCACAGGGTTTCGCAACGGCGCTGCGCTACGCGCGCGGACGCGGCGAAGCGCTGCTGCGTGACAGTGCCGATTATCTGCGCGAAGAAAGCCGCGATCTCGTCGCACCCGGCGAAATGGACGAATTCCTCGACGCGGTCGACGCACTGCGCGAACGCGGCGAGCGCCTGCAGGCGCGTATCGAACGGCTCGCGGCTGCAGCGGGCAAGCGCGCATGACGCCGCTGACCAGCGTGCCGCGCCTGATCGGTATCGCGCGGGTGCTGCTGCGCTATCGTCTCGACGAGCTCGTCGAAGCCGTTCACCTGTTCCGTCCGCTGAAATGGATACGCGGACTGTTCGGCCGGCCACCGGCCGACATCGCGCGGCTCAGCCGCGGCGCGCGGCTGCGGATGGCGCTGGCCGAACTCGGTCCGATATTCGTCAAATTCGGCCAGATCCTGTCGACGCGGCGCGACTTGCTGCCGCCGGACATCGCCGACGAACTGACCCTGCTGCAGGATCAGGTACCGCCGTTTCCCGGCGCAGACGCGCGCGCCGCGATCGAGGCAGCGCTCGGCGCGCCCATCACCGAGCTCTACGCGGCCTTCGACGAATCGCCGCTCGCATCCGCCTCGATCGCCCAGGTGCACGCTGCGCGGCTCAAGGATGGCCGCGACGTCGTGGTCAAGGTCCTGCGTCCCGGCATCGCCCGGCGCATCGCAGCGGACACGGCGCTGCTGCGCGACTTCGCGAGTCTCGCCGACCGCTTCCATCCCAATGCAGACAAGATCCGCCCGCGTGACGTCGTCGCCGAGATCGAAACCACGCTGGTCAACGAACTCGACCTGCAGCGCGAAGGCGCGAACGCCTGCCTGCTGCGACGCAATTTTCGCGATTCGCCCGATCTCTACGTGCCCGAGGTGTACTGGTCGCATTCGCGCGAATCGGTGCTGACGCTGGAACGCGTGCGCGGCATACCGGCCGACGACATCGCCGCCCTCGACGCGGCCGGCATCGACCGTGTACGGGTTGCACAGAAGGGTGTGCAGCTCTTCTACACGCAGGTGTTCCGCGACAATTTCTTTCACGCCGATGCGCATGCGGGAAACATCTGGATCGATCCGGCGCGCCCCGCGGAGCCACGCTTCATCGCGATCGATTTCGGCATCATGGGCAGCCTGCCCGAGGCCGACCAGTACTGGCTCGCCGAGAACTTCATCGCGCTGTTCAATCAGGACTACCGCCGCATCGCACAGTTGCACGTGCAGGCGGGCTGGATGCCGGCGACCACGCGGATGGATGAGCTCGAGGCAGCGGTCCGCGCCGTCTGCGAGCCCTACTTCACGCGTCCGCTCAGCGAGATTTCGCTGGCTGAAGTGCTCGTGAAACTGTTCCAGACCGCGCGCCGCTACGAGCTCACGATTCAGCCGCAGCTGATCCTGCTGCAGAAGACCCTGCTCAACATCGAAGGCATCGGCCGCCAGCTCGATCCGAAGATCGACATCTGGGCCGTGGCCAAGCCCGTGCTGGAGCGGCTGTGGCGCGATCGTCACGGCCCCACCGCGATCTGGAAGGCGCTGCGTCGCCGCGTGCCGGTATGGCTCGCCGCGGCACCCGACATGCCGCAGCTGCTGCACGACTACCTGCACAAGGCCAGCAGCGGCGGCATCGAGATGCGCGTGCATTCCGAAGACCTGCGGAACCTGCACGCGGACGCGAGCGCGAGTCGCGCGCAGATCGTGCCACTCGCGCTGGGTGCGACCCTGATCCTTTCGGCGGTGCTGCTCTACGCGCTCGACACGCAGGCGGCCCGCCTGCTCGGTGTGCCCTGGACGGCCTGGTTTGCGGCCATCGCAGGCACCCTGTGTTTCTGGATCGCGAGCCGGCGTTCCTGAGGCTGCTGCCGGAATCGCGGTCGAGCGGTCCGGCACGGGCACACGCCGATCTGCGTGGCGGCTTCCACGGGAAACGGATCCGCCGACGGGATACGCTCCCGCGCACGCCGACCGCTGGTTGCCATCCGCTGGCATGGCGTTGCCCCGATCACGGAGTTCTGCATGGATTTCGAGCAGCTCGACCAGGCCCTGCGCGCCAGCGCAGCCGACTTCCGCCTCGACGACGAAGAACGTTTCGAGCTGCGCCAGACCGGCGCGCAATCGAGCATCGAACAGCTGCGCCGCCTGCGCAATGCGGCGTTCGCCATCGCGCGCGAGCAGATCCGTGCCCGGCCCGCCGAGGCGCTCGCGCTGCTGCGCTGGCTGGAACAGGTGGTGAAGACGCTGGACCTGTCCGCCAACGTGGCGGCCGCGGCGCACAGCGCCTACTTCACGCCGGGCGACGCCTGCCTGCGCAAGTTGCGCGAACTGTGCGGCGCCGTGCGGCGGGCGCTGGACGTCTGCGTCTTCACGCTGGCCGACGACCGGCTGACCGACGCGGTGCTGGAGGCTCACCGGCGCGGCGTGCGGGTGCGCGTCGTCACCGACGACGACAAGCGCTTCGACAGCGGCAGCGACGTGGAACGCCTCGCCTCGGCGGGCATCGAGGTCCGCCTCGATCGCGGCCCGGCCCACATGCACCACAAGTTCGCGCTGTTCGACGGCAAGCTGCTGGCGAACGGCAGCTTCAACTGGACGCGCAGCGCGAGCCTCAGCAACGACGAGAATCTGGTCGTCAGCAACGATACCTATCTCGTGCGCTGTTTCAGCGGCCAGTTTGAAGCACTATGGGAGCGCTATCCGCGCCTGAGCTGAAGCCGCCCGCGCACCGCTGTCAGGGCTCCCGGCGCCCGACGAGGGCAGCCGCCATGCGGGCGCGCGGATCGCGTGCGCCACGCGACAATCCGGCCACGAGCGCGTCGAACGCCTGGCGCGCAGCCTCGTCCGCGACCGCGCGTCCCTCGCTGCAGAGTGACGCGAGAAACGTCGCGAAACGCGCGTCCGGCCCCTCGGCCCTGGTCGACGTCAAGAAGGCGGCTGCGATCGCAGCGGCTTCGGTGCAACCCTGCGGCGTCCGCGCCTGCGCGTGCCACTGGGCAGCGAGATCGGCGCTGCGGATGCGCAGCATGAGGTCCGTATCTGGTCCGTAAGTCGGTGCCAGCGCCTGCCGTGCACGAGCCGCGTCGCCACGCGCGGCGGCCGCATCGCCGACGATCAGCGACTGGATCGCGCGCCACAGCAGGCAACGGCCGAGCTCCATCGCAAACTCGCTGCGCGCAGCGACATCGATGGACTCGTCCAGTGGCGCGCGCGCCTGCGCGTCGTGGCCGGCAATCAACAGCACGCCGCCGTAGTTGCACAGGCTGCTCGCCAGTTCGTGCGTCGCGTCCGGCCCGCGGCGACGGTCCAGCGCGACCGTGCGTTCGAGGAGCGGCAGGGCTTCGTCGTAGCGCTCGGCCGCCGTGAGCTGAACCGCAAGGCTGTTGAGTTGCGACGTGATCGCGGGACTGTCGATGCCGTAGAGCTGCTCCATGACCGCGAGCGCCTCGCGCTGCAGCGCGATCGCTTCGTCGATACGCTGCTGGTGAGCAACGATGTTCGCGAGCGTGCCCAGCGTGTCGGCGAGCAGCACCCGTTCCGCACTCGCGTCCCCACGCAGGGTAGCGAGATAGGGCCGCAGCACGGCCTCGCCTTCCTCTGGACGATCCAGCTTGTCCAGCGCGAACGCGAGATGGCCGGCGAGCTCGACGCGCAGGAAGCGGTGTTCGGCCGAGTCGCCGAGCAGGGCGAGGCCGCGACGCATCGCGGCGGCCATGTCCTCGTACCGGTTCTCCAGCTGCAGTCCGTAGACACGCTGCGCCAGCGCGTACGCGATCAGCGCGGCCTGCGTGCTGTCGCGGGGATCGAGCAGGCTTTCCGCGCGATCCAGCAGTGCCGGGCAGCGCCCGGAATCGTTGCCCATGTCGAAATGCCGGCACTGCTGGATCAGCGCCGAGGCTTCCAGCGCGCGATCGCCGCGCGCCTGCGCGAGGGTCAGTGCTTCGGCGATCAGCGGCGCGGCCGGGTCGCGCTGGCCCAGGCCGAGATAGGCCGAAGCCATCGTCAGCAGCAGCCGCGCGCGCACCGTGTCCTGGCCGGGCAGCGCACTGCGGATGTTTTCCACGCCAGCATCGAGCAGGTCGCGGACACTGAGCGTCTCGCCTTTCTGGCGCGCCGGATCGGCGTGCTCGAACAGGGTCGTCATGAATGCCAGCGCTTCGCGCGCCGTGTCGCGCTCGTCCCGCGCGATGCGCGCCTGCCACAGCGCCAGCGCCAGTCCGGCGCCGAGCGCCAGCACGGCGACAGCGGCCAGGGCGGCGGCCGTCGCATGCCGCTGCAGGAACCGCGTGGCGTGGTAGCGCCAGTTGCCACGGCGCGCGAGCACCGGCTGACGCCGCAGGTAGCGCTGCACGTCGGCGACGAATTCGCCGACGCTGGCATAGCGCTGCGCCGGCTGCTTGCGTAGCGCCTTCAGCACGATCGCGTCGAGGTCGCCGCGCAGTTCACGGCGCAGGCGTTCGGCAGTCAGGTGACGTTTCGCGGCAATCTTCTCGGCCCGCGCATCGTCGCGCGTGAGACGCAGGCTCGGCCGCGTCGGCTCCTGGTCCAGCACGGCCCGCTCGTAGGCCGCCGGCGTCGAATGGTCGACGGCGTACGGACGATGGCCGCTGAGCAGTTCATAGAGCAGCAGCCCGAGCGCATGGACGTCGACGGCCGTGGTCACGAGCTCGCCGCGCACCTGCTCGGGCGCGGCATATTCCGGCGTGAATATCCGCGTCGCGCTGACCGCCGCCGACTGCGGATCGATGAGCTTGGCAATGCCGAAATCGAGCAGCTTCACGACACCGTCGTCGCTGACGAGAATGTTCGACGGCTTGAGGTCGCGGTGCACGACGAGACGCTGGTGCGCGTGCTCGACCGCGTCGCATACGGTCAGGAACAGCGCGAGACGCTGGCGCAGGTCGAGCGCACGTGCGTCGCACCACTGCCGCAGATCGGTGCCGGAGACGTACTCGAGCGCGAGCCAGGGACGCCCGTCGGTCGTGACGCCGCCATCAATGAGGTGGGCGATGTTCGGATGCTGCAGGCTGGCGAGGATCTGGCGTTCGGCGAGGAAGCGCGCTTGCGTGTCGGCCGTGTCCCAGCCGCCGCGAATCAGCTTGATCGCGACCTGCTGCGCAAACTGGCCGTCCGCACGCTCAGCCAGCCAGACCGCGCCCATGCCGCCGCGACCAACCTCGCGCACGAGGCGAAAAGCCCCGAGGCGATCGCCACTGCGCACGGCCGGTGCACTCACGGCGGTGCGGCCGCCGGTCAGCTCCCGGGCGAGACCGGCGACGAGGTCGGGCACCTGCTCGTGCAGGCCGGTCGCGCGTGTCGCTGCCGCGTCGGCATGCAGCAAGGCGAGCACTTCGTCGCGCAGCTCGGCATCGTCTGGCGCATGCCGCAGCAGCTGCGCCTCCCACTGGTCCGGCGCAAGGTCGACCACGGTCTCGAACAGGTCGCGCGCGAGGCGCCAGCGTTGTGCATCCATGGGTTCGGCTCGGGAGGTGATCGCGGGGAACGTACCGCGCATCGCGAGGACGATTGCCCGACGCTCGTAGGGTGGCGGCCCTGACGGCGGACTGCAACCGGGGCGCGAAACGGCCGGCACGCTGCACTGTCGTCGCGCGCCGCCACGTCGCGCCCTCCCGTGTGCGGCGGCTCGCCCGGCACGGCGCGAACGGCACATCGATTCATCGCGACCGGTTGAACAGCACCGCACCGGCAGCGCGCGCGGTTGCCTCGTCACACCGGTTGCCGAGCACAGGGGCGAGACGCGGGCATCGCGCCGCGAGCGTGTCCAGCGTGACGTTTTCGGGCACACGCACATGGTTGACGCAGACCGCGCCGGTCGGTGCCCAGCCGGCTTCGAAGCGGAAATCGGCACCGCTCTCGGGCTTCTGCACACCGTGCGGGTCGTAGATGTCGATGACCATGCCGTCGCGTGTCGTCGCCGTCCCGTCGCCACAGTAGTCGGCGCGGACCATGTGCACGCAGGCTTCGTACAGGTCGGCGAGTGCGCTGCCGTCGGCTGCCCTGTCCCAGGGCCGGTAGCCCCAGCGCACGCACTTGGCCTGAGCGCCCCCCGTACAGGTCAGCGCGAAATGCGTCGCCTCGTGGCGGTAGCGGCCGTCGACCCAGCGTCCCGGCACCGGAAAGCCTTCCCGCCGGCCTTCGCGATCCGCGCCGCAGGCATCGGCCCAGCCGCCGTCACCGACGCGCTGGCTGAAGCGATGCAGCAAGATGTGGCCATTCGCGTCCGCCGGGTCCGGCCTCACCGCGTCGATGCGCAGCTGGCGTCCGCCGCCGATATCCAGCTCGGCACCGATCAGCTCCGCACTCCGCAGGACGCGACCGTCGGCGCGGTAAAGCATGAACTCCGTGCCCTCGACCGCGAGCCGCGACGCCGGCTCGGCAGCGGTCGCCATGGCAGTCGTGGCCACCAGGATCAACAGGCTGCCGAGCACGCGACGCATCAACGGGCTTCCGGCAGATGCACGCGTATGTCGGCGAGCGGCACCGCAGACCAGTCGCTGTCCAGCTGGCTAGTACCGTTGAGAAGCATGCCGTTGAGGAGCATGCCGTTGAGGTTCCAGCCGTTCAGCGTGAACCCGTTGAACGCGATACCGTTCAGCGTCGTTCCGTTGAAGGTCAGACCATTGAGATCGATGCCATTGGGCGTCGTACCGTTCAGCGTCGTGCCGTTGAGGCTCAGCCCATTGAAATTGATACCGTTGAGCGTGGTGCCGTTGAGGCTCAGGCCGTTGAAATTGACGCCGTTGGCGTCGACACCAGCCGCAGCGGAACCGGCGGCAGCAACCAGGGCAAGGGCGATCAGCAGTCGTTTCATGGCGTTCTCCATCATCGTTGGGGGGACAGCGGTGTATGCCTTTACCTACGGTGTCGGCGGCGCTCAGGGATCACGGCGACGCGAGCGCCAATCCGGCCACGCCGGGGACCGGTCGCAGGCTGGCCTTCCCGCGGCAAGCGCCCAGGGAACTGGCGGCCTGCGGCGTGGTACAAGATGCCGTGCGTCCGGTTTCCCACACGGGTGATCGTGCCGGCGTCGCGAACACGTGGCAGCGGGGGAGAAGTGATGAACGAGCATGAGATCACCGCACGCATTGCGGCGGCGAACCAGGATTCGGGCGAACGGGACAAGGCGCTGAAGCTGGTCTATGACGACCTGCTGCGCATCGCGCGGGCTGAGCTCGCGCGTCACCGGCGCGGCAACACCCTGAACACGCGCGCGCTCGTCAACGAGGCCTACCTCAAACTGTTCGACCGCAACGAGAGCCACTACGAGAACCGCAAGCACTTCTTCGCCACGGCGGCACGCGCGATGCGTCAGGTCGTCATCGACTATGCACGCTCGCGCCTCGCCGAGCGACGCGGTGCCGGCGCGGAGCATGTGGAACTCGAAGCACTCGAAGGCGTGCCACTGCCCGTCGATGAACAGGCCGAGCAGCTCGTGGGCATGGATCGCGCGCTCGAAAAGCTGGCCATGCTCGACGAACGTCTCGTGACGGTCGTGGAGATGCGATTCTTCGCCGGACTCGAAGTCAAGGACATCGCCGAACTGCTCGGCGTCTCCGAGCCCACGATCAAGCGCGACACGCGGGCGGCAAAGGCATTCCTGCAGAAAGAACTCGCCCTCGGCAGTTGAATCCCACGCGCGGCAGTTCGTCGCCGGAGCTTCACGAGGATGAACCGCCACGTCGACCTGTGAAGCAGTCGACGCTCGACCGCCGCCGGGCATCGCAGTTTCCGAAATGCGCCCTCGTAGTGCGCGTCACGCGCGTTCGCTTTTCTTGAAATCCTTCGTTCGTATACACGTTGCGTTTTCCCGCCAAGGACGGGGACGGCAACGCGAGACCTGCACGACGCGTGTTCGGTATCCACCGCACGGCACGTTCTGCAGGCTCGTCATTCATCGACACGGAGCATTCCATGAAAGCAACACGCAAAGCACTGGTCGGCGCCGGCTTCGCCCTCGCCGCGCTCGGCATCGGCGGCACTGCGCTGGCCGATTCGGTCTGGAGTTCAGCGATCACGAAATGGGACGGAGACTGTTCCGGCGCCCAGCGCGACTGGTGGGACGACATGTGCATGGCCTGGCGTCACGAGATGGCCGATCGCGGCTTCGTGCCGGTCTGGCAGAATTTTTCGCTGGTACGCGTCAGCAAGTATGTCGACCCCTCCATCGCCGCCTGGGGCGTCGACAACAGCCGGCTCGATGCGCAGGACGCTGGCCTGATCTGCACGCACGGCACCGTCGACAGCACCGGCTGGGCGGGCAGCATGCACACCAAGGATCAGGGCGAGTGCAAGCTCAACGTCGACCAGATGAAAATCGGCAAGGCATCCGGCGGGCGACTGCGCTTTTTCCACATGTCATCCTGCCAGAGCATGCAGTGGGACAAGCGTCTTTCCTGGTTCGGCCCGGCCAAAGGCGGCGTGCACGTGATCGCCGGCTTCCACGGCCTCATGTACATCGGCTCGCAGTACGTGGACGAGTACGAGGATCTCGCCGCGGACGGCACCTCGTCCAAGGACGTGGGCAAAGCCTGGGTCGACAACATGCATCACGTCGACCATTGGTACAACAGCTACAAGACCATCTGCCCGGTCTCCATGGGCTTCGGCAATACGGCCGCCCGATCTTCCGACGTGCTCAACGAACGCTACGCCAGCAAGTGGGCCGACACGAGCCCCAACTTTGCGACGACCCGCTACATCAGCAAGTGCGACCCCTCCTCGGGCGGCGGCGCCCTGCCCAAATGAACGGACTCACGACCATGAAGAAATCCACTTTCCGCATCCGCGCCGGCTTCGTCGGCCTGTTTGGTCTGCTGCTGCTCGCGCCGATCGCCGCGGTCAATGCCGCCGACACGAGTGGCCTGGGCTCTCCGGCCGAGTCGGCCCAGCTGTACTCCGAAGACTACGCACGCCTGGTGGACGTGGCGCTGCCGCGCTTCGACACCACCGTGCTCGCGCGCCGTCTCGCGACCTTCCGTGCGAAGTATCCCAATGGCCACGATCCGCTGCGCCTGCGCAAGATCTCCGACATCGAGAACGTGCTGGGTCTGCCGCATTCGACCGCGAGCGGATCGGACTACATCTCGACCAGGACGGCGACGTATGGCATCAGCCAGAGCTCAGGCCGCGTGCACTACGCGCGCAATCTCGAAGGCCAGCCGCCGATGGACTTCGCCGAGGCCGAGCGCTCGCAGCGGGAGCTCGAGGCACGCCATCTCGATCTGCTGGCCCAGGTCGGCATCAATCGCGAGCAGGTCCTGTTCGCCAATACTGGCATCATGTCGCTGCGCACGCAGTCGATCGAGATGAACGACGACAGTGCGCAGCTTGCAGCGGACTCCGTGTTCACTTATGCCCTGCGCAATATCGACGGCATCCAGGTCGAGGGCAGCGCCGCGAAAATCGCCTCGCGGGGCGCGGGCGACGTTGTCAGCATGAACCTGCGCTGGCCGGGCGTGCTGCTTCATCCGCAACTCACGAGCTTCAAGCTCAAGAGCGCGGACGAACTCAAGCGCGAGGCGCTGGCCGAGATCGCCCGCGCGGCAAATGGCGCCGTCGTCAACGTGCAGATGGCCGTAGTGCTGCGTCCGGTCAAGCTCGATGGCCGGCGTGTCTATGTGCCTTCGCTGAAGGTCGGTGTATTGCCCCGCGAGGAAGCCGGCGCGATGTTCTACGTCGACCTGCCGCAGCAGCGCCTCGCCTATGACGAGGGTGAGGTCGCCGATCGCTGAGGGATCGACGCCCCGTTGCGCTCTGCGCAGCGACGTTAACTCCACGGCGCGCCCCATCCCACCCCTGCCCTCCCCTTGAAGGGGAGGGTAGTCCGGGGCTGCGGCGAGAAGCCTGCCGCCGGGAACTCACGCGTCCAGCGTCGCGTCCATCGAAATCTCGGCGTTCAGCACGCGTGAGACCGGGCAGCCGGCCTTGGCCTTGCCCGCGAGTTCGGCGAACGCCGTCGCGTCCGTACCGGGGACCTTGGCGTTCACGACGAGATGCACCGCGTTGATCGTGAAGCCGGCGTCGGTCTTGATCAGGCTCACCTCGGCACGCGTGCGGATGTAATCGGCCGTCAGACCGCTCTGGCCGAGAATGTTCGACAATGCCATCGAGAAGCAGCCCGCGTGCGCGGCGCCGATCAGTTCCTCGGGATTGGTGCCTGGCCCATCCTCAAAGCGCGAGCGGAACCCATAGGGCGCTTCGCGCAGCACGCCGGTTTCGGTCGAGATCGTGCCGCCGCCTTCCTTGATGCTGCCTTTCCACTCCGCCGATCCGCTCTTCTTCATGGACGTCTCCTGCAATCTGTGAAAGGGGAATTACCGCGCAACGGCGGTGAGCGGCACGTGAGCGTTGCGGCAACGCCGTGGCGCGCCGGCTTCGACCCGACGGCCGCCGCGTCAGCGATGAAGTTCCCGGGACACTTCCTGCAGCGCATCCGTGTTGCTGATCCGCGAGATCTGCTGCAGCAGATAGTCGGCCACACCTTCCTCGATCTGTTCGAGCTCGCCCGCGGAGACACCGAGCGCGTCGGCGAAGCCCTGCACTTTCGCGCGCTCGCCCGCGGAATAGCTGCCGTCCGCGTGGGCCAGCAGCAGGCACGAGTGCAGCAGCGCGATCTTCTGTGCCGGCAGCTTGAAATCCTCGACGATCGCGGCGAGGTCGAAGGGCATGGCGACGAGATCGTCGAACGAGGCCAGCGCTGCGGCATCGCGCTGACAGGATTCGTAGAAGCCGCGCAGCATCACGCGTTCGGCGTCGTGCACGCCATCGGTCTGGGCCACGTCGTGCATGGCGCGCACGATCGCCTGCAGGTGGTGAAGTTCGAGCGTAGTCATCGGTGTGGCAGTCATGATCGGCTCCGGCTGAGTTGTACATTTCTGGCGCTCCTCCGAGCTGCCTCGGGCGGGAGCGTCGCGGTCAGCGGAAACGTCTCCGCGCGCCGCGTCGTCAATTCATTGCGGGGCGGGGCGCGGACGTTGCGCCCTCGCCCCGTCGCCTGCCGTCGAAACGGCACGCGGGAGGAACGTCCTGCGCCGCGTCATATCCGCAGCTCGCGCTTGAGTTCGCGCAAGCGCGCGTTGAAGTCGTCCTGGGTCATGTCGCGGTAACGCTGCGGCAGCATGCTGCGTCGCGACGCTTCGAAAACGGCCAGCATTTCCATGTACTCGAGCATGCCGGCGTCGCGCGCCGGCACGTAGTCGGCAATTGCCCGCTCGAAGCAGTCCCGATCGATCGTGCTGCCCTCGCCGGCCATGTTCAGCGCGAGCAGGCAGACCGCTTCGAGATCGGCGTTGGAATAGCCGACGAGCTTCGCCGTCGTGGTGTCGCGCGCAGCCGCCCAGTCGATCGCGTCGCCGAGCTTGTAGCGCGCAAAAATGGCGCGCAACACGGCTTCGACGTCGTCGGGTGTGTCGGGATAGAAGAACGGGATCTTGCGATCGATGCGGCCTGCACGCTTGATGTCGATGTCGAGCTTGTCGGGGCGGTTCGTCATCAGGATGAAGAGCACCTGGCCCCGGTTGTCGGGCTCGCTCATGAACTCCTTGAGCCGGGCGATCACGCGCGAGGACGTACCGCCGTCAGTGTCCTCGGACTGGCCGCCGAAGCTGCGGTCGCCCTCGTCGATGATGAGGATGATCGGGCCCAGCGCCTTGACCATGCCCAGCACTTTCTCGAGATTCGCCTCGGTGGAACCGACCCATTTCGAGCGGAAGTTCTTCAAGGTGACGGCGCTCAGGCCCGACGCCTTGACGAAGGCCTTGGCGATGAAGGTCTTGCCCGTTCCCATCGGGCCGACGAACAACAGCCCCATCGGCACGCGGTGCCGGTCGCCGCTCTTGATCGCCGCGGCGATCTGCATCAGCTCCTGTTTGATGCCCTCGTTGCCGCCGACGGCTTCGAGTCCGTGGCGCGCGTCGATGAACTCGATGAGGCCTGCGCACTCTTTTTCGATGATCTCGCGCTTGCGCCGGTGCACGAGCTCGATGACTTCGGCGAACGGATCGCCGGCATCGGTCTCGGGCAGCGGGTGGTCGGGATTGATCAGGTGCCGTATCTCCTCGGTATCCATGCCCCGCGTGATGGCAGCGAGCTTGGACGCACGCTGCTGCGCGTCGGCGCTGGTGCCGAGGAGAGATCGGATGAGCTCGAGGCGTTCGCGCTCACCCAGCGCATTGTCGGTCGGCCGCGGCGTCAGCAGCTGCGAAATCTGCACCGCACGCAAGCCCGCGCTGTGCTCGGCGATGCGCTCGACGTCGTCCTCCGGCATGCCGGGGTCGACCTTGCGGATGACGGCAGCGCGCTCGTCGAGATCCGGCAGCGGCACCTCGATCGCGGCGACACGCGGATTGGCGACGAGTTTCGAATTGAGCTCGGCCAGTGACTCGCTGAGCAGGAAGACGACATTGTCCTTGGTCTCGAGCTCGGGACTCATCGACCAGCGATGCAGCCGTATCGCATTCATGCGATCGGCATGGGACAGGAAGTTCTCCTCGCCCGGCGGTGCGATGCTGCCGGCGTAGCTCACGATCAGCGCGGCGCTGTGGCGCAGCAGGATTTCGTGTTCGATGTCGGCGAGCGCCTCCTCGGGCGGCTTGTTCGGCCGTACCGGTTCGGTGCCGAGCGTGCTCGTGCGCTTGGCGTAGCGCACGCCCGCCGAGGGATCGTAGACGATGATCGTGTCCTTGTTGTCCTTGAGCAGCACCTCGCTCAGGAAATCCACGAGCGAGTAGAACGTGTCGCCGTGGAGGATCTCGTCGAATACATTGTGATGCAGCACGAACATCGACGCTTCGCCGCCGACGTACTTGCGCCGGACCGTCTCGGCCCAGCGCGGCAAAGGTGTCGCTGATGCAGATCGCGCCGCGGTCATCGCGCCTCCCGATCGTAAGGTTTGAACCCGTACCGGCAGCTCGGCCAACAGGCCGGGCTGCTCATGTCAACGCCGCTGCGGCCGCCTTACATCTGCTTGCCGGCAGCCGCCTGGGCGGCGCGCTGGCGCTTGAGCTCGTCGAGCTGCGCACGGGCCGTGATCGAGCCCGACTGCTGGCGCAGCTTGTCCAGGCGCACGTCCAGATCCGAATCACGCAGCTCCTTGCCGAGATTGGCTTCGGAAATTGTGTTCTTGATGTGGTCGCGCACCTTGTCGAGGGCCTGCACATCGGCTTCGACCGACAGCCCGTCCAGCTGCGACTGGATCTGGATGCGTGCCTGGGCGCTCTGCATCTTGGCCAGCATGCGGTCACGTTCGGACTTGAGCTTGTCGATCTCGCTCTTGACCGCGAGCAGGGCGTTCTTGGCATCGTCCGCGTCGACCTTGGCCTGCTCGGCCTCACTCGCCAGACCCGACAGCTCGGCCTCGACCGCGCTCTTTTTCTGCAGCAGCACGAGCGCGAGATCGTCCTGGTTCGTGGCCAGGGCGGCTTCCAGGTCGCGCGCCACGGCGGCGAGCGACTGCCGCTCGGCCTCGACACGATGATCGATCTCGTCGCGGCGGCGGATGATGGCTGCCGTCGCGCTCTTGAGCTTGGTGTATTTGGCAATCAGGCTGTTGATCGCGTTCTCATAGGCGATTTCCGGATGCTTCTTTTCGACATCCGCGATCCACAACGACACGAAACCGCGCCAGAGGTTGCCGAGGCGGTCGAAGAAATTGATGCTGGCCATGGTGCACGGGTCTCCGTTACGAGTTCGGAACGTGGAAGGTGGTCCGCCGGCGGAAGGCCGCCGGCGGCATCGATAGATCAGGCGGTATTCACGAGTTCGAAGAAGCGGCGGTGGTCATGGGCGAACGCGACGAAGCCCTGGATCAGCTGTTGCTTCAGTACGGCATGGTCGGCAGCCGGCGTGAAGCGCAGCGCGAGGCGCGCACCCTGCGTCGCCCACTCGAAGTGGTCGGCTTCGGCGCCGCCGCCGTGGCCCGAATGGATCGAGATCCAGTGATAGGCGACATGCTCCTGGCCCGCGATGGCAACCCGCTTCATCAGCAACTGTTGCGTGAGCTCGGGCGCGGCGTGGCGCATCACCTCGTCGATGATCGAGAACTCGCGGTCGGCGAGCAGCTCGGAACCCAGGTGGTAGCCGATCGCGCGGAAGATGGCAGGAAGGTCGTCGGCACTGCCGACGCCATAGCCCTGCGCGACGCGCGTATTGAGATCCTGCAGCCAGACCGGCTCGGCGAGCAGCGTGTTGACGCTGCCGCGGTCGGCCAGCATCGGCGTGTGCATGGCCTCGATCTCGAGCAGCCCCTTGAGCGTTGCCTGCGCAAGGCAGCGATGCGTATCGCGATGGACCGACTCGTGGTCGTCGAACTCGTCGCGCGCGGCATCGAAGAAGAAGCTGCCGACGTAGACGCTGCGGTCGGCCAGCGCCTCGATCGGCTCGTCCGGGTCCAGGAACAGGCGGCGCGAGCGGCCGATCTTGCCAGCGAGCGCCGCGACGCCGGAGCCGAACAGGCCGTTCCAGCTCGTGTAGCGTCCCAGGAAACGCAACCGCTGCAGCGTGTCGCCCAGGGCCACGGTGATCGCTTCGTGGACCATGCGCTCGTGCGCGCTGAAATTGACCAGCGTTTCGAGTTCGCCGCGGCTGATCTTGTGCACGTTCACGACTTGACTCCCTGCCGCGCGGCGCCGATGACGCGCGCAGCCGCCGGTTGGACGATGCTCTGTATTTCGGCGCCGTAGCTCGATTCGAGTTCTTCCTCGAGCCGCAGCCGTTCGATGGCTTCCGTCAGGCGAGTGCCACCCTCGGCCGCCGAGGCCCCGGTGATGATGGCCTGATAGATTTCCTCCACCGCGTCGGGCAGCGACAGCAGCGCGGCCTCGACCGCCGCCTTGCGGCTCGCGAGGCGGCGATGACGCAGCAGCAGCTCTTCGAGATCGCCCTTGGCCTTGCGCAGGCTGCGTGCATCTTCGGCGCCCTGCTCGATGCGCCGGGTGACGTCGGCGATGCGGCGTTCGATATCGCGCTCGTTGACCGAGTCCTGGCGCTCCGCCATCGACAGTTCGGCGAGCCAGAGGCCGAGATAATCGATCGCCGTGTCCTCGATGCGCTC
This sequence comes from Rhodanobacteraceae bacterium, assembly GCA_045864815.1. Classification (GTDB taxonomy): domain Bacteria; phylum Pseudomonadota; class Gammaproteobacteria; order Xanthomonadales; family Rhodanobacteraceae; genus Tahibacter. The sequence continues at coordinate 21,856 of BTVG01000023.1, read as the reverse complement.
GATCTCGCGCTCGCCGAGCGCACTGCGCCGGTGACTGCCCATCTCGCGCAGGCTGCGCACGCGTTCCTGCAGGTTGCGGTAGATCTCCCAGCGCGGATCGTGCTCAGTGCAGCGTCGCGCGATTTCGCCCCGCAGGTGCATCGCCGCCGCATCGCGTCGCTTGAGCTTGAGCTTGCGGTCGACCTTCGCCCGGAACGTGGACGAGGCGGGAATGAACATGGAAGCAATCGCCTCGCCCGCCGCGAACGCGAGCAGGGGCAGGATCGCGCCGGGCGCGCCGTAGGGAATCGACAGGAACGTGCTGCCCGCCAGCGTGGCGAGGAACAGGTTGATGTTGAGCGGCGCGGTCAGCATCGCCCAGAGGTAGGACGGCTGCTCCTGTTCGGTACCGCGGTTCCAGGCGGGGTCCATCGTCACGGAACGGTCCTCTTACACCGACACGCGCAGGCTCGCGCGGCCGGCACTGGCTGCATGCAGCTGGGCCAGTATGCGCTCTTCCATGCGCACCGCCTCCGTCGAGCGCTGCCAGGCGACCGAGCGCGGTCGCGGCTCCAGGATCGCGAAATCGTCCGCGATCCGGGCCGGCTGGGTCGACAGCACGATGACGCGATCACCGAGCGTCAGCGCTTCGGTCACGTCGTGGGTCACGAACACGACGAGACAGGGATTCTGCTCGTAGATCTGCACGAGCAGTTGCTGCATCTCGGTGCGCGTCTGCGCATCGAGCGCGCCGAAGGGTTCGTCCATCAGCAGGATGCGCGGTCGCAGCACGAGTGCACGCGCCAGCGCGACGCGCTGGTTCTGACCACCCGACAGCTGCGATGGCAGGTGCCTGCGATGCGCCGTCAGGCCGACCGCCGCGAGCGTCTCATCCACACGCTGGCGTGCTTCGGCCGCGCCGATGCGATCGCGCCAGTGCCGCAGCCGAAACGGAAACGCGACGTTTTCCTCCACCGAGAGATCGGGGCGGTTGGCGTAGCGCTGGAACACCATGACCGCATCCTGGTGTGCCTCGACGCAGGCCTGGCCGTCGATCAGCACCGTGCCTGACGTCGGCGTCTGCACGCCGATCGGCCGCACCCCGCCCATCATGTGCAGGATCGTGGATTTGCCGCAGCCCGAGGGGCCGAGCAGCATGTTGATGCCGGGTCGCAGATCCAGACTGACGCCGTCCACGACGCGCAGTACGCCGCTGCCATCCTTGTGTGGATATTCCTGGACGATGTCTTTCAGCTCGATGCTGACCGGGGCGGCGGCGTCGCTCACAGTTTGGTCTCCCACGGATACATTCTGGCCTTGAGGTAACGCATGAGCTGGTAGCTCAGCAGCGCGAACGCGATGATGACGATGATGCCGGCGAAGACCTGGTCCATGGCCGAGAAACGCCGCGCGTTCTGGATCAGCTGACCCAGCCCTTCCCGCGCATTCACGTATTCGGCTACGGTGATGTAGGTCCACATGACCGACACACCGACGATGACAGCGTCGGCGATGCGCGGCATGGCCAGCGGCAGCACCGCATGGCGTACCGCTTCGAACGGCGTCGCGCCGAGGTCCCGCGCGGAGATCCAGTACGCCTGTGGCACCGCGCGCACCGCGTCGCGCACCATCGGGATCAGGTACACGACGGCACCCACGAACAGGAACAGCACCTTCATCCATTCGCCGATGCCGAACCACATGACCATGATCGGCAGCAGCGCGACCACGGGCGCGGAGCGGAACGGATCGATGAGCGGCGACAGCGCCGCATTCACCTTGGGCGACGCGCCCATGAGCACGCCGATCGGGATGCCGATCGCGACCACGAGCGCGCCGGCGGCAAGCACACGGCCGACCGACCACATCGTCGCGTTGAGCAGCAGACTGCGGCCGTTCTCGCCGTCCCAGGCCAGGTAGCCGAAAGCCTTCGCGACCTGCCACGGTGCCGGGAGCTTGTTGGGACTGACGAGTCCGGTCGCACTGATCAGCGCCCAGAGCACGATGACCGCGACGACGGCACCAATGCCGAGCGTCCGCGTTGTCTGCGCGCTCAGCGGCGCATAGGGGTTCCAGGTTGTCGGTTCGCTCATGTCGCTACCTTGCGCTGGGAGTTCTGGCGAAGCAGGGATTCATCGGGCGCGGACAAGCGGCTGCGGCACCCCATCCCCACCCATGCCCCCCGTTGATGGGAAGGGCACTACTTTTGCGTCGTCACAGGCCCGGGAGCCCGATCCCTGTAGTCACCCGGCGACGTTGACCTTGCCGCAGGGAGGGACGATTCCCCGGCATACCCTCCCCTTCAAGGGGAGGGTATGGGTGGGGATGGGTTTGCGCCACAGTCCCCGACCGACACGCCGGCCACTCAGGGCTCAGCGCCTCAGCACCGCCGCGCGCGTGGTGCGGTTCATCGCACGGCAGTCCTCGAGGCTCAGGTTCTCGGCTTGTGGCGCGGACTCATTGCAGAGCGGCTTGTCGGGTCCGTTGCCGGTCACGACGAAACGCATGCGGTCGAATTCCCATTGCGTGACGAGGTAATCGACGACCGCCTGCGCGCGTGCACGCGAAATGCGCATGTTGGCTTCGCGCGAGCCGGTCGAGTCGCTGTTGCCCGAGATGTCGAAATAGGCCGAGCCGTTGTTCTCGATGAACGGCACCATTTCCTCGTCGATGGTCTTCTGGGCGCGCTTGGTCAGTTCGGCCGAACCACTTGCGAAACTGACGATGACTGGCTTGGTCACGGCCGGCTCCTGGCGCGCAACCTGCTGGCGCTCCTGCTCGGTGAACGTGAACTCGGGCTTGGCCGCGGCCTGCTGCGCCGCCTGGCTCTTCGCGAGCAGGTTGCGGATATAGCGCAGGTCGATCGAATCCTGGGGCGCAATCACCGGCGAATTCGGGTTCGCGAGCGCGCCCGCCTTGCGGTAAATGCCGTCGAAGCGGCGGTACACTCGGTCATAGTGGTTCGTGCCGCCGGCCAGGCCGAAGATGCGCGCGTTGTCTTCCAGTCCGGTCCAGACGAGATTGTCGAACAGGCCCTTGACGAAGCCGCGGCCCTGGTCCTTTGCCAGCAGCGCAAAGAATTCCTCGGTGCGCACCAGAGCATCGACTGCCTCGTCCGGCGCCTTGCGGGCCGCATCGACGCCGGCCATCCAGCCGGCGACGAAAGCCTGGAATGCCGGCTCGTTGGCCGGCTCCGACAGCACGCGGTTGTCGCAGACGATGACGTCGTAAATCAGGTTGGTCGCGGTCTTGGTCGAATAGACGACGCGTGCCCCCGGAATGTTCTTCAGCGCGAGCGAGAGATCCGGATCCCACAGCGCGGCGGCGTCGACGTTGCCGCTCTCCAGCGCGGCGCGCACGCCGGCCGTACCTTCCTCGGCGTTGATGTAGACATAGCGCACGGACTGTTTCTTGCGCGCGGTCAGACTCGAGTTTTCGATCGCGTCGATGGTCATGCCGTCCGACGGCGTGAACTGCAGCAGCGCGATGCTGTGATCGGCAAGGTCTTCGACACGCGTGATCGACGGATTGCGCGTGATGATGGCGTCACCGCCCTGGGTATTGTCGACCGCCATGATGGCGCGGCCGTCGAGGCCCGCATTGCGCAGATTCGGCTGTTCCTGCGCCCAGAAGTCCGAGGTGCGCCAGGCGCAGTGGGCGGCCTTGGACTCGAAGATCGTCGACAAGGTCGGAATGTCGTCCTGGATCACGAACTCGACGGTGACACCGTTCTGCGCGAACAGTGAACCCGGCTGTGTCTTCAGCGACTTGCCGTTCGCGAGCAGGGCCGGCGCGTAGCCGTGGAAACTGACGATGCTGACCTTGAGCGGATTGCCGGCACTACCCAGAGGCCCCCCGGACGGAGATGCCGTTGCCGGACTGGCCGTGGCGGCCGGCTTTGCAGGCACCGCGGCGGGGGTCGTGGCGTTCGCCGTCGTCGGCGCGGCCGGCGAAGCGGGAGCAGCCGGCTGGCCGGCCTTGCCCTGGACGATCTCCTTGAGTCCCAGGTGCCAGGCGGCGGCGGCGGTACCGCCAAGAATGATGAGGGTTACCAGACCTTTGGCGAGCGGGGTCATCTTGGCCATGGTGGCTCCGTTGCAGGGTTGATTCAGGGCGCCGGCGCGGCGGGCGCCGAGGTGACGCCGAACGTCGCGGCCAAGCGCTTGAGGCGATCGGCTTCGGCGTCGAGCCGGGCGACTTCGCGCAGGCAGGCTTCCTTGGTCCCGCGCGCCGAATTCTCGAAGGCGGCTTTTTCCTCGGTCGCACGCGCGACTTCACGCTCGAGCAATGCTTCGAGATCGGCGATCTGGCTGCGAATGCGTCCGACCGCCTCCTGTTGACGCTGGTCGCGCTCGGCGACATCGCGCCGCGCCTGCTCCAGCGCGGCGCGCGCCTGCTGTTCGAGCTGCGCGCGCGCGCCGGCCAGGGCACGCAACTTGCGTTCGGCGTCGAGCAGCGCGTCGTCGACCGTCCAGGCGTCGTCGGCAGCATCGAGCGCGCGTACTGCAGCGATACGCGCGGCCGGCTCCAGCGCGGCGAGGCCATCGAGGATCTTCAGGAGTTTTTCCGCGGAGAACGCGGCCGTGGCCACCGACTGTTCGGCATAGATCTCCTCGAACGGCCGCTGCTCGGCGATGGGACCGTCCGGCACGGCCACGGCCGGCGCAGGCACGTCCGACACAGCCGCAGGCTCCGGCGCATGATCCATCACGACCTGCGGCGCCGATTCGGCCTCCGCTGACGCTGCCGCCGGTATCGGTTCGGCATTCTCGTCGAGTTCGACGAGGCCCGCCTTCTGCAAAGCACGCATGAATCGGCTCAACGCAATCTCCCCATCTTGCGCATTCACGGCCGAAGTGTAGGCGATCCGACGCGGCCGATGCGTATCGGCCCCCGGCCCCACTGCGCCCGTGAGGCCGAAAATGGGGCAGCCCGCCACGGCCGCAAGGGTGACCAATGGGATAGCCCCCGCCGTTGACGCCGTAGCGCACCAGGCGGATCGCGCCTTACGCTTGCCTCGCCACGGGTCGGCCCGCGTCATCGGCGAAGGGGGTTGAACATGTGTCCGCAGCAGTGCTTCCGTTGCCGGCCGCTCATCTCCACGACGCCGCCCGATGCGCGCCGTGCGGGTGTTCCGCCGCCCTTCGACGCGACGGGGCGGCAGGCGTCGAGGCCAGCCCCCCGCTCGCCCAGGACGTCTCGCGTTGCACAACGGCTGTTCGCGCTGATGCTGATCGCGGCATCAGCGCCGGCGAGCGCCGCCGACGGCAAGCCGGATCTCGCGCGCATCCGCGGCAAGATCCAGTTCGTGACGAGCTTTCCGGATTACAAGGTCAAGCTGGTCGACAGCTTCGCCGACCTCCACGTGAAGATCGTCGAGCACTTTCCCGACGATCCGGGCGAATGGCAGATCGTCGAACACTTTCCGGACTACCGGATCCAGATCGTCGAAAGCTTCCCTGATTTCACCATCCGCTATGTCGAGCATTTCCCGGGCCTGCCGTAGCCATACAACTGCGATGACGTCTCGATGAAACAGCCCCGGCATGCCCCCTGCGGCAGACGCCAGCTGCCCCGCGCGGGGATTCGGTCGCGACGCTCGCAGGTTTCCGTTGCCCCGGTCGTGTTCGTGCCGACAGGACGACTCGCCCTGACGGTGATGCCATCGGTGCGAAACACCCCGCAACGCATCGCCGGTGCGCTGTACCGATGATGCGGGGCCGGTCGGCGTCGGATACGGTGCATCGGCCCGACGGCAGTGCCATCACGCCTCGGCACACCTGCGGCATCCGGGTCAACGCGCACTACCGGCGCCATGCCGCCGGTTGCTATGGTTGCGGACCACCCCGCCCCCGGAACCCACCCATGCCTGTGTCGCGCCGCTGCCTCGCCGCCGCTGTCGGTCTGTTGCTGTCCGTATCCGTCACCGCCGACGAAGGCATGTGGATGGCCCATCAGCTGCCCGAGCTCGCGCCGCAGCTGCGGTCAGCCGGATTCGAAGGCGATGCGACGGCATTGGCCGATCTGACGGCCGCGCCGCTGAACGCCGTGGTCAAGGCCGGCGGCGGCACCGGTGCGTTCGTGTCCGACCAGGGCTTGCTCGTGACCAACCATCACGTCGCCTACGGCGTGATCCAGTACAACAGCAAGCCCGAGCGCAACCTGCTGGAACAGGGCTTCGCCGCCGCCGACCGGGCGAGCGAGCTGCGCGGCAGCCCCGACTTCCGCGTGCTCGTGACGGAACGGTTCGACCGCGTGACCGAGCGCGTGCTCGACGCTGCCGCGGGCAAGACCGGCCTTGCCTACTTCGAGGCCGTCGACGCGGCGAGCAAGGCCATCGTCGCCGAATGCGAAGCGCAGAAGGGCCGCCGCTGCAGCGTCGCGAACATGGACTATGGCGCGGAGTTCTACCGCATTCAGCAGCTCGAGCTGCGCGACGTGCGGCTGGTGTACGCGCCACCCAGCGCGATCGGCAAGTACGGCGACGAGATCGACAACTTCATGTGGCCGCGCCACAGCGGCGATTTCGCCCTGTTGCGCGCCTATGTCGGCGCAGACGGCCAGCCTGCGGACTACGCTGCGGCGAACCGGCCGTTCCGTCCGCCCGGCCACCTGCAGGTGAGCCTCGACGGTCCCAAGGATGGCGATTTCGCCATGCTCGCCGGCTATCCGGGGATCACCTATCGCCATCGCCTGGCCAGCGAGTTTGCCGAGCGCATCGACTGGGGACTCGCCGCCAGCGTCGACGCACTCGATGCGCTGATTGCGCTGATCCAGCGCGAAGGCGAGCGCGACAAGGACGCCGCCGTGAAATACGCGAGCCAGCTCGCGAGCCTGAAGAACGGCAGCAAGCGCTTCAGCGGCGAACTGGCCGGGCTGCTGCGCAGCGATGCGAAGCGCAGGCGCGCCGAGGCCGAGCAGGCCATGCTCGGCTGGTTGCGGGATGGCGGCAGCGACCGGCGCTGCGCGAAGGGCGAGCGCTGCCTCGACCGCGCGGCGACGCTGGAACGCATTGCCGGCATCGAAACGCAGTTGCAGCGGGCGTCGGCGACGCGCGAACGCGACCTGATCCTCAATCTGGTACTGACCCAGACCCAGCTGCTCCGCGCCGCGAACACGCTGCAGCGCCTCGCGCTGGAACGCGCCAAGCCGGACCCGAAGCGCGAAGCGGGCTATCAGCAGCGCGACGAGAATCTCATCGAGGCGCAGCTCCGGCAGGTACAGCGTCGTTACGTCGCCGGCATGGAGCAGGCACTGCTGCGCGAATTGCTGCGCCGCCATTCTGCCCTGCCGCAGGCGCAGCGCATTCCGGAGTTCGACGCCGCGTTCGGCTCCGACGCCAGCCTGGTCGAGGCCACGCTCGCGCGCGTTTATGCAGAAACCCGCCTCGGCGATGAGGCGTTCCGCCTTGCGCAGCTCCAGGCCGACCCCGCCAGCGTGCGCGCGAACGGCGACGCGCTGCTCGCGCTCGCGGCGAAGATCCAGCCCGCGCTGCTGCGCATCGAACGGGAGCGCAAACAGCGAGACGGCGAACTGCTGCGACTGCGCCCGGCCTACATGGCCGCGCTCAAGCGGTGGTATCGCGAGCAGGGCAAGCCGCTGTTCCCTGACGCGAACCAGACCCTGCGCCTGAGCTACGGCCGGGTGGACGGCTTCAGCCCACGCGACGGGGTCGACTATCGCCCGGTCACGACCGTTGCGGGCATCGTCGAGAAGAACACCGGCAAAGCTCCCTTCGCGGCGCCCGCGCCGTTGCTGGCCGCGATCGCGGCAGGCGATTTCGGCACCACCGCCGACCCGGCGCTGCGCACGCAGACCGTGAATTTCCTGACCAACCTCGATACCACCGGCGGCAACTCGGGCTCGCCCGTGCTCAATGCCCGCGGCGAGCTGATCGGCCTCAACTTCGACAGCAACTGGGAGTCGGTCAGCGCGAGCTGGTGGTTCGATCCGCGCTATAAGCGCGCGGTGCACGTCGATCTGCGCTATCTGCGCTGGCTGATGGACAAGGTCTACCCGGCCCATTGGCTGCTCGCCGAAATGGGCGTGCCGGCAGCGGAATGAACCCTCTGCCATGTCGCTGAACCTGCTCTACCAGGACGATGCGCTCGTCATCGTCGACAAGCCGCCCGGGCTCGCCGTGCACCGCAGCCATCTGGTCGGTGACGACGACGATTACCTGATAGACCGGCTACGCACCCAGATCGGCGGCACGCCGTATCTCGCGCACCGGCTCGATCGCGCGACCAGCGGCGTGCTGCTCGTCGCGAAGTCGCGCGAGATAGCTGCGGAACTCGGCCGCCAGCTCATGGAACGCAGTGTCGGCAAGGACTATCTCGCCGTCGTGCGCGGCTGGCCGGAGGAAAGCGGCTGCATCGATCATCCGCTGAGCGGGGCCAGCCTCAAAGGTCCGGTGCGCGAAGCGCGTACCCACTGGCGCCGGCTCGCCACGGTCGAAGTGCCGCTCGCCATGGGGCGCTATCCGCAACAGCGCTATTCGCTGCTCGCGGTGTCGCCGGAAACCGGCCGCTATCAGCAGATCCGGCGGCATTTCGCCCATGCGTCGCATCATCTGATCGGCGATACCACGCACGGCCGCGGCGATCACAACCGGCTGTTCCGCATCCACTGGTCCATGCACCGGCTGCTGCTGCACGCGTGGCGGCTGAGTTTCGCGCATCCGCTGACGCAGGAACGGCTGACCGTACAGGCGCCGCTCGATGCGAGCTGGCAGCGTGTGCTCGCCGCGTTCGGCTGGGACGCGGCGCTGGCGGATACCACCGCAACGGCGTGACCGGTCGCCTTCACCGGGCCGACCGGGGTTGCGGCGCGCAGATGGCCTGCAGCGCCTGCGTGCGCCGTTCGGCCAGAAAGCCGAGATCCAGCATGCAGACATCGTAGTCGCCGCCATCCCGGTAGCTGCGTCCGGAACGGCAGTGACGTCGGCTCGCCAGCAGCACCTCGCGCATCTGCGCCGCATCGCAGCCCGCGAAGCGCCGGTCGCTCCAGATCAACGCAGCCGCCCCGGATACCACGGCCGCGGCAGCGGAACTCTGTTCGAACGCGGCGTAGTCTCCGCTGCAGCTCCCGCTCGCCCGTTGCGGCGTGCTCGGCGCGCACAGGCTGCGGCCTTCGTAGCTCATCGGCGCCGGGGCGCCGATGTCGACCGTGCCGAAGCCGAAGTTCGCGCTCTTGGCGGGCTTGCCGTCGTAGCGGCGGGTTTCCACGGTGATGAGATTCGGCGCGTTGTAGGAACCGGGCCAGCGACTGACGGTGTCCACGTTGGTGCCGGTGTTGCCGGCGCTCGCCACGATGAGCAGGTTTTCGTTCTGCGCGCGCTGCAGCGCGGTCGTCAGCGCGGTCGTCGCGAGCCGCTGCACGCTGCCCATGCTGATGTTCACGACACGCACCGGATCGCCCTGCGCGTCGCGATACTCGATGGCGCAGTGCAGGGCCGCGGCGAGACTGAACTCGCCGGTGCAGCCGCCGACGCTGGTATTGATCGAAACCAGGGTTCGCACCGGCGCGACGCCGGCCGTGCCTCGGCGATTGTCACGCGTGGCGGCAATCACGCCGGCGACACGCGTTGCATGCCAATAGCCCGGCGATGGCGCGACCCGTGGGCAACAGTCCGCGGCACCGCACCGGCCGTCTTCGTCGCGCAACAGCGGCCGGATATGGACGACGTGGCCGAGATCTTCGTGGTCGGCACGCACCGGGCCGTCGAGCACCGCGACGCTGACCGGTTCGCCCGGGTGCAGGCGTCGTGGCGAAGGCATGCGTATCGCGCGCCAGAGATCGACGTTGTGGAACTGCAGCGGATCACCGCCACGCCGGCCATCGGGATCGAAGCGCGCTTCCTCGACGATGCGCAGCCGCGGATCGGCCGCGAGCCGCTCGAGTTCGCGCTGCTGCTCGAGATCGCCGGTGCGGCTGCGGAACAGCAGACGCTGGCCGCTGCGTTCCGCATCGAACAGTTCGCCATAGCGCTGTGCGAGTGCCGTCGCGAGCTCGGTATTCGCCGTTTCGACGATGTAGTCGACGGGGCGTCGGCAGTCGCCCTCGTCGGCCCTTGCGCGTACGGCAGACTCGGCGGCGACTGCCGAGGCACATGCCAACAGCAACGCCGCGATCGCGGCGACGGTCGGATTCGATGCCATGGGGTTCTCCGGCAGGGGCGGGCTCCGTCCGTGTGCCCGCCCGATGCGATATCAGTTGACGTCGCCGGACCAGGAGCCGTCGTCGGGATCGGGACTGCCTCCCGTGAGCGACGCGCTGACGTAACAGTTCAGCGTGGCTGCGCGCGCCGTCGGATCGCCGGCAAGGCTCATGCAGAACGCACGTTCGATATAGGTCGGGTTGTTGTTGATGTCGGGCGGACCCAGCGTGAAGATCGTACCCACGATCTGGTCGTGCGCCGGATCGTAGGCGACGTTCGTCGCATTCTTCCAGGTCTGGAAGTACGCATTGTTGTCCGATGTGAGCTGCAGTTTGTCGAAGGTCCTGCTGCCGGTGATCGGATGATCCTTGAGCAGGATCTCCATGGTGTCGCCCTCCTCGACGCAGACCGCATCGGGATTCACGATCGTGTGATTGATGGTGTAGCTGCCTTCGAACGTAGTCAGTGCCATGGGGCCCCCTTGTTGCTGCACGGAAAGTGGATGGATGCGCAGGCCGCAGCCTGCGCATCCCCTACTGTCCACAGCGCGCGGGTTATCTCACCCGGGGTCCCTCGGCGGTTACCAGCCCCAGACGGCAACGCCCGCCCAGAGCGCGGGATTGGCCTGGGGATAACGTTCCAGCAGTGCGCGCTGTGCCTGTCGCAGGGCCTGTGCCGGCTGCTCCACGGCGAGGCGCGGATCGGCATAGAAGCGATCCATGAGCTCGGGCATGGCCACGTCGTCGACGGGCCACAAGGTAGCGACGACCCGGCGCGCGCCGGCCTGCAGGAACGCATACGCCACGCCGAACGTACCCTCGTCCTGCACCGCCCGGCCGCTCGCCGTATCGCAGGCGCCGAGCACGACGAGCGGCACCGGAATCCGGCTCGCGCCGATGCGCCGCGCCGACAGGAATCCGTCGATATCGCGTCCCTGTGCATCGAACAGCGACAGCACGAGCCCGGAGCCGCTGACCCCGTTGCGGTCGCCCGTACCGTGAGTAGCAAAGTGGATTATGGAAAAATCGCTCATCGCACTGCGCTGCAGCGCGGCCAGACTCGCGTCGAATCCGTCGAGCAGCGTGCTGGGTATGTCGCCGAGCCGCGCGCGTACGCGGCGTATCTCGTCGCCGCTGCCGCGCAGACGCCCCGTCGCGCCACGCAGGGACGCGACGGAGGCGGCCGCGGGGGGCACGCCGCCCGCGAAGCGCGGGTCATCCCGGGTGTAGACCGGATCGCCGATCAACATGGCCGACAGGTCGCCGCGCGCTTCGCGCAGCGGCGCGCGCAACAGCAGCCAGGTCGCCGGCAACAGCGCGAACTCGTGCCGATCGAGCAGGTAGCCCGGTGTGTCGCCGCAGCGCAGCGCGGCAAACGGCAGTCCGTCGAGCGCGGTATCGCTGACGACGAGGACACGCCGGGTGGAAACGAACGCGGCGACCGGCTGCCAGACCCGCTCGCAGGCGGTCGCGAGTTCGCGCTTCCAGTCGCCACCGGCGCTGCCGTCGGCGCCGAGCGCCGCACGCACCTGGCGCACGATGGCGGAGAGGCTCTCCTGTGACTCCAGTTCGGCAGCATGCAGATCGTTGCGGCCGACGACCCACGCGTAGCTGGTCTGCGGCAAGGTGCGGTAGACCACGAGCGTCGTGTCATCCGGCAGCGCGCGCTGCAGTTGCGCAAGCTGCAGCGGCGGCGCCGCGCGTACCGGTTCAGGTCCAGCCGCGGCGTCGAGCGCACGCAGTTCGGTCTCGGCACGACGGATGTCGGCGTCGAGGCGGCGGCGCCGCTCCTCGCTGAGGTGCTCCTGTTCTTTCCAGCGCGTGAGCGCCAGCGCGGCGAGCTGGGCAAGCACGCGCTCGCGTTCCGACGCGGCAGCCGCATCGGTCGCGGCGGGCAGCGGCATGGCATCGAGCCGGCTGCGCAGGCTGCGGGCGTGGAAACCCGCGCTGAGCAGCAGTGCCTCCGCGGCCCGTCGCCGCCGCCCGTGAGCGTCCATGTCCTGCATCAGCAGCGAGATCAGGCCGACCTGTGCGTCGCGCTGGCCGGCGAGAAACTGCGCACGCTGCTCGAGATCGAACACGTACGAGCCGGCCTGCTCGGTGGCGGCGATGGCTTTACGGTACGCCCTTGCGGCATCGGCGTGGCGCTTGCGGGCACGCAGCGCGTCGGCGACCAGTGTCTGCGCCTCGATCCGCTGCACCGGCGTGAGCCAGGCCGATGCCAAGGCTGCTTCGGCACGCCGCTGGGCGCTGGCGGCCTCGCCCCGGGCCAGCTCGGCGTGGCCGAGTTCGATAGCGGCGAGATCGGTGTGCCCGGTGCGACCGAGCTTCAGGCTCGTGTCGTACGCAAGCCGGGACGCGGCCAGTGCCTCGGCCCCGGCACCGACATGCCGATAGATGCGCGCCGCGCGCAGCTGGCTCTCGACAACGGTCTGCGGCCTGGCACCCGCTGATCCGGCCGTGGCGACGGCGCGCTCTATCGTGGCGCGCGCATCGGCAGTGCGGCCGTTCTCCAGCTGGGCCTCGGCCAGACGCGCGAGCGTTGCAACGGTTTCGTCCGGACGGTTCAGGGGTGTCACGAGATCCAGGGCACGCTGCTGCAGGTCCACGGCCAGCGCGCTCTCGCCCAGCATGAGCTGCACCGCCCCCTGATTGCGTACCGCGCGGACCTTGACGAGCGTTCCATCCGGCAGCGCGCGCTCGGCGCGTTCGAAGCCGCGCACCGCGTCTGACAGACGGCCGAGTGCCAACTGCACGAGCGCCAGGTTGTTGAGTGCATCGCCACTCGCCTGCCTGCCGCCGAAGGACTCCTCGAGTGCGACGGACTGTTCGAAATAGCTCGCCGCCCCAGCGGTATCGCCAAGCAACCAATACGCACCACCGAGGTTGTTGAGCGCTTTCGCTATGCGGGGCCCGTCGCCGCTGGCGCGCGACAGGGCCAGCGCTTCCTCGTTGCAGCGCACCGTGGTTTCTGCGCTGTGCAGCACCGCGCCGGACAGGCACAGATTGCCGTGCACGAGCGCCAGCAGCAGCGTGTCATCCATGTCCGTGAGCAACGCGCGCGCGCGGCGCAGCGGCCCCATCGCCGACGCGCTGTCACCGTTGCGATAGTGGTGCATGCCGAGGTTGTTGAGCGCAGAAGCCAGCCGGCGCGGATCGTTGCTGCGCTGCCTCAGCGGCAACGCCCGCTCGATCACAGCAGCAGCCTCGGTGCGTCGGGACTGCATGCCGAGAATGTGCTCGTGCAGGCCGGTACAGCGCAGGTAGCCGGTGTCGTCCTGCGCCTGCTCGCGCGCGGCGCACAGCGCCGCGGCAAGTTCAGCCGTAGCGGGCTCCAGCAGCCGCGCGCGGTCGGTTACTCGCTGGGCGAGCGCGGTCTCGTCGAGGTCCAGGGCGAACTGGCGCGTTGCCGCCGTATCGGCGGATACGGGGTCGACCGCGATGGCGACGATTCCCGCCGGCGATCCCAGGCGCGGCACGCGCAGCCAGAGTTCGGGCGCGGCAGCCACGGCGGCCACGGCAAGCCGGTGCTCACCCCAGCGCAGGATGTCATCGTCAACGAAGGACCAGCGCGCCTCTCCTGCGCGCAGTTCGGCTTCGACATCGATTCCCTGCTCGACGATGCGCAGGCGCAACGGTGGACGTGCCTGCTCCGATAGCGAGAAACGCCGCGTCTCGCCGGGCCGCAGTGCAACCTGCGCCGGCAGCACGGACAGCAGAGGCTCCGGTCGTTCCGGTGCCGAGGGCGCAGCCGGCGGCGTGGCGGGCAGCAAGACCGGGGCCGGCCGAGTCTCGACCGGCGGCGCAGCGCGCGGCGGGTATGGCGCCGGGCCGCGGCCCAGCCACAGCAGCGCGACGGCGCCGGCCACAATGAACAGCGCGCGCCGGCGGGCACGACCGCGGCGCGTGCCGTGCGAGGCTGGATCCTTGGCTGGTCTGTCCCGCATGCCCCATTTTCCCGATGCGCTGGGCGTCGCGCAGTGTACCTGTGGAACGCCCGCGCCAGCCCCGTCCGGACCCGGGACTCCCGGCCCGGCGGACCTGCCACGATGCGAATCGTCGCGGCGCAGCTACAATCCGGCGTTATGCCCTCCTTCGATATCGTCTCCAAGCTCGACGCGCACGAAGTCGCCAACGCGGTCGACCAGGCCAACCGCGAACTCGACAAGCGCTTCGATTTCCGTGGTGCACAGGCGAGCTTCGAGCTCGCCGAGAGCGTCGTCACCCTGCGCGCCGACGCCGAGTTCCGGCTCAAGCAGATGCAGGAAATCCTGCTGCAGCGGCTCTCGGCACGTGGCGTCGACGTCCGCTGCGCCGAGTTTTCCGACCCCGAGGTGAACCTGGCCGCTGCGCGGCAGAAGGCAACCCTCCGGCAAGGCATCGACCAGGCGCTCGCAAAGAAGATCGTCAAGCTGCTCAAGGATGCCGCGCTCAAGGTGCAGGCGCAGATCCAGGGCGACCAGTTGCGTGTCAGCGGCAAGAAGCGCGACGACCTGCAGGCCGCCATCGCATTCCTGCGCAAGAGCGACATCGAGATGCCGCTGCAGTTCGAAAATTTCCGCGACTGAGGCTGCCGTGCTCGAAGTCACTCCTCAGATTCATATCCCCGACGACGAACTTGGCGAGACCTTCGTGCGGTCGTCCGGCCCCGGCGGCCAGAACGTCAACAAGGTATCGAGCGCGGTCGAGTTGCGTTTCGACGTCGCGCGCTCGGCCGCGTTGCCCGAGGCGGTACGCCAGCGCCTGCTGGCGCGGCGCGACCGGCGCCTGACCGACGACGGCGTGCTCGTGATCTCGGCCAACCGGTTCCGCGACCAGGGCCGCAACCGCGAAGATGCACGGCTGCGTCTGGCCGAAATCGTACGCGCGGCAACACTGGTGCCGAAAAAGCGGATCGCGACCAAGCCCAGCAAAGGTGCGCAGGAACGCCGCCTGCAGGAAAAGAAGACCCGTTCCGGCCACAAGCGCGGCCGTGCCAAGAACTGGAAGGACGAGTGAGCGACCACGGTCTGCCCTACTCCGGAACCCTGCCGTCGCAGATGCCGCTGTCGCCGCAGACACCGGTGCGCGGCTTTTTCGCCTGGCTGCTGCGCGCCTGCGGCTGGAAGCTCGTCGGCCAGTTTCCGGATGTCCCGAAACTCGTGTTCGTCGCGGCACCCCACTCGTCCTGGTGGGACGGGGTCTGGGGGCTGATGTTCAAGGTTGCCCTCGGACTCGATGCCTCATTCATGGCAAAGAAGGAACTGTTTCGAGGCCCGCTCGGCTGGCTGCTGCGGCGCCTCGGCGGTATTCCGATCGAACGCAGCGCGGCGCACGGTGTCGTGGAGCAGATGGTGGCGCGATTCGGACAGAGCGACCGTCTCTGGCTCGGTATCGCGGCCGAAGGCACGCGCAAGGCGGTGACGAAGTGGAGATCGGGTTTCTGGCAGATCGCACGCGCCGCGAATGTGCCGGTAATGACGATTTATTTCCACTACCCGGAGAAAACCATCGGCATCGGACCGCTGTTCGAGCTGAGTGAAGATCGCGACGCGGACATCGCGCGGATTCGCGAGTTCTATCGACCCTGGCGCGGCAGGAACCGCGGCGCCTTCTGATCGATCGCCGGAACCGGCGCAACCAAAGGGTCGCGCAACTGTCGTCTGGCTGTCATGGGCCGTGCCGACACTGGCGCCATGACCACCGTACTCCTTCTTGCCCTGCTGTGCCTCAGCGTCGCGGGCTTCGCCTGCGCGGCAGCCTGGAGCCGTCCCGATGCCGGCCACTTACGCCGCTGGGATGCGGCATTCGCCTTCGTCGTCGGCGCCAGCGGCGCCGAGCTCGTGCTGCTGGGATCACCCCTCGGCATGCTGTTTCCGGTTGCGGCCGGACTCGGGCTGGTGTTTCCGATGCTGGCCGGGCCGTTCTGGTGGCGCAGCCGCCACGGCCGCCAGCACTGGTCCTGGCGTCGCTGGTTGCTGCAGCTCGTTCCCGGCACCGCACTGCTGCTGTCGACGCTGCTGTCGACGCTGCTGACCGTGGCCGGCGACGAGGCAGCACTCGCGAGTGGCGGCGCCCTGCCCTCGGTCGCACTCGTGATCGCCGCCGCCATGCTCAATCTCGCCGCCGGAGCCCTGCGGCGCCGGCGCGTGCGCCGGCAGCGCTGGTCGACCGTCTGAACGTAGCGCTTCGGGCGCGTTCTTCGTCAGCAGACCAGCAGACTCGCCGCTGACGCGGCTTACGGTCACACGTCCCCGTCGTCGAGCCAGCCCTCGCCGCTGCCACGCTGGTACGCGCGATCGGTATCGAGCACCTTGCCAGCCGGATACGAGGGTTGCGCGGCAAGGCGCGCGTAGACCGGCGTGAAGTCCGGCCGCGTGGCATCCATGAGCTGCGCGTAGCTGTCGATGACGAAATAGGTCTTCTGGTAAGTGTCGATGCGGTAGCGCGTGCGCATCACGCGTTCGAGGTCGAAGCCGATGCGATTGGGCGCCGCCGATTCGAGGCAGTAGATGGATTCACCCTTGGAACTCACGATGCCGGCACCGTAGATGCGCAGTCCTTCCGGCGTATTTATGAGACCGAATTCGACCGTGTACCAGTACAGGCGTGTGAGATTGACCAGCGCTTCGGGGCCGATGGCCGCCGCCTTGACGCCACCGCGGCCATACGCCTGCATGTAGTCGGCAAACACCGGATTCAGCAGCAACGGCACGTGGCCGAACAGGTCGTGGAACAGGTCGGGTTCCGAAAGATAGTCGAGCTGCTCGGGCTTGCGGATCCACCAGGTCACGGGAAAACGCCGGTTGGCGAGGTGCTCGAAGAACGTGAGCTCCGGCAGCAGCCCTTCGACGGCGATGAGCTCCCAGCCCGTCGTGGCGCGGAGCACGCGGTTGAGGTCGCTGAACTTCGGAATCGCGTCAGCCGACATGCCGAAGCGTTCCTGGTTCTCGACGAATTCCCGGGCGGCGCGACCGGCCAGGATCTCGCGCTGGCGTTCGAACAGCGTGGCCCAGGTACGGTGATCCTCGGCCGTGTAGGTCTCCCATGGCTGCTCGATGACGCGCGTGGTGTAGACCGGCACGTAGCCTTTGTCAGTGAGCTGATGTTCGACGCGTTGGGCGGTGTCCTGCATGGGCCTGCTCCCGAAACGCGCAGGGGGTTGCGCGACGCGGGCAGTGTAGTCGCGAGGCAGCGCAACGGGCTTGCTTTCTTGCGCGCCATAGCCGGTCGTGGACAATAACCAGTCAATATGGCCACTTTTCGAGCAATATTATGTCTGGCAGCGAACTGGACCGCACGGACCTGCGCATTCTCGAAGCGCTGCAGCACGAGGGACGCATCACCAACGCCGATCTCGCCGAGAAGGTGAGCCTGTCCGCGTCCGCCTGCCTGCGCCGCGTGCAGCGTCTGGAACAGACCGGGGTGATCAGCGGCTACGCCGCGCGTGTGGAACCGCGTGCAGTAGGTCTGGGCTTGCAGGCGTTCGTCCGTGTGCAGCTGGCGCGTCACGACGCCGAGTCCATCGACCACTTCACCCGCCGCGTCGCGGAATCGCGCGAGGTCGTCGCCTGCCATGCGCTGACCGGCGACATGGATTACCTGCTGCATGTCATCGTCGAGGACCTCGACCACTTCTCGCGCTTTCTGCTGGACCGGCTGCTCAACGACTCGGGCGTCGCCGATGTGAACTCGAGCTTCGTGCTGCGCACGGTCAAGCAGAGCGGCGCGCTGCCGCTGTGACGCTCACTCCGCACTGACGCGCACCTGCGCTGCATCCGTGCAACGCAGCCAGCCGATGAGCCGGCCGCTGCCAGCCCGTAGCGGGTCGGGAGCGGAATGTTCGAAACGCCAGCGGGTGCCGCGCATCAGCCGGTAGCCGTTCGCGCCGTCGCCCGCCGTGCAGTTGCCCTCGATGGTGAGCCCCCTTGGCGACGGCGCGTCGACAGCACCGTCGCTGTGCAGCGAGACGTCGATCGCGCCGTTGTCACGCCGTGTCGTCGATATTCGCAACGCAGCCTGCAACGGTTGACCGGTGACGACGGCGCGCAGCGTACGCGCCGCCCAGGCGCGTTCATCGCCCTCGTGGGGAAGCCGGAACCAGGCGATGCCGGCAAGGTTGGGATAGCCGCGCCTGCGCAATTCGTCGAGCCAGGCCGCGATCTCCCGCGGATCGACAGTCACCTCGCGTGCCGCGGCGCTACGCGCCGGCAGTCGCTGCTCGCTCTCGACCGCGACGACGTTGCCGTTCCCGTCGAGCTTGAGTCGCGCGCCATAGGCGGGCAGCGCAACCAGGAACGGCTTCGTTGCGCTGCGTCGCGCCCAGTCGGCAACCCATCGTTGTGCCTGGGCGCCATCGAACAGGCCCCGCGCCGGGTCGCTGACGGCGTGCACCTGCAACACGCTGGCGTCGACCTGCTGCAGTACGGCATCCAGCGCCGGCGCATCGCGCCAGGCAGGCAGTGCCGTCATCGACAATGAGTTCAGGTACGTGCCCTCCGCGCGAATGCGCGCGAGCAGCCCGGCGTAGGCCTGGAGCCGCGCCGTGGCACAGTCGTGGTCGATTTCGAGATCGAAGCGTTCGAAGCCGTACGCGCGCCGGGTGTCATCCAGGCTACGCAGGGCCAGCAGGAACTCATCCAGCCTGTCCGGTGCGATACCGGCGGCGCCGTCGATTCGCACGACGAAGGTCACAGGCAGGCCGGTAGCCCGCACGGCGGCCCAATCCACCCCCGGGGTGACCTTGTCACGACCACCCCACTGAAGCGCGAAAACACGCAGCGAGGTCGCATACGTCGGTGCCTCGCTCACCGACTGGCGTAACGCGGTTTCCCAGACGCGCTGCCATACGTAGACGCTGTGCTGCAGTGGCGGTGGCGTGTCACGACTGCAGGCAGCGAGCAGCAGTCCGAGCAGCGCGATCGCCGCGCAGCGCCTTCCGGCGCGGCCGCGATCAGTGCACGGTTGGAGGCGCGTCATCGTCGCGACGCCGCCGGGGAAATTCGAGGATGACGCCGCGTTCATCGGGTACGCGATGCCAGAGTACGGGGACCTGCACCGGACGCGGCAGTTCGTAGGTATTCGCCTCGGCTTCTGCGGCCGCGGCGGCGGCTTCCTCCTCCAGCTCCCAGCTCGGCCGCGGCAGCGGTGCCGGCGGATCGCGCCGCTGCCAGATGAACGCGGCCAGCGCACCCGCGAGCGCCCCGCTCAGATGTGCCTCCCAGGACACGCCGGGCTCGCGCGGCAACACGGTGACGACCATGCCGCCATACAGAAAGAACACGACCATCGCGACCGCGATCGCATAGCGGTCGCGCCGCAGCAGACCGAGCACGAACAGATAGAACATGAGTCCATGCGTGATACCGCTAGCGCCGATATGCCAGGACGGCCGCCCGATCAACCACAGGCCGACGCCACCGACGAGCCAGATGAAGAGCAGCGCGCGCCACGAGCCGCTCGGATAGTTGAACCGGGCCAGTGCCAGCAGCACGGCCAGCGGCACACTGTTCATGATCAGGTGTTCGAAGGAACCGTGCACCAGTGGCGCAGTCAGGATGCCGGCCAGTCCATACCATTGCAGAGGCCGGACGCCAAATTGACTGAAATCGAAACCCCCGAGACTTTCGACGAGCTTCACCAGCCAGAGTACGGCGACGAACGCGAGCGCAAGCAGGGCCGCACGCTTGAGTTGCGGCGTTTCGCGGGGCGGAGCGGCAGCGGAGATTTCCATCGCGGCGACGTTGGGGCGGCGTTTTCCGTCACAAGTGCCCGACCACGACGTTATGCAGGGGTGGCGCGCTCCAGCCTGGGCTAGTCTCGCCGGGTTGCCCGGGAGACTCCACATGCCGTCGATTCGTTGTTTCGCCGTCCTGCTCATGCTGGCCCTCAGCGGCACTGCGCTGGCCGCTCCGCCCTCCACCGACACAGCGGACGCCCGCTTCCAGGCTTTGTACGAACGGGAATGGGACTGGCGCCAGCGGGAATATCCGCAATTCGCGACCTACACCGGCAATGCCCGAGGAAACGGCGAACTCGGCCATGTCGACGAAGCGAACCAGCAGCGCCGGCTCAAGGATCTCGAAGCGTTCCAGCGCGAACTCGAGGCAATACCGCCCGATCAGCTCTCGTCACCGCGTCAGGTGGACTATGCGATCTATCGCGAGCAGCTGGCCAATGCGGTCGGCGGCATCCGCGTACGCAGCTACCTGCTGCCGATGACATCCGATTCCAGCTTCTACGCGGACCTGATCCAGCTGCCCGAATCGCAACCGCTCGAAACGCGCGCCGACTACGACGCCTACCTGCAGCGCCTCGCCGCCATACCCGCGTATTTCGACGAGCACATCGCCCTGCTGCGTCAGGGGGTGAAGAGTGGCATGACCTTGCCTCAGGTCGTGCTGCAAGGTCGCGAAGGCCCGCTGCGCAAGATCGCCGAGAACACCGACCTCGATCAGAACCCGTTCTACGGCCCGTTCAAGAAGTTTCCAACAACGATTGGCGCAGACGACGCGGCGGCGTTGCGCCGTAGTGGCGAGAAGGTGATCCGCGAACAGGTCATTCCGGCCTATGCCCGGTTGCTGAAGTACTTCGTAGGCGAATACGTACCCAAGGCGCGCAAGACCCTCGGTGCGTACGCGTTGCCGAATGGTGAAGCCTATTACCGGCAGCAGATCCGTGAATACGTGACGCTGGACCTCAGCCCCGATGCGATCCACGCCATCGGAATAAAGGAAGTCGCCCGCATCCGGGCCGAGATGGAAACCGTCATGAAGGACGCCAAGTTTGACGGCGACTTTGCCGCGTTCCTCGCGTTCCTGCGCACCGATCCCCAGTTCTACGCCAAGACGCCGCGCGAGCTGCTGATGCAGGCCAGTTACATCGCCAAGCGCATCGATGGCGAACTACCCAAGTATTTCGCGACCCTGCCGCGCCTGCCCTACGGCGTCGCACCGGTGCCCGCCGCGATCGCGCCGTACTACACGACCGGCCGCTACAGTCCGGCGCCCGCCGGCGGCAAAGGCGCCGGCTTCTACTGGGTCAACACCTGGAAGCTCGAGGCGCGGCCGCTGTATGCCCTGCCTGCCCTGACCCTGCACGAAGCCGTACCCGGCCACCACCTGCAGGGCGCGCTTGCCAGCGAACAGGGCGAGCAACCGCCATTCCGCCGGTATAGCTACATTTCTGCGTTCGGCGAGGGCTGGGCGCTCTACGCCGAACACCTCGGCGTGGAAATGGGCATCTACGAAACACCGTACGAACACTTCGGCCGGCTGACCTACGAAATGTGGCGCGCCTGCCGCCTCGTCATCGACACCGGCATCCACGCCAAGGGATGGACGCGCGACCAGGCACTCGCGCTGCTGCGCGACAATTCCGCCCTGTCGGAACACGAGATCACGACCGAGGTCGACCGCTACATCTCCTGGCCGGGCCAGGCACTCAGCTACAAGCTCGGCGAACTGCGCATCCGTGAACTGCGCGCAAAAGCCGAACGCGAACTCGGCCCGCGCTTCGACCTGCGCGCCTTCCACGACGCCGTACTGTCCCTGGGCTCGGTGCCGCTGTCATTGCTCGATCAGCGTATCGAGCGCTTCATTCGTGAGGCCAAGGCGGGGCCCTAGTACCACTCAGCCCCGGCTGGCACATCCGTATCTGCGTGGAATGGCACTTACTTAGCGCCAACTGATTGACCGTAAACGCAAAGCCGGCTCGCAATGCTAAGGTGGAGTTGCTAAGA
>BTVG01000022.1:0-68709 GCA_045864815.1 Rhodanobacteraceae bacterium | reverse complement strand
GTCGCCGGCTCTTCCTTCCTCAGCAACGCCAGCACCACCTCAACGCGCTTCTCCGCCGGCATCTCGCTCTTGCGTCCCATGTCTTGCTCCTCGATCGTTGTCTAACATTCCATCGGGTCCAAGGACCTGGGGGCAAGACAGCCTGCACACTTCAGTATCGCGCCCGCTTGTGTTGAGAAACCACATAGAGCGAAGAGCAAGCAGGCGAACCAAATCCGTTTACTTGTCATGATCGAGAGTCCGATAGCAGTTCAGGGGAAGATTTCTTGAAAGCGTCCATTCGAAATGAGTTGTAAAAGCGTCTTCTCCTTGACGGTGGCGGAATCGAACTGGCTCGGTGTTGCGAGGCTCGAACGAATAAAATCGCGGTAGTTTCCTTGTGGGCAGCGGCCCATCACGAGGCAGAGTTGCCGCATCACGCGGCTGTTTTCGCTACAGTCACGGCCCAAATCGCATGCCACGAGCAACCACGCGAGGTAGTCCTCATGTGTGCCGGCGAACGGCCCGTTCACTTGCGGCTCATCTTCTCGGACGCCCAGCATCGTTGCCATTGCGCCGATTGCTTCGCCGTCGCGAGATGCTGCGATCTGGCGCAGACTGTTCTTAAGCTCGTCCTCTGACTTTTCAGTCCACTGCTCTTCGAGCTTCATGGTTGAGGCAAGCAGATCTCCGGCCGCGGCCGCCCGAGCCAGCGATTCGCGAGCACTTGTGGGCGTGAGCTTTCCTTCTGCTACCAAGTCGCGACAGCGTTGCTCTTCCAAGTCGTTGTGCCGCAGGGCGATCGACCGCTGCGGCTCCGCAAGCCCCGCCGCGAATTTCTCGCGGAAGTTCTGCGCTCGATTGGGGGTCGTTTGGCTGGCGAAGCACTCATCATTCGCTAGCGCGACAAGTCGAAGCGCTTCGGGACTGCCAGCATCGATCTGGGGCTGCATGCCCTTCACGAGGGTTGCGAGGTTGCTCGCGCTGTTGTAGCTCTGTTGTGGGCTCGATGCGGGCACTGCCGGAGTGACCGGCTTCTCACCCGACTTGGGCGGTGGGGTAGCGGATGCGGCTGGAGTGGATGCGGCGGGCGGGGGCGATGGTTCCGGCAATCGCTTGTCCGATTCGCGGTGACTCGATGAAGCGAAAAACGCTGTGATCGCGATAGCGGAGACGGCGATTAGGACGGCTGCAATTCTCGTCGGGCTCAAACGGGATTCCTCACAAAAAGGCATCTGCGGGGCGAGCTGGAGCACATCCAGCACGCCTTTATGGTTGCATGCGGCAGTCTCACAGACTGCGGTTAAGCGCCTTCAGCATCGTCGCGAGTCGAACTACTGTCGCCACGCAGTCGATCCTCTCATCGCCTCTCACCTACCCATTCGACGCGAGGCTGCAACAGATGCCGGCTTGTAGCAGGAGTTTTCCAAGCCATGGGATAGGAGCGGATTCGTCGGTGGAGAGAAGATCGGTAGGCTCCTACACGGAAGTCCGTGCCAAGAGAGCTCATTGCTCAATAGCGCAGAGCTATTTCGGGCTGGATCCGGCGGAGGGCGGGCATACACTCTGACCCGGATGAATGTCCACGCTTCGAGCGCGCTCGTTCAGCGGGTGGACTTTGCTAGCAGCCGTCGGAGGGCCGCTGTTGAGCCTTCAACCTTGGCACGTTCAGGCAATGCGAGCTACGAGCCAAAGACGCTCGGACGGTCTGCTTGTCCCGCGAATCAAGCCGCTGTGTGCTGGATCAATCGATCTGGCGGGACCGATCAAATCAATCGGCGCGCTACATCGGACGCTGGCTTTACCGGGAGAGTGATGATGGTGCTTGCGCGTGCATTCCGTTCCGACCCGCAACGCCACGAGGGCGTGCGGCCGATTCATGTCTGGGGCTTGCGGTTGTTTTATCTGTTGATGCTGGTGTTCGTCGCCCCGACCGCGTGGCGCGTGTTGCTGACGCACCAGGGCGAGTGGGCGCCCCTGTCGGCGGTGGCCTGGGCGGTCTGGGCCACCTACCCCAGCCTCGCCCTGTTCGGCCTGTTCCAGCCGCTGCGCTGGCTGCCGTTGTTGCTGTTTACCCTGGGCTACAAATCCATCTGGCTGTGGTTCGTCGCGGTGCCGCTGTGGCGGGCGGGAACGATGGAGGGCTCGGCGGCGCAGCCGGTCGCAGAATCCTTCCTCGCGCTGCCGCTGCTCGGGCTGGTGATTCCGTGGGGCTATGTCTGGCGCACCTACGTGCGCGGCACTGGCGGGTCGGTCGCGGCGGGCAACGCGTCCGTGACCGCCCCCTCGCCGCGGTAGCGCCGGCGCCAAAAGGCGTACTGGCCTTCCCGCCTCGGCGCGGCATAGGTATCGACGAAGCGCTGCCGGTAGTGCGCATGCACGGCATCCATTTCGGCAAGGAACGCGTCGCGTGCGGCGGACGGATCGACCGCATCAGGCTCGAGCGCGCGCGCAGCGCTCTCGGCCGAGGCGAGTGCATGAAAGATGCCCTGCGAGGCAATCGGGTCGAACGACAGCAGCGCGTCGCCGATCGCGAAGAACCCCGGCGCACAGCGCCGCATCGCGTCGCGATCGAGCGCGGCACTGCCGGCGGGACGCGCATGCACGCTGCCGTCGGCCGCCGCGGGCAACACATCGGCAAGCACGGTCTGCCGGCGTGCCTTGGCGAGCAGGTCCGGCAGCTGCCGCAATGCGTGCAGTTCGCCGTCGTCCGCATCGAGATGAAACGCGAGCACGCGCTGGCCGTCCGGCACGCGCACGCTGTACCACCAGCCGTTGATGTCGGCGGCGATGCGCGTGCACTGGTCCTCGTCGTTCGGATCCGGCAGCAGGTAGGCGTGCAGGCAGATCAGTTCGTCGTCGACGTGACGCGCGATGCCGAGCTGGCGTGCGATGGCCGCGTTGCGGCCGGTGGCATCGACGAGCACGGGCGCCCGATGCGTCTGCGCCGATGCGTCGACCTCGATTTGCCAGTGATCGCCGACGCGCGATGCACGCAGCGCACCGCCCTCGATACGCAGCGACGCACCGGCCGCGACGGCGGCCTCGCGCAGGTCCGCATCGAAGCGCGCGCGATCGAGATGCCAGCCTGGACCATGCGGGTCGCGCAGGTGATCGAACCAGTTCGGCGCATCGCCTTCCCACTGCGACACGGTCGCGCCACGCTCGCGATGACCCGCGGCCAGAAAGTGATCGAATGCGCCGCAGCGCTGCAGCAGCACGCGCGCGGCACCGGGCAGTGATTCGCCGATGCGTGGTGTCGTGGGTGCGCGCGGCATGGAACGCTCGAGCAGCAGCACACGACGCTGCGGACTCAGGCGGCACGCCAGCGCCGCGCCCGCAGGGCCGGCGCCGACGATGATGGCGTCCCAGTCGGTGATCGTCATGCGGGGTGCGGGTCCATGGTCAGCGGGGCACCGGGCGGATTGCCGAAGTGGTGGCGGGTGGCTGCCCTCTAACGAATCAGGCCGCAATAGGGCCACCGCTGCAAGGTGGCGTTCCTTTCCGGCGGCCTCGCGATGTGGAGAAGAAGTGGGCCTATTCCCGCGCTCAGCGAGATGCCGTTAGCGGGGCCGACACCCATCCCCGCGCTCAGCGAGATGCCGTTAGCGGGACCGACACCCATCCCCACCCAACCCTCCGGCCCGTTGGGCGTTCAAGGCCGTCAGAACCTTCGGTTCTGAGCGACGGCCTTTCACCCCCTTGAAGGGGAGGGCTTTTCTCGGCTCCCGTTCAAGATCTGAGTCGATCCGGTGCGCACGCATTTCGTACCAGCGCCCCTCTATCGATCCGGCTCCGGCGTCGCTGGGATCCGACAGGCTGGCAGGGCTCAGGGGCGCAGGATTCCACCGCACCGTTGGCACTGCACGGAAGGCTGGCCCGCCCCGCGTCCACGAGCCAGCCTCCGCGCGCATCAGGCTTCCGGCGCGCTCAGTGCGCCGTCCAGCGCTTGATCCACGCGCCGACGGTGTCGTGCCACTGCACGCTGTTCTGCGGCTTGAGCACCCAGTGGTTTTCGTTCGGGAAGTGCAGGAACTGGCTGTCGATGCCGCGCCGCTGCAGGGCCGTGAACGTGGCGAGGCCCTGTTCCAGCGGGATGCGGAAATCGAGGCCGCCCTGGATCACGAGCATCGGAACTTTCCACTTGGCGACATGGTTGACCGGGTTGAACCTCTCGTAGTTTTCCGGCTTGTCGTACGGCGTTCCGCCGTTTTCCCATTCGCTGAACCAGAGCTCTTCGGTCGAATAGCCCATCATGCGCGTGTCGAACACGCCGTCGTGGTTGACCAGACACTTCCACGGCTGCGGCCAGTTGCCGGCGATCCAGTTGACCATGTAGCCGCCGTAGGAAGCACCGAGCGCACAGGCACGGCCGCCGTCGAGAAAGTCGTACTTCGCCAGCGCCGCGGCCCAGCCTTTCTGCAGGTCTTCCAGCGGCTTGCCACCCCAGTCGCCCGAAATCGAATCCGTGAATGCCTGGCCGTAGCCGGTGGAACCGTGGAAGTTCACGGTGACGACGGCGAAGCCGAGGCCGGCATAGGTCTGCGGATTCCAGCGGTAGTGGAAATCGTTGCCGTAGGCGCCCTGCGGGCCGCCGTGGATCAGGAACGCCACCGGATACTTCTTGCCTTGTTCATAGTTCCACGGCTTGACCACGTAGCCCTGCACGCGCTCGTCGTTCCAGCCCTTGAAGTCGAAAAATTCGGGCTGGCCGAAGGTGATGTCGCGGAGCTTGTCGGCATTGTTGTTCGTGAGCTGCTTCGCCTTGCCGCCCTTGGTCGTCGCCAGGAACAGCTGGCTCGGCGAGGTCAGCGAATCGCGCCCGTAGACCAGCGTGCTGCCGCGGACCGAATAGCCGTTGACGTGGCCATCGCCGATGACGGTGCGGACCTTGCCGCTGGCGGTGTCGATCGCGAACAGCGGATGCTGGCCATTGTCGTCCGCGGTGGCGTAAACCGTCCTGCCGTCGGCGGACAGCTGCACGGCACCGGCCGAGCGGTCCCAGGCCGGGTTGACTTCGCGCCGCGTGCCGCTGGCGAGATCGAGCGCCATCAGGCCGAAGCGGTCGGCCTCGAAGCCGGGGCGCTTCATCGCAAGGTAGTACAGCGTCTTGCCGTCGGGCGACGGCAGCGGGTTCGCGTCCCAGGCCGGGTTGTCAGCGGTCAGGTTGCGCGGCGCTGACGAGGCATCGGCCGGCACGGCGTACAGATCGAAATTCGTCGACCAGGGCTCGGTCTTGCCGGCGATGCGCGCGCCGAAATAGACCGTCTTGCCATCGGCGGAGAATGCGTACTCGGAATCGTCGCCGAACGGCTTGGAGGGCACGTCACCGTCGATGCCACGGGACATCAGCGTGAGCTTCGGCAGGAGCTTGCCATCGGGGCCGAACTCCCCGAGGAACAGCTGGCTGCGGCGGCCGTCGGCCCAGGTGTCCCAGTGACGCACGAATAGCGTGTCGTAGAGTTCGCCCGTGGTCTTGGCCGCCGCCTTGTCATCGAGGCGCTTCTTCGTGCAGTTGATGTCGGGGCAATCGGTGAATACGTCGAGCGACAGCAGCACATGCTTGCCGTCGGGCGACAGCTTGAAGCTGCCCACATCGATGGACAGCCCGCTCGATACGACGGCCGCCTGCGGACTGGCCTCGAACGCGCTGCGCATCAGCGCCTGGGCGTTCTTGTCGCGATTCGACAGCGCCGGCGCGATGTCGACCCGCCACAGCTGATTGATGCCGTCGTGCGCGGCCGTGTAGTAGATGCTGCGGCCGTCGGCCGACCAGCGCGGCCCGGCGCTGCTCGCGCCGTCCGCCGTGAGGCGTACCGGCTGCGACTTGCCATCGAGCTTCAGCAGCCAGATGCCGTT
The DNA here is from genome assembly GCA_045864815.1 of Rhodanobacteraceae bacterium. Taxonomy (GTDB): domain Bacteria; phylum Pseudomonadota; class Gammaproteobacteria; order Xanthomonadales; family Rhodanobacteraceae; genus Tahibacter. The sequence continues at coordinate 62,871 of BTVG01000022.1, read as the reverse complement.
GACGCCCTTGTTCGCGGCGAAATCGGTCTGGCGCACCTGATAGGCCACATAGCGGCCATCGGGCGAGAGCTGCGGATCGGTCACGCGCTCCAGGTTGACGAGATCCTTGACGTCGAGGCCGCGCGCAGCGAAGGCCGGCCCCGCCGAAAGCGCGGCGAACACGGCGAGAGACAGGGAAACGATACGGTTCATCGGAGATTCCAGTTCACGACAGGGTGAGGAAACGCACGCGCCGCGGCCCGGCCGCGGCGCGCGGCAGCGATCAGGCGGCCTGCTGGCCCTTGATGGCTGTGCGGTACAGCAGCCAGCCGGTAATACCGAGCACGACGAGGCCGGCGAACTGGCCGAGCTCCCAGCCGTGGATCGCGAGCACGTCGGCCTGGCCACTGACGACGATCGGAATCGCGATGGCGATCCCCATCAGCGCCTCGCCCGTGATCAGGCCCGCGGCGAACAGGGTGCCCGGGCGATGCACGCGGTCGCGGGCTTCCTCGTCGTGCGCCGGCACGCCGAAACGGCGTTCGACGAAATACGAGAGCACGCCGCCGAGGAAGATCGGCACCATGAGTTCGAGCGGCAGGTAGATGCCGATCGCGGCCGCGAGCACGGGCACGCGGAAATGCGCCTTGCGCGCCTTGAGCCATTCGTCGAAGGCGATGATGACCGCACCGATGATCGCGCCCGTGATGATCATGTCCCAGGGCAGCTCGCCACCGAACAGGCCCTTGGCCACCGATGCCATCAGGGTCGCCTGCGGCGCCTGCAGCGGATTCGGATGCTCCGGCGTGGCTTCGCCGATGCCGTAGGCGACGGCAAGCAGGTTGAGCACCGGCGCCATCACCAGCGCGCAGGAGAACGCGCCGATCGCAAGCATGACCTGCTGCTTCCATGGCGTGGCGCCGACGAGATAGCCGGCCTTGAGATCCTGCAGGTTGTCGCCGCCTACCGCAGCCGCACAACAGACCACGGCACCGATCATGATGGCCGCGACGGCACCGATCGGCGAGTCCTTGCCGAGCAGCAGCATCAGCACGAACGAGGCGAACAGGATGGTGGCGATGGTGATGCCCGATACCGGGTTGTTGCTCGAGCCCACGAGGCCCGCGAGATAGCCCGACACCGACACGAACAGGAAGCCCGCGACGACCATGATGATGGCCATGGGCACGCTGACCAGCCAGTTGCCGACGATGGCCTGGTAGAGCAGCAGCAGCGGCAGCACGAACAGCACCAGCGCGATGAGCATCCATTTCATCGGCAGGTCGCGTTCGGTCTCGGCGACGTTCGAATCGCTGCCCTTGCGCGCCGCGGCGATGCCGCTCTTGACGCCCGACAGCAGCGACTTGCGCAGCGAGAACAGGGTCCAGATGCCGCCGATCAACATCGCGCCGACGCCGAGATAGCGCACGCGGGCACCGCGGATCAGGCCGGCCGCATCGTTGGCCGAGAGGCCGGCGAGCTGCGTCGCGAAGGCCGGATCCAGGCTCTGGGCGAAATAGTGATAGATCGGAATCGCGATGTTGTACGACAGCACGCTGCCCGAGAGCACGACGATGCCGATGTTGAGGCCGACGATATAGCCCACGCCGAGCAGCGCCGGCGACAGGCCGGTGCCCATGTAGCCGAGGTATTTGCCGAGGAAGCCGGCGATCGAGGCGTTGTCCGGGATCAGGCGCATGCCGCTTTCCGCCATGAGCTTCACGACAGCGCCGAGCACGGCGGAGATGCCGAGGATGCGGATGCCCGGCCCCGGGTTCTCACCGGCCTTGAGCACTTCGGCCGCGGCCTTTCCTTCGGGAAATGGCAGCGGCTCCTCGACGATCATGGAGCGCCGCAACGGTACCGAGAACAGCACGCCGAGCAGGCCGCCGAGACCGGCGATCGCCAGCACCCAGGTGTAGCGGAAGTCGGTCCAATACTTGAGGATGATCAGCGCCGGAATCGTGAAGATCACGCCGGCGGCGATTGACGAACCGGCCGAGGCGCCGGTCTGCACGATGTTGTTCTCGAGGATGGTGCCGCCACCGAGGACGCGCAGCACCGCCATCGAGATCACCGCGGCCGGGATGGCTGTCGCGATGGTGAGGCCGGCAAACAGGCCGAGATAGGTATTGGCAGCGGCGAGGATCATCGCCAGCACCACCGACAGCGCGACGGCGCGGACGGTCAGCTGCGGGACGGCAGGTGTACTCATGCGGACTCCGGATCGTGGGACACCCGCGCGGCTGGGCGGGTAGTCGCGAAGCATACCCGGGTTGATGCGGCAGCTGGGCGCACCCTGCGAGGCCCGGCGTTGCGGCACGTGCGCGCCCGCCGTTGGCCACGGATCGTGTTGCAGCGCAACGCAGCCACTCAGGCCCGGACCGTCACCAGCGTGTCGGGCGGAAACCCATCGCGCTCGAACTGCGCGAGCGGCATCACCGTCGCGGCCCTGGCGTCGACCGCTTCGATGCCCGGTTCGCCCTGATGGAAATGCGCGAACAGCTGCACGGAACCGGCTTCGCGGGCGGCCTGCGCAACCATCTGCCGGAACCCGGTGACGGTGTCGGCACGCGAGTGCCCTCGCTGCCGTGCCGCACTTTCCATTTTTTCCGCAACCACCCGTTCGATGCGTGCGGCCGACCAGCCGCGCCTGGCCAGGCGCGCCCGCTCCCGCTCGACGTCCAGCTGTGCCCTGCTCCGATCGAAATCCGCCAGATCGCAGGAACAGTTGCCGCGGATCACGGCGACGCAGGCCGATCCCGGCGCAAACAGCGCTGTCGTGGGTGTATCGCCGAGCGGCCACAGGGAAACGCGGGCGGGACAGCCGCGGGCGGCGTTGCGGATGGCCGCCGCGGACTGCCCCGGAATGGCAGCCGTGATGAACCAACACATGGTCAGTACCTCCTCGTGAAAGCGTGCGGTGACGACACCGTTCGCCGCATCGGCGTCAGCCGCCTTCGCCCGTGTGCCGCAGGACGACGTAGACGAATCGTTGTGTGGCGCCCGCCGGCGTCGTGTGGACTTCGTATTCCTGATGCACCGGCTCGAACGCCGCGCCGAATTCTTCCTGCAGCGTGACCGCGGAATAACGGCAGATCGGCAGACCGCTGCACCGTGTCGGCCCGTCTTCGGCGAAGGTGGCAACGATCAGATGACCACCGGATTTCAGTGCGTGCCGCACGGTGCGTACATAGGCCGCGCGCGCCGGGGCGTCGGTCAGGAAATGGAAGGCGGCGCGATCGTGCCAGACGTCATATGCGTGCGCCGGCAGATCGGCGTCGCGGACATCGGCCTCGATCCAGCGGACCACGTCGCCGGCAGCCCCGAGGCGCGTGCGCGCCGCGGCGAGGGCCGCCGCCGACAGGTCGAGCACGGTGAGGTTCGTGTAGCCGGCGGCGAGCAGTCCGTCGACCAGCGTCGATGCACCGCCACCGACATCGATGATCGCGCCGGTGGGCGGGACGCCGGTCGCGTGAATCAGACGCTGCGAGGTCTCCGCGCGTGGCTGGAACCAGCTCACCGCGTCGGTCGCCTTGGTCACATAGACCTGCTCCCAATGCTGCTTGGTCTCCATGCGGTCTCCGTGCTGGCGGGATTTCGTCCGGCGTCAGCGTAGCCGATACGCGTGGGGCTCGCCGCGTCGCGGGTAACGATGAGCACGCCTCGCAGCGGGCCGTTGGGATTCTGCCGGCGGGACTGCGTATTCGGAATCGAACCGGGCCAACCGCCCGCGACGCCGACGCCGATGAACTGCCTGACCCGCTGCCTGCTCTTCACTCTCGTGGCACTGACTGCCTCGCCGCTGCGCGCCCAGAGCGTGACCTGGGTGACGAGCGCCGCTTCGTCGGGCAGCGGAACGCTGCGCGCCGCGCTCCTGAACCTGAGTCCGTCGACGAGCGCGCTGCAGGAAATCCGCTTCGCGATCCCGACCACGCCGGGCAACCCGGTCGCCGAAATCGTGCTGACCGAACCGCTGCCGCCCGTCAACGCGACCACCGTACTGATCAACGGCGACGCACCGGCGGGCCGCGTCGTGGTCAATGGCAACGGCCGGCAGATCTTCACGGTCGAGGAAAATGCCGTGACGTCCGCGCTGGAGATCCGCGACCTCACCCTGCGCGGCGGCGCCGTCGTCGGCAGCGGCGGTTGCCTGCGGGTACGGCGAGCGACGACGGCCACGACCTTGCGGCGGGTCGTGGTCGATCAGTGCACGGCGTATCTGAACATGATCACGAATCCGAGCGTGCGCGGCGGAGCCGTCTACACCAGGGGCGCGCTGACCGTGGAAGACAGCAGCTTCACCGGCAACCGCATCCTGAGTTTCTCGGCCGACGAAGCCGGCAGCGACGCCAGCGGCGGCGCGCTGTTCGCCGAGGGCAACCAGCCGCTCACGATCGTGCGTTCCCTGTTCAGCGACAACCGCATCCATCTCGGCAATCAGCTGCCGTCGTTCTGCCGCAGCGGCAGCGGCGGCGCCATCGGCCTGTCACTGACCGACACGCTGGCCAGCATTGCGGACACGCGTTTCGTCGACAACCGCACGAGCTGCCGCAACCCGACCGTGAGCTACGACGGCGACGGCACCGGTGACGGCGGCGCGATCGCGATCTATGGCCAGGGTGGCGAGACGCGTCTGGACGCGAACTATTTCCACGGCAACGTCGGCAGCCGCGGCGGTGCGGTGGGCTTCCTGCAACCCTTCGCCATGCGCGCCACACTGACCAACAATACGTTTCACGAGAACACCAGCAACCAGGCCGGCGGCGGGGTCGCACTGATCAACTGCTGCTCGCTCGTGATGCGCAACAACACGTTCAGCAACAACGTCGCCCGCTCGCCGGGACTCGCGAACCAGTTCCAGGCCTGGAGCGAGGTGCTCGCGCTGTACAACAACATTTTCGAGGGCGCGAACACGAACCGGGACTGCATCATCGGCACCCCGATGCAGAACAGCGGTCACAACCTCTACGCGAACGATGCGTGCTGGCCGACCGGCGACGGCACCAGCCAGATCATCGGCGCGATGCCCTGGCTGCAGGCCCCGCGCATGACCGGCGGCTATGTGCCGACCATGATGTACACCAACGGCAGCCCGGCCGTCGATCGCGGCGACGACGCACAGTGCCCCGCCTACGATGCCCGCGGCATCGTGCGCCCGCTGGACGGTGATCTCGACGGCAGCAGCCGCTGCGACATCGGCGCCGTCGAGCACAGTTACATCAATCTCATTTTTCGCAACGGCTTCCAGTAGCGCGGCGCAGGCTCACGGTTTGCGCCGGCCGGCGGGCGATGTCTTCGGTGCGGTCTTTTTCGGGGCCAGCTTCTTCGTTGCGGCGGCCGTCCTGGCCGGCGCCTTGCCGGCGACGGCCTTGGCCGATGCGCTGACCGGATGCGGCGTCGTCAGCGGCAGGTCCGTCGCACCGGCCTTCGCGACGGCGGATCGGGATTTCGTCGCCTTGGGTTTTGCGGATCCGGGCTTCGGCAGCGGCATTGCGCGCTCGGTGGCGAGGAGCAGTGCGCGCAATTGGTCCGGTTCGTCGAGCAGCTCATCGGCAACCGGGTAGTCCTTGGCGCCCGGATAGGGGGGGCGCTGCGGCAGCGACGCCGTCAGCGCGGCGGTTTCGGGCGAGGCCTTGATGAACAGCGAGTTGTCGCAGGCGAAGGCGACGACCTTGCCGCCCAGATACAGCGCGTACTCGCCGAACATGCGCTTGAAGGTGAGGCTGCCGGCAAGCTGCGACTGCTCGGCGACGTAGTCGACGAAGGACTGATGCGTGGCCATGGGGCTTCTCCCAGAGGTGCCACATCCTAAGCGCAGCCGCCTCACGAGGCGACGGGTCGCGGGCGCTTCAGGACGCGTCGACAGGAGCCATCGCGGCACCGCACTCGCGAAGCAGTTCTCGCAACACGGAGCGGTGGCAGTGTTCCTCGTGTTCACAGTAGCAGCCGACCGAGAAGTTGCAGTGCTGCGACAGCGCCGCCAGCAGCTCGAGTGTGTGCCGCACGTCGGGACCGGCCATCTCGGCGCGATAGCGCTTGCGGAATGCCGCCCAGTCGGCTGGGGTCCGCGCGGACTGGGCCTGCCTGACGGTTTCGGCGCTGGGCGCCAGGTTCGGATACCAGACGTCGTACCAGTCCTGCGCGGCGAACTGGGACCGCGGCACGCCGCGCGGCGGACGGCGCACGGTGCCGATGCGCGTGCCTTCATCGGGCGCTCTCGGGCTGCCGAGCCGTACGACGCGAATCACGCGAACACGCTACGGCGAAGCGCCGCCGGCACCCCAGGGCGGCGGCGGAACCGGCTGTGGCCGCGTCAGATCGAACTCGACCCGAAACAGGCGTTGCGGCCGTGCGAGCTCATAGACGAAGCGCTGCGCATCGAGTTCCATCGCCCAGACGTTGTCGACGGAGACCGCCCGGTCCAGCGTGCGGAACAGCGCCTTCGATTCCGCGTCGGCGGGAAATTCGACGCGCCAGGCGCCGGCCGGCGACGACACCGGTGTGCGGCTGTCGCCGCCGTACAGGGTGAGCGGATCACTGCTGCCGTCGGCATGACGGTGATCGTGCTTGAGCTGCAGCGACTGCCGCGCGGCATCGTAGGTCAGCACCCAGGTGCGCGAACGGTCGTCGCCAACATGGAACGGAATGCGGACCTGTGCGTCGGCGCATTCGCGCACGTGCATCACGAGCGGCTTGTTCGCGAACGGATCGTCGGCGCTCGCCGGCGAGTCGGCAACGACGCGGCCGGCGAAGGCCTTGCCGCAGAGCCCGCGCAGCGTGTGCAGGAATCGCTGCGCCGGCGAGGCGTACACCGCGGCGGCCTCGGCGGTGTGCGTGGCGCGTTCCGGTTCGCGCGGGCTCACGGCGGCGCTGCCGGCCGGAACACCGGCGGCGAGCAGCAACAGACAGTACGGACGCAGGGATGCTTGCATGAGCGGGACAGTAGTCGATCCACGGCGGCGCTCGCAAACGCCGGGCGGGACAGGTCCGTCGCGCCCTTGCGGCGGCGCGTCGAGGCGACCCGGGCAGCATGAAGCCGCCCCGCTATACTCCGGCGTCCCGCCCGAACGGAATCCGCATGTCCGCCGCCACCGTTGCCGCTCCCTATGACGGGAGCGACACCTTTCTGGGTCATCCGAAAGGTGTCTATGTCTGCTTCTTCACCGAAATGTGGGAGCGGTTTTCGTTCTACGGCATGAAGGCGCTGCTGCTGCTCTATCTACTGCAGCACCACAAGTTCGGCGACGACGTCGGCTACGACGTGATCGGCGCCTACGGCGGACTGGTCTATTGCCTGCCGGTGATCGGCGGCCTGCTCGCGGATCGCTGGCTCGGTATGCGCAAGGCCGTGGTGTTCGGCGGAATCCTGCTGGTGCTCGGTCACCTGGGCATGGCCGTCGAGGGTACCGAGGCGCAGGTCGTCGACGGCGTGATGCGGCGTGACGACGGCGCGCTGCTCGCGTTCTATTTCTCGCTCTCGCTGATCATCATGGGCGTGGGTTTCCTCAAGCCCAATATCTCGACCATCGTCGGCAAGCTCTACGCGCCCGACGATCCGCGCCGCGACTCGGGTTTCGCCCTGTTCTACGCCGGCATCAATCTCGGCTCGCTGCTCGCCTCGCTCATCTGCGGCTATCTCGGCCAGACCCTCGGCTGGGCCTATGGTTTCGGCGTGGCCGGGATCGGCATGCTGCTCGGCCTCGCGCAGTTTCTCTGGGGACAGAAATACCTGCGCGGCCACGCGGAAGCCCCCGACCCGAAAGCCCTGCGTGAACGCGTCGCGGGGCTGCCGCGCGAATGGCTGATCTACGCCGGCGCCGCCGCGGGTCTGGTGCCGGTTGCCGGGCTGATGTGGGCGGTCGCCAACGGCGCGTTCAAGCTCGGCGAGCACATCACGCCCGCACTCGCGCTGATGCTGCTCATGATGGTGGCCGTGCTCGCGTGGTTCGTCTGGTTCATCGTCGCCCGCTGCGATCGCGTGCAGCGGCACCAGATGATCGCGCTGATCTCGATGATCCTGATGTGCCTGGTCTTCTTCACGCTGTATGAGCAGACCTACGGCTCCTGGGTCACGTTCACCGATCGCCTGCTGACCAAGGACGTCGTGCCGGCGCTGGTGCAGCCGACGCCGGCCCTGAACTGGAGCGGCGACTGGATCGCAAACCTGATGCTATTCGCGCGCACCACGCCCTGGTCGATCGTGGTGCTCGTGCTCGCGCCGGGCGCCTTCGTCGTGGCGGCGCGCCTGTCGGATCGCCGACCGGCTTCGCGCGCACCGAAGCTGCTGTTCGGCAGCGTGATCCTGGTCACCCTGGTGCTGCTGGTGCGCGACTGCGTGGTGCTGCCGCAGACCGCGGGCTCGCTGACCTATCTCGGCGCCCTGTTCCTCGTGCTGCTCGCACCGCTGTTCAGCGGACTCTGGGGCTGGCTCGACCGGCGCGGCATGGACCCGTCCAAGCCGGTGAAGTCCGCGCTCGGCCTGCTGCTTGCCGGCGCGTCGTTCCTGCCGCTGCTGTGGGCGGCGCAGCAGGCGGGCGAAAGCGGCGTGCAGGCCAGCGTGTGGTGGCTGGTGCTCGCCTATTTCATTCTGGAACTCGGGGAAATGTGCCTTTCTCCGGTCGGCCTCTCCGCCGTGACCCAGCTGTCGGTACCACGCGTGGTGAGCCTCATGATGGGAACCTGGTTCCTCGCGACGGCGTTCTCCGAGACGCTCGCGGCGCAGTTCGGAAAACTCGCATCGATCGAGATACCCGACGGCGCCGCGCTGGCGTTCGCCGACGCGGGCGCGAAGTACGCGCACCTGTTCGGGGTGATGCTCACGATCGGCCTCGTCTGCGGCATCGTGGCACTCGCCCTCGCACCGCTGCTGCGCCGGCTCATGCACGGCGTCCGCTGAGCGGGGTCTCGACCGCCGGCGCGCGCAGCGCGCCGGCGACGAGATCTTCGGCGAAACCGAACGCCGTCGTCATGCCGAGACCGCTGTCGCCGGGCACGGCCACGGCGACCACGCCGGGCGCCATGTCGATGGCGGCAGCCGTGCCGGCTGCGCCCATGCACGGCAAGAGCCAGGCCTGTGCCACATGCGCGCCGGGCAGCTCGACGATACGGCGCAACGCATCGAGCACGGGGCGCAGGCCGGTCGCCGCGTCGACGCCGGTGGCTGCCGGTCCGGCGTCGAGCAGCACTTCGCCACTGCCGCTCTGCACGAGCTGCAGGCCCGGTGTCATTCCCTGCCAGCGCGCGGCAACCGCAGGGGCGGGCATCGTTTCGGCCAGCGCCGACACGTTGGACACGATGCCGCCGAGACGGAATCCGTCGGGCTGCGCCGCCAGACGCACGAACAGGCGCCGTCGCACGGGCGGCGAAACCACCGTGTCGGGCAACAACCCGGCCGTCTCGACACCACCCGCCACATAGATGACGTCGGCGGCATGGCGCCGCCCGCCACTCCAGACATAGGGGTAGCCGATGCGCGTGACCGCGTGCTTCCAGCGGAACTCGACCTCGTGGCGATCCGCCAGCCAGAGCGGCAGCCGGCGCAGGGCGACCCGCGGGTCGACCAGCAGATCGTGCGGCGAAAACAGCGCACCGCGCAGATGGCGGGCCGCGAGCCAGGACGAGCGCTTGCGGGCCGCCGCCGCATCGAGCAGGACGCAGTCGTGCCAGGAACCGTACGTCGCCACGTAGTCCTGCAGCAGGGCGCTTTCCTCGGCATCGCCGGCCGGCACGATGCTGCCGCAGGGGTCGCACCAGACGTCGGCGGCGTCGCAGAACTCCCGCCAGATGGCGCGCGAGCGCCGTGCCTGATCGAGTTCCTGCGCGGAACGCACCCCGAGCAGGCTGATTGCGCCGGCATTGCGCACCGAGGCACCGACCGCGCGCTCGTGGCGTTCGAACACGACCACGCGATTGCCGCGCAGGGCCAGTGCGCGGGCCAGCGCCAGCCCAACGATCCCGGCGCCAACGACGATGGCAGAGGCATGGGGCATGCGCCGGAGTCCGTCCCTGCGGTGGAAAAGCCGCAACTTACCCAGCCTGTGTGAGGCTTTGGTTGCAGGACGAAGGCAGCTCGGTTGCAAGGGTCTTCCGGCGCGCGATCGGGCGGGTCGGCTATGATCAATGCCGTCCCGACCGCTAACCCGGCGTCCGTGCGCACTTTCCGATCCCGCCGCCTGCTCTCACGTCCGAGCCCATCGGAGCCTGCCGTTGACTGAGCGCGATACCGGGGCGCAAATCGCCTATCGGCCGGAAATCGATGGCCTGCGCGCGGTCGCTGTGCTGCAGGTCGTGCTGTATCACGCGTGCGGAGTGCCGGTTTCAGGATTTGCCGGTGTCGACGTGTTCTTCGTCATCTCCGGTTATCTGATCACGCTGCTGCTGCTGCGCGAACACGCCGCCACCGGGCGGGTCGATCTCCCCGCGTTCTATGCGCGACGCGTACGCCGCATCGTTCCGGCAGCGCTGCTCGTGATCCTCGCCACGCTGGCCGCGGGTTCGGTGCTGCTCTGGACCGATGCGCAGCGTGCCGTCGCCCAGTCGGCAGCGGCCGCCGCCCTGTTCATGTCGAACGTCTATTTCCAGTTCGCGAGCGGCGGCTATTGGGACCCCGCCAGCGAGGAGCAGCCGCTGCTGCATCTGTGGTCGCTCGCGGTCGAGGAGCAGTTTTATCTGCTATGGCCGCTGCTGCTGATCGTGCTGTTGCGCCGCAGGTCGCTGATCGTCCCGTGCGCTGCTGCAGCGCTCGCCTCGTTCGGCGCGGCGGAGCTGCTGCTGCGACACGACCCATCGGCGGCGTTCTACCAGATGCCGGCTCGATTCTGGGAGCTGGCGGTCGGCGGTATCCTCGCCGCGACCACGCCGCGTCCGCAGGCAGCATGGCTGACTGTCGCCGGCGCACTGGGAGTCGCCGCGGGCGCGTTCGTTCCGATCACCCATTTCCCGGGCGCCGGCGCATTGCCGGCCGTCGCCGGGAGCGTGCTGCTGCTGCGAGCGGTGCACGGATCGTCATCGCCGCCGGCGGCGCTCGCCTGGGCGCGCTTCGCACCGCTGCGATTCGTGGGACGCATCTCGTATTCGCTCTATCTGTGGCACTGGCCACTGCTCGCCCTGTACGACGCGACAGCCGTGGGCAAGGGCGACGTCGCCACACGGCTGGCGCTCGCGGCCGTCGCCGTCGTGCTCGCTGCGGGCACGTACCGCTATGTCGAGTCGCCGCTGCGACACCGCCGCGCCGACGCGCGCCTGCTCGGTGCCGGCGTCGCCGCGTCGTTGACCGTCGCGGCACTGGCGTTCGCCGGCGCGTCAGGGATACGGCAGAGCGCGCCTCCTACACCCCAGGAACTCTGGGCGCAGCGCGTCGAAGCCGACCTGCCGCCCCACTGGCGGGACTGCCACCATTCGGTCGGCAGCACCGACATTGCGCGCCCCGGCTGCGCGTCGCGGGCGGACAAGGCGCCGACTGTCGCGATCTGGGGCGATTCGATGGCGCTGAGCTGGAAACCGCTGGCGTGGATGCTCGCCGAACGCGCCGATGCGGCTGCCATCGGCTATACCCGCGACGCCTGCCCGCCGTTGCTGGGCTATCTCGCCCCGTCGGAGATGCCGGCGGACCTCAAGTGCCGTGCATTCAACGACCGCGTCGCGGAACGCATCGACGGCCTCTCGCTGCTGATTCTCGCGCTGCGCCTGGACGACGACGGTGCAGCCAACCGTGTCGCGCAGCTGCACGCCACGCTGGATCATGCGAGCCCTCGCGTCGGCCGCATTCTCGTTATCGGGCCTACGCCGCGTCTGGCTGACACGGCGCCGAAGTGCATCCGCCGCGGCGATCTGGACGCCTGCGCGGTCCCGCGCGCACGCTTCGAGGCGGCCGCCGGCCCGCTGCGCGCTGCGCTGCAGGTGTTGGCGGCCCGCTACCGGAATGTCGAGATCGTCGACCCGAGTCATTTCTTCTGCGATGAACGACGCTGTACCGCAACACGCGGCGACCTGACGCTGTACCGCGACGACTACCATGTGACCGCCGCGGCGGCGACCGCGTTCGCGAACACGCTGGCGCCGGAAGACAGGCCGCGCTGACGTTTTTTTTGCACCGGCTGCGGGATAACGTTCGCCGAGACCGTCCTCGCGCCACCGATCCGGAGCCCGCATGAACTCACGACCGTTCGCCGCCATTGCCACCATCGCAGCGCTGCTGTGGACGGGTGCCGCAACATCCGCCGCGCAGGAGCGGGCTTTCGACGTCCGCCCGGTCGCGAAATTCAGCGAGCCCTGGGCCATGACCTTCCTGCCCGACGGCCGGCTGCTGGTCACCGAGAAGAAGGGCGCGCTCAAGGTGGTGACACCAGATGGCAAGACCTCCGACGTAAGCGGAACCCCTGCGGTCGACTACGGCGGCCAGGGTGGTTTTGGTGATGTCGTGCTGCATCCCCGGTTCAGCGACAACGGCTGGGTGTATCTCAGCTATGCGGAGGCCGGCGACGGGGACACGCGCGGCGCCGCCGTCGCCCGCGCGAAGCTGACCCTCGACGCTGCGGGCGGTGGCCGCCTGGATGGACTCACGGTGATCTGGCGCCAGCACCCCAAGATGGAAGGCCGCGGCCACTATGGCCATCGCATCGCCGTTGCGCCGGACGGGCACCTGTTCATCAGCTCGGGCGAGCGCCAGCATTTCGACCCGGCGCAGGACATGGGCTCGAATCTCGGCAAGATCGTCCGTCTCAACGACGACGGCTCGCTGCCCAAGGACAATCCGTTCTCGGCGCAGGGCGGCGTCGCGGCACAGGTCTGGAGCCTGGGCCACCGCAACCCGCTGGGCATGGCGTTCGACCGGGCGGGCCGGCTCTGGAACATCGAGATGGGCCCCAAGGGCGGTGACGAGCTGAACCTCGTCGTGCGCGGCGACAACTACGGCTATCCCATCGTGTCCAACGGCGATCACTACGACGGCAAGGACATTCCGGATCACGCGACGCGGCCGGAATTCCATGCACCGGCGGTGAGCTGGACCCCGGTGATCTCACCGGGCGGCTTCATCATCTATTCCGGCAAGCGCTTCGCGGGCTGGGAGGGCAACGGCCTGATCGCGGGGCTGTCGAGCAAGGCGCTGGTGCGCGTCGTGTTCGACGGCACCGCGGCCCGGGAGGTCGAGCGGTACGACATGGGCCAGCGCATCCGCGAAGTCGAGCAGGGTCCGGACGGTACCGTCTGGCTGCTCGAGGACGGTTCGGCAGGACGCCTGCTGCAGCTGACGCCCAGGGCCGCTGCGGACCCGAAATCCTGATGCCCTGAGGCCCGCCGCGGCATGGCCGCGGCGGGCGCTGCGGTCACGGTGCCGCGGCTGGCTTCGCGCCGATGTGCGTGTCGAGGAACGCGAGAATGCGCGCAAACATGTCCTCGACGTTCTTCTCGTCGTAGAAGCCGTGGGCTTCCGTGCGCTGGTAAAGCCATTCGTGCTTCACGCCGCGCTGCTCCAGCGCGTTGTGCACGCTCTCCCCATGCACGGGCGGCACGCGCTTGTCCTGACCGCCGACGATCAGCATCAGGCTGGCCTTGACCTTGTCGAGCTGGGTGATCGGTGACCGGGACGCCAGCATGGCGGCATCGTCGCCCATCGTCTTGCGCAGGTAGTTCTCGCCGTACTTCGAATCCTGGATGTCGCCGCGGCTCAGCATCAGGCGCAGGTCGTAGGGGCCCGCATCGCCGATCGCGCAGCGGTAAAGATCCGGTTCGCGCACGGCGCCCATCAGCGCGGCGTAGCCGCCATAGCTCGTACCGTAGATGCAGATGCGCTTGGGATCGGCGATGCCCTGCTCGATGGCCCATTTCGTCGCATCGGTGACGTCATCCTGCATCGCGCCGCCCCATTGGCGGTAGCCGGCGACCTCGAACGCGGCGCCGTAGCCGCCCGAACCGCGGAAATTCACCTGCAGCACGGCGTAGCCGCGGCTGGCGAGCATCTGCACGTAACGGTCGTAGCCCCAGTAGTCGCGCACGTCGAAGGGACCGCCGTGGACGTAGACGACGAGCGGCAGATTCTTGCCCTGCTCCTGGCCCAGCGGCCGGGTCAGGTAGCCGTTGAGATCGAGGCCGTCGCGCGACTTCAGCTTGATCGGCTCCATCGACGCCATCTGGTCGGGATTGATCTTCTCGGCACGCTTGAGGATGCCCGACAGCTTCTTGCTCTCGCGGTCGAACAGGAAGAACTCGCCGGGGTTCACGTCGCTGTACACCGCGACGATCGCGCGCTTACCGTCCTTGCTGATCGAGGTGACGTCGACGGTCTCGCCCGGAAACTGCTGCATGAGAGCCGTCAGCGTCTCGATCATCGCGGTCTTCTTGTTGACGACGCCGACCGCCGAACGCGCCGGATAGGCGCGCACACCGACGACGGTGACGTCGTCGAAGTCCTTGATGAGGGCGTCCATCTCGACGTCCTTGGCCGACCAGACCGGCTTGAGCGTGCGCTCGTCCGATGTCCAGGTGCACAGGCCGCCGATCTTGCCCTCGGGCTGGCACGACCAGTAGACGGTCTTGTTGTCGCGGTCATAGGCGAGCGGCGTCGGACGCCCCGGTAAATTCGTGCCGTCGAACGCCGTCGACCAGTCGCCGCCCTTGCTGTCGCGGTACATCACCTGCCAGTTGTTTTTCACGTCCGCGCCGTAGACGAAGTTCACGTTACCGGCGTGATCGGCGAGAAAACCCTCGACCAGCCGCATCGGCGACACGAACAGGCGCTTGCGCGAGCCGTCGTTCACGTCGAACTTGTAGACCACCGGCGGTGTCGGCTCGGCCGTGCTTTTCCACTCGTTGACGAAGATCAGGATGTTGTCATCGTCGTCCCGCAGTTCGTCGATGAGGAACGCGCTCGCGCGCTCGGGCTTGACGCTCTTGATGTGCGACCCGGTCGACTCCTTGCCGGCGCGATAGCCGAACAGGATGTCGTTGCGGCCGCCGTCGGCGTCGACGAAATAGAGCTCGCCGTTCGCGACCGGCCGTTCCAGACCGCCGATCGGCTCGCCGACCGTGTACATGAGCCGTTGCTTGCCGACCCAGGTGAACGACACGACCTCGTCCATGCGCGGCGTGATACGTGTCGCCTTCATGTCGCTGAGACGGATGATCGCGAGCGAGCGGCGGTTCTCGACGACGGCGTCCGCAGCGATGTATTCGCCGTCCGGGGAAATCTTGACGCTGGAATACTGAATGTGGCGCGCGAAATCGGCGAGCGGCACTTCGGCCTGGGCGCCCGCGGCTCCCATCAGGATGGCCAGGCCGGCGGCCAGGCGACGGATCGACATGGAAAGCTCCTTGACTGGATTGCGGCGGCGACCCCGATGGCCACGCCGTGATACGCACTTTCGTTACTGCATCGACGGGGGCCGTTCTCCCGGGCCGCGGACTTTCCGGCAGCAACCCCGCATCGCACCACCCTGCACTCACCGCATCGGCAAATGGCGCGAAACCGGATCAGGCCACGGCATCAGCGCTGCGCCGCGCGGCCGTAGCGATCCTCCAGCCGCACGATGTCGTCCTCGCCGAAATAGTCGCCGCACTGCACTTCGATCAGATGAATGTCGTCCGCGGTCGGATTCTCCAGCCGGTGCAGCGTATCGATCGGAATGTAGGTCGACTGGTTCGCTTCGAGCAGGAACTCGTGTTCGCCGACCCGCACTCGCGCCGTCCCCTTCACCACGGTCCAGTGCTCGCTGCGCCGATGGTGCTTCTGCAGGCTCAGCACATGGCCCGGCTTCACCACGAGGCGCTTGACCTTGCAGTCGGCCGCATCCTCGAGCACGGTGTAGCTGCCCCAGGGCCGATGCACGGTCTGATGGAACGCGGCGGCTTCGTGCTTGTCGGCGCGCAGCCGGTCGACGACGAGCTTGACCTGCTGCGCACGATCCTTGTCGGCGACGAGCACGGCATCGTCGGTATCGACGATGACGAGGTCCCTGATACCGACCGCGGCGACCATGCGCTTGTCGCTCTGGATGTAGCAGTTCGAGCTCTCGACCAGGATGGCCTGGCCGCGCACGCGATTGCCGTGCTCGTCGGACTCGGCTTCGAGTTCGCTGACAGCCTTCCACGATCCGATGTCGCTCCAGTCGAACGTCGCCGGCACGACCGCGCGGCGGCTCGCGTGCTCCATGACGGCGTAGTCGATGGAGATGTCGGGCTGGGCGAGAAACGCCTCGCGTCCGTATTCGATCGGACTGTCGAAGCTCATCGCGCTGGCCTGGCAGGCCTCGGCGGCGGCCAGCACCTCGGGACAGGCCTGCGCCGCGGCGGCGAGCAGCGTGTCGGCGCGGAAACAGAACATGCCCGAATTCCAAAGGTGATCGCCCGCGGCCAGATACGTTTCGGCCACCTCACGGCTGGGCTTCTCGACGAACGCGGCGACTTCGCTACCTTCACGGCCGGCGATCGCCGGGCCGAGGCGGATGTAGCCGAATCCCGTCTCCGCATGCGTGGGCACGATGCCGAACGTAGCGAGCCAGCCATCCTCGGCGAGTGCGCGGGCGCGCTGCACGTCGGCGGAAAAGCGGTCGAGCTCGCGGATCAGATGATCGGCCGGCAGCACCAGCAGCACCGCGTCGGGCGACAGGTGCGTGACCGCGTACTGCGCGGCGAGCAGGATCGCCGGTGCCGTGTTGCGCCCCGCCGGCTCGAGCAGGAACGGCAACCGGTCGAGACGCGCGCCGGGATGCGTCGCATAGTCGTCGCGCGTCAGGAAATAGTAGTCGCGGCCGGTGACGGTCAGCACGTGGCCGCCGTCGGCCACGGACAGGGCGCGGTGCAGCGTCTTGTACAGCAGCGATTCGCCATCGGCGAGCCGCATGAACGGCTTGGGATAGGCGCTGCGCGAGACGGGCCAGAGCCGGGTGCCGGCACCGCCGGAGAGAATTACGGGAATCAGCATGAGCAATGGTCCATCGGAAACCTGGGACGCGCCAGCGCGCCATACCCCTCAGACGAGTTCGCCGACGACATCGCGCAGGCCGTCCTGCCAGTGCGGCAGCGTGAGGCCGAAGGTATCGCGGAGCTTGTGCGTATCGAGCACGGAATACGCCGGCCGGCGCGCCTTGGTCGGGTAGTCGGATGTGGCGATCGCGGCCACCTCGGGCAGTCGCTCGATCAGGCCGGCCGCGCCGGCCAGCACCATGATCTGGCTGGCGAATTCGTGCCAGCTGCACTCGCCGGCGCTGACGAGGTGGTAGTGGCCCGACCTCGCGCGGCGCGCCTCGTCTGGCAGCGGCAGCCAGCGTGCCAGCGCGCAGGTGGTGACCTGCGCGATCAGACGCGCCGGCGTCGGTGCGCCGCGCTGGTCGGCGACGACGCTGAGCCGGTCGCGCTCGCGCGCGAGCCGCAACATGGTGCGCAGGAAGTTGGCGCCACGCGCGGCGAACACCCAGGCGGTACGGAAGTTCAGGTGGTCCGCGCCGCTGGCGGCGAGCGACAGTTCGCCCGCGCGCTTGGAAAGCCCGTAGGCGCCCAGCGGTGCGGTCGGATCGTCCTCACGATACGGTCTTTGCCCGGCGCCATCGAAGACATAGTCGGTCGAGTAGTGCACAACGGCGGCGGCATGCGCTGCAGCCCAGGTGCCGAGCACGCCCGGGGCTTCGCCGTTGGCCTGCTGCGCGAGCGCCGTTTCGTCCTCGGCCCTGTCGACCGCGGTGTAGGCCGCCGCATTGACGATGAGCTGCGGCGCGACAAGGTCACAGAGCGCGCGCAGCGACGCCGCGTCGTACAGGTCGACCCGCTCGCAGGCGGCGCCGCCCGGCAGGGTGCCGCTGCGCGTCGCCGGCACCACATCGCCGAGCGGCGCCAGGCTGCGCTGCAGTTCGAAACCGACCTGGCCGTTGGCGCCGAGGAGCAGGATCTTCATGGGGAAAACCAGCAAAAGGGAAAAGTATCCGACGGCGGCGGCAACACGCGCGCCTCAGCCCGCGTAGACGGGCAGACGGTCCTCGGGAACATCGGCGAGGAATGGCGCCTTCTCGTCCTTGGCCGACAGCAGCGGCGCGCTGACCGGCCAGTCGATCGCGATCGCCGCGTCGTTCCAGCGCACGCCTGCGTCGGCCTTGGCGTCGTAGACGTTGGTGCATTGATACGTGAACGTCGCGAAGTCCGACAGCACGACGAACCCGTGCGCGAAGCCTTCAGGCACCCAGAAATGCCGGTGGTTGTCCGCACTGAGGATGACGGCGGCGTACTGACCGAACGTCGGCGAGCCACGGCGTATGTCGACCGCGACGTCGTAGACCTCGCCCTCGAGCACGCTGACGAGCTTGCCCTGCGGATTCGGCCACTGGTAATGCAGGCCACGCAGCACGCCGCGCGCCGAGCGGGATACGTTGGATTGCACGAAGCGCAGATCCAGTCCGGCCTGGCGGAATTTCTCGGCGTTGTAGCTTTCGTAGAAAAAGCCGCGCGGATCGCCGAACACGGCCGGCTCGATCACGACGCAACCCGGCAGCCGCGTTTCGACGACTTTCACGGCACCACCCCATGTTCCGCAATCTGCAGCAGGTAGCGGCCGTAGCCGTTCTTGGCCAGCGGCCGGGCGAGCGTGCGCAACTGCGCCACGTCGATCCAGCCGTTGTGAAACGCGATTTCCTCGGGACAGCAGACCTTGAGTCCCTGCCGGTTCTCGATGGTCTCGATGTAATTGGAGGCCTCGACCAGCGAATCGTGAGTACCCGTGTCGAGCCAGGCATAGCCGCGGCCGAGTTTTTCGAGCATCAGCGAGCCGTCCTCGAGGTAGCAGCGGTTCAGGTCCGTGATCTCGAGCTCCCCGCGCGGTGAAGGCTTCAGACCACGCGCAAAGTCGACGGCCCGGCCGTCGTAGAAATAGAGTCCGGTGACCGCGTAGTTCGACTTCGGCGCGGCGGGTTTTTCCTCCAGACCGATGACGCGTCCCGTGGCGTCGAACTCGGCCACGCCGTAGCGCTCCGGGTCATGCACGTAGTAGCCGAACACGGTGGCACCCTGGGTGCGCGCGGCCGAGCGGCGCAGCACGTCGGTGAAGCCATGGCCGTAGAAAATGTTGTCGCCGAGAATCAGGCAGGACGGATCGGTGCCGACGAAATCCGCGCCGATCAGATAGGCCTGGGCGAGGCCGTCCGGCGACGGCTGCGCCGCATAGCTGATCGACAGCCCCCACTGCGAACCGTCGCCGAGCAGCTGCCGGAACAGCGCCTGTTCGTGCGGCGTGTTGATGACCAGCACGTCGCGGATGCCCGCAAGCATGAGCACGCTCAGCGGGTAATAGATCATGGGCTTGTCGTAGACCGGCAGCAGCTGCTTGCTGACCACCTGGGTCAGCGGGTACAGGCGTGTGCCGGAGCCGCCGGCGAGGATGATGCCTTTCTTCGTCGTCACATCGAATGTCCTGGGTTGCCGGGCCGCGAAGACCCTGTCGAAACCGCCTGTTCAGGCGCCACCGAGGCGCTCCATGCGGTAGCTGCCGTCGAGCACGCGTCCGCACCAGGCCTGATTGTCGAGATACCAGTCGACCGTGCGCGCAATGCCGGTCTCGAAGGTTTCCTGCGGCGCCCAGCCCAGCTCGCGCTGCAGCTTGCTCGAGTCGATCGCATAGCGGCGGTCATGGCCTGGCCGGTCCTTGACGTAGGTGATCAGGCTTTCGCGGCGGCGGCCGTCGGCAAGCGGCCGACGCTGGTCCAGCATGCCGCAGATGGTTTTCACCACGTGGATGTTCTCGCGCTCGGAGTCGCCGCCGACGTTGTAGACCTCGCCGGTGCGGCCGGCCTCCAGCACGCGCTGGATCGCGCGGCAATGGTCGCGCACGTAGAGCCAGTCGCGCACGTTGCGGCCGTCGCCATAGACCGGCAGCGGTTCGCCGGCGAGCGCCTTCTGGATCATCAGCGGAATGAGTTTTTCCGGAAACTGGTACGGGCCGTAGTTGTTCGAGCAGTTCGTCGTGAGGGTCGGCATGCCGTAGGTGTGATGGAATGCCCGCACGAGGTGATCGGAAGCCGCCTTCGACGCCGAATACGGCGAGTTCGGCGCATACGCGGTTTCTTCGGTGAACTTGCCGACCGGCCCGAGCGAGCCGTACACCTCGTCGGTGGAGACGTGCAGGAAGCGGAAGCCGTCCTGGCGTTCCAGCGGCAGGCTGCGCCAGTAGCCGAGTGCGCGTTCGAGCAGATTCAGCGTGCCGACCACGTTGGTCTGCACGAATTCGGCGGGGCCGTCGATGGAGCGGTCCACGTGCGATTCCGCCGCGAAATTGACGATGGCATCGGGCCGGTGCTCGGCCAGCAGGCGCTCGACCAGCGCGCGGTCACCGATGTCGCCCTGCACGAACACGTGGTCGGGATGGCCCTTGAGCACGGCGAGCGTGTCGAGGTTGCCGGCGTAGGTCAGCTTGTCGAGGTTGACCACGCGGAAACCGCCCTGGCCCACCATATCCAGCACGAAGTTGCCGCCGATGAAGCCGGCGCCACCAGTCACGAGCAGGGTTTTCATGCGTCAGAGTCGCTCCGCAGGTACGGCCGGAAACGGCCGCAGAGCCCGAAAGCGTACCAGAAGGTCGTCCGGACCGCGGCGCACCGGGCCGCGCCTGGCTGGCTCGGCAGTTGCGCCCCTGTCGCACCCGGGGCCGAGGACGACGCGGGGTTGGCCGCAAGGTGCCGGTCGATGCGCGCCGGAACGCCGCGCGCGAACGGCGGCGAGCGGTCGCTCGGCGCCATGGCTACCGCCGGCGGCCCGCTTCCCGCACCGCCCGCCGGGGAGTTGACGCCCGTCAAGATCCCGAGCGTGCGGCCAGTCCGACAAGGCTTCGGTGTCACGCGCCGCGGTGTTGACGCCCGTCAAGATCCCGAGCGTGCGGCCAGGGCAAGCTGGGGCATGACGACGGCCCAGGAGGCCCGATGTGCATTCCCGAAGCCCGCTCCGGCCGCTTCCGCGTCGACGTGCCCGGCGCAGCCCGCCCTCGCCCGACGGCACCCGCGCTACCGACGCCGGCCGCGGTCCCGGCAGCATTCCCGTCGCGGCCGTGAACCCGCCGGCAACCCGAGGAACCCGATGATGGCGTACCGCATCCTGATCGCCTGCTATTCGATGACCGGTAACACCGTGCGGCTGGCCGAGGAGATTCGCGCCGCATTCAGTGGCGACGCCGACCTGGAGCGCATCGCCGAACCGCGTCCACGGCACGGCCTGTTTGGCGCGCTGCGTGCGCTGTCCGACGCGGTCCTGCGCCGCGACGTGCCAATCTCGCCCATCGACCACGACCCTGCCGGCTATGCGCTGCTGATACTCGGCGGACCGGTCTGGGCAGGACGGCTGGCCTCGCCGGTGCGCACCTATGCACGCCGCCACGCGGCTGCCGCTGCCCGGGTGGCGTTCTTCTGCACCCAGGGCGGCGGGGGTGCCGACGCCGCATTCGGTGAGCTCGGGCAGCTTTGCGGCCACACGCCCTGCGCGACACTCGCCGTTGACGCGCGACACCTCGACGCGGCCGCTCACCGCGACGCGCTCGTGCAGTTCACGACGGCGGCGCGCAGCGCCATGGCCTAGGATTGCGGGCTGCCGGGTTGGGCACCGGGCTCGCCCTCGGCGCTGGAAACGACAGGTCGTGACGAGCCCCCCCGGGCCAGGGAACGACCACGCGAAAGGAGGAACTCCGTGCCGATTTCCGCCGCTGTCCCGGCACCACAGGACGTGTTCCGCGCCCGCGGACTGACCAAGACCTACCGCTTCAGCGAGGAAGTCGAAGTGCAGGCACTGCGCGGCGTCGACCTCACGCTGAGCCGCGGTGAGTTCGTCGTGCTGCTCGGCCCGTCCGGCAGCGGCAAGTCCACCCTGCTCAACATCCTCGGCGGGCTGGACGTCCCCACGGCCGGCGAGGTCTGGTATTGCGATCACCGTCTTCATGGTGCCGGCGAGCGCGAACTGACCCGCTTCCGGCGCGAGCACGTCGGCTTCGTGTTCCAGTTCTACAACCTGCTGCCCAGCCTCACAGCGCTGGAGAACGTCGCCCTCGTCACCGAGATCGCCGAAGCGCCGATGCCGGCCGAAGAGGCGCTCGCACTCGTCGGCCTGGACAAGCGGCTGGACCACTTCCCGTCCCAGCTTTCCGGCGGCGAACAGCAGCGCGTCGCCATTGCCCGGGCCATCGCCAAACGGCCCGACGTGCTGCTCTGCGACGAACCCACCGGCGCGCTCGACGCGGCGACCGGCGTGCGCGTGCTCGACGCCCTCGACACCGTCAACCGCGAACTCGGCACCACCACCCTGGTGATCACCCACAATGCCGACATCGCGCGCATGGCCGATCGCGTGCTGCAGCTCGGCGACGGACGGATCGTGCGCGAGACGCGCAACGAGACGCGCGCCGCTGCCATGGAATTGCGCTGGTGAGCATGCTCGCGCGCAAGGGCTGGCGTGATCTGTGGCATCTGCGCGGCCAGGTGATCGCGGTCGCCCTCGTCGCCGCGGTCGGCGTGGCCAATCTGGTGATGTCGCAGGTGACGCTGGAGTCGCTGGAAGAAAGCCGCGCGCGCTACTACCGGGAATATGCCTTCGCCGACGTCTTCGTCGGTCTCCAGAAGGCGCCGGAGCAGGTCGCGCAGCAGCTGCGCGAGATTCCCGGCGTGGCCGTCGTCGATACGCGCGTCACGGCCTTCGGCCGCGCTGAAGTCGCCGGCTTCGACGACCCGATCCGGGTGCAGGCGCTGAGTGCGCCCGAGGCCGGGGTACAGCGCCTGAACCGGTTGCACCTGCGCAGCGGCCGCGCGCCGGAAGCCGACGAACGCGATGCACTCGTCGTCAGCGACGCCTTCGCCGAGGCGCACGGGCTGCATCCCGGCGACGCGCTGACCCTGGTGCTGCGGGGACGCCGGCAGACGTTCCGCATCGTCGGCGTGGGCGGCTCGCCGGAATTCGTGGCGCAACTGCCGCCGCAGGCCGTGTTTCCGGATGCGCGGCGTTTCGCCGTCGCGTGGTTGCCCCGCCAGGCACTGGAGGCCGCCGCCGACATGCGCGGCGCATTCAACGACGTCGCCGTGGCACTGCAGCCGGGCACCCGCCGGCAGCAGGTGCTCGCCGCGCTGGACGGCGTGCTCGCGCGCTACGGCGGCAGCGGCGCCGTCGGCCGCGAGGACCAGCGCTCGCATCGCTACCTCGACGAGGAGTTCCGTCAGCTGCGCACCATGGCGCGCCTGTTTCCGGCTGTTTTCCTCGGCGTCTCGGCGTTCGTGCTGTATGTGGTGCTGGGGCGGCTCGTCGGCGCACAGCGCGAGCAGATCGGCACCCTGAAGGCGTTCGGCTATGGCAGCGGCGAGATCCTGCGCCACTACGCGGCGCTCGCCGCGTTCATCGGCTGTCTCGGCGCCCTGCTGGGCATCGCGCTCGGCATGCGCCTGGGCAGCCTGCTCGCCGGCCTTTACCGCGAGTTCTATCGCCTGCCCTTTCTCGATTTCACGCTGTCGCCCGCCATGGTGTGGCTCGCCTTCGGCGTGAGCCTCGGCAGCGCGCTGCTGGGGGCGGCGGTGCCGGTGCTGCGGGCGTCACGGCTGCCGCCGGCCGAGGCCATGCGTGCGGATCTGCCACGACGGCTGCCGTTGCAGCGTGTCGCGCGCATGCGTGGCCTGCGCCGGCTCGGCCAGGCGCACCGGCTGATCGCACGCAATCTGCTGCGGAGTCCGTTGCGCACCGTGCTGACCTGGACCGGCCTCGGCCTGGGCACGGCCGTGATGATGATGGGGCGTTTCCAGAACGATGCGCTGGACCACATGATCGAGCGCCAGTTCGAGCGCGCCGAGCGGCACGACCTCGCCGTCGCCTTCGTCGAGCCGGTCTCGCCGCGCGTGCTCCACGAAATCGCCGCGCTGCCCGGCGTGCATGCGGTCGAGCCACAGCGTGCCGTGGCGGTCCGCGTGCGATATCGCGCCGCGGAGCAACGCACCGCGCTGATCGGCCTGGCGCCACAGGCGCAGCTGCGCCGCGCGCTGGACGCGCGCGGCCTGCCGATCCAACCGCCGCTGCAGGGCGTGCTGCTGACGGACTACCTCGCCGGCATGCTCGGCGCACGGCCCGGCGATGTCATCGAGCTGGAAACCCTGCAGGGCCGGCGCCGAACGCTGCGCCTGCCGCTCGAAGGCCTGGTCAGCGAACCCTTCGGCGTGCAGGCCTACCTGTCGATCGCCTCGCTGGACCGCCTGCTCGGCGAGGGCGAGCGTGTCTCGGCCGCCGTGCTGTCGGCCGATGCGGCGGCGCTGCCGCAGCTGCTGGCGGAACTGGACCGGCGTCCGGCCGTCGCCTCGATCGACCAGCGCCGCAGCGGCATCCGCAACTTCTACGACACCATGGCGCGCACCATATTGACCTTCACGCTGATCGCGACACTGTTCGGTGCCGTCATCACGGCCGGCGTGGTCTACAGCAGTGCCCGCGTCGCGCTGGCGGAGCGCTCGCGTGACCTGGCCAGCCTGCGTGTGCTTGGCTTCACCCCGGCCGAGGTCGGTTATCTGCTGCTCGGCGAGCTCGCACTGCTGACCGTCCTGGCGCTGCCGCTCGGATTTGCGCTCGGCAACGGACTCATCGCCCTGCTCGTGTTCGCCTATGACTCAGACCTGTTCCGGCTGCCGCATTACGTGAGCCCGTCGACTTATGGCATCGCCGGACTCACCACGTTGGCTACCGCACTGGCCAGCGCCGCCCTGATCTGGCGACGCATCGCCCGTCTCGACCTGATCGGCGTGCTGAAGGCACGCGACTGAGGACTGCCGCATGACCGATTCCACCCGAACCCGTCTCGCCGCCGCGCTGCGCCGCCGGCCGCTGTACGCCGTGTTCGCGGCCGCGTTCGTGGCGATCGCGCTCTGGAGTTTCTGGCCCCGCGCGCTGCCGGTGGAAACGGCGCGCATCGCCCGCGGCTCGCTGGCCGAGCGCTTCACCGAGGAAGGCCGCACGCGTCTGCAGCGGCGCTATCAGGTCAGCGCGCCATTGGACGCGGTGGTCGAACGAATCGCCGTCGAACCGGGCGACGCGGTGGTTGCCGGCGCCACGGTCGCGACGTTGCGCCCGTTGCGCGCAGCGCTGTTCGATCCGGCGAACCGGGCGCAGAGCGAAGCCCGCTGGCGGGCGGCCGAGAGCGAGCTGGAAGCGGCCAACGCGGCCACGGCTGCGGCCGCGGCCGAGCAGACACGCCGAACCGCGGCGTTGCGTCGTGGTCAGGCGCTCGTTGCGCGCCAGCTGATCGCCGAGGAGACGCTCGATGCGCTGCGCACCGAAGAGGCCGCGGGCGCGGCGGCGCTGCACGCCGCCCAGGCGCGCGCGCGCAGCGCCGCGGTATTGCGAGACGGTCATCGCGCGGCGCTTGCCCTGCAGGGCGTCGCGGACGAGACGGCGCGCCTGCCCTTGCAGGCGCCGGTCGATGGTCGCGTGATCCGCCGGCTGGTCGAAAGCGAAGCGCCGGTACGCACCGGACAGGCGCTGCTGGAACTCGGCGACCCGCAGGCGCTGGAGGTCACGGTCGAGGTGCTCACCGCCGATGCAATGCGGCTGCAACCCGGCGGAGCCGTGCGGCTGCTGCGCTGGGGCGGTCCGGCGCCCCTGCGCGGCCGTGTGCGCGTGGTCGAACCCGGCGGATTCACCAAGGTATCCGCGCTGGGCGTCGAGGAACAGCGGACGCTGGTGGTGGTCGCGCTCGACGACCCGCCGGAGCAACGCCCCACACTCGGCGACGGCTATCGTGTCGACGCCGAATTCCAGGTCTGGCAAGGCGATGCCGTACTGAAGCTGCCCACCGCGGCGCTGTTCCGGGATGGAACCGACTGGGCCGTCTACACGGTGGAGGACGGACGCGCGCGGCTGCGCCGTGTCGAACTCGGCCGCTTCGGCGAAGACATGGCCGAACTGCGCGCCGGCTTGCCGGAAGGTGCGGCCGTGGTGCTCTACCCCGGCGATTCGCTGCGCGACGGCCTGCGGGTCACCGCTGTCGCCCGCTGAACGGAGCGACGGCGGAAAGCTCGGGATTCACGGCGTGGGTGGTGGCCGTTGCACGCACGGTCGGATGCATCACCGGGTGGCTGATGCCCTCTCCGGCGACCGCTGCCCGCGCATCGCGATCGCGCTACACGGAGCGTGATCGGGCTGCGCCTGGCCATCGCGGAACGCAGGTCGGTCCTGGATGCGGCAGTGGCACTGGCAGCAGTGCCGGACGAGAGGCGCAGCCGGATCAGAACGGAATGTCGTCGTCGTCGAAGCCGGTGTTCTGCACCGGCTGCGGCGCGCCGCGCTGCGGTGCGGACTGCGGGCCACGGGCGGCGCCGCGCTCGTAACCGCCGCCCCGCGAACCGCCGCCCTCGAAGTTGCCACCGCGAGAGCCACCGCCTTCATAACCGCCGCCGCGCGAGCCGCTTTCCATGTCGCCACCGCCGCCGGGACGGCCGCCGAGCATCTGCATTTCCGCCGCGACGATATCGGTGGAATAACGCTTGACACCGTCTTTCTCGTATTCCTCGGTGCGCAGCGAGCCTTCGATATAGACCTGGCTGCCTTTCTTCAGGTATTCGCCGGCGATCTCGGCGAGACGGCCGAAGAATTTGACCCGGTGCCACTCGGTCTTTTCCTTCTGCTCGCCGGTCTGTTTGTCCTTCCACGATTCGGACGTGGCGACGCTGATGGTGGTGACTGCCATGCCGCCGGCGCTGTAGCGGGTCTCCGGGTCCTTGCCCACGTTGCCGACGAGAATCACTTTGTTGATGCCGCGTGCCATGAAGGTTCCTTGATCGCAGACGGCCCTGAGCGGGCCGGATAGGGCGCGAACGATACCATGGGGTCCCGCCGCCCATCGTGAGCGGCCGCCGCGGCGCAGCCTCGGAATCGTCCGATTCCGCTACCGGGCTCGGCAGCACGATTCCCTGTGGCGGTCGCTTCCCTCGCGCCCCTCCGCACACTGGCCCCTGCCGACGCGCGCCGGCTACGAGCACCGGATTCCGTCTGCAGGTTCACGGCGCCGTTCGGGCAGGCGTGCACGGCGCCGCGGCGAATCGACGCACGCCGTGGCAGTCCGCCGCGGCGGCGACCGGCGCGGCGACGGGTCGCTATAATCGCGCCCCTGTCCGTCCGAGTCCCCCGTCCCGATGCCCAGCGCCGCCGCGGCTCCGTCGTCCGCCATCTCCGATTTCGCCGCTGTCCAGGATCTGGCCCGGCCCGACATGCAGGCCGTGGACAACCTGATCCGCTCGCGGCTCGCCTCGGACGTCGTACTGATCAACCAGGTTTCGGCGCATATCGTCGGCGGCGGCGGCAAGCGGCTGCGGCCCATGCTGCATCTGCTCGCGGCGCGCGCCGCGGGCTATCGCGGCGACGAACACGTGCAGCTGGCCGCCGTGATCGAATTCATCCACACCGCGACCCTGCTGCACGACGATGTGGTCGACGAGTCCGACCTGCGCCGCGGTCGCAAGACGGCCAACGCGATGTGGGGCAACGCCGCCAGCGTTCTCGTCGGTGATTTTCTCTATTCGCGTTCGTTCCAGCTCATGGTCGAACTGCAGCGCCTGCGGGTGATGCAGATCCTCGCGGACACGACCAACGCGATTGCCGAGGGCGAAGTCCTGCAGCTGCTGAACATCGGCAATCCCGATACCGACGAAGCCGCCTATCTGCGCGTGATCGAGCGCAAGACCGCGGTGCTGTTCGCGGCGGCTACGCGCCTGGGTGCGGTGCTCGCGGGCCTGCCGCCGGAACAGGAAGAAGCGCTGTACCGTTTCGGACTGGACCTCGGCTACGCCTTCCAGATCGCCGACGACCTGCTCGACTATGTGTCCGATGCGGGCACGCTCGGCAAGAACATCGGCGACGACATCGCCGAGGGCAAGCCGACCCTGCCGCTGATCTATGCGATCGCCCGCAGCACGCCGGAGCAGGCGCAGAGCCTGCGCCGCGCCATCGAATCGGGCGGGCTCGATTCGCTCGACAACGTCATCGGCGCGATCCGCGATTCGGGTGCGCTCGAACACACGCGCGCGAAGGCGCTGGGCTACGCCGACTCGGCGCGCAGCGGCCTGCGCGCGCTGCCGCCGTCACCGACGCGCGATGCGCTGGAGACGCTGGCGCACTACGCCGTGGACAGGACCTACTGATGGCCGGCGACGATCTTCCGTGCCACCACGCGATCGCGGTGGGCCCATGATCCTGCCACGCTACCGCATTGCCGATTCGCTGATTCCCGGAGCCGGCAAGGGACTGTTCCTCGCCGAGCCGGTAGCGCGCGGCCGGCTGATCACCGCGCCCGATGCGATCCCGGAAGTGTTCCGCTTCGACGACATCGCCCGGCGGCCCGATGCCGCCCAGCTGCTGCCGGCCACGGTGCGCTGGTTCGAGGATCGCTACACGGTCACGCCGGAGTGGCCCGACGAGTGCTACATCAACCACGCCTTCGACCCGACCGGACTCTGGCACCTGGGCTTCGTCTTCGCGTTGCGCGATCTGCCGCCTGGCACCGAAGTCACGGTCGACTACCGGCACCTGCTCGCCCCGGGGCAGCGCGAGGATTTTCCCGACGCAAGCACCGGCGCCGACATCATCGGCTTCAGCTGGGAAGAAAGCCTGCGTACCTCGACGGCACAGCTGCACGCCCTGCAGGAACGCGCATGAGCACCCTGCGGGTGCTGCGCGCCCACGATTACCGCCGCATGGCGTGGAAGAACGGCGGCGGCATCACGACCGAGATCGCACGCCGGGACGGCGACGACGACACCTTCGACTGGCGCATCTCGATCGCCGAAATTGCCCAGGACGGCGACTTTTCCATTTTTCCCGACGTCGACCGCGAGCTCATGCTGCTGGACGGCGGTGGCGTCGAGCTGGCGATCGGCAGCGATGAACCCGTCGCCCTGACGCAGCGCTACCAGAAGCATGCGTTTCCGGGCGAAGCGCCCGTGAGCTGCCGTCTGCTCGACGGACCCACGCGCGATTTCAACCTGATGGTGCGTCGCGGCCGATTCACCGCCGAGCTGCTCGCCCGGCCGATCGTCGGCGCGCAACTGCTGTTTCCTGCCGCGGTGACGACCTGGCTGGTGTTCGTCGCGAACGGGCACGTGGTCGTCAGCGACCGCAGCGACCTGCCGCGCATCGAAGCCGGCGAAACCCTGCTGATCGAATTCACGCGCAGCGGCGGCCCGCCGCTGGTGCTCAACGGCGCCGGCGAGATCGTGCTCGCCAGACTCGTGCAGGCAGCGGAATCGGGACGCTCCGACGCGTAGCACCATTCAGGTCATGGGGCCAGCCGGACGATCCCGGCACATCACACCGCGATCGTCACGCAGCTCGGATTCAGGTCGCGGCCCGCGCCGCTGCACCCGAGTCAGGTCTCGGACCAGCGCCGCAACAGGTTGTGATACACGCCCACGAGCTGTACGAGCGCGGGATGCTCGGCATGGGCCTGAGTGAGGCTCTGGATCGACACGTCGAGATCGAACAGCAGTCGACGCTCGCCTTCGTCGCGCACCAGGCTTTGCAGCCAGAAGAACGACGCGACGCGGGCCCCGCGCGTGACCGGCGTGACCTGATGCAGGCTGCTCGACGGATACAGGATCAGGTCGCCGGCGGGCAGCTTGACGCTGTGCGTACCGAAGCTGTCCTCGATCACGAGCTCGCCGCCGTCGTACTCGTCGGGCTGGCTCAGGAACAGGGTCACCGACAGATCCGTGCGCAGCGGGCTGCGATCCTCGCCGGTGCGCGGATAGCGCACGGCATTGTCCACGTGGAAGCCGAACGACTGGCCGGGCCCATAGCGATTGAACAGCGGCGGGAAGATGCGCCGCGGCAATGCACCGGCCATGAAGGTCGGATGCCGCTGCAGCTTGTCGAGAATCAGCGCACCGAGGTCGCGGGCGACCGGATGGTCGTCAGGCAGTTGCAGATTGTGCTTGGCCTTGGCCGACTGATAACCGGCGGTAATGCGCCCGTCGGCCCACTCGGCGGCGTCGAGCCGTTCGCGACAGTGCGCGACTTCGCTGGCGGACAGGACATTCGCGACATGAAGCAGCATGGCCGTGCACTACGAAGGAACGTTAGCCGGACATTCTAGCGAAACGTCCGACCCGGCCTGCACGCCGCGACGAAATGGCGCATAGGGACAATACGCCCGGCATCACCGGTGCCGAGAATGGGGCGCACCCCGTTCGGAGCAGGCGCCATGCACGCCAGGACCCAGGCCTTTCGTGACGACTATGCACGCCGCGTCGCGCCGCCCGGGTACCACGGCGGGCGGCATGCGCTGTTCGTCGCCCTGTGCGGCGGCGGTATGTTCGCGTGGACGGCGTCGCGGCTGAGCGTTGCCGACCTGGCCCGGCTCTGGTGGCTGATACCGGTGACGCTCGTGGTCGCCAACATCGTCGAGTACCTCGCGCACCGGTATCTCATGCACCGGGACACGCGCCTGCTGCATGCGATGTACCTGCGCCATACGGTGCGCCACCACCGCTATTTCACGCGCGACGACATCGAGGTGACGCACCACCGCGACCTGCACGCCGTGCTGTTTCCACCGCTGCTGCTGTTCTTTTTCGCGCTCGTGGCGCTGGTCGTGGCCGCGGCGGTCGGGCTGGCCCTCGGCCGCGCCGCCGGCATTCTGTTCTTCGCGCTTTCACTGGCCTACTACCTGGCCTACGAAGTGCTGCATCTGCTCGCCCACTGGCCACAGCACGGTGCCGTGATGCGTTTCGCCCCGCTGCGCCGCCTGCTGCGGCATCACCGGCTGCATCACGCTCCGCAGGTCATGAACCAGGGCAACTACAACATCGTCTTCCCGCTCGGCGACTGGCTGTTCGGCACCTGTCGGAGGGACGACGGCGCAACCACGACCGCTGCACGAACCGGGGAACACATCATCTGAGGGCGAACAACGCGACACGACAGGAGCGTATGCCGGGAAGGGCCGCGTGGATGCAGACAGACAAATACTTCGACCAACCGGGCCGCTTGGCGGGAAAGGTAGATTCCGCCGCCTCGAGCGTCGATCAAGCCGGCCTGGAAAGCGTTATGAGGAAGGGAGCGTTCGCCCCGTCCCATGGCGATACCCATCCGCTCAGAAACGCCAGTTCGCCGAGGACAGCGGGTACGCAACGACGGCGGCGTCGACCTGATCGACGACGTCACCACCGCGCATGGCGTACTGCCGCCGGCGGCAGTCTGGCCCACTGTCGCGAGCCTCGTCCACAGCGCACAATGGATTAGTGAAGTCCCGTTCGAGGGGTGGCGCCCGGGCATCGTGCTGGCGTTCCTCGAATCCTTCACGACCATCAACACGTCGTGGTACGAGGTCCTATGGGTCAAGTACGCGTTCATCGACACGCCCTTCCGTGCGGCAGCCGGCGAGTTCCTGTTCGATCTGCGCTGAGCGGCTGCTCTACCCGGCTGCGCGCGCCCGCAGCGGTCGCCGCGGCCTCCGGAATGCGCCGCGCATGAGCGGCGACGTGTCACGGCTCTATGCCGACGCCTTCGACGAGTTCGCGCAGCATCGCTGCGCGCTGCCCGCGGCGGATGCGCCGCCACCACCCGGCTTCGTCGCGCGCGTCCACGGCTTGAACTACGGCCGGCGGGTACAGCAGGCCGTCGATGTCAGTGGCGATGCCGACCTCGGCTTTCGCTTCGGCGCTGCGATAGGCGGGCGCGGCTTCGGACTGCTCGGCATCGCAACGGCGACCGCACCGACGCTGCAGCAGTCATTGGCCAACCTCGTGCGCTGGGAGCCGCTGACATCGACCCTGGGACGCATCCGCATCGAGCGGTCGCGCAAGCAGCTGCGCCTGGTCTGGACGCCGCACGGCCCGGTGCCGGCCGCCGCGATCGAGGGCATTCTCGGCGGCTGGGTCGCGTTCGGCCGCTTTCTCGTCGGCGAGAACGTGCCGGTCGTGGCGCTCGAACTCGCGCATGCACGACGTGCCGGCAGCGAGGCCGACGCCCTGCTCGGCTGCGACGTCCGCTTCGGCGCCGGCCGCAACGCAGTCGTGATCGCTGCAGAGGTTCTCGCGTCGAGGCCGCGCTATGCCGACGCGCCGTTGCATGCGCAGCTGGCTCACTGGCTCGACGACTGCGTGAGCGTGATCGGTGGCGGCGATGCCGCCGTGTTCGACGCCGGCCAGCGGATTCTCGATCGTCTCGCGCGGGGCGAGGCCAGCGAAGATCTCGTCGCGGACGAACTGGGGCTCGCACGGCGTACGCTGCAACGTCGGCTGGCACGGCAGGGACTCAGCTTCCGGCGCCTGCGCGAACTGCTGCGCGCGAGCGTGGCGGTCTGCCGCCTCAGCTGCGGCGCTGGCCGGCTCGTCGACGTCGCGCAGTACGTGGGCTTCGCCGAACAGGCGACGTTCACGCGGGCCGTGCGCCAGTGGACCGGGCGCACACCGCGCGAAGTCGCACGCCTATTCGCCACAGACTACGCGGCGCTGCGCCGTTGATTCAAGACGCGACAGGTCAGCGCAGCGGCGACGCCGCTCGCAGAGCGGCCGGACTCTCGCCCGGCCGCCGCTTCCCGAACGTTCCGCCATTTCCCTGCAGCGGCAAGGTCACACTCAGAACGAATACGACGCCTGCAAGGTGACCTGACGTCCGTCGCCGGGCGTCGCCCAGGCCGACGGCTGCGTGCGTATGCGCGTGTAGTACTCCTTGTCGAACAGATTGTTGACGTTGAGCTGCAGGCGCAGGTCGCGGTTGACGTTCCAGGCCACCATCGCGCGGTGCACCCAGTAGTCGGGCGCCTTCACCAGCGGACCATGCACGTTGCTGGCGCTGTGCTGGCTCAGGTAGTACTCACCCTGATAGTTCATGCCGTAACCGAACTGCCACTGGCCGACATCGAGCGTGGTCCAGACATTGAATGCATGTTCGGGCACGCTCAGCAGGTCATCGCCACGCGTGTAGTCCTGGCCGGCCGCCGCCACGAGATCGGAAACGCCCTGCAGCACTTCGCTGTCGAGCCAGGTGTAATTGGCGTAGATCGCCCAGTTCTCGGCGAGCTGGCCGCTCGCGCCGAGCAGTACGCCATCGACGCGCGCCTGGCCGTCCAGCGCCTGCTCGCCGGCCGGATTGGCGGGGTTGTTCGGATCCGCCACACGATAGTTCTCGCGATCATTGCGGAAGATCGCCGCCGTCAGCGACAGGCGCCGGTCGAGTAGTTCCCACTTCGTTCCGATCTCATAGTTGACCGCGGTCTCCGGATCGACGCTGCAATTGTTGGTGCCGGCGGCCGGTGTGCCGGTCGCCGTGCACGAGCCGTTGACCGACGCCTTCGAGGGTGTCTTCGAGTTGCCGTAGGCGACGTAGATGCTGCCGCTCTCGACCGGCTTGAACACGAGTCCGGCACGATAGGAGAACATGTCATCGCTGTTCTTGACCGGGATGCCCGCACCGGTGATCACGCCGTTGGTCACGGTATACGGCGTGCTGCTGCCCTCGTTGTGCTCGAAGCGCGTGCCCAGGTTGAGCTGCCATCGTTCGCTGAACTTCATCGTGTCGAAGGCGTACACGGCCGCGTTGTCGAGCTCACCATCGGTCTTGCTCGTCAGCGTGCGGTTGCGCGGCCCCGTGTAGTGGTTGTCCGGTGCGTAGATGTCCATGAACGGCAGGTGATTCGGCGCCGCATACGGGTTGCTGCCATCCGCAGCGCGGAATTCCGCGCTGCCGTCGAGCGCGAAGCTTTCGTGCATCAGCGAGAAGCCGGTCACCAGCGTGTGCTCGACGGACCCCGTCGCGAAGGTGGCCGTGAGGTCGGTCTGGTTCACGAGCAGACGGTTGGTAGTGTCGCGCACATTGCCGCGCGGACCGGTCGGCACGTAGTAGCCCGCCGGAACCACGATCTGCGTCGCGCCCGATCCGGATACGCAGGCCGTGCCGATCGGCGTCAGGTTGGTTGGCAGGCAGAACACGCCCTGCGGCGGATCCACGATCAGGAATTGATTCACTTCCTGCGCGCGCGTGAAATTGCGCAACGACAGGTTGTCATTGAAAGTGTGGCTCAGCACCGCGGTCAGCGCGTCGACTTCGGTTTCCTGCGTATCGACGTTGCGATAGCCGTAGTACGTGCCGGAGTCGCCACCCGGCAGCGGCGAACCCCGGCC
The DNA here is from genome assembly GCA_045864815.1 of Rhodanobacteraceae bacterium. Classification (GTDB taxonomy): domain Bacteria; phylum Pseudomonadota; class Gammaproteobacteria; order Xanthomonadales; family Rhodanobacteraceae; genus Tahibacter. The sequence continues at coordinate 28,795 of BTVG01000022.1, read as the reverse complement.
ATCGATATGGAAAAACGGCACGCCGTACTGCGGTGTGTTGTCGTCGCGCTGGTGCAGGTAGCTCAGGCTGAACGTGGTATCGCTGCCGAGGCCGAAGGTGATCGACGGCGCAAAGCCCCAGCGCTTCATTTCCTCGACGTCGCGGCCCGGCACGTCGTTGCGATGGCCCATGAGATTGACGCGAACCGAGGTCGACTCGCCGATCATCTGGTTGCTGTCCAGCGTCACGCGACCGTACGCGTCGGTGCCGGCGCCGGCGGTCAGGTGGGTGAAGTCCCCCGCACGCGCGACCTTCGACACGAGATTGATCGTGCCGCCGACGGAACCAGCACCGGAATAGACCGAGTTGGCTCCATTCACGACTTCGACCTGCTCGAGATTGAAGGTGTCGGTACGCGAGTACTGGGCGCTGTCGCGCACGCCGTCGACCTGGATGTCGTTGTTGGCGGAAAAGCCGCGCAGGTTGATGCTGTCGCCGAAACCTCCGCCGCCTTCGCCGGCGCCGAACGTGATGCCGGGCAGGGTCGACAGCACGTCGCGCAGCGACAACAGATTCTGCTCCGCCATGACCTTCTGCGGCACGACCTCGACCGACTGCGGCGTGTCGCGCAGCGACGCGGTGTACTTCGGCGACGACGCCTCGTTGACGGTCAGTCCCTGCACGTCGACCGCGTCGAGACGCGTGTCGTCGCGGACGCGCCGCCGATCGGCGCCGTCTGGCGCCTGAGCCACCGCATCGGCGGCCGTAGCGGCGTCGGCAACTGCAACGGTCTCGGCCAACGCCTGCGGGGCTGTCGAAACCAGCGCCAGACCCAGTGCGGTCGTGAGCAGGCGCGGCGGTGCGGCGGCCGAGGAACGGACAAACGGAGAATTCGACATCGCTGCTTCCTGGTAGTCGGTGGTGCCAATGGGTGGGTCGGCCGCGCGCCGCGGCACGCTGCGCGGCAGTGAGCGCTTTGCAGGCCAACCAGAACCGCTGCGGGAGGCGGCGATTCGCGAATCACGCAAGGTTAACCGTTAATGCGAATGATTCGCAACCGGATTAGCAGTCCGGCCCGCACGCCACACAGCCGTTCGTGGCGAGGCCGTCGAGACGCCGTCCTGATGCGCGCCGCGGACTGAGTGACTGCGAAGGCGTGGCCGACACGAGGGCGCAGCGCGCGTCAGGGCGAGCGTGTTGGCGGCCGCAGTAGAACGGGTGTGAGAAAGGCGGGCTACTGCGAGTCCGTCGTCGGAGGCCTGTTCGGACGGCCGGACAACGGCCGCCCCCACCTGGCGGTGGCGATGCATCGTCAGCCACCCGCGCGCCGGCTCGATCCACTGTCGCGGTCAGGACTCGATCGGCGCAGTTCCATCCGCGCCACGGCGCGGCCACACCGTCTGGATCCAGCCGCAGGGGCTCAGTACACGTCGCGCCGGTAGCGGCCCTGCTCGTTGAGGCCATCGACGGTCGCGGTCCCCAGCGCGGCACGCAGTTCGGCATCCACGGCCGGCGCCATGCCCCGCAGACTGCCGCAGACGTAGATGGACGCCCCTGCGGCGACCCAGTCGCGCAGCGCCTCCTCTGCCTCGCGCACGCGCTGCTGCACATAGATGCGTTCGGCCTGGTCGCGCGAGAAAGCGAGGTCGACGCGTTCCAGCAGCCCGTCGCGCTGCCATGCCTGGATCTCGTCGGCAAAAAAGAAATCGCGCGCGTGCTCGCGTTCGCCGAACAGCAGCCAGTTGCGTCGCCGTTTGGCCGCGGCCCGCTGTTTCAGCAGCGCGCGCAGGCCCGCGATACCCGTGCCGTTGCCGATGAGGATCAGCGGGCAGTCCTGATCAGGCGCGTGAAAGTGGCTGTTGCGACGCAGGCGCAGATCGATCCCTTCGCCGATATGCGCGGATTCGGTCAGCCATCCCGACCCCAGTCCCAGACGGCCATCGTCGCGGCGCCACTGGCGCACCAGCAGTTCCACTCGCCGGTCCTGCGGAATCGATGCGATCGAGTATTCGCGATGCGGCAGCGGCTTCAGCGTGCGGAGCCAGTCGTCCAGCTGCTCCGGCAACGGCGGCGCGTCGGGCCATGCATGCCGCGCGAGATAGTCCGACAGCGTCTCGCCGTCGTCGCGCTGCCACGTGCCGGACAAGCCGCAGCGCGCGAGCAGGACGCTCACCGCCGCGGGCGGATGGCGGGGTCCGATCTCGGCCACGTCGCCGGCTTCCCAATGCGCCGGCTCGCCGGGCGGCGGCTCCAGCGACAGCAGGAAGCAGGCGCCGCCGAGGCTGCCCGGATTCAGCACGCGACGTTCCGCAAGGCGCCAGCGCGCGTAGCGCGGCGGCGACCAGTCGGGCGCGTCGGTACGGCCCGCGATGACGCCGAGCCAGTGCTGCCAGTGTCGCAGCGCGCCCGGATCGCCATTGTCCACTTCGATACGATCGAACACTGCCTGCGCCCCCTGCTGCTGCAGCCACGCATCGAGCCGACGGCCGAAACCGCAGAACGCCGCGTAGTCACTGTCGCCCAGTGCGAGCATGCCGTAGCGCAGCCCCTGCAGAGGAATGTCGCGCCCCAGCAGCCGGCGCGCGAAGCCCGCGGCCATGTCAGGCGCATCGCCCTCGCCGTAGGTGCTGACCACGAACAACGCGCGGCGGCCCGGACTCAGCATGGCTTCGTCGAGCCGGTCGATCGCGACCAGCTGCGCCGCGCAGCCAGCATCGTCGAGCGCACGCTGCGTGCGTCGCGCGAGATCTTCCGCCGTGCCGGTCTGGCTCGCGTACACCACGAGCGTCGTGTCGCTGGCCGCGCCCTCATCGGACGAGCCGGAAGCCGCCTCGCGGCGTCGCCGATGCCGCAGCACCACCACGAACGCCACGAGGGCGAGAACGGCCATCAGCGCGGCGGCGAGCCGTGCCGGCCCGGGGTCGCGCCAGACGATGGCGCTGCGCTGCCAGCAGCCGAAGGCGATCGCGACCGTTGCGAGCAGTGTGAGGACCACCGCATTGCCGATCGCGGCGCGCGCGACCGCGCCCCCCGTCTTGCTCATGCGCAGCGAAACTGGGCGAAGGCGCTCGATTCCACGACCGCAAGCCCCTGTGTCGCGCGGCTGACGAAACGCGCTGCGATTCCGTGACGCTGTGCGAAGGCGAAACCCTCGTCTGCGCCGAGCACACTGAAGGCAGTCGCATACGCGTCGGCCAGCATGGTTTCCGCATGCAGCACGGTAACGGCGGTGAGCGTATGCGCAACCGGCTGCGCCGTGCGTGGATCGATGGTGTGGGAATAGCGCTGCCCCGCGCTCTCGAAATAGCGCAGATAGTCACCCGAGGTCGCGATCGCGCCATCACGCAGCACGCCGACCAGCGGCATCGCCGCGTCCCTGTCCGGCGGTTCGATGGCGACGTACCAGGGGCGCCCGTCGGCGCGTGCGCCGCGCGCGCGCAACTCGCCGCCGACCTCGACGAGATAGTCGCGAATACCGAGCTGCTGCAGCGCGTCGCAGATCAGGTCGACCGCGAACCCCTTGGCGATCGCCGACAGATCGAGATAAACGCCGCCGGGCTGCCAGACTGCGCGGCGCACATCGTCGCAGCGCAGCCGCTGCCAGCCGCAGTCGGCGCGTGCCCGCGCGATCGCCGCCGGCTCGGGCGGAGCAACCCGGCGGCCCTCTGGTCCGAATCCCCAGAGATTGACGAGACGGCCAATGGTGGGGTCGTACGCGCCATCGGTCTGGCGGGCGATCGCAAGCGCCGTCGCGACGACGCGATAGCAGGCGTCGGGCAGCGCCACCCACTGCCCCGCATCGGCACGGTTGTACCGCGAAAGGTCGGAATCTGGGCGCCAGGTGCTCATCTCCTGGTCCACGCGATCGAGCGCGGCGGCGATCATCGCGCCGATCGCCTGCGCGTCGGGCTTGCGTCGCGCGCAGACCTTGACCGCCCAGGTCGTTCCCATGGTTGTGCCGTTCCAGGCACGAACGGGCCAGCGCAGCCAGCCGCGCGGCAGCAGACGGCGGGCGAGTTCGATCGGACGCATGGCGGAACTGCCGGGTTGAGGCCTACTGCGCCAGCACCTCGAATGTCGCGACATAGCTCGCACGGCGCGACGTAGCTTTTGGCACGGTCGCGTTCTTGTCCTGCAGCGAGGTTTCCAGCCAGTACATGCCGGCCGCCGGCCAGGTCACTCTGATCTCGCCGTTCGCATCGGTCGTGAGCGCAATCTCGTTCTGCGCATTGCGCCAGCGGCTGCCACCCGGCACGACCTCGACCGCAAGACCGGCCGCGGGCTTGCCGTCCAGGGTGAAGCGCAGTTTCGCCGCCTCGCCGGCGTACAGGTCGTTCGGATGCGTGACCGGGGTCATTTCCAGACCCTTGCCGGTCGCCTTCAGCGCCGTATCGTTCGGCGCGCCGGCGGTCGCAAAGGTCTCGATGCGACCGGCCGACTGCGTGATCTCGACATTCGTGGCACCGGCAGGAATCTCTTTTTCCAGGTTTTCCGCCTTGCCGCGCCAGCGCTTCTTCTCGCCGCCCAGCTCGTAGCTCGCGAACAGGCCGTCATTGACGAGTGCGATCTTGTAGGTGCCGGCCTTTTCCAGGTGCAGGTCGAAACTCGAGCGGAACTTGCCCGTGAACGGATTCTCCGGTTGCACGGCGGCGCCGTCGGGCGACGTGATCTGCAGGTTGTCGAGCTTTATCGGCACATGGTTGAAATAGAACAGGTCGTTGGAGACCGCCGCATCGACCGTGATCCACTGGTTCTCCGTCAGCACGGTGGCCGAGGGCAGCAGCCACGACTTGTGCGCCTGGGCGGTGCCGGCGACGCTCAGCATGACGGCGAGTACGGCGAGGGAACGCAGAACTTTCATCGCATTTCTCCTGATCGGGTAGTCGGTCGGGAAGCCGGTTTCGGACTGGCTTTCCAGGCCGCTTGAAGCAGCGAGGTGCCGGACACCCGCAGCGCGGCTTCCGGCAACGAAGTGGGAACGGTCGCGGGCCATGCGGCGGTGCCGGGACTGCGCACCCGCACTCCGTCAGGGGGCCAGGTCGAGCGAGACGGCGCCCAGTTCCGTACTGCCCTTGGTATCGGCGTGTGCGGCCTTCGCCGGCGGCCACTCGAACGGTATGCGTACGAGTTCGCGTCCACCGACTTCCCGCGCCGCCTCCACGACGAGCGCGTACTTGCCCGGTGCGAGTCCGGCCAGCGGCGGCTTCGCATCGGTGAAGCGGAGCGTGTGCACGCCGGCCGGGCGCGTCGCGCCGCTGACGCCATCGATCGGCAAGGTCGTGCTGCGTCCGCTGCGACGCCACCACTGCCGCAGATCGGCAAGCCACTTCGTACCGTGCTCCTGCTTGCCGGTCGCGGCGTCCTTGCCACTCTTCTGCTGATACCAGACCGCCAGATTGGTGGCGACACTGTTGTCCGGCCGTTCGACCCACACGGCCACATACGGCCGGTGATACTCGGCCACGTCCAGCTTGGGTACCTCGACGCCGACACTGAGGTCGGCGGCGTTCGCGCCGCTGGCGAGCACCGCACCGAGCGCGCAGGTGAGTTTCTGTCTGAGACGCATGGCTACCTCGTCAATGGATGAACAGCAGAATGAGCACGAGCGGAATCACTAAGCCCAGCACGACGGTCGGCCAGGTCGCCGGTCGGCGCGGCGCATGCAGGTGCAGCAGCAGCAGTCCCGTGATCGCAAACACCAGGCAGGCCAGCGCGAATACGTCGATGAACCAGGTCCACGCCGGCCCTGTGTTGCGCCCCTTGTGCAAATCATTGAGCCACGCGATCCAGCCGCGATCGGTGCGCTCGTATTCCACGGCGCCGCTGGCGAGATCGACACTGGCCCAGGCATCGCCGCCGGCACGCGGCAGCGAAACGTAAATCTCCGTTGCGCTCCACTCAGCCTCCGCTCCCGCGACCGGCAGATCCATGGCCGCCTCGAACCATCGTGCGAGATCGGCGTCGACGGGTTGCCTGCCCTCGCCGGCGCGGGCCACCAGGGTCTCTCGCAGTGCCGCGGGCAGCGCTGCCTGGCGGCTCGTGACCACCGGCGTCGCGCCGATCTGGCTGGCGTGATTGAGCGTGATGCCCGTGAACGCAAACAGGATCAGCCCGACCAGGCAGACGGCCGACGATATCCAGTGCCACTGATGCAGCATTTTCAGCCAGCCGGCGCGGCGTTGCGGATCGTTGGCCATGGAAATCGTACAGTTCGGCGGTCACGGCACGCCACGTCGGCGCAAGGCGCCGGATTACAGCACAAATGAGAATCAGTCTCAATTCACGTCATGGTGCCGATTCATGCGGATGCGTCCGACTGACCATCGGTTCGGCAAACGTGACGGCGTGATGCGACACGACCGGGGCGTCAACGCCGCCGCTCGTTTGCGATGCGAGCCTGATGTTCCGGGGACAGGCTGCGCTGCATACGCAGCGGGCCGCCGATCAATCCCAGCGGTCGTCGCGCGTGAAGACGTCGGAACCTTCCACCTTTACCGGGAATTTCGCGATCGGCTCGTAGGCCGGTGGGCACAGCACGGCGCCGGTGCGCAGGTCGAAACGCGCGCCGTGGCGCACGCACTCGATGGCGAAGCCGTCGATGGGGCCGCCGGCGAGTTCGCCGCCGTCGTGGGTGCAGACGTCCTCGACCGCATACAGGTCACCGTCGATATTGAATACGGCGATCGCCACGTCACCGTCCCAGGCGATCTTGTACTCGCCGGGCAGAAGTTCGGCCCTGCTGCAGACGCGGATCCAGGTCGTGCTCATCGCCGGCGTCCGCTCACAGTGCCTTGGCGAGAATTTCGAACTGCAGGTCATCGCGCCTGGGAATGCCAAAGCGTGCGTCGCCATACGGAAATGGCTTGAGCACGCCGGTGCGCACGTAACCGCGCCGCTCGTACCAGGCAATCAGGCTGTCGCGGATCGTGATCACGGTCATCTGCATCTCATCGCAATCCCACTCCACCTTGGCGACCCGCTCGGCCTCGGCGAGTACCAGCCTGCCGACACCGCCACCCTGCAGGGTCGGGTCGACCGCAAACATGCCGAAGTAGCCGATGTTGCGGCCGTCCTGCTGCAGCCGCTCGACGTGGCAGCAGCACAGCAAGGTGCCGGCACGCTCGGCGAGCAGCACGCGGCTGTAGCCGCGCGCGATCAATTCAGCAACCGAGCCCGGATCCGTGCGCTGCCCGTCGAGGAAATCGGCCTCGGTGGTCCAGCCTTGCTTGCTGACGTCACCGCGATAGGCCGACTCGACGAGTGCGACGATGGCCGGAATGACCGCCGTCGTGGCGGCGCGGAAGGTGACGGGAGCGGAATCGGCGACAGCATTCATGCGGAGTCCTTTTCGGTAGTCGTGCGCGCCACGCCGCCGAGCGCGGCAATCAGGGTCGCCCACGGCAGCAACGCACATTTGCGCCGCGCAGGATAGCGCGCAAGCTCGCCCAGCGCTGTCAGCTCGCCAAGGTCAAGCGCGGGCGCCTCGCCGGTGATCAGCGCCGAGAACGCCTGCTGCAACGGTGCGATCTCGACCGTGGACAAACCCTGCACCGCGTCGCCGAGCAGCGACGCGGTCGCCGTCGTGATCGCGCAGCACTCGCCGCGAAATCCGTATTCGGCGATGCGTCCGTCGGGGTCGACGCGCAGCTCGATGCGCAATGCATCGCCGCAGAGCGCGTTGACGCCATCGCTCGCGTGCGTCGGCTGCGCCAGTGCGCCGCAGCGGTGCGGCGCGCGGTGGTGTGCCAGCACGATGTCGCGATAGAGCGTGCTCATGCTCAGGCGAGCAGACGGCGCACGTTGCCGAGCGCCAGCACGAAGGCGTCGACTTCCTCGCGCGTGTTGTAGAACGACAGCGAGGCGCGGGCCGTCGCCGGCACGCCGAAGCGCTGCATCAGCGGATGCGCGCAATGGTGTCCCGACCGCACGGCCACACCCTCGTAGTCGAGCAAGGTGGCGAGATCGTGGGCATGCACGCCATCGATCAAAAAGGACAGCACGGCCGCCTTGCGCGGCGCGCGGCCGAACAGGCGCAGCCCGGGCACGCGATCGAGCGCCGCGGTGGCATAGGCGAGCAATTCCGCTTCATAGGCCTGGATGCGGTCCATGCCGACGGTGCCGACATAATCGATGGCCGCGCCCAGGCCGATGAACCCGGCGATGTTCGGCGTGCCCGCCTCGAACTTGTGCGGCGGGTCCGCGAACACGGTTCCGTCGAAGCTGACGGTCCGTATCATTTCGCCACCGCCGAAAAACGGCGGCATGGCCTGCAGGTGTTCGCGCCGCGCCCAGAGCGCGCCGGTACCAGTCGGGCCAAACAGCTTGTGGCCGGTCATCGCATAGAAATCGCAACCGATCGCCTGCACGTCGACGCGTTGGTGGGGGCAGGCCTGCGAACCGTCCACGAGCAAAGGAATCCCGCGCGCGCGGCACAGCTTCGCGATCTCGGCGACCGGGTTCACCGTGCCGATGACATTCGAGACGTGCGCGACGGCCGCGAGCTTCACCTTCGGCGTCAGCAGCGCCTCGAAACGATCGAGCAGCAGTACGCCGTCGTCATCCACCGGAGCCGCCGTGACCGCCGCGCCGGTGCGCCCGGCGACGAGCTGCCAGGGAACGATGTTGGCGTGATGCTCCATCTGCGTGACGAGGATCTCGTCGCCGGGCTGCAGCCGCGGCAACGCATAGCTGTACGCGACGAGATTGATGGCTTGCGTGGTACCGCTCGTCAGTACCAGCTGGTCGCGCCCCCCCGCATTCAGGAATCCGGCCAGCTTGTCGCGCGCGCCTTCGTACGCCGCCGTGGCCTCCTCGCCGAGCGTGTGCACGGCACGGGCGACATTCGCGTTGTATTCGCGGTAGTAGGTATCGACCGCGTCGATGACGACCTGCGGTTTCTGCGCCGTGTTCGCGTTGTCGAAGTAGATCAGCGGCTTGTCGTGCACGCGCCGCGACAGCAGCGGAAAGTCGGCGCGGTAGCGCAGTGGATCGAAGGGCTCGCTCATGCGGTCACCTGCGGCAGCCGCGCGCTCAGTAATGCATCGATCTGGTCGCGCACCCGCGGGTCGGCGATACCGTCCAGCACGACACGACAGAACGCCAGCGTGAGCAGCGCACGCGCCTCATGCTCAGGAACGCCACGCGAGCGCAGGTAGAACAGTGCCGCATCATCGAGCCGGCCCACGGTCGCACCGTGACTCGCCTGCACTTCGTCGGCATGAATCTCGAGTACGGGCTGCGTGTCGATTTCCGCATGCGCCGACAGCAGCAGGTTCTTGTTCGACAGGTGCGCCGCGGTACCGTCGGCGCCGGCACGGATGGTGATGCCGCCGTGGAATACGGCGCGGCCGCGGTCGGCGCCCAGGCCTCGCCAGGTCAGCGCACACGCGGTATCGCGCGCGGCATGATCGATCTGCAGTCGCGTATCCACGTGCCGGCGGCCGTCGGCGAGCAGTACGCCACCCGCGGAGAGCCGTGCCGCATGCCCCAGCAGGGCGACGTTGAGCTCATGCCGCGACAGGTTCGCACCGAGTTCGAGATCGACGCGCCGGTAGTCGGCCGCGCTCCCGAGCACTGCATCGGTGCGTGTGAGCAGCGTCGCGCCCGGATCTTCGTCCTGCACGCGTACGTGATCGAGCCGCGCGTCGCGGCGCAAATGTACATGGGTGATCCCATTGACGAGATGCGCCTGTGACGACGCGGCCAGCTGGTATTCGCAGAGCGTCAGGCGCGCGCCGTCGCCCAGCGCGACATGGTTCCGCACATGCACGGCGTGATCATGACCGTCGGGGCCAGGCGCGCCGAGCAGCACGAGCGCAACGGGCGCCGCATACTGCACACCGGCGGAAACCTGGATCATCGCGCCATCCAGAGCGAACGCGCCGTTGAGACGTGCGAACGTTTCATCGGCTGCAGTGAAGCGGCGCGCGAGAAATTCGACGTCGCGCACGTCCCCGGCGTCCAGCGCCTGCGACAACGGCATGACCGTCACGCCTTCCGGCAGCGCATCCAGCCGGGAAAGCACCGGCGAAAAGATGCCATTCACGAAGACGATGCACGGCATGCCGGATCGTTCGAGGCCCAGCAGCAGTCCCGCCCACCCGGCCGCGAAGTCCGGATCACGCGCCTTCGCCGCAGCCAGTTCATCCGTCAGCGAATCGGCCGCGGACGCCGCCGGCAGCAGTGAGAAGGCCCGGCGTTCCAGCGCCCGCAGCGACGTGTGCCGCCAGCGTTCCGCGCGCGCGCCGGGCAGGCCATCGGCCAGTGCCGCGGCGAGCTGCTCGCGACGTGCGCTACCGAGCCCCGCCGCATCGCGCCGCGCCGGCGGCAGCGCCGCGAATCCCCGCTCGAACTCCTGCAGAAGCAGCGGCGCGCTCATGCGGTCACAGGCTCCGGCACGCGGCGCCCGTCCAGCCAGGCATAGCCCTGCTTCTCGAGCTTGAGCGCGAGCGTCCTGTCGCCGCTCTCGACGATGCGGCCTTCGGCAAGCACGTGGACGTAGTCCGGAACGATGTAGTCGAGCAGGCGCTGATAGTGCGTGATCACGATGAAGGCGCGCTCGGGTCCACGCATGTGGTTGACACCCTCGGCAACCATTTTGAGTGCATCGATGTCGAGGCCCGAATCGGTTTCGTCGAGGATGGCCACGCGCGGCTCCAGCAGCGCCATCTGGAAGATCTCGTTGCGCTTTTTCTCGCCACCCGAGAAACCCGCGTTGACGGCGCGATGCAGCAGCTCGTCGGAAATGTGCAGCACGCGCAACTTCTCGCGCACGAGCTTCAGGAACTGCATCGAATCGAGCTCGCTCTGGCCGCGATACTTGCGCTGCGCGTTGAGGGCTGCCTTCAGAAAATACGTGTTGTTGACCCCGGGTATCTCGACCGGGTACTGGAACGCGAGAAAAAGCCCCTCGGCGGCACGCTCCTCGGGTTCGAGCTGCAGCAGATCCTTGTCGCCGAAATCGACCGTGCCGGCGGTGATCTCGTAGCCGTCGCGTCCCGCGAGCACATTGCCGAGCGTCGACTTGCCGGCGCCATTCGGCCCCATGATCGCGTGCACCTCGCCCGGCTTCACCGTGAGACTCAATCCCTTGAGGATTTCCTTGCCGGCGACGCTGACGTGGAGGTTTTCGATTTTCAACATGTTGAGACTTCCGCTGGGCCGCGCCTTCGTGCGGCCGTGATACGAATGGTTCAGCCCACCGCGCCTTCGAGCGAGACTTCGAGCAGTTTCTTGGCTTCCACGGCGAACTCCATGGGCAGCTCCTTGAACACCTGCTTGCAGAAGCCGTCGACGATCATCGACACGGCATCTTCCTCGCCAAGCCCGCGCGAGCGGCAGTAGAACAGCTGGTCGTCAGAGATCTTCGAGGTAGTGGCCTCGTGCTCGACGATCGCGCTGGGATGCTTGACCTCGATGTACGGGAAGGTGTGTGCACCACATTTCTTGCCGATCAGCAAGGAATCGCACTGGGTGTAGTTGCGCGCGCCTTCGGCGCTCCTTTCCACCTTGACGAGGCCGCGATAGCTGTTCTGGCCGCGGCCCGCGCTGATGCCCTTGCTGATGATCTTGGACTTGGTGTTGCGCCCGAGGTGAATCATCTTGGTGCCGGTATCAGCCTGCTGCGCATGGTGGGTCAGCGCGACGGAATAGAATTCCCCGGTCGAGTCGTCGCCGCGCAGCACGCAGCTCGGATACTTCCAGGTGATGGCCGAACCGGTCTCGACCTGAGTCCAGGAAATCTTTGACCGTGCGCCGCGGCAGTCGCCGCGCTTGGTGACGAAGTTGTAGATGCCGCCGACGCCGTTCTCGTCGCCGGGATACCAGTTCTGCACGGTCGAATACTTGATCTGCGCATCATCGAGCGCGAGGAGTTCGACGACCGCCGCGTGCAGCTGGTTCTCGTCGCGCTGCGGCGCGGTGCAGCCTTCGAGATAGCTCACATAGCTACCTTCCTCGGCGATGATCAGGGTGCGCTCGAACTGCCCCGTGTTGACGGCATTGATGCGGAAATACGTGCTGAGCTCCATCGGGCAACGCACGCCCTTCGGGATGAAGACGAACGAGCCGTCGGAGAACACGGCACAGTTCAGCGCCGCGAAGTAGTTGTCGCCGATGGGTACGACCGAGCCCAGGTATTTCTGGACCAGCTCCGGATGCGCGTGTATCGCTTCGGACATGGAACAGAAAATCACGCCGGCCTCGGCCAGTTCCTTGCGGAAGGTCGTACCGACCGACACCGAGTCGAACACGGCGTCGACCGCGACCCCGGCCAGCTTCGCGCGTTCGTGCAGCGGCACGCCGAGCTTGTCGTACGTTTCCAGCAGTTTCGGGTCGACCTCGTCCAGCGATTTCGGCCGCGCCTTCGGCGCTGCGTAGTAGCTGATCGACTGGAAGTCGATTGGGCCGATCTGGAGTTTGGCCCATTCCGGCACCGGCATCGTCAGCCAGTGCCGATACGCCTTGAGTCGCCACTCGGTCATCCATTGCGGCTCGCGCTTCTTCGCAGAAAGCTCGCGGATCACGTCTTCGGACAGGCCGGGTGGCAGGTATTCAGTTTCGATATCCGTCACAAAACCGGCTTCGTAGCGCCGGTTCAGTGCATTCTCGATGTCGGTGCGTTCGGTGGCCATAGGCTGCCTAGTCGTTCTCGTTCATACCAGGGCGACGCGCAACGGCGTCGGCACGGGGCGCTTCGGCCCTGGCGGTTTGATCATGTCGGCCAGCGTCACGCTGGCGAGCGCGTCGGCAATCGCCTGATTGATACGCTGCCAGTTGCCCCGCACGCCGCAGTGATTCTCGTGATCGCAAAGTCCGCTGGTGACACTGCACTCGGTCATGCCGATCGGGCCTTCGATCGCGACGACGATTTCGGCGACCGAGATGGCCGCGGGCTCGCGTGCGAGACGATAGCCGCCGTTGACCCCGCGGAACGACTCGACGAGCCCCGAATGGACGAGCTGCTTCAAGAGCTTGGAGACCGTCGGAATCTCGAGCCGCGCACGCTCGGCGAGCACCTGCGCACTGAGCACCTCGCTACCGGCCTCGGCGAGGGCACTCATGACGACGGTTGCATAGTCGGTGAGTTTGCTGACGCGGAGCATGGCGGCCGGCGGCAAAAGTAGACCGAAATGGTACGGTTTTCAGCCGCCGCCGGCAAATGGCGCGATGAGCTGCATCCGGCCGCGTGAATTCGGCACGGACGGGACAGGCAGACCGCCCGCGTAGAGCGACGGAAGCGACTTCGGCGCGACTCCGGGACACCCGACCTCAGGAGACACCCGACCTCAGGACACCCGACTTCGCCGACTTCGGGCCAAACATCCCCTCTTTGGTATCAGTGACTTGAGGCGGGCTCTTTCTGTACAGCCGTCGCGGGGCGCAAAGATTCCGACCATGCGAGGAGAACTTTCAGGTCCGACGTCCGGCGTTCACGAAGCACGCAACGCCAGGAAATCGACGAACAATGAAGTCGAACGGAATCGGGACACCCATCGAAAGCCGGGAGCGATTTCGGGGACACCCATCATTTCGGGACATCATCTCGGGAGACATCATTTCGGGACACCCATCGGAACCATTGGCGAAAGAATGATCTGACCGCAGGCCCCCGACGCAACTTCAGGGCATTCGGGAGATGACTTCGGGCCCCCAAGAATCCGGAGAAAAATCCAGGAGAAAAGTCCAGGACACCCATAGAAAAGTCCAGGACACCCACCGGATCGCCCCCCGCCGAAAATTCCAGGACACCCACCGGATTACCCCCCGCCGCTGACGTCACCACACCCAGCTCTCACAGCGAGTATTCCGCCCCCGTCGCCGGCACACGCCAACGGCACGCCGCCGAGGTGGCGAAAATTCCAGGACACCCACCGGATCGCCCCCCGCCGCTGGCGTCACCACACCCAACTCTCACAGCGAGTATTCCGCCCCCCCGTCGCCGGCACGCGCCAATGGCACGCCGCCGAGGTGGTGAGAACCCAAAAAAGCCCGGCCGAAGCCGGGCGCAAACGATCCGGAGCGCACTCCGGCCCCGCGTCGCTACGGTCGCCGCGCTAAAGCGCCGGCCGGTAAGTGAACCAAGTGAGGAACACGAGTCCGCTGCCGTCGGTGTCGAGCATGAACCCCTCTCCATCGCGCGTGGGGCCTCCGTACCACGCCCCCTGCAGCCAGTTCGTGTTCGGCGCCCCGGCGATGCCGGTCAGGCGGCAGTCGACCGTGGCCGGTGTGATCAGCATGCGCTCGATGCGGTAGCCGCCGTTACCGAAGCGAGCGCTGTTCTCGCCGCTCGACTGCCAGGTCAGCTCGGCCTCGGTGCAGCTCAGGAACTCCAGGCGAATCGTCCCCCAGCGCGGCTTCTGCACCGCCGAGGGATCGAACGCGGCACCGAACGCCGCCCCCAGCGCCGTGTTGGCTTCCAGATCCGCGCGCGTACCGTCCAGCCGGCCGAGTGCAGTCAGCCAGTATTGCGAACCTATCGTGGCGGCGTTCGGCGGCTCAGTCGTGACCGAGCCTTTGGGGATCACGGCGATATAGGTCATACCCGAAACCCCGCCGGAACCGGTCGGAATGAACAGCGAGCGTTCCTGGCCGGTTGCCGCATCCACCTTGATCACGCCGGAACCACTGGTGCCATTGCCAGCGACCAGCAGGCTTCCGTCAGGATGCCAGGCCATTCCGGTCGGCGTGTTGATCGTGCTGTTGAAGACCTTGTCGAAGCCGCCGCCCGGAAAGTTGTACCTCAGCACCTGGTTGGAGCGCTCGCCGCTGAGGTAGAGCTTGTCACCGGACGCATCGAGCAACAGGCCGCGCGCAGCGCGCAGGCCGTTGTCACGGACGCCGACGAAGCTCGAATAGGTCCGCGCCTGCGGATCGAAGCGGACGACGTTGTGACTGTCGTAACCCGGCACGTAGATCTTGCCGTCGGGGGCATCCATCATGCCGTTGTCGGGACCGCGCAACAGTTGGCCGGCGGTCGGCAGGTTCTCGGCAGCGCCGGTCGCAATGTCGAACTTGCGCAGGACCCCGGTGGCGTAGCTCGACACATAGGCACTGCCGCCGCTGAAAGCGACGCCGGTCATGCCCCATTCCGGCTCGACGCGGGCAAACGTGTCGATGAAATCGAGCGTCGTCGCGTCGTAGCGCAGCAGAGTGCTGGCGTCCTCGCTCACGACCCAGAGCTTGCCATCGGGGCCGATCTTCACGGCCTGCGCGCCGCGGATGCGGCCTGCATCGTCGAGATTGCGCAGGTACGCGCCTGAGCAGGCATCATAGACATGGACATTGCTGTAATAGCCGCTGACGAGGATGCGGACGTCCTCGCAGGACGCCGCCTGGACGGCATGCAGGGAGAAACAGAGTGACAACAGGACTGAGCATCGTGCCCATCCGGTCGGCTTGCGGTTCATATGGAGACTCCAGTCAGCGGCGAGGGCCCACACCGTCGGCGATGAGCCGCCAGACTGTCCTGCGCAAATCGTTCGCAAGGTCTCCGCAAAACCTCGGCGCTTTGCCATCAATGATTTGCACATGAATTCCGGGATAACTTCCACCGCTGACGCCGTCCTGCCGGCTCGCTTCCGCCTCGGCGACTGGCAGGTCGACGTGACCAGCCACGAGCTGGTGGCGGAGTCCGGACGTGTGCGCCTGCAGCCGCGCCAGATGCAATTGCTGCTGCGGTTCGCGCGCGAGCCCGGCACGGTGCTGCGGCGCGAGCAGTTGCTGGGCGACGTCTGGGAAGGCCGCTACGTCAACGATGAGGCGCTGTCACGCGCCGTCGCCGAACTGCGCCAGCTCCTCGCCGACGATCCGCGCGCACCGCGCTACATCGAGACCGTGCCCAAGCTCGGCTATCGTCTGGTCGCCGAGCCGCGGCCGGATGCCGGGGCCGTGCCGGTCCAACCGGCGCAGGGCACGCCGCCTCCCCCGGCACCGCGGCCGGTCGCGGTGCTCGACGCGAGCGGCCTGCCGCTGCCGGATCCTCAGACGCGCCGCCGCACGCAACGCATGGGGCTCGTCATCGGCCTGGCGGGCATTGCACTGGTCGTCCTGCTGGCGCTGACCCTGCCCCAGCCGCCGGATGCCCGGCAAAGCGCAACGGACCTGCGCAGCCGCGTCGACCGGGCGCGTCCGTTCGCGTCCGAATCGGGCTTCGACCAGAGCGCGCGTTTCTCCCGCGACGGACGCTGGCTCGCCTGGTCGGCGTCGAATGAGGATCAGGATCGCGCGCACATCTGGGTCGCCTCGCGCGATGGCCAGTCCCGCCGGCGCCTCAGCGACGGCGATGCCTGGGACATGTCGCCGGTGTTCGTGGACGACGACAGTGCCGTCGTATTCGTGCGCTATACCGCGAACGCCTGCGAGCTCCGCGAACAGAAACTCATCGACCAGGTATCGCGCCGCATCGCCGAGTGCGCGCCACCGCCGGCGACGAGCCGCATCGACGCCTCGCCCGATGGACGCAGCCTCGTGTTCGCGGGCGCGATCGGCCCGGGCCGCACCGGACTCGTGCTGCTGGATCGCGCGAGCGGTGGAACACGCATGCTGACCGATCCGGGCGAGCTGGCAGCCATCGACCAGAATCCGCGCTTTTCCGCCGACGGCACCCAGCTGGCGTTCACGCGGGGGCAGCACAGTCTGCAGCGGCTCTGGCTGTTGCCGGTCGCCGCGCCGGCTCGCGCCCGCATGCTCGTGGCGTCCAGCGGCCTGCTCTACGGCGCGGCGTGGCTTCCCGGCGATACCGCGCTCGTGCTCGCGGGCGACCTGTTCGGCTACCGCGCCCTCTACCGGGTCGACGCCGGCACCGGCGCCCTGGAATTCCTCGGCGCGCGCGGCGCACGTTATCCCGACGTTGCCGGCGACGGTGCCCTGCTCTATGAGATCGCCGATTACCAGGCGAATCTCTGGCGTGCGGATCTCCACCACCCCCAGAGCCTGCCCCAGCCGATCACGCAGTCGCAACGCTACAACAATCAGCCGGCACACTCGCCCGACGGCCGCTGGCTCGCGTTCGGCTCGAATCGCGAGGGACTCGAGGC
Source organism: Rhodanobacteraceae bacterium (assembly GCA_045864815.1). Classification (GTDB taxonomy): domain Bacteria; phylum Pseudomonadota; class Gammaproteobacteria; order Xanthomonadales; family Rhodanobacteraceae; genus Tahibacter. Next base: position 11,779 of record BTVG01000022.1, on the reverse strand, counting down.
GCTGTATCTCGCGCATCCGGACGGCACGGATGTGCAGCGCCTCGCGCTGGATCCGCGCCAGCGCTGGGTGCGGCCGAGCTGGCATCCCGACGGCAGGCATCTGCTCGTCACCGCGATCCTGAACCGCAGCGACGGCAGGGAATGCCTGCCGTACGCCTGCAGCAGCGAGCACAGTGCCATCTATCGCTATGACCTCGCCGCACGACAGGCGGTACTCGTGAACGGACTCGGTGACGATGCGCGCTACGGCCAGTACAGCGGCGACGGCCGCTGGATTTTCTACGTCCGCCGCAACAGCGAGCGTGACCAGCTCTGGCGCGCCGCCGCGGACGGCAGTGACGCGCGCTTGCTGGTCGACGCCAATGTCGAGCACTTCACGAGCGACGACCGTCATCTCGTGCTCGACATCGCGAATCAGAGCGGCCTGCGCGTCTGCGCGCACGATGCGACCGGATGCCGCGTCGTGCTCGACGGCCCTACACCGCAATCCGGCCTGCAGCCCGACAACACCTATGCGGCCCTGCACGCGGGGCGTCTCGCATTCGTCGCTCGCGACAACAGCGGCACACGTCTGGTGCAGAGCTACGATCTCGCGAGCGGGCAGATCAGCACGGTGCTCGCCGACGCGCCCAACACGTTCGCGCCGGCACTGGACTTCAGCGCAGACGGCCGCTGGCTCGTCTACGCACGCAATGACCGCATCGCGATCGACCTGTTCATCGGCGAAGCACAACCCGTCGCCACCGGCCCTGCACGATGACGCCGTCCAGCGAGCTTGCCAATCCCATGACCGTAGATCCCGACACCGGACGCCGCGCGGCATTGCACGACTTTCTCCTGCGCTGCGGTGCCGAGCCCCGGACCTTGACCGTCGCGTCGGCCGATGCCAGTTTCCGTCGCTATTGGCGCGTGGAGCGGCATGGCCGAAGCGTCATTGTCATGGACTCGCCGCCGGATACCGAGCCCGTAGCGCCATGGCTCGCCATCGGCGCGCAGCTCGCGGCGGCCGGACTGCACGTACCCTCAGTGCATGCGGCCGACGTCCTGCAGGGTTTCCTGCTGATCGACGACTTCGGCGCACGCACCTACCTGCCGGAACTCAACGACGACACCGTCGATACGTTGTATGGCACCGCGTTGGATGCGTTGTTCGTGCTGCAGACGCGGCTCGACGGGCAGGCCATCGAACGCTATGACGAAGCCCGCCTGCAGATGGAACTCGAGCTCCTGCCCTCGTGGCTGCTGCAGCGCCATCTCGGATACCGCCTCGACTGCGCCGACTGGGAGCTGCTCGAGCTGACCTACCACCGCATTCTTGCCACCGTCCAGTCGCAGCCCTACTGCTTCGTGCATCGCGACTTCCACAGCCGCAACCTCATGCTCTCGCCACCGCTGCCGGGCATCATCGATTTCCAGGGCGCGCTGTACGGTCCGTTGACCTATGATCTCGCCTCGCTGCTGCGCGACTGCTACATCCGGTGGCCGTCCGCACGCGTCGATGCCTGGGTCGAGACATACCGCCTGCGTCTCGTCGCCGCGGGCCGCGTCGACGTGGACGCGGCGCAGTTCCGGCGCTGGTTCGATTTCACCGGACTGCAGCGCCACATCAAGGTGCTGGGGCTGTTCTGCCGGCTCTGCTACCGCGACGACAAACCCCACTATCTGGCCGACCTGCCGCTGGTATTCGACTACGTGCGGGAGGTCTGCGCGCGCTATATCGAACTCGCCGATTTCGCCGCCCTGCTCACACGCGTGACCGACAACGCCGACCTGCGGATACGGCGCACGGAACCCGCCGCATGAGGGCGCTGATTTTCGCGGCGGGCAAGGGCGAACGCATGCGACCGCTGACCGAGCACACGCCCAAGCCCTTGTTGCTGGCCGGGGGCAGGCCGCTCATCGAACGCCACCTCGAGCGCCTCGCCCAGATCGGCGTACGCGACATCGTGATCAATACCGCCTGGCTGTCCGCCGCATTCCCTGCCGCTCTCGGCGACGGCGCACAGTGGGGCGTACGCATCCATTACAGCGAGGAAGGCGACGAGCCACTCGAGACCGGCGGCGGCATGCTGCAGGCACGCAGCCTGCTGGGCGAAGAGCCATTTCTCGCGCTGAATGGCGATGTGTATTGCGATGTCGAGCTGACGCAGCTTCGCCTGCGCGACGGCGATCTCGCGAATCTCGTGCTCGTCGACAACCCGGCACATCACCCGCGCGGCGATTTCCATCTCGCCGGCGATCGCATCGTCGTCGATCCGACGGACACGGCGACGCGCCTGACCTTTGCCGGAATCGGCATCTATCGCACGGCGCTGCTCGACGGCTGGCGCGCGGTCGTCGGCGACACGGCGGGCACGGACGCCATGCCGCCACGTTTCAAGCTCGCACCACTGCTGCACGCGGCGATCACCCGCGAGCGCGTAGGCGGACTGCATCATCGCGGGAAATGGACCGATGTCGGCACGCCGCAGCGGCTCGCGGAACTCGATGCGGCGCTGGGCGGCGCATAACGTCCACGGCCGCACAGGCGTGCGCAGGCACAGGGGCGCGTGCGCCGGTTGGGACTCGGCGCGCGTCGAAATGTCTCGTGCGGGCACGGCATGCCCTCCGGGCGCTGCCCGACGGCGTGCGCCGCTTCACGCATCCGTGCTGCCAGATCACAATGCAAGTCAGGCTCGGCCCCCAGTTCGCCGCAATGCCGTTCCGCGCCGCGCAAGAATTTGCGCAGCGACGTTCTCGCCCGACTCCAGGCCGCCTTCCATGAACCCCTGATTGTCCGGCGAGCAATGCTCCCCGGAAAAATATAATTCGTCCACATTTCCCGGAATGTGCTCGCGCAGGCCGGTCCAGTCGCCCGGACCGAAGCAGGCGTAGCTGCCCTGCGTCCAGGGATGACTCGGCCAATGGAAGCGTGCCTCGCGCCCGCTGCCGCGCGCGGCCGTGATGCCCGGAAACAGGCGGTCGAGCTGTGCGACGGCCAGATCGGCCTGATGCTTCGGTGTCGCATCGCCGAGCGCGAGACCGTGACGTCCGCCCGTGAAGTTGGTCAGGATCCCGGACGTGCCCGCCTGCTGGCGACTGGTTTCCCAGGTTGTCTGCAGGCCGAGATCGCACATCAGGCTGCCATTGCTGCCGTAGCGTTCGCGCCAGACGCGCCGCTCGAAACCGATCATGAGTTTCGCGTTCGTGCCGTAGCGCAACCGCGTGATCGCGTCGCGCTTGCCCGCGGGCAGATCCAGATTCAGCTGGACCTGACGCAGGGTCGTGAACGGAATCGCGAGGACGACCTGAGCGGCACGTTGCTCCGAACTCGCGCTGCCACGACGCAGCGACAGCACGTAGCGGCCGTCCGGCGCGCGGCTCAGCGCCTCGAGCACGGTGCCGGTCTCGATCACGTCCGCGAGCCTGTCCGCCAGCAGGGACGTGACCCGGTCGTTGCCGCCGCGCACGCGGTAGCGCTCGTCGCTATCGCCGAACAGCCGGAATTTTTCCACCGACGCATCGATGAAGGTCAGCAGGTTCAGCGACGACTGCTGGTCGCATTCCAGGCCCATCTCAGTCGTGTAGGCGACGTCGAGCAGGGTGCGCATCCAGCCGCTGACTCCGTTGCGGTCGAACCACTGGGCCAGGCTGAGGCGATCGAGCTCGTGTACGGCGGATGGACTCCGCGCGTCGATGTCACCGTCGCCGATCGTGGCCTGGTCGCGCGCGATCAGCGCCGCGACCGGTGCGAACGCGTGCAACACGTCGTGCTCGCTGCGCGACGCACCGTCGAAATGCCAGCCCTCGGCCAGCCCCGGTGTCTCGGTGCCAACGAGATCGTCGAGCGCGAGGCCGAGTTCCGCGGCGAGCGCATGCATGCGTGTGTGGCCGCTGTCGATGAGCTCGCCGCCGAGTTCGCAGACCTGACCCTCGGCAAAATGATCGCGCAAGCTGAACATGCGACCGCCGCAGCGGTTCTGCGCCTCGATCACACGCACCGCCACGCCCGCCTGGCGCAGACGCCAGGCGGCCGACAGCCCCGCGATGCCGGCACCGACGACGATGACCTCCTCGTCCTGGGGCGGTCTTGGAACGACACGCGCGCAGGACGCCACGGCCAGCGCCGACACGGCCGCAGCCCCCTGCTGCAGGAAGCGACGGCGGGCGGCGCGTTGCGCGTCCGCGCGCTGCAAGGCCTCGGCCAGCGGTTCGCCGCGGTCCGCCGCGGAACGCGCGATGGCGAAACTGCGCGCGAGCAGGCGCGCGAGCGGTGTGCGTGACATACCTGTGCTCCCTTCCCCGGAAGGCTTCAATGTATACCGGATCGCGAGCCGCACGGCAGCGCGCGTCAGCGCGATCCCAGGGTGATGCGGCGCAGCGGACGGCCGACGAGGTCCAGGAATTCGCCGAACACGCGCTCGGCGTGCTGCTCCATCGCCGCGACTTCGCACGACGTCGTCGCGCGAATGGCGTCGTCGTCATGCGGCAGACCGGCTGCAGTGAGTTCGTCACGATAGGCCGGTGTCGACAGCCAGCGTTCGATCAGTGCCTGGTTGGCCTCGAGGTGGAACTGGAATCCGTAGGCATTCGCACCATGGCGGAACGCCTGCCCCGCGCAGGTCGCGCTGCGGGCAAGGTGCACCGCATCGCCAGGCAACTCGAACGCATACCGGTGCCACTGGAACAGCCGCGCGCCGGCGCCGAGTGGCGCGAGCACCGGATCGGCACGACCGGCGTCGGTCGTCGTCACGTCGTACCAGCCAATCTCGGCCACCGGCTGCCGGCGTATCGGAGCCCCCAGCACATGCGCGAGCAGCTGCGCACCGAGGCAGATGCCCAGCACGGGCTTGCCCTGACGCAGCGCGGCCTCGATCGCGCGCATCTCGGTCAGCAGATGGGCGCGATGCGCGCGGTCTTCCACATTCATCGATCCACCGAGCACGACCAGCCCGCGATAGCGATCGACGCAGGGCTCGGCGTCCGGATGCCGCTCGAAATTGACGAACTTGATGCGGTGGCCGCGGCGGCGGATCAGACGGTCCAGCGTACCGAGCGGCTCAGCCGCCACATGCTGGAAAACGAGCAATCGGGACATGGTCGCAATCAGGGACGGCCGATGCACAGCGTAGCCTGCCCCGGCACCCCCTGCGGTGCTTATGCCGCATGGCCATTGAGGCACCATCGGGCCGCGGCAAACGCCATAACGCCGCTGTGCGCCGCGACCGGCCGCGCGAGAGCGGCGCCCCCCGCCATCACCGGGCAGGGGCCGATGCGATGCCGCCCGTTGCCGTGCTGCTGCCGGAGCGGCGACCGGTCGCGACGTGGCGTGGGGTACTGTTTTCCGACCATAGAGCCGGCCCCGACGCGGGGCTCGCGACAGGATCCAAACCTTTGACACTGTGAGACGGCCGGTTTTGCATCTACTGTGCGCGGTCGCGCACGCGCCGGGCGCGTGGCACGAACCCGGCCAGCGCCATGACGCACGCCACGGTCTTGGCCCCCCTGAGGGCGATCCAGGCCGTGGCCCTGCCCCAGCAGCGCGGGTGCCGGCAATGTGATTTTTTGTGGCAGATGCGCGTCGCCCTCCCCAATTCCGACAACCCGCCTCGGCGGGATCCGCAACATAGAGGCTCTCCATGAAATACCGGCTCATCAAACCCCTCGCACTGGCTGTTGGCCTGGCCTGCAGCGGGCTCGCCAGCGCCAACACGGTCGAACTGACGCGCGGCATCGACGTCAAGCAATTCGACACCAACCGCCAGGTCTGCAACGACCTCTTCGGCTACGTGAACGCGAACTGGCTCAAGGCCAACGCGATTCCGGGGGACCGTTCGACCTGGGGCAGCTTCGAGCAGCTCGACGAAGCCTCGATCCATGCCACTCATGAAATTGCCAAGACCGCGGCCAAGAATCTCGCGGCGCTGAATCCGTCCTCGATCGACGCGAAGATCGGCGCGTTCTACCAGAGCGGCATGGACGAGGCCGCAGCGAACAAGGCTGGCATCACGCCGATCCGCGACTGGCTGCAGCGGGTGGACAGCCTCCGTTCTCCGGACGACATCGTGACGTACGTGCACGACACGCATGCCGCCGGCCTCGGCCTGCTGTTCAACTTTGGCGGCGAAGCGGACTTCAAGAACTCTTCCATGGAAATCGCCTATGCGTTCCAGGGCGGACTCGGTCTGCCCGAACGCGCGTACTACCTCGAAGACGGCAAGGACGGCAGCTACAAGAAGATTCGCGAGGCCTATCTCGCGTATGTCGCTCAGGTGCTCGAACTGGCCGGCGCGTCCAAGGCCGATGCGACCCGGCAGGCCGCCGCCGTGCTGGCGTTCGAGACGCGCCTCGCCGGCGCATCGCTGGCCCCCGTCGAGCTGCGGTCGCCCGAGAACCAATACAACTTCGTGACGCTCGAAGCAGCGCAGAAACAGAATCCCCATTTCGGCTGGAACAAGTTCTTCGCGCGGCAGAACCTCTCCGACATCAAGGGCTTCTCGCTGTCGCAGCCGAAGTTCTTCGCCGAAGTCGATGCGATGCTCGAGCAGGTGCCGGCAGCCGACTGGAAGGCCTATCTGCGCTTCAAGACCATCGACGGCGCGGCCCCTTATCTGACCGACGCGCTCGCCGATGCGCACTTCGGCTTCCACGGCAGGACGCTGCGCGGGCAGCAGGAAAACCAGCCGCGCTGGAAGCGCGTCATGGAGTCGATCGAGAACGGCATGGGCATGGCCCTCGGCCAGCTCTACGTCGCAAAGAACTTCCCGCCGGAAGCCAAGCAGCGCGCACAGGTGCTCGTCGACAACCTGCGCCAGGCCACGAAAGCGCGCCTGGAAAAGCTCGACTGGATGAGCGCTGACACGAAGAAGAAAGCGCTCGAGAAGTGGGCCTCATTCACGCCGAAGATCGGCTACCCGGACGAATGGCGCAACTGGGACGGCCTCTCGATCCGTTCCGACAACTACTTCGCGAACATCGCGGCCAGCGCCAAGTTCAACAACGACTGGGCCATGTCGAAGATCAACAAGCCGGTCGACCGCCGTGAGTGGGGCATGACGCCACAGACGGTGAACGCGTACTACAACCCGCTGCAGAACGAGATCGTATTCCCGGCGGCGATCCTGCAGCCGCCGTTCTTCGATGCCAAGGCCGACGACGCCCTCAACTACGGCGGTATCGGCGCCGTGATCGGCCACGAAATCCTGCACGGCTACGATGACGAAGGCAGCAAGTTCGACGCCAAGGGAAATCTGTCCGACTGGTGGTCGAAGGAAGATCGCGAGAAGTTCGACGCCCGCACGGCCAAGCTCGTGCAGCAGTTCGACGACTACGTCGCCATCGACGACCTGCATGTAAAAGGCAAGCTCACGCTCGGCGAAAATATCGCCGACCTCGGCGGTCTCAACGTGTCGTATGACGCCTTCAAGCTCGCGCAGAGCCAGTCGCCGGAGGCGAACGCGAAGATCGACGGACTCACCCCGGATCAGCGGTTCTTCCTAAATTTCGCCCAGGTCTGGCGCCGCGCGTTCCGCGATGCCGAACTCAAGCGCCGCCTCAATGTCGACCCGCATGCACCGGCGCAATTCCGCGCGATCGGCGCCCCCTCGAACATGCCGGCATTCGCGCAGGCTTTCGGCTGCAAGGACGGCGACGCCATGGTGCGCAGCGGCGACAAGCAGGTGAAGATCTGGTGAGTCCCGCAGCAGCATGACCGTGCGAAGGGGCTTGTCGCCCCTTCGCGCATGCAGCGGACCGTGCAAGCCGCCGTTGGCCGCATGCCCAGCGCCAACGTACGCGGCGGCGACAAAGCGCGGGGACGCTAGAGAATCACGTGCGGCACGAAGCGGGAGGTATCGCGCGTGATCAGCGTGGTGTCTTCGCGGATGCCGATGCCGGCCGCGCGATCGGCAATGACCCAGCTGCCGATCACGGCGTAGTTCCCGTCATAGCATGGCAACGGTTGGACCGCCTGTCGTATCCACGGCGAATCATCGTAAGGACCCGATGCGACATGCTGGCTGCCGTCCGGCAGTATCAGTGTCACATTGGCACCTTCGCGTGAATACAGTGGCTTTCGCACCCAGCCCGGCGCGAGCGCATCGCTGGACGCCGTCTCGAAATGCGCCTCGAGCAGATTCGGATGCCCTTTATGCTTCTGCCACAACAGCGGCAATATGCCTTTGTTGCTCAGTAGCGTTTTCCACGGCGGCTCGATCAGGCGAATGCCCGAGCGTGGCAGTGCGGGACCGAAACGCTCGGCAAACAGGAACTCCAGCGGATAGAGCTTGAACAGCGCACCGATGACATAGTCGTCGAGATCGGTGAAACGACTGTCGGTCGACAGACCGATGTCTTCGATCGCGATGCTCCGCGTGTCGATGCCGGCCTGTTCGGCACAGTCGCGCAGATAGGCGACGGTGCCCTGGTCTTCTTGCGAATCGCGGACGGCCGAGAAATACAGGGGCTTGGGCAGGTCCGGGGCAATCGTCGCAAAGGTTTCGACGAGCAGGTCCTGGATCAGGTTGTACTGGTCTGCGGCCTCCGGCAGCAGGCCGCGCTGCTTCTGCTGTTCGAGCCAGACCCACTGGAAGAACGCGGCTTCGTACAGGGCCGTCGGCGTGTCGTAGTTGAGCTCGAACAGCTTCGCCGGGCCACGGCCGTCGTAGGCGAGGTCCATCCGGCCGTACAGATGTGGTTCGCCCCGGCGCCAGGATTCCGCGATCCAGTCGCGATAATCGACCGGTACCGCGAGCTGGTCCATCAACGCTTCGCTCTGCACGATTTCGTCGACCAGCCCCATGGCCATCTGGTGCAGCTCGGTAGTGGGGTCCTCCAGATCGTTTTCGATCTGAGGCAGCGAGAACGCGTAGTACGCGCTCTCGTCCCAGTAGGGATCTCCATCGATGGTATGGAAACGGAAACCGAAGCTGGTTGCGGTTTCGCGCCAGTCGCTGCGCTCGGGAATCTCGATGCGCCGCATCGATCAGCTGCCCGACTTTCCGCCCCAGCCGCCCTTGGCGCTGGAGGACGAGCCGAAACCGGAGCGCGACATGGTCACGGCGCGCGTAGGCGCTTCCATCGCGCTGCGCGAAACCGTTGCCGTACCGGTAGTCCGCGAGACCTGCTGACCGCCGGAATTGACGAAGCCGCCGCTCGATCCGTAGCTCGAATAAGAATAGTACAGCGGCTGCGACTGGTAGTAGTTCGGACGCCCCGCGTAGTAGCCGAGCGCATACGCCGCCATCAACGGAATGAACTGTACGCCTGCGCCCTGATTGACGCTGGTGCACTTGCCGGCGCCGAAGTCGGTCTCGCAGGTGGCCTGCGAGGTATACCGCGGTGCGACGCGCTCATGCTCGGACTTGGCATGGTCGAAAGCCGCCTTGCACTGGTCTTCGGTCAGGCGCGCCCCGGCGACGCATTCAGCCACGTCCTTGTACAGCACGGCCTCTTCCTGCGCCTCGCAGGCCGTGAGCAGCACGGGCGCGGCCCCCATGAGCAACAAGCGAACGGTAGGAGATCGTTTCATGGCACCTGCCTCAATAGCTCATGCTGGCCGAGTTGATGAGTCCGACCGAGATCGCCACCGCGGCCGAGAAGATGCCGGCGGCACGCTCGTCGCGCGCGATGCGGCCCGGCAGGTCGGAAACGACGAGGCGCACGGCAAAGAACGCGAACAGCTGCACGATCAACGCAACGACGCCCCAGAGCACGCAGTCGAGCAGGCTGACCGCGTGCGAGATCGCCGCATGCAGTGGCAGTGCGAAACCGATCAGCGAGCCGCCGAATGCGATCGCCGCAGCTGGCTTGTTGTCCTTGATCAGCGCGAACTCCGCATGCGGCGTCAGACGCACATAGACGAGGCAGAACAGCACGATGAGCCCTGCACCGATCGCGAAATACGACAGGAACGCCGGCACGCCATCGAGGTAACGCAGAATCGAATCGGTCATGACTAGCTCCTTTCAGGTGATGGTGAGGTCGGCCTGGCTGACGTCCACGCCGACCGAGAACGTGATGCAATATTCGTTGGGGCCATAATCCTCGGCGCTGACGAGCACATATTCGTAGCGGTCGAGCTCCGGCACGTGGCGCTGATAGAGCATCGCATAATGCGTGAGGTCGTAATCCGGCTCGCGGAAGTCCTCGTTGTACACCTTCTCGTCGAATACGACCGGCGGCGCCCAGGCGCCCCCGTCCACACCTTCGCCCCAGACACGGTCGTAACGCTGGCCGGCGAGTTCGAGCGACACACCGCCGATCTGCGATCCGCGCTTGACCCAGTCATTGAACGCGGCCTGATTGGGTGGGTTCACGGTTTCGTGGAACGCGAACATCTTGACGTCGTCGATCTGCCCGGCCGTGGTGCTGACCTGGAGGAACGCGTCATCCGTCAAGTAATAGCGGTGCAGCCGGGACCCGCCGCCCAGCTCGACCTCGCCCCAGGCCTCGATGAGCTGATTGCCTTCCGGCGGCTCGAACACGAGCCGTTCGCCGGCCACGCGAAACGGCAGCCCATCCACGGCCACTGCGCCTTTCAGTCGCAGTCCCAGCGGACCGGCCGGCGCGGTCGCTTTTTCCTCGGGCTTGGAGCCGAACAGTTTTCCGAGCCAACTCATGGTGCGCACGCTCCCCAATTGATGCGGGCCGGATCGATGCGTCGATCGGCGATGTAGTACAGCGTCGCGTTGGCCGCGACGCGGTCGTTGTCCGGCGGATTCAGGCGCGGCTCCGCGCCAGTGCCTGGGCAGTAGCCGAGCAGGGTCACACCCAGCTCGTGCTTGAACACGTTGAATACCTTGCCGTAGGCGATGGCCGGACTCTGCTGCGGAACGCGCACGCTGAACTGCGTCGCGCCGCCGGCTATCGACAGCAGCTCGGCGGCCACCGCGGAGCTGCCCGCGTCCTGCGCCGCACGCACCATCACTTCGACATGGAGCGGCAGCACACATTCGACTGACGGGTAATGCGCCTTGAGCACGGCGCAGGTATGACCGCTCTCGAAACTTGCGACGACATGACCGTGCGGCTTGTTCGCGAGCACAGCGAACGCGGCGGCGAGCGTCTGCTCGTCGTTCGCGCCGTTGACGATCACGCGCGCCGCCGCAGCAACACTTGCACGCTGGTAGCACACGGGATCGGCCAGCGATTCGACGCGCACGAAGCGGATGTGTTCGGGGCGCGGATTCTCCATTTCGTCGGAGGCAACCAGCACGATACCTTCGTCGTCCGTCACGGTGTCCTGCACGAGCAGGTCGATCACGCGCAGGGTGTCACGCCCCATCCACCCGACGATGACGGTGTGCCCACTCATCGCGGGATAACTGTGTTTACCCATGGCCCTGCGCCTCCAGGTATCGATCAGTCCGGTCGTGGCCTTGCCGATGAACATGGCGAACAGTGTGACGCCGCCGGGCAACAGCCAGAAAATCGCGACCCAGCGACCGACAGGCGTCTGCGGCGACAGGTCGCCGTAGCCGATCGTCGTCGCCGTGACGATGTAGTAATAAAACCAGTCGGTCACACTGACGAGTTTTTCTTCACCGGCGAGCACCATGAGCTCCCAGCTCACGAGGCAGTGCAGCAGCACGATGCCGAGCAGCATGCCCCAGCTCATCAGGGCGAGATGACGGTTGAACGCCCGCATGAGTCGGATCCAGACCGGCATATGCCCCTCCCGTGGTCGTCTCCGGCAAACAGCGGCGCCCCGCGCGCCGCCGGATCACCCCAGTCGCGCGGCCCGGCCGGGCCCCCGGGGCAACCCGCTACAAAAGGGATGAATGGCACCCAGCCCGCGTAG
>BTVG01000021.1:0-76269 GCA_045864815.1 Rhodanobacteraceae bacterium | reverse complement strand
GGAGCAGTTGCAGCTATTGCAGTAGTCCCGGCCACCGATAAGGTGGCCCCGATCAAAGGGTCGCGTTAGCGACCCGCCCTAAGCCGCTTTGAGCGGCTCACACAACTAAAGCCCCCGGCTTTGCCGGGGGATACTTACCTGGCTGCCTCGCCAGTTCCGGATGTGCTGCTTCGCCAAGGATTCGGGCCGATCTCGATTGTGGAGATCAAGCTCGCGATCGATCCGGCGAGCCGGGCTGTTGTCGCGTATCGCCTGCAGGTCGTGCAGGTGGCGACGGGGCTGCCGGTGTTTCTCGGCACACCTACCGCGCCGTCAGCACCGACGGGGGAGGTGGATCATGCTGCTTGACCTCTCTCCGGGCCGGCAATGCGTCTTTCAGGAACGCATCGTCGAAATCGACGGCCCCGTGTCGTCCTCCCGCGTCAGCGCGCGCGATGTCGCCACGGGTGATTTTCTCGACATTGCCGTAGGCGACTTGCGGCCAGTTCCGGCGCGTGCTCCAGCCACATCGATCGATGCGCGCTTTGTTCCGAAGGAAAAATGGGAAAAAGCGCTGGTACTTGCCAAGGCCTTTGCCGCGGTGGGCGAGGGAGGTTCACTGCGCCAGGACGATGCGGTGCGCCTGGCGCGTGGGGTGGGCATGTCCGTACGGTCGGTCCGTCGCGGCTTTCGGCGCTACCAGGACGGACAGCGCACGTCAGCACTTGTCCCGTCGCGGGGCGGGCGTCCCCAGGGCGTGCGACTGTGCGCCCCGGATGTCGAAACCGTGGTGAGCGACTGCATTCAGACGTATTACCTCACGCGTGAGCGCCCGAGCGTGGCTTACCTCATGGAGCAGGTTGAGGCCGCCTGCCGTGCGCAGCAGCTCACACCACCGGCGCGCAGCACCGTGACGCGACGCATCGACAGTATCTCTGCGTACGAGCGTGAGGTGCGGCGGCGTGGGCGCGCTGCTGCCAAGCAGCTTTTCGGGCCGCGCCCGGGGTACCTCAAGGCGAAGCGGCCGCTGGAGATGGTGCAGATCGACCATACCCGGTGCGACGTGATGCTGGTTGCCGAGGACGAGCGGCGCGAGGTGCTCGGACGCCCGTGGTTGACGGTAGCCATCGATGTCTATTCGCGGTGCATCCTGGGCATCTTGATGTCCTTCGATGCACCGTCGTCGACGTCTGTCGCGCTGTGTCTCGAGCAAGTGGTGCTGCCAAAGGAGGCGTGGCTGCGATCGCAAGGGATCGATGCCAGCTGGCCCATGTACGGAAGGCCTGAAGTGCTGCTGCTCGACAACGGCGTCGAATTCCACGGTGAAGCGCTGCGCCGTGGGTGCGAGGAGTTCGGGATCGGCCTGCAGTACCGGCCTGTGAAGCAACCGCATTTCGGCGCCCATGTCGAACGGCTCAACGGCACCTTGATGCAGCGCGTGCACCTGGTGCCGGGAACCACGTTCAGCAACCCCAAGGATCGCGGCAACTACGACAGCGCCAAACGAGCGGTGATGACCCTGCGGGAGTTCCGCGGGTGGCTGATCGACCAGATCACGCGGTGGTACCACGTTAAGCCGCATCGGGGCTTGGGCGGGCGCACGCCGCTGCAGGTGTGGGAGGCGGGCTGGCGGGAGGGAGACTCTGTCCGCACACCTCCCGTCGTGGCATCCCCCCTTGAGCTGCGGGCGGCATTTCTGCCGGTGACCTGGCGACGTGTTCAGCGCACGGGACTGGAATTCTGGGGACTGCGCTACTGGCACGAGGCCTTGACCCCGCTCATCGGCGCCAAGGAACGACTCTGTGTGCGTTATGACCCTCGCGACGTGCGCAGCGTCATGGTCCGGGGGGAGGATGGCATTCCGCTCGAAGTGCCGACCGTGTCGCCGGACGTTCCGGCGATTTCGTTGGCCGAGCATCGCGCTCAGCGGCGCCAGGCGCGCGAAGACGGTCGTGATCCAGACATCGTCGCGATGCGTGACGAGGGGGCACGTCGTACCGCGACCGGCATTCGCGATGCCGCCAGCGAGACCCGCAAGACTCGTCGGCGGCGCAAGGCCGCTGAGCAACGGCGCGTGGACGGTGTGAAGGAGACCGCGCCGCCGGTCGAGTTGTCGCCGATCGTTGAGCAGGAGTCGTCCATGACGACTGAAGGCACCGCTCCGTTCGTCGCTATCGCGCAGGTGTGGGGCACCCACGGCACGGAGGACGCACCGTGAAGACACCACTCCACCACATCCACGCCAACCTTCGGGAGCAGGTCGATTGGGCCGTCGACCGACGAATCGCCGCTCTGCGACAGGAACGCTTCGTCGAACACCGTCGCCTCCACGCGGTGATCGCCGAAACGGAGTTCCTTATGGACTCCCCACGTCGCACCCGCGCCGCCGGGCTAATCGTGTCGGCACCGCAAGGCTCCGGCAAGACGATGCTGGCGCAGGTTATCGAGCATCGCCACGGTGCCAAACCGGCTCTGGCACCGGACGGCCGTCGCACGCACCGCGCCGTGTGCATTTCGATGACAAATGCGCGGGATGCCCGCACGCTCTACAACCGTGTTCTGGACCGTCTGGGTGCGCCGGTCACGGCGTCCGCACGCTACAGCGAGCGCGAACGTCAGCTGATCCGGCTGTTCAAGCAGTTCGGTACGGATCTGCTGGTGGTGGACGAGCTACAGGACATTCTGACGTCCACCCCACGTCAGCAGCGCCTCGCGCTGGATGCGATCAAGTACCTCATGAACGAGGCAGGGCTGCCGGTACTCGCCCTGGGCATCGCCAAAGCCAGCGAAGCGCTGCTCATCGACCGGCATCTAGCCACACGGTTCCGGGCGCTGACGTTGCCCGTCTGGACATACGACGACGACCTGCGGGACTTTCTCAACGCGCTCGAGCCGCTGATTCCGCTGCGTCATCCGTCGAATCTGAGCTCGCCGACGGTGATGAAATCGCTGGTCGACGCATCTCATGGTGTGTTGCTGACGCTGTGCCAGTTGATCGAACACGCGGCGATCTATGCGGTGCTGGACGGCAAGGAACGCATCGACGCCACGCTGATCAAGCGCGCCGCTGCGGAAGCGCCCGCGGTGGCCGCGCGACAAGCGAAAGGCGGTGGCGCATGACCTTGCGACATCGGAGTGAAATCCGCGTTGCGATCGACGGCCCAGCAGACGACGAATCACTGAGTTCGCTGCTGGACCGGTCGGCCAGCTTCTGGGGCGTTGACCGATCTGCCATGGTGGCGGCATTGGAATTCGGCCCGGCCGACGACGATCCGGATGCCCCGTCTCAGGCAGCACTGCACACCTTGTCGTTGGCCACGGGGTTTTCGGCGGCTCGATTAGACATGCATAGGACTGCAAGCGATGTCTGCTGGCTCTTTCCAGAGCAGCGGATAGGCTATTGCCCTTGCTGCTGGGCCGAAGACGCCGCGCGGGGAAGGGCACCATACTTCCGCCGCGCATGGGCCGCATGCACAGCGGTTGCCTGCGACTGCCACGGGTGCCTGCTGTATGCCTGGGACGTTGACGCACGAGGGTGTCGTCGACCGCCGCCACCAGGACGCTCGGCACGACTGAACGCTCAGTGGCGAGCCGATCTGACGCATGCGGAGCGGGCCTTAGACAGGCGCGGACTGGAGACACTGACAGGGTTCGCCGCCCAGGCGCACGTCGCGATTGAGCGCGGGGACGCCTGGCCTTCCAACTGGCGAGGTGACGCTGCAGCGGGCCGGGCCCTCACTCAGCTGCTCACTACCAATCCAGCTCCGTTTCCGGAGCGGCTCCTGATGGACCGGCTGGTACCCGATAGCGGGGATGCACGCTGGTTCTCTGGGCATCGTCGTGCCACACGGTCACGCGTCGAGAGCGAACCGTCGCCGATGCAGCGTCTTGGCGATCCGGCACTACGCCGTACCGCCTGGTGGCTCATGGCGAGGACGTTGGTCATCGGTTGGGCACCGTTACCCGTGCGCGGCACGTACGGGATCAGCACCAACATCGAATCGTGGTGGCGCCGCCGCGTCGGCAGTGTGGTGTCCGGTCATGCGCAACGCACCTACGCCGACATCGGCCGTGCGCTCGGACTCGCCGATCAAACGACAGGCGATTTGTTCGCGATATAGACGAATTCCCCGGCGCTATACGCCGGGGCGACTATCGAGTTCACTCGTGGAGGTATCCCATGCGACTCTGGGCTGCGTTCAAGGAAAACGGCTTTCTGTTTGAAGCACTGCTACCGGAAAGCGACGACGAAGATCTGGTGTGGACAGTGCGAATTTCTCGCGGTAACGAAGTCCACACGCACCAACTGAAGCTGATCTGGCCACCTCGATTCGGGCCCGATGCCGGCGACGTTGAAATGCTGGAGCGTTTCTCGGAACAGCAGGCGAGGGCGCTGGCCGACCGTAGCGATGTGACTGTCTCGGCAACCGAGTCGGTTCCACCGCCGCTGGGTTCGGATACGTGGCCAAGCAATCCACTCGCGGGAGCGCAGGCCTACCAGCTGCTGGAGCGCTTCGACGGTGTCATGGACGCGTGGTCGATGACAGACGATGAACGCCGGCGATTCTTGCGGCGCAACCCCGATCAGCCTGTTCGTCGACTCTTCGCGTGGGCGATCAGCGCCGACGATCGGGCACGATTGAAACAGATCGCCGCATTGCAGACGCGGCTGCAGGAGCAATTTCCTTCGGATGTCGATATGGCGCACTGGCTGCGTACTCCGAGATCATCGGATCAAGGAGCAAGAACGCCGCTCGACGAAATCGGCGATAGCGACGGGCTGGCACACCTTCTTCGGCAGCTCGAGACGAGCTGAAATGTGCGGTTTCGCGTGCTGTTGGCAGCTACGAGCGCACCGACGTCGTTTGCCGGTGTCGCTCGTCGTCTTCGGCATGCAGGTAGATCGCGGTCGTGTCGATCGAGGCATGTCGCAGGTTGCGCTGGATATGGCGCAAGTCGTTGCCGGCATCCGCCTGGTGCGTAGCGGACGTGTGGCGCAACCAGTGAGTCGAGGCCTGGCGCAGGTGCAATGCCTGCGTCGGCGCGACATTCTCCAAGGCATCGGCGATGCGACCAAAGGACTCTTTCACGATGAGGTACACGGACGTTGCGGTGAGCGCACGGTCAGCTCGACCGGCGATACCCAGAATGAGCGGGCTGTCATCCGTGGGCTGCGGTGTTTTCGTCAACCCGTAGAACTCGCGATAGCGAGCGAAATCGCTCAACAATTCGTCGCTGACGGGCACCTCACCTTCACTGCCGCCCTTGCCGAGCACGCGCAGCCACCAGCGGCCACGCCGCAGGACCAGATCGCTGACGCGCGCGGCGGCGGCCTCCGAAGCGCGCAAGGCGGTCTGGTAGAGAAAGCGCAGCACGAATCGCGCCCGCTCTGCCTGCTGGCGATCACGAGTCGTTTCGCGCGGCCACGCCTCAACGGCCGCGAGTACCTGATTCCAGAGCGCGTGATCGAGGAAGCGTTCGACAGTGCGCCGACGCTTGTGACTCTGGCGCCGGCGAAGAACCCAGGGATTGGCGGCCAGATACCCCGCATTGACCAGGTATGCGAACAAGCCGGAAAGGATGCCGACGGCCTGGCGTTGGCTCGCAGGCGACAGGACGCGTACATCGGTCGAGGGCAAGGTCAGAAACAGCTCATAGGCGAGCACATCCTCACGCGTCAGGCTGGACACGGGTTTTCCGCGGATGCGACTCGACCATTCCAGCAAGCGAAGTGCTTCTTTGCAGTAGCTGCGGAAGGTGTGCGGAGAGTTCACGTATTCCGCAAGCCACAGTCCGATGGCCGCAACGTCGTCGTCGGCTCGGATCTGCTTGGGTACTGAAACTGGTGCCCGATTGGTGCCTTGGCGGCCGTCCATGTCGAGCGGCAATCGCAGTTCGATATCGGCAAGGCGGGCGAGGGCAGTGCTCATGGGCGGTGCTCGGTGTCGCGGAATTGTCTCGCGACGAGCATACATCGAAGAAATTTACGATTATTGGTCTTATCGTAAATTTCTTGCACAAATGATTACATGCATAACGTTATACGATGATATACACGAGAGCGGAAGGCCCAGTTCCGGCTGCTCAGCGACGGGAGAATTGCGATGAGCCGCAGCAGTGACACCCGCCAACGCACCCGCGAGGCCGCCGCGCAGCTGGTCGCCGGCGGCAAGCATCCGCACGAAATCACCGTCGACGCGATCTACGCCGTCATCCAGCAGGGCAGCCGCACGACGATCAACGACGCGCTGAAGACCTGGCGCGAGGAGCGCACTAAGGTCGACGCGCTCGGCGCCGATCTGCCGCCGGCGTTGGCGGACTCGATGCGATCGCTGTGGGTGTCGGGGTGACCTCGGTTTTCGTGCAATTTGTGGCGACCTAGGCCGGCACAGTTCTCGCCTAGTCAAAACAAGTCCCGAACCCGTACAAAGCAGTTGCCGGTTTCCGCCGCCTTTCGAACTTTTCGCTCAAGCACCGTCGCGACCGGCAGCTGGCGATCCAGCATTTCCCACAGGTCGAGGCCGTCCATGCAGATCACCTTTCGCGCTCGGCCGAAGGCGTCCAGACCTTCCGGGGTAAAGCCGCTCATGCTCACGAACAGGCCGCGGGTCCACGATGCTTTTGTGTCGACCTTTCCGTGGAAGGCGTGCAGTGGTTCGACGCCGATCGCTGGCCCGGTCCACTTGGCTTCAAACAGGTAGGTTTCACCAGCGAGTACAAACGACCCATCGATCTGTTCGCCAGTGAGACGAAGCGAAGGGCGTGCCGACAAGCTTCCCTCGGTGAACAACCGGGCCAGGAACGGCTCGAGGGCGTAGCCGCGTGGTTGAGGGGCGAGCGAATGAATCCGTTCAAGCTCCTGTTTGAGCGCGAGGTACTTTGGAGCCTCGAACGCCGGCGCGGGTGTGCTGCCAGCGGGATGAGTGGTCGGCGCCCCCTCCAGTCGCCCCATCAGCTCAATGAAGAGTCCTTCCGCGTTTGCCGGCGGCTGCCGAAACGTTGCGAGCTCCGGATTGGTGGCATACATCCGTTGGCGATAATTCCAGAGCGCGCGGAGCGTCCGTATCGCGGTGGCATCGTCGACGGTTTTGAGGAAGCAACGCAGGCGCTTCGCCTTGGACGTGCCTTCCTTGCGAAAGCGATCCTCATCGAAGTCGATGTTGAGTTCCTCGGCAAACCAGGTGTCGATCGTGCGGTCGCTGAAGTCGAGTACCCAGCCGGACCCCATTTCGAAGATGCGATCGATGAGCTGGATCTCGATCGTGCGAACTTTGGACATGAAGAGCCTCGCAATATCCACACGCACCAGTGACCGGGAAAACGTTGTATACCGTCAAAATCTCTGAGCGCGTTTCGGCCGGACTGTCAGTTCGCTTCAGCGCGCTGCCGGGGCGTCACTGGGCCTGCTCGTTTATGCGCGGTGTTTCGGTATGCCGCGACGATTCGAGCGGCCGCTTCCGGATCCACGGCATGCCCTTCCAGGAAATCGTCGATCGCATCGTAGCGCACGCCCAAGGCCGTCTCGTCGGGGTGCAAGGGCCGTAGAATTTCGAGATCCGCGGTGGGTATTTTCTGCACCAGTTCCGCCGGTGCACCCAGGTGTGCGGCCAGCGCTCGGATCCGCCGCTTTGTTAGGCCCGTCAACGGTGCCACGTCGCAGGCACCGTCGCCGTGCTTGGTGAAGAAGCCCATCACGGCCTCGGCCGCGTGGTCGGTGCCGACCACGAGCCCTTCCAATGCGTTGGCAGCCGCGTACTGGACGATCATGCGCTGGCGCGCCCGGACGTTGCCGGCAATGAAGTCTGCTGCGTGCGCGTCGCCGAAGGAGGCTCCCGCATCGATCATCGACTGTAGGGTTGCGTCGACGGCAGCTTGAATGTTGACGCGCAGCACCTGGTCCGGCTGGATGAACGCAATAGCCGCTTCGGCTGCGTGCGCATCGCGCTGCTCGCCGTACGGCAACCGCATGGCCACGAACTGCGCGGCATACCCTTGAGCGCGTAGCTCGGCAGCGGCCAGCTGACAAAGCCGGCCGGCGGTCAACGAGTCCACGCCGCCGCTGATGCCGAGCACCAACGCTCGGCGACCAGAGCGCCGAAGCTCGTCGGCAAGAAATCTCACTCGGTGCCGCCACTCGGTGTCGACGTCAAAGTGCGTGGCGACATCGAGCGCCGCAGCAATCTGCCGCTGGTCAGCGAACGGATCCGTGTCCAAGACGCCGGCGATGCGCTTAGGGCTTCTTGCCGACGTCGCTGCGAATGAGATCGTTCAGCGATTTGTGGCCGGTTTGGTCCAGCAGCGTGTCCAAGTGCATGTCGCTACGAACACCGAAGTCGCGGTCGTATTGCTTCTCGATCGTGCCGACGTTGGTGTCGCCGCGCTTTTGCCGCAGTGGGCCGCTGTCGTTTCGTGAGCGCTGTCCCCGCATGCCGGGGGCGTCTTTCTTCGCCATGGGGTTGCTCCTCCAGAAGGCTCGGACGGCACCAGTTTAGGGGCGGCCGGTCTCGCTGCAAAGCCGCCCAGTACCGCGGCTAGTCGCTGGTCGGCACCGGCGTCTCATCCGGTGAGATCGACCTCGCGCGGCGGAGCAAATCCTGGGGTAACCGTGCCTTCCGTGCAGAAAGTGCCGTTTTGAAATCCGAGTAAAATCAGTGGCTTGTGCGATTTTTTTCGCAAAAGATCATTATAATCAATAGCCTATGGTGTTTCGCTGGCGTGCAACTTGATCTGTCGTGAGTCAAATCGGCATGCCAGCGTCTTCGCGCAAGGAAGCGACCAGCGGGCAAGACACTTTCCCGGTCCGCGTCGAACAGGCTTCGAGCAGGTCGGACAGTGCGGACTCCATGCGCTGCAGGTCATTCAGACGTGCGCGCACATCAGCAAGCCGCGCTGATGCCAGTGCGGCTGCCTCGCGGCAATGGGTACCATCTTCCAGCCTGAGCAACTGCGCGACTTCGTCCAGGCTGAAGCCCAATCGCTGCGCAGATTTCACGAATCTCACCCGGGCGACTTCCATCGGCCCGTAGTGGCGTATGCCGCCATGAGGCCGATTCGGCTCCGCGAGCAAGCCCCTGCGCTGGTAGAAACGGATGGTTTCGACGTTGACGCCGGCCGACTTGGCCAACGCACCGATGGTTAACGGCTCGGAACGGGTGTTCACGGTGCTTGATTCCGTACATAAGTACGGTCGTAACGTTAGCGCACGGATGCCGGAAAGGACAAAGCACATGACGGAGCGTGGACATGGCCGCGGCGCCTTGGCGATCGGCGGCGTGGCGGCGCTACTGGCTTCCACGTGCTGCCTGGGGCCACTCGTGCTCGTGACGTTGGGCGTCAGCGGCGCGTGGATCGGCAATCTCACGGCCCTGGAACCGTACCGCCCTTGGTTCATTGCCGCTGCGCTGATCGCCTTGTCGTTCGCGTGGCGGCGCATCTTCCGGCCAACGCAGGCCTGTGCTCCTGGCGAGATCTGTGCGGCGCCGCGAGTTCGCAGGGGCTACAAAGCGTTCTTCTGGATCGTCGCGTTGCTAGTGGTCGTCGCGATCGGATTTCCCTACGCCATACCGCTCTTCTACTGATCGAGGATCATTCCGATGAAAACGCTGTTCACCGCCTTGCTGCTGTTGGCGATCGGCATCGCCCCGGCGATCGCGGGCACCCGAACGGTCACGTTGTCGGTGCCGTCGATGACGTGCGCCACGTGCCCGATTACGGTCAAGAAGGCATTGCAAAAGGTCGACGGGGTCACCGAGGCGAAGGTCACCTGGGAACCCAAGGAAGCCGTTGTGACCTACGACGATGCCAAGACCGATGTGAGTGCGTTGACATCAGCCACACAGAATGCCGGCTATCCGTCGAGCGTGAAGCCATGAGCGCGACATCGAATCCTTTCCATGTGGCGGCGTCGCACGTTGAGCAGATGCGCCAGGCGGTGCTGTATACCGACGGGGTGCTGAGTGCTCGCACCAAGGTATTGGGCGCGTTGTTGTGGTCGGTCAGCGCGCGCTGCGAGCCTTGCCTGACGCATTACGCCCGCAAGGCGGTCGAGCTGGGGACCACCAAGGAGGAGCTGTCGGAGATGTTGGCGGTGGCCTCGGTGATGGGTGGTTGCGTCGGCGAAACCTGGGCGCTCAAGGCGCTTGCGGCGGCCAAACCCACCGTCACCGCCGACGGCCCACGCGAGGAGTCTTGCTGCGCCCATCCCTGACACCGCCGACCGCGGCGACGCTTGCCGGTTCTACGCGCCGTTGAGTTCCGGCGGCAGTGTCTCGCCGGGTGAGATCGCACCACGCCGAGCGAGCAATTCGTCGAAGGCCTGGGCGCGTGCGGTGGCGTGCGCGGCGGTGGTCTCGGCGGCCTGACGCGCAACCTGTTCCCTTGCCAGCGCGTCGCGTGCGGCCGCCACGTCCGCGCGCAGGCCCTCATTGGCGAGTTGCTCCTGCGCCCAGCGGGTCTGCAGGTTGTCGCGTTCGCGGGCGACAGGTCGTAGCGCCTGGACTTCCTCGTCGAGCCGGCGCAGCTGCGCGCGCAGGTCGCGTGCCTCACGGTCGTGCTGGCCAGCCTGTTCGGTCAGCCGGACGTTGTCGCGATTGAGCTGCAGCAGCTCCTGGTTCTTGCCGGTGAGGCTGTCGCGGGCTTCGCGCAGATCCACCTGCAGCTGCTGCACCTGGTGCTCGTGGCGTCGCTGTTCCTGGTCACGTTGGTCTTTGACGGCGGTCCGGTAGTGCTCCAGCGCCTCGCGGGCGTGCGCGTGCTTCTGCTCCAGGGACTGCACGTGCGTGTCGCGCTCGGCCAGGCGTGCGGTTACGCCGGCGACACGCTCTTCGAGCTGCCGCACCGTGGCGATCGCGTCGGCCACGCTAGCCTGGGCCGCCTTTTGTTCAGCCTGGACGGCCTGCAGCGTCTCTTCGGTGCGGCGCAGTTGGGCCGCCAGCCCGGTGTTTTCCTGGCTGGCCTGCTCCAGCGCGGCCGCGCGCTCGCGCAGCTGGGCGTCGCAGCGCACCTGGGCATCGGCGATGCGTGCATCGGCCTCGGCATTGAGTTGCCCGGCCAGACGGCTCACGAGATCCGCGAGCGCGTCGCTGATCGGATATTTCCCGCCGACGCCCTGCGCGTCCTCGGACTCGAGCTCTTTGAGGTAGCGATGGATCGTGGTTTTGGAACCGGTGTTGCCGAGCGCCACGCGCAGCGCATCCACGGAGGGGTGCTTGCCCTGGGCCAGCAGCGCATTGCGCGCCTTTTCGACCTCGCTCTTATAGACGCCGCCGCGTGCCATCGGAGACTCCTCGGTGTATTTCGTACTGAATTACATACCACGTAATTACGTAACACTCAAGGCGACAAGTTCAGCAGAACTGGACGAATGTCTAACACAGGATAATGTTGTCTTATCCCGCCTGAGGCCGCGAAAAAACGGCAAAACGCGGCCGACGCAGTACGAAATGCCCCCTCACGGGCGACGGGAATGGTACGCAGGACGAGCGCCGTCAACGCCGGCAGAATGCGGCCATCCGCCCGAGGAGGTCACGACCATGCAGGTGAACTACGCATCCCTGGTGCCGAACTCCGTGGCGTCGATCTACCACGACACCAAGCGCGCCAAGAGCTACGCGAGCTGGCTGAGTATCGGAATGGAGATCGAGGTCGTTCGCCAGATCGCGCTGCGGCTGGAGCGGATGCTCAATGCTCCGGGTCCGGTGGATCGCCTCGCCCAGGAAAGCTTCACGTGGCACCTGGTGCTGCGCTACGGCCGCTGCTTCGATTCCACCTCGGCGGGACGGTTCGCCGCCCTGGGGATCGAACACGTGCGCAAGCTCAATGACGCCGACTTCCTCACCATCCACCAAGGGTTGATCCATCGTCGCCACAATACCTTTGCCCATCCCGGCGGCGACTGCTCCTGTCGAGTCAACCTGCATCTGATCGAACAGGCCGGCAATACCACGCTGCACGTCGGGCACGATGAAGAGGGTCCGGGCCCGATCAACGATCCCGAGCAGGCCGCCCTCATCGCGCGTCTATGCACCGCATTGCACGCCGTCGTCGAGGACAAGGTTGAACGCGCCCGCGCGGCGCATGGCGAGGAACTGATGGCGGAATTCGATGCACTGGTGGCAACGCTACGCGCCAATGCCGGCAAGCACGCCAATCCCACACAGCAGGCGCTATCGATCTTCGCCCGACTGGGGCAGAACCCGGCGGAGCCCCGGTCGTGAAACTCGCCGCCTAGGGTGCTCAGAATCCGAATGTCTTCTGCGTGGCCGGGAGCAACTGATCCTTGTCGGTGATCGTCGTGGCCTTGAGGCGTCGAGCGCCATCCTGGCCGACAATGTCGATCTCTTTGTGCTGCACCAGGCGCTCCAGCGCTTCCTTGTAGCGCACGCTGTCCGCCGGCGAGAGGTTGCAGGTTGTCGCGAACAATTCGCCGAACGACAGGCCATCGTCATGGGCGTAGATCAGCGGCGGCAATTGCTCCATCAGCGTCGTGACACTCGACTCGCCGGCGAGGTCATCGAAGCAGAAACCGAACGCGCCCTGGCCGGTAAACGCCCGATCGCGATCGGCGCTGTAGCCAAGACCGCGGAACATATCGATGCCGGCACCGCCGTAGTGGATGAAATAGTTGTTCTTGCTCCAGTGCACGCGTGCCATGACGTCTCGGGCGCGCGGATGTTGGGACAAGTGCACGAGCCAGTAGTCGCCGTGGCCTTCGGTGCGAATGAAGAACAGTGTGTAGTACCGAGCGCCGCAGGCCTCGACGAGCTCGCGATACAGGCAGCTTTGGATGTAGAGCCGCCAGTCCTTTTCGCTGCGCTTGATGTCTTCGATCGAGCGGCCGCGCAGCGCGTCGGGGATGCCGATATCGGCCAGCGTTTTCTTCGTCGTCTCCGAGTCGCTGGCATAGGTCAGGAACGAATCGACGTTGAACGTGAGAATGACTTCGGCCGCGGGTAACGCCTGGAAGATCCCACGGATCTGCGCGGTGGGTACATCCGAATACCCGTACTGATCGAGCAGGAAGATCGAGCGGCCCGCCTTGGGGCTCTTCTTGGCGATGAACTGAAGGATCGGGTCGACCTGGCTTTCGAACGCGCTGTTGAACAGGCGGATGTCCTGGCCGATGCGCGGGCCGTATCCCTGTGCCACCAACGTGCGCTGCAGCGACGCGTGGGCATTCGCATCGAGTTCCACGAAGAAGTAGTCGATGTTCATCACCAGCGGCTTCTGACGGCCGCGGTTCAAGAGCTCAGCCGCCGCTTCGGCCGACTGGAGGAACGCAAACGGCGAGCCGTAGACGGTTTGCCGCGTGGTGTCGTGGACGTAGATGCCGCCGCCGGCGAAGCCGTCGACCACGGTCAGACGCAGTTGGTCCTGCTGGGGAGAAACGACCAGGGTCTGGATGTAATCGATCATGTAGGCGCGCAGGACGTCATGCTTGGCGACGCTGTGCTGCTGGATTACCGCAGGCTTGCCGTCCGCAGGCCATTGATACGGCTTTCGGGCCACCGTGCGCTCTCCCCCTAGAAGGCGTGAGCGGGCATTTCATCCCAAGTGCGGCCGTTGAGCAATCGTCCATTTTTGGACTTGGCGCGACGCTTGCCGTCAGCGCCCCAGCCACCCCACTGCTTGAAGAAGAATGCGACCTCTTGCTCGGCACACTGGCGGCGGACGGATTCGGCCCATTCGGGTTTCATCGGACGGGCCTTGGGACCCGACTCGCCACCGACGATGACCCAGTGAATGTCGCGCAGATCCAACTCGCCGACATCATCGAGCAGCGGCTCGACGGAAAGGAATCGGATGCGCGCCGGTACGGTGCGCAGGTAGTCGATGCGCGGCACGCCGTGCTTGCGGTTTTCGACGGAAACGCCGAGCCAGACGTTGGGCGGCACCACGCGATCGCGGAAGTAGCGCGCCAGGCGTGCCGCGCGTTTGGTCAGGATTTGATAGCTGTGCTGCGGCGTGGCCGCGATCACATCGAACACCTGCTGGATGTAGCTCTCGGGCACTTTCTCGTGAAAGAGGTCCGACATTGAGTTCACGAAGTACACGGTCGGCTTCTGGCGCTTGGCCGGGTCTGCCAGGCGCTCGGGCAGCAGGCGCAGCGCGAACCCGTTCTCGTAGCCAGGCGTCCCCATCGCCTGCAGGCGCTTGGCCATGGTCTCGGCGTAACAGTGTTTACAACCGGCAGAGATCTTGGTGCACCCGACGATTGGGTTCCAGGTCTGCTCGGTCCATTCGATTTTCGAGGTGGTCGTCATGACGGCCGCTCCAGGATACGCCCAACTACATCGCCTGCGTCTCAGTGGCTGCGACGACGGGTGGCGCCGGGTGAAAACTATGCGCATACTTATATCAGCTTATGCGCATGAAATCCTCTGACCTGAACACCCCCGTATCGCTACCCCAGGCACAGCGCCTGGGCCAAGCGATCGATCGTTGGCGACTCGCGCAGGGACTCACGCAAACGCAGTTGCTGCGCACCGCGCGGATATCTCAGGGGCAGCTCAGCCGCATCCTTTCGGGCCGATTCAGCCGTATCTCGGCGGCCGTGCAGCGGCTGTGTCGCGCCGCCGGTGTCGATGTGGCAAAGGAGATGGCGGGCGCGTCCTCGGATGACGGCTGGCGGTCCGTGTTGGCGCGCGCCGTTCATCGCAGTTGGGACGGCACGCCCGCGCATGCGCGTGAGTTGATTCGCCTTCTGCGCGTAGCCAAGGCACTGCGCACGCCGTAGGCTGGCCGTGTACCCTTTTTCTCGTTGTATGCCGGCGGCCGGCTGCCACGTCAGCTCACGCCGAACACGGATCGCTACTGGGGTGAACGCCCCCCGCGGGCGCAACGAGGACGGCTGCCATGCGCCTGTCGAAGAACCGGAAATCGAGCGAGAAACCCGAGCGCGACAGTCCCTCCGCACCGGCGGGTATGCGGACGATGTCGAGGTTCACGGGACCGTGGTAGGTATCGCGAATGACCAGGCCGCTATCACGCACGATCGGCTCGGGATCGCCGTCAATGTCCAAGCCCAGAAGCAACGACGCGTGGCTATCGTCATAGAGCCCCGTCACGGCGGCCAAATAGGCGGCGGTCACGCACGCGTGCTGACTGTAGAGCGTCGTCAGTGCGTCCAGCATGGCCACCGGCGGGTCGGCGACGCGGCGGAACGACAGCTCACGCTGCGATTCGCGCGTGAAGCGATCGGGCACGACCAGGGCTTTCTGCGTTAACAGCAACTCGACGTCGGACGGCATCAACTGCAGGTTGAATTCGCTGTACGGATTCACATGAAGGATGGCGCCACGCGTTAGTTCGAGAAGCTGTTGCACCTCGATCACCAGGCATTTCGCCCCGCTGGGCACTGCTTCGAAGAAGGTTCGTGCCGACGAAAAGACCGGGATAGCCGATGTCCCATCCAGGCGCATCCATTGCACAAAATGGAGGCGGTCAGGCCGTGCGACACCGCGGGTCTGTTCCTCATCCGGCACAATCACTAGGACGCGGGTTTGCACCAGCTGACGATAGAGAGCCGGACGCCACGCGGCATTTTCGCAAGCCTGTTGTAGGAGCCCTTCCAGTGCGACGCCGTCGGGCACCGTGGCGGCTGGGACGTTCATCAAGAACCTCTGGCGTGAGCCATCGTGGCGCAGGCCTACAGGGAGAGCGCGGCGCGGATTCGCGCTTTGTCATTGCTGCCCAGCGCGCTCGTGAGCCCTTCATAGCGGAACGCCTCGCGATCGAAATACTCGTGCGGCCCGCTCAAGGTGGGCACGGAGCGCAGGGCGCCGAGCAGTCCGTGCAGGGTGGTCTTGAGGTAGTACTCAAGGTTGGAGCAAAGCAACAGGTGGTTGGCGCCGCGGCCCGCGCTGTGCACGATGTCGCAACGGGTGCGCCAGATGCGCTGGAGGTGCCACCGAACTCGCTTGTCGTGCTTCTTCAGGTGATCGAGTAGTAGCGCCGGTTCGCCGAGGTCCGCCAGGATCTGTTGAACTTGGACCTGTAGAAACGGTTCCGCCGCAAGCCCGTTCAAGACGGCGGCCTGCTGAAGCGGATCGTCAACGGCGTCCCACAGCACCGTCATCGCGCATGCGCGCACGTCGATGGGTGCACCATGGCTGTCGTTCAGGCCGATGCCCTGATCGCTCAGGACGCTACGCAAGGTCAACAACAGCTTGGGCACATAGCTCAACCCGATGACCGGCGCGACACTCGTTTCGATGGACTTGCCAATGCCGGAACTGGCCTGGCTGCCTCGCACCAAGTATTCCAGTGCCGTCCACCAGTGCACGAGTTTGGTTTCGATCGTGTCCTGGTCTCGTCCCTGGCGGTAGAGGCGAAACGCGGAGGTGATGCGATCACGACCTTCTTCCGCGAAATGCGCTCCGGCCAGCAGCTCATTGACGCTGGTGACGAAATTGGCGACATCGAGCCCGTTGAGCGAGGTCGCCGGATTGGGGACCACACGCGGCAGCGGGTAGACATGCCCGCCGGCAGGCCGGGCGACGTCCAGCACCGCGAAATGATCGGGAATGAGCAGGCGCGCTTGCTCGTACTCAAACCGCAGCAGGTTGATGACGTTGGCCACGCGCTCGTAAGCCTGTAGCCCAGCGGCACGGCGATCGGCGGCCACGATGCCGCGCACCGTCGCGAAGCGGCGCTTGGGTTGCGCGGTCAAATAGCTCGTCCGCGCGTGGCCGGCGTGGAGGCCGAACGGCGGTGCATCGGCAATCTCCAGGTTGCCCAGCGCGGCGGGCAGTTCTTCCGGCCGGGTGATCAGATCCAGGGCGAACGTCACATCGTAGAGCTGAGGGGGCCCTGTCAGGATTTGGCGGGTCAGTCCGAGCTTCCGATCGAAGTGGTATGCCGCCCCTGGGCGGCGCGGGACGAGGATTTCCGCGTAGATCCGGAACAGCGATTCCAGGGAAAAGTCCCGGTCGAGCAGCGTGCTCAGGAGCGCGGCCGTCGTCGCATGGATGCGGCTGAAGTCAGGCACAGCGATGGGCGCCGCCGCGTCCGGGTCGGCCGGGACCACCAGCAGGCGTTCGAGCGCTTCGAAGGCGCACGCGACGTAGTGCGCCTGGAGCAACGGCCCGAGCTCTTGCAGCGTGTACCTGAGCATCCGCTCTTCCGCTGACCCTTTCGTCGCTGCCTTGGTCTTGTCCCGGAAAAGGCCCAACAGGCGCGGCCGTACAGCCGCGAACGGCGCCTCCAGAAGCACGGGGTCGGCTGCCAACAATCCCTCGGCCTCGTCCAGGATGCCCGTCTTCTCCTCCGGCTTGGCTTCGCTGAAGGCCAGCGCCTGCTGAATCTCGCGCACCATGGTGACCGGATTCATCACGCGAACCCGGAACGCGTCCAGGGAATAGGCGTGCACCAGGTTGAACCAGGCGCCCAGGAAATACCGCTGCGTGGGCGTCAGACCGACCAGTGCCGTGAGGTGTTTGTCCGTACGCATGGTTCAGCCTGGTGGTGGTGGGCGGGACCGGGGGGAGGTATACTGGCTTCCTGGCCCCAGCGCCACACACAAACTAAAGGGGAAAGGAGCGTAGGCCTGGGCGCAGCCCGCTACGAATTCCGCCCCGCCTCTTCCAAGGCCCGCGCAAGCGGGCCTTGTCACGTTAACCAGCCATTTCCCTTGCTTCGACGCCGACACGCGGTTCCTGACGCGCTCAGTCGTTAGGACGTCAGATCCATGCGCGCATCGCCTCGCCTCGGACGCTTGGGAACCTTCGCGACGTAGTGGAGTCTCGTGGGGTTCGACCGCCGAGAACAGCGCGTAAGCTGTTGCCATCCTCGCCGGTCTGCTTGCCGTTCTCTCTGGAAAGTCGTCGCCGACCCATGCCGTTCCGGTACCGCCGCCATCGTCGCTGGATCGCGCTACTCGCGCTGATCGGACTGCTGTTCCAGCAGTTCGCGATGGCGACATACCTGTGTCCACAGGAAATCGCCGTCGCGACCGCCCAGGCGACCACCGACACACCGCCGTGCCATGCGCCTGACACGGCGGATCAGGCGCGCTGCCACGAGCACTGCCATCCCACCACGCCGTCGTCGGATCATGCGCCGACGCTGACCGTCCCGCCCGCGCTACTGCCGGCAACCACCTGGTCGCGGGAATACGTGCGCCCGGCGTTGCCGGACGACGCCACGCAGGCGTACGCCCATCGAGCGCGTGGGCAACCGCCACCGCTGAGCATCCAGCACTGCACCTTCCAGATTTGAGCTCCCCTCGCGATTGATCGTGGCGCCGCGCTGTGCGCGGCCGTTTCGTCATTGCTGTGGAGTTCTCATGCTGTCCCTTTATCGGTTTTCCCCGCGCGGCGCTCGCCAGGCGCGCGCGTCGTTGCGTTTTCTTCTGGCTGTGCTAACCGCCCTCGGCGCTGGCACGGCCGTGTCGGCGGATCTCTCGCCCTTGTCCTTGACGGACGCCATCCAGTCGGCCGAACGCCAAGCGCCTGAACTACGTGCGCGAGCGGCTGGCGTGACGGCCGCCGAGGCCGCCGTCGGCCCCGCCGGCCAGTTGCCCGATCCCGAGCTCGTCGTTGGCCTGCAGAACCTGCCGGTGACCGGCGACGACGCCTTCAGCACGACGCGCGACTTCATGACCATGCGTACGGTCGGCATCGCGCAGCAATTTCCGCGGCGCGAGAAACGCCGCCTGCGCAGCGAGCGCGCCGCCACCGACGTGGACCGCGAACGGGCGCTGCTGACCAACGAGCAACTCGTCGTCCACGAATCTGTTGCGCGAGCCTGGATTGCCGCGGCATCCACGGAGCGCCGTCTGGCGCTGCTGACAGCGCTGCAGCCGCGGGCGGAGGCGCAACTCGCCGCAGCCACCGCGGCGCTGACCGCCGGCCGCGCAACGGCCGCCGAGGGCATTGCCGCCCGGTCGGCGATTGCGACGTTGCAGGATCGTCTCGATGCGGCGAGAGCCGACCGCGACACGGCCCGCGCCGATCTGGCGCGCTGGCTGCCGGACCTGGGCGATCGCCCGCTCGGCGAGCCGCCGGACTGGCGCGATCTGGGCGGCGATCCCGAAGCGTTAGTGACGAATATTGCGCACCACCGCGAACTGCTCGCCTACGACGCGGCTGAGCGCGCGGCGACCGCCGACGTGGCGCTCGCCCGGGCCGAGAAGCGGCCCGATTGGTCGCTCGAGCTCGCGTACGCCCAACGCGGACCGCAGTTTTCCAACATGGTGTCGGTGCAGTTCCGCGTACCGCTGGCGGTGTTCGCAGCACGCCGGCAAGACCCGCTCATCGCATCGAAGCAGGCGCTGGTCGAACGCATCGACGCCGAGCGCGAAGCAGCGCAGCGCATGCACGGCGCCGAGCTGCGCAAGACGCTGACGACCTGGCGCAGCGCGGTCGATCGTCTGGTGCGCTACGAGCGGGAATTGCTGCCGCTGAGCGAGGACCGCGCGGACGCGGCACTCGCGGCCTATCGCGGCGGTCGCGGCGAACTCACGGCATCGCTGCGCGCGCTGGACGAAGCCATCGAACAGCGACTGGCCTTCACCGACCTGCAGAACACCCTGGGCCAAGCCTGGGCGACGCTGTATTTCGCATTTCCGACGGAGCGCACGCCATGAACCGTCTCTCGCTACTTCTTGCGTTGCTCGTAGGCGTCGTCGTCGGCGTTGGCTCGACCTGGTGGCTCATCGATCGTGGACACCGCGACATGCCGGCAACGGCAGCGGCGCCGACCGAGAAAAAGGTGCTGTACTGGTACGACCCGATGGTGCCGGCCCAGCACTTCGACCAGCCCGGCAAATCGCCGTTCATGGACATGCAGCTCGTCCCGAAGTACGCGGGCGATGCGCCGGAGGACGCGGGGACCGTGCGCATCGAGCCGCGGCTCGTGCAGAACCTCGGCGTGCGTACCGCACTCGCGACGCGCGGCGCGCCGACGACCTCGGTTCGCGCGACGGGGACGGTGACGTTCGACGAACGCGATGTGGTGGTCGTGCAGGCCCGCGTCGCCGGCATCGTGGAGCACCTCGCCGTGCGTGCCCCGTTGACGACGGTCACCGCCGGCCAGCCCTTGCTGACGCTGATCGCGCCGGAGTGGACCGCGGCGCAGGCCGAGTACCTGTCGCTGCGCGCGGCCCGTAGCGAAGGACTGGATACCGTGCGTGCGGCCGCACGCCAGCGGTTGCTGCTGCTCGGCATGAGCGAAGGCCAGATCCGCGCCGTCGAGCGCCTCGGACGCGCCGAGGATCGGATCACGATCGTCGCGCCGCGCGCCGGCGTCGTCAGCGAACTGCTCGTGCGCGACGGCGCGAGTGTGGCGGCCGGTACGCCGCTGCTGCGCATCAGCGGTCTCGACACCGTGTGGGTCAATGCCGCGATTCCCGAAGCGCAGATCGGCCGCGTCGGCCCGGGCAACGCCGTGACGCTGGATCTGCCGGCGTTCCCGGGCGACTCGCTCGCCGGCACCGTCGAAACGCTGCTGCCCGATCTCGACGTCACGACGCGCACGCAGACCGCCCGCATCGTCGTACCCAACCCGGCACGCCGCCTGGTGCCCGGCATGTTTGCGCGTGTCGCCATCACCGGTCGTGCCGGGGACGCCGAGGTCGTGCGAGTACCAACCGAGGCCGTGATCGCTACCGGCGCCCGCCAGGTCGTCATCGTCGACGCCGGCGACGGCCGCTTTCGGGCGCAGGAGGTGCGCGTTGGTGACGAAAGCGAGGGCCGTACGAGCGTGCTCGAAGGTCTCGACGACGGCGATCGCGTGGTGCTGTCGGGACAATTCCTGATCGATTCCGAAGCGAGTCTCGCCGGCACACTGGCCCGGCTCGATAGGCCGGATACGGGCGCATCGCCGGCGACGACCGCGCCGCCGCGGTACTCGGCCGACGGCACCGTCAAGCGCATCGACGGCAACGCCTGGTCCATCGCGACCGACGCCATCCCCGCGCTGGAGATGGGCGCGATGACCATGACGTTCGTGCGTCCCGACACGGTGCCGGTTGACGGCCTTCGGGTCGGACAACGCGTGCGTTTCACGTTCGTCCGCAACGCTGACGGCGACTTTGAAATCGCGACGATCGCCGCGCTGCCGGCCAGAGGCACGCCATGATCGCGCGCATCATCCGCGGCTCGATCGCGAATCGATTCCTCGTGTTGCTCGCGGCGGTATTCCTGGCCGCCTGGGGTGTGTACGCCGTGCGGCAAACGCCGGTCGATGCCTTGCCGGACCTGTCGGACGTGCAAGTGATCATCCGCACGAGCTGGCCCGGGCAGTCACCGCAATTGGTCGAGGACCAGATCACCTATCCGCTGACGACCACGATGCTTTCGGTGCCGGGCGCGAAGACAGTGCGTGGTTTCTCGTTCTTCGGCGACTCGTATGTCTACGTGCTGTTCGAGGACGGCACCGACCTGTATTGGGCGCGATCGCGCGTGCTGGAGTACCTCAACCAGGTGCAGTCGCGGTTGCCGCGCGGTGCGAGCGCGGCGCTCGGGCCGGACGCCACCGGCGTCGGCTGGATCTACGAATACGCGCTGGTCGATCGCAGCGGCGCTCACGATCTGTCGGAACTGCGCGCACTGCAGGACTGGTTCCTGCGCTACGAGCTTAAAAGCGTGCCGGGTGTCGCCGAGGTGGCCACCGTTGGCGGCATGGTGAAGCAGTACCAGATCGTGCTCGATCCGGATCGCTTGCGCGCCTACGGCATCACGCAGGCCACGGTGACGCAGGCCGTGCAGCGCGCCAACGGCGAAGCCGGCGGCTCGGTGCTGGAACTGGCCGAAGCCGAGTACATGGTGCGAGCGAGCGGTTACCTGAAAACGCTCGACGATTTCCGCGCGATCCCGCTCTCCGTCGGCGCCGGCGGCGTACCGGTGCGGTTGGCCGACGTCGCGCGCATCCAGCTCGGTCCCGAGATGCGCCGCGGCGTGGCTGAACTCAATGGCGACGGCGAGGTTGTTGGCGGCGTGATCGTGATGCGCTCGGGCAAGAACGCGCAGGCGACCATCGCCGCGGTGAAAGCGAAGCTCGCGAGCGTGCGGGCGAGCCTTCCCGCCGGCGTGGAAATCGTCGAAACCTACGATCGCTCGCAGCTCATCGGGCGCGCGATCGATAACCTCAGCGGCAAACTGCTCGAGGAGTTTCTGGTCGTCGCGCTGGTCTGCGCCGTGTTCCTGTTTCATCTGCGCTCGGCGCTGGTCGCGATCGTTGCGTTGCCGCTGGGCGTGCTCGCTGCGTTCATCGTGATGCACTGGCAGGGCCTCAACGCGAACATCCTGTCGCTCGGCGGCATCGCGATCGCCATCGGAGCGATGGTCGATGCAGCGATCGTGATGATCGAGAACGCCCACAAGCACCTGGAAGTCTGGCAGCACGCGCACCCCGACGAGACATTGACCGCCGACGCGCGCTGGCGACTGATCGGCGATGCGTCGGCCGAGGTGGGCCCAGCGCTGTTCTTCAGCCTCATCATCATCACGCTGTCGTTCGTGCCGGTGTTCACGCTCGAAGCGCAGGAGGGCCGTCTGTTCGCGCCGCTCGCGTTTACCAAGACCTACGCGATGGCCGCGGCCGCGGGCTTGTCGATCACGCTGATTCCGGTGCTGATGGGCTACTGGATCCGTGGACGCATCCCGGAGGAACGGGCCAATCCGCTGTCGCGCGTCCTGATCGCGCTCTACCGCCCGATCCTTGAGGCGGTGTTGCGGTTTCCCAAAGTGACCTTGTTCACCGCGGCGCTCCTGCTCGCGGCGACGGCATGGCCGATCAGCCGGCTCGGTGGTGAATTCCTGCCGCCGCTCGACGAAGGCGATGTGCTCTACATGCCGAGCGCGTTGCCGGGGCTGTCCGCCGGCAAGGCCGCGCAGGTGCTGCAGCAGACCGACAAGATGATCCGCTCGGTACCGGAAGTCGCCAGCGTGTTCGGCAAGATCGGCCGCGCCGAAACGGCGACCGATCCGGCGCCGATGGAGATGGTCGAAACGACGGTGCGCTTCAAGCCGCGCGACCAATGGCGCGCCGGCATGACGCCGGAAAAGCTGATCAATGAGCTCGACGCGGCGGTGCGGTTGCCGGGCCTCACAAACCTGTGGGTGCCGCCGATTCGCAATCGCTTGGACATGCTGGCGACCGGCATCAAGAGTCCGATCGGCATCAAGGTCA
The DNA here is from genome assembly GCA_045864815.1 of Rhodanobacteraceae bacterium. GTDB lineage: Bacteria > Pseudomonadota > Gammaproteobacteria > Xanthomonadales > Rhodanobacteraceae > Tahibacter. The sequence goes on along the minus strand of BTVG01000021.1, from coordinate 53,160 downwards.
ACGGCAGTGATCTCGCCGTCATCGACCAGGTGGCCACCGCGATCGAACAGGCGATCAAGACGGTGCCGGGCGTCACCTCGGCGCTGGCCGAGCGCCTGACCGGCGGCCGCTACGTCGACGTCGATATCGACCGTGAAGCGGCGGCGCGCTACGGCCTCAACATCGCCGACGTGCAGAACGTGGTGAGTGCGGCGATCGGCGGTGAGACGATTGGCGAAACGGTCGAAGGGCGCCGGCGGTTTCCGATCAGCGTGCGCTATCCACGCGAGCTGCGCGACAGCGTGCAGAAGCTGCGCGACCTGCCGCTGCTGACGGCGGCGGGTGCGCAAATCACACTGGGCAGCGTCTCGCGGATTGTGATCACGGACGGCCCGCCGATGATCAAGAGCGAGAATGCACGCCTGTCCGGCTGGATCTATGTGGACGCGCGTGGCCGTGACTTGGCCTCGGTCGTGCACGACCTGCGTGAGCGTGTCGCGCGCGACGTCGTGTTGCCGGCCGGCACGTCGATCACCTGGTCGGGCCAGTTCGAGTACTTCGAGCACGCGATGGCCAAGCTGCGCGTCGTGATCCCGGCGACGCTGCTGATCATCTTCGTGCTGCTGTACGTGACGTTCGGGCGCGTCGACGAGGCAGTGTTGATTCTGGCCAGCGTGCCGTTCGCGCTGATCGGCGGGTTCTGGCTGATGTATGCGATGGGACACGCGTTCTCGATCGCGACGGCCGTCGGCTTCATCGCGCTCGCGGGCGTGTCGGCCGAGTTCGGCGTGATCATGCTGCTGTACCTGAAGCAGGCCTGGGAACGGCGCCTGGCCGCCGGCGAGCCGACCACGTCGGACACGCTGCTCGCCGCGATCCGCGAAGGCGCCGTGCAGCGCGTGCGCCCGAAAGCGATGACCGTGGCGGTGATCCTGGCCGGCCTGCTGCCGATCCTCATCGGCACCGGCACGGGCTCGGAAATCATGCAGCGCATCGCCGCACCGATGGTCGGCGGAATGATCACCGCGCCGCTGCTGTCGATGCTCGTCATCCCCGTCGTCTTTCGGCTGCTGCGCGAGCGTTCGCTGCGCGCTTCGCCCGGTCTCGATCGCACCAATTCTTCCCACGTACCGGCGACGCCGGCGTGACGGCGCTCGCGCGCTGGGCGTGCGAGTGCGTCGTTCCCAACACAGGAGAATTTCCCATGAATCGTTCAACGCTCTCGTTCGTCATCGGTCTGGTGCTCGGTATGCTAGTCGCGACCGGGTCCGCGCAGGCGGAATCCTCGGCTCACTCCGGTGGCGGTTCGATCACGGCGATCGACGGTGACACGCTGACGCTGTGCTTTCGGCATGCGCCGGTGCCGGCGGGCGGCGACACGCTTTCGCTCGAGCGCGAGTGGATCCCGTTCTCGAAAGGCACGCCGGCAAGTCCGCGCTATCACCACGTGGGGCATGCGCGCGTGGTCGCGGTCGGCGCGCCGCCCTGCGTGCAGGCCGAGCGACTTGACGGCAAGCCGCGTCGCTACGACCGCGCACGGCCTGACGCTGCGATCAGCGCGGCGCCGGCACCCGAGGCTGCGGAAGACCATCGGGCGGGCTTGACTCCGTAGCGGCTACAGCCCCTAGGCTGGCCGCCGGCGAACTATGGAGCATCCCGATGAGCCATGTCGGAACCGGGCCCAGCGCACGGTGGACGGGCGTAGCAGCCGGCCGTGTGCGGTGGCTTCTCATGCTGAGTGTCGTCGTGCTCACGGGGTGCGTTCATGCCGTGACACCGCCCACGACGGAACGTCTGGGTTGGGTCAACGCGGTCATTGATGGCACGGCCATCGTGGACCCTTCCGAGCACCGCTGTGCCGCGTTGCTGACGCCGCAGGAACGTGCCGCCCGGCGCTGGGTCATCGTGGGTGTTCCGCACGGGCGCTACCGACGCCTGCATACCGTCGTGCTGCCGGACGGCCTGACCTTGCAGCGCGGTGACCGCGTGCGGATCGACCCTACCGACTGCCAGGTTGCGCTTCGGCGCGACGAGTAAGAAGGCTCTTCGTCGCGCTGAAGCGATCCGTGTGGTCGCCTAGCGGCGATCCGCGGTTGTTGGTTTGCCACTGCGCCGGTTCACCACGAATCCAAGGACCGCAACGATCAGGACCGCCAGTTGCGCGAGCACTGGCTGGAGCGAGGGATAAATGCCCAGTAGCGCCAAACGGGGACCATCGATCGGCTGCACCGCAACCCATCCGGCCTCCTGCAGCGCGGCGACTCCCTTGCCGGCGAGCACCACGGCGAGGACGGCAATCAACAACGAACTCCAGCTAAAGAACTGTGCGATGGGCAGGCGCTTGCTGTAGCGAAGCAGAACGACGGCAATGACGCCCAGCAGAACGATACCGGTCACGAGACCGGCCAGCAGCGCAAGGCCGTTGTTCTCGTTCCACAACGCGATGTAGAACAGGATCGTCTCGAACACCTCGCGATACACCGAAATGAACGCGAGCGCGAACAGGAACCAGGCGGAGCGCCGTGTCAGGGCGGCCGACAGTTTCTCGCGCACGTACTGCTGCCAGCGACCGGCAAGGCTCTTCTGGTGCATCCAGATCCCAACGCCCAACAAGACGGCCGCGGCGAACAACGAGGAGATGCCTTCCGTCACCTCGCGCCCGGCACCACTGACGCTGACCACATAGGTGGCGATACCCCAGGTGAGTAGACCGGCCAGCAACGCGCCCATCCAACCCGCATGGACATACCGCAGGACGTCGGTCCGTTCGGCTTTGCGCAGAAACGCGATCATCGCAATCACGATCAGCAACGCCTCCAGTCCCTCACGCAGCAGAATGGTCAGGCTGCCGAGAAAGGCGGTGGTCGCATCGGCACTCGAGGTGCTGAGCGCGGTATCCGCACCGTCGATCAGCGTGCGCAGCACGTCGGCTTGCGCCGCAATGTCAGCAACGGGAGCGCCGCGCGCGATGCGGGCACGGTATTCGCCCATGGCGTGTTCGACGCGATCCAATAGCGCACGATCGCGCAGGGCCAGCGACGGTTCCACCGGCTCGAAACCGTCCAGGTAGGCGGACAAGGCCAGCGCGGTGGCACGCGCCGGATCGCCGGCGGTGTATGCGGTTTGGCTTTCCTCCAACCGCTGCCGCGCGAGCACGAGGCTTGCGGTCGTCGTACGGCTTGCCGTGACCGCCTCCGGGTGCGCGCGCAGATAAGCCAGCGCCGCACGCGCCGGTTGCTCGCCCAGACTCGCGCTGAGTTCGGCCTCGGTGATGCGCGTGACGGCATCCATGTTCGGGAAGCGGCCGCGCAGCGCCGGCGTTGCCTGCCACAACTGCTCGCCGTCGCGTTGCAGTGTCGGCGGATACGCCAGCGTTCCGACGCGAAACGCCAACGCCCAGCGTTCCTCGTCCGACAGCGTCGTAAAGGCCGGCATGGCCGTTCCGGCCACGCCCTGGCTGATGACCTGGTACAGGGCGAATGTGCTGCGCTCACGCGCGCGGGCCGCATCGGCAAAGGCCACGGGCGGTGGCGAGAGCGCCGCGGCGGCGGGTCCGTCCGCGTGGCCGGTCAGCCCGTGGCAACTGCTGCATTGGCTGACGTACAGCGTCTGGGCGCGCGACAGATCCGGCACGGCGCGAGGCGCCACCGCGATGCCGTAGGTGGCCAGCAACGCATCCGCCAATCCATGTGCCAGGCGCGCCACCGCGGCGGCATCGGCCTTCGCCGCCACCGCGGCGACCAGCTGGTCGGCCTGTGCAAGATGGGTGTCGCGATCCGTGCTCGCCGGCAGCGCGGCTAGTCGAGCCCGAGCCGTCGCCACGAACTCCTGCATCTCCTGGTACTCGGTACCACTGACCACGGCGCCGTTGGCCACCGCGCCGCCGTAGTCAACGCCCACGTAATCCAGCAGCTGCCAGGTCTGACGCACGTCCGCTTCGATCGCCGGCGTCGCCGCCGGTAGCGGCAGCGTGGCCAGCAGAGCAACCACCACACCCATCATCCATCGCGAGAACAACGACACAGGCAGCTTCCAGTGAGAGGAGGAATCCATCGACATTGTGGGACGCGACCCGAGCGAGCGCGTCCGCCGCGGGGTCGGGTACGTCACGTCGCCGTCGCTTCGCGGGTGCCACGACGATTTCGTACGGCATGGACGAGGCGATACAGCGCGGGCAGCACCACGAGCGTCAACAGCGTCGAGGAGACGATGCCGCCGATGACCACCGTGGCCAATGGACGCTGCACCTCGGCGCCGGCGCCGACGTTGAAGGCCATCGGCACGAAGCCCAGCGACGCGACAAGAGCGGTCATCAGGACGGGGCGCAAGCGCCCGAGCGCGCCGTCGAAGATCGCATCCTCCAGCCGATCCCCTTCATCGCGCAGTTTCCGGATGAAGGCGATCATGACCAGGCCGTTCAAGACCGCAACGCCCGACAACGCGATGAAGCCAACGCCGGCGGAAATCGAGAACGGGATCCCGCGCAGCAACAGCGCGAACACGCCGCCGGTCAACGCTAGCGGCACGCCGCTGAAGACGACGAATGCATCGCGTGCCGAGCCGAACACCATGAACAGCAAACCGAAGATCACGAGCAACGTGACGGGCACAACGATCGACAAGCGCTGGCTCGCCGACTGCAGTTGCTCGAAGGTGCCGCCGTAGCCGATCCAGTATCCCGCCGGCACCTTCACCTCCGCGTCGATGCGCTGCTGCAGGTCGGCGATGAAGCCGCCGAGGTCGCGGCCGCGCACGTTGGCCGTGACGACGACGCGGCGCTTGCCGTTCTCGCGGTTGATCTGGTTCGGGCCGATCTGGTCTTCGATCCGCGCGACCTCGCGCAGCGGGATGTACGCGGGTGCGCCGGCCTGCCAATCGGCGAGCCGGCTGGATTCATCGGCGTTGCCGTGCACCGGCATGGGCACTGGCAGGTCGCCCAGTGCCGCTGCATCCTGCCGCAAGGCCTCGGGCAGGCGCACGACCAGATCGAAGCGGCGATCACCCTCGAACAGCTGACCGGCCACGGTGCCGCCGATCGCGGTACCGACCACCGCCTGCACGTCACTCGCGTTGAGACCGAACCGCGCGAGCGCTGCGCGATCCGGCACGATCGTCAGCATCGGCAATCCCGTGATCGGCTCGCGCTTCACGTCGGCGGCGCCGGCGATCTTCTTCGTCACCGCTTCGATCTTGCCGGCGACTGCCGCCAAGGTGTCCAGGTCGTCGCCGTAGACCTTGATCGCGACATCGGCGCGCACGCCGGAGATCAGTTCGTTCGTGCGCATCTGGATCGGTTGGGTGAGTTCGTAGTTGCTGCCGGGCAGTTCCTGCGCTGCGTGCTCGATCTCTTCCACCAGCTCGGCCTTGGGTTTGCGCGGGTTTGGCCACTGCTCGCGCGGCTTCAGCATGACGTAGGTGTCGGCGATCGACGGCGGCATGGGATCACTTGCGATTTCGGCCGTGCCGATCTTGCTGAAGACGCCAGCGACTTCGGGTACCTGCTGCAGGCGCTTCTCGAGTTGGATCTGCATCGCCAAGGATTGCGTGAGGCTGGTTCCGGGCGTGCGCAGCGGCTGGACCAGCACGTCGCCTTCGTCGAGGCTCGGGATGAACTCGGTTCCGAGACGCTGCGCGGCAAAGCCGGTGACAACGACCAGGAGCGCAGCCGCCGCGACGGTCAGCACCGGTGCGCGTAGCACCGTTCGCAGCACGGGTTCGTAGACCCGGCGTGCGGCGCGCAGGATGGCATTCTCGTGGTCGGCCACGCGCCCGCCGAGCGAGAGTGCCACGACCGCCGGAATGAACGTCAGCGAGAGCGCCATCGCGCTGCCCAACGCGAGCACGACGGTGATCGCCATCGGGTGGAACATCTTTCCTTCAACACCCGAGAGCGCAAAGATCGGCACGTACACTGCGGTGATGATGCCGACGCCAAAGAGGCTTGGCCGAATGACCTCGGTCGTCGCCTGTGCCGTGACCTCGAATCGTTCTTCGCGCGTGAGCACGCGCCCCAGGCGCTGCTGGGCTTCACCGAAGCGGCGCAGGCAGTTCTCGATGATGATAACGGCGCCATCGACGATGAGGCCGAAGTCGAGCGCGCCCAAGCTCATGAGGTTGCCCGACACGCCGCCGCGCACCATGCCGGTCAGGGTCATCAGCATCGCCAGCGGAATGACGGCGGCCGTGATCAGCGCCGCGCGCACGTTGCCGAGCAGCAGAAACAGCACGACGATGACGAGGAGCGCGCCTTCGATGAGGTTCTTCGCCACAGTGGCGATCGTGCGATCCACCAGCGCAGTCCGGTCGTAGACGGTCTTGGCGGTGACACCTTCCGGCAGGCTCTTTTGCACCTGCGCCAAGGCCTGCGCCGTGCGCTGGGACACCGCGCGGCTGTTCTCCCCGATCAGCATGAACGTCGTGCCGAGCACGACCTCGCGGCCGTTCTCGGTGGCCGCACCGGTGCGCAGTTCCTGGCCTTCGCCGACGTCGGCCACGTCGCGGATGCGGATCGGCACGCCGTCGCGCCGGTCCAGCACGATGTCGCGCAGCGCATCGAGATCGGTGATCTGCCCGGGCACGCGCACCAAGTACTGACCGCCGTGGCGTTCGATGTAACCTGCACCGAGGTTTTCGTTGTTCTTGGCGATCGCCTCGACGACGTCACGTAGTGCGATGCCGTAGGTGGTGAGCTTGGTCGGGTCTGGCGTGATGTGGATTTGTCGCTCGTAGCCACCGATCGTGTTCACGTCGGTGACACCGCGCACTGTGCGCAGCTGCGGACGCACGACCCAATCCTGCAACGTGCGCAGGTCCATCGCGCTCCACGGCGTGCCGTCGGGCTTGCGCGCGTCGGGGGCAGCCTCGACCGAGTACATGAAGATCTCGCCCAGGCCCGTGGCGACCGGTCCCAAATCCGGATCCAAACCCGCCGGTAGCCGCGAGCGCACCTGCTGGATCCGCTCACCGACCTGTTGCCGCGCGAAGTAGATGTCGGTGCCGTCCTCGAACACGGCCGTCACCTGCGACAGGCCGTATTTCGACAACGAACGCGTCGTCTCCAGGTGCGCGAGGCCCGCGAGCGCGGTCTCGATGGGAAACGTCACGCGCTGTTCGGCCTCGAGCGCCGAATAGCCTGGTGCCGGCGTGTTGATCTGCACCTGGACGTTGGTGATGTCCGGCGTCGCATCGATCGGCAAACGCGTGAAGCTCCATACCCCGAGCGCGCCAATGCCCAGGGTGAGCAACAGCATCAGCCAGCGATGGGTGATCGCGAACCGGACGATGCGTTCGAGCAACGACGTCGGGCTAGTCGTCATGTTCGACGCTCGACTTTTCGATGTCAGCCTTGATCAGGAAACTCTGCTCGATCACCACCGCGTCGCCGGCCTCGATGCCGTCCAGCACTTCGACGTGCTGGGCATCACGCCGGCCGAGCTTGACCGGGCGGGCCTCGTAGTCCTCACCCTCCTGGACGAAGACGACGTCGCGGCCGCCGAGCGGTTGGATCGCACTCAAGGGCACGAGGAGTTCCACCGGCGACTCGCCGACGCTGACGCGCGCGCGGACGGCCGCGCCGGGCCGCCAGTCGCCATCGGTGTTGCGCAAGGTGGCGCGCGCGATCGTGCTTTGGCTCGCCGTTGCCGTACCGGGAAGAACCCGGTCGAGCGTGGTCGTCACGGTCGCGCCGTCGGCGAGCCGCGCCACGGTCACCGTATGGCCCGGGCGGATGTGCTGGGCGTCGGCGCCGAAGAGGTGCACGTCGACCCAGAGTGCGGAGAGATCGGCGACCTCAAAGAGCGGCCTGTCGCTGGCGAGATCCCCGACCGTGACGTTGCGCGCCAGCACCGTGCCGGCAATCGGGGCCGTCACCGCATACTCCGAAAGGCTGACGTTGCTCTCAACGACCGCCAGCGTCTGGCCCGCCTTCACCGTTTCGCCGATACCGGCGCGCACGGCGCGCACCGGCCCCGGAAAGCGGGCCACGACGCGCGCGTAGCGCCCTTCGATCGGTACCAGCAATCCTTGTACGGCATGCTCGTCATGAATCACGCCGGCGCCGGCCGGCGCGGTGCGGATACCGGAGGACTGCGCCATGGCCGCCGCGATGTGCGTGCGTGTGGCTTCACCGTGCTCCTCGTGCTCCTCGTGCTCCTCGTGCTCGCCGTGTGCTTCGGCGGTCGCCGCCGGCGCAGCGGCGCTGGGTGCCTCGCGCTGGCAGCCGGCCAGGCCGGTGAGGAGGACCGCGGCCGCGAGGCCGAATCGATGACGGACCATCATGGTGTCGCTTCCTTGTCGGGATCGGCGGTCAGGGGTTCGCCGGTGAGGCGTTGGATTTCGATCAGGGCGCGCTGCGCGTCGATCGCGGCGCTGAGCTGCTGCTGGCGGGCCGCGGTGGTCTCGCTTTGCACCTGCGCCCATTCCAGGTAGCTCAAGGCGCCGGCGCGGTAGGCGCGCTCGGCCGCCACTTCCGCTCGCTGTAGGCGCGGCAGCAGATCATCTCGGCTGCGCTCGACCTCGGCCTTGCTCGCGGCGAACTGGCCGTAGGCCTGGGCGAGCGTGGCGTAGAGCGTGAGTTCGCTGGATTCGCGCTCGAGGGCGAGCGCTTCGCGTTCAGCGGTGGCCGCGCGAATGTCCGGTTCGGCGCGCCGCGCGCTACCGAGCGGCATCGACACGCTGCCGACCAGCCCCCAGTCGGCACCGTCCTGCAGACGACGGACACCCACCTGCCATTCCAGATCCGGTGTGCGTGCGCTGCGCGCCAACTGGAGTCGTGCCTCGCGGATACGGGTCTCGTCGGCGAAGCGCTGCAGTTCCGGCGTGCGCTCCAGTTGCGTGGCGATCGCGGCGAATGCGGGCAACGCCGGCAGCGCGCGCGGATCCCCGGTGACGTCGATCAAGCTGTCCTCGCGCTCGCCCCAGAGCAGCACCAGGCGACGGCGCGCCGCGGCGACATTCGCGCGGGCGCGATCCCGTTCCAGCTCGGCGCGTGCTTGCAACGCCTCAGCGGTGAGTCGCGCCGACTCCGGTGAGGCACCGGCTTTCAGGCGCTGCGCCGCGGCCGTAACGGTGCGCGCACGCTGGGCGACGTCGGCATCGCCGATGGCGACCTGCGCCTGCGCCGCGATGACATCGAGGTACCGCCGCGCCACCTCGGCCAGAAGATCCAGGCGCTTGGCTTCCCGTGTCAGCGCCAGCGCGTCGATGCGGCTGGCGGCCAACGCCTGGCGTGCCGCACGCTTGCCGCCACGTTCGAGCACGGACGCGAGCGTCAGCGTGAATTCGGCACCGTGAACGCCCGAGGCGGCGCCGGTTCCAAACGCGTTCTCCAGCGTCGCGCCGACGGTCAACGCGGGGCGCTGCGCCGCGGTGTCGGCCGCCGCCCGCAGACCCGTCTCGGTGTAGCGGAAGATCGCCAGATCCGGGTGTACGGCGACGACGCGATCGATTGCCTGGTCGAGCGTCAGTACCGTCTTTTCGGGCGGGGTGGACGCCGGCGCCGCTCCCACATCGGCCACCGCCGACGCCGATGCCAGCAGGAGCCAGGCGCCCATAACCACACGCCGGCAACGCCGGCGGCGAAGCCATCGCGCATCCATCAGGAGCGCTCCTCGGGCACCGCGCGCGTCCGACCGGCTTCTCGCGCCTCGGACAAGATTTCCAGCGCTTCCTTGCACACGTACAGGCCGATCAGCGCGCCGACGACGAGGTCCGGGTAACGCCACCCCGTCGCAAGAATCAACAGGCCGGAAACGACCACACCAATATTTGCCACGACGTCAGCGCGGGTAAAAATCCAGGTTGCGCGCAAATGCACTTCGCCGGTGCGGAACGGCCGCAGCAGGCGCAGCACGGTGAGATTGACGGCCAAGGAGACGAGCGCCGTTGCGACGATAGGCCAACCGATCGGCTCGCTGCCGAACCACGCCCGGCGGCCGACCTCGACCAGCACGCCAATACCCAGTAGCAGCAACAGGCTGCCGCTCACACCCGCGGCGCGTTGTTTGAACCGCGCGCTGCGGCCGATCGCGGCCAGACCAATCGCATAGGCCGTGGCATCCGAGAGCATGTCGAGCGCGTCGGCCAGCAGGCCCGTCGATTGCGCCCACCAACCGGCCAGTGAGCCGATGACGGCCATCGCGGCGTTGAGCGCCAGCGCTATCCACAACACGCGGCGCTCGGCGGCCGTGTTCGCCTCGGCATGGCAGCCGCAATCACTCATCGGGGATTTCCTTTCATCAGGTTCGAGATTTCAGTGGGAACGGGCATCGGTCGGAACGCGCTGACCTGGGCGCCGCCGGTGTTGCCGCGTGGCATCCACAGCCAGGTGAAGAGTGCGGCCGCGGCGATACGCAGCACCTGTCCGACGATTTCCCGCGCATCCCGTTGCTGGATGGCCCACCGCAGGAACGCCACATGGCTGCGGACATGCGTTCGTGTGCGCGGTTGTCCCAGCACGTGAGCGCGCTCGAACGCGGCATAGGCCGCCGCGGCATCGCCGGCGTCGAGCGCTGCGTCGCCCTGCGCCAACGCCGCCTGGAACGCGGCATCGCGTGGAAGGATCGGTGTGGGTGCCGCGCGGAACGGCCAGCGCAGCTGCGCGCCATAGGCCGCCGGGACGGTGTCCTCGCGCAATCCCACGTCGCCGGCGCCGACGTGGCCGGGACGATCGAGAAACGTGCCGAAAAGGCGGTCCCAGACCAGCCAGAATTCCCCGAAATTGACCTGCGCGTCCTCGTACTCGCGCTTGTGGTGCCAGCGATGCAGTTCGGCCGTTCCGAGCCAGCGCCGCAGCGGCCCGACCGAGTAGTCGAGGTTGGCGTGCTGGAACGCCAGGTGCACGCTCAACAGCGCCAGCCACACGCTCACGACCAGCGCGGGCGCGCCCATCGCCACGACCACGATCAGGCCGGGGCCGGCCATGAGCAGGGCGCTCAGCGGATGCCGGCGTTCGCCGTTGAGCCAGTACAAGCGCTCGGCGCTGTGGTGGATTGCGTGCAGGCGCCAGGCCCACGCGAATCGGTGACTCACGCGGTGCATCGCATACAGACCCAGATCGACGATCGCGCCGGCCAGAAGGCACTGTATCCACGCCGGCCAGGTGGTGGGCCATGCCACGCCTGCCGGGATGACCGTACGCAACGCGTGCAGCGCGTAGGCGGCGCCGGCCAGGAGTGCGAAGTTGACCAGGCCGTGCAGCCGATCCGCGCGCGTGTCGCCATGGTCGCGCTGCCAGGCGCCCTCGAACGGCTGCAGGCGCTCCAGCAGCGCCACCGCGCCAATGCCCGCGGCCGCGACGACGAGCAGCGTCGGCCACGCCGGCAGGACGCCGACGAACACGAGCGTGGCGGCCATCGCCATCGCGCCCATAACGAGGGGATAGGCGCCGTAGCGCATGGCAGTGACGAGCATGGGGCGACCTCCGGACACCCCTGGTCAGGGGCTTCGAAGGGCGCTAGCCTAAAGTCCGTAGTGGCTCCGGAGTCAAGTCGATGAAGATCAGCGAAGCGGCCGCCGCCAGCGGCTGCCACCTCGAAACGATCCGCTACTACGAGCGCATCGGCCTCTTGTCCAAGGCCGCCCGTCGCGACAATGGCTACCGCGACTACACCCACGCCGAGGTCGAGCGGCTGCGTTTCATCACGCGCGGACGCGATCTCGGTTTCAGCCTCGAGGAAATCCAGAGCCTGCTGGCCCTGGCCGAACAGACCGATATGTCGTGCGCCGACGTTGACCGGCTGGCACGCGAGCACCTGGCCGACATCCAGGGACGCATCCAGGCCCTGCAACGCATGGCCCAGGAACTCGCGCGCACCATCGAAGGCTGCGCTGGCGGGGCCCGGGCGCGCTGCGCGATCCTGAGTGACCTGCAGGCGCCGGCCGATCGCGCTGCGCCGAACGCAACACCGGCGCCGAAAGGCGGCCGCCGCCCGGCCGTGCACCGACCGGGTATCGATGCATGAATCGCGTCGAGCAGTACCTGGAGGCCGCCACGCGTGCGAATACGCGTCGCAGCTACGAGGCCGCAACGCGGCATTTTGAAGTCGACTGGGGCGGCCATCTGCCGGCCACCGCCGACAGCGTCGCGCGTTATCTCGCCGACTACGCCGGAACGCTCGCCATCAACACGCTCAAGCACCGGCTCGCGGCGCTCGCGCAATGGCACACGACGCACGGCTTCGCCGATCCCACGCGCACCTCGCACGTGCGCCAGGTCATGAAGGGCATCCAGGCGCTGCACCCAGCCCTGGAGAAGCGCGCCACGCCGCTACAGCTCGAGCAACTCGCCGGCATCACCGATGGGCTCGAGCACGCGGCTGCGCTGGCCGATCGGACCGCACGGCCGGCCGACGCGCTGCGCCATCGGCGAGACCGCGCCCTGATCCTGCTCGGGTTCTGGCGCGGCTTCCGGGGCGACGAACTGCTGCGTCTGCGCGTGGAGCACCTGCAGGTCGTTCCCGGCCAGGGCATGACGTGCTTTCTGGCGCGTTCCAAGGGCGATCGCCAGAACGCGGGCACGACCTACAAGGTGCCGGCGCTCACGCGCTGGTGTCCGGTCGCGGCCGTCACCACCTGGCTCGAGGTGTCCTCGCTCACGGCAGGGCCGGTGTTCCGGCGTATCGACCGCTGGGGACACTTGGCCGACGACGGGCTACACCCCAACAGCCTGATTCGTGTGTTGCGCCACGTGTTCGCGGCCGCCGGCGTCGCCGACACCGCGACCTACAGCAGCCATTCGCTGCGCCGCGGCTTCGCCGGCTGGGCCAACGACAACGGCTGGGACGTCAAGACGCTCATGGAGTACGTCGGTTGGCGCGACATCCACTCGGCCATGCGCTACATCGACGGCGGCGACGGGTTCGCGCAGCGGCGCATCGAGACCGCTTTGCCGGCCATCGGCCAGGACCGGTAGGCCACGAAATCGGCGCGAGCTGAACCTGTGATCGAATTTTGCCCTCATGTTGGCTCGCCGCGATGACGGCCCCTTCACATCGACTACGCCGAGCGGCGCGTGCCCGAGCGCGCCTGGATCAGCATCTCGCGATACCGGTCGATGCCGAAGCGAAACAGACCACGAAAATTGATGTGGCTCGAGTGGGCCGGCCCCATCCGAGCCAGCCACGTGTCCTCGACCGTCTGTCCGGCTTTACGCCACCGATCGACGACGGCCTGCATGCGATGCGTGTTCCACGCCACGACCACGTTCGTCAACAGCGTATGCGCGCCGGAGATCGCTACCAGCTCGTCTCGCCGCCGTCCGCGTTCGGGCGCGATCTTGCCGGTGTACACGGTCCGCTGCAGCTGGTGGACCGACTCACCGCGGTTGAGCACCGTGTGGATTTCACGGCGAAAGGCAGGATTGGAAAAGTAGTCGCACAAATAGGCCGTGCGCAGCAAGCGACCCAACTGGTCGGCTGCGCGGCGCACCGGATCATCGTCGGCTGCGCTGCCCAGACGTTGCAGCATGACCGTGGCACTCACTCGGCCACTCAGGATGGACGCGGCCACACGCATCATCTCGTCCCAGCCCGTCCGAATCGCTTTGAGCGACACGTCGCGGATCACCACGCGCTCCAAACCTTCTGGCGTATCCATCCGACGCGGCAGGAACAGCTTGCGCTCGGCGAGGTTCTTCAGGCGCGGACACAGGTCAAAGCCGAGCAGCTTCGCGAAGGTCATGCCCGGGTACGTATAGCCGTGCGTGTCGACCGCGAGTCGCTGCAACCGAGTTCCTTCGTTCGTCGCGTTGTGCTGCACCACGCCTTCGATCGCAGGCCCCGCCTGGCGTTCGTTCAACACCACGGGCTGGTTGTACACAATGCCGTGGTGGTCGAGCAGGTGTGTGTAGACACCAACCGCGTACGTGCGCCGGCGCGGATCCACGCGCGCGTTCCACAGGTTGCGCGACGCATCGATGCTCATCATGTCGCTTGAGCCCAGGCTCCCGGTGCCCCACAGCGCCGCGATCGCGTGCTGGCGCTGGAACTCCACCACCCGTCGGTTCGCCCGCTGCAAGCGGCCTGGCGACTCCAGGGCCCGCATCGCTGCGGCGACATGGCCCGGGTCCAGTTGCGGAATCATCGCGGCCACGCTCTTGGCATCGATTTCGGTGCCGTGTGCGAAGAGCGCCGCATAGACCGCCACAAGCTCGTGTTCGTCGACGGCGCGCCGGCCGAGCAGCACCTCGCTGAAATTCACCAACGCATCGATGTCCAGGATCAGATCCGGAAACTGGACGCTGCCGATCTGCCGGTACATCAGGTCGCGCAGCCGTTGCGGTTCGACTTCATCCGGCAGCGGATCCATCGCCGGCAGCCGGAGCATGCCCTGCGCATCGATCGATACCGCGCCATCGTTTTTGGCCTCGACGACCGCTGCCAGTCCCGCTTCGATCAGCTTCAAAATCGGGTTGACATAGGCGTCGGGATCGGCCGGCAGTGATAGCGCGCTCAGATACTGCGACTTCTCGCGTTCCCATTGGTCGCGAGGAATCAGCATCTGCTCGCGCTCGCGGAAGGTAAGGCTGTGGTCGATCCAGATCGAGCCGCGGCGCAGACCCTTGCGCAGCTCCAACGCGGTGCAGGCTTCCAGCGCCCGAAACGCGCGGCGGCGATCGCTGGCATTGACAAGCGGATCCCAGACCTTGGAGACGGCCATCTTCTGGTCCGCCGGTATCGCGTTCACACCGGCCGCGTCCCATTGCCGAAGTTGCTGCAACTGGTTCAACGACCGGTCGTTGGGTCGTCCTCGAAATTCCAGGTTCGAGACTGCCGACAGCAACGAGTGCACGCGCACCGGATCATCCGACAGCGCCTCGCGGACGACTGCCGCATGGCTGTTGGGGGACAGATCGCCGAGTGCGTCCAGCACCTCGGTGATCGCGGCCAGTCGCTGCTCCGGGGTCCGGGTCGCATCACTCACCAGGTCTTTGATGCTGGCCAAGCCTGCGCGGTAGTCCCCGGAGCGCTGGGCTTGCCGCGACTGCGTCTTTCCAGAGGCCTGGCGCGAGAAATCGCCAATCCGCCGGCCGGTTTGGAACAATGCGCTGTCGGTGAGATCCAGCAGGGTCATTCGCAGGAAGCAGATCTCTTCCAGCAACTGGGTATTGTCCTTGCGACGACGGGACTCGGACGGTGGCCGGCCGGCAATCGCTTGCGCATAGGCGCGCTGCCGCGCCAGGGGGATAGCCAGCAAGTCCCACGCGTGGACGTGCAACGTCTTCAGAAAGTCGATCTTGGCCAACGTCTCGTTGAGCGTCGAAGGACTATGCCGGCGCGGCGGCGTCTTCAACCACTCGAGCACCGTCATGCCCGCATCGCCCCGGGTGGCGAAGAGGGCTTTTCGACAGGCTTGACGCTGATCGGCCGGGACGACCGTCGTGATGGCGCGGACCGCAACACGTTCGATCCCGGCGAACGCGTCGCGCGCCAGATCCCGCAGCGCACGGTCAGCAGGGATGAGCACCTTCTGGTCATACAGCCAGTGCGCGCCAGCCGTCACCAATTCATCGATCGACGCGACATCGCCGGCGTGCGTCGACAGGACGCTCGACAACTGCGCAAGCATGTCCTTTGAGGCGTCAGCGATACCCAGATGCCGACGTGCCCAACGTTGATGCTCGGAGGCGGTCTCGCGGCGCTTGTAGATCGAACGCAGGGAGGCGATCGATGGCGGCTGCACCTGCAGCGCGGCACCGAGCGCCCGAAGCAGTACCGGTGGAAGGAGTGGGGCGTTGTCGAGCGCCCGCCCGGTGGTGCGCAGGAAGACGATCTGCGCCGCCATCGCCACCATTCGATTCTCGACGCCGGGCAAGCGGTCGGCGTGAAATCGGTCGCGAATGGCCTGGATGGTGTCTGCCGGCAGGCGGAAGTACACATCGATGTCAAACGCCGGCAGATTGCGCGGCAAGCGATCCGCGCCGATGAATCGACTCAGGTAGCTCGACATCTGTGTCTCCGACCAGATCCGAGCCGCCAGAATACGAGCGTAGCGGCTTGACAGGCAACGCGAGTTTGCCCGTGACAGCGACCGCTCCCAGGTCGCCACAAACTGCACGGAAAACAACGGACCTCGGATCTCGCTCAAATCTAGTGAGCTGATTCGGCTAGCTTTTTTTGGCTAGGTCGCCACAAATTGCACGGAAAACAAGATCACCCCGTGTCGGCCGTCGAACACGGCGAGCGCGTCTTTGAGGAACGTCGCGGCGCTTTGGAGGACCAAGTCGCCGGTGAGCGTGCCCGCGCGGACGCGGCGGAACAGCGCTGCGCCGACGTACAGGCGGCCTTGCAGCGCGCCACCGACGACGGCGCCGCCGAGAAACAGGCGCATGCCCAAACACACACCGAACTGGCGACCACACGGGGCGTAGCGGCAGTCGCACAAGCCCGTGCGGTCGACCTCGGCCGACAGCTGTCGGAGCTCAGCGATAAAGCGGCTCACGAACAGGCCGCGCTGCAGGACTTCATGACCCAGCGCGCGGCTGAATTCAGGGACACGCTGGCGAGCCGCGATCGCAGTTACCAGGCGGAAATCGAGAGGGCCACTGCCCGACTGGAATCCGCGCAGAACCACATGCTGCAGAACGTCGATGCCGCCCGCGAGGCGCAGAAGCGCGTCGAGGGTCAACTGGCGAAGTTGCAGCAACGCTACGACGCCCTGCAGAAAGAAGATACCGAGCAGCGCCTCAAGCTCGGGGAGAAGACTCGCGAACTGCATCGGCACGCGGCCCATCGCCAGCAACAGGACGCCGAAATGCAGCGTCTTCGCGAGGAAGGCCAACGCTTGATGGTAGATCTCGCCGACGTGCGTGGCCAACTAGTGGTCGCCACGACGCAGATAGCGGCCGCCGAAGCTCGCGCTCAGTCAGCAGAGACCCGCCTAGATCGCTCGCTTACCATCGCTGCTAGGACAAGAAAATCAGCCGCCACGTTCGACACAGAGGGCGAGAATCCGGGCTGAGAATTTCAGAGTAGACGGCGTGACGCTATCGAAGAGCGGTGCCCGTCTGACGCATTATCGCTGAATACGCTGATGAGGAGCAGGTGGCGATGGATACCATCCCTTTTCTTAGGCAACACTTCACAGGCACTGGATTTGAAAACCTCGCGACGGACGAGATCGATGCGATCCGAGATTTCACACTGCTGTGGAGCGCATTTGAAGGAAATTTGCTGGGTGCCAACGCGAATCGTTTAACGCTAACAGCGCTTGCCGCAGGTCTAGAGGCAAAGGGGAGCTTGAAAACTGATCCGTTTCGCGTACCCGCTGACTATTTCCGGGCGCGGTACTGGGAGAACGGGACCGAAACGCTTCACGTGGCGCATCTGAATATCAGGCCTGGAGAGAGAGCGAAAATCTACGCTTTCATCGATGGTTCTGAGCAGAATCCTGTCGAGATCCTAGCTGGACTTTTTCTGGTGATTTATCGACTTCGGAACAACCTTTTTCATGGCCCGAAGTGGGCGTATGGGATACAGGACCAGCGTCGCAACTTTACTATCGCCAATCAGGTTCTGATGACTGCGCTGCAGCTCGCGAAGTAACGAGCCGGGAAGGTTGGCCATTGTCACAGCGGCCATCTGCACAACATTGCACGTCAAGGTTATACGCAACAGCTCAAAAGCCGCTCGCAGAGGCGGCTGTCTTAGCGTGCTCGTCGCTGTAGCGCCGTGAGAGCCGTTATGAGATCCGCCACTTGCTGATCGGAGCAGCTAGCAACGACAGCGCTCAATCGATCCAGCCGACGACGCGAGACAGGTACACGCGATGCCCGCCGCCCGTCCCCCAGATAGGTGACTCGCAACAGGGCGCACATCGCTTTGGCTGACGCCGACCGCTCGGTGAACTGACCAGCAAGCACCCGACTAACTTGCGCCTGAGTGACGGAAAGCGACTTCGCGACCGATTCCTGAGTTAGCCCACGCTTTTTCATAGCCGCCGCCAACCGGGCGCCGACATCTTGTGCCCATTCCTCACGAGACTTGCGCATAGTATACTTCATACGTATATTGTGCCTACATACGCATATATGGGCAATCCCGAAGATGGATCGCGAGCCTAGCGAGTCAACCGTTTCGAACCAGCTCCTTGATTCGCATCCGGATCACCTCCCGCTGACGACAGGGCACGTCGGGCGCCAATTGCCGTTTCAGCGCTGGTTTCCGTTTAAGGAAGCATTTGCGCCACAGTTCGTCGCTGACGTGATCGCGAGACACGGAGGGGCTGGAGGTACGCTGCTGGACCCGTTTGGGGGGTCGGGGACGAGCGCGCTGACTGCCCAGCATCTGGGCTGGAGCGCGCACACCATTGAAGTGAACCCATTTTTGGCCGACCTTATCGAGGCCAAGCTCTATACTTACGATGTAGCTGCGCTGCGTCGCAGTTGGTCAGCAATCCGGACGAGAGTGGATTGCGCGAAGCCGCGATTGTCGAGCTTGTACGCGTTTGCTCCTCCCACGCTCATCGAGCCGGGCGAGTCTGAGCGCTGGGTATTCTCAGCGGCTGTTATGCGACGCATCGCGGCGTATCGCCTAGCAATTGAGTCAGTGCGCGATCCTGCAGCACGGCGCTTCTTTCGAGTTCAGCTCGGCGCCATTCTTGTTCCGCTGAGTCATGTCGTAGTCAGCGGCAAAGGCCGCAGGTATCGCCAGGGCTGGCAGAACTTGACTTGGTCAAGCCACGACGTAGACGAGCGTCTTGCGACCGCCGTTGGCAATGCCATCGACGACGTCACCAACGTGCGCCCCCGGCCTGGTACGCGGTTCACGGTCGATCGAGGCGATGCACGCGAGCGTTTGGCACAGGCGCCACGGGTCAGCTGCGCCCTGTTCTCGCCTCCCTACCCAAATAGCTTCGACTACACCGACATCTACAACCTTGAGCTCTGGGTGCTGGGGTACCTAAGCACAAAGGAGGACAATCGCCGCTTGCGCAATGCGACGGTTCAATCCCACGTTCAACTGATTCGTACGGCGTCACCGCCGCCGGCGTCGCCGCTGTTGAAACAGTGCCTGGCGCTTCTGGATCAAGTTCGCGATCAGTTGTGGAGCCCGCACATTCCCGCGATGGTTGGCTCGTATTTCTTCGACCTCGCTCGTGTGCTCAGCCAGGTCGCCAAAAAAGTCCTACCGGGCGGCAGCGTCGTGGTTGTCGTAGGCGACAGCCGCTACAAGGACGTCTATATCGACGTTGCTGCGATCCTCGAAGAGCTTGCACCTGGCTGCGGATTACGTGTAACAGAGCGCGAACCCATGCGATCAATGCGGGTTAGCCCCCAACAAGGCGGGCAACATGGCCTCACCGAGACGGCCATAACCTTCGCGGTTCCTACTCGTTCGGCGTCACGTCGGCCAGCCTCATGAATGAGCGTCCGCCCATACGGCTTCCCACGATTGAGCGCTTGCTGGTGCACGGCTACGCACTGTATCCGGGGATCCGGCAGCAAGGAATTGATCTCGACTTTCCGGCTGGGGTAACTGTTCTTGCAGGCATCAACGGCATAGGAAAAACAACCTTGCTGCAGCTGCTCTTGCGCATGCTGGTCGGTCCAGTGAACCCGTCGAAAGCGGCCAGTCGAGATCCTGGGCGTGTCAGCGACCGCAAACTCGTGAGTTCGGCGACCTTCAACTATTTTGCGTCACGCGTGCCACCGCCCATCCCAGAAAGTGCCGTCGCTTCATTGGAATTCCGGATTGGTGAACGTGAGTTTGTTGTCCGCCGATCGATGGCTAGCATGGCCTTGCGAGAAGTCTCGATCGATGGAAAACGGCGGCGGGACCTGACCGATCACCGTCTGCTCGACCTCATGGCCAAAGTTGCCGGCATCGGCAGCGGCTATGACTTCTATATGGTGGTTCGCTATCTGCAGTTCTTCACCGAAGAGCGACTTCCCGTTCTGTGGTCCTCCAGCACCCAGTTCGAAGTGTTCAAGATGCTTTTCGTCGATCCATCCGTCGCGAGTGAACTCTCGAGGCTCTACACAGCGGTGCAGCGGGTCGACTCGAACTACCGCAATCGAAAGAATCAACTTACGCTCCGGAAAAATGCCCAGGAAGTAATTGCGTCCCTACGGCCGACGTTGGATAACGTTTCCCCGGAAGACGTCACGAACAAGGCGAAGGAGCTGGAGGTCGCACGCGAAGCCGCACAAAAGGAACGTGCGCACCTTGAACGACTGACGAGCAAGCGAGACACCAAGCGCAACGAACTAGCCGATCACGAGTATGTCGTCGATGGGCACCGTCGAGCTTTGGCACAATCGGATGCTGCCTACATCAGCCAGGCGCTACCCGGTCTTGAAGACAAGTTACAGTTCCTGATGCAAGGTCTAGGAAGTGGCGTTGGCTGTTTTCTCTGTGGCACGCCGGGTCGGAAACAGCATCACGAGATCAGCAAGACCTTGCGTTCCGGTCACTGTTTCGTTTGCCATAGCAAGATGCCAACGTCGACCAAGAATGTCGAGTCCATCAAGGTCGCCGAAGTACGCAAGCGAGAGAAGACGTTGGAAGAGGCGATAGCTATCCACGAGACACTCAAAGAAGCGTACTCGCATATCGAGACCGCCGTCGGAACGCAGCAGGACTTGCTTCGCACGCTGCTGACCAGCGTGCAGCAGCTCTCAGAGGAGCATCTTTACCTTGCTGCGCAGTTGCCCGGCACGGTGTCGTCTCCGTTGCAGGACGAAATCACTCGAGAAGAGCTGGACCTCGGCAAGCTCGACAAGGAGCGCAAGGCGCTCGCTGAAGATTACCGTAAGGCCGTCGGGGTCGCGCAGGAATCAATTGAGCGCATTCGCGAGTCTCTCGCTGATCGTATCGCTCGTTATGCTGAGCTCTTCCTCCAAGAAAGCGTTAGCGTGCGATTCGAGCGCAACAGCCCATTCTCATTGGCTACCGGTGTGTCAAAAGTCAATATCCCGACGTTCCGCGTGGCAATGACCTCCGGTACCCATGCAACTCAGCAAGTTCGCACAAGTGAAACCAGCGTCTCTGAATCTCAGAAGGAATTTCTTGACTTAGCGTTCCGACTGGCCGTACTCGACATGGTCACCAACGACGGCGCGATGACGCTCATCGTTGAAACTCCGGAAGCCAGTCTCGACACATGGTTCATGCAGCGTGCCGCTGACCTGATGCGCGATTTCGCCGCGCGGGGTTCGAGCAAGCAGCGACGCGTAATCGCCACATCCAATCTCAACGGAACGACGATGATTGGACATTTGCTGGGTAGACCCGCCGGTTCTCGGCGCAAGTCGGGTGGCCACTTGGTCAACCTAATGAAACTGACAGCGCAACCGGGCGTCCTCAAGGACAAAGCGGCACAGGCATTGTTTGATGATGAAGTAGGGAAGTACGCTGATGGCTAAGTCAATTCCAGTGCGGAAGGAAGACTACGAAGGCTTGCACTTTTCGCGCTGGCTACTTTTGCTGTTCGCTGCCAGCGATGCGGCGGGCCTCGGCCCTCTATCCCGTCGACGCCTCCATGCCTTGCTGTTTGTTTCATTCGCGTCATCGCGTTTCTATGACATTGCACCGCTACGATACCGGGCTCGCCGCACCGAGCAGGGACCGTACTATCGGATGGCCCATTTTGCGCTGGGTGCGCTGATCATGAGCGGACTCATCGAGATTCGTCAGTTCAAAGCGTATCCCGCTCGGAACGAACTGCAATTCGAGGGCGAATCGCGGCTCCGGCGACAAGGCTTGCTTGTGGTCCGGAAATTGCGGCAGACGAGCTTCGGCGAACGACTGTACCAATTTCTGCTGGAACTGTGCCTTGCGGCGTCGCGCACGGAGGAATCGAAGCTCGATGGGGCTCTGCTTCAGGATTTGACATACCAGACCGCTTCAGAAAGGGGGGAGCCAACGGTTGGCACAGACGATGAGCAGACGCCTACGCTTGTCGGCCTTCAAACGATAGACCGCTATCTGAATGACCTAGCGACATCACGTCGCCGCGACGCGTTGGCGGCCTATCAACGTTTACTCGCTACTCGGGCCGCCGCCTAATGACGGCGACACTGGGACAAGATGAGCTTCAGAGCGTACTCGGGGTTTGGCTCATGCCGGCGGACGGCCAGCCGCCGTTGCGATTCGTGCAGGAGGCGATCGCGTGGCAAAAACAATGGTTGCTGGCGAATCAGCAGCAATTGGCTGCAGGGCAGGTGGGGGAGGATGCAGTTTCGATTCTCGTCTACGCTGAGCACCCGTTACTCGAACCAGGCGTGAAAATTGCAGATTCCGCGGTGCGGCGCAGAGAAACACTTTTCAGGCACGCGCTTGATCGTAGCTCGTCGGCCGGAGTGATAGTCTGCAATGAGAATCTCGCAACCATGCGTCGTGTTCGATCGGGTTGGAGCAACATCAGCGAAGCTTTCGGATTCGTCGCTGATACTCTTCTTGATGATCAATGCTTTGTCGTAGCAGTGTTCGGCCAATCGCGGATTCTCGTTCACTTACCGGGGCAGAACATTGTCGAATGGTGCAACAGTCCTAATAGCCTGATAGTCAATGCGCAGTCGCCGGCCATCACCGCAAAGTCTATTACCGACTCGCTTCGTGCGTTCGCTGAAGAAAACCTCTTGTATCCCACCTGTCCGGTCGCTCGCCACGTCTGGCTCGGAGGGAAACCGTTCAAGTTGTCATTGCAGCCCGAGAGTCACATACAGTCCTACATGCTTGTTCATCTGAAGGCAGCGTTCCTTTGCAGCGTCGCATTTGTTGATCAGGAAGCGCAGGCGCCAGGTGGCCGAGCAGATTTACGGATCGCTCGTGAGGCAGCACATGGCTCGGCTCATCGCACAGTCACCACAATGATTGAACTAAAGGTATTGAGTGCGTCAAAGTCTCAACGTGCCAACGCGGACTGGGCGATTGAAGGTGTCGAGCAAGCAAACAGCTATCGACGGTACGATACTGACGCGGTATTTGCCTGGTTGGTTGATGCTAGGAAGACCAAACAGAAGCTCCCGCGCGACGTAGCAACCGCAGCAAAAAAATGGCACGTCGATGTGGAAATCTCGCCAATGCTCGAACATCGACCATTGGCACGCCCCCGGGCGAAGAACAAACGGCAAGCATCATCGACGGGCCGTAGGCGCTCGTCGAAGTGAACCGCTATCTTCACAGCCGCAACCGACAAACTCCAACCACGCTGTGCTGCGTTGGCCGCATCACCCAGCAAACTCGCGTCGCCGAAAGTGCGGACTTCGGCTCTTTCGTGCGCGGGTTTGCGCTTTCCACAGTGTACTCAATGGCGACATTTTGCGTTGCCTGGAGTGCCGCCGCGATGGCGTCGCGATCGACGTCGAGGCCTATAGGCAGAGTCTGTCGCCCGGCCATTGGGGGAACTAGTGGAGGTTTACGAACACCGTACAGAGCTGCGCCGTTTCTTGGTGGGTCTTCGCGGCCGCCGGTATGTCGGCCATTGCCGTGCACGGCCTCAGTATGGTCGCTGGCGCCAATGGAGCCGTCGGCGTTATCGGACGCATATCCCAGAGGTGTCCCTGTTGCTCGACACCGGAGTCATTTCGAGTCCAGAACCGGACTCCGTGCCCGAGGACCGGATACTTCAATTTCAAGGCGTCGTGGCCCACCCACCGCGACGTTCCAGTCACTGGCGGTGCTGTTCTCGCGACATACCAGTGTGCACCGGGCATACTGATCTTGATCCGCATGGAGAATCGAGACGCGGAGCGGCTGGAGCGTGGGTGATGCAGAACGTACCGCCTGACCTCAACATGGATGTCATCACTTGCTTCGATGACGACCACGAATTGCTGCGCGGGCGCTCCGACCTGATTCCCCTGTTTTATGACCGGGCCTGGGGCAGCCGTCCGGTCGCGCGCCGGAAAGCACGGGGTCGGATCTGAGCTAAGCGTGCGTGGGGCAGGCCCGGGTGTCTGACGCCCGACGGCATGATAACTCACTGGCAGCCATGGTATTTGACAAATTGCGCAAATCCTATCAAGCTGCAAATCATGGAACCGCGCACCCCGGGTCAGCTCATCGCCACCTTGCTCAAGCAGCAGGGCTGGACCAAGCGCACGCTCGCGATCGTACTCAGCGTAGACGAGGCGACGGTGACCCGCTTGGTCTCGGACAAACGTCCAGTCACCGCCACGCTGGCGCTCCAACTCGAAGAAGTGTTTGGTGTCGACGCCGACCGATTCCTCACGCTGCAAAAGGACTACGACCTGCAACTGGCGAAAATCGCGTTTCGACCGGACCCAGCGCGTGCCATGCGCGCCCAGATCTTCGGCTCGCTTCCGATCACCGAGATGATCAAGCGAGGGTGGCTCCCTGGCGCTGACAATCCTAAAGACGTCGCGGCCGTCGAAGCGGCAGTCACCCAGTTCTTCGGGGTTGAGGCATTGGGGTCCGTCGACCTGCTGCCGCACGCGGCTCGCCGTACCCAGGTCGGTCTTGACGCCACGCCCCTGCAGTTAGCCTGGCTCTACCGCGTCAAACACATCGCCGCGGAAATGATGGTCCCGCCCTACAGCGCCGCCGCCGGTGAGCGCGCGGTGCAGCGCCTGCGGCCCCTCCTGGCCTCGGCGGAGGAGGCGCGAAAGGTGCCGCGTGTGTTGGCGGAAGCAGGCATCCGGTTCGTCATCGTCGAGGCCCTGCCGAGCTCGAAAATCGACGGTGCTTGCCTCTGGCTGGATGCGACGGCTCCGGTGATCGCGATGTCGTTCCGATTCGATCGGATCGACAATTTCTGGTTTGTGCTGCGACACGAACTCGAGCACGTACTGCAGGGTCACGGGCAAAGCGCGCCGGTACTCGACATCGAACTCGATGGACGCACCGATGACACGGTCGCCGAGGAAGAACGCATCGCCAACGTGGCGGCGTCCAGCTTCGTCGTGCCGCCCGACAAGATGACTGGCTTCATCGCGCGCAAAGCTCCATTTTTCGCCGAGCGGGACATTCTCGGCTTCGCCTCGACGTTGGGCATCCACCCCGGTTTGGTCGCCGGCCAACTGCAGCATCGCACGCAGCGGTACGACCACTTCCGGAACCATCTCGTGAAAGTTCGATCGATCGTCGCCCCGGGCGCCACGGTCGACGGCTGGGGAGACATCGCGCCCGTTGGTGTGTGAGGTACATCGTGTCTACCAAGAATCAGCGACTGCAGAACATCACTCGGCTCTATCGCCAACGTACCGGCAACGAGTCCGTGGATATGCACGAGGTGGCGAAGTTCGCCGCAGAGATGGGCTACCAACTGCCCAAGCCCAAGAGTGGCATCGATCGTCTCGCCGAGCAGCTCTCGGCCGCCGCCCGAGAGGAGACTCGCCGCGACGAAGTAACCGGTCGGCCGTATCGCGCCAATTTGGCGGTCGTGCAATGGATCAACGGCAACCAACTGACGCTTTGGCACGACATCGATGTCGCGCCGCGTCGAGTCGCGCACAAGGCGTTCGTACAGCGACGAGAGCAGATGGTCGGGGATGCCGTTCAACTGACGCTCGACGTGAACCACTGGAATCGCGTTCATGAACGCGAAGAACCCATCGTGATGCCGCTGGATTTTGCCGACGACGTTGAATGGCGACTCAACTCCCCGGACGAAGACGACAAGGCCGCCTGACTTTCCGCAAGGAGATCAACCATGAGCAAGGGTCGAGATCGCACGGTGTCCCAACGACCGGATGGCCAGTGGGCCAATAAGCGCAACGACGCGGAACGAGCGTCAAGCCTGCATCGGACGCAAAGCGGCGCTGAGAAAGCCGCGCGCGACTTGCTGAAGAAGCAAGGCGGGGGCGAGCTGACCACCAAGGGGGAGAACGGCAAGATCCGGAGCAAAGACACGATCTCGCCTGGCCGCGACCCGAATCCGCCGCGCGACAAAGAGCATTGAGCCTCTGAGGCGCGAAGGCCGTGAAGGTAGAGCAGCATGACGTCATTTTCTGAGCGCTACGGGCATCAGCGGCCCGACGCCGAAATCACGGTGCGGAATGACGCGCCCGAGGGCCTACGCGAAGCCGTAGTGACGATCGCGTATGGCGCGGGCCTTCAGCCCAGTGACGTGCGCAGCATCGTGTGCCAGGTCCTGCTGCGTACCGCGGATCGAAATAACTGGTCAAATTTTCCGAACATCGACGGCGAAGTTCGAGATCACCTTCGAGACTGCCTCTGGTTCGAGGTGTACGACGTTGTCGAAGGCATCGCGGGTTATCTGCAGCGGCATCCTAGGCAGACGTCCGATCACAAGCAGGCGTCGGCCGTCTTTGATGAGCAGCTCAACCGTTTTTTTCGGCGGGAAGGTATTGGATGGCAGCTCGTCCAAGGGCGGCTTGAAATGCGCGGCACGGAGGCCTTCGAGTTGGCGGTCCGACAAGGTCGAGATGAACTCTGGGCTGCCGGTAAGGCAACCGCTGCCACCGAGCTTCACGAGGCCATTCAGGACCTGTCCCGGCGGCCTGACCCCGAGATCACTGGGGCTGTGCAACACGCGGTCGCTGCGCTCGAATGCATTGCGCGTGAAAAAACCGGTGGAAAGGAAACGCTTGGGGCACTGATCCAACGGAACCGTAGTCTGTTTCCGGCGCCGCTCGACAAGGCGGTTGAGCAGGTCTATGGGTTTGCCTCAAACCAGGGGCGACACCTGTTCGAAGGCAGGCGACCGGAGTTCGAGGAGGC
Source organism: Rhodanobacteraceae bacterium (assembly GCA_045864815.1). Lineage (GTDB taxonomy): Bacteria > Pseudomonadota > Gammaproteobacteria > Xanthomonadales > Rhodanobacteraceae > Tahibacter. The sequence continues at coordinate 26,539 of BTVG01000021.1, read as the reverse complement.
CGAACTCGTAGTCGGGCTGAGCGGCGTACTGTGTCGGTACTTATCGCGTCGGACCTGATTTGCGGTCTTCGGTGCTGTTCGCTGGTGGACCGTGTCGTCGACCTGGTGTGTGCGAGTGGTCCCGGAGTTTGGACCGTATTACTGCGGGGTCCAGGTCGAATCGTCGCGGAGAACAACAGCAATCGATGCTCTTGACGGGAATTGACAGCGTAACCGCGCATGACAGGGTTACCGCGCTAGTGCCAACGTTAACGAGCAACGACAGCGACATGCGCAAAGCGAGGCGCCACTTAAGATCGCATATATATATTATGTAAAATCATAGATGATCGAGAATCGACCATCACGCAGGCTGCGTCGGTCGTCACGATGCCCCAATGGCCTCGCCTCGCACTGCGCATTTCACCGGCACTCGCGATCGGCCGGTTATCCGTACCGATGCCACTCGGATCGATTGGTCGAACCGCGAGAGACGCTCCTTCAGTCACACAGACCTGTGACTACACCTTCAGCATCGCTAGCCGGCACACGCAGTGCACGCGCTGCATGGCGAAATGTCCTCGGGACAACCACGTCGTCGCCTTCCTGTCGAAGCTGACACGCGCTTATTCATGCAGGTGCTCCTGCGCTTCTGGCAGCGGCAATTTACGTGCATTGCACCAATGCCGTGCAGCGTTGCTCGGCAGCCATATGCGGCGACACGACTTGCGATTCCGACGCGGGAGAGCGCGTCCAGGGAATGTCTCGGGACAGTTTTCCAGGTGCGACTACCGAGTCACCCTGGCCGTACGGACATGCCGAAATTGTTGTTGCATTTTAGCTTTATCCCGCTATCCTCCACCGCGAGGATGTTGGGATTTATACAGCAGCCGTCGCGATTGCGTGATTCCGCAAAAGACTCGTCACACTCTTCGGAAAGGACAGCAGATGCAAACCACACAGAGTACGGACGGCAATACCACGCTCGCCAAGACCGCACTGGTGGCGGCCGAGGTTCTGGTTCCCGGCGCTTCGAATATCGTTGCAGGCAACGTCGGCGTCGGGGTCGCTACCCTCGTCGGCACCGTGGCTGCGGTAGCCGTTCTGGCGCCGACGATGCCGATTCTTGGTGCGCTCGCTGCGATCGGTCTGCGAGTGAACTCGTACAAGATCGCGACCACTGGTGCGAGCCTGCTCAGCGATGCCAGTGAGGCCATCACGGCCGCCAACGACAAGTTCGGCAAGAGCGCTGCCGCGTCGACGGGCAAAGCCGCCGGCTGAGTCCTTCCTCTACCCGGCGCGATCCACGCGCCGGGTTGCCTTTCACAGACGAGGTTTCAGGTGCTGGGCCTGATCACACGCGTTGTGATCCGGTATCGCGGCAGGGCTGCGCGTGCCCGATGTACGCCAGTCTCGACCTGGAAGTCTGTCCGCCGGGGGCGCAGTGCGGATCGAAATCGAAAATCCAGAGCAGAATCCCTATGTCGAGGCGCTGCGACGCGCCTCGGTACAGATCCGCACGCTGCGTGATGAAAATGCTGCATTGCGCGCGAACAGCCCGGTAGCTGTGGTTGGCATGGGCTGCCGCTTTCCCGGCAGCGCCAACACGCCTGAGCAGTTCTGGGAGTTGCTCGCCCAAGGTCGCGACGCCGTAGCGCCGATTACTGGCGACCGTTTCGACATCGACCTCTGGTACAGCGAGAATCCGGCCGAGCCTGGCCGCATCTATGTGCGTGACGCGGCGCTGATCGATGACGTGCGCGGCTTCGACCCAGGCTTTTTTCGCATTACGCCCGCCGAAGCCGAAGCGATGGATCCGCAGCAGCGGCTGCTGCTAGAGGTAAGCTGGGAAGCGTTCGAGGATGCGCGGATCGATGCACGGCGTCTCGCCGGCACTCGCGCGGGTGTGTTCATCGGGCTATCGAACTACGACTACATCCAGGCGCACGTCCACTCGGGCGACCCGGCGCGCATTACGCCGTATTCGGGCAGCGGCGTGATGTTCAGCACCGCCGCGGGCCGTCTGTCCTATTTCTACGATTTCCGCGGGCCTTGCGTCACGCTGGACACCGCCTGTTCGTCGTCGCTGGTCGCGCTCGATGCGGCCATCAAGGCGCTGCGCCGGCGCGATTGCGATGCCGCGCTGGCCGGCGGGATCAGCCTCATCCTGTCGCCCGACAGTACGGTCGCCCTCTGCAAGGTCCAGGCGCTCGCCGCCGACGGACGCAGCCGCGCGTTCGACGACAAGGCATCGGGCTACGGACGTGGCGAAGGCTGCGGGCTGCTGGTGCTCAAACGGCTCGACGACGCACTGCGCGACGGCGATCCGGTGCACGCACTGCTTGCCGGATCGGCCGTCAATCACGACGGGCGCAGCAACGGGCTCACCGCGCCCAACGGCCTCGCGCAGCAGGCCGTGATCCGCGCCGCATTGACTGACGCGCAGCTCGCGCCCGATGCAATCGACTATATCGAGGCGCATGGCACCGGTACGCCGCTTGGCGACCCCATCGAATTCGGCGCGCTCGATGCCGTGTTCGGCCAGCGCTCGCCGGACCGTGCGCTGCTGCTGGGTTCGGTCAAGACGAACATCGGACATACCGAAGCCGCAGCCGGTGTAGCTGGTGTGATCAAGACCATACTGGCCCTGCGCCACTCGACGCTGCCGGCGAGTCTGCACATCGAGACACCCAACCGTCATATCGACTGGGCGGCGGCGTCGATCTCGGTCGTCGCGGCCTCGCGAACCTGGGCGGCGCGGGCGGCGGGGATCAGTTCGTTCGGGCTCAGCGGTACCAATGCCCACGTGATCGTTGCGGCGCCGCCAACGTTCGACGTGGCCGATGGTGTGCCGTCCCTCCCCTACGTCCTCGCGCTGTCGGCGGCGACGCCGGCGGCACTGACGGTGATGGCATCGGCCTGGGACGCGCGACTCCGCGACGCCACGAGTGTCGACCTGGCCTGCCTCTGCGCCATTGCGGCGCGGCGAACGCCGCACAGCGAGCGTCTGGTCGCGATCGGTGCGGACGCTGCCGACCTCGTGACCGACCTTCGCGCCGCTGCGGCGCAGCCGCGCGCTGCCGCACGCCAGACCAGCACGGCGTTCCTGTTCACCGGCGAGGGTGCGCACTATGCCGGGATGGGGCGCGCCTTGCTGGCCGGCGAGCCCGTGTTTCGTGCAGCGTTCGAGCGCTGCGCGGCCGCCGCGGGCGACGCGCTGGGCGCGCCGCTCGCTGACTGGCTCGATGACGGCGAAGCGCTGGGACGATGCGGGATCGCGCAGCCTGTCACGTTCGCACTGCAATGGGCACTATGCGAGCTATGGGCCAGCCGCGGCGTTCGCCCCGATGCCGTGACGGGTTATGGGGTCGGAGAATTCGCTGCCGCGGCCGTCGCCGGTGTGATGACGCCCGAGGTTGCCATGGCGCTCGTGATCGAACGCGCGCAGCGGATGCAGGCGTTGCCCGGGGATGGTGCCATGGCCGTCGTGTCCGCGGCGCGCGAGCGTGTCGAGCGAATGCTCGATACATCGTCGGGGGCGCTGGTCATTGCCGCGGTCAATGCCACCGGGTCGATCACGGTGTCGGGCGACGCCACTGCACTCGAACGGCTGCTGGCCGCGCTGGCCCGCGAAGGGGTCGAGGCTGTCCGTCTGGATGTATCGCATGCGCTGCATTCGCCACGTATGCGGCCGATGCTGGCGGGTTTCCGTGCGGCCTGCCACGCGCTGCCCATCGGAACACCGCGGCTGCCGTTCTATTCGACGGTGACCGGCGAGAGGCTCGCGACTGGCTACGTGCTGGCCCTCGGCTACTGGACCGAACAGATCACCGCGCCCGTCCGCTTCGCCGAGACGATCGCCGCGCTGCGCGCCGACGGATTCGAACGTGTGCTCGAGATCGGACCCGGCGACGTGCTCGCACGCTGCGCGCTGGCCGGCGGCGTGAGGTTGGCCACGGCTTCGCTCGTCCGTGGCGTCGACGAGCGCGTACAGGTGGCGCGGGCAAGCGCCGCGCTGTGGTGCGACGGCGTCGATGTGGAATGGACCAGCACCATGCCGCCGCCGCGCCGAATCATTGCCGCGCCGCACTACCCGTTCCAGCGAAAACCATACTGGCTCGACGTGGCGCCGTTGCGTCCCGCCGCGTGGTCGAGCCGTGATCCAGAGCCTGCCGGCGCCGCGCCGGCCCAGGAAATCGCCATGAGCACTGTTGGAATCGTCGACCATCTGATCGCAACACTGGCGGCGATCACGCGGCTCGAACCGGCCCAGATCAGCCCCGCGCAGCACCTGACTGACATGGGGCTGGACTCGCTGATGCTGCTCAAGCTGGGCCAGGCCGTCGAGCAGGACTACGGCGTCGAGCTCAAGATGAGCCAGCTGTTCAAGGAGCTGGGCACGCTGGCCGATATCGAGGTCTATCTGCAGGCGCACGCCCGGCGCAGACCGGGCGCACCGGTGCCGCTGGCGACGACGCCATCTCGGGAGCCCGTGGCTGCGCCGGCGACACCGCTACCCGTCGCTGCGCCGGCACTCATGGCGGCCGACGGCAGTCTGTTTCAGCAACAGCTCCAGGTGATGGCCGCGCTCGCCGCACAGAACCTGGCCAGCCTGACCGAGCTCAGCCGCATGCAGCTCGCCGCATCGGGCCAGATGCCGGCCGTTGTGCCTGCCCCTGCGGTCCGTGCCGCGGAGGCTCCGTTGCCCAAAGCAGAGCAACCCAGGGCGCCGGCTGCCGTCCCGGTTGCGCAGATCCGCGGCATCAACCTCGCGAGCGTCAGGCTCAGTCCCGAACAGCAGGGATACGTCGACCGTCTGGTTGCTACCCACGTCGCGCGCACCGGTACGTCGAAGACCCGCACGCGGGAGAGCCGCGCGGTGCTTGCGGACTGGAAACACACCCTCTCCTTCTGGGGCCAGCTCAAGGAAGCCAAATATCCGATCGTGTCGGCGGGCTCGGAAGGCCCCTACGTCACCGATGTCGACGGCAATCGCTACATCGACATTGCCATGGGCATGGGCGTGCATTTCTTTGGCCACAAGCCGGCCTTCATCCACGACGCTCTCAAGGCGCAGATGGACCGCGGCATCGAACTCGGTACGCAATCGCCGCGGGCGGCCGAAGCAGCGCAGCTGATCGCCGAACTGACTGGCACCGAGCGCGTGGCATTCAGCAACACCGGTTCCGAAGTGGTGATGGTCGCCCTGCGTCTCGCCCGCGCCGCGACGGGGCGCAAGACCATCGTGCTGTTCAAGAACAGCTACCACGGCATTTTCGACGGCGTGCTCGCGACCGAAATCGACGGCGAGCGCGTTCCGATCGGGCTCGGCACACCCGAGGGCATGATCGAAGACCTGGTGGTGCTGCCGTATGACGCGCCCGAGTCACTCGATTACATCCGCGCGCACGGCCAGAGCCTGGCCGGCGTGCTGGTCGAGCCGGTGCAAAGCCGGAATCCCGACCTCCAGCCTCAGGGCTTCCTCAAAGCGCTGCGACGCCTCACGCGTGATTCGGGCACGGCACTGATCTTCGACGAAATGATCAATGGCTTCCGCGCCGGGCCGGGCGGCGCGCAGGCCTGGTTCGGGATCGATGCCGACATGGCGCTCTACGGCAAGATCGTCGGCGGCGGCATGCCGATCGGCGTGATTGCGGGCAAGGCGCGCTTCCTCGATTACATCGATGGCGGCGATTGGGACTACGGCGACCGGTCGGGTCCGCAATCGGCCATGATCTATTTCGGCGGCACCTTCTGCCGCAATCCGGCAACGATGACCGCGGCGCATGCCGCGCTCACCTACATGAAAGCCGAGGGTGCCGCGCTGCAGGACTCGGTGACCGCGCGCACCGGGGCGTTCTGCGACCGGCTGAATCGCTGGTTCGAGCGCGAGCGTGTGCCGCTGCGCGCCAAGCACTTCTCATCGCAGTGGCGCATCGTGCCGATCGGTGCCCAGGACCGCGAACCGATCGAGCTCGAACTGCTCTATCTGTCGATGCTGATCCGCGGGGTTTACACCTGGGAGCGGCGGATCAATTTCTTCTCGACTGCGCACAGCCAGGCCGACATCGACGCGGTGTTCGACGCTATCACCGGCGCGATTGCCGAGATTCGCGCCAACGGCTTCGACTGGTCGATCGACGCCTACCCTTCGCCACAGTTCAGCGCACTGAGTTCGCCGGAACGGCGGCTCTATGCACTTGCGCAACGCGAGGGTGGCGAGGCGCCTTACCATCTGCCGCAGGCGTTCGTGATCAGCGGTCCGCTCGATGCCGACCGCCTCGAAGATGCGTTCCGCACGGTCATCCGCCGACATCCGGCGCTGCGTACCGCGTTCGTCACGATCGATGGCGAGCCGCTGGCCAAATGCATCGCAGAACCGCGTTTCGCCGTCGAGCGCGTCGACCTGGCACCCGGCGAGGAGAACGCGTTCATCACGCGCTTCATCCGCCCGTTCGATCTGTCACGCCCCCCCCTGATCCGGGTCGCTGTCGGCCGGCTGGCGCCGGAGCGGCACCTGTTGCTTGCCGACACGCACCATATCGCGGTGGACGGGCTGTCGTTCGACATCATCGCGGCCGAACTGATGGCGCTCTACGCCGGCGAGACGCTGCCGCCGGTCGACTACGATCTCGCGGCGGCGCGTGTGGCCGCAGCCGCCGGCGGCAAGGGGGCGCGTGGTGAAGCCAACGCCGCGTTCTGGCGCGAACAGCTCGCCTGTCTGCCCCAGCTCACGCTGCCGGGCGATCGCCCGCGTCCGGTGGTGCGCGATTTCCGCGGTGACACCGTCATCGTGAACACACCCAAGGCGCTGGTCGACCGGCTCAAGGCGCTCGGCCGGGCCCGAGGCGGCGCTTCGCTCTACATGGTGCTGCTCGCCGCGTGGAGCGGGCTCCTGCATCGGCTGAGCGGGCAGGACGACATCGTGATCGCCGGTGCCAGCTCCGGGCGCGAACAGCCGGCCGTGGCGCGCGCGGTGGGCATGTTCGTCAATACGGTCGCGTTCCGCACGCGTCCCTGCGCGACACTTTCGTTCGCGGAACACCTCGACGCCGTTGCCCGCGTGGCCCTCGCCGCGTATGACCATGGCGACTACCCGTTCGAATCCGCCGCGGCACTGGTTCCGCCGCCTGCACCGGGCCGCAACGCGGTGTTCGACACGATGCTGTCCTACGAGAATGCGACCGCGCGCGCGTTCCGCATCGCCGATCTCGAATTCACGAGTCGTGAGATCGCCCTGCCGGCGGCGATGTTCGACCTGGCACTCGATGTCACCGAGATCGACGGCGCGCTGATCCTGCGTTTCGGCTTTGCCACACAGCTGTTCGACCGCGGCACGATCGAGCATTGGGCGGCGGCGTTCGGACAGATGCTGGCGACCGTGGCAGACGATCCGGGCAGCCCCATCGGCGGGATCGGTCTGATGACGCCGGGTCAGGCAGCCGTGATCGCCGCGCTCAACGACACCGCTGCGGACTATCCGCGCGAGGCCACGCTGGTCGACCTTTTCGACGCCGCGGCGGCGGCGCATGCAGGGCGCGTCGCCGTGATCGCCGGCGACACCGTGCTCGATTACGCCGAACTGGCCGCCGCCGCCGATGCGCTGGCGGCGGCGATCGCCGCGCGCGCGGCGCCGGGTTCCTGCGTGGGCATGCTGTTGCCGCGCTCCGAACGGTGCGTCGTGGCCGAGCTGGCGATACTCAAGGCCGGTTGCGTGTTCGTGCCGCTCGACGACGGACAACCCCCAGCCGTGCTCGCGCACATCCTCGGCGACAGCGGCTGCACGACGGTGATCGTCGACGCCAGCACGGCCGGATTGCTGCCGGAGCCGGCGCGCGGACTCGCACTCGATGTGGGTGCGCGCGGCGTAGGAACGCCCGGTGCCCGGCACGCCCCCGACGATATCGCCTACATCATCTACACCTCGGGTTCGACCGGCTTGCCCAAAGGGTGTCTGGTCAGCCACCGCAACGCGGTGCGGCTGCTCGTCAACGATCGCATGCCGTTTACGTTCGGGCCGTCCGAGGTCTTCGTCTGCGCGCACAGCTTCACGTTCGATTTCTCAATCTGGGAAGTCTGGTGCGCACTCGCCTACGGCGGGTCGGTCGTGATCGCGGGTGCCGCCACTGCGCGTGACCCGGCCGCGCTGCTGGCGCTGGTGCGCGCGCACCGCGTCACCGTGCTCAACCAGACACCGGCGGCGTTCTACGGCCTGATCGACGCCGAACGCGCCGCCGCGACACACGATCTGACGGCGCATCTGCACACCGTGATCTTCGGCGGGGACCGGCTCGAGCCGGCCTGTCTGCGCCCCTGGACGGCACTCTATCCACTTGCCGACATCGCACTGGTCAACATGTACGGCATCACCGAGACCACGGTGCATGTGACCTGGCACCGGCTCGACGAGGCCGACCTGCACAGCGGCCGCAGCGCGATCGGGCGACCGATCCCTGAGACGCAGGTTCTGCTGCTCGACGCGTCCGGCGCGGAAGTGCCGCTGGGCGTGCCGGGTGAAATGTGGGTGGGCGGCAGCGGCGTCTGCGCCGGCTATCGCAACCGCCCCGAGCTGACCGCCGCGCGTTTCGTGGTGCGCGAGGGGCGGCGCTACTACCGCAGCGGCGACATCGGCCGTCTCGGCGCGGACGGGGTCCTGACCTATCTGGGTCGAAACGACCATCAGGTGCAGGTACGCGGGCATCGCGTCGAGCTGCCGGCCATCGAGCATTGGCTGCTCGAGCATCCGGCGGTCGAGAAGGCGGTCGTGACGGCTCGCGACGGCGATCTGACGGCCTATGTGGTGGGTGAAACGGCACTTACCGCCGAGGTGCTGCAGGCGCATCTCGCGCGCAACCTCCCCCGGTACGCGATCCCGTCGCACTTCATCCGTCTCGATGCACTGCCGTTGACCGCCAATGGCAAGATCGATCGCGATGCGCTCGCCGTTGCCGACGGTGCCCCCCTGCCCGCCAGCACCGCCGTCCAGGCGCCGCGCACCGCCGCTGAAGCGACGATCGCCCGCATCTGGGGCGAGGTGCTGGGCGGCGGCGCCCCCGGCGTGGATCAGGATTATTTCGCGCTCGGCGGCGATTCGATCAAGGCCTTGCAGATCGTCAGCCGTCTGCACCGGGCCGGGATCCGGGTCAGCCTCGCCCAGATCCTGGCCACGCGCACGGTCGCCGCGCTCGCGATCGTGGCGGGTGGCGCCGATGCGGTCACCGACGTCACCGCGGCCCCGGAAGCGCCATTCACTCCGATCCAGCGCTGGTTCCTCGAGACGCATGGCGCAGCGCCGGGGCAGTTCAACAATGCGGTGCTGCTCGCGGCGGACGCTATCGATGCGGATGCACTGGGCCGCGCCGTGGCCGCGGTCATCGAGCGGCACGACGGGCTGCGGCTTTCGCTCGACCTGACGCGTGGCGTGCAGCGCGTGGCCGCGACGCTGGCAGTGCCACTGGAGAACGTCGAGCTCGACAGCATGGCGGCGCTCAGTGCGCACGCGGCCGCGCTGCAGTCCAGCTTTGACGTGACGCGACCGCCGCTGCTGCGCGTGGTGCACTACCGCCTGCCCGGCGCGGAGCGGCTGCTGCTGCTCTGCCACCATCTGGTGATCGACGGCGTGTCCTGGCGCATCCTGCTCGACGATCTGTTTGCCGCCTATGCGGCCGAGCGGGCAGGCGTGGCAGCGGTATTGCCGAACGCGGGATCCTGGCTGGCCTGGCCATCGGCGCTGGCGCAGGCGGCACGCGATCCGGCTCTGCTCGCCGAGGCCGACTATTGGCGCGCGGTCGACACCGCCGTGGCGCCGCCACTGCCGCGCGACTATGACGATCCCATCAATGCCGCGGCCGACGCGAGCAGCATCGCGCTCACGTTCGATGCCGATGCGAGCGCAGCGCTGCTGCGACGCGCGCGGGCCAACGAAGGCGGCATGGCGGCGCTGCTGCTGGGGGCGCTGGCGCTGGCCTTCCGCGACGTTTTCGGGATGCCACGCATCCGCGTGCGCCTCGAAGGCCATGGTCGCGAGGAACTGGTACCGGGACTCGATATCAGCCGCACGATCGGCTGGTTCACCTCGCTGTTCCCGGCGACCGTCGACGTGGGCGATGCGGCGGGACTGGACGCGGCCATGGCGCGCGCCGGCACGATGCTGGCAGCAATTCCGCGCAAAGGAATCGGCTACGGCCTGCTGCGCTACGCAACGCCGGTAGAGCTGTGCCCCGACATCGGCTTTGCCGAGCCCCCCGAAATCGGGTTCAACTACCTGGGCCAGTTCGATGCCGGGCTCGGTGGTGGCTTTCGTCTCGCTGACGAGCCGACAGGACCACTCCTCGGCCCCACCCTGCACCGGGTCGAGCTGATCGACATCGAAGCCGCCATCGTCAGTGGAACGCTCACCCTGAGCATCGGCTACGGCGCGCGCATTCATGCGCGCGCGACGGTGCAGCGGCTGGCCGATGCGCTGCGGGCCGCACTCGTCGGTCCGCCGGCGCCGGCGCAAGCTCCCACGGAAGCCGATACCGACCGTGTGGAAGCGGTGCTGCCGCTGTCGCCGCTCCAGCAGGGCATGGCGTTCCACGCGCTGAGTGGCGACCGCCAGTCCTATCTGCAGCAGTTCGCCTTCACGCTGTACGGTACGCTCGAACCTGCCCGTTTCGCCGCCGCCTGGCAGGCCGTGCTCGCACGGCATCAGGCGCTGCGGGCGCGGTTCGTCGCGCCGCCCGGCGAGGCCCTGCAACAGGTCGTCCTGGCCAAGCGGCCGGGACCGGTCGTCGTCGTCGACCTGCGCGGACTGGTCGCCGACCGGCGAACAGCGGCAGTGGAGCGCCATGCGGCGGAGGCGCGCGCGACGGGCTTCGACCTGGCGCAGGATCCACTGCTGCGACTGTTGCTGCTGCAGCTGGGCGAAGCCGAGACGCGGGTCGTCCTCACCCTGCATCACATCGTCGCGGACGGCTGGTCGCTGGGCATCGTCCTGGCCGAGCTGCTGGCGCTCTATCGCAGCGAGCCGCTGCCGCCGGCGCCGCCGTTCGCCCGTCATCTGGAATGGCTGGCGGCCCAGGACGCCGGCGCCGCGCGGCGCTACTGGACGGCGCGGCTGGCGGATGCACCGCAGCCGGTCGCGCTGCCGGGACTGCGGGCGGTTCCGGACGGTGCCTACGTGAGGCGCGAACTCCGCTTCGCGTTCGACGTGCCCACGACACAGGCGCTGGCCGCGCTCGGCGCGCGTCTCGGCGTCACGCTGAACACCCTGGTACAGGCGCAATGGGCCGCGCTGCTCGCCGGATTTGCCGGCGATCCGGATGTGCTGTTCGGCGCCATCGTCTCGGGCCGGCCGGCCGAGGTCGATGGCATCGAGGCCATGGTCGGGTTGTTCCTGCAGCCCGTGCCGGTGCGCGTTCACGTCGCGGGCGACCGGAGTTTCGCCGCGCTCGCGCGGGCGATCCAGCACGATGCCGGCGAGGCCGCGCCCTTCCAACATTTCCCGCTCGCCGACATGCAGCGGCTCGGCGGAAAGCGCCGCACGCTGTTCGATCATGTGCTCGTTTTCGAAAACTATCCGTTTGCCACGCTGGGCGATGCCGGGCTTTCGATCGGTGACGTGCAGGCGATCGAACAGATGCACTTCCCGTTCAGCATCGTGGTCGAGCCCGGCGAATCGCTGACGATCACGTTCACCGGCAATGCCCTGGCGATCGACGATGCCGACCTGTGCGCGATCCAGACCCAGTGGCAGCACCTGGCGAGCGCGGTGCTCGCCGATGCCGACAGGCCGCTGGCGCAGATCGCGCTGGGCACGCACGTCGCCCCCGTCGCGACAGACGAGATCAGGGGCACGGTGCTCGACCAGTTCGAGGCCCAGGTGAGCGCTCGCCCCGATGCAATCGCGATCGAGGCTGACGGCGAGGCCCTGAGCTATCGCGCGCTCGACGCCCGCGCCGAGGCCCTGGCCGGCGCGCTGGTCGTGCTGGGCGTGCGGCGTGGCGACCGTATCGCGTCGTTCCAGCCGGCCGGGATCGGGCACATCACGACCCTGCTCGCGGCCTGGAAGGCCGGTGCCGTGTTCGTTCCGCTCGACATCGAGGCGCCTGCCCGGCGGTTGGCGCTGCTCGCCGCGCGGGTCGAACCTCAGGCCTGGGTGGTCGCCCCCGAGCTGCGCGACCGGCTGGACGCCGCGGTGGGGCCGCCGGCCGAGCGCATCGTGACCGCGAACACGGCGGACGGGTCCTCGACCGCCGGTGACACCGCGGACCGCAGCCGGCGCCCCGCTGCCGGCGATGCCGCCTATGTGATGTTCACGTCGGGATCAACCGGCACCCCCCGGCCCATCCTCGCGGGCCACGCGGGACTGCGCCACTTCATCGACTGGGAGGCGCAGGAGCTGGACGTGCAGCCGGGCCTGCGCGTGAGCAACCTCGCATTGCCGACGTTCGACGTCTCGCTGCGCGACATCTTCCTGCCGCTCGCGACGGGCGGCACGGTGTGCATCGCGCCGCCCGAGGTACGCCGGGACGGCGCACGGCTCGCGGAATGGCTGGTGCGCGCGCGTGTCCAGGTCGCGCATGTCGTGCCCAGCATCTTTCGCCTCGCGCTCAAGGCGCTCGAGGAGCAGCCCCGTGCGCTGCCCGCGCTCCGGTATCTGCTGTTCGCGGGCGAGATGCTGTGGGGCACCGATGTCGAGCGCACACGGGAGGCCCTGGGGCCGGGCGTCGCGCTGCGCAATCTCTATGGTCCGTCAGAGACCACACTCGCCAAATGCTGCCACCGCATCGACGGGAAGGTTGATCCGGCGCGCCCGGTCCCCGTGGGACGGCCGCTGCCGGGCACGCAGGTGCTGGTGATCAAGGAGGGCCGGATCGCCGCACCGGGCGCGATCGGCGAGCTCCATATCGCCCCGCCGTTCGCCATGCTCGGCTACCTGGGCGACAGCGAGGCGAGCGCGGCGCGCTTCATCCCGGCCGAGCCCGAATGGGGCGTGGACGGCATGGTCTATCGCTCCGGCGACCTGGGCCGGGCACTCGCCGACGGCACCATCGAGCTGGGCGGCCGGCTCGACGGCCAGGTCAAGATCAATGGCGTGCGCGTCGAACTCGGCGAAATCGAGGCCGCGGCAATGGCGCATGAGGCGATCGAGACCGCGGTCGCCGTCGCGCACCGGCGCGACGACGGGGATCTGGCGATCGCCTGCTACTTCACGGCGGCGCGTCCGATCGGAACCGACGAGCTGCGCGCATACCTCGCGCTCGACCTGCCGCGGGCCGCGATGCCGCACTTCCTGATCGCGCTCGACACGCTGCCGCTGGGGCTCAATGGCAAGGTCGATCGCCGCGCCCTGCCCAAGCCCGAGGAACTGGTCAGCGGCCGTTCCGCGTTCGTCGCGCCCGAGGGTGCGGTCGAGACGCGTATCGCCGCGATCTGGAGCGAGGTGCTGGGAATCCGGCGCGTCGGCGCGTGTACGTCTTTCTTCGACGTCGGCGGCGATTCGCTGCGCGCGATGCGCGTGCTCACGCGTGCCAACGCCGAGTTCGGCGGCAGCGTCACGATCGCCGACTTCTTCGCCGCGCCCAGCGTGCGTGCGATGGCGCACGCGCTCGCGCCCCGGCCGGAGCCAGCGCATCGCATCCCCGTGGCCACCCCAGCACCGGACTATCCGGTCTCGCATGCGCAGCGACGCCTGTGGATTCTCGACCAGCTCGGCGGCAATCCTGCCGCCTACGTGCTCGGTGCGGCTTATCTGCTCGACGGTGAGCTCGATGCCGACGCGCTCGTCGCGGCGATCGAGGCGCTGCCGGCGCGGCACGAGGCACTGCGCACGGTGTTCTTCGAACGCGACGGCGAGCTGCGCCAGCGCGTGCTCGCGCAGGCCGATTTCGGCGTGACGCGCATCGACCTGAGCGGCGAGCGCGCTCCTGACGAAGAGGCACGGCAGCACGCGGAAACCCTGGCGCGCGAGGGCTTCGATCTCGCGCGTGGCCCGTTGCTGCGGGCGAGTCTGCTGCGCCTGGGCGCGGCACGCCACGCACTGCTGTTTGCAGTCCATCACATCGTCAGCGACGCCGAATCGGTGTCCGTCCTGGTGGACGAGATCCTGCGCGGCGCGCGTGGCGACGCGCTCGCGCCGCTGCGCATTCACTACAAGGACCACGCCGTTGCCGAAGCTGCCTGGCTCGCCTCGGCCGGGGCCGCGGCGCTGCGGCACTGGTGGCTGTCCCGGCTCGCCGCGCTGCCGCCACGGCTCGACCTGCCGTTCGACCGGATTCCGGCCGGTCCGGCCAGCCACGATGGTGACCGCATCTCGACGACGCTGGACCCCGCGATCACCCACCGCCTGCGCACGCTCGCCCACGCGGCCGGCGCGAGCTTCTTCGCGAGTCTGGTCGCGCTGACGGCCGCACTGCTGCGCCGCCATACCGACTGCGACGAGGCGGTACTCGGCATTCCGGTCACCTGCCGCGACGATCCGGAGCTCGAGACACAGGTCGGCTTCTACGTGAACCTCCTGCCCCTGCGCATCGCGCTCGACGACAGCGACGACCTCGCCGCGCTGCTCCGCCGTGCGGGCCACGTGCTCACCGAAGCGGTGGATCATCGCGCCTATCCGTTCGACTTGCTGGTCGAGCAACTGGACCTGCCGCGCGACGAAAACCGGCCGCCGCTGTTCGATGTCGCGGTCGTGTTCCAGGACCGGCGCCAGCGCAGCCTGACGATGGCCGGCGTCGAGGTATCGCGATTCGGCGGCGAGCCGCGCGTCGCCAAGTTTCCGCTGACGTTCGAGTTCGTCGAGACCGGGGACGGCGTCACGCTGAACCTGGAATACGCGAGTGACCTGTTCGACCGCGGGCGAATCGTCCGCATGGCGGATCACTACGTACGGCTGGCCGCGGCGGCCGCCGCGGAACCCGAACGCGCGCTGGCGCGCCTGCCGATGCTCGGGGCCGAAGAGCTCGCGCTGGTCACCGCCACGGGGCCGCTCATCGACGTGCCCGATGGCGCGACCGTTCCGTCTGTCTTTGCCACCTGGGTGGCGCGCCAGCCGGATGCACCTGCCGTGGTCAGCGGCGATACGACGCTGGGCTACGCCGAACTCGACGGGCGCGCCCGCATGGTCGCCTGCGCACTGGCGGGCAGCGGCGTCGCACCCGGTGACGTGGTGGCCGTGTTGCTCGAGCGATCGGAGCGGCTCGTCACGGCGTTTCTCGGCGTGCTCATGGCCGGCGCCGTCTACCTGCCGATCGATCCGGGCTATCCCGCCGAGCGAGTCGCGCTGATGCTTGCGGATTCGGGCGCTCGCGTGCTGCTGACCGAACCGGGACATGGCGCGGTGGCTCCGGATCTGACGCTGCGCCGGATCGACATCACGGCGCTCGGCGGAGCCGCCGGACCGCTGCCGCCCGCGCCGGGGCCGGACGATGCCGCCTATCTCATCTACACCTCCGGCTCCACCGGCCGGCCCAAGGGCGTGCTGCTCGCGCATCGCGGCGCAGCGAACCTCGCAGCGGCCCAGCATCACGGGCTCGGCATCCGGTCACATCACCGCATCGTCCAGTTCGCGCCGGCCTCCTTCGACGCCTCGGTCTGGGAAATGGTCATGGCGCTGCTCAATGGTGCCTGCCTGCTGGTGGCACGCCCCGACGAGGTGCGCGATCCGGCTGCGTTTGCCGCGCTGCTGGCCACCGGGCGGGCGTCGGTCGCGACACTGCCGCCCTCCTACCTCGCCGAACTGAGCGACGACGCGCTCGCGCCCCTGCAGATCCTGGTCACCGCGGGCGAAGCGCCCGATGCGCAGCGCATGATCCGTCTCGCCGCACGATTGCAGGTGTTCAACGCCTATGGTCCGACCGAGACCACGGTCTGTGCGAGCTGGCACCGCGTCGAGCCCGGTACTGACCATACCCGGGGGATTCCCATCGGCAGGGCGATCGCCAACGGCGAAATGTTCGTGCTCGATCGCAACGGCAATCCGGCACCGCTCGGGGTACAGGGCGAGATAGTGATCGGCGGCGTGGGGCTGGCGCGCGGCTATCACACACGCCCGGACCTGACCGAGGCCGTCTTTGTGCCGCATCCCTGGCGTACCGGTGCGCGCGTCTATCGCAGTGGCGATCGCGGCGCGATGGACACAGACGGTGCGATCCGCTTCGCCGGACGGCGCGATCGCCAGGTCAAGCTGCGCGGCTATCGCATCGAGCTGGGCGAAGTCGAGCGCGCGATCGCGGCGCTGCCGGGCGTGCGCGACGTCGCCGTGGCCGTGCACAAGGGGCCGGCCAGCGATGCGCTGGTTGCCTATGTGGTCGGCGCCGGGGCGGAGGTGCTGGCCGATGCGCTCGTGCGCACGCTGCCTGCGCACCTGCTTCCCGCGCGCTGGATTTCGCTGGACGCACTCCCACTGACCCCCAGCGGCAAGACCGATTACGCGGCGCTGCCGCCGCCCGGCTCCGCGGAGGCGCCCGCCCGCATCGACGATCCCTGCGAGGCGATGGTCGCGCAGGTGTGGCGCGACGTGCTCGGCCATGCCGGTTTCGGCCGGCACGATCGCTTCTTCGCCGTGGGCGGTGATTCGATCCGCGCGATCCAGGTCGTGGGGCGGCTGCGCGCCGCAGGCCGCCGGATCGAGATGCGCGACTTCCTCGATGCGCCCACCGTTGCCGGCATCGCCGCGGCGCTGGGTGAATCCGCGCCACCGCCCGACGCCCTGAGCGGCCGCGTCGCGATGGCCGAACTCGAAGGGCTGTTCGAGGATGGCTGACGTCCCCTTCGCACGCGACGCGGTCGAGCGTGTCTACCGGCTGACTCCGCTGCAGGCGGGGATGCTGTATCACGAGCTCGCGACCCCGGGCGCCTCCCCGTACCACCGCCAGGTGCGCTTCGAGATCGAAGGCGAGATCGACGCCGTTGCCTGCGAAACGGCGTGGAACGGCCTGCTCGTCCGGCACGCGTTGCTGCGGACGGTGTTCGCCTGGGAGCGCACCGCGCAGCCGCTGCAGATCGTGCTCCGGCAGCAGCGTGTCGCGTTCGAGTCACGGGATGCCGATGCGGCGGCCGTCGCCGACTGGTGCGCGGCGGATGTCGCACGCGGGTTCGACCTGCGTCGGGACGCGCTGATCCGGGTTGCGCTGTTCCGGCGCGGGCCGGCGCGCTACGAACTCGTGTGGAGCCATCCGCACATCCTGCTCGACGGCTGGTCCGGCGCCGTACTGATGGAGGAGTTCGCGGCACTCTACGTCGCGGCGCGCGATGGTGTACCCGCATCGCTGGGACCCGCGACCGATCCCGACGGCTTCATGGCCGAAGCGGCATTGCGCGACGACGCAGCGGCCCTGACCCATTGGCGCACGCTGCTGGCGGGCTATGACACGATCGCCACGCTTCCCCGCCTGCCGCGGAATGGCACAGCGGCGCGGATGGCCGAGCATGAGCTGCGATTCGATGGGGACGCATCACGTGCGCTGCGCGCGCTGGCGCGTCGGCACGGTGTGACGCTGGGCGTGCTGCTCCAGGCGATCTGGGGCCTGGTCCTCTCGCGCTGGACCGGCCGTGACGACGTGGTGTTCGGCATCGTCACCTCGGGCCGCACCGTCGCCACGCCGGGGATCGAGCGGCTGGTCGGGATGTTCGTCACGACCGTGCCGGTGCGCGTGCGCCTGGACGAGGGCGACACGCTCGCCCAGCTGCTGGCACGGCTGCAGCGGCAGTCGGACGACGGCAGCGCACACGAATACGCCGGGCTCGCCGCGATCCAGGCGGTATCGCCGCTGCCGGCCGGGCTGCTCGACCATCTGCTGGTGCTGGAAAATTTCCCGGCGGGCGGCGCGGGCGCCGATACCGGCTTCCGCGTGGTGGCGGCGCAGGCGATCGAGCGCGCGAACTACGATTTCGGCATCCTCGTCCACGACGACGACGCGCTGAATGTCCGGTTTCAGTTCGATACGAGCCGCATCGACAGCGCGCTGATCGCGCGCGTCGCATCGCAGTGGCAAACGCTCACGGCCGCGCTGCTCGCCACGCCCGACGCGCCGCTCTGCGACCTGGACATGCTGCCGGCCAGCGAGCGCGCGCGGCTGTACGCCGCCGCACACGGCCCTGCCATCGCGCGGGATCCGGAAGCCACGCTGGTGTCGCTGTGGCACGGTCAGGTCGATCACACGCCCGACGCTCCCGCGCTCTCCGACCCTGGCGTGACCTTCAGTTACCGCGGGCTCGATCGCGCAGCCGAAGGCGTCGCGGCGCGGTTGCGCAGCGCCGGAGTCGTCCGGGGGGACGTGGTGGGCGTGCTCTGCGCGCGCAGCGCGGCGCGGATCGTGGCGTTGCTCGGCATCCTCAAGGCCGGCGCCACCTACCTGCCGCTGAGCCCCGCCCTTCCCGATCCGCGAATCGCCGGGATGCTGGCGGACTCGGGTTGCCGGCGAGTGCTCGCCGATGCCACCGGAGCAGCGCGGATCGACGGGCTTGCGACCGGCCTCGCCCTGCCGGTCGCCGGTGCCGAGGCCGCGCACCGCGCGTCGTCGCCGGCCCTGCCGGAGGATGCGGCTTACCTCATCTACACCTCGGGCTCGACCGGGCAGCCCAAGGGCGTCGCGGTTCCGCATCGCGGCTTCGTCAACATGATCCTGGCGCAGATCGACGGCTTCGGCGTGCTACCCGGAGACTCGGTGGTGCAGTTCGCCTCCTGCAGCTTCGACGCTTCACTGTCGGAGATTTTCATGGCTCTGCTGGCCGGCGCCCGGCTGGTGATCGCCCCGGATGCGGCGGTCCGCGACGGCGCGGCGCTGCTCGACCTGCTCGGGACTGAGCGCATCACGGTCGCGACGCTGCCGCCGTCGTATCTGCGTGCGCTCGACGGCGCCCCGCTCGGCCCGGTGCGCGTCCTGATCACGGCCGGCGAGCCACCCGACGGCGCGGACATGTGCCGCCTTGCGCGCACGTTGACCGCGTTCAACGCCTATGGCCCGACCGAGGCCTCGGTCTGTGCGAGCTGGCACCGCATCGATCCGCAGGCTGACTATGCGCAGGGCATCCCGATCGGGCGTCCGATCGCCAACACCGCCATGTCGATCCGCGACCGCCGTGGCCGGTGGATGCCGCTGGGCGCGCCCGGCGAAATCTGGCTGGCCGGCCAGGGGCTGGCAAGCGGTTATGTCGGGCAGCCGGAACTCACCCGCGCTCGCTTTCCGGAATACGCCGGCGAGCGTTTCTACCGCACCGGCGACATGGGCGTGCTTGGCGAGGACGGCGAGGTCCGTTATGCCGGGCGGCTCGACGGGCAGGTCAAGCTCAATGGACGGCGCGTCGAGCTCGGCGAAGTCGAGGCGGCGCTGCGTGCGCTACCCGGTGTCGCGCAGGCCGCTGCCGTGGCCGACCGGGGACGGCTGATCGGCTTCGTGGTTCCTGGCATGCCCGTCGATTGCGACGCGCTGCGCCAGCGCCTCGCGGAGACACTGCCGGACTGGATGGTGCCGGTCGCGATCGTGCCGCTGGCCGAACTGCCGACCACCCTCGCCGGCAAGGTCGACCGGCGCGCGCTGGCGGAACTGCACGCCTGCCCGACCCCGGCACTGCGCGCGATGACGCGCGAGGAGGCGCGTGTCGCCGACGCGTTTGCGGCGGTACTCGGCGGCGGCCCCTATGGCCCGGACAGCGGGTTCGCTGCCAGCGGCGGCGATTCGCTGCGTGCGATCCGCCTGCTCGCGCGACTGCGGCGCGATGGCAGGAGCCTGACCATGCCCGCGCTGCTGGCTGCGGACAATGTGGCGGCGATCGCGCGACTGGCTATACCCGCTCTTGTTGCGCCGGAGGCGGTGGTCGCGGGCGCGGTTCCGCTCACCCCGATCCAGCGGCGCCATTTCCAGTGCGATCCTGACGGCACCGCGCGGCTCAGCCACCGGTTGCTGCTGCGCATCGACGCGGTCGACGCGCTGCAAGCAGCCGTGACGGCGCTCTGGCGGCGCCACGACGCGCTGCGGCTGCGCTTCGCGCGCCGTGGCGGCGACTGGCAGGCCGAGTGCCAGCCAGCCGGTACGCCGTTCGCCTGGCGCAGCATCGACCTGCGCGGCGCGGGCGGGGCAGCAATCACGACCGATGCCGATGCCCATCTGCCGGGGGGCGCCGGTGGCACCGCGGCGTTGTTCGCCGCGACACACTACCGGCTCGATGACGGCGACTTCCTGCTGCTCGCGGCGCATCACCTGCTGGTCGATGCCATGAGCTGGCGCATCCTGCTGGAAGACCTGTCCGATACGCTGGCTGGCGCCACGCCGGCCGGCAGCGCGTCGTGGCGCGACTGGGTGACGGCACTGTCGGCGTGGGACGCCAGCGGCGAGCGCGCCTATTGGGCGTCGGTCGTACGCGCAGCGCCGCCGGCCGTCCCTGAGCACAGCTATGAGGAAACCGACGTCGTGACGTTCGATCTCGGCACGGTCGGTCCCGGGCTGTCCGAGCGCAGCGTGCTCGCGGTATTGCTCGCGCGCCTGGGGTCGGCACTGGCGGACCGCGGCGACAGCGCTCAGGCCTGCGTCACCCTCGCGCATCACGGCCGCTACGCGCCGGGCGGAACGCTCGACTTCAGCCGTACCGTCGGCTGGTTCACGGCCGAGTACCCGTTCCGGTTCGACTGCAGGGCCTCGCCCGGGTCGATCGAAGCCGCGCTGTGCGAGGTGCCCTCGCACGGTGTGGGCTGGGGCCTGCTGCGCTGGCTCGCGCCCGATCCGATCGCCGTCGCCGAACCTGCCATTGCCATCAACTACCTCGGCGACATCGACCCCGCCGCTGGTACTGCCAGCGTGATCAGTGACCGCCTTCCCGGCGTCGTCATCAGAGGCCTGCGCCGCACGCGCGCGATCGAGATCGAGGCCTGGCGCAGCGGAGGACGGCTGACCGCCGCGATCCGCTACGCGCCCTGCTGCGATTCACCTGCCGCGATCCGGCGCCTCGCCGGATCAATGTCGCGCGCTCCCGCCACCGAACCGCCGCAGGAGCGGGCTCCCTTACCGAGAGAAGGACTCCAGGCATGATCACCCGCTTCCGCCATCGATGCCGTACTGCCGTGCTCACCGCCGTGCCGCTGGTCGCGCTGAACCTGACCGCGTCGCCGGCATCCGCCCAGGAAGCCGCACCGGCGAGACAGTTGAACCAAGTCCCGGCTGCCGCGCCGCCAGCGACGCTGCCGACTCCCGTCGGCTACCCGCCAGCGGTGTGCCAGCCGCCGCCGGCGACCGCGAAGTCGCTCGTGCGCACCGGCGCCAATGCCCTTCCCTACCGGCCCTTCCCGGCGACCTGGCAGAAGACGATCGACTCGCTCGTGGCCAATGGCGGCATCCCCGGTGCGGTGATCATCGTGCGCTCGCCCGACTGGGGCGTGCGCGTGGGCGTCACCGGCGTCGCCAATCTCGCGACCAGGCAGCCGATGTCGCCCGATCTGCATTTTCGCGTCGGCAGTGTGAGCAAGGCCTTCCTCGCTCAGGCGATCCTGCGGCTGGAGCAGCAGGGCAAGATCCAGCTGACCGCGCCGGTACTCACCTATCTCGGCGACAATCCCACGGTAAAGGGCATTCCCGGCATCGGCAGCATCACCGTCACGAACCTGCTGCAGATGACGTCCGGCGTGGCCAACTATCTGGGCTGGGACAATGTCGCCTTCTCGCCGCAGATCACGCCGCAGCGCAGCTTCAAGCCCGACGAACTGCTCGCGGCCGTCTCGACCGCCGGTGTGCCCAAGGACCAGAAACCCTTTGGCGCCCCGCCCGTGGCGCCGACGTTCGCCCCCGGTGCGACCTACCCCAATCCCTACTGGGTCTCGGTGTTCGCGAGCGCGCCGCCGGCGCCGCCGCAATATCCGGGCTGGGACTATTCGAACACCAACTACATCCTGCTGGGCCTCATCGCCGAAAAGGTGACCGGGCTGACCGCCGAGGAAGTGATCAAGCGTGAAGTGTTCGATGTCGCGGGGCTCAAGGACACCTACTTCGCGACCGACACCCGGAAGCTGCCCACCATGCACGGCTACACCAAATGGGGTTCGATCCCCTACCCGGCACAGGTGTACAACGACTGGTGCGACGTCACCGACACCAACCCGACCTACGCCTGGACCGCCGGCGCGATCGTCTCGACCCCCTGGGACCTGCTCAAGTTCGAGGAGGCCATGTTCCGTACCGACACACTGCTCAACCGGGGTACCAAGAACAAGTGGTACACGTTCGTCTCATCCGACATCCATATCGGCTGGCAGCCGATGCAGTACGGCGTGGGCGGGCTGATGCAGCCCGAACGCAGCTACGGCACCGCACGCGGTCATGGCGGTGCCTTTCCCGGCTACAAGACGCTGCTCTACTACTTTTACGATCAGGACACCTCGTTCGTGCTGGCGACCAACACCTGGGACGACAGCTGCGTCCTGCCGCGGGACCCGGCGATCTCCACGGCCGAAGCCGGCCAGTGCGAAGTGGTGATGCTCGATGCCGTGATGCCGCAGGTCAGTTCGGCCGTGACCACTCCGTGGCCGGTACGTGATGCCAGCACACGCATCGACGGCGGTACGGTCGCCGTCAAATGGCAGGCGGGCCGCGTCTACGGCGAGCGTTACGATGTCTATTGGGGCACCGACGAGGCGGCGGTCGACAGTGCAGGCGCCGACCACCACCCGGGCGCCGAACGCGTTACGGTGACCGACATCACTGCGAAGCTCGCCGTCAAGCCCAAGACCACGTATTACTGGCGCGTCGACACCGTCGCGCCAGGCAATCCGACGCTGCCGCTGATCATCGGTCCGACCTGGAAATTCCAGACGAACTAGGAAACGGCTGCATACCTTTCCGCATGGCGATCCCTGCGTCCGGATTCATGCCCCGGCAACGGGCCGGACGCAGGCTGTGCAGGCCAGTGGACGCTCGCTCGATCCGACGGGGCTCCCCCGCTCCGGATCCGGCCGTCGACGTGCTGGCGAAACACGATACGAGGGTGACCGATACGTGTGTGGCATTGCCGGAATCTTCAGTGCCGATCGTTCGCGACCGGCACAACGCGCCGCCTGCGCCGCCATGGCGGCCGCACTGCGCCACCGCGGCCCCGACGACGGCGGCGAGTTCGCCGCGCCAGGCGTGGCGATGGGATTCAGGCGCCTGTCCATCATCGATCTCGCGACCGGCAACCAGCCGCACAGCAATGCGACCGGCGACATCGTCTCCATCGTCAATGGCGAGATCTACAACCACCGAGAGCTGCGCGCCGCTCTGGAAGCACGCGGTCATCGATTCCGCACACGCTGCGACGTCGAAGTGGTGGTCCACCTCTACGAGGAACATGGGCTCGATTTCGCCGAACGGCTCAATGGCCAGTTCGCGTTCGCGATCTACGACGCACGCACACACCGTCTGGTCCTCGGCCGTGACCAGACAGGCATCGCGCCGCTGTTCCACACGCGCGCCGGTGACGCGCTGCTGTTCGGCTCCGAGATCAAGGCGCTGCTCGCGCACCCGGGCGTGGAGCGTCGCCTCAACCTGCGCGCGCTCGACCAGATCCTGACTTTCCCGGGCATGCGCAGCCCGACAACGATGTTCGAGGGCGTGGAGTCCTTGCCGCCGGGGCATCTGCTGATTGCCGATGCGTCGGGCACGCGGCTGCGCCAATACTGGGACCTGATCTATCCCACCGAGTCTGCGACGGCGCCCGTTCCTGCAGAAGACCCTGTCGAGCGGGTCGACGTCTTGCTGCGCGCGGCCGTCGAACGCCGGCTCGCGGCGGACGTTCCCGTAGGGATCTATCTCAGCGGCGGACTGGATTCCAGCCTGATCGGCGCGCTGGCGCGCAAGGTCCTGCCCGATCAGGCGTTGCACAGCTTCTCGATCACCTTTCCCGATGCGGCGATCGACGAGCGCGCGCCCCAGCGGGCGATGGCGGCCGCACTCGGCACCATCCATCACGAGATCGAATTTTCCGCAGACGAGATCGCGTGCCGGCTGCGCGATGCGGTGATCGCTGCCGAAGCGCCGCTCAAGGAGTCCTACGACACCTGCTCCCTCGCCCTGTCGCAGCGGGTGCGTGACAGCGGCCACAAGGTAGTGCTCACCGGCGAGGGGGCCGACGAACTGTTCGGCGGTTACGTCGGCTATCGCCTCGACGCCGCCGGCGAGCCGCGTGGCGTGGCCGAAGGGCTGGAGGCCATGCTCGAGGAAGAACTGCGCGCCGAGCTCTGGGGTGACCCGGGATTCTTCTACGAGCGTGACTATGCGCTGTTCCGCGAGACCAAGGCGAGCCTGTACAGCGCCGACGTCGCCGCGCGGCTCGCTGACTTCGACGCGACGCGCGAGCCCGCAGTCGATCATGCCCGGATGATCGGGCGCCACCGTCTCCACCAGCGCTCCTATGCCGACTTCAAGCTGCGCATGGCCGATCATCTGCTCGCCGATCATGGCGACCGCGTCGCCTATGCGCACTCGGTCGAGGCGCGCTATCCGTTCCTCGACGCCGAGCTGATCGACTACATGACGCGCGTGCCCCCCGACTTGATGGTGCGGGACGGAACCGAGAAATGGCTGCTGCGCCAGGTCGCGCTGCGGCATTTGCCGCCGGACCTGGCACGGCGCGAGAAGTTCGGGTTCGTGGCGCCCGGCGCCGCGTACCTCCTGCAGCAGCGCATCCCCTGGGTCGAGGACCTGCTCTCGGCCGACACCATCCGCCGCCAGAACCTGTTCGACGCGGATACGATCCAGCGGCTGCGCATGCGCCAGCTCGCGGGCGGCGACCGCCCCAACGCGACCTTCGACACCGATGTGCTGATGCTGGTACTCAGTGTCGGGCTATTTCTGGACGCCTTTGGTTTCGACTGATCCGGGATCGAGCACGAACGGCATCTCCTTGCCACCGCCCAGTACCACGATCTTGGCGTTGGGTGACTGGGCGAGTTTCTCCAGCGCGTCGATGCTGCGCCATTTGACCAGCGAGGTGCCGGTACGCGCCTGGAATTCGCGCGCGCCCTCGGCCTCTATCAGCCAGGTCTGGCGCTTCAGCGATGCGGCGAGCACCTTCTGCTCGTCCGCCAGCTTCTCCTGGATCTGCGTCTGCACGCGCTCGGGCAGGATGACGCGCGTGATCAGCACGCGGTCGAGGTCGACCCAGTGCGGGTTCACCGATTGCCGCGCCGCCGCCTCCACGCGCTGCGCGAGATCGGTCTCGCCGGAAACGGTGAGTTCCTCGGGCTTGTAGTGGCCGACGATCTGCTGCAGCGCAGCGATCGTGTCGGGCCACAGCACCGTCTCGCGGTAACGCGGACCCACGGCCTGATGGAGCACGGTCAGGTCCTCCGCACGGGGGCGATAGCGAATGGTCACGTCCATGGCCACGTGCAGTCCGTCGCTGGTGCGTACATCGGCCTTGCCATGCATTTCCTGGTAGCGCAGGTCGTAGACCGACATCCTGTCCCAGGGCCAGATCACCCAGTAGCCTTCCCCGAAGCGCCGGTCCATCACCGTGCCGCCGCCGAGTCGCGACCAGAGCACGCCGGATTCACCCGATCCGATCGGTATGAAGATGCGATTCCACAGCAGCAGCAGCAACAGTGCGGCGAGCAGGCCGGTGACCCAGAGGCGGAAGCGCAGCCGGGACATGCCCAGATAGGCGGCGACCCCGGTATCGGCGCGGGGCGCGTGCGGGACGGAGAGTGGCGGCGTTGGGTCGGACACGTCAGTTCTCCGGAACCGGAAAGGCACGGAATGCTTTGGACAGATTCACGGTCATGCACCGGCCTCCCCGCGCCCCTGCGTCGAGACCAGGCGTCCCAGTTCCATCTTCACGACCCGGTCGGCGAGGCCGAAATAGCGGTCGTCATGCGTGGCCACGAGCAGCGTCTTGCCCTGTGCCTTCAGCATTGGCAGCAGTTCCTCGTAGAAATGCGCGCGGAATTCGGGATCCTGCTCCGCAGCCCACTCGTCGAAGATCAGGATCGGCCGGTTCTCGAGCAGGGTGACGACCATCGCCACGCGCTTGCGCTGGCCGGTGGACAGGTCACGCGTCGAGAAACCCTCGGCGGAATAACTCAGCTTGTCGGTCAGGCGCATCGCCTCGAGCTCGGCCGCGATGGCCGCATCGTCCGCATCCACCCCGTACAGCTTCGGGAACAGATGGAAATCGCTGAAGATGGCACCGAACATTTCGCGTTGCCGCTGCTGCGCGCCCGGCGGAACGGGCTTGCCGTCGAACAGCAACTGGCCGGCGCTCGGTGAGTACAGGCCGGCGATCACCTTCAGCAGCGTGGTCTTGCCGCTGCCGTTGCCGCCGACGAACATCACGACTTCGCCCCGGCTCAGCTTCAGGTCGATCGGGCCGATGCCAAAGGTCTCGCCCGCCTCACCGGGATAGTGGAACTGGAGCCCGCGACACTCGATCGAATCGTTCATGACCAGCGGCCTGGTCACCGGCTCCGGCACCACCTGCGCCGCGGCGGCACGTCCGATCTCGCCTTCGAGCCGGAGCAGCGACGCGGCCGCGCGGGCGGCGCCGGCGAGAGACCGGATGGCCGTAATAAGCGTGGACAGCGGCCCGAAGAAGAACAGCCCCGAGGAAACCAGCG
>BTVG01000020.1:0-79594 GCA_045864815.1 Rhodanobacteraceae bacterium | reverse complement strand
CCGGGCCGGTGTGGTGGGGCCGCCCGGGGGTGGCGGGGCCGCGGCGGGCCGGTTCCCGTCCCCGCGCCGGGCCGGCTGATGGGGGAGAAGCCGCGGACGAGTCAGGCGACGCGGCGGACGGATACCCGGGTCTTGCTCAGTTCGGTGCCGTCGGACGCAACGTCGTCTCGAACAGCTTGAGGATGCGCGCGTATTCGTCGCGCCAGGCACTCGCATGCGTGAAGCCGTGGCGTTCGAGGGGATACGGGGCCAGCTCGACATTGTCCTTCCGGAGTTCGATCAGCCGCTGGAACAGGCGCACCGAGTCCTGGAAAAACACGTTGTCGTCGATCATGCCGTGTGCGATCAGCAGCGGCCCGCGCAGGCCGTCGGCGAACTCGATCGGCGAACTGCGACGGTAGGCGATGTCGTCGATCTCCGGTGTGTTGAGGATGTTCGACGTGTATTCGTGGTTGTACTGCGTCCAATCGGTGACAGGACGCAGCGCTGCGCCGGCCTTGAACACGTCCGGCGCGCGGAACATGGCCATCAGGGTCATGAAGCCACCGTAGGATCCGCCGTAGACGCCGACCCGGTCCGGATCGCCGCCGTGCTCCTTGACCAGCCAGTTGACGCCGTCGATCAGGTCCTCGAGTTCGGGCTTGCCCATCTGGCGATAGATCGCCGTGCGCCAGTCGCGGCCGTAGCCCTCGGACGCACGGTAGTCGAGATCGAGCACGAGATAGCCGCGTTCGGTCAGCAGGTTGTGGAACATCTGCTCGCGGAAATAGTACGGATAGCTCAGGTGGGTGTTCTGGGTGTAGCCGGCGCCGTGCACGAACAGCACGATGGGACGCTTGTCGACCGCACCCGTCTGGCTTTCCGACGGGGTGTAGAGCTTGCCCCAGATCGGCATCTTTGCGTGCGACGACGGCACCGGCACGATGCGGGGCTGCTGCCACGCGATCGCCTTGAACGCCTCGGTGCGGGTGTCGGTGAGCTGGCGCGCGCTGCCGCCGGCGGCGGGCAGCACACTGATCTGCTGCGGCAGGTAGCTGCCCGAATGCGCCACGAGCAGGCGTCCGCCGTCGGGCGAGAGCTTGAAGCTTTCGACGCCTTTCATTGTCGTGAGGCGCACGCTTTCGCCGCCGCCGGCTGCGACCCGGTAAACGTCGTAGCTGTAGGGTGCTTCGGCGTTGCTCTTGAAATAGAACCAGGCGCCGTCCGGCGAGACCTGCGGCGAAGAGACCTCGAAGCGGCCCTGTACCAGCGTCTTTGGCCTGTCGTCGTCGCGCCGCGTATACAACGCCGCAAAACCGGATTCCTCCGATACGTACCACAGTGTGCGATTGTCGGGCAGCCAGCCGAATTCGTTGAAGTTCCAGTTGATCCAGGCCGGATCGCTCAGACGATGACGCGTGGCCAATGCCGGCTTCTCGGCATTGGTCAAGGTCGCGATCCAGCGATCCTTGTTGTCGGTTGCGCGCAGCATCAGTGCGAGGCGGCTGCCGTCGCGTGTGAACTGCATGGCGGCGACGCCTATGGCGCGCACGACGGGTTCGGGTTTCGCGCTTGCGCTCTTGCCGCGCTTCTTTTCGTCCTTCGTTTCCGTGCCGGCGTCGCCGGATTCAGACCTCGCCGCAGCGTCGGCTTTCGTCCTGGCCTTCTCGTTCTCGGCGCGGACGGCCGCGAGCGGGTCGTCGCCGGCGCCCGGCAGGCCCGAGAGATCGAGCCGGGTGGTGGCGTTGCGCACGAGATCCACGTGCCAGACGGTTTCCGGCGCCGGATTGCCGCGGCCGACGCGCGTACGCACATCCTCGACCTCCTCGTAACCCGATTCCGTCACGTACATGGGCATCTTGCCCGCGCGGCCGCCATCGTGGTCCTTGGGGGTCGTCACCACGACGAGCCAGCGGCCGTCCGGCGACAGCGCGCTCGCCGCAGTGATCTGCACGTCGTCGCCGAGATAGACCGGTTCGGCGGCACGGCTCGGGTCGGCCTTGCGCAGCTCTTCGGCACGCGCCTTGAGTGCTTCCTTGTCGTCCCGGTCTTGCTTGAGCGTGGCGATCAGGCGCAACTGCAGTTGCTCGAAGTCGCCGGGTTTCTTGTCCCGCGGATTCTTTTCCGCCTTGAACACCGCGATCGGAAAATTGACGCCGCTGCCGAAGTCGTAGCCGTACCAGTCGTTGCCGACGCGGTACTGCAGCGTGGACTGATCGGCAGAGAACTGCGGCGAGGATTCCTGCTCGTTGCTGCGCGTGACCTGGATCAACCGGCCGCTGCCGAGTTCGCGGACGAAGATGTCGCCGTTGCGTACGAACGCGGCACGTCGTCGGTCCGTGTCGAAGGTCGCGTCGTTGCCGTCGGCCGCGGCCAGTTCGGCCGGCGTCAGCACAGCGTCCCTGCCGCCGGCCGGATCGACGCGGTGCACGTCGCGCACGACCGATTCCGTGCGCTTGAGCGCGTAGTAGACGGCGCTGCCGTCGGCGGCCCAGTACGGCGTTTCGACGGGAGCGCCGATCCAGTCCGGCTCGGCCATGATCTGGTCCAGGGTGAGGGCGGCCTGGGCCGGCAGCGCGAGGAGGCCGACCAGAGCGGCGACGGCGATACGGAGTCGGGCGGACATAGGCGGTTTCCGGGACGGGAGCGCCCGAGCATAGCCAACCCGGACGCCCTTGAGCCGTGGCAATGGTCATTGCCGGACGGCGGTGCTGCGCCCTGTGGCACCATCCGCTTTTTGCCGGAGCCGTGCCCCATGATCCTGCCTGCCGTCGAACTCGAAACCCGGGCCAAGCCCAGCCACAGCGTGATCTGGCTGCATGGCCTCGGCGCGGATGGACACGATTTCGCGCCGATCATTCCAGAGCTCGTCGCGCGCGACTGGCCGGCGCTGCGCTTCGTGTTCCCGCATGCGCCGGTGCGACCGGTCACCATCAATGGCGGCATGGCGATGCGCGCCTGGTACGACATCAAGGGTGCGGACATCGCCTCGCGCCAGGACGAGACCGGGGTGCGTGAGTCGATCGCGCAGCTCGATGCGCTGATCGCGCGCGAGGCCGACCGCGGCGTGCCGGCGTCCCGCGTGATGCTTGCCGGCTTTTCCCAGGGCGGGGCCATCGTGCTGGCCGGTGGCGTGCGCCATCCCAAGCGCCTGGCCGGCATCGTGGCGCTGTCGACCTATCTGCCGATTCACGAAACCACCGCGACCGAATCCAGTCCGGCCAACGCCGGTCTGCCGATCTTCATGGCGCACGGCAGCCTCGATCCGGTGGTGCCGCAGACTCTGGGGACTCGCTCGCGCGACCTGCTGCGCGGCCTCGGCCATGAGGTCGACTGGCACAGCTATCCAATGGCACATACCGTCGGCGCGCAGGAAATCGCCGACCTGCGGCAATGGATGGGGGCGCGCCTCGCGGCATAATCGGGCGCAGTGTCCAGCGCCGGGGAGGGCGCAGGTTGGCCAGACCCGAACGCGCCGCCGCGGCAGCGCAAGTGGATGAACCCGCACATCACTGGCTGCCCGATTTCTGCAGCTGGCCGGTGCTGTTCGCGCTCGTCGTCATTGGCGAGCTGGTCGCGCTCATCGTCGTGCTGGCAGCCAGCGATGTCAGCGTGCCGACCTGGCAAAGCTTCGGTGCGGCGAGCCTGTTCGTGCAGTGGCTCGCCGTGATCTGGACCGTCTGCCTGTGCAAGGCCCGTCCGGTGCTGGTGCGTCTCGCCCCCTGGATGGGCGAGTTCGCGGCCTACACCCTGATGCTGGTGACCACGGTGCTCGCGAGCTGGATGGTGTTCGCGGCCGACCGCACGCTGCATCTGGGTTTTGTCGGCGCCGAAGCCGATCCGGCGCGCTTCGTGCTGCGCAATGGCGTGATCTGTGCGCTGGTGGGCGGCGCGGTGCTGCGCTACTTCTACGTCCAGGAGCAATGGCGCGCCCGCGTCCAGGCGGAAGAGCGCGCGCGCTTCGATGCGCTGCAGGCGCGCATCCGGCCGCATTTCCTGTTCAACAGCATGAACGTCATCGCAAGCCTGATCCGCGCGCGGCCGGCCCAGGCCGAAGGTGCGGTCGAGGATCTCGCCGACCTGTTCCGCGCGGCGCTGGGCCGCGAGGACGTGCGCAGTACGCTTGGCGAGGAACTGGATCTCGCGCGCGGCTACCTGCGCATCGAGCAGTTGCGTCTCGGCGAACGGCTGCGCGTCGACTGGCAGGTCGACGCCCTGCCGCGTGATCTCGAACTGCCATCGCTGCTGCTCCAGCCGCTCGTGGAGAACGCGGTCTATCACGGCATCCAGCCGCTGCCCGAGGGCGGCACGGTCGAGGTCGTCGGGCGTATCGTCGACGGCGTCGCGGAAATCCGCGTGGGCAATCCATGTCCGGCACCGGGGCTGCGGCGTGGCGGCGGCAACGGCATGGCACTCGCCAACATCCGCAGCCGGCTCCAGCTGCACTACGGCGAACGCGCCGCGCTGGTCGTCGAGGACGGTGGCGACGCCTACGCCTGCCGCCTGCGCCTGCCGCTGGCGCAGTGACCAGGGGACTACATGGACAATTCGCAGCAATCGGGACGGATCACGACGGGAGAGGGATCATGCGTGTATTGATTGCCGACGATGAGCCGCTGGCGCGGGAACGCCTGGCCGCGCTGGTTGCCGATGCGGGGGGCGAGGTCGTGGCCAGCGTCGAGAACGGCGAGCAGGCCGTGCAGCAGGCCGACCGCCTGCGCCCCGACATCTGCCTGCTCGACATCCGCATGCCTGGCATGGACGGGCTCGACGCCGCCCGCCTCATCGCCGAGATGGACGATGCGCCCGGCGTGATCTTCTGCACGGCTTATGACGAGTACGCACTGAAGGCGTTCGACGCGCATGCGGTCGACTACGTGCTCAAGCCCGTGCGGCGTGAGCGCCTGCAGCAGGCATTCGCGCGAGCCGGCCGCCTCGGCGCCAACAAGGTGGACAAAGTGGCGGGCTCGCTGGGGCCGCACCGGCAGCGCAGTCATATCTGCGCCCGTGTGCGTGGCAACCTCGTGCTGGTGCCGGTGCAGGACATCCTGTACCTGCAGGCCGAGGACAAGTACGTGGTCGTGCATCACGTCAAGGGCCAGGTGCTCATCGAAGATGCCCTCAAGGGGCTCGAGGACGAATTCGGCGACCACTTCGTGCGCATCCACCGCAACTGTCTCGTCGCGCGCGAGCGCATGTCCGGCCTCACGCGCGGCGGCGATGGACGTGTGTTCGTGAAGATCGACGGCAGCAGCGATGTTCTGGAAGTGAGCCGGCGCAATCTGCCGGGGTTGCGCAAGCTGGTGCGCAGTCTCTGAGCCTGGTCCAGCGCTCCCGGCTCCGATGGCTATTTGCGGGACGGGACACTAGGATGCGGCGTCCTCCGTGCCGTCGAACCGACCATGAAATTGCTGCGCATCGCCACGCGCCAGAGCGCGCTGGCTCTCTGGCAGGCTGAACACGTCGCCGCGCGTCTGCGTGCGGTGCATGCCGACCTCAAGGTCGAGCTCGTTCCGATGACCACGCGCGGCGACCAGATCCTCGACCAGCCGCTGTCGGCGATCGGTGGCAAGGGGCTGTTTCTCAAGGAACTCGAGGTGGCGATGCAGGAAGGGCGCGCCGACATCGCCGTGCACTCGCTCAAGGACGTGCCCATGGAGCTCGAAGCGGGCTTCGCGCTGGGCGCGGTGCTGGAGCGTGCCGATGCCGCCGACGCGTTCGTGAGCAACCACTATCGGCGTCTCGAGGAGCTTCCGCCGGGCGCGCTCGTCGGCACCTCGTCGCTGCGGCGGCAGGCGCAGCTGCGCGCGCTGCGCTCCGACCTTCGGCTCTCCGATCTGCGTGGCAACGTCGGTACGCGTCTCGCCAAGCTCGACGCCGGCCAGTACGACGCCATCATCCTGGCCTGCGCCGGCCTCGAACGGCTCGGCCTTTCGGCGCGCATCGCGAGCCGGCTCGATCCGCCGCAGTGGATTCCGGCCGTTGCCCAGGGCGCCATCGCGATCGAATACCGTCTGGTGGATCGCTCGACCCTGCAGTGGCTGGCGCCGCTCGACGACGCCGACACGGCGCGCTGCACCGGCGCCGAGCGGGCCATGAATCGCCGCCTGCACGGCAATTGCAGCGTGCCGATCGCGGGCTATTGCCGCGAGATCGAAACCGGCCTCGAACTCACCGGCCTGGTCGGCGATGCCAGCAGCGGCCGGCTGATCCGCGCCACCGCCCAGGGCCGGCTCGACGCGCCTGAAGCGCTGGGTGAGCAGGTCGCGCAACAGCTGCTCGACCAGGGAGCCGGCGACCTGCTCGGACGATAGGTGTCCGGGGTCCGGGCCGCAACGCACGACGGGCCCGTTCGGGCCCGTCGTGCCGTCGCCAGGGGGTTGGCGGATCAGAAGTTGTAGACGAGATTGGTCGTCATCAGCTGGTCGGTCTTCTTGAGGCCCGGCGCGACGTCGGAGTTGTGGCGCACCTGATAGCCGAGCTTGAGCGCAAGGGTCTTGTTCATGTTGACCACGAGACCGGCGTCGTTCTGGTAGAACGTGTTGTCCGCGCCCGCTTCGACCAGGAACGTGTTCTCGAACGCGGTATTTTCGTTGAATCGGTGCCGGAAGCCGATCAGGCCGCGGCCGACGACGTCGGTTTCGGTCTCACCGGTGGCGACCGGCTCGAAGCGTTTGTAGCCCGGGCCGACTTCGAACGACAGCTCGGTACGCTCGTTCTTGATCGCCGTATAGCCGTAGCCGAGGGAGAACACGGCCTGGTAGTCGAACGGCGAGAAGTCGTCGTTTTCGTAGCGCAGCGCGCCGACCAGATAGCTGCGCTCGTCGAACTTGTAGCCCACCGAAGCGCCGGCTTCGTAACGATTGGCCGTGTAGTCGTAGCGCGTCACCGGCGTCGGGACGCCGTCGATGGTCTGGATGCTGGTGGTGTTGCCCTTCGCGCGGAGGGCGGTCAGATAGAAGGTGTCCTTCCAGACATCGTCTTCCATGCTGAAATTGAGCTTGGCGTTGAGATTTTCCGACTTCGCGTTGCCGCGCGAGGCAGCGAAGCCGAGTTCGCCGGAGCCGCCCCAGCCACCGTCGGCAGCAGCGACGAGCGGCGCGACGGCAAGTACGGCGGCGGCGATCAGTTGAGTTTTCATGGGGGTTCGCCTTTGTTGGATGACCAATCGGGAGCGCGTGCACACGCAGGATACGCAGACACACGGGGTCCGCGATACTACGGCGACGGATTGAATCCGGTCTGAACTACGGCCTACCTTGTGCTCCGAGGTTCTGCGGTTTTCCCGCACGAACCGCGTCAGACGCCGCGGGCTCCGTAATACAGAGTGACGACGTGCCGCGCCTGCGCGAAGAACAGCCAGCGCTCGACGAACACGCCGGTGCTTCCGGCGGCGAGTGCGAGGAACGCAAGCGCGGGGGTCTGCGCAGGCCACTGCAGCGCCGCGACCACGCTGGCGAGCGGTATCGCGAATCCGGCGAGCAGTGCGATGGCGCGCAGGCGCGGGGCATGCCGGCGCGCGAGTACGAATCCCATTTCCTTCGTAATGTAATTCTGCTCCGTGTGTGGCCGCTCGAACGCGGAGACCGCGCCGAAGGCAGCCAGTCCGGTCGCGCTCTCGATGCGGGCCACCGGTGCGGCGTGGTCGATGCGGCGCCAGTAGAACAGCTTCAGGAACGCCGCGAGCATGGCCACGAGCACGACGCCGGCCAGCAGTTCCGGCGCGAGTCCCAGCTGTCCGATGCCGTCGCCGTCACGCCGGGCGATTGCGCCGAGCAGCCAGAGCCACAACCCGCCGGTGTAAGCAGCCAGCAGCAGGTAGCCAGGGGTTACCGTCGCGTCGTGCCAGGCTGGAATCGTGCGCAGGCTCGAGTAGATGCGTGCGGTGCAGAAGACGGTAATCGCTGCGCCGACGACGAGCAGCGCGCCGGCGATGCGTGAGGCCAGCGGGGTCGCCGTGTCCGGCGGCGTGCCGACGAGACCGGCGCCGAGAACCATGACCGGCAGGTAGGTCGCCACGGACGCCACGCCTTCGCGCGACAGCCAGGAGCTGCGCCACTGGCTGAAGGCGCGCCAGGCGCGCCAGGGCTTGCCCAGATGGGCGGTGGACGCGAGCAGGCCGATGCTGACGAGGATGGCGCCCACGGCGAGCGGCACCAGCGTCGCGGCCGTGCCGCGCGGCCACAGGCCGAGTGCGATGCCGCCGCCGAGCAGGGCGAGCAGGCCGTAGCCGGCACCCGACAGGGTCGTGAAAAAAATGACCGACAGCGCAGGATGCACCGGGATCAGCCCGTGACGACCGCAGTACCGGTCACCGTGACCATGAGCATGTCGCCACCCTCCTTGATCTGGATGGTCTCGTAGTCGAAGTCGATGCCGACCACCGCATTCGCCCCGAGATCCCGGGCCGCCTCGGCCATGTCGTCGATCGCCGCCTCCTTGGCTTTGCGCAGCACCTTCTCGTAACTGCCGGAACGTCCGCCGATGATGTCGCGGATACCGGCAAAGAAATCGCGGAACACGTTCGCGCCGAGGATGGCTTCGCCACTGACGAGGCCGAGGTAGGAGCGGATCGGATGACCTTCGAGCGTGGATGTGGTGCTCAGCAGCATGGCGGTTCCTTGTGGCGGATCAGCGCGTCAGCAGTTTGTCGACCCAGCGCAGCAGCGGCGACAGGCCGGCGGGGTCAAGTGATTCGTCGGCAGCGTCACGGGCCGGCGTTTCGCCGCAGCCGGCGCGCCGCGGTCGTGGCGGCAGATAACGATTGACCGGCGCATAGCCGAGCTCCGGCATCAGCGCCACCCCGCCGCGTTCGGCGACGAGTCGGGACACCGGCGATGCGGCGTCGCCGAGGTCGCCGAAATGACGCGCGCGCGTCGGGCAGGCCATGACGCAGGCCGGCTGACGCTCGCTCTCGGCAAAGGATTCGTTGTAGATGCGGTCGACGCACAATGTGCATTTCTGCATCACGCCCCGTTTTTCGCTGTATTCCCGCGCACCGTAGGGGCAGGCCCAGGAGCACAGCTTGCAGCCGATGCACTTCGCTTCGTCGACCAGCACGATGCCGTCCTCGGCGCGCTTGTAGCTGGCGCCCGTGGGACAGACGGTGACGCAGTCGGGCGTCTCGCAGTGCAGGCAGGACCGCGGGAAATGCACGGTCATCGCCGGCGCGTTCGCGGCGAAGCCGGTCTTGGCGAGTTCCTGCAGCGGACCATCGCCAACCGCGTTGCCAGGCGGTTGCACCTCGAAGCTGTGGATGCGGTTGAACCAGACACCCAGCGGCTCGGCACCGTAGGCGTCCTCGTCCGGCAGCGGGCCGAACTGGCCGCCTTCGTTCCATTCCTTGCACGCGACGGCGCAGGCGTGACAGCCGACGCAGGTATCGAGGTCGATGACGAGACCGAGCTTCTTCGGCGAGGGGGGCGGCAGCATGGTCATGGGCGCACGGCCTCGATGCGGTGTGGTGCGTCGTCGGGTGCGTCCTGCGCTTTCTCGATGCGCACGCGCAGGTCGAACCAGGCCGCCTGGCCGGTGACCGGATCGGCATTCGCGTAGCGATGACCGTCTTCGCGGGGCGGCAGCAGTTCGGTGATGACATGGTTCAGCAGAAAACCCTGCCGCGACTCCGGCGCATCGGCAGCCAGTTTCCAGGCGCCGCGCTGCTTGCCGATCGCATTCCAGCTCCAGACCGTGCCGGGCTCGGTGCCGGTGTGGCAGCGCACCGGAACCCGGATGCGGCCGTGCGGTGATTCGAGCCAGACCCAGTCGTCATCAGCCAGCTCCAGTGCCTGCGCAGTCTGCGGATGCAGGTAGAGGAAATTGCGCGTCGTGATCTGGCGCAGCCAGGCATTCTGTGAGCCCCAGGCGTGGTACATGAACATCGGTCGCTGCGTGATCGCGGCGAGCGGATAGCGCGTGAGGTCCAGCTGTTCCCACTCGAACGGCGCGTACCAGAACGGCAGCGGATCGAAATAACGCTCGACACGCGCGCGCTCGCGCTCGGGTGGCTGCACCGGGCCATGGCCCTGCGCCGCCAGGCGGAAGCGCTGCAGGCGTTCCGAATACAGATCCATGACCTGGGCATGGGTCGAGCCGACCAAGCCGAGGCCGCGCGCCCATTCGAGGTAGTCGCGATTGGCCATCTTGTAGTAGCGGCCTGCGGGCGGGACTTCCGCATGCCAGAACGCGCCGTGTTCCTTGTAGCGATCCAGTTGCTGCGGATTCGGTTCGCCCGTGCCTTCGCGCGAGCCATCGCGGCCGCGCCAGCCCGCCAGCAGGCCGACCCCGGGCGCGCGTTCGTGCTCGACCATGTATTGCGCGAAGCCGCCCGGGTAGCGCGGCGAACCGTCCTCGCGCAGACAGCCCGGCAGGCCGATACGGGCGCCGAGATCGAGCAGCACGTCCTGGAACGGGCGCACGTCGCGGTCGGGGGCCACGACCGGATGGCGGATCGCATCGCTCGCGCCGTCGGCGTCGGAAATCGGCCGGTCCAGCAGCGAAATGCAGTCGTGGCGTTCCAGGTACGTCGTGTCGGGCAGCACGAGATCGGCGAATTCGACCATCTCCGACGCATACGCGTCGACGTAGATGATGCGCGGAATCTTGTACGCGCCGTCGGCGTCCTTCTCCGTGAGCAGGCGGCGTGTGCCGCTCGTGTTCATGGCCGAGTTCCAGCTCATGTTGGCCATGAACAGGAACAGGGTGTCGATGCGGTGCGGGTCAGCCGCGACGGCATTCGCGATCACGCTCTGCAGCATGCCGTGTACGGCGAGCGGATGCTGCCACGAGAAGGCCTTGTCGATGCGGCGCGGCTCGCCCTGCGCGTCGACGAGCAGATCCTCGGGTGCGTGGATGTAGCCCAGCGGTCCCGCATCGAGCGTGCCATCCGGCTTGCGCGACTTGCCCGGGCGGTTTGCGGGCGGCACGCCCTTGGGATACGGCGGCTGGTAGCGGAAGCTGCCGGGTGTGTCGATGGCGCCGAGCAGCATCTGCAGCGTATGCAGCATGCGGCAGGTGTGGAAGCCGTTGCTGTGCGCGGAAATGCCGCGCATCGCGTGCAGCGACACGGGCCGTCCGATCAT
This sequence comes from Rhodanobacteraceae bacterium, assembly GCA_045864815.1. Classification (GTDB taxonomy): domain Bacteria; phylum Pseudomonadota; class Gammaproteobacteria; order Xanthomonadales; family Rhodanobacteraceae; genus Tahibacter. The sequence continues at coordinate 68,534 of BTVG01000020.1, read as the reverse complement.
CTCGTCGTGGACGCGGCCCCAGGCATCGGTCCAGCGCACCGGCAGGCGGATTTCCTCGCGAAATGCCGCATCGGCGATTTCCTTCGCGATGCGCCGTATCGTGGCGGCCGTGACGCCACAATCTGCAGCCGCGCGCTCCGCTGCGTAGTCGCTGGCGAGAAAACGCTCGGCGAACAGCTGGAATGCGGGCACGGCGACGCGACCGTCCTCCAAGCGGTGTTCGCCCACGACGGCCGGCGCGATGCCGATCGCATCGGCGGGCGCCGTACCGCCGTCGCGCGTACGGCACAGCGGCCTGCCGTCCGCGTCGCGCGCGAACAGGCCGTCATCGGCGCCGCCCGGCTGGCGGATCACGAGATAGTGCGCATTGGTATAGCGCACGAGGTAGTCGAAATCGATCCAGTCGTTGCGCAGCAGCTCCTGGATCAGGGCGCCCACGAACAGGCCGTCGGTGCCCGGGCGTATGCCCAGCCATTCGTCGGCAATCGCGGCATAGCCCGTGCGCACCGGATTGATCGCTAGAACTTTCGCGCCGCGCTGCTTGAGCTTGCCGAGGCCGAGCTTGATCGGATTGGAGTCGTGATCCTCGGCCACGCCGAACATCATCAGATAGCGTGTGTGTTCCCAGTCGGGTTCGCCGAATTCCCAGAACGACCCGCCAAAGGTGTACATGCCGGCCGCCGCCATGTTGACCGAGCAAAAGCCGCCGTGCGCCGCATAGTTGATCGTGCCGAACTGCTGCGCCCACCAGCCCGTGAGGGCCTGCGACTGGTCCCTGCCGGTGAAGAACGCGAGTTCGTCGGGATTGCGGCGGCGGATGTCCGAGAGCCATTGCGTGGCGAGGCCCAGTGCCTCGTCCCACTCGATCTCGCGGAACTCCCCGCTGCCGCGCTCGCCGGTACGCAGCAGCGGCTTGCGCAGCCGCGCCGGCGAATAGTGCTGCATGATGCCGGCCGAGCCTTTCGCGCAGATCACGCCGCGGTTGACCGGATGATCGGGATTGCCCTGGATGTAGCGCACCTTGCCATCTTTCAGATGGACTTTGATGCCGCAGCGGCATGCGCACATGTAGCACGTGGTCGTCGCGACCGCGTCGCCGACGGGTTCGTGCAGTTTCAGGCTGGCATGAGTCATGCGGCGGTCTGGCGGCGCGACGGGCAGGGCGCGAATGGTAGCGGAGCCGCGCCGCAATTGCGCAGCGGTGAGGTGAGCCGTCGAGGGCCGTGCATCAATCCAGCCGCTTGCTCACCCGCGTCACGGCGATGCCGAGCATGACGGCGCTGAAGGCGGCGAGGGCGACGAGTTCGATCCAGAGATCTGCCAGCGTCGCGCCGCGCAGGGCGATGCCGCGGATCAGCCGCAGGAAATGCGTCATCGGCAGGATCTCCGCCAGCCATTGCGCCGCGCGTGGCATGCCCGCGTACGGGAACATGAAACCCGACAGCAGGATCTGCGGCAGGAACGTGAAGAACGCGAGCTGCATGGCCTGGAACTGGCTGCGCGCGAGTGTCGACAGGAATACGCCGAGCGCCAGGCTCGCGATGATGAACAGCAGTGCCGCGAGATAGATGTCGAGCAGACTGCCGCGCAATGGCACGGAAAAAATGAGTTTGCCGAGCGCGAGCACGAGGCTGACCTGGATCAGCCCGATCGCGACGAACGGGAGCACCTTGCCGATCGTGAGCTCCCATGGCGACACCGGTGTGGCGATCAGCATTTCGAGATTGCCACGCTCGCGCTCACGCACCAGGGCCATGGCGGTGAACATGACCATGGTCATGGTCAGGATCACACCGATGAGGCCGGGCACGGTGTTGACCGGTGCGCGTCGCTCCGGGTTGTAGAAGTTCACGACCTCGATCGCGGCGGGAGCCGGCAGATCGCCGCGCAGGCGCGCGAGCGGGAATGCGGCGAGCTGGCGCGCTGCCTGCTGCACCACCTGGTCCGAGCCGTCCACGACGAGCTGCAGGGCGGCGCGATCACCGCGCTCTAGCCGGTTCTCGAAGTCCTCGGGGATCACGATGCCGACGCTGATGCGGCCTTCACGCAGCAGGTCGTCGAGCTGTTGCGGCGCCGACAGCGCGGCGCGCATCGTCAGCACTTCGCTCGCGCCGAGTTCGGCGACCAGTTCCCGTGAGCGTGCCGTGTTCGCCTGGTCGAGCACGGCCGCGTCGAGATGGCGGACATCGAGATTGATGGCGAAGCCGAACAGCAGCAGCTGCATGGTGGGAATGCCGACGATCATCGCGAACGTGAGGCGGTCGCGGCGCAGCTGGCGCAGTTCCTTGACGACGATGGACAGCAGGCGGCGCAGGCTCATGTGGTGACTCCGGGGATGCTGCGCACCGGCTTGCGCGTCGCCGCGACGAATACGTCTTCGAGATTGGGTTCTCCGCGACGTACCTGGGCCTCGATGCCGCCGCCGCGCAGGTGACGCACGAGGGCGTCCGCATCCCAGGCGGTACTCGCCGCAAGGACTCGCAGTTCCGCACCGATCTGCGCGAGCGCCACAATGCCAGCCTGCTGCTGCAGCGCCTGCTGCGCGCGGCGTGGCTGACTGCAGTCGACGAGCCAGACGGCGTAGGGGAGGCGCGCGCAGAGCTCGCGCGGTGCGCCGTCGGCGACCAGTCGCCCCTGGTCGAGGATGGCGAGCCGGTGGCAGCGTTCGGCTTCGTCCATGTAGTGCGTCGACACCAGGATCGTCGCGCCCGCGTCGGCGAGCTCGAACAGCGAGTCCCAGAACTCGCGCCGTGACTGCGGGTCCACGGCGCTGGTCGGTTCATCGAGAAACAGCAGCTCCGGTTCGTGCAGTACGGCGCCGGCGAGCGCGAGTCGCTGCTTCTGGCCGCCGGACAGGGTTCCGGCAAGCTGCCCGCGCCGGTCGGTCAGCCAGTAGCGCTGCAGCAGATCGGCGATGCGCGTGCGACCGTGGTCGCGGGGCAGGTCGTGTACCGCGGCGAGGAACTCGAGATTCTCCTGCACGCTGAGGTCTTCGTAGAGCGAAAACTTCTGCGTCATGTAGCCGATGCGGCGCTTGAGCTGCTCGGCCTGCTGCGGAATCTGCAGGCCGAGCACGCGGATGTCGCCTGCGGATGGCGAGAGCAGGCCGCAGAGCATGCGTATGGTCGTGGACTTGCCCGAGCCGTTGGGGCCGAGAAAGCCGTAGACCTGCGACCGCGCGACGGTCAGGTCGACCTGGTCGACGGCGAGGAGATCGCCGAAGCGGCGGGTGAGGCCGCGCGCCTCGATCGCGCTGGCGGTATTCACGGCGCGGTCTCGACGGTCAGCGGCAGGCCCGCCGGCAGCTCGGCCACACGCGGCGCGTCGTTACAGTGCGTGCCCGTGCAATCCTGCAGCACGGCCTCGGCGCGGAAGCTGAGCCGGTTCGCGTCATCGCCGCTGAGTGCGTAATAGGGTGTGAATGCGGCCTCGCTGCGCACCGTGCGCAGCACTGCCGGATAGGGCGACGCGATCCCGTTGACATGAACGAGCAGGTGCTGGCCCGGCTGCAGGGCCGCCCGCCGCGGCGCCGGAACGAACAGGCGCGCATACGGTGCGTCGCCGCCCAGCAGCGACACCACGGTCGCGCCGCGTGGCGGCTGATCACCGAGCCGGAACGGCAGCGCGTCGACACGGCCTGCCTGCGGCGCGCGCACATCGAGGCGCGCCCGCGCCAGCTGCAACTCGTCGACGCGCGCCTGTGCGGCGGCGACGGCGGCGTCGGCCTGGTCGAGTCGTTCGGCGCGCGTGCCGTTGCTGAGTTCGAGCAGGCGTGCGTTGGCCGCGGCGGCTTCCGCTCGCGCGGACTTCAGGGCGGTATCGCGGCGGTCGAGTTCGGCCTGCGCGATCAGCCCTTGCCGGCGCAGTTCGGCGGCGCGCTCGCGCTCGCGCTGCGCGTCGGCGCGGGCGGCCTCGGCCCGTTGCAGTTCCGCGCGCGCTGCCGCCACGGCTTCACTGCGTGCGCCATGCAGCAGCTCGAGCTGTGCGGAACGCGCGCGGCGCAGTTCGGCGTCGGCCTGGGCGAGCTGCGCGTCGGCGCGGTGCGGGTCGAGCTGCAGCAGCAGCTGACCCGCGGCCACGCGATCGCCTTCCCTCACCGCAATGGCGACCACCGCTTCGGCGGCCTCGGCCTGGACGGCGATGCGGTCCCATTCCAGCGTGCCGAGCAGCGGTGGCGGATTCCCGCTGCGGCTGCAGCCGGTCGCGGCCAGAAGGGCGAGCAATAAAGGAACAAGGCGAGAACGAGGCATGGCGCCGCTCCGGGCGTGGCAGTCAATGGGGTGTGTTCAGGTCGTGCGATCGAGCTCCAGCCCGCGCAGCAGCAGCGCGAGCACATGGCGGCGCAGCACCTCGGGCGTGATGTCGTCGGCGGCGTAGACCGCGTGCCAGATCGGTTGCGCAGCCAGCGGAAACACGGTCAGGCCGATCAGCGAGACCATGAGCAGCCGCGGCTCGATGTCGCGGTTGAGGCGGCCCGCGGCCTGTGCGTGCGCAACGAGATCGCGCACCCGATGCGCCACGAGCGGCGCGACGCGCTCGATCAGGCGCTGGCGCAGCTGGCCGCCTTCATTGAGTACTTCGCGCAGCCACAGCTGTGGAAACCAGGGGTTGGCCGACAGCAGCTCGAGCATCGTGCCGACGAATGCCTCGAGCGCGCCGCGCAGGTCGTCGCCACTGCCGGCCAGCCGCTGTCCGAGCGCCGCGGACAGCGGCTGCAGCTTTTCGTCGACCAGTGCATCGACGAGCTTGTCCTTGCTGCCGAAGTAGTAGTGCAGCAGCGCCGGCGTCACGCGCGCCCTGCGTGCGATCTGCGACAGCGGCGTCGCGGCAATGCCGTGGTCGGCGAACAGTTTGAGTGCGACGTCGAGGAGGTGCTCGCGCGCGTCGGCATCGCGTCCCGGCCCGGTACTGCCGGCAGGGCGGCCGCGGCGACGTGGCGCGGCGGGTGGAGTGGGCGGAGGTGTCCTGGACATGCCGCGCAATTTAATTGACGATTAATTTAATTACAAGGCGACTCCGGACGGAGGCGCGCGGCCGCGCCGGATCGACTGGCGTGAACGGTTGCGCCGGTGCGGCGTCAGCTCTCGTCGCGCCCGCCTGCCAAGGCGCACGGCGACAATCTGCCGCGCCGGTGGGCGAGGGTGGCCGTGCCACGATGGCCGCAGCACACCAGCGAGACAGCGCGTGACGCGATTCGTGGTACTGCCCGGACTCGATGGCACCGGCGACCTGTCACGGGAGTTCGCATCGGCGCTGTCGGCACTGGGCACCGTCGAGGTCCTGGCCTATCCGACCGACCGTGCGCTGGGCTATGCGGCGCTGTGCGGCGAACTCGGCGCGGTCGCGCGTGTCGACGGCGACTGCGTCATCGTCGCGGAATCCTTTGCCGGCCCACTGGGCCTCGCGCTGGCCGCGCAGGCGGAACGGGCGCCGCGGGCACTGGTGCTGTCGGCATCATTCGCCGTCTGTCCGCTGCCGTGGCTGCGGCGTTTCGCGCCGATGACGCACTGGCTGCCGGTGCACGGCCTGCCCCAGTTTCTGGTCGACGCCCTGTTGCTTGGACCCTGGGCGACGCCGGACTGGTCGAGACGCATCACCGTGGCACTGGCACGTACGCCGGCCGCCGTGCTGCGCGCCCGGCTGCGCGCGGTGCTCGAGGCGGACTGGCGCTGCGACCTGCGCCGGCTGCCCTGTCCCGTGTTGTATCTGCAGGCAACGGCCGATCGTGTGATTCCGGCCTATGCCGCGCGCTGCATCGCTGCGGAGCGGCCCGACCTCGTACACGTGCGCATCGCCGCGCCGCACTTTCTGTTGCAGGCCGCGCCGCGGCCGGCCGTGGCCGCGATCGCACGCTTTCTGGGTGATGGCGGCGGAGCATTCCCGTCGTCGCATTGATCTGCGAAGCTCCGCGCTTCACCCGTCGTGCGCCCATGACTGCTTCGTCCTATCTCGCCGTCGCTCTCTGTTCGCTTGCGTTCGTGCTCGCGCTTGCGTTCCGCCGCCATCGTGCGGCGCAATTGCTTGCCGCGTCGACGCTCGCCGTCGTCGCGCTGTCGCTGCCATCGGACGCAGGGCCGGTGGCCGAGCGGGCGCGTGATGCCGCGATGATGTTCCTGCCGGGCTGCTGGCTGCTCGCGTTGCTGCTGCCGGAACCGCCGTTGCGCTCGCGGCGCATGCTCGCCTTCGCCGTGGTGCTCGCCGCCGCCGCCTGGCTGACCGCAATGACGCCGGCACACGTCTGGGAGGCGTTGCAGCGCCTGTTGCCGCTCGGCGCGCTGCCCTGGCGGCCTGGGCGTGTCGCGCTTGCCTTGAATCTCGTCGCGGTCACGGTGGCGCTGGTGCAATGGGGGTTGGCGCGGCGACCGCTCGACGCGGCCATCGCGCTGGCGCTGCTGCTCGCTGCCGGCGGCTGGCTGCAGCTTGCCGGTCTCGACCTGCGCGCGTGGCTGCTCGCGGGCGCGGCGACACTTGGCGTCGGTGTGGTTCATTCTTCCTGGCGTCTCGCGTTCCTGGATGCGCTGACCGGATTGCCGAACCGGCGCGCGCTCGACGAAACGCTCGCCCGGCTGTCGGGCGACTACGCGCTGGCCATGGTCGACGTCGACCACTTCAAGCAGTTCAACGACAAGCATGGCCATGATGCCGGCGACCGCGTGCTGGCCGCTGTTGCCCGCAGCCTCGCGCAGACACGCGCGGCTCAGGCGTTCCGCTTTGGTGGCGAGGAATTCTGTCTCTTGTTCCGGCGTCCCGACGTCGCGAAAGCCGCCTGCGAGGAAGCGCGTGTCGCGATCGAAGCGTTGCGCGTCACCCTGCCGCCCAAGCCCGTCATGGCGAAACCGGCGCGGTCGGCGAAAGGTGCGTCGAAACCGGCAAAGCGGCCCGCCGTGCAGGTGACGGCCAGCATCGGGGTGGCTCAGCGCGGCGCTGCGCGACGCGCGGCAGAGGACGTGCTCAAGGCCGCCGACCAGTGCCTTTACAAGGCCAAGGACAAGGGGCGCAATCAGGTCATCGCGCTGAATTGATCACGTCGGTGCCCGTTTTTCGATCGGGGAACTGTGGCTGTGCTCGCCACGCCTCAATCTGGGGGGCGGCCAACGCGTATGACGCCGTACCGAATTGCGCCAGCCCCGCATGCGCACGCCTAGCCGCGCGGCGTGCGATGGCACTGGCGGGGCATCGCCGCACTGCCCGAATTACGACGACACGACCAAGGAACGCGTCATGCGCGCCTGACGGTTCACCTCCGTGCCGTCGCTGCGCTGTGCCTGTTCGCGGTAGCCGCCGCGCCGAGTGCCGCGGTCAATACCGACAAGCCGCTGTCCGAGCGCGAAGGCTGGGTTGCCGTGGTCGTGGACAACAGCGCGCAGATCACGTCCCTGCATCGGGATGGCCCCGGATGGCTCGGCGACGATCTGGTCAAGGGCCCTGGTCCCGGCCGCAGCGTGCGTGTGGTGCGCGCCCAGGCAGGCACGTACCGGTGATCCATCCTGACGAACGCGACTGGTCATGTGTCGCTCACGCGCGACGCGCAGTTCGAATTTGCGGTCGAGACAGGAAAGCTCACCCATCCGGGCAAATTCCCCGTGGAGTCGGCGGGATTCGACAGCGTGCGCTACGACCGCGCCAATCGCGCGTCGCAGACGGTGATGGGACTCGACCAGACATTCGCCCGGCTGCACGAGAAATGTCAGTGGCGCAACGATCTGCCCTCGCCGGACCCGTTTGCGGAATTCGCCCACGGCACGCTCGCGGCGGACAGGTCGGTCGCGCTGCTCGCCTCGGCCGATGCCGACGCCCGGCAGTGGTGCGAGCGCGCGGTGGAATAGCAGCGTCGCGACGGGCGCACGTTCGCCGCAACCAGCAACCCATGCGGCGGGTCGTCCGACGCTCTGGGCTTCTTTTCCGCGACAGGGCCAGCTCGCGGCATGGGCTGTCCGTCACTGTGTTTTCGCGGCGCAGGGACTGCGGGCATTCCGGTCTGCGCGCACGTGGTGTTTGCAGCCCAGTTTTGGGGGGAAACGCCGCCATTCCCGTCCAACTACACGACGAACGCCGGTATTGCCGTGGTGCGCCGCGTACGTCGTCGGGTACGGCGAATCGGGTCGACAGGGAGAACCTCATGCGGAAGGTGATTGCGCTGGCATGGCTGCTGTCCTGCGCGAGCGTGCAGGCGGGGTTGTATGACGATCCCGCGTTCGGCAGCGGCGGCTACGTCGACGTGGCGCTCGGCGGGACGCAGTATCTGTACGACCCGCCGGATCTGGCCGTGCTGCCGGACCGGCGTATCGTCGCGGCGACGATGCTGAGCACCGCCGTACCGCACGTGCCGGTGCTGAAGGTGGTGCGGCTGATGCCGGACGGCGGCGCCGACCCGGCGTTCGGTGTGGATGGCGTCGCGACGGTCCCGTTGTCGCCACTGGTCGTCGACTGGTCGTACGTGACCGCACTCGTGCCGCTCGTCGACGGTCGCCTGTACGTGCTTGGCTACACCGTGCGCATCGAGAATCCGCCGGGCGGATCGGGACCTGTCCATGACCAGCGTACCTACCTCGCCCGGCTGCGCAGTGATGGCAGCATCGATCCTGCTTTTAACGGTGGATCGCCGTGGAACGGCGATGACCTGATGAGCCACGCCAGCGTGCTTCCGCAGGATGACGGACTCCTGATCGTGGGGCCGGGTTTCTCCTGCTGCACGCTCGGCAGCGGGCTCCAGGCGCGCCGGTTTCGCCTGGACGGCACGCCGGACCCGGCATTCGGCATCGGCGGGTTGCTCAGCATTCCCGCGTCGGGCAGCGACACGGTGGGGGCGATGCCGGTTGCCGGCGGCGGTTTCCAGGTGCTGCACCACAAGCCCTGGGCGCACGGCCAGCCGGCGCGGAATTTCTGGCGCCGCTATCGTGCCGACGGCAGCGTCGATATGGCCTACGGCGGCGGTGGCGAACAGCAGATTCCCCTGACCGAGTCGTTCGGCATGACGCAGCTGCATGCGCTTGGCGACGGCACCCAGCTCGGTGTCCGCGGCAGTTGCCCGATGCGCTGGTTCGACGCCGAGGGACGCGTGCTGGCCGTCTATACGGATTGCACGTCCACGGGAAGCGCCAATTTCCGCGTCCAGCGTTATGGCGAGAAATGGCTGTTCAGTGGCGAGCAGCGCTTCGGCGGCGTGCCGCCGCCGAGCGACGGCACGTATCTGCACGTGACCGATCGCGCCGGCCGCGTCGACGCCGCGTTCGCGGCGCCGCAGGGACTGCGCTGGCGCCCGCCGGATGCGCCAACCGCGAGCTACGCGGTCGCCGCCGACGGCGATGCGCACATCGTCATCGCGCGTGGGACGGACAGCGGCATCCGTGTCCGGCGTTACCGCGACCTGCGTGGCAGCGACCCGCTGGCGGAGCCGGTGCCGGCGCTGCAGTCCTTCACTGCTGCATTGCTGTGCCTGTGTCTGCTGCTGTTGGCCGGGCGCCGCCTGCGCCCGGCCTAGTCTGTCTCGCTCCACTGGGGGCATGCCGGCCGCTTGCGGCCGGCCGGGGGACATCCGCCGCGGCTTCTGGCCTATAATCCGCGGCCCACGACCGTCGGCCGGTCGTCGCGCGACCTGCGGGCGCGTACCGGATTCAATCCCCACGGAGTCATCCATGAGCATCGAACAGCTGGAAAGCATTGCCCAGGCTATGGTCGCCCCGGGCAAGGGCATCATCGCGATCGACGAGTCGAACACCACGATCAAGAAGCGTTTCGACGGCGTCGGCATCGAGTGCACGGAGGAGAACCGGCGCGCCTATCGCGAAATGCTGCTGACCACGCCGAACCTGTCCGACCACATTTCCGGCGCGATTCTCTATGACGAAACCCTGCGCCAGTCGACGAAGGCCGGCGTTCCGTTCACCAAGGTCATGCTCGACAACGGCATCCTGCCGGGCATCAAGGTCGACAAGGGGCCGCAGCCGCTGGCCGGCTTCCCTGGCGAACTCGTGACCGAGGGTCTCGACGGCCTGCGTGACCGCCTCAAGGAATACGCGAGCCTCGGCGCCAGGTTCGCCAAGTGGCGCGCGGTGATCACGATCGGCGAAGACATGCCGAGCTCGACCTGCATCGAAGCCAACTGCCATGCCCTCGCGCGTTACGCCGCGCTGTGCCAGGAAGCCGGCATCGTGCCGATGGTCGAACCGGAAGTGCTCATGGACGGTTCGCACGATCTCGATGTCTGCTACGACGTGACGGAAGTGACGCTGCGTTCGCTGTTCGCGTCCCTGTATGAACAGAACGTCATGCTCGAGGGCACCATCCTGAAGGCCAGCATGGTCGTGTCCGGCAAGGACTGCCCCGAGCAGGCCAGCATCGACGAGGTCGCCGAAGCGACCGTGCGTTGCCTCAAGGCCAGCGTGCCGGCCTCGCTGCCGGGCATCGTGTTCCTGTCCGGCGGGCAGTCCGACGAGGCCGCGACGGCGCACCTCAACGCCATGAACCAGATGGGTCCGCATCCGTGGCCGCTGAGCTTTTCCTACGGCCGTGCGATGCAGTCGGCTGCACTGAAGCTCTGGTCGAAGGACATGGCGAAGAACTTCGCCGATGCGCAGAAGACCGTCGCCCTGCGCGCGCGCGAGAACGGACTCGCCGCTCTGGGGCAGTGGAAGAAATCGGCCTGATCAGCGGCCCGCCAGTCAACGAAACGCCGGCCTCGCGCCGGCGTTTTGCTGATCGGCATTCACCCATGCCGGGCCGTGCTCGCCGTATGCGGATGACGCGCGGCAGCGGGAGTGCCGCGGCTCAGGCGGCCAGTGCGTCGCGATACGCGTCCAGTGCGCGGGCGCCGAAACAGCAGAACACGATGCGTGCGAGCGAGCCGGGCTCGTCCGCGACCGCGCGTGCTTCGGCAACCGCGATCATGACCGCTTCATTGAGCGGATAGCCGAATACGCCGCAGCTGATCGCGGGAAACGCGATGCTGGCAAGGCTGCGTTCGCGCGCAAGGGCGAGGCACTGCCGATAGCACGAGGCAAGCAGCTCGGGTTCGCCCTTGTCCCCGCCGTACCAGACCGGCCCGACCGTGTGGATCACGTGGCGCGCCGGAAGGCGGTGCCCGCCGGTGATCACGGCTTCGCCCGTGGGACAGCGCACGAACGGCCGCCGCATCGGAATGGCGCGGCATTCATCCATGAGTCCGGGTCCGGCCGCGCGATGGATCGCCCCGTCGACCCCGCCGCCGCCGGACAGGCTTTCGTTGGCCGCATTCACGATGGCGTCGAGCGCCAGGGTCGTGATGTCCGCTTCTATGACTTCGATGATCAGGTTCATGGACGAGTCCTAAAGTGATCTGCTGAGCGCGGGAGTCGGCGCGACCGGCACGGTACGCGAAGGGCAGCGCGATATAGACCATGGTCTGGCGCGACACGCGAGCTGGATCGATAGAAAATGATTGCCTAGGCAATAATGTCCAAGGCAGTCATGAATGTCCCTGATCCGCGCTCGACCTTCGCCTATCCGCTGCTGGACGTCACGCGGCTGCTGCGCAAGCACTTCGACCGCCGCGCCGAGCCGCTGGGCCTGACCCGCGCCCAATGGCGCGCCATCAAGTTCGTTCACCGCCACCCGGCGATCACGCAGAAGGCGCTGGCGGAACTGCTCGAGATGGAGCCGATTCCCGTGGGGCGCGTGATCGACCGGCTGCAGCAGGCCGGTTTCGTCGAGCGCCGTGCCGACCCGAACGACCGTCGTGTCTGGCGTCTGCATACCCTGCCGCGTGCCGACGGCGTGCTGGATGACATGGAAACCATCGCGAGCCGGCTGCGCGATGAAACCCTGACGGGCATTTCCGATGCCGAGCTCGCCAGCTGCCTCGGCGTGATCGAGCGCATGAAGCACAACCTGCTGGCGCTCGACGAGGCGGCGCCCACGAACGCGAAGGAGCGTTGATCAGTGCCATGACGATTTCCACCGAATCCCCCGCCGCATCCACGCGCCGGCGTTCCGGCATCCTGCTCTGGATTGCAGGTCCGGCGCTGGTGCTCGCGATCTCGGGCTATTTGTATGTGTCCGGCGGACGCTATGTGAGCACGGACAATGCCTACGTGCAGGCCGGGCAGATCACGATCTCACCGCAGATCGCCGGTCGTGTGGTCGAGGTGCTCGTGCGCGAGAACCAGCCGGTGAAGGCGGGAGACCTGTTGTTCCGTCTCGACGAAGAGCCGTTGACGATCGCGCTGCAGCGCCTGGAGGCGCAGGCCGACTCAGTGCGCAGCATGCTCGACGGCGCACGCAACGGGTATCGCGGTGCGGAAGCCGACCTGCGTTCGGCCGAGGCGGACCTGAGCCATGCGCAGCGCCAGTACGAGCGCTTGCAGGACCTGCGTTCGCGCGGACTCGTCGCGCAGCAGGCGCTGGATGACGCGGCGAACGCGGTGGCGAGTGCGCGCGGAAAGCGCGATGCGAATGCCGCGGCGCTCGCGCGCGCGCAGAACCTGCTCGGCGGACTGCCCGGCGCGTCCAACGAGACCCTGCCCGGTTACCGGCTGGCGCAGGCGCAGCTCGCGCAGGCTCGCCTGGACCTCGCCCACGCGCAGGTGCGTGCGCCCGCCGATGGCGTCATCGGCAAGACCGACCTGCAGGCTGGCGAATTCCTCGCGGTCGGCCAGCCGGCCATGCCGCTGATTGCGACGCAGGCGCTCTGGGTGGAGGCCAATTTCAAGGAAACCGATCTGGCCAACGTTGCGACCGGTCAGCCCGCGCGGGTGGCGATAGACACCTATCCGGGCCGGCACTGGAATGCACGCGTCGCTTCGATCAGCCCCGCCTCGGGTGCGGAATTCGCCTTACTGCCGGCGCAGAACGCGACCGGCAACTGGGTCAAGATCGTGCAGCGCATTCCGGTGCGGCTGACACTGGAGCCCGAGCCCGACCTGCCGCAGCTGCGCGCCGGCATGAGCGCCGAGGTCGAGATCGACACCGGTCCCGAGCATGCTCGCTACAGCCAGCTGTTCGGTCCCGGACGCCGTGCCGGCTCGCCGGTCGCGAGCCGCTGAGGCCGCGGATCGCCGGCATGAGCCGTATCGCCACCCACCGCGACGTCTCCCGTCTGCCGTTGCTCGTCGCCTCGGTGATGCTCGCAACCCTGATGCAGGTCATCGATACAACGATCGCCAACGTTGCCTTGCCCGACATGCAGGGCGCGCTGTCGGCGACGCAGGACCAGGTGTCCTGGGTCTTGACCTCCTACATCGTCGCCGCGGCGATTGCGACGCCGGCGACGGGCTGGCTCGCCGCGCGGTTGGGCCGCAGGCACCTGCTGGCCATCGCGATCGCTGGCTTTACCGGCGCTTCGGTGCTCTGTGCGGTCGCGGCCGACATCGGCCAGATGGTTGCGTTCCGCGTGTTGCAGGGCCTGTTCGGTGCGGCGCTCGTGCCGATCTCGCAGTCGACCCTGCTCGATGTGTTTCCCCGCGAAAAGCACGGTGCGGCCATGGCCATGTGGGGCATGGGCGTCATGATCGGCCCCATCCTCGGCCCGCCGCTCGGTGGCTGGCTCACCGATCACTACGGCTGGCACTGGGTGTTCCTGATCAACCTGCCGATCGGCATCGCCGCGCTGCTCGGCGTGCTTGCCAGCGTACCTTCCGACGAGGCGCACAAGCATCGCTTCGACTGGCGCGGCTTCGTGCTGCTCGCAGCCGGCATCGCCGGTCTCCAGCTGATGCTCGATCGCGGCGAGCAGCAGGACTGGTTTTCCTCGCTCGAAATCCAGACCGAAGCCGCGGTCGCGTTTCTCGGCATTTATCTCTACTGGGTGCACTGGCGCGCCACCGAGCGGCCGTTCCTGGATCTCGGCCTGTTGCGTGATCGCAGTTTTCTGGCGGGCAACGTCTTCATTTTCGTGATCGGTATCGTGCTGTTCGCGACCATGGCGCTGTTGCCGCCCTACCTGCAGACCCTCATGGGCTATCCGGTCGTGACCACCGGCGTGCTGATGGCGCCGCGTGGCATTGGCACGTTGATCGCGATGCTCGTCGTCGGCCGCCTGCTCGCGCGCGGCGTCGACGCGCGCGCGCTGATCCTGGCCGGGCTGCTGCTCACGGTGGTCTCGTTGTGGAACATGGCGCATTTCGGGGCGGACATGCCGGCCGCGCCGGTGGTCTGGGCCGGTGTGATCCAGGGGCTGGGGCTCGGCCTCGTGTTCGTGCCGGTCTCGACCGTGGCCTACGCGACGTTGCCGGCGCAGCGCCGCACCGAAGCCGCCGGCATGTTCAGCCTCACCCGCAATCTGGGCTCGAGCATCGGCATTTCGCTCGTGATGACGATGCTGTCGCGCGGCACCCAGACCAGCCATGCCGAGCTCGCGAGCCGTATCACGCCCTACGGCCACACGCCGCTGCCACCGGGCATCGACCTGCACAGCGGTGCCGGCCTCGCCGCACTGAATGGCGAAGTTTCGCGTCAGGCTGCCGCAATTGCCTTCCTCAATGACTTCTGGCTGATGATGATGCTCACGCTAGCTGCGATACCGTTGCTCTGGTTGTTCCGGCGGCCGGGTGGCCCGGCTGCGCCGCCGCCTTCTGCTGCGGCAGCCGATCACTGATTCACTGACACGCCGTACCGTCGGCGTAGGATGGTCGCCGCCCGGCGGCCTCCCCCTGCAAACAAGGCCGCACCGTGCGAGGGTGCCGGCGCCCGCCGCCCGCGCCCGTCGCGAGCGGTGGCCAAGGAAACCGATGATGCCCAAGCGTTACCTGCCACTGCCGTTCCTCGTTGCCTGTTTCCTGCTCGGCGCCTGCAAGGGCGAAGACCCGGCCCGGAAGCCAGCCGCGGCGGCGCCGGCCAAAGTCACCGTGCAGACGCTCGTCACCAAGCCCTGGTCCGATGTGATCGAGGCGCTGGGCACGGCGCGGGCGAACGAGTCGATCACGCTGACCGCGAAGATCACCGAAACCGTGCGCCGCGTGAACTTTTCCGACGGCCAGGCGGTGTCTGCCGGCGACGTGCTCGTGGAACTCACTTCGAGCCAGCAGGCCGCACAGCTCAAGGACGCGCAGGCCATGGCCAACGACGCCGACCGCCAGTACCGGCGCCAGCAGGATCTCGTCCAGCAGGGCACGGTATCCAAAGCGCTGTTCGATACCGCAACGGCGGCGCGCGATTCCAATCGCGCCAAGGTCGATGCGATCCGCGCCCAATTGGCCGACCGGGTCATCACCGCCCCGTTCTCTGGCGTGCTGGGCCTGCGCCGCGTGAGTCCGGGCACGCTCGTGACACCGGGGACCGAGATCACGACGCTCGACGACATCGACCGGATCAAGCTGGATTTCTCCGTGCCCGAAACGCTGCTCGGCGCGATCGCCGTCGGTCAGGAAGTGCAGGCGGTCACGGCCGCCTGGCCCGATCGCCGGTGGCGGGGGACCATCACCTCGATCGACTCGCGCATCGACACCGCGTCACGTTCCGTGCTCGTGCGTGCCGAGATCGACAATCCCGGCCACGAGCTGCGCCCGGGCATGCTGCTGTCGGTGCAGGTGTTCCGTGCGCCGCGCAATGCCCTGGTGCTGCCGGAAATCGCACTGGTCCAGGTCGGCGCCGACGCTTACGTGTTTCGCCTGAAGGCCGACAGCACGGTGGAGCAAGTGCGCATCGTGACGGGTGCACGCCGTCGCGGCGAAATCGAGGTGCGCGAAGGCCTGCAGGCGGGCGACCGTATCGTCGTCGACGGCACGGTCAAGTTGCGCGGCGGCGCCAAGGTCGCGGCCGAGGAGCACGTCGCCGCCACACCAGCTTCCGCTGCGACGAACTGAGGAGGCGCCATGCTGCTGTCGGACGTTTCGGTCAAGCGGCCTGTCTTCGCGACCGTGCTGTCGCTGATCCTGCTGGTGCTCGGGCTCATCGCCTTCACGCGGCTGCCGCTGCGCGAGCTGCCCAACATCGATCCGCCGATCGTGTCGATCGACACGACGTATACGGGCGCTTCCGCATCCGTGGTAGAAACCCGCGTGACGCAGGTGCTCGAAGATTCGGTGGCCGGCATCGAAGGCGTCGAGAACGTGCAGTCGTCGAGCCGCAACGGCCGTTCCAGCATCACGATGGAATTCACGCTCGATCGTGACATCGAAGGCGCCGCCAACGACGTGCGCGATGCGGTTTCACGCGCGGCCGACCGGCTGCCCGAGGAAATCGATCCGCCGCAGGTCTCCAAGGTCGAAGGCGACGCCGATGTCATCGTCTGGCTGAACCTGAGCTCGGCCAATCTCGACCAGCTCGCGCTGACCGACTATGCCGACCGCTATATCGTCGACCGGCTGTCGTCGATCGACGGTGTCGCGCAGGTCAACATCGGCGGCGGCCAGCGCTACGCCATGCGCATCTGGGTCGATCGCAAGGCGCTCGCCGCGCGCAACCTCACCGTCAACGACATCGAAGGCGCCCTGCGGCGCGAGAACGTGGAGCTGCCGGCCGGGCGCATCGAGTCGGACACGCGCGACTTCGTCCTGCGCGTGTCGCGCGACTACCGTACCCCCGAGGATTTCGGTCAGCTCGCGATCGGCAAGTCCGAGGATGGCCACGTGACGCGGCTGTCCGAAGTCGCCCGGGTCGAACGGGCGGCCGAAGACCGCCGTGCGTATTTCCGCGGCAACGGCAAGGTCATGGTGGGACTCGGCGTGGTGAAGACCTCGACCGCGAACAGCCTCGACGTGGCGGATCGGGTCAAGGCGGAAATGGCGCGTATCCAGCAGTCGCTGCCCGAGGGCACGACCATGGGGGTCAGCTACGACTCGACGATCTTCATCGACGCTGCCGTGCACCAGGTCTACAAGACGCTCGCCGAAGCCGTGCTGCTCGTGCTGGTCGTGATCTTCCTGTTCCTCGGCAGCGTGCGTGCGGCGCTGATTCCGGCGGTGACCGTGCCGGTCTGCGTCATCGCGGCCTTTCTTGGCCTCTACGCGTTCGGTTTCTCCATCAACCTGCTGACCCTGCTCGCGCTCGTGCTGTCGATCGGCCTGGTCGTCGATGACGCCATCGTCGTGCTCGAAAACTGTCAGCGTCGCGTCGATCTCGGCGAGCCGCCCCTGGTCGCGGCGTATCGCGGCGCGCGCCAGGTCGCTTTCGCCGTGATCGCGACGACGGCCGTGCTGATCGCCGTATTCCTGCCGATCGCCTTCATGGAGGGCAATAACGGACGCCTGTTCCGCGAGCTCGCCGTGGCCGTGGCGGGTGCGGTCGCGATCTCCGCCTTCGTCGCGCTGACGCTGACGCCGATGATGTGTTCCCGGCTGCTGCGTGCGCACAGGAAAGAAACCGGCTTCGTCGCCTGGACCGAGCGGCAGCTCGACCGGGTGGGCAATGGCTATCGCCGCGCACTCGAACGCGTCGTGACGCGGCCCGTGATCGTCGGCGCCGGGCTGCTGCTTGCCGTCGCGCTGATCGGCGTGCTGTTCCTGCGCGTGCCGAAGGAACTCGCGCCGCCCGAGGACCGCGGCGTGTTCTTCGCCCAGGTGATGGGCCCGGAAGGCGCCGGTTTCGACTACACCGTGCAGCAGATCCAGGAAGTGGAGAAGCGCCTGCTGTCACTCGGTGGCGAGGACAGCCCGATCTTCCGCATCAATTCACGCGTACCCGGTGGCTGGGGACGCAGCGAGGAAATGCACACGGGCCAGGCCACGGTGCTGCTAAAGCCCTGGGACCAGCGCGACACGACGACGGCCGAGGTCGTCGACGAAGTGCGAGCGCTGCTCGCCGAGATCCCCGGCGTGCGTGCGGTTCCGATGGTGCGTCAGGGTCTCGTGCGCTCGGGCGGACAGCCGCTGCAGCTGGTGCTCGGCGGACCGAATTACGAAGAACTCGTCGAATGGCGAGACCGTATGCTCAAGCGCATGGAGTCGAACCCCCGGCTGTTCGCGGCCGACTCCGACTACAAGGAAACGCGCCCGCAGCTGCGCGTCAGCATCGATCGCGCGCGTGCCGCGGATATGGGCGTGTCGGTCGACGACATCGGCCGCACGCTCGAAACGATGATGGGCTCGCGCCGTGTCACCACCTTCGTCGACGGCGGCGAGGAATACGACGTGATCCTCCAGGCACAGGACAGCGATCGCCGCAGTCCTGCCGACCTGAACAACCTCTACGTGCGTGCGCGCAGCGGTCAGCTGATTCCGCTCGCGAATCTCGTGACCCTGAGCGAACTTGCCGAGCCCGGCACGCTGAACCGCTTCAATCGCCTGCGCGCCATCACCCTGTCGGCCGGTCTCGCGCCGGGTTACACGCTTGGCGAAGCACTCGACTGGATGCGTCAGGTCGCTGCCGAAGAGCTGCCGCAGACCGCGCAGCTCGACTACAAGGGCGAGTCGCGCGAGTTCCGCAAGGCGGGCGGCGCGGTCGCCTTCACGTTCGCGATGGCGCTCTTGATCGTGTTCCTGGTACTCGCAGCCCAGTTCGAAAGCTTCGTGCATCCGCTCGTGATCATGCTGACCGTCCCGCTCGCGGTGCTCGGCGCGTTGCTGGGCCTGTGGCTCTGGGGATCGAGTCTCAATCTGTTCAGCCAGATCGGCATCGTGATGCTGGTGGGGCTCGCCGCGAAGAACGGCATCCTCATCGTCGAATTCGCGAACCAGCTGCGCGACCAGGGGCGCAGCATCCGTGACGCGATCCTCGATGCGTCGGCGGTGCGCCTGCGGCCCATCCTCATGACGTCGATCGCGACCATCACGGGGGCGGTGCCACTGGTGCTGGCGAGCGGAGCCGGCGCGGCGAGCCGCGTGACGATCGGTGTCGTCATCGTCTTCGGCGTCGCCCTGTCGACGCTGCTGTCGCTGTTCGTGGTACCGGCGTTCTACCTGCTGCTGGCGCGCTTCACGCACTCGCCCGACACGGTTGCGCGCAAATTGCAGGCGCAGGAACGCGACCATCCCGATGCGGAAACCGCGTGAGCAGAAAGCCGAGTCCGCGTCCGCGCGGCCGGCACATTCCCGCAGCTCCGTCCTGCGTTCGCGCCGGAGGCGTCGCGCCAGCGCCTTGAGGCCGGCTGGTTTCGGCGACGGGAAGCTGCCGCCGGCGTGAGCCGGCTTTGCGGAGCGCGCGACGCGTTATGCTGCATGGCATTCCGCACGCAACGGCGACTTCTGGCATGAGCTCCTCCGACGACACGCGGCATGGCCGCGGCGACAGCCCCTGGGCCAGTGCCCGACCACGCACCGGCGCCGCGCGGCCCGACAAGCGCGAGCGCGAGCGGCGCAAGGCGGAAGAGGCCGGTGCGGCGGGGGCGCGCCGTGGCGGCGACGCGCCGCGCAACGCGCGCCCGGACGCGTCGCGCCAAGGCACTGCGGCGACACGCGGTGCCGGCACGGAACTGCCGCGGCGTCACGACAGGCCCCGGTTCGATGCGCCCGCTGGGCGTGATGCGTCGCCGGTCCAGGAGCGCGCGCCGCACCCGGACATCCAGCGGCGCAGCGAGGAACTCCGCCTGTTCGGCATCAATGCCTGCAACGCTGCATTCGCGCGACGGCCGCAGGATCTGCGCAAGGCCTATCTGACCGAAGAACGCATTCCGCGATTCAAGCAGCTGCTCGCCTGGTGCGTGCAGCAGCGGCTCGGCTATCGCATCGTCGCGGACGCCGATCTGGCCAAGCTGACCGCGAGCCAGCATCACGAAGGGGTCTGCCTCGACATGCGGCGCCAGCCGCCGCTGTCGCTGCGCGAGTTGATCGCGCGCCTGCCCGCCGCGCCGGCACCGGCCATGCTCGTCGTGCTCGACGGGGTGGGCAATCCGCACAACTTCGGCGCCGTGCTGCGCAGCGCGGCGAACTTCGGCGTGGCCGGCGTGGTGCTGCCGCCGGATTCGCCGCTGACCCTGTCAGGTGCGGCCTGCCGCGTCGCCGAAGGCGGCGCCGAAGTCGTTCCCCTCGCGCGGCCGCAGGCCGGCGAAGATCTGCTGCCGCTGCTGCGCGAAGCGGGTTTCGCGATCGCGGCGACCGTGCCGCGCGGCGGTGTATCGCTGTACGCACAGACACTGCCGGCCCGCATCGCCTACGTGTTCGGCGCCGAGAACGAAGGCATGAGCGCGAGTCTCATCGATGCGGCCGACCGGCGTCTCACCATTCCCGGCACCGGCGAGGTCGAAAGCCTCAACATCGCCGCGAGCGCCGCCGTGTTGTTTGCAGAACACTATCGCCAACACGGGGTAACCGCATGAGCGCGCGGCTGAGTCTCGTTGCAGTGCTGGTGCGCGATTATGACGAGGCCATCGCGTTCTTCACCCAGGCGCTGCGTTTCACGCTGGTCGAGGACAGCGACCGCGGCGGCGGCAAACGCTGGGTCGTCGTCGCACCACGCGGCGGCGGCGCCGGCCTGCTGCTCGCCCGCGCCGCGACACCGGAACAGGAAGCGCAGATCGGACACCAGTCCGGCGGCCGCGTATTCCTGTTCCTCGACACCGATGATTTCGACGGCGACCTCGCCCACATGCGCTTGCACGGCGTGCGCTTCGCCGAAGCGCCGCGCAGTGAAGATTACGGGAAGGTTGTCGTGTTTCTGGATCTGTATGGGAACCGGTGGGATTTGTTGCAGCGCGTGCGCGCCGAGTAGGTGATCTCGGCAGGGCGAAACGCGGTGCTTCTACTCAAGTGGCATCCGGGGTGCCGAGTCGTGCCGAGAAAGTCGGCCACGCGAACGAAAGGCTGCCGGCATCTTCACAGCGACGCCTGCCAAACGAAGAAGCGCATTACGGGTGTTGCGTGTGATTCAATCACCGGGGCTCGCGGTGCCCGTGCCGGCGCAAGGACGAAGGTACAGCGCGGCGACCACTGCAGGCGTACCCGGGCTGGCCCAGGCGCGAGGCGCCCGCCATGGCACCAGTCCGCTCCGGCTCGATAGTTCGCAATCGTTCGATGCGCAGTTTGCAAGGTACCCAATGTCCCGCAAATACGTGCAGTCCGATTTTCCACTCAAACCCGCGGACCGCTGGGGGCGGGTGGTGGCTGCTGGCGACGAAGTCAGGATCAGCGCCATACCCGACACCGATTTTCACGGCTTTGATGACATTGGCCGTGCGCGCTACACCGCGTTGAAAGATCGAGTTCTTCCCGTCACCGCGCTCGAAGAGAATGGGTACGCGGTGTTCTTCCTCTGGTACCTGTCGTCGGTCGACCTCATCGGCAATATCGGCGAACCGACAGGGATCGATGCGCATGAGACGCATGAGTTCTATTTCGATCCCCGCGATCTCGAGTTCGTTTAGCCTTGAAAGCAACATCCGTCAGTCATTGTTGAGTCTACCGGCAGCAATCGTATGACGCCCCGTTCGAATCCAACTCGCCGTTCGCTGCTGCCAGGTGTTGTAGCTCTGTTCATACCCGCAAGCGCCGATGCATCAACCGGTGCGACGGTCGAAGGAGCCCTGCTGGTCGTTGTTGCCGCAGGCCTCGCATTCTGGGTCGCCTACGCCACGATGGCACCGTTCCGGAACGTGATGCTGCGCATTCCGAGGAATGCGAACCGCCTCGTGCTTTTCGTTCTCGGAGCGATTGCGCTGGCCTTCGCGGTGGGCTCGGTATTGATCGGCACGACCACCATCGGAGCTGGCACCGTGATCGAGGCCGTGGAACCGCAGCGCTTCTGGCAGCTCATAAAGCTGCAACTCGGCGCAGGCTGCGTGCTGTTGGTGCTCGGGCTGCTTGCCGGGGGGCGATCCAGGTAGACAGTCGTGCTGGCATCGTGCACACGGCCCCTGGCTTGCCTTCTTGCATCATCCGGATCGGCGTTTGCGATGCGGAACAAATCTGCTTCGCGACCACCTGTACATTCTGTCAGCCCGGCATTACGCTGGTTTTCGTTGTAGTCGTATCGAATCAAGCAAAGGCGGGCGGGGAGCTTCCATGACAATGCATTTTCGCGAAATAGAGAATGAGGTTTTAGAGATTCTCAGGCGGCATGATGGAAGATTCCTCACGGCATATCAGATATGCAAGGAACTCGACTCTCGACACGTTACGGCCTGGAAACGTATCGAGGCTGAGTACTCCGACCCGGAGCAGGCAACGAAAATGGGTCAAGGAACCGGCCACCCCTATTCGCCGGCATCGTTCGTCGCCAATGCATTGAAGTTCCTGTCGGATCAGGATGGCTCCAGCATCGTCCAGAAAGAGCTGGTGTGTGGCGACCTCGAAATTGATGGAGTATTGCCAAGTCCGTCTGCCGATTTCCTTGGCATCTGGGCCGCCCGTATCTGATGTTCAGTCAGGCTAGCGTCGATCCGTGACACAGATCGATTCAGGCGTCAGCTGCCACCGATGTCGTGCGACGTGTCACCGGACAGCGGAGCGGAGCAGCCATGCAAAAGCGAGAGGCGCGGCGCGACTATGGTTCGACTTGGGAGTCCAGGCTGGCCGAATCACGCGCGCGGGCGGCCGGCAACGCTCCTCGGCTCAGTGGTGAGCAGATAGAAGGCCTGCGACGGCAAGTCGCTGCGCTCGACGTGGCGTCACCGCAGGACATGGCACTGCTGTGGTCGGGACGCGACATCCTGACGGGGGTCCCTCTCGACGAAGCGGTACCCGACGGTCCGACATGGTGGGACAAGCTCGCTTGCCGTGAGGCCGAACTGTTCAGTGCACTCGGAATTGCCTGGCGTCTGGAGGACACTGCGGGGGGTGACTTCCTGAGTTCATTGCAACTCAACTACCGTGACGACGACCCGTTGCTGGCTGTTGCCCACGAAATGTGGGCAAGCCTGTCGCGTCGTTTCGCGTCCGTAGCAATCGGGCGAGTCGAAGTCATCTGCGAGGGTGCGTTCGAGAGCAGCGTGTTCCGTGCGATCGAGTTCGACGCGCTGCTGGCGAATGTGATGGTGACCGCAATCAATGGGCTGGACCGCCAGTGTTTTCCACCGGACGCGGCCGAAGCGTTCCGGTTGCTTCGGCGCTGGGATGTGGAGCGTGCCCGACGCTATGCGGCGTTCATTGGCTCTGATCCGACCTCGACACCGCAGGAGCGTGCTGGCGCCAGCGACGACTTTCGCGAAATTCAGCTGTGGTACGAGCAGGACTTCTTCGACGACCTCGGTCCCGGCCGTAAACTGCCGGATCTGCCCGATCGGGTGCTGTCCGCGACGGATCGCGCCAGGGATGCGGGAACGTGGAAGTATGCGTCACAGTGGCGAGACTTCATCCGGCAGCAGACGGTTGCCGGTCAGTGCCCCGCCCCGCTGGCCCCCGAATGATGTCGCATGCTTCCTGCTGCTTCCATCGACGCTGGCCAAGCGCCATCGCCCGGAGAGGCTGTTCACGACCTCCGAGCCAGTGGCGGCCGGTGACGCGAGTCGCTTGCAGCACCTCGTGCGAGGTGATCGACTGCGCTGAACACGTGCCGTAATCGGTGTAGCGTGCGCAGCGCCGTCGCATCGACCCAGGCTTCAAAGATGCCGCGTCTCTGCCGGCGTTTCCCACCACGCATCATTGCGGCCGTCGTACCAGCTCAGCGGCGCGGCGATCAACGCCTGCGGCGGCACGTCGTCGAGGCAGGCGATGTTGACCGAGACGATTGCGCCGCCGAGTTGCTCGACGTAGGCGTCGCTGAAGGGTTGCAGGCCACAGTGGCGGCAGAATCGATACGTCCCCGATCGGGTGCCGAACTGGTATCCGGACAGATCCTCCTTGCCGGCCAGCAGACGGAAGGCCTCGGGCTTGATGGTGATGCCCCACTTGCGCAGTTTCGTGCAGATCGAGCAATTGCAGCGTCCGGTGCCTTTGCTGAAGTCGATGTCGGCCTCGAAGCGGACGGCGCCGCAATGGCAACTGCCGTGGTAGGTCTGCTCGGTCATGCGCTTTCTCCGTGGTGCCCCGAGAGGGGTTGCCCAGAGAGCATGGCCGGCTATGCGGACGCTTTCGGTCCTCATTGCCGTGCTTCGCGTGCGTCGGCGCGGGAAGAAGCGAGCAGCGGCCTGCACGTCCACTCGTAGCGCGCGGCCGCTCCGCCGCAGCGTCCGCGGCGGTGTTCCGCGCCACCACGGCCCTCAGTCCTCGTCGCCGCCCTGCTTGAATGCGCCCGGTGCCGAGCCGAAATCGCCGTCGGCCTCCGAGGCCATATACGCCCAGCTCGCGTAGACCGCGACGATCTGCGCCAGCTGTTCCGGATCGACCTTGTCGAGCGTGTCGTCGGCGGTGTGGTGGTAGTCGAAATAGCGCGTGCCGTCATTGACGAGACTCAGCGCTGCCATGCCTTCGGCGTGCAGCGGGCTGAGGTCGGGGCCGCCGTTCGCGCGGCTGCTGCCGCGTTCGACGCCGAGCGGCGCGAGCACCTGCATCATCTGGTCGATCGCGGGCAGTGCCTCGGGTTTCACATTGGCGTTGAGGCGCCAAATGCGGTCGCTGCCGAAATCCGATTCAGAGCCCAGCACGTGCTGTGTGACCTCATGCTTGTGTGCGGCGGCGTAGGCCTTGCCGCCGTAGAGGCCGGCTTCTTCGTTCGCGAACGCGACCACGCGTATCGAGCGCTTGGGCGGCTGTGGCAGTTCGCCGATCAGTGCGCCGGCAGCCATGCCGACGGCGACGCCGGCGCCGTCGTCGATTGCGCCGGTGCCGAGATCCCACGAGTCCAGGTGCCCGCCCATGATCACGACCTCGTCCGGCTTCTCGCTGCCACGGATCTCGGCGATGACATTGGCGCCGGTGTAGTCACCGTCGATGCCGCAGTCGAGCTGCAGTTTCATCTGCACGGGTTGGCCGCGGCGCACCGTGGCCTCGATCAGATCCGCATCCGGATTCGACACCGCCGCGGCCGGAATGCGCTTGCCGCCGGGCTCCCATTGCGTGACGCCGGTGTGCGGCAGGCGGTGGCTGTCGGTGCCGGCCGAACGCAGCACGAACGCGGCGGCGCCGAGCTTCGCGGCAATGGCCGGGCCGCGGCTGCGTATCGGCGAGCCGATGCCGTAGTCGTGGCCATCCCTGTGCGCCCGCATGCGAGCACTCACGAACACGATCTTGCCCTTCACGTCGTCGCTGCGGGCCGCTTTCAGCGCATCCAGGCTGTCGAAGAACACGACGGGTGCAGTGATCCCGCCTTTCGGCGTCGCCGGCGAATAGCCCAGCGCGGTTACCGCGAGCGGCTGCGCGAACGGCGCGACCAGCGAGGCGCTCTCGCTGCGGCGCACCCATTTCGGATAGGTCACTGGCTCGGTCCAGACCTTGTCGTAGCCGAGTGCATTGAACTTCGCGACCGCCCAGTCGCGTGCCTTCTGGTCGTTGGCGCTGCCGGCCAGACGTGGGCCGACTTCGGTGGTCAGCGATTCGAGTACGGCGTAAGCCTGCCCGTCCTTCAGTGCCTTGTCGCGCAGCGCGATCGCCTGCCGGACCGCGGCTTCGGGCACGGTAGTGATGGAGGCAGCGGACGCGCCGACGGACAGCAGGGCAATCAGCACGCAGGGCAAGGCACGCAGCGTCATGGGCGCAACTCCGGGAGGCAAAGCGCCAATCCTGCCACGGGCGGCGGTGCCGGGATCTAGGACTATCGTCATGGATGGCGGACAGCGGTGCGGGAATTCGAAGCGGACTGGCAGCCCCCGAGCCGGCAGCAGGGGCGCACGTATACTCCGCGTCGCCGAAACCACCTGGCACGGGCCGTCGAAGGATATGAAGCATGTTGCTGAGGACCGGATTCACATTCGCACTTTGTGCGCTCTCCACGGGGGCGCTGGGCCAGCACTGGCGTGGTCTCGGTCCCGGCGGTGGCTCGGTCTCGTATCTGCTGGCTGATCCAACGACCCCCGGGCGCGTCTATGCGACAGCACTCGGGGTATCGGTTTCGGCCGACGCGGGTCGGACGTGGGCGCCGGCCAGCACCGGTCTTGGCGCGCGAGCCGCAATCGGGTTCGTCGCCGACCCCGATTCGCCGGGTCGCCTGTATTTCGTCGATACCGACGGTCGCATGATGCGCAGTGACAATGGTGCCCAGGGGTGGGCAGCCACGGGCTATCAGTTCGGTATCGACGCAGCACCGTTCGGCTATAGCCGCCTGCCGATGGCGGACGTTCCGGGAAGCACGACTACCCTGCTGCTCGCCGGCAACGACAGTGTGTTGTATCGCAGTGTCGATGCGGGAGTGAGTTTTTCTGGCGTGTCCTACATCCTTCCGTGGAACGATCGGAAAGTCGAAGTCCTCGCCGTCGATCCATCTGACCCTGACGTCGTTCTTGCCGGTGTGGGCCCGGGCAGTGTCGGGTCGATTTTCGGCGCGACCTTGTTGCGCAGCACGAACGGGGGCCGGAACTGGGACGGCGTCAGCGGCGAACCCGGCCTTGGCGTCGCGTCGGATATCGCGTTCGTACCCGATGGCAAAGTGCTTGCCGTACTCAACGGTCGCGTGCACGTCAGTGGGGATCACGGCGCGACCTGGACATCGAGCGATGTCCCCGCGCAGCGCATTGCCGTATCGCCCATTCCGCCGTACGAGGCCGTGGCAATGACCGCGACCACCTGCTGGCGCTCGGCCGATTTTCTCGCCGGATCGAGTGCCTGCGACAGCGGTCTTCCGGTCGACCCGGCGTACGCAGGCTTCAACGATGTCGTTGCCGTTGCTGATGGCACCGCGTATCGGGCGCTGGCGACGGGCAATATCGTTGGCGTGCGCGCGCTGTCGTCCGAAAGCGGCGCCTGGGTCGCGAGTGGTCAGGGGTTCAGCGAACGGCGATTGCGCGGGCTCGCGATCGCACCGGACGCGTCGCGGCTGTTTGCAGGCCGCTGGCCGCAGAGCTTGGGGGAAGCGGCGCCGATGTTCTCGACCCCGGACCGTGGCCTTCACTGGAACACCGTGCTGGCTGAACAGGCCGCGTTCATCCGCAGTGTCGCGCTCGATCCGACAACGGCGAATGTGCCCGGCACGACGAGGCTTTACGCCGCGGGCTATGGCTATCGCATGCCGCTTCAGATGCCGATCAACGGCGGAATCTTCCGCAGCGTCGATGGTGGCGAGAACTGGATCGCGCTCGACCAGGGGCTGCCGACGGCCGGCTCTGCGGCAAGGCCGTATGTCGAAATCGTGCGCGGGATCAAGCTTGACCCGCGCTCCTGCGCCAGCCCGCCTCCCGTTGGCCCCTGCCGGCAGGGGCCATTGAATACCGTGTTCGCGCTGGCCTCTCGCGACGGCTGGCTGGTGCTCAAGAGCACCGCTTCCGGTGACGACTGGATGAACGGCAGCGGGGGCCTCCCGCCTGCAGTCGTGAATGCTGACGGTAGCGGCGAGTACCTGCTTTCCATGGACATCGAGTTCGATGCGGCCAATGGTGACGTCCTGCTGTCCACGATGAGCGTGTCCTATGACTACGACCACAATCCCGTTCCTGGCGCCATCCGGAGCGGTGTGTTCCGCAGCACCGACGGCGGCATGAACTGGGCGCATCGCAGCAGTGGGTTGCCGCTTATGGATGGTTCGGCGCAGACCACGCGAGACGTCTATGCGCTTGCCGCGCATCCGCGACGTTCCGGCATCTATTGGGCTTCGACGGTCCAGACCGGCGGGTCGGCACGCATCTACAAGACCGTCGACGCAGGTGCGACCTGGGCGGCCAGCGGTCCCGAGCTCACGGGCTGTGACGTAAGCGATCTGCAGGTCAATGCGGCAGCACCGGATGTCGTCTATGCGGTCGGCATTGGCGTAGCGCCGGCGACGTCCGCGTGCATTTATCGCAGCGAAGATGGGGGGGCGAACTGGACGCGTGTGGTGGCCGAGCCGCCATTCACGGCAATCTACGACGTGCGCTGGAGTGAACAGGACCACTCGCGACTTGTCATGACGACGGAAAAAGGTCTTTGGGAGCTGCATGCGCCATCGGACAGGATCTTCATCGAGGGTATTGGCGACTGATCCGCAGCGTCATCGGCGCCAGCCGGGTATTTCTGCAACATCGACGCTACGGCGCCCGTCGGCGGCGGCGCTACGATGACCGCCGTAGTCATTCGGGGAGATGACGATGGCATCGGGCTGGCGGTGGATGGCGGTGGCTGCGTGCGTGGCCGTGGCGGGATGCACGGCACAGCAGCGCGTCGCGGACGGGCGCGGGCGCGAAGGGGTTTACCGCAGCGCGGTTGACTATCTGCGCGAGGAACGCGCCGGACAGCGCGAACGTGTCAGCGGCGCACTCGAACGCGCGCAACTGTTCGCCGAGCGGCGACTGCCCGCGGGGGAGACGGAACTGCAGCCGGCGCGCTGGTTCAGTGCCGAGCGGCAGATGCGCGGCATGAAAAAACATTTGCCGGTCGCCGCGGGCAACCCGCTCGGTGCGAAGGCGCAGCCGCAGTGGCAATGGCTGGGGCCGGCCAATGCGACGGGGCGCACACGCACGCTCGAATTCGATCCGCGCAATCCGGACGTGCTGTATGCGGGCGGCGTATCGGGCGGCGTCTGGAAAAGCACGGACGCAGGTGCGAGCTGGCAGCCCCTGTCCGACGATGCGGTGAATCTCAATATCGGCGCACTCGCGATCGATCCCGAACGGCCCGATACGCTGTACGCCGGCACCGGCGAGCTGTACCGCGACAGCGGCATGCCGTGGTCGCCGATGAGCGGCTCGGGCATGCTCAAGAGCATCGACGGTGGCGCGAGCTGGAGCCCGTTGTTGGCGACGCAGAACGCCGACTTCCGTTATGTCAGCGACATCGTGTTCAGTCCGCACGATTCGCGTCGGCTGTATGCGGCGACCAACAGTGGCATCTGGCGCTCACGGGATGGCGGAGCCACGTTCGAGCGCCTGCTGCAGCCGGCCGACGAGCAGGATCAACGCCGCTACGAAGGCTGCACTGATCTCGCGATTCGCCGCGACACGCCGCAGGACTGGCTGCTCGCGACCTGCGCCTCGCGCTCGATCGCGGATCGCTACTGGCTGCCGGGCACCGTGACGCCGCCCGTCTGCAACGGACCGTGTCCCGCTGCGATCTTCCTGAATGCCGACGCGGGCAACGCAGGCCAATGGGAAACCGTGCTGTCCGAAGCGGGGCAGGGGCGCACCCAGATCGACATTCACCGCGCCGATCCGCGTGTGATCTATGCCGTCGCGGCGAGCATCGCGGCGGGCTTCGACCGCAACGGCGACGGCGTCGGCGACTACGACAACGGACTGCATGCGCTCTGGCGGTCGGAAGACGGTGGACGAACCTGGGAGGCGCGGCTGCGAAACGATTCGTCCGACATTCTGTCCGCCAGCCTGTTCCAGTTTCATTTCGCGGTGAAGCCGCAGGTCTGCAACGATGCGTCGCCGCCGGATTTCTACGCGGCGGGCTGGTACAACAACGCGATCGCCGCCGATCCGGTCGACCGTGACACGGTCTGGGTCGGCGGCATGACGCTGTTCCGCTCGGTCGATGGCGGGCGGCGCTTCGGACTCGCGAGCTATTACTTTGCGCCCGACGACTCCTATGTGCATCCGGATCAGCATCGCCTGCGCTTTCATCCGCAGTACGACGGTGCCGCGAACCAGCGCCTCTACAGCACGCACGACGGCGGCGTCTCGGTCACCGACAACGCGCGTGCGCCGGTCGGCTACGGCGATGCGGCACTGTGCGCGGCGCTTCAGGGCGACCGCGTGCGCTGGCGCGATGCCAGCCGCGGCATGGGCACGACGCAGTTCTATGCGGGCGCCGTGTTTCCGGACGGGCGCCGCTACCTCGGCGGCACGCAGGACAACGGCACCTGGCTGGGCGGCGAAAGCGCCGGTGCCTACGGCTGGCGTCACGTGTACGGCGGCGACGGCGCGTTCGCGGCGGTCAATCCGGTCAATACCAACGTCATCTACGCGAGCGCGCAGTACATCACGATCGGCAAGTCCGTCGATGGCGGGCAGCGCTTCGTCAGCGCGACGCGCGGCCTGAGCGACCAGACCCTGTTCATCATGCCCTACCTGATCGACCCCAACGCGCCGGACCGGTTGTATGCGGGCGGCCTGCGTCTCTGGCGCACCGACGATGGCGCGGCGAACTGGCGGCCTGCCAGCGCGCGTTTCGGCGGCGACTTTTCCAGTCGAACCTCGGCCATCGCTATCGCGCCGGGCAATCCGAACCGCATGCTCGTCGGCAATCGCCGCGCGATCTTCCGCAGCAGCGCGGCGCTGGCGAGTACGGCGAGCACGGCCTGGGCTTCGAGCGCGCCGCGCGACGGCTGGGTGTCGCGCCTGGCCTTCGATCCCACGGACAGCAATGTGGCCTACGCAACATATTCCACGTTTGGCGGCGCGCATGTCTGGAAATCGACCGACGCCGGGGCGAGCTGGCAGCCACTGGACGGCACCGGCGAGGGACGTCTGCCCGATGTGCCCGTGCACGCGATCGCGATCAATCCGCGCAATCCGCGCGAGCTCTACATCGGCACCGA
This sequence comes from Rhodanobacteraceae bacterium, assembly GCA_045864815.1. Classification (GTDB taxonomy): domain Bacteria; phylum Pseudomonadota; class Gammaproteobacteria; order Xanthomonadales; family Rhodanobacteraceae; genus Tahibacter. Next base: position 38,210 of record BTVG01000020.1, on the reverse strand, counting down.
TCTCGGCCTGTTCGTGTCGCTCGACGGCGGGCAGAACTGGGCGGTGGAGAACACCGGCTACGCCAACGTCATTACCGAAGACCTCAAGCTGGTTACGCCACCGGACGGGCCGCCGCAGTTCTTCGCGTTCACCTATGGCCGCGGCGTGTGGCGTGTGAACCTTGGCGACTTCGACGGCGAGCCCGACTACCGGATCGACACGCGCATCGGCGGCATGTGGTGGAACCGGCAGTCCGACGGCCACGGCCTGATGCTGGAGCCGGTCGTCATCGACGGCGTGACGCACGTCGTCGCGAGCTGGTTCGTCTATGCCGACGGCGATCCGCTCTGGATGATCGGCGTGGGCCGCGCCGACGGTGCGCGCGTGCGCGTGCCCGTGTCGGCCAGTCGCGGCGCGAGCTTTCCGCCGGACTTCCGTGCCGCCGACGTGCAGCAGTATGCCTGGGGCGAACTCGATCTCGAGTTCCGTTCGCCACGGCAGGGCACGCTGCGCTGGAGCAGTTCCCTGCCGGGTTTCGGCAGCGGCGAGCTGGCCGTCGAATCGCTGGTGGCCGCCGCGTCGCCGGCTGACGACGCGCCGGGTGCCGGCATCCGTGCCTGTCACAGCGGCAACTGGTTCCAGCCGGCGCAGAGCGGCCACGGCTTCTTCCTGCACGTGACTGGGGGCGGCGACGCACGCCAGCTCGTTGCGGTCTGGTACGTGTTCGATCGCGGCAAGCCGCTGTTCCTGGTCGGCGCCGGACCGATAACCGGCGATGCGGCGACATTGACGCTCGGCATCACGCGCGGCCCGGACTTTCCGCCCGACTACCGTGTGGCCGATCTCGACCGTCGTGTGTGGGGCACGGCGACGTTCCGCTTCACGGGCGCGAATGCGGCCCAGGTGGAATGGACGCCGCAGCTCGCCGGTTTCGCGCCGGGTCGGCTCGATCTCGTGCGACTGACGGAACAGCTCGGGCGCAGCTGTTCGTCGCCCTGATGCCGCGCGCCGCACACGCTCGCGTGCGGCACGCGCTACGGCAGTGTCGTCGTGCCCCAGCCTCGGGGTCAGCACAGGCCACGTCAGGAGCCGAGGGTCGTGCTGGTTTGCCCGACCTCAGCTCCCGGTACCGTTGCGGCGGATCCCTTCGCGCGCGATGCGGGCGCGCAGCGCGCCGATCGCGACGCCTTCGTTCGCTTCGTAGCGGCCACCGCCGTTCAGCCGTGGCGCATCGTCGCAGCCGGCGTGATGCACGGCGATCACTTTCCATTCCTCGTCGAAGACCGGACTGCCGGAACTGCCAGGTTCGGTCGGGGTACGGTAGTGGATCAGGCGCGGCAGGTCGTCGTAGTCGAGCAGCGCGCTGTCATGCAGCGATACCTGCATGGATTTCGCGCGCGGATGGCCGATGACGTAGGCGCGTGTGCGCGGTCCGCGCTCGGGCAGCGATTCAGCGATGCGCAGTCCTGCGTAGCCGCGCGGCGAGGGACTGAGCCGCACCACGCAGAGGTCGAGCGCGTCCAGCGTCTGCAGCTTGATGCCAAGATCGCCGGGCTCGGAGTAGAACAGGATCCCGGCAACGGAAAAGGTCGGCGTGTTCGCCGGGTCGGCGAGCTCGAAGGAAATTTCCGCGTCGTCCGGCCGCGCCGCGCCGGGGTAGTCGGCGCTGATCACGTGTGCATTCGTGACGAATACGAGCTCGCTATCCGCCTGCGGCAACAGTGACGCCAGGTCGACCAGGAAACCGGTGCCGATGAAGTCGCCACCTTTCTTGCGTACGCGGCCGATGGATGCGCAGAGTCCGAGCATGTCGCGGATCCGGGCGATGCTGAACTGGCCATGGCCGGAGAAGTTCTTCTCGAGGCTCGAATGGCCCTGGCGCAGCTGCCGCACGTCCCGCTGACTCAGGGTGACGCTGCGTGTCGTCGCGCGGATGTGGCGCGTAAGCACCGTGAGCAGGCGCGACGGGCGCGACCGGCTCGCCGGGTCTTCCACCGCCTGCCAGATCTCGCGGAGCTGCCGTTCGTAGCTCGCCAGATCGAAGGGGCTGGTCCGCGGATCGACGATGAAGCGATACAGCCACAGCTCCGCATCGCGCCCGCCCTCGGGCAGCGCGAGGCTCGCCTCGGAAGCCGAGGCGAGCAGCCAGTGCAGGCCAGCGTCGAACTTTAGCCAGCGATTGTGGCGGCTCTGCCAGTGCGTCCATGTGCTGCCGTCGCGGGCGATCCGTGCGCGTTCCTCGTCCAGCCGTTCGCGCTGCTCGCGATGCGTCTTCAGCGTCTCGCGGATCTCCGCGACGAGGTCGCCCGCGATCACCGCGGCCTCGGCGCAGCCGCTCTCGCCCTGTTCGCGCGCACGGCGGCACAGCAGCGCGATCGCGTTCGCGCCGTGCCACCAGGCCTGCGCGCCAGGTCGATACAGGGCCAGTGAACGGCCGATGGCCGCATCGAGCAGGGCCTGTTCGCGCGTTTCATCGGGCTCCGCGTGGGGATCCTCGCGCCGCTCGTACTCGCGCACGAATCGGTCTTTCGGGATGCGTGCATGCAGGCCGCGCAACTCGGCGATCTCCGCCGCGTGCGAATCGGCCGACAGCAGCGGCGCGAACTCGCCGGCGCGTTCGAGCGCGCGTTCCAGCAGCGCCTCTGCCTCGTCGAGGCGGCGCTGGTTGATCAATGCCTGCGCGCGGTGGCGTGCGACGCGCAGATCGAAGCGACTGCCGCCCCAGGCGTCGGTGAGCTGCAGCGTGAGATCGTAGTGGAGGTGTTGGTTCAGGACCTTCGCGGCCCTCGCAGCCTGCTCGCTGCTGAGCGCCGGAGGCGTACGGCTGCTGGCGTCGTGCAGCGCACGCACCGCGTTGCGCAGCGTCCAGTCGCCGACGGCCGGATAGTTGCCTTCACGCAGTGCGTTGGCGGCGATGTCGTGCGGCTGGACCATGCGGCGTCTCCCGGCGGTGATGTCGAATGCACGAGGCCTCGTGGTCCTCGCGCATTCGAGTGCCGTCGGTGCACCGGTCCTCTCACGCGTGTCGTTCCGGGGAATGCAATGTCCGCCGCAGAAGAGCTGTGGTGTCGAGGTCACGGTCCTGCCGTTCGCCCCGGGGCGGGCGCCCCCGCACGTGATCTCAGCGTGGCGGATTGCTCTTGAGCAGGTCCCGGATCTCGGTCAGCAGCACCACGTCCGGCGGCGGGGGCGCTGGCGCGTCTTCCTGCTTGCGGACAAGGCGATTCATGAGCTTGACGACGAGGAAGATCGCGAACGCGACGATCGCGAACTGGATGACTGTGTTAAGGAACGCGCCGAACTGGATCGCGACCTCACCCTTGCCATCGGCGCCGGCTGCCTGCAGTACCCATTTGTACGACGAGAAATCCACGCCGCCGATCAGCAGGCCTATCGGCGGCATGATCATCTGGTCGACGAGCGAGGTGACGATCTTGCCGAACGCCGCGCCGATGACGACGCCGACCGCGAGATCGATCACGTTGCCGCGCATCGCGAATGCCTTGAACTCGGCGAAGAAGCTCATAGTCCGTCTCCTGATGGTTGCGCTGCAGGGATGGCGGCCCCCTGCCGCCCGCTGCACGTTGTACACCAAAGCAGCGGGGTTTGCGTGGCACGGATCGGGGGGGGCGACGTGCGCAGGGTAGCGCGCCGTCTGGTCAGACGATGCGTCCGTGCAGCACAGCCACGCCGCCGAGCGTTGCTTCGAACGTGTCGCCGCGCGCAAGGGCGGCGACGCCGGCAGGTGTGCCGGTGAAGATCAGGTCACCCGCTGCGAGTTCGAACAGCTTGGACAGTTCGTGGATGATCTCGGCGACATTGAAGATCATTTCGCTGATGTCGCTGTTCTGGCGCGGCTCACCGTTGACGAGCAGCGCCAGGGTCGCGTGCTGCGGATGCGCACCGCCATCGACGCGGCGCAGGGCCGAGACCGGCGCCGAAGCGTCGAAGCCCTTCGCGACGTCCCAGGGCAGGCTCTTTGCCTTGGCCGCCGCCTGCAGGTCGCGTCGCGTGAGGTCGAGGCCGACGCCGTAGCCGAATACGTGCTCCAGCGCCGCGCTGACCGGAATGTCCCGGCCGCCGCTCCCGAGTGCGACGACCATCTCGACTTCGTGGTGTAGGTCCGCGGTGGCGCTCGGGTAGGGCACGTCGCGGCCGTCGGTGACGACGGCATCGGCGGGCTTCAGGAAAAACGTCGGCTGGGTGCGATTGACCTCCGCGCCCATTTCCTTGGCATGGTCGGCGTAGTTGCGCCCGACACAGTAGATGCGGTGCACGGGAAACCGCAGCGGACTGTCGAGTACGGGAACGCTGGCGACCGGCGGGGCGGGAAACACGAAGCTCATGAGCTACCTCGACAGGGAACGGGGGATCGTGGATACGGCACGCCGGTGGCAGCAGCCGGGCGGCGGGTGATCCGTCGCGCCAGCGAGCGATCGCGTGCGGAGGGGCGTCGGGCGTCGCGGCGCACCGTCCTTCGATCCGGGAGCATAGCAACGTGCCGCGGCGCCCGCGCTATAGTCGCCGCATGAGTGCTGTCGCAACGGACGCCGCCGAAGCCCGTACGCTCGAGCGCTGTGCAGCGCTCGACGCACGGCTCGTGGCGGCCATACGCGGCATCCGCCTGTTGCAGGTCGTCAGCTGGCCCGCGTCGGCGCAGCAGCGCTTCATCAGCAACTGGCACCGCGGCTTCCACAGCCTGCCCGAGGTGCACTACACACCACCAGACCTCGGTGCCGAGCGCGAAGAACTCATCGCGATCGGGCGTGAGGCCGACGCCGGTCATCCGGTCGGCGATTACCTGCGCCGCAGTGCCGAGTCCTGGCGCATCGCGACCGAACTGCTGCAGGCCGTCGGCACCGCCAGCGTCACCGAACATTCCATCCGCCTCTACGGGCGCCCCGGCGACCGCCTGCCAGGTTCGGAGCTGACAAATCTCGACGCGGCGCGGCATTTCATAGGCCTGGCCGGCGAGCTCGACCAGGAGATCCTTGCGTCGGAGGCCGACTACTGCATACCTGCCGAAACGCTGCAGGCCGAACTGCAGGCTCAGCTCGACGCGTTCTTTCATTCGCACCGGATCGAGGTCGAGATCGATCCGGATCTGATCGCCAAGGCCGCGGCCGGCCCGCGGCGCATACGGCTGCGCTCGGCCACGTGTTTCTCGGAATACGACCGGCATCAGCTGCTGGAGCACGAAGCATTCGTGCATACGCTGACCGGCCTCAACGGACGCGAGCAGCCGCACCTGAAGTCGCTGGGCCGATCGTCGCCGCGCGTGACCGCCACCCAGGAAGGCCTCGCCGTGTTCGCCGAACTCATGTCCGGCTCGATCGACATCGAGCGCATGAAGCGCATCTCGTTGCGCATCGTCGCGATCGACATGGCCCTGTCCGGCGCCGATTTCATCGACGTGTTCCGTCATTTCCTCGACGCGGGGCAGACCGAATCCGACAGCTTCTCCTCGACGCAGCGCGTGTTTCGCGGCGTGCCGGTGCAGGGCGGTGCCGCGTTCACGAAGGACAATGTCTATCTGCACGGCCTGCTGACCGTCCACACGTTCTTCCGCTGGACGCTCAAGCACCGGCGCCTGAATCTGTCGCGTGCCCTGTTCGCCGGCAAGATGGCGCTGCATGACGTGATCGCGCTGGAGCCCTACTTCGAATCCGGCTACATCGCCCAGCCGCTGTATCTGCCGCCCTGGGTACAGCGTGCGAATGGCCTCGCCGGCATGCTCGCGTTCTCGCTGTTCGCGAACCACATCCGCATCGGCTCGGTCGAGGCCGACGACCTCGTGCTCGGAGTCTGAGGCGCGACCGCCGCGCGGTCGCGCGAAATCCCCACCCGCGAACTGCAAAGAAATGTGACTGCCGTTCCGTGCCCTGCGGGGCGCGCTAGTCTTGCGCGCGTTCGCCCGCGCCACAGTGCTGGCGCGAGCCCGTTCACCAGGGGGAGCAGGCGCAGTCCGAGCTGCGCATGGGCCCGGACACGGCGACCAGGATGGTTGCCGTGTCGCTTCGGCCCCAGTGACCTTTGACAGCAGACGCGTTTTCCCGGCCCAGGCATTTCGACTCGCGTGCGTCAGCCGGGCGTTGCCGACGCGGGCCGCGCGGCTGCCGCGCACGCGGCGTGAGACCTCCTGCGATCGGGAGTGATGCGGGACGCCGGCACGGTGCCTGATGGCCAGTGACCCTTACTCGAACCCGTCTGCGAACACCCGATCGGCGCGGCTGCGTGCGAGCAGCTCCAGGTACACTTCGATATTCGTATACCCGGGCAGGCCCAGCAGCGGCTGCGACAGCTGCAGCCCGTTGTTGTCCGCCGTGCCCGTGACGAGGCCGTGGGCGGCGTGCTGTTGTTCAAAGGCGTCCGGAAGGCCGTCGGCATCGATGTCCGACGGTGCCGGTGGCGCTGCTCCCGGTGCGAAATCCAGGGTGAGGGCATCGTTCGCCGCCGGCTGCTCGTGGGGCAGCGGTGGAATCGCACCGGCGATGGCCGACGCCGCATAGCGCCGGTCCATCGCGTCGTGCGGGTGCGCACCGGCGTCGAGCGGCAGGTGGCGCTGCAGCCGCTCGCCGTTGTGATAGCGGACTTCGGGGAATGGGTGGCGTTCGCTGCGCCGCAGCGCCGTGCCAGCCGCGGTATTGCCCCCGGGTGCTGGCGGAAAATCGTTGCAGCAATAGAACAGTGCGTAGTCGGCCAGCGGCGCGAAGCGGTCGATGCGGTTGTCCCGGACGTACAGCGTGTTCTGGCTCGGCGGATCGTCCTCGCCGGTACCGAGCAGCGCGAATGCGGCGAATCCGTAGCTGAAGCCGGTCCGTGTCACGAATCGATTGCCGACCAGATTGAGCTGCACGCGGAACGGGCCGTTGGCGCTGTCGGCGTCTACCCAGGGCCCGTAATCCACGAAATACCCCGGATCGAGATAGAGGTTGTTGCTGACCTCGAGCCGCAGCGGCACGTTCTGGCAGGCGCTGATGTCGCGGGGTGGCACGTCGTCCGGGGCACTCGACTCACAGCTGATCTCGGGCAGCCGGCCCTTGATGCGATACCAGTGATTGCGCAGCAGGCTGATGCCGTCGAGCGGGTAGGCCGTATTCGAATAGTTGAGCAGTGCCCCGCCGTAGGTCGCGTGATCGCCGACGGTTTCGGCAATCACCGAATCCTGCAGCGTGATCTGCGAGGCCCAGCTCAGCTGGACCGCCTCGTCGCTGGCGTTCGCGAGCGACAGGTGGTCGAGCATCGCGCGCCGGATGCCGTCGAGGCGCAGTGCGTCGTCGCCGCCGGGACACGCGCCGGGCGGCGACAGATGGCAGGCCGGTCGCGAACGCAGGTGCCGCGCGATGAGATTGTCGCAGGCGATGCCGCCGTAATGCGTGCCGCAGACGAAGCCGCGCACGATGATGCCCCCCGGCGAACTCTGGCCGGCGATCGTCACGTCGCCGGCACGCACGGTCGCGATCGCGTCGATGATGCCGCTGACCTTGAACAGCACCGTGCGCGGCCCGGCCTGGCGCAGCGCCCAGTTCAGCGAACCGCTGTTGCCGCTGCCGTCGGTGCCGGCCGGATCGCCGGCCAGCGTGGTCACGTAGAGCACGCGACCGCCGCGTCCGCCGCTCGCGACGGCACCGAAACCGTCGGCACCCGGAAAGCTTGGCAGCGACTGCGCTGCCGCCGGCAGCACGACGGCAGCAAACAGAGCAGCGAGCGGGTGACGGCGTGCCGGCATGAGGGCCCCCTGGCGGTGCGTACTGTCCGTGCAAGCGCAGGACGATGGCGTCGCAGGACAGGCCCGGCGCGTGCATTGCCACGGCGGCGACACCCCGCTGAAACCTGCAATGGCTATATCTGGGCGATTTCGCGCCGCGAGGCGCTTTGGGGAGGGGTGGGGCCATGCTTGAAAGAAGGCGTTTCACGATCGGGCGGCTGCTCGCTGCAATTGGCGTGCTTTCGGGTCTTGCACTGAGCGGGCCGGCGCGCGCCGTCAGTCCGGATCACCACGAGTTCGACGCCACACTCGAGGCGCCGTACCGCGGCGAGCGCGGCGATGCGCGCGAGTTCGTCCTGCATTTCGCGTTTCCGGATGCAACCGAACCGGCCAGCGTGGCCTGGCGGCTCGCGGTCGAAGACGCCGCGGGCGTCGTCGTCCAGTCCTGGTATGGCGAAGCGCCGTTCTACGGCAAACCCGTGGATGTGCGCGTGGCCTGGGACGGCCGGGATGCGGCACGCCGCGCGCTTTCGAGCGCGCACTACCGCGTGCGGCTGACCGCCGCGACCGGCGAGCCGCTGCTGATGCGCACGCAGCCCGGCGATATGGCCGCGCGTGTCGCCCAGGCGCTGGCTCAGGCCGAGCCGGTGATCGAGCAGGCCTGGGACATCGAAGTCGGCATGCCGCAGAAGCCGGCCATGCCGGCGTTCGAGGGGCTCCCCGTCGGCGTCGCCGGCGAAGCCGCCCAGCGCAAGAGTGCGCCGGCTGCGGGGGCGCTGCCCTACACCGTGTACTACGGCAACCTGCACAGTCAGACCAACGATTCCGATGGCGGTGGCGCGATCGGCTCGTGCACGTCGTCGCAGGCGGCGCAGAGCGGCACCTTCGGACCCGCGGCCGCGTTTTCGTATGCGCGCGGTCGCGGCCTCGATTTCCTGATGACGTCGGAGCACAACCACTACTTCGACGGTTCGTCGTCGACGGATGCCTCGGCCACGCCGACGGCCGCGCGCAACCGCTACGCCGCGGGCCGCAGCGCGGCGGCCAGCTTCAATGCGGGCAACCCCGGGTTTCTCGCGCTGTACGGCATGGAGTGGGGCGTCATCTCCGGCGGCGGCCATCTCAACATCATCAACGGCAACGTGCTCGCCAACTGGGAAACCAACGGTTCGGGCCAGCTGCTCGGCGACGTGAACACGCCGAAAAGCAACTATGCGTCGTTGTACACGACCATGCGAGGCCGCGGCTGGATCGGCCAGTTCAACCATCCGTCCACCTCGGACCAGTTTCCCGTGGGCGGCAGCGTCATGGGCTACAGCGCTGACGGCGACGAGGTGATGGTCGCGGCAGAAATCCTCAACACCTCCGCATTCTCGGCCAACACGACGGAGACCGAGACCGGCCGCAGCACCTACGAAAGCGCATTCAACAAGCTGCTCGAGCGTGGCTTCCATGTGGCGCCGACGAGCAATCAGGACAACCACTGCGCGAACTGGGGCGCGTCGTATACCAATCGCACCGGCGTGCTGCTGCCGGCCGGCACGGCACTGACCGAGGCGAGTTTCATCGATTCGCTGAAGGCGCGCCGTGTGTTCGCGACCATGGACAAGAACTCGCAGCTGATCCTGACCGCGAATGGACGCGTCATGGGCGAGCGATTCACGAACAGCGGCGCGCTCAATCTCGTCGCCAACTTCGCCAACGGCGCGGGCCGCACCGTGTCGCAGGTGCGCATCTACGAGGGTGTGCCCGGCCGCAACGGCACCGTGACACAGCTCGCAGCGACCGCGAGCGTGACGCTCACGCCGGCCGCGGGCGCGCACTTCTACTACGCCAAGGTCACGCAGGACGACGGCAAGATCCTCTGGTCCGCGCCGATCTGGGTCACGCAGGCCAGTGGTGGTGGTGACACCACGCCCCCCACGGTGTCGGCGTCGGTCAGTGGCACCAGCGGCACCATCAGCCTCAACGCCAGTGCGTCGGACAATGTCGGCGTGAGCCGCGTGGATTTCCTGGTCGACGGCGTGCTCAAGGGCAGCGACACCAGTTCGCCGTATGCGGTGAGCCTCGATTCCACGACGCTGTCCAACGGCAGCCATGGGCTCGTCGCGCGGGCGTTCGATGCGGCCGGCAACAGCAGGGATTCGACGGCGGTCAGCTTTACGGTCAGCAACACCGCTCCGGAACCCGTGCAGCGCATCGTCAATGGCGGTTTCGAGTCCGGCAGCAGTGCGTGGACCGCGACATCGGGCGTAATCACGAACGATGCGGGCGCGGCTGCCCACGGCGGCAGCTGGAAGGCCTGGCTCAACGGCTATGGCAGCGCACACACCGACACGGTGTACCAGTCCGTGGCGATTCCGGCGACGGCGACGCAGGCGACCCTGTCGTTCTGGCTCGACGTCGTCACCGGCGAAACCACGACCACGCAGGTCTGGGACACGCTAACGGTAGAACTGCGCAACGGAAGCAACGCCGTGATCGCGACCCTCGCGACGTACTCCAATCTCGACGCACCCGGCGGCTACACGCAAAAGACGTTCGACGTGACCGCCTACAAAGGCAGCACGGTACGTGTGTACTTCAAGGGAGTCGAAGGTTCGCAGACCGCGACGTCGTTCATCGTCGACGACGTGAGCCTGCTGACGCAGTAGCGACCATACGGGCGCCGTAGTCGCCGCAAGCGGCTACGGCGCCCAGCGCTCCGCCTCGGCGCGCTGCTGTGCGCTGAGGTCGGCGCCGACGCGATTGAGCAGCGCACGTGCCAGCATGGCCTGATCCGAGCCGGGGGCGGTGCGCAGGAATACGCTGAGCCAGCGATAGGCCTGCAGCGGATCGTTCGCGATCGTTGCCGGCAGCAGCCGCAGGTCGCGGCCGGCGTCGAGTTCGCGCGGACGGTCGACCGCGTAGGACACGCCAAGGGCCAGCGCCGCTTCGGCATCGCCGCGCAGCGCGCGCTCGTAGACCATGGCCGGTGCGCGGCGTGCCCAGTCGATGGCCTGTTCCGTGTCACGGCTGTAGCCGGGCGCGAACGGTGGATCGTTGATGAAGCGCCAGAAATCGTCGTCGCTGCCGAGACGTGCGGCGATTTCGCCGAGCGCATAGCGCACCGCCGGTGGCTCGGGCACGTAGCCGCGGCATTCGTCGAGCAGGCGCCGCTGCGCCCCCGCCAGGGCGGCGCTGCGCTGCGCCGGGTCGTCGATCGTCGCGGCGGCCGATACGTCGGCATCGAGCGCGGCCAGTCGCGAGCGGCGGCGTGCCGCTGCGCGCAGAAAACCCGGTGTCGGCATTGGCGCGTTCGCATCCGGTGGCGTCAGCGGCATCATCGCGTAGCAGCGTGCGTCCTTGCGCAGCCACTCGCTGGCCGCGGCCGCGTCGCCCTGCTCGGCCCGGCGACGCAGCGCGTCGAGATCGGCCGACCAGCCCGGTCTGGGCGGCGGCAGCGCCGGTGGCGCGAGCGATGCCGCGCGGGCGAGCAGTGGATGCGTCGCGCTGGCTGCGACCGGACGCACGCGGCGCGCTGCGCGTGACACGGTGTCGGACCCCGGCGCCTCCGCATCGCTGCCGGCGGCCGTTGGCATGGCTGCCGGCTCCGGTGATGCGGGATTCCAGTGACGCGTGATGCCGTAACCGCAGAGGAGGCCCAGGGCAATGGCGATCAGTGCGGGCGAGCGGCGCATCAGCGGCTACCGGCGCGGCGCAGATTGCCGCAGAGTGACTGGTCCGGTGCCGGTCCCGTGGCCGGCGGCTGGAAGAGAATACGCGCGCGCGCCTCGGCGGCCCAGGCGTCGGCCCGTGAGACCTGCTCCGCGGTGAGCCGCGAGGCGTGCGTGCGCATGACCGCGGACCAGTGTGCCGATTGATCCGCCGACAGGGTCTGCTGTGCGACGACGGCATAGGCATAGGCCCAGTACGGATCGTCGCCGAGACGCTCGCTCCAGGGGCGTGCATCGCGCGGCTGCCAGGGCGAGTACATGGTGGACAGCACTGCCGCCGCCTCGGGCAGTCCGCTTTCGAAGGCCCGGCGCACCAGGGCCGGCGACTCGCCGTTCCAGCGCTCGGCCCAGTCGACCCACTGCGGCGACAGCACGTCGCGGTTCCATTCATTGGGCGCGATCGCGTAGCAGAGCTGCGCTTCCGGGTCGCCCGACAGGGCAGCCTGACGTATCCAGTCCGCGCTTTCCGACAGCGTGTCCGGCGCGATTCCGGCGCACCGTTTCTCGGCGGCGATCGCGTTCTCGACGAAGCGCTCGGCCGCGTTGAGGCGGCGATCCGCAAACGTGGCGGCGTCGTCCATGGCGTCATCGTCGGCCATTGCGGCGCGCGCGCGACGCCCGCGGCCGCGCTGCGCGCCGTCGAGCAGCCGCTCTGCCATGTCGAGCTGGCGCTCGCGCGTCGCGCACTCGTAGAGATCGTCGGCTAGCCGGCGCGCCGCCGACGCATCACCATCCCTCGCGCGCTGCGCGAGTTCGTCGTAATAGCTGGTCAGCGGCAGGTCGCGCGACGGCAGCGGTGTGGCCGGCGGCCTGCTGGCCGTTGTGGGTGGCGCGGCAGCGGGTGCCTCCCGCCGCCCTGGCTCGTGACCGTTGCGCTCGCGTGTGTCGTCGGCAGCGACTTCATCCGGCGCGGTGACGGGCGGGGTCGTGGTCCAGCGGGCAATCGCATGGCCTGCGGCGGCACCGCCGGCGAAACAGGTGGCGAGCACCCAGGCCGCCTTGCGTCCAGCCGCTGTTGCCATGCTCGTCTCGTGCGCAGCCCGCGAGTTGGTCGATCATGCCAATCTGCCGACGTCCTGACGAGACGTGGCGCGCTGCCCGTTCAGCCTAGTGCGCCGCTCATGCCAGGGGCGCCGGTGCCGTCCAGGGCGGTCGCGGTCATCGTGGGACCGAAGTGCCCGTCGCGCCCGGCCATTCGCGCTCCAGTGCGGCGCGTTGCTGCGGGTCCAGCCACGCGGCGAGTTGTGCGAGGGTGCCGCGCGCGAATGCCGCATGCGGCGAACCCGCCTGACGAGCAGAATCGCGAAACGCCGATTCGGCCGCATGGTTCTCCGCAGCTGTTCCGATCCGGGGGCGCACTCCAGACGTCTTCCCGCCATCCGGCCAATGCGTCATCCGGCAAGGCTTGAGTTGCCGCTATCCGTCCCCAACGGAGTCAGATTGACCACGACGGAGTCGCACATGGAACTGCTGCGCATTGCCGCTTTTTCCGACGGTGAACCGGGCGGCAACCCGGCCGGCGTCTGGCTCGGCGACGCCTTGCCCGATGCGGAGACGATGCAGCGCATCGCCGCGGACGTCGGGTTTTCCGAGACCGTATTCGCTGCCCCGCACGCGGATGGCTGGCGCGTGCGCTACTTCTCGCCGCAGTCCGAAGTGCCGTTCTGCGGCCATGCGACGATCGCGCTCGGGGCTGCGCTGGCGCTGCGTCACGGCGATGGCGAATACGCACTGACGCTCAACCAGGCGCAGGTGCAGGTGCGTGGTCGCCGCGACGGTGCCACGGTGGCAGCGACCTTGCGGTCTCCACCCACCCGCAGCACCCCCGTCGACGACGCGCTTCTGGCGCGTGCGCTGGACCTGTTCGACTTCACGCGGGCCGACCTGGATCCGCGCCTGCTGCCGGCGCAGATCCACGGTGGCGCCGACCACCTGTTGCTGGTGCTGCGCTCGCGCGAACGGCTGGCAGCGATGCGCTACGACCTCGACCAGGGGCGCGCCCTGATGCGCGATGCCGGCTGGATCACCATCGCGCTGGTGTGGGTCGAGAATCCCGGGCGCTTCCATGCGCGCAATGCGTTTGCCTCCGGCGGCGTGTACGAAGACCCCGCGACCGGCGCGGCCGCAGCGGCATTCGCGGGTTACCTGCGCGACACCAACTGGCCGCAGGGCGGTGCGATCGAGATCGTGCAGGGTGAGGACATGGGCATGCGCTCGTTGATCCAGGTCACCGTGGCTGGCGCGGCAGGCTCACCGGTCGAGGTGTCGGGCACGGCGCGCCTGATGACCTGAAGCGGTGCGCCGCCGACGCGTCCTCCAGTACAGTTCCACAACAGCGCAACGCCGTCGTTGCGGTACTGGGGACAGGGCATGATCAACGCGGTCGTCGATCTTTCGCACCACAACGCGAGCGTGGATTTCGCCGCGCTCGCGGCGGCCGGCATCGCCGGTGTGATCCACAAGGCCACACAGGGCGCGGGCTACGTCGATCCGACTTACGCGGCGCGGCAGGCGCAGGCGCGCACCGCCGGGCTGCGCTGGGGCGCGTATCACTTTGGCGACGGCAGCGATCCGCAGACCCAGGCAGACCATTTTCTGGCGACGGCGAATCCGGCGGCCGGCGACCTGCTCGTGCTGGACGTCGAACAGGACACGCAGGGGACGTCGATGACACTCGCGCAGGCCGAGGCGTTTGTGCAGGCCGTGTTCCAGCGGGCAGGGCGCTGGCCGGGTGTTTATGGCGGCAGCTATCTCAGACAGCTGCTCGGCAGCTCGACGACGTCGGTACTGGGCAAATGCTGGCTCTGGGTATCCGAGTACGCGAGCCAGCCCGTGATCGCGCCGCTGTGGCCGCAATGGACCCTGTGGCAATACACCGACGGCAGTGCCGGCCCGAATCCGCACTCGGTCGCCGGCGTCGGCAACTGCGACCGCGACATGTACAACGGCGATCTCGCGTCCCTGCAGCGCTGGTGGCCGGCCGGCTGAACAACCCGCGGACGAGGCACTGGCGCGTCGGCAGCAGCACACGCTGCGCGCCGGCCCACGTGAACTCGTCGCGCTTGACACTCAAATGCGAATCATTATCATCTGGCGACCACCCGGTAATCGGAGCAAGCCATGTCGGTCGTGACGCCCACTCTTGCTGTTCAGGCCAGCCGCACCCCCTCCGCCAACCGCACGGCCCCGGCGCCCGCGCAGCGCCGCGTCGACTCGCGCCTGCTGTTGCGTGAATCGCGCGAGCTCGTGATCGAGCATCTCGGGCAGGAATACCGCCTGCGCCGCACGCGCAACGACAAGCTGATCCTGACCAAGTAAACGTCGCCCGGTAAACGTCGCAGGCACCTTTGTGCGCGGCCCTGCTGCGCCGATCCTTTCAACGTCAGAGCAGCCAGCCTCGGACCGACCGCCATCCCGGTCCACCTGCCAGCCAGCTCCGCGACCGGTGCCTTCCTGGCCCGGCGCCCGACTCCCCTTCGAGGCTCGCATGTACAAGCTGCCTTTCCGGCGTGCTGCCGGCGAGACGCGCGCGTCCGGCCGTGGTGACGATGCCACTGTGCCGGTCCCTTCTGCCGCGACACTGTTGCAGGCGATCGCATTGCCGTCGACGGCCCCGTTGGCGCCGTTCGCGAGGCGCTGGCATTCGCTGGGACCGGTACTGTGGCTCTGGCGCGCCGCGCCCGGCCGCGCCGCCGATCTCGGCGCCATTGCCGGATGGAATTGTCTTCATCGCATCGAGCCCGACGGCATCTGCGAGGCGTTGCGTTTCTATCGCAACGACGGACGCGAGCTGGCGCGTCTGCATCTGCTGCCGGACAGCGACTATCTGGGCTGGGAGCAGCTGCTGCAGTGCGTCCCTTGCGGTACGACGGAACCGCCCCGCGGCCTGCATCAGCGCCTGTGCGACGCCGCGCGCGTGCGCGCCGGCCATCCCTGGCAGGGTGCCGTGGTGCGTTTCTGTCATGGTCTCGATGCCGGCCGGCCATGGCTGCTGGCCGAAGCGATCAGCGAGGTTTCCGCGACCGGTCGTCGCCGGGCCGTCGATATCTGCAGCGGCCTCGACGCCGTACTGTTGCGCTGACGGGGCGGGCCTGGCCGGGTGGGCAGCCAGGCCCGCCCGACGCTGGACGCTTCCTTGGCAACGCGTGACGGCAGCTGGCGAGCACCGACCGCGTCAGAGCGTGTCGACATCGCGCGGCGGCGGCGGCGGAGGTGCGGGCGGAGCCGGCGGCGGTGTGGCCGGCGTGGCCGGAACCGGTGGCACGGCCGGTGCCGGAGCTGCGGCGACCGGCGCTGGCGGTGCGGGCGGCGACGGAGGTGCGGGCGGCGACGGAGGTGCCGGAGGAACCGGGAACATGCTCTTGTACTGCGGCACCTTCGTGGTGACGGTCAATGCCTTTTTCTGGCGCAGTACGCCGAGCTGGATGTCGCTGCCCGCATCGGCGTCGCGCAGGCGTCGCATCACGTCCGACGGAGACTCTACCTTGCCGCCGGCGACGCTCTGCAGGATGTCGCCGCCCTTGAGTCCGGGCATGCTGCGCGGATCGGCAGACAGCACGAGCACGCCCTGGTCGGTGCCGAAGTAGGCACTCAGGTCGGGGTTCAGCGATGCGAGGTTGATGCCCCACCAGGGCATGAGGTTGATGCGCAGGTCCCGCAGCTGCTGCAGATTGCCGGCATCGTGCAGGTGGCGGTCGATGTGCACGCGCACGTCTTTCATGCTGTGTTCGACCTCGCGCCGGATCTGCTCGGGGTCGATGTTCACGTCGACATCCGCGTCGATGTCATGGTCCATGCCGACCATGACCTTGGGCCAGTTCAGCGCCTCCCGGCGCGCCGCGGTGGCGGTGATCTCACGTTTCTTGCCGTCGCGGGACAGGGTCAGGCGGACCGGCTGGTCGACCTTCAGATCCTGCAGCAGTGCGCGCGCGCTGCCGAGTTCGTCGCGTCCGACTTCCTTGCCGTCGATGGCGAGCAGCAGATCGTCATTGCGCACGCCGGCCTTGTCGGCCGGACCGCCCGGCGTGACGGCGGCGATCTGCACGCCCTTGTCGCCAGGACGCATGACGATGCCGAGCATGGCCCGGTCGCTGTCGCCAAGATAGCGCCAGGCGAACTTGCGCGGTCCGGCTTCGCCGAGCCGCAGCGAGATCTCGCCCATGCGCCGGCCGAGGTCGCGCATTTCGGTGCGCAGCCGGTCGAGCTCGCCGCGGGCCGCGGCCTCCTCGGCCGGCGTCGCGTAGCCCTGGGCATCGGCAGCGGCACGGGCCTGCGCGCTCGCATGCGCCTCGGCACGCGCGGCGGCAGCGGGACGTGCTTCCGCCTGCGATTTCGTGGCCGGTCGTGCCGCGATTGCCGCATCGGCCCTCGCGGCCGGTTCGGCAGCCTGGGCGGCGCCGAGCAGAGTCATGGCAAAAAAGGGAAAAAGCGATTTCATGGGGTGCCTCATAAATGAGTCCAGTCGTAGGGCATCGCCGCAGTTCCGTTCGCGGCGATGCCGGTGCCAGCCAGGCTGTAGGTCGTGCGTACCGTGGCGAGATCGCGCAGCAGCTCCACGCGCTCGCGCCACAGCGCCCGCGTGTCGTTGCTGGCGTCGTTGCCGGCGGCCAGTTGCAGATCGATGAGGCCGATCATGTCCTCGATCTCGGTCGCGGCCATGAGGCTGCGCCCGTCGAGCGGGGTTTCATCGGCCTTGAGCGTGCGCAGCCATTCCTCGATGCGGCTGGATTCGCCGCGCAGCGCGGCGAGTTCATCGGCCGGCGGTGCTGTCGCGGACGTGGCGTGATCCGGCTGGACGGCGGGCCCGTCCGCGGTGCGTTCGATGGTGTTCGTCGGTGCGAACGTGACCGCCAGCACGAGCGCGGCGGCAACGCCGGCTCCCAGCCAGAGACGCCGCATGCCGCGCGCGTGCCGGCGGCGGTCCTGCAGTCGCGGTATCGGGTGCCCCGTGGCACCGCGACCGGGCGCCGCGTCGTCGCCCGCGGCTGCCTCGTCACCCTCGTCGCGAACCAGACCGTGCGTGCGCAGGCTTGCCGCGAGGGTCGACCAGCCCTCGGCCGGCGGCGTCGCGGGCGGCAGATCGCGCAGGGCGCGCGTCAGCGCGTCGGCGCTCAGGTCGGTTGCGGATGGGCGATCAGACATGGTTTCGACTCCGTGTTGCCGTCCAGGAGGCCGCGCAGACGTGCTGTCCCACGGGCTACCTGGGATTTGGAGAAGCTGACGGTCTTGCCGAGCGCGTCCGCGATCTCCGGATGGGAATAACCTTCTACGTGATACAGCCAGAGCACGCTGCGCGTCAGCGCAGGCAGCCTTGCCAGCGCCTGCTCCAGCACGAGTCCATCCGCATGCACCCAGGGCGGCGGCGCTTCGCTCTCCATCTCGTCGTAGCACGCGTCGAACTCGATGCGCCGGTCCTTGCGCAACCGCATCAGCGCTTCGTTGAGGGCGATCTGGCGCAGCCAGCCCCAGAACGGCGCGTCGCCGCGAAACTGATCCAGGCGCTGGAACAGTTTCAGCATCGCGTCGTGCAGGATCTCGCGCGCCGCGTCGGCATCGTTGAGCAGCCGCAGCGCCAGCGTGTACACCGGGCGCTCGAACAGACGGTAGATGTGTTCGAACGCGCGCAGCTCGCCGCGCTGAGCGCGTTGCAGCACCTGTTCCGGCACATCGATGGCGAAATTCGATCGGTCCACGGGCTATAGGGATGCAGCTGGCAGCGCAATGGTCGCAGGCCGCCGCAACTATGCCAGCCGCCTGCCGTCCCCTGGCGCGTCCGTCGCCCGGAACGCCCGCCGGACGCGTGTCCGTCAGCTTGTCCGCGGACAGGCGTACATCGCGAAATATGTCGAAAAACCTTTTAAAAACAATATCTAATGTTCTGGCACGGCTGTTGCTGTGACGAGTCCAGGAAAGGCCGCACGCTGCGGACGCACAGACTGACGGGAGCACGACCGATGATTCGCGACACCTCTGCCCAGGACCGAGTGATGAGCACCGCGGTGGCGCCGACGAAGCGCTACTGGAAGTACGGCGCGATCGCGGCGGCAGTGCTGCTGGCTGGCGCCTGGACCGTGCCGGGCATGGTGCGCATGCTGGGGGCGGGCGCTTCCTACAGCGCCGAGCGCCTGCGCTTTGCCGAGGTCAGGCGCGGCAATCTCACGCGTGACATCTCGGCGCAGGGGCGCGTAGTGGCTGCGGTCAGCCCGACCCTGTACGCGCCCAACGGCGGCATCGTCACCCTCACGGTACAGGCCGGCGATCGGGTCGAGAAAGATCAAGTGCTGGCCGAAGTCGTCAGCCCGGAGCTCGCCAACCGCCTGCAGCAGGAGCAGGCGACGCTGCAGAGCGCAGAGCTTGCGGCAGAGCGCACCAGCATCGACAACCGCAAGCAGCAGCTCATCACGCAGAAAGCGGTCGACCAGGCCGAGATCGACCGCCAGACCGCCGCGCGCGAGGTCGAGCGCACGCAGAAGGCGTTCCAGCTCGGCGCGTTGCCGCAGCTCGACGTGATGCGTGCCAAAGATGCGCTGCAGAAAGCGGAGATCACGCTCGCACACGCGAAGAAGGATGTCGCACTCGAGCGGGAAAGCCTCGACTTCGAACTGAAGACCGCACGACTGACTCGTGATCGCCAGCGTCTGCTCGTCGCCGACCTGCAGCGCCAGGTCGACGAACTGAAACTGCGCTCGCCGGTCGCGGGCCAGGTCGGCCAGCTGCTCGTGCAGCAGAAGGCGAACGTGGCCGCCAATGCCGCCGTGCTCACGGTCGTCGATCTGAGCGCCATGGAAGTCGAAGTGCCGGTGCCGGAAACGTTCGCCCGGGAACTCGCGATGGGCATGCCGGCGCAGATCCAGAACGGCGGACAGACCCTCACGGGCGAGTTGTCCGCGGTCAGTCCCGAGGTCGTGAACGGCCAGGTGACGGCACGCGTGCGCTTCACCGGTGAACAGCCGGCCGGCCTGCGCCAGAACCAGCGCCTGTCGGCACGCATCCTCATCGATGAGCACCCGGGCGTACTCATGGTCGAACGCGGTCCCTTCGTCGATTCGGGGGCCGGGCGCGTGGCCTATGTGGTCGGCGCGGACGGCATGGCCGAGCGTCGCCAGATCCAGGTCGGCGCGACCAGCCTCAACGCCGTGGAGATCGTCTCCGGCGTCAAGGAAGGCGAGCGCCTGATCATCTCCAGTCTCGACGAGTTCAAGGGTGCCGAGCGCATCGCACTTGCGCGCTGACACCCGACCGCTGGCGGCGCGGGAACCGCGCCGCCAGCCCACTGCCTGTTCCGACCACAACCCGTTTCTCGCCGCTGCCACCGGGAGTACCCCATGCTCAAGATGAATCACCTGTCCAAGGTCTATCGCACGCACCTGATCGAGACGCATGCGCTGCGCGACTTTTCCATTCACGTGCGCGAAGGCGAGTTCGTTGCGGTGACCGGCCCCTCCGGTTCCGGCAAGACCACGTTTCTGAATATCGCCGGCCTGCTCGAGGAATTCAGCGGCGGCGAGTTCTGGGTCGACGGCGTGGATGTGCGCGGCATGAATGACGACCAGCGCTCGCGCCTGCGCAACGAGAAGATCGGTTTCATCTTCCAGGGCTTCAACCTCATTCCCGACCTGAATCTGTTCGACAATGTGGACGTGCCGCTGCGCTATCGCGGCTTCAACGCCGCCGAGCGCAAGCGGCGCATCGAGGAGACGCTGTCGCGCGTCGGCCTCGCGTCGCGCATGAGGCACTATCCCGCGGAGCTTTCCGGCGGCCAGCAACAGCGCGTCGCGATCGCACGTGCCCTGGCCGGCTCGCCACGCCTGCTGCTCGCCGACGAGCCGACCGGCAATCTCGATTCGCTGATGGCGCGCGGCGTGATGGAGCTGCTGGAGGACATCAACCGCCAGGGCACGACCATCATCATGGTGACGCACGATCCGGAACTGGCTGCGCGCGCGCAGCGCAACGTGCACGTGATCGACGGCCAGGTCACCGATTTCGAATCCGAGCCGCAATTGCGCGTGCCGGCACGCGACAACGATGCCGCCGTCGCGGTGGCCTGAGGAGCGCGCGATGTTTGCCTACTATCTGCAACTGGGTCTGCACAGCCTCAAGCGCAATCCGCTGCTGACCGCGCTCATGGTCTTCGGCATCGCGCTCGGCATCGGCACGAGCATGACCAGCCTCAGCGTGTTCTATCTGATGGGCAGCGACCCGATTCCGTGGAAGAGCGACAGGCTGCACGCGGTACAGCTCGACAACTGGAGTGCCGAACAGCCCTACCGCGCGCCGAACGAGCCGCCGGACCAGGTCACCTACCTCGACGCCAAGGCGCTGATGGAGGCGGGCAAGGCGGACCTGCAGGCGGCCATGTACAAGGTCGCCTGGCCGGTGCAGCCCGAGAATCCGGAGATCAAGCCGTTCTCCTCGCTCGGCCGTGCGACGTACACCGATTTCTTCTCGATGTTCGAACCGCCGTTCAAATACGGCGGCGCCTGGGATCCCGCACAGGACAAGGAGCACGGTCGCGTCGTGGTGCTGTCGAAAGACATCAACGAAAAGCTGTTCGGTGGCCAGGACAGCACCGGCAAGCGCGTGCGCCTCAACGAGATCGACTACACCATCGTCGGCGTACTCGACACCTGGAAGCCGCGCGTGAAGTACTACGATCTCACGATCGGCGCGTTCAACGATCCGGACGAGTACTACATCCCGTTCACGACCGCGATCGAGCTGCAGACCCAGCCCAGCGGCAACAACTCGTGCTGGGCCAGCGCCAAGCCCGGCTGGGATGGCTATCTCGCTTCGGACTGCGTCTGGATCCAGTTCTGGGTGCAGCTGAACTCGCAGGCGCGCGAAGACGAGTACATGGCCTTCCTCAACAACTACGTCAACGAGCAGAAGAAGCTCGGCCGCTTCCCGCGGCCGCTCAACAACCGGCTGCCCGACGTCAACGAGTGGATCGAATCGCAGGGCGTGGTATCCCGCGACGCGCAGATCCAGGTCGGCCTGTCGTTCGCGTTCCTGATCGTCTGTCTCGTCAACACCATAGGCCTGCTGCTCGCCAAGTTCATGCGCAAGTCCAGCGAGATCGGCCTGCGCCGCGCACTGGGCGCGACGCGGGGCCAGCTGTTCACGCAGCACCTCGTCGAGGCCGGCGTCATCGGCATCAGCGGTGGACTGATCGGACTGGTGCTGACCTGGCTGGGCCTCATGGCGGTGCGCAGCCTCTACGCCGATCTCAACAACGTCGCGCGGCTCGACTGGGTCATGGTGCTGACTGCCGTCGCGCTGTCGATCGTCGCTGCGGTACTGGCCGGACTGTTCCCGACCTGGCGTGCTTGCCAGATCACGCCCGCCGTCCAGCTCAAGACACAGTGACCGGCCACGCCGGAAGCGCGAACAACGCCTACAGGTGAACTCATGGAATTCCGACCCATCCTTTCCGCGCTCATGCGCAGCAAAGTCGCTCTGGTGCTGATCGGCCTGCAGATCGCATTGACGCTGGCCATCGTCTGCAATTCGCTGTTCATCATCTCCCAGCGCATGCAGCTCATGAGCCGCGACAGCGGCATCAACGAGACCGACACGTTCACGATCGGCAGCCTGGGTTTCGGCACCGCATACAACGTTAAAACCAGCATCGACGAAGATCTTGCGATGCTGCGCGGGCTGCCCGGCGTCGTCGCGGCGACGTCGACGAATACGGTGCCGATCTCCAACGGCGGCTGGTCGACTGGCATCAGCCTCAAGCCCGAGCAGAAAGTATCGACGGCAGCGTCGGCGATGTACTTCGTCGACGAGCACGGCCTCGATACCTTCGGCGCGAAACTCGCCGAGGGACGCTTCTTCACCGCCGACGAGATCAGCTTCCGTGAGCGCGGCGACACCGGCTGGCCGCCTATCGTCGTGATCACGCGGGCGCTTGCGAACAAGCTCTTTCCGGGCGAGTCAGCCGTCGGCAAGCAGCTGTACCTCGACAACGAGGGCGCGTCGCAGACCGTGATCGGCGTGGTCGAGCGCATGCAGGTGCCGTGGATCGGGTTCGCTTCCGACGAGGGCCCCGATGCCGAGTTCCAGTCGACATTCGTTCCCCAGCGCATCGCCTTCAGCAACTTCAGCCGCTTTCTCGTGCGCACCGAACCCGGCCGCCGGGACGAGGTCATGAAAGCCGCCGAGGCAAAGATGGCCGACATCAACCACAGCCGCATCGTGCGTGAGCCTCGCTCGGTCGAGAACATCCGTGCCGAGGGCTACCAGGAGCACCGGGCGATGACCATCATCCTGATCGGTGTCATCGTGGCGTTGCTCGCGGTGACGGCGCTCGGCATCGTCGGCATGGCGAGCTTCTGGGTCACGCAGCGTACCAAGCAGATCGGCACACGGCGCGCGCTGGGTGCGACGCGCGGTTCCATACTGCGCTACTTCATGACCGAGAATTTCCTGATCACTTCGCTCGGTCTCGTGCTCGGCATCGTGCTGACCTATGGACTCAACTACTGGCTCATGACGAACTACGAGGCGCAACGGCTGCCGCTGGTGTACCTGGCCGGAGGCATACTCGTGCTGCTGGTGCTGGGTCAGGCAGCGGTGTTCGGACCGGCGACGCGCGCATCGCGCGTGCCGCCGGCAGTGGCGACGCGCAGCGTCTGAACGCCGGCCATCACCTCGGCGCCGTTGCGGTATCCGTGAAGATGCACTTCGGTGCCTTCACGGATACGCCGGCCGCGGCTGGTTCCGCTGCGTTGCTCCGGTTACTCTTTCCGCCGCGCGATCCGCGCAACCAATCAGCGTCGGGCTGCATCCAAGCAGCCCATGCGCAGCCCGAAATCCACTTTCCAGTCTGAGCCCATGCGCACCGTCCTGGTCATCGACGACAATCCTGCCGTGACCACGGCGCTCGAAGTCCTGTTGTCTCTCCACGAGATCCGCAGCGTATCGGCCGCGTCGCCGGACGAAGGCCTGGCACTGCTCGAGCGCGAGGCTGTCGACCTCGTCATCGCCGACATGAATTTCCATCTCGACACGACCTCCGGCGAAGAGGGCATCGCCTTGTTCCGTGCCATTCGCGCGCGGCATCCGGACCTGCCGGTGATCCTTCTGACCGGCTGGACGCGACTGGAGACCGCGGTCGAGCTGGTCAAGGCCGGCGCGGCGGACTATCTCGCCAAGCCCTGGGACGACCAGAAGCTGCTTGCGACGGTCGAGAACCTGCTGGAACTCGCTGAATCCACGCGCGAGGTGGCGCGTCTCAAGCGTGCGCGCAGCAAGAGCCAGGATGCGTTGCGGGCGCGATTCGACCTGCGCGAGGTCGTATTCGCCGACTCGGCGACCGAGCGTGTGATCGAGCTGGCCTGCCAGGTCGCGCGCGCCGACCTGCCCGTACTCATCACCGGGCCCAACGGAGCCGGCAAGGAGCGCATCGCGGAGATCGTGCATGCGAACTCGGCGGTCAGGAATGGTCCGTTCGTCGCGGTCAACTGCGGCGCGTTGCCGAACGATCTCATCGAGGCCGAACTGTTCGGCGCCGACGCCGGTGCCTACACGGGCGCGACCAAGGCACGCGAAGGCCGCTTCGAGCTCGCCGATGGCGGCACGCTGTTTCTCGACGAGATCGGCAACCTGCCGTTGTCGGGGCAGATCAAGCTGCTGCGCGTACTCGAGACGGGCCAGTTCGAGCGGCTCGGTTCCGGCAGGACGCGCACGGTGAAGGTGCGAGTGCTCAGTGCGACGAACGCGGACCTGCCAGCCATGATCCGTGATGGCCGGTTTCGCGAAGACCTGTACTACCGTCTCAATGTCATCGAACTCGCGCTGCCTCCTCTGCGGGAACGTCCCGACGACATCCTGCCGCTGGCACGGCACTTCCTCGGCGACGACGTCCGGCTCAGCGACGAGAGTCGGGCAGCGCTGCTCGCGCACGGCTGGCCCGGCAACGTGCGCGAACTGAAAAACGCGATCCAGCGGGCGCGCGTGCTTTGCCGCGACGGTATCGTGCAGCCGGCCGACCTGGGTCTGGCCGCCGCGATCCGGCCGCCCCCGCGCAGCGCCGACGAGCCAGACCGCGCCGCGATCGAGGCCGCGCTCGCGCGCGCGCGCGGTGTGATCAGTCAGGCCGCGGCCGAGCTCGGACTCTCGCGCCAGGCGCTGTATCGCCGGCTCGAAAAGCTCGGGATCAGCGCGCCCGCCTGATGCCGGCGTTGCAGCGGCGTTCCGGAATTGCGGTTCGACGCACGGCGCTGCACGCTACGCCGGTGCTCATCGGCGATCTCGTGGTCGGGGCTCATGCGGCGCACAAGGATTCCGATGCGCAATTTTTCCCTGCAAGGCAAGTTGACCCTCGCGCTGGGCGCTGTCGCCATGGCGGCCGCCGCAGCCGCGCTCGCGCTGCAACGCTGGCTCGGAGCGCCGTTGCTGAGCTTTCTGGTGGTCGCGCTGGCGTCCGCCTTCGTCCTGCCGCTGCTGGCGCGTGCGCTGACCGCGCGCACGGCGGCACTGTTCCGCGCGCTGGCCGGCAGTGTCACGAGCTTCAAGGATGGCGATTTCAGCTTCTCGATCGCGACCGACCAGCGTGACGAGCTGGCCGAACTCGTGCAGGCGCACAACGAACTGGGCCGGGTGCTGCGCGAGGAGCGGCAGGGGCTGTTCCAGCGCGAACTGCTGCTCGACACGGTGGTGCAGAACACGCCGACCGCGATCGTGCTGACCGAGCCCAACGGCCATGTCGTCTATGCGAACGTCGCGGCGCGGCAGCTGCTCAACGTCGGGCGGCCGCTGCAGGGACTGCCGTTCGCCACCGTCGTCGCCGAATCGCCGCCCGCGTTCGCACAGGCCGTTGCCGACGGCGGCGACGCGCTCTTCACGGTCCCGCTGGAGGGAGAGGACGAGACGTTTCACTTTTCCGAACGCAGCTTCAAGCTGCAAGGCCGGCTGCATCGTCTGTACCTGATCAAGCGCATGACGCGCGAACTGAGCCGGCAGGAAGTCGCTACCTGGAAAAAGGTCATACGCGTCATCAGTCATGAATTGAACAACTCGCTCGCGCCGATCTCGTCGCTGGCCCATTCCGGCCGGGTGCTGGCGACCAAGGGCGACCTGCAGCGGCTCGGCGCCGTCTTCGACACCATCGAGGACCGCGCCCGGCACCTGCATGGGTTCATCCACGGCTATGCGGAATTTGCCAAGCTGCCGCAGCCGCGCGGCGAGGACGTGCCGTGGAACGGCCTGCTCGGCGCCATCGCGCGGCAGTTCCCGGGCATTGCCGTCGGACCGGCACCCGAGCAGCCGGGATGGTTCGACCGCACGCAGATCGAGCAGGTACTCATCAATCTCGTGAAAAACGCGCATGAGGCGGGCAGCCCGCTCGAGGCCATCACCGTCACCGTGACGCAGCGCGGCGGCGAGACGCGCATCGAGGTGGCCGATCGTGGCAGCGGCATGAGCGAATCCGTGCTCGCCAACGCGCTGCTGCCGTTCTATTCGACCAAGCGGTCGGGCTCCGGCCTGGGCCTGGCGCTCGCCCGCGAGATCGCCGAGGCCCACGGCGGGCGCATCGTGCTCGCCAACCGCGACGGCGGCGGCTTGAGCGTGACCCTGGTGCTGCCACGCTGACGTTCGCCTGCGCCGCGCCGCGGCGTTAGTCCCGCTGCGCGATGCCGCAAGCGGGCGCGGAACGCCGGCGACCGATGCGGAATCCCCATCGACCCCGGTAGCTGTTGCTATGATCCGGCAGACGGAGGACGCCGTTGCCCATGTCCCAGATGCCGGTGAAGATTCCTGGATATGAATTCCTGCGCCCGCTCGGCGCGGGAGGCATGTCCACGGTCTGGCTGGCGATACAGGAATCGCTGCAGCGCAAGATCGCGATCAAGCTGATGAAGCGTACGCACGACGCCTCGTCGGACGATGCGCGCCAGTTCGAGAAGCGGTTCCTGCTCGAGGGCCGCACGATGGCGAAGTTGCCGCATCGCAATATCGTCGCGGTCTACGACATCGTCTCGACCGACGACGTCGCCTACATCGCCATGGAGTACCTCGAGGGCGGCACGCTGTCGGAGCGCATGCAGGCCGGCCTGTCGCTGGCGGAGGCGATCAGCGTCGTCGTGCAGATCGCCGGCGCGCTCGACTTCGCGCACAGCCAGGGCATCGTGCATCGCGATCTCAAGCCCGCGAACATCATGTTCCGCGATGCGACCACGCCGGTCCTGACCGACTTCGGCATCGCGCGGCAGCAGGACCAGTCCGCGACACGCCTCACCCAGACCGGCATGCTGGTCGGCACGCCGAACTACATGAGTCCGGAGCAGATCAGCGGCAGCGAGATCGACGGCCGTTCGGATCTCTACAGCCTCGGCATCATGTTCTACGAGCTGCTGTCCGGGCGCACGCCGTTCAATGGCGATACGCCAATCGCCGTGATGATGGCGCACCTGACCCAGCCGCCGCCGCCGCTGGACCCTGAGTTCGCGCACTTCCAGCCGGTGCTGGACAAGATGCTCGCGAAGAATCGCGACGAGCGTTACGCCACGCTGCACGAATTCGTCGCTGCCCTGAAGCAGCGTGTCGTCGCGAGCGATACCCTGCTCATGCGCCTGCAGCTCACGCCGGGCATGACATCGTCGGAACAGCTGCGGCAACTCGGCTTCACCGCGAGCGATCCCGCCGGCAGCGGACTGCGCAGCGCCAGCGGGCTGTCGCAGTCGACCCCATTGCCGCGCCCCCAGGACGTCGCGGCGCGCAAGACCGGTGGCGCCTCGTCGCCGGCGCGTCAGCCACCACCGCCACCACCACCCGCAAGACGCCCCGCGGCGGCGACCGTGCCGCCGCCCTCGCGTCCGCCGCCGGCACGCCCGTTGCTGTGGCCGTGGCTCGCGGCCGCCGCCGTGCTGCTGCTCGGTCTGGCCGGTGTCGGCATCTGGAGCTGGCAGGCCAGATCGGGCATGTCCGCCGAGGAGCGCGCGCTGGTCGGTTACTGGATCAAGGACGCCGAGCGCATGGCCGGTGACGGCAAGTTCGTCTCGCCGCCGGGCGACAACGCCTACGAGGTCCTGCAGCAGGTGCTGCAGAAGGATCCGGAAAACGAGGCGGCGCAGGCGCTGCTCGAGCGCATCGCGCAGGCGCTGCGCGCCGAAGCGGAGGCCGCCCTCGGCAAGGCCGACTACGCGCTTGCGCGCGACCGCGCCGACCAGGCCCTGTTCGTGCGCAAGGATGATGTCGACCTCGCCGCATTGCAGCAGCGCATCGAGGCGGCGGTCGCGGCCGAGGAGCGCAGGAAGCAGCTGGAGCAGCTGCTGGCCGGATCGGCCGCCGCGGACAAGGCGGGCAAGCCGTTCGGACCGGATGGCAGCTATGCGCTGCTCGTGAAGGCGCGGGACCTCGCTCCCGACGATGCGGCCGTGAAGCAGCGCCTCGATGCCTTCGTCGCGGCGCAGCTCGCGCCCGCGCGCGAAGCGCTCGCCAGTGGCAACGGCGAGCGCGCGAGCCTGCTGCTGATCGGTCTGCGCCCGGAACTCGGCAAGGAGCCCGCGTTCATTACGCTGAGCACCGAGGCCACGCGCGCGCAGCAGGCCGCCGGCCTCGAGAAGCAGGTCGCGGCCTTGCTCGACCGCGGCGATGCGGAGATCCGCGGCGGCCGGCTCGCCGAACCCAGCACCGCGAACGCGCTGGCCACGCTCGGCCAGCTGCGCGAGATCGCGGCCCAGGACAAACGCGTGCTCGCCTTCGCCGGGCAGCTCGCCGCGGCGCTCGTCGCAGAGGCGCGCCAGTCGGCCGCGGGTGCACCGCAACGCGCGCTCGAACGTGCCGAGCTCGCACTGCGCGCCGATCCCTCGCGCGCCGATGCGACGGCGCTGAAGAACGAGATCGAACAGCGCCTCGGCCAGCGCCTCGCCGACATCGGCCGCGCACTGTCACAGGCCAAGCAGGCGATTGCCGAGCAGCGCTATCTCGCGCCGGCGGGCAACAATGCGCGCGAGGCCCTGGAAAAGGTGCTCAAGCTCGATCCGCAGAATGCCGAAGCGCGCCAGCTGCTGGCCGATCTGCCGCGCCGCGTGGCAGAAGGCATCGAGGCGCGGGCAACGGCCCGGGACACTGCGGCAGCCCTCGAACTCGCGCGCAGCGGCGCTGCGGTGTTTCCGGCCGATACCGGCCTCAAGGCACTGCTCGCGCGCGTGGAAGCACAGGCGCAGACCGAGCAGCGCGAGGCGGATGCGAAGGCCACGCGCGAGCGCATCGCGAATGCGATCGGTGCGACGCCGGTGCGGGTGGAATCGCTCGGGCTTGCGGCGGCGGCACTCAATCCGCTGCTCGCGGCCGATCCCCGCGATGCCGAAGCACTGGCACTGCGTGCGCGGCTCGCCGAAACCACGGCGGCGGCGCAGCGTGCCGCCGCCACGCTCGCCGATTTCGACGCATTCGCCGGCTTCGTCCGCAACAACGAGAGGCTGCTCGCCGACGAGCCGGCTGCGGCGGCACTGTTGCGTGACGCGCCGGCGCTGCGGCAACAGCTCGAACGGCTCGAACAGGAGCGTCTGGCCGCGCTGCAGGGCGAACTGGTCCTCAATGCGCAGCCGTGGGCACAGGTCGAATCGGTCGTCGACGGCAACCGCCGCGCGGTGAACCTGCCGGGCGAGGCGAGCACGCCGTTCGCGCTCAAGCTGCCGGCCGGCAACTACGTCATCACCTTCCGTCATCCGCAGGCGAGCAAGCCGGTCACGGTCATTGCCAAGGTCGAAGCGCAGCGTCGCGCGGTCGCCAACGCCGCGTTCCCCACCATCTCGGCAGAGGACTATTTCTCGCGTGCGGGCTGGTAAAGGAATCTGCGCCCTGATCGTGGCGCTCATCGCGGCGTCACCGACGGCGGCCGACTACAAGGACAGTTACAGCCGCGGGCTTGAAGCGGCCAAGGATGGCGACTGGGCGACGGTGCGTGCGCGCATGCAGGAGGCCATCCAGGACAACCCGACTGCCGCGCCACGCGTGCGCCTGTACGGGCAGCGCTGGGAACCGTACGTGCCGCAGTACTACCTGGGCCTGGCCGCGTTCAAGCAGGGTGACTGCATGGCGGCACTGGCGCAGTGGCGTTCGTCCGCCAACGCGTCGGTGATCGGCAGCGTGCCCGGTCTCAAGACCGAGCAGGATCGCAACACGGCGGCCTGCGACACACGGCTCGCACAACAGCCCAAGCCCGAACCACCCAAGCCCGATCCGCGTGGCACCACGCCGGTGGCTCCGGATGGCGGCGATACATCGCGACCGCCGCCGAAGCCCGAACCGACCAAGCCTCCGCCAAAGCCCGAACCGGTCAGGCCGGATCCGCCCAAGCCGCCACCGAAGCCGGTCGAAACGCCGATCGCGCAACGCGTGCCGGCGCCGCTGCTCGAGGCCTTCCGCAACTATCTGGGTGGCCGTTATGCCGACGTTGCGCGCATCGATCCGGGCAGCTTTGCCGACGCGCGTTCCCGCACGCAGGCCTACCTGATACGGGCTGCGGCACGCCAGATCCAGGCCGAACTCGACAGTTCGCCCGCCGGCCTCGAGGCGGCACGCGCGGACATCCGTGCCGTGCGCGCGGCAAGTCCGGACCTCGTGCCCGATACTGCCCTGTTCTCGCCGCGGTTCCGCGCGCTTTACGCCGCGACGCGCTGATCCGCAGGCCGGTGCGGCTACGTAGATACGGTGGCGGACTGGGCGTGACGACGACATCGCACCGGGCGGCGATGTTCGTGCAGGGCCGTCACAGACGTTGCATTGCGACCCAACGGCGACTGCGCTAGCGTGGCGCGGCCGGGGGAAACGGCGAAGATCCACCGATGGGAGGCACTATGCGCGCGTTGATCATGGCGGCCCTGGCTGTTGCAGGCGGAATGTCCGGCGGCGCCGCATTCGCTGGAAACCCGGCACCGGCGTTCACCGATCGTCTGGAAGGGGATGCGCCCGGGACCGTACAGGTCGGCACGAGCATCTCGCTGGGCTGGGCAGCGATCGCGCAGGCATGTACCTATGTCGGCAGCACGTTCCCGGCAGGCGTCCAGTTCGACAACTGGCCCGCCGACGCGAGCGGCTCTACCACGCCGCTGGCCTGCAACAGCTTTTCGAGCTGTTCCGTGCCGCATCCGACGGCGCTGTTCCTCGGCGTGCCGGGCAACTATCACTTCGTCGTGACGTGCATCAGCACGGGTGGCCCGGCCGTGACGTCGACGATCGATGTCATTGCGGCCGAAGCACCGACCGCGGAACGCATTGCGTTGAGCCTGTCGGCGAGCACACCGGGGCCGGTGCGGCCTGGCACGTCGTTCGACTACACGCTGCTGCTCAACAACAACGGTGGCTTTCGCATGACGGCCCCGGCGACCACGCTGACATTGCCGGCCGACGTCAGCTTCGCCGGCAGCAATTGCGCCAGCGCGAGCGGCAACAACGTGGTCTGGAACCTGCCCAACGGCCTCGCCGCGGGCGACAGCGCGAGCTGCAAGGTCACCGCGCGACTCAACAGCATTCCGGCGGGTGAATCGATCACCGCGACGGCGAGTACGGTGTTCTCCATCAGCTCGTCGGCGTTTTCCCTGCGCGCGACGGAAGTCATCAGCACCTTGCGGCGCGCGCGGTCACTGAGTCTGCGCCGTGACGGTACGCCGACCACACTCGACTCGGTGTCGCCCGTGATCAGCGGTGATGGCAGCGTGGTGCTGTTCTCGACGCGCCAGCGCGGACTGACGCCGGACGACAGCAACGCCGGCGGCGCGGACATCGTGCTGAAGAACCGGCGCGACGGTTCTGCGCGCGTGGTCAGCGTACGTTCCAGCGATGGCGTTGCGCTGCGCGGCAACAGCTCGTCGCCGACGATTTCGGCGAACGGCCGTGCGCTGGCCTTCATTCATGAGCCAGCGGCTGCGCCCGACCAGCCGAAGGAAGGCCCCGCCGGTCAGTTGTGCAGCGCCCCGCCGAATGGCCTGTTCCGGCCGACGTGCACGACCACCGCTCCGAATGGCCAGGCGCTGTCAGGACCGGCAGAAGGCCCGAGCATGTCGGCCGACGGCAATTTCATGGCGTTCTGTTCGTCGGCCGACAACTGGGTGAGCGGCGACGGCAACGGCGCGAAAGACGTGTTCGTCATGAACATGAATACTGGCGCGGTCACGCTGGTCTCGACCGACGCTGCCGGCATCCAGGGCAATGGCGACAGCTGCGACGCAGCGATCTCGGGCAATGCCAAGTACGTCGCTTTCCGGACGCGCGCGGCCAATCTCGGCGGTACGGCGAACTGGCAAGTGGTGCGCAAGAACCTGGCAACCGGACAGATCGAACGACTGAGCCAGGGCAGCGGCGGCAGCGCGGCGAATGCGGATGCGGGTCGCCCGGCGATTTCCTACAACGGACAGCGCGTCACGTTCGCGTCCCGCGCCGGCAATCTCGTCGCGGGATTGCTGGGTGGCAACAGTAATGTGTACATCCACTACACGCCGGGCGGTGCCGCGATCGGGCTCGACGCGGAGATGCCGAAGGACATCGGCAACGGACTGTTCGGCGTGCGCGACCGGAGTGGCGGAGAGCCGAACGGCGACGCGGACGATCCGACGATTTCGTGTAACGGCAGTGTCGTCGCGTTCGGATCGACAGCGAGCGACCTGATGCTCGGCGACATTGGCGGCACCAAGGATGTGTTCATGGTCGACGCGCAGACGGGCGCGACGCGCCGCGCCCAGGCCACGGGTGCGGGCGAACCGAACGGCCCGTCCTCGAGTCCGTCGCTCAACTGCGAGGGCACGTCACTGGTCTTCCAGTCCGGCGCCAACAACATGGACCCGGGCGATCCGAATCCCAATACGGACGTCTACGTGCAGGACGACCCGCAGGGTTCCAACGGTGGCACGCCGGGAACGCTCGACGGTGCCTTCAGCGGCAACTGGTTCAATCCGGGGCAGAGCGGACACGGATACCTCGTCGAGGCGCTGCCCGACGGTCGCTACTATCTGACCTGGTATCTCTACGTCGACGGGCAGCCGCTGTTCCTGCAGGGCGTCGGCCCCGCGGTCGGCAACGAGATCGACGTTCCGGTCTATAGCACGCGCTCGACCGGATTCCCGGTCGGTGCGGGCGGCGTCACCAACAGCAGCTGGGGGCGCCTGAAAATGACCTTCGCCAACAACGACACGGCGTCGATCCAGTGGACGCCGACCGCATTCGGCTTTTCCTCCGGTACGATGACGCTGCGCCGCCTGACCGCGCCGGCGCTGGTGCAGTCGGACCTGCCCAATCCGCAGATCAAGGCCTGCTACAGCGGCGTCTGGTTCGAACCCGCCCGATCAGGTTACGGGTTCAATCTCGAGGTGATTGAGCAAGGCGACGGCAGCCGCGCGCTGGTGACCTACTGGTATACCTATCGTCCGGATGGCAGCCCGCTGTGGCTCAGTGGCGTGGGCCGTCCCGGAGGCGGCGTGGTACGCGTCGATCTCTATCAAGGCGGCGGCAGCGGTGCGCAGTTCCCGTTCAATTTCATTGCCGACTCGGTCACGCAGACACTCTGGGGCAGCGCGGTCCTGCGTTTCACGTCGGACAACACGCTCGAAGTGAGCTATACGCCGGCCGTAAGCGGTTATGCCGCCGGCAGTGCGAACCTCGTGCGGCTCACCGAACTGGCCGGGCGCTCCTGCGCGAACAACTGATCCGCGTCATCGGCACTGCGGTATGGATGTTCCGCAGTGCCGCCGCAAACGAAAACGGCGCCCGAGGGCGCCGTCTTTCGATCGCGACGTGGGTGCTCAGAAGCGATAGACGCCCGACACCGAATACGTATCGAGTCCGTCGGACAGGTCGGCCGCGAAGTCGAGCTGGAAGCTCTTGAACGCCCAGCCACCGCCGACGCTGTAGTGGTTCTCCGCACCGCGACCGCCAGCGAACAGCGTCGCGAGCACGGCCTGCGGCGGGTCGGACGGGGTGCCGCGGAAAGCCACCGAATGGCGCGGGTCGTGCCACATGCCGGCGCGTATGCTGAACGGCGCGGACATGTTGGCAAAGGTGTATTCGGCGCCGAGATGAACTTCGGTGCCATCCTCGAGCTCGAGATAATTCGCCGCCTGCTGGATGTCGAACAGCGTGTTGATGTCGTCCGTCAGCTGTGAATACATGACGCGGTCGATATCGAAGTTCACGACCAACGCATCGGTCGGGCGCCACGACAGGCCGATGCCGAAGATATCTGGAATGTCGAAACGTACATTGCTCAGTGCGGTGATGATCTGCGGTTGCGGCAACGGATTGCCGTCGACGTCGCTGTAAAGCACGTTGACGGCGTCGTAGTCGAAACGCGGTGCCTTCCGGTAGGTGGCGCCGAGGCTGACCGCGTCACTCAGCTTGAAGCGCGCGCCGATGTTGAAGCCGAAGGCATTGTCGTCGCCGTTCTGGAACTGACGCGATGCGACCTTGATGTCGTTCGGGTCGATGTCGTCCACACGCACGGTCGCCGTATCGAAACGGAAATCGTAGCGGGCCAGCCCGAAACCCAGCGACACGCGGTCACTGGCCTTGAACGCCGCTGCGGCACCGAGGCTGACGATCTTGAGGTCGGCGACGGAGCGGAACGGGAACAGGCGAAAATCGCCGACGTTGGCGCCGTTGAGCGTGGCGAAGTCCGTATCGAACCGGGCGAGTTCGTGGCGATAGAAGGCAAATGCCCACCGATCGCGCGGGATCACCACGGACAGATAGGACGGGTTGGTGTTCGAGCTGTCAGCCTCGCTGATGTTGAGGCCGCCCGCGCTGAATGGGCTGATCGCGGCGTTGCCGCCGTCGATGTAGGGTGTGCTGTAGGACGTGTCGCGCGCTTCGAGCGAAACCTCGGTCTGCACGAGCTGGGTCAGACCCGCCGGATTGGTGTAGGCGGCGGTCGCGTCGTCGGCCAGGCCGAGGAATGCGCCTGCCATGCCGAGACTGCGTGCGCCGGGACTCGAGAAACTGAACGGAATGCTGGCGTTCGTCTCCGAATCGGTAATCGCGAAGGCGCTGCCGGCGCAGCCCAGCAGAGCGGCACTGACGGCAATACAGAGAACACGCTTCATGGATGTCGTCTCCCCAACGTGGATTGTGAGCGCAGCAGTCGCCCCGCACGGCTCCCGGCGACGGCATACGCCGCCGATGTTAACACCGAGTTATGTCCGCGGTGCGCAGGGCGCGCCACCGCCCGGGCCGACCTATACTTCCGATCCATAACGCAAAAACAGGGGAAAACACGTCATGGGCAGCACCTGGGTGGCAGTCGTCCTGCTGGTCGTTGCAGTCATCTTCCTGTTCAAAACCATGCGCACGGTGCCGCAGGGATTCGAATGGACCGTCGAGCAGTTCGGCAAGTACACGCGAACGCTCTCGCCGGGGTTTCATATTCTGATCCCCGTCGTGCAGGCCATTGGCCGCAAGATAAACATGATGGAACAGGTGCTCGAGATCCCGTCGCAGGACGTGATCACCAAGGACAATGCCGTCGTGCGCGTCGACGGTGTCGTGTTCTTTCAGGTGCTGGATGCCGCAAAGGCCGCGTACGAGGTGTCGAACCTCGAGCAGGCGACGATCGCGCTGGTCATGACGAACATCCGCACCGCCATCGGCTCGATGGACCTGGACGAGTCGCTGTCCAAGCGCGACGAGATCAATGCGAAGCTGCTGCGCGTGGTCGATGAGGCCACCCACCCCTGGGGCATCAAGGTCAACCGTATTGAGCTCAAGGATATCCAGCCACCGCGCGATCTCGTCGAATCGATGGCGCGTCAGATGAAGGCCGAGCGCGACAAGCGTGCCGCCGTGCTCGAGGCCGAAGGCGCGCGCCAGTCTGAAGTGCTGCGTGCCGAAGGCGAGAAACAGGCGGCGATACTCGAGGCGGAGGGGCGCCGCGAGGCTGCCTACCGCGAGGCGGAGGCGCGCGAGCGCCTGGCCGAAGCCGAGGCAAAGGCGACATTGATGGTGTCCGACGCGATCGCGAAGGGCGACGTCAACGCGCTGAACTATTTCATCGCGACCAAGTACGTGGAGGCGTTCAAGGCCGTCGCGACGTCGCCGAACCAGAAGATACTGATGATGCCGGTCGAGGCAACGGGCATCCTGAGTTCGCTTGCGGGCATCGCTGAGCTCGCGCGCAGCGCCGGTGGTGTCTCCGCCACGCCCGACGCCAAGCGCCCGCCGAACAAGCCGCAGGCCTGAGCGGGACTACACTCATGGACTCCGTCTATTTATGGTGGATCGCGGCGCTGATATTGATCACCGCCGAAATCGTGTTGCCGGGATTCTTCCTGCTCTGGGTCGGGCTCGCCGCCGCCGGGGTGGGCAGCCTGCTTCTCGTGGCGCCCGGAATGAGTCTGCTGACCCAGGTGGTGATTTTCGTCGTGCTCGCGTTCGCCGCCTGCATCGGCTATTGGCGTCTTGCGCGGAACTCGCTGCGTGCGGGACCGGCGCCGGCCTTGAACCGGCGTGCGGAGCAACTGATCGGTCAACACTATGTACTCGACACCGCGATCGAGAACGGTCGCGGCAAGGCGCGTGTCGGTGATTCGCTCTGGCTCGTCGAAGGTCCGGACATGCCGGCCGGAAGCCGTGTCGCCGTGATAGGCGCCGACGGAGCGACGCTGCGCGTGGCGCCTGTCGACCCGGCCGCGTGAACTGACCGCCGTCGTAGCGAGGTGCCGTCATCCTGCGCAACCGGTGCGAGCAGGATCCGTCGCCGTTCGCGGCGCTAATGCGCTTGGATTGCCGGGATGCGGCCGTGATAATGCACGACTACCCAGGACGGACTTACCCATGAGCAAGCAGACCGTACTCAATGCCACCCACCGCGCGCTCGGCGCCAAGATGGTCGACTTCGGCGGCTGGGACATGCCCATCAGCTACGGTTCGCAGATCGAGGAACATCACGCCGTGCGACGCGACGCCGGCATGTTCGACGTGTCGCACATGACCGTCGTGGACCTGCGCGGCGCGCGCGTGCGCGAATTCCTGCGCAGCCTCGTCGCCAACAGCGTCGACAAGCTCAAGACGCCGGGCAAGGCGCTCTATACCTGCATGCTCAACGCCGCGGGCGGAGTCATCGACGATCTGATCGTCTACTTCCAGGCGGACGAATGGTTTCGCGTGGTCGTGAACGCCGCGACGCGCGACAAGGATCTCGCGTGGATCCAGGCGCAGGCCGCTCCGTTCCACGTCGATGTCACCGAACGGCCCGAGCTCGCGATGATTGCCGTGCAGGGGCCCAACGCGCGCGCCAGGGTGCACAGCCTGCTGTCGCCGGAGACCGCCGCCAAGGTGGCCAGGATCGGCAAGTTCGTGGCCTGCGAGGGAGATGGCCTGTTCATCGCACGCACTGGCTACACCGGCGAGGACGGCTACGAGATCATCGTGCCCCAGGAGCAGGCAGTCGCACTCTGGGACCGGCTGCGCGAGGCGGGTGTCGCACCGGCCGGACTCGGTGCACGCGACACGCTTCGCCTCGAAGCCGGCATGAATCTCTATGGACAGGACATGGATGAAAGCGTGTCCCCCTACGAGGCAGCGCTGGCCTGGACCGTGACGCTCGACGAGGGCCGCGATTTCACCGGCCGCATCGCCCTCGAACAGCAGAAGGCCGCCGGCGTGCCGCGTCAGATGGTCGGACTCGTCATGGACGACAAAGGCGTGCTCCGGCACGGCCAGCGTGTGGTGACCGCGAACGGTGACGGCGAGATTCTTTCCGGCACCTTCTCGCCGACACTCGGCAAGGCGATTGCATTCGCTCGCATTCCGGCCGGCGAACCCGGCGACGTGCAGGTCGACATTCGCGGCAGGCTCGTGCCCGTTCGTGTCGTGAAGTTCCCGTTCGTGCGCGATGGCAAGCCGTGCGACGGCGTCTGATCGCGACACTCCCTATCCCTGATTGCTTCCCGCCGTCGGCGTGTAGAATCGCGCCGCAGTGCCTACCTGACAGGACAAGACCATGAACGAAATCCCCGGCGACCTGAAATTCATGAAATCCCACGAGTGGGCGCGCGTCGAAGACGACGGCACCGTCACGATCGGCATTTCCGATCATGCACAGGGTCTGCTCGGCGATCTGGTTTACGTCGAACTGCCCAACGTCGGCGACACGCTGGAAGTCGGTGCCGGCTGTGCCGTCGTCGAATCGGTCAAGGCCGCATCCGACGTCTATGCACCCGTCGCTGGCGAAGTCATCAAGGTCAATTCCGCGCTGTCGGACAAGCCCGAGACGATCAACGAGGACGCTTACGGGGATGGCTGGATCGTCGTCGTGCGTCCCAGCAATCTCCAGGAAGACATGGAGAATCTGCTCGATCCGGATGCCTACGCCGAGCAGCTCGACAACGAAGAAGACTGATCACCGGCATTTGCCGGGTGTCACCGAAGGCGCGCCTCACGGCGCGCTTTTTTTTCGCCGGGTGCGGCGCGCGACGCGCGGTGCGGCGCAGGGACCGCGTCGGTAGCGCCGGCATCGCGATGCGGTCCTGCGTCGGCTCGCCTTGCGAGCGGCGCGCTCCGGTGAAAGCCCCCATCCGATGGTGAGATACGGCGACGATGCGCTTGGGCGATCACTGTGGTGCCGCTGCACTCGAACCGCTCGTTGACATTCGCGGACGTCAGCAGCGGTGTCGTTGCGACGCCGTATCGTCGTTCCGAGTCTGCGCACTTTCGCGCAATTCGGTCCGCGAGCGACGGTCCGGCGGTTCGCGAGCTGAACGCGAGCCATGCGTGATCGCAGTATCGCCGCGGCGTCGTGTTCGCGGCGGCCCCGGACACCAGCGGCCCGGGTGGCCTCGTCGGGCCGCCCCCGGCCGCCGCGGATCGGTAT
>BTVG01000019.1:0-81776 GCA_045864815.1 Rhodanobacteraceae bacterium | reverse complement strand
GTCCTGCGAGAAGACCGAGTTGGCCGTCTGCGATTCGTCGCAGTCACCCAGCGCCGGCTGGGTCCTGAACGAGAACACCGCGGAGTTCGTGCTGGTGCCGCAGATGTTGCCGCTGCGCACACGCCAGTAGTAGCGCGTGTTGGAGTTGAGCGCCGGCGCGACCGTCGTGCTGTTCGTCGTGCCCGGGACAGTCTGTGTGAACACGATGTTGGTGAAGCCAGTATCGGTGGCCACTTCGACCACATAGTTCTTGGTCTGTGCCGAAGCAGACCAGGTCAGGGTCGGCGCGAATGCAACGCCGGTGGCGTTGTCCACCGGAGTCGTCAGCGCCGGCGTGGCCGGGATCGCGGTTGCCAGTTCCAGGCCGAGCAGCGCTGTCTGCGCACCGCTGGCCGAGGTCGCGTCGAGGTTGAACGTATAGCTGCCCGCGGCCAGCGAGCCCGGCGTCAGGGTGGCGGTTGCCGTGCCGGCCGGAGAGACCGAGGTCGGCACGACATTGACGCTGGCACCCGCGGGTACGTTGCTCGTCGACAGCGACACCGGGTTGGTGTAGCCGAGAATCGAACCGACGTTGATCGTGTAGGCCGCCGGGGTGGGCGCGCAGACTTCCTGTGAGCTCGGCGTTGCGGCGAGCGAGTAGTTGGGGGCGAGTGCACAATTTTCGCAGATCAGCGCGAAGTCCTGATCGGTGGCGTCGCCGGTGCCGGGCACGCCGTCTCCCGGAAGGGCGGTGGCCCGTACCGTGATGGTGAACGAACCGCTTGCACCGGCTGGCAGGAAGACGTTCTCGGTGTTGTTCCTGGCGTCCGCGGTTCCGCCCGTCGTGGATACGCCGCCGGCGAGCACGTTGCCCTTGTATGTGTTGGCGCCGTTGACGACTTCGAGATCGAGATTGTTGACCAGCGCCGGATTCGCACCGACCGCGCCGGGCGCGTCGGTATAGGCCAGCGTGATGCGCACGGGCTTGGTCGGGTCCGAGATACCACCCGAGATCACATGCGTGTCGCCGACATTGTCGAGCACCACGGTCTGGTCGACGGTATGGCGCGGTACGACGCCGCCCGTGGAGCGTGGCAGATGGATGCGTCCCCAGCCCTCATTGTTGTTCGGTACGTCGCCCGCGGCCATGTCGACGGCACCGTTCATCAGCAGTGCCTTGGCCATGGCCGGGCTGAATGTCGCCCCACCATGATTGGTACGCCACCACTGCGCGAGGATGGACAGCATGCCGGACACGTGCGGCGCGGCCATGCTGGTGCCGCTGCAGTTGGAGTAGTGGCCATTGGTGCCGCCGATGGCGGTTCCACACTGCGAGGCACCGGCACGGCGGCGCGTCGACGCAATGGTGTCGCCAGGGGCGGCGATCGTCGGCAGGGTGCGGCCGTCTACGGCGGGACCGCGGCTGGAGAAGCCGGAGAGGCCGTCGATGGAGCCGGCGCGGAAATTCAGCGAAGACGCCGTGATGATCGGATTCTTCGCTTCCTTCGGTGCGGTCAGCGTGCTGGCGCCCGGGCCGCTGTTGCCGGCAGAGAACGAGATGATGAAGGGTTGGTTGCCCGCCGTATCGAAATCACCGTCGCGGATCATGGCGTCGAACGTGCGCTCGCTGGCCTGATAGCCGTGCGCGGTGCCTTCGCCGGTGGTCCAGCTGGAGTTCATGCCGATGGCATTGCCGCCCAGCGAGGTCTTGGACAGGCTCTGCCAGCCGCCGGCCGGCGGCCAGGCCGAGCCCGTGCAGACCGCATACAGCGATGCCCCGGTCGCGAGGCCCTGGCCGTAGCGGAAGCCGTTCGCGTCGTCCTCATCCACGGTCGTGCCGGCACCGTCGCCGATTGCCATGCCCGCGATGATGCCGGCCACGTGGGTGCCATGGCCGCCACTGGCTTCGTCGTCGCCGTTCGCGCCGGCACAGCCCGGGTAGCTGAAGCCGCCGACGATGCGTGGCGCCAGGTCGGGATGGCCGAGGTCAACGCCCGTGTCCACGACGGCCCAGGTCACGCCGGTGCCGTTGAAGCCGAAGCCGCTGAGCCACGGCGCATAGCCGGTTTGCGGCTGATTGGAACCGTTGTAGTTGCCGGCAACGATCTGCGATGACATTTCATCTTCGTACCGGATGGTCGGGCTGGCGTAAGCCAGCGCAACGACCTGCGGCAGGCGCGCGATGTCGTCGAGCTTGTCGGCATCGACCTGGATCCAGGCATCGAAGAACGCCTTGTCCGGCTGGGCCGGGGCGTGAGTCAGTACGGTGGCGCCGAGTTTCTCCAGCGCGCCGACGACGCCCGCGACATCGCCGTCGTTGTAGAAATGCACGTCCACGTTGCTGATGCGACCGCTGCGGGTCCGCAGGTCCGGATTGACCTTGTAGTCCGCAAGGAAACCGCCCTGCCAGCGCACATGTGGCAGCGCTATGGTTTCTGCAACGCTGTCGATCTTGCCCCAGACCAGGAAGGCCTCGCCGGGGTAGTACTGGAGCACGCGCAGTCCGCGTTTCTCGAGTTCATCTCGCCATGCCTGCTTGATCGGCGCGTCGAACTGGACGAGATGCAGGCCCTCGCCGCGCGTCGTGGTCGGAAATGCACCGTCGCCGGCGCGGGCCGGGGTGGCAATCGGATCGAAGTCCACCTGGTTGAAGCGAATGCGGCCGGCATCGGCGAGAACGGTTGCGTGCGGCGAGCGTTCGATGAGCTTCTGCGCATCGCCGGAGGTCAGCTCCAGAATCTGGAAGCTGCCGTAGGCGACGCGATTGAGCGGACGCAGCGACAGCGATTCGACGATGGGCCCCGCCGAGTGGTCGAGACGGACACGTACGGTGTCCGCCGCGTGAGCGGTCGTGCCGCCGAGCAGGGCGGCGAGAGCGAGATATAGCGGTTTGCGCATGATGTTTCCCCGAGGTGAGCAACGAGCAGTGCACTGCGTTCCGTCTGGCTCTACGTCCGCATAGCGGCCGGTTCCCCTGCCTGAACGGGTGACGCCGATACGTACCGCCCTCACGGCGTTCGTATCGATCAGGCCTTTCCGATGGCGCGTCTCGTGACGCGATCGCGCATTCCTGTGCGGGCGGCCGTCGCGGACTATAGGCGAAGACAGGCCGCCGGCAACAGTCACTTTCTGCACGGCGACGATGCCGAAAAGACGGCCGGCAGCAGCGATGCGCGTGGCCGCGGCGCCGCTGCCGACTCAGGTTACCGGCTGGTCCCAATACGGCTCGGGGCCGAAGCGTTCGACGAGAAAATCGATGAAGCTGCGTGTCTTGGCCGGCAGCGTGCGGCCTGCGGGGTAGACCGCGTACACGGCGATCTCCGGGATCTGCCAGTGCGGAAGTACCGGAACGAGTTCCCCACGCTGCAGGCGCCGCCAGATCAGAAACGACGGCGATATGCACATACCGAGTCCTGCCACCGCAGCGGAGGCGATCACGTCGCCGTTGTTGACGCGCAGGGTGCCGCTCAGGCTCACGGTATGACGCTCGCTGCCGTTGACGAGCACGATTTCGTCGCGGCGTGCCGCCAGTGTGTAACTCAGAAAATTGTGCGCTGCGAGATCCTGCGGATGCTGCGGACGGCCGGCGCGCTCCAGATAGGCGGGACTCGCGACGAGCAGCAGTCGGCACGGGGCGATGCGCCGGGCCACCAGGCTGGAGTCGGCCAGGCGCGCGATGCGCAAAGCCATGTCGAAGCCTTCTTCGACGAGGTCGACCTGCCGGTCGTTGAGATTGATTTCGAGTTCGATGCGCGGATGGCGCTGCTGGAATTCAGCGATCGCCGCGCCGAGGTGATGGATCGCAAACGACATCGGTGCAGAAACGCGCAGACGGCCGCGCGGGTCCGCCTGCAACTCCGAAGCAGCCGCCTCGGCCTCACTGAGGCTGCCCAGGATTTCGCTGACGCGCTGATAATAGTTCTCGCCGGCTTCGGTCAGGCTCAGCTTGCGCGTGGTCCGGTGCAGCAGGCGCACGCCGAGTTGATCTTCGAGCGATTGCACCAGCTTGCTCGCGAGGGCGCGCGAGATCTCCATCTGGTCTGCCGCCGCCGTGTAACTGCCGGCGTCGACGACACGGACGAACAATTGCATGGCCTGCAGCTTGTCCATGGTCAGAGCAGCGCCAGTGCGCGTTCCGGCGGCCTCGCGACCACCGCGCGCCCGCCGCAGGCGAAAACGGGACGTTGCATCAGCGCCGGGTGCTGCTGCAGTGCGGAAATGATTTCGGCGGTGTCGGGTTCGCGCCCGGCGAAGGCCAGTGTCGCGTAGCGCGGATCGTCGCGGCGCAGAAGGTCGCGTGCCTCGTCACCGAGCAGTGCGATGAGGCGCGCGAGTTCGTCTGCGGATAGCGGCGTACCCAGGTAGTCGACGAGGTGCGGGGCAACGCCGCGTTCATCGAGCAGCGCGAGCAACGCGCGGCTCTTGGAGCAGGCCGGGTTGTGGTAGACGGTGGCGATCATGCGCAGAGGACGGCGTCGGGAAGCGCCACTGTGCCGTTACGAAGCGCTTACGGCAAGCCAGTTCGTTCCCTTCCGGCGCACGACCTCGCGCGGTTTCAGGCTGCCCTGACCGACGCGTTCAGTGGCAGCGCGCGACGGGCCTGCTCGAGTTCGCGGCGTATCACGATGCGCTCGGCCCCGGCGCGGTCGGCGCAGCTGCCCAGTACATTGCCGAATTCCGGACAGAGCACCTCGTACCAGGTCGCGCGGATCGTTCCGAGGTGATCGCGTTCATCGACGCGCTCGATGGCGTAACCGAGCACGCGTGTTTCCAAAGTGCGCAATGTGCGCATGGTGATTCTCCCTTCCGACCAAACCGGGCGCAGAGCATACGAGTGGCGTGTGGATGCAGCGTTAAGCCGAGGTTGCACGCGGGTTAACGGCATACGGGACAACGGCCGGCTGGCGGAGTTCCGCAAATCGGTAGCGGTTGCGTGGAAATGTATACGATGGCGTGACCCGCGGCGGGCCTGCCGTTCTCGCCGGTGCCCGGCGCGGCGCAGCCGTGACACCTTTTGTCACTGAATTGCGTATTCGGGATTGGCTGCGGCGATGCGTTGTTCGGATCAGCCGCGCGGCTGCGTTCAGGCTTGCGTCGCACAGGGGCGTCGCTGGCGATGGCCACGGTGGCATCGCTAGAATGACGCCGTTCGTGCAGCGAACGTGAAGATTTACCTGCTTGCGCGGTGCCTGGATCAGGTCCGGGTGCCGTGGGTCGGCAGGGGGCAGCCGTACTTATCCGATACCTCGAGGAGCAGGGCAATGAAACAGTGGGTTCTGGGTGTAGCGCTGGCACTTACCGGTGCGTTCGCAGCGAGCCCGGTGCTGGCCGCCGGCAAGATCGCCATCGGCGTGGCCGAGTTCAAGAATGAGACCGGTGCGGCCTGGTGGCGGGGTGGTGTGGGCTGGGAACTGTCGGGCATGCTGTCGAACGAACTCGGCTCCAGCGGCAATTTCACGATCGTGGAGCGTGCCAAGCTCGACAAGGTGCTCGAGGAGCAGAATCTGGCCGCATCGGGCCGCGTCCGCTCCGGTACCGGTGCCAAGATGGGCAAGGTCACGGGTGCCGACTATCTGGTCATGGGCACCGTGACGGCTTACGAGGAGAACACCCAGTCGACCGGCGGCGGGATCAGCTTCAAAGGCATTTCACTGGGTGGCAAGAAGAGTGATGCCTATCTGGCCGTCGATGTCCGCGTCGTGAACACGAGCACGGGCGACATCGAGTACTCGCGTACGATCGAGGGGCGTGCCTCGGGTGGCGGCGTCGCCGTCGGTGTCTATCGTGGCGGTTTCGGCGGCAACCTGGCTTCCGAGAAGAACACGCCGGCGGGCAAGGCGATCCGCGCCGCGCTCGTCGAAATCAGCGAATACCTGGACTGCGTCATGGTCGAGCGCAACGGTTGCGAAAGCGAATACCAGGCCAAGGAATCCGGTCGCCGCGAGCGCACGAAGAAGTCGCTCAAGCTGGACTGACCGGATCTCATCCCCGAACAAAAAACCCCGCCAGTGGCGGGGTTTTTTGTTGCTGCAGGGCTGACGCGCGTTGGTGGCTCAGCGATTGCCGCCACGCGGTCCACCGCCGCGGTTGCCACGATTCCCGCCCGGCTGATTGCCCCCCCCGGGACGACCGCCGGGTCGATTGCCGCCAGGACCGGCATTGCCGCCGCGCGGTCCGCTGCCGGGACGTCCGCCACCTGGGCGCCCGCCGCCGGGTCGCGCACCGCCCGGACGCGCGCCGCCGGGGCCGCGCGCGGGGCGTTCGCCGTAGGGGGATGTACTGCGGTCGCCGTAGGCGCCGCGGTTGCCGGAGCGTTCGCCGGGGCCGCTTCGATTGCCTGGCCGTTCGCCGTAGCTGCCGCGGTTACCGTTGGGGTCGGCGCGATTGCCGTAGTCGGCTCCGCCCGGGTGCCCATAGGGCAGGGGCGCGCGGTTGCCGCGGGTGTCGTCGCTGCGATTGCCGCGACTTTCGCTGTTCCAGGGGCGACCGCCACCTTCGGCGCGCGGGCCGCCACCTTCACCGCGGGGGCCGCGTGCCGGACCACGCGGAGCGCTGCCCGGCTTGCCGCCACCGCGGTTGGCGCCGCGACCGAATTCGT
Source organism: Rhodanobacteraceae bacterium (assembly GCA_045864815.1). Classification (GTDB taxonomy): domain Bacteria; phylum Pseudomonadota; class Gammaproteobacteria; order Xanthomonadales; family Rhodanobacteraceae; genus Tahibacter. Next base: position 75,199 of record BTVG01000019.1, on the reverse strand, counting down.
CGCCGGCCGACCAGGTGCGGGGAATGACGACCTCCTGCCCCGGTGCCGCGCCACGGCGTGCGGGACGGCGTGCCGGCTTGTCCGTATTGCCGTCGACGGCACGACCGCCGCGTGCGGGTGCGTTGCCGCGTGGTCCGCCACCGCCGAATCGCTTGGGGCCGCGCGGCGCGCCACGGCCCGGACGGCCGGGCGCGTCGTCGCGTATGCGGTCGAACCGGGTCAGTTCGCGCGCCTCGGCCCGATCGGCGCCGATCCAGGCCTGTTGCGCGCTGCTGCGCGGAGCCGGACGGTACTCGGTGACCGCACTCTGGCTGGCGCGGCGCTGGTGGATGACCGGCTGCAGCGTCAGTGTCGGCTCGCCCTGTGTCGCACCGCAGAGCTCGCGCAGCGCCTTGGTGTCCTCGGCATCGAGTTCCTGCGAATGGCCGCGCTTGAGCGGCCGCGGCAGTTCGACCGTGCCGTAGCGCACGCGCTTCAGGCGGCTGACGAGGAAGCCCGCGGCGTCCCAGAGCCGGCGTACTTCGCGATTGCGGCCTTCCTTGATGACGACGCGGAACCACGAGTGACTGCCGCTGCGGCTGATCACTCCGATATCGTCGAAATGCGCCGGACCGTCGTCCAGCTCGATGCCGGCCTTGAGCCGTTCGAGCACCTCGTCCGGAACTTCACCGTGAACGCGGCAGATGTATTCGCGCTCGATCTCGCTGGACGGATGCATCAGCGCATTGGCCAGATTGCCGTCGGTCGTGAGCAGCAGCAGGCCGGTCGTGTTGATGTCCAGGCGCCCCACCGCGATCCAGCGCTGTCCCTTGAGGCGCGGCAACTGCTCGAACACGGTAGGACGACCCTCTGGGTCCTCGCGTGTGGTCACGACGCCTTCGGGTTTGTGATAGACCAGCACCTGCGCCTGTTCCGCATCGTCGCGTATCACGACGAACAGCTTGCCGTCGACTTCGACCCGGTCGCCGCTCTTGACGCTGAGACCGACGGTCGCCGCTGCGCCGTTGACCGAGATCTCGCCGTTCTGGATGCGCTGCTCCAGCAGCCGGCGCGAGCCCAGGCCCGCGTTGGCGAGAACCTTGTGCAGCCGTTCTTCGACGACCGGCGCGTTGTCGTCCTGCTGGGGACGCTTGAGGGTAAGGGTGCGGCGGGGTGCAGCGGTCATGCGGTGGGCTCCGGGACGTCTTCGGACGTCGTGGTGTCGTTCGGGCCGACGTCGTCGTCGGCCGGGGAAAATGCGTGGGCGGCGTCAGCGCCGTCGTGGGCGGGTTCGGAGTCGCGATGGCTCGGGGCGGCGGTTGCCTCATCGGCATCGGATCCACCCGCGTCGTCTTGCTCGCTGGCGGCCTCTCCGGCGGCATCCTCGTCGGCGTCCATGCAGGCGATGGCCTCTGGCGCGTCGGTGACCGTTCCGTCCGCAGGTGCGTCGGGAGACTGCCTGTCGCCCTCGGCATCGTTGGCCGCTTGCAGTGCCGCGGCGTCATTGGCAGCAGAGGTCGCCGCGATGTCCGCCGCGGTGGTCACCGGCGATTCGTCGTCGTCCGGAGGCAGTTCCAGCGAGGGGGGTACGACCGGCGCGAGATCGAGCTGCGGGTCGTATTCGTCCAGATCGCGGATTTCGGCGAGCGGCGGCAGTTCGTCGAGCGACTTGAGATTGAAGTAGTCGAGGAACGTCCGCGACGTGCCGAACAGTGCGGGCCGGCCCGGCACGTCGCGATAGCCGACGACACGGACCCACTCGCGCTCTTCGAGGGTCTTGATGATCGAGGACGATACGGCGACGCCGCGGATCTGCTCGATCTCGGCGCGTGTGATCGGCTGGCGGTACGCGATCAACGCGAGCGTCTCCAGCAGGGCGCGTGAATACTTGGTCTGCCGTTCGGTCCACAGGCGAGTGACCCACGGGTGAACGTCCTCGCGGATCTGGTAGCGATAACCGGAGGCGACTTCCCTGAGTTCGATGCCGCGCCCTTCGCAGTCTTCGGCGAGCGCAGCGAGAGCCGCGAGCAGTTGTTCGTTGTCGACGTTTTCTTCTTCAGTGAACAGCGCCGCGAGCTGCGCCAGTGACAACGGCTGCGCCGCAGCGAGCAGGATTGCCTCGATCACGCGCTTGAGCAGTTGCGGATCCATCAGGACGCTTCCAGGTCAGCGGCGTCTTCGTCGCCGTCGGAAGCCAGCGCCGGGACTTCGCCGTCGACGACGAGCGCCTTGATGTAAATCGGACCCGGTACCTCGTTCTGTACGATTTCGATGAGGGTCTCCTTGGCGAGTTCCAGCATCGCCAGGAAAGTCACGACGACGCCGCGACGTCCTTCTTCCGGGTTGAACAGGCTTTCGAAACTGTGGAATTCGCCGTCACCGAGCCGGCCGAGTACCTCGCTCATGCGATGGCGTACCGACAGCGCCTCGCGCTGGATCGCATGGTGGCCGGACAGGTCGGCGCGACGCAGCACGTCCTTGAGCGCGAGCAGAAGCTCCTTGAGCTCGACCGGCGGCGGCAGGCGAACCACGCTCTTGTCAGGCACGAACGCACGGGCCAGCGAGATGTCGCGTTCGAGCCGGGGCATTGCCTCGATATCCGCGGCCGCCTTCTTGAAGCGCTCGTACTCCTGCAGACGGCGCACGAGTTCGGCGCGCGGATCCTCTTCGATACCCTCGGCGTCCGGCGGCCTCGGCAGCAGCAGGCGTGACTTGATCTCGGCCAGTATCGCAGCCATGACCAGATAGTCGGCGGCGAGCTCGAGCTTCAGGTTCTGCATGAGCTCGATATAGTCGACGTACTGGCGCGTTATTTCGGCGACGGGGATATCGAGAATGTCGAGATTCTGGCGCCGGATCAGGTACAGCAGCAGGTCGAGCGGTCCCTCGAAGGCTTCGAGAATGACTTCGAGCGCGTCCGGCGGGATGTAGAGATCCTGCGGCATCTGCAGCACGGGCTGGCCTTTCACGACGGCCAGCGGCATTTCCTGCTGCTGTGGCACGGGCGCGAAAATGCCTTGGCCCTCGCTGGGCGCGAGTTGCTCGACAGGCTCGATGCTCATCTAGCGGGTGCTGGTCTCTACGCTGTTCGCCGCGTTCACCGCGGCATGCGGGCCCTGGAGGCCGATTCCGTAGAACTCAGGCGAACGGCACTTCGCCCTTGCCCTGGCGTACGAGCCTCGGCGTGTCTCCCAACAGGTCGATCACGGTCGTCGGTTCGTTGCCGCAGAAACCGCTGTCGACGAACAGGTCGACGGCGGGACTTACATGGTCGTACAGGTCATCGACTTCCCAGCCCGCCATGTCCTCGTCCGGCAGTATCAGGCTGGAGCTCGACAGCGGCTCCCCCAATGCTTCGACCAGCGCGAGTGCGACACGATGGTCCGGTATACGGACGCCTACGGAACGTTTCTTGTCCTGCTTCAGGTGCCGGGGTACGTCGGCAGCCGCAGGGAGAAGGAATGTGTAGGGGCCGGGAGTCAGGGATCGGACCACCCGGAACGCCGCATCATCCATGCGGGCGTACGCGCCGACCTCACTCAGGTGGCGACAGATTAAAGTGAAGTTGTGCCTGCTGTCCAGCTTTCGCAGGCGCATCACACGTTCGTGAGCCGACTGAGCGCTCATGCGCCAGCCCAGTGCATAGCCCGAATCGGTCGGATAGGCGATGAGTCCGCCCTTGTCGAGTATGGCGACGGTCTGGGCCAGCAGCCGTGGCTGTGGGTTTTGCGGATGAACGTGAAGGCGCAGGGTCATCCGGCGAGCCTGCGGACCGCGACGAAATTCGTCAAGCACGGCAGACTTGCCGCCATGGCATCCGGCCGCGCCATCATTCACGTCGACATGGACGCGTTCTACGCGGCGGTCGAGGTGCTCGATCACCCGCAATGGCGCGGCTTGCCGCTCGTCGTCGGCGAACTCGGCGCACGCAGCGTGGTATCGACCGCAAGCTACGAGGCGCGCCGGTTCGGCATACGCTCGGCAATGCCGACCCTGACGGCGAAGAAGCTCTGTCCGCACGCATTGTTCGTGCCGGTGCGGATGAGCCGTTACCGGGAGCTTTCGGCCGAGGTGTTCGCCGTGTTCGGCGAGGCGACGCCCGAGATCGAAGGACTCTCGCTCGACGAGGCGTTCCTCGACGTGACCCGCAGCTTGCGGCTCTTTGGCGGCGATATCGAGGGCATAGGCCGTTTCCTCAAGCAGGAAATCTTCAATCGCACGGGTCTGGTCGCCTCGGTGGGCATGGCCCACAACAAGCTGCTCGCGAAGCTCGGCAGTGAATTGTCCAAGCCAGATGGCTTCCTGCACATTCGGCCGGAGCAGGTTCATGCGGTGCTTGATCCGTTGCCGGTCGGGCGTCTCTGGACCGTTGGCAAGGTGGCCGAGGCGGAATTGCACCGACTCGGTATCCGGACGGTCGGCGAACTGCGCTTTGCCGAACCACGCCGTCTGCGCCAGGCCTGTGGCAATCAGGCCGAACAGTGGCAGCGCCTGGCCAGCGGCCTCGACGACAGGGCCGTCGATGCCGATGTGGCGGAAAAATCCGTCAGCGCGGAGACCACTTTTGTCACTGACCTGACCACTTTGGAACAGGCGCTTGCCTGGCTGGCCCGACTTGGTGAACGCGTCGGCGAGCGCCTGCGTGCGCACGAATTGCGTGGACGTACGGTCACAGTCAAGCTGCGCAAGCCGCCGTTCGACACGTACACGCGCCAACTGAGCCTGCCGCACGCGACCGATTCCACGGCCGAGTTGCTGGAGGCCGGGCGCATCCTTCTGCGGCGCTGGTGGGCGGCCGAGGACAATCCGCGCCTGCGCCTGCTGGGCATTGGCATGAGTCATTTCGCGCCGGAGGTCCAGGCAGCGCTGTTCATTCCGACGGAGAGCAAGGACAAGCTTGCCGATCAGATCAACCGGCGCTTCGGTCACGGCAGCCTGGTGCGTGGCGTCGTGCTGAAATCGCGGCGCGATACTGCCGGCGATGGATAGCCGCTTTCCGCACACCTGCCGCTGGCACGATTCGTGATTTGCCTTGGTTTGATTTTGGTCCCAGGCTTCGCTACAAGAGTGCGCACCCACGGGGGGTTGCAGGATGCTCAGCATGAATGATCGCAACGAGCGCGCCGGGATGCGTCCGGCCCGCATGAAGATTCGCTCGGCCGTGCTGATGATGCATGGCGGCGATGCCTGGTCGAGCGAGCTCGAAGACATTTCTGCGACCGGGGTCCTGGTGCGCCGGCCCGAAGAATTCACCGGCAAGGCGGGTGACATGTTCGTGCTCGACATGATGATCGGCGACGAACTCAATATCCATCTCGAGGCCACTGTCGCCCGTGTGACGCCGGACAGCGTCGGTTTCGCCTACGCGCGCATCCCCGAGAACAAGGAGGAACCGCTCTGGAATCTGCTGGGCGGCTACGCCGACTCGATCGAGTCGTATCGCAACTGAATTTTCGTCGCGACGTACGCGCCATGAAAAAGCCCGCCGTCCGGCGGGCTTTTTCATGCGTGGCCGTGTCGGCACGGGCGCTCGATCACGGTACGATCAGGCCGCGGTCCTGGGGGCATCACGCAGTTCGCGACGCAGGATCTTGCCGACGTTGCTCTTGGGCAGCGAATCACGGAACTCGATATAGCGCGGTTGCTTGTAGCCGGTCAGATTCGTTTTGCAGTGCTGACGCAGATCATCGGCAGTGAGGTTCGGATCCTTGCGTACGACGACGATCTTGACGGCCTCTCCGGATTTTTCGTCGGGAATCCCGATCGCCGCCACCTCGAGGACGCCCGGGTGCGTAGCCACCACGTCTTCGATCTCGTTCGGATAGACGTTGAAGCCGGACACCAGAATCATGTCTTTCTTGCGGTCCACGATATAGACGTAGCCTTTCTCGTCCATGCGGGCGATGTCGCCCGTGTGCAGCCAGTTGCCTGCCGCGAGCACCTTGGCCGTTTCCTCGGGACGATTCCAGTAACCTTTCATGACCTGGGGGCCGCGCACGCACAGCTCGCCGACCTCTCCGATCGGTAGCGGATTGCCGTTGTCGTCCTGGATGGACACCTCAGTCGAGGAGATCGGCAGGCCGATGGATGCGTTGTATTCGGGCAGGTCGAGCGGGTTCATACAGGCTGCCGGCGAGGTTTCGGTCAGTCCGTAGGCTTCGACCAGCGTCACACCGGTAACCTTCTTCCAGCGTTCAGCTACGGCCCGCTGCACCGCCATGCCGCCTCCGAGAGCCAGATGCAGATGGGAGAAGTCGACTTTGTCAAAGCCGGGTGTGTTCAGGAGTCCGTTGAAAAGCGTGTTGACCCCTGTGATTGCCGTGAACGGTACGCTGCTCAACTCCTTGACGAAGCCCGGCATGTCGCGCGGATTGGTGATCAGGTAATTGAGCCCGCCGAATTTCATGAACACGAGGCCGTTCGCGGTCAGCGCGAAGATGTGATACAGCGGCAGCGCCGTGATGATGATCTCCTCGCCGAGCTTGGCGTTGACGCCGATCCAGCTCGATGCCTGCTGCATGTTTGCGACGAGATTGCCGTGCGTGAGCATGGCGCCCTTTGCGACACCGGTGGTGCCGCCCGTGTATTGCAGGAACGCGATGTCGTCGTGGGTCAGCTCGACTCGGTGGAACGTCTGGCGTGCGCCCCGCGCCAGCGCGTCATTGAAGCGAATCTGTGTGTCGATGCGGAACGGCGGCACGAGTTTCTTGACGTACTTGACCACGAGGTTCGTGATCAGCGACTTCGGGAAGCCGAGAAGATCGCCGAGTGCCGTCGTGATGACGTGCTTGACCGGTGTTTCGTGCACCACCTCGGCCACGGTTGCGGCGAAGTTGTCGAGCACGACGATCGCCGCGGCCCCCGAGTCCACGAGCTGATGCTTCAGCTCCCGCGGCGTGTACATCGGATTCGTGTTGACGACGGTGAGGCCGGCACGCAGCACGCCGAAAATGGCGATCGGATACTGCAGCACATTGGGCATCATCAGTGCGACTCGGTCGCCGCGCTGGAGTCCGAGGTCACCGCTAAGGAAGGCGGCGAACTGGCGGCTCAGGCGGTCGACGTCGTCATAGCTGAGCTGCTTGCCCATGTTCGCGAAGGCGGGGCGGTTGCGGAAGCGTTCGCACGCGCTTTCGAGCACCGCGACCACTGAAGAGAACTCGGAAAGATCGATCTCGGCCGGAACGCCGGACGGATAGTTCGCGAGCCAGGGGCGTGGGTTGCTCATCGTCGGTAGGACCTCGGGCTGGAGTGGCGACATTGCCGCTGTACCACGGCGGATTCCGCCCGATTGGAGCACAGGCCCGGAAATAGCGGCAAGCCGCATTGCAGCGAGGGGCAGACTGTGCGCCAATCGCGCAACGGCACGCTGCGAAGCTTCGGATGCGAACCCTACGATCATTGCTGGTTTTTTGTGCAGTCCTGCTGGTGGCCGCCTGCGGGCGAACACCTGACGAACAACGCATTCGCGAGGCGATTGCGGCGATGGAGGCGGCAGTCGAGGCGCGCAATCCCCGGGATTTCATGGCCCATGTGGCTGACGACTTCGTCGGGTCCGACAGCGGTTTCGACCGAGCTGGCCTGCACAATCTGCTGCGTGCCCAATTCCTGCGCAATGAGTCAGTCGGCGTCCTCATCGGACCCATCGATGTCACCCTGCAGCCGCCGCGCGCGACGGCGCGCATGAGCGTGACCCTGACCGGCGGTTCGGGCGGCCTGTTGCCCGAGCGTGGCGCGATCTACGAGGTCGAAACCGGCTGGAAGCAGGTCGATGGCGAGTGGCGCTGCCTCAGCGCCAGCTGGGTGCAGCACTGAGCGTTGCCGCTCCGACGGGGCATGGCACGCTCCCGGGACGGCGCGTATATTCACCATCTGACAGGCGATGAACTGTCATTTGGAGAATTCGATGAGCGCGACCGCCGAAGACGTTTCCCGGTTCCTGCAATCCAACCGTGGTGCGGCGCGGTTCCGTGTTCCGGCCACCGCCCTGCAGTTCGATGCCCTGCTGCGCAAGGGGCTGGCGCTCTCGGTGGCGGATGCGGCCGCTGCCAATCTCGGCATCGCGCGCGAGCGCTTCGCGCGCCTGCTGCGCGTTAGCCCGTCGACGCTGGAGCGGCGGTTCAAAGACAAGACCGACCTGACGGGTGCCGAAGCCGATGCGCTGTACCGGATCATCGGCGTACTCGGCGTTGCCCAGCGCGTGCTCGTCAATGACGACAACGTGCGTTCATGGATGAGCAGGCCGCAACCCGGTCTCGCCGGTCGCGTGCCGCTGGACCTCATCGACAACGCGGCGGGCACGGAAGCGGTCATCCTGCTGCTCGAACAGATGTACCACGGCATCGTTCCGTGATCGTCTGGCGCATCATCCGCAAGGAATTCCTGCAAACACCGCTGTCGGTCGAAGGCGCACGGGCCTGGCCGGGCCGCTGGCATTCTGCGGGAACTGCCATTCTCTACACCGCGTCGACCGAATCGCTGGCGCTGCTTGAGAAATTCGTCCATCTCGCGCTCGAGTTCCGCACGATTCCGCACGTGAAACTGTGCATCGAACTGCCGGGGGATGCGCTTGTCGAGACCTTCGAGGAGGTCGCGAAGAAGGCGCCCGACTGGCGCGGCGACGACCCGTCGGCGGCGCGTGCGTTCGGCGATGACTGGGCCAGGCACTCCGGTGCGCTCGGCCTAAGCGTGCCCAGCGTGCTGTCGTCGAGCGAGCGCAACGTGCTGCTGCGTGCCGCGTCGCTCCAGTTCGGCGCGCTGCGCATCGTCAGCGCCGAGGAGTTCCTGTACGACGAACGCATGTGGAAGGCGGAAAGCCGGGCCGCGCAGAAGCGCCTGCGCTAGAAGTCGTTGCGGACGCCCCGGCTACTCGTCTGCGACGATTCCACGCCGGCTGCGGGCCGGCTCAGACGCCGAAAACGACACGCGCCGCAATCGCGGCGCGTGTACGGTCTGGCGCGACGCCATGACTGGCGTCGCCGATTGCGGTCAGGCTGCTTTCGGTGCGGACGCGAGTTGGCGCAGCACGTACGGCAGGATGCCGCCATGACGGAAGTACTCGACTTCCTTGGGGGTCAGCAGCAGCACCTTGACCATGAAGCGCCGGGTGTCGGTCGCGCTTGTCGCAACGACCTCGATTTCGCGCGCTTCGCCGTCGTTGAGTCCGGCGATTTCGAACACTTCATCGCCCTTGAGGCCGATCGTCTGAGCGTTCTCGCCGTCCCTGAACTGCAGCGGCAGCACGCCCATGCCGACCAGGTTCGAGCGGTGGATGCGTTCGAAGCTCTCCGCGATCACTGCCTTCACGCCGAGCAGCATCGTGCCCTTGGCCGCCCAGTCACGCGACGAGCCCGTGCCGTATTCCTTGCCGGCGATCACGACGAGCGGCACACCTTCCGCCTTGTAGCGCATCGCCGCGTCATAGATCGACAGCTTTGCGCCGTCCGGATAATGATAGGTGTTGCCTCCTTCCTCGCCACCCAGCATCAGGTTCTTGATGCGGATGTTCGCGAACGTGCCGCGCACCATCACGTCATCGTTGCCGCGGCGCGAACCGTAGGAGTTGAAATCGACCTTCGCCACCCCACGGCTCTGCAGGAATGCGCCGGCCGGTGACGTGGCCTTGATGTCGCCCGCGGGCGATATGTGGTCCGTCGTGATCGAGTCGCCGAACAGGCCGAGGACGCGCGCGCCGTGGATATCCTGGATCGTGCCGACCGTCATCGTCATGCCGTCGAAGTACGGCGGATTCTTGATGTAGGTCGACGCGTCGTCCCAGGAATAGATCTCGCCTTCGGCGGACGCGATCTGATTCCAGCGACTGTCGCCCTTGAACACGTCGGCGTAGTTTTTCTTGAACATTTCCGGGCCGACCGTCGCGGCGATGACGTCACCGATCTCCTTGTTGCTCGGCCAGATGTCCCGCAGGAACACGGCCTTGCCGGTGGCATCGTGGCCGATCGGGTCCTTGGACAGGTCGACGTCGACCGTGCCCGCGATGGCGTAGGCGACGACGAGCGGCGGTGACGCGAGGTAGTTCATCTTGACCTCGGGGTGCACGCGGCCCTCGAAATTGCGGTTGCCGGAGAGCACCGACGTCGCGACCAGATCGCCCTCGGCGATGGCGGCCGATACTTCTTCGGGCAGTGGGCCGGAATTGCCGATGCAGGTCGTGCAACCGTAGCCGACGACGTAGAAGCCGAGCTGCTCCAGGTCGCTGAGCACGCCGGCCTTCTTCAGGTAGTCCGTGACGACGAGGGAGCCCGGACCCAGCGAGGTCTTGACCCAGGGCGCGACCTTGAGTCCCTTCGCGACGGCATTGCGCGCGAGCAGACCAGCGCCGAGCATCACGGCCGGATTCGAGGTGTTGGTGCAGGAGGTGATCGCCGCGATGACGACGGCGCCGTCTTTGAGCGTGTATTCGCTGCCATCCTTGACGACCCGGGCCGAGCCCGGCGTCGCAGACTTCGTCCGGGTCGCGCGCGCCTCGGCCATCGGCGCGAGTGCGTCGCGGTAGTTGGCCGCGACGTTCTCCAGCAGCACGCGGTCCTGCGGACGCTTCGGTCCGGCGAGGGACGGCTTTACGTCCGCGAGATCGAGGCTCAGTACCGAGCTGTATTCGGCGTCCGCCTGGCCGGCTTCGCGCCAGAGCCCCTGCGCCTTGGCATAGGCTTCGACGAGTGCGATCAGCGAATCGTCGCGGCCGGACAGGCGCAGATAGTTCAGTGCTTCGCCGTCGATCGGGAAGATGCCGCAGGTCGCACCGTATTCCGGTGCCATGTTCGCGATGGTCGCGCGGTCGGCGAGGGCGAGATGATCGAGTCCTTCGCCGAAGAATTCGACGAACTTGCCGACCACACCGTGCTTGCGCAGCATCTGTGTGACGGTCAGCACGAGGTCGGTGGCGGTCGCGCCTTCAGGCAGCTTGCCGCTGAGCCGGAAGCCGACCACCTGCGGAATCAGCATCGATGAAGGCTGACCGAGCATCGCGGCCTCCGCTTCGATGCCGCCGACCCCCCAGCCGAGTACGCCGATGCCGTTGATCATCGTCGTATGCGAATCGGTGCCGAACACCGTGTCCGGGAAGGCCCAGTTCTCGCCGCCGACGCTGCGTGTCATGACGACGCGGGCGAGGTTCTCAAGGTTGACCTGATGCACGATACCGGTGTTCGGCGGTACGACCTTGAAGTTGTCGAACGCGTTCTGGCCCCAGCGCAGAAACGAATAGCGCTCGATGTTGCGGCCGAATTCGATCTTGCCGTTGAGGTCCAGCGCCTCGGGCTTGCCGAATACGTCAACCTGGACCGAGTGGTCGATCACCAGTTCGGACGGAATCTGCGGGTTGATCTGACTGGCATCACCGCCGAGGCGAACCACCGCATCGCGCATCGCGGCGAGGTCCACCACGCAGGGCACGCCCGTGAAGTCCTGCAGCACGACGCGTGCCGGCATGAAGGAAATTTCGGTGTCGGGTTCCTTGGACGCCTGCCAGTTCGCAACCGCTTCGATCTCCTTGTGGGTGACGTTGACCCCATCCTCGTGACGCAGCAGGTTCTCGAGCAGGATCTTCATCGAAAACGGCAGCCGCTTGAGGTCGAACCGCTCGCCGAGCTTGGCGAGGCTCGCGATGGTGTAACGCTGACCGTTGACCTCGAGTGAGGTGCGGGTCGAGAAAGAGTCTTTCATTCCGTTCTCCTGGCGTGCAGCGGCTGGAACCGAGTTGCGGGTGCAGGCGGCGGTGCGCCGCGGCCGCGTGGCGGCTACCCGAAAAAAAAGCGGCACATTATGCCTGAAACGGGCGTTTCACGGCACGGCCCGGGTGAGACTTTGGTCGGTTCCAGGCGGGGCGTGCCGCGCGTCAGCCGCCGTCGAGACGTGCCCGGGTCGCCAGGCCGCGGGCGAGCATCACGATCTGGCGGCGCTGGAACAGCAGCTGCCACTGCGTGCCGCCGAGCTGGCGCCAGAGCACGGCCGCGCGTACACCCGCGAGCAGTGTGGCGCGGATCCGCTCGATGTTCGCCGGCTGCTGGAGATACAGCGGATTGCCCTGCACGATGACGCGCGGGCGCAGGTTGGACAGGGTTGCGGCATAGAGCTCTGCCAGGCGCGCGAGCACGCTCCCGTGCGTGATGCCGAGATGGTCGACCTGGCGCTGCAGTGCTTCGATGCCCTCGCGCAGGGCCTGCAGCATGGCCGGGCGTCCCGCCAGCTTGCGTTCGATGCGCAGGACTGTCACCGCGATGCGGCCGATGGCGAGGTCGGCAGGAGTCCGGTCGAGCTGCTGCACCAGCGCTTCCAGCCCCAGTCGCAAGGATGCAATGCCGCCGAATGCGCCGGCGGCATCGTCGACATCGATGCGCAGGATGCTGGCAATGCTGGCTTCCAGTGCCGCCGCGTCCAGGCTGCCGCTGGTCGCCGTCGACCGGACGAGGGCGGCGGACTGGAAGACGCCGGCCAGTGCGATCACTTGAGCTTCGTTCATGCGGTCATCCTTGTGCGGCCAGTCCGCCATACGGTGCGTCGGTCGCGGCGATCACTGCGCCCCCCAGGCATTCCTCGCCGACATAGAACACGACGGACTGCCCGGGCGTCACCGCGCGCTGCGCCTCGTCGAAGACAACCATGAGGTCGTCGCCCGAGAAATCCAGCGTGCAGGGTTGGTCGGCCTGCCGGTAGCGCGTTTTCGCGGTGCAGCGCAGACCGTCCGGTGGACGCTCGCCGGCGGTCCAGCTTGCTTCGGTCGCGCGCAGACGACGCGAATCCAGCCAGTGATTGCTGTTTCCCTGTGCCACGATGAGACGTCGCTGCGGCAGATCCTTGCCGACGACGTACCACGGCAGGCCGCCGGCATCGCGGCGACCGCCGATGCCAAGACCCTGGCGCTGGCCGAGCGTGTAGTACATGACGCCCGCATGGGTTCCGACGACCGTGCCGTCGGGAGTCACGATGTCCCCGGCCTGGGCCGGGATGTACTGCTCGAGGAATTCGCGGAAATCGCGTTCGCCGATGAAACAGATCCCGGTCGAATCCTTCTTCGCATGCGTCACGAGCCCGGCCGACCGGGCGAGCTCGCGGACCTGCGGCTTGGGCAGGTCGCCGATCGGAAACTCGGTCACCGCGAGCTGGTGCTGGCCCAGGGTGTAGAGGAAATAGCTCTGGTCCTTGTTCGCGTCGCGGCCTCGCAGCAGCCGGTAACGGCCGTCGAGGGTGTCGACACGGGCGTAATGGCCGGTCGCGATGGTCGACGCACCGAGTTCCCGCGCATGATCGAGAAACGTGCGGAACTTGATCTCGCGGTTGCACAGCACGTCGGGATTCGGCGTGCGTCCGGCGCGATACTCGTCCAGGAAGTGACGGAATACCTGATCCCAGTATTCCGCCGAAAAATTGCGCGAGTGGAACGGAATGTCGAGCGCCGCGCAGACACGCAGCGCGTCGAGCCGGTCGCGATCGGCGGTGCACTCGCCGAGACGGCCGTCGTCTTCCCAGTTCTTCATGAACAGGCCGGCCACGTCGCGTCCCTGACGCCGCAGCAGCAGCGCCGCGACCGACGAGTCGACGCCCCCCGACACGCCGAGCATGACGAGTCCGCCGCTCATGCGCGCTCGGGGCCAGGCACGAGGTATTGCAGCAGGGACAGCGGCAGGCGCTGTCCGCCCAGCCAGGCGTCGATGCTCGCGAGGATCAACGGACTGCGCAATCGCGGTGCGGCAGCGGCGATCTCGGTGCGGCTCATCCAGAGGGCGGCGTGTATGCCGTGGTCCAGTCTCTGGTCGGGATGGTGGCGCACCGGGCGCGCGGCGAACGTGAAACGCAGGAAGTGCCGGTCGAGTTCCGGATTCACCCACTGATGGATGCCGACCAGGCAGTCGAGCTCGACATCCCAGCCGGTCTCCTCGCGGGTTTCCCGGGTCGCCGCGGCGGCAAGGGATTCGCCGGGTTCAAGGTGGCCGGCGGGCTGGTTCAGCAGCAGGCGGCCGCGAATGTCCTCCTCCACGAGGAGATAACGGCCGTCCTTCGGCACGATCGTCGCAACGGTGACGCGGGGGCGCCAGACGAGATCGTCGTCGGCACCCGGATTCGGGGGCGGCAGGGTCATCCGCCGAATGTTACACGAGAGGACGCCAAGCCTTTGTCTGCCCTTGCAAACCACGCTGCCACCACCATTAGCGGCGCTATACTGGCCCCCGGGTCAAGACTGCGGCGGAACGATGTCAGGCAACACCGAGCACAAACCGGATCACGAACACGGACTGGCGGTCGAGGAGGCGCGGCCGGAAGTCGCGCGTCCGCCGATGTATCAGGTGATCCTGCTGAACGACGATTACACCCCGATGGACTTCGTGGTCCATATCCTGCAGAGCTTCTTCGGCCTCGCTTATGAACGGGCTCACGAGGTGATGCTCAACGTGCATTTGCGTGGACGCGGCGTTTGCGGGCTTTATACGCGCGAAGTCGCAGAAACCAAGGTAACCCAGGTCAACGAGTTTTCGCGTTCCAACCACCATCCACTGTTGTGCACCATGGAAAAAGCCTGAGTGGTCCCCATCTTCGGCGCATCCTGATACAGGGGTAAGGCATGTTCAGCAAAGACCTCGAACTCACCATTGGCCAGTGCTACAAGGATGCGCGCGAGCAACGCCACGAATTCATGACCGTGGAGCACTTGCTGCTGGCTCTTCTCGAAAACCCGTCCGCCGCGGCCGTCCTGCGCGCCTGCGGCGCCGACATTGCCAAGCTCGGCAAGGAGCTCAAGGCGATCATCGCCGAGACCGTGCCGGTGCTGCCGCCCAGCGACGAGCGCGATACGCAGCCGACGCTCGGGTTCCAGCGCGTCCTGCAGCGCGCCGTCTATCACGTGCAGTCCTCGGGGCGGAAGGAAGTCACGGGCGCCAACGTGCTCGTCGCGATCTTCGGCGAAAAAGATTCGCACGCGGTGTATTTCCTGAATCAGCAGGAAATCACGCGTCTGGACGTCGTGAACTACATCTCCCATGGCATCGCCAAGATTGGCCATGAGCCGCAGCAGCAGCCCGGCGGCGGGGGCGGTGAGCGCGAGGCGGAGGAGGGCGGCGAGCCAAAGGGCAATCCGCTCAACGAGTATGCGTCCAACCTCAACGAGCTGGCGCGTCAGGGCAAGATCGATCCGCTGATCGGACGTGCCGAGGAGGTGGAGCGTACCATCCAGGTGCTGTGCCGCCGGCGCAAGAACAATCCGCTCTACGTCGGCGAGGCCGGGGTCGGCAAGACTGCGCTCGCCGAAGGTCTGGCCAAGCGCATCGTCGAGAACGACGTGCCCGAGGTCCTCAAGGATGCGACCAT
The DNA here is from genome assembly GCA_045864815.1 of Rhodanobacteraceae bacterium. Taxonomy (GTDB): domain Bacteria; phylum Pseudomonadota; class Gammaproteobacteria; order Xanthomonadales; family Rhodanobacteraceae; genus Tahibacter. The sequence continues at coordinate 59,899 of BTVG01000019.1, read as the reverse complement.
CTACGCCCTCGATCTGGGCGCGCTCGTGGCCGGCACCAAGTACCGCGGCGACTTCGAGAAGCGGCTCAAGGCCGTGATCGCGCAGCTCAAGAAAGAGCCGCAGGCGGTACTGTTCATCGACGAGATCCACACCATCATCGGCGCCGGCTCCGCCTCGGGCGGCACCATGGACGCGTCGAACCTGATCAAGCCCATGCTGGCCTCGGGCGAAATCCGCTGCATCGGCTCGACGACCTTCCAGGAATATCGGGCGATCTTCGAGAAGGATCGCGCGCTCGCGCGACGCTTCCAGAAGATCGACGTGGTCGAGCCTTCGGTCGCGGATTCCTTCGAGATCCTGAAAGGTCTGCGGTCGCGCTTCGAGCAGCACCACAACGTCGAATACACGAACGACGCGCTCATGGCCGCAGTGAATCTGTCGGTCAAGCACATCGCCGACCGGTTGCTGCCGGACAAGGCCATCGATGTCATCGACGAGGCCGGTGCGCGTCAGCGCCTCGTGCCGGAGGTCGAACGCAAGAACGTCGTCGATGTCCCGGAAATCGAGTTCATCGTCGCCCGCATGGCGCGTATCCCGCCCAAGCAGGTATCCGCGTCCGATCGCGACGTGCTGCGCAATCTCGACCGCAATCTCAAAATGGTCGTATTTGGACAGGATCTGGCCATTGATGCCCTGGCCGGCGCGATCAAGATGGCGCGATCGGGGCTGGGCAATTCGTCCAAGCCAATCGGCTGCTTCCTGCTGGCGGGGCCGACCGGCGTCGGCAAGACCGAGGTCACGCGCCAGCTCGCTCTGCAGCTCGGTATCGAGCTCATCCGTTTCGACATGTCCGAATACATGGAGGCGCATTCGGTCTCGCGCCTGATCGGCGCTCCGCCGGGCTACGTCGGCTTCGACCAGGGCGGCCTGCTGACGGAGCAGATCGTCAAGCACCCGCACTGCGTGCTGCTGCTCGACGAGATCGAGAAGGCACATCCGGATGTGTTCAACATCCTGCTGCAGGTCATGGACCGCGGCGCGCTGACCGACACGAATGGCCGCGAGGCCAACTTCAAGAACGTCGTCGTCGTCATGACGACGAACGCAGGCGCTACCCAGGCCGCGCGCCGCACGATCGGTTTCGTCGCGCAGAACCACGCGACCGACGCGATGGAAGCGATTCGCCGGCAGTTCTCGCCGGAGTTCCGTAACCGCCTCGACGCAATCGTGCAGTTCGGTGCGCTCGATCTCGAGCACATCCTGCGTGTCGTGGACAAGTTCCTGATCGAACTGGAAACGCAGCTCCACGAGAAGCATGTGTCGCTGCATGTCGACCAGGAGGCGCGGCGCTGGCTGGCCGAGCATGGCTTCGATCCGCAGATGGGCGCCCGTCCGATGGCGCGCGTAATCCAGGACAACGTCAAGCGTGCGCTCGCCGATGAGCTGCTGTTCGGCAAGCTCGTCGACGGCGGCCGGGTTTTCCTGTCGGCCAAGGACGACAAGCTGGACGTCCGCGTCGAGGCCTCGGACGAAAAGCTCGCTGCCGTCATCGAGTGAGGCAACACCCGGCGCCACAGCCGGGCGCCAATGCAGAAGGCCCGGAGCGATCCGGGCCTTCGTGCGTCTGGGATAGGCGCAGGCGCTGCGCCGATGCCTGGCAGCGTCCCGGGCGGACCCGGCGCGAGCTCACTTCATGCGGTAGGTGATGCGACCCTTGGTCAGGTCGTACGGCGTCATCTCGCACTTGACCTTGTCGCCGGTCAGGATGCGGATGTAGTTCTTGCGCATGCGGCCCGAAATGTGGGCGGTTACCACGTGGCCGTTTTCCAGCTTCACGCGGAACATGGTGTTCGGCAGGGTTTCGAGCACCGTGCCTTCCATCTCGATGACATCGTCTTTGGACATTGGCCCTTCGTTTTGGCTGTGATCGTGCCAGAAACCGAGTCGAATCAGCTCTCTGGCGCGCTCATTGGGGGTGAATCGCCCGGAACGCTTCCGGGCTGGGCAGGCGGCGCCTGCAACGGGCACTGGGAAACGGCGGACGGCGCCCTTTTCGAGTCCCCTGATCGGAGCGGCGCGGGATGATGCCACGTTGGCGCCGATACGGGAAGCAAGCCGCCTCGCCGGGATCAGCGTGTGGCCAGTGACGCGGGGCGCAGGTTCTCGAATTCCGCGTGCCAGGAGCCCGTGCGGCCTGGTTGCGTGACGAGTCCGGTGATGCGGCGGCAGAAATCGGCCCGCGGCAGTGCCACTGCACCCAGTGTCTGCAAGTGCTCCGAGGTGACCTGAGCGTCCACCAGCGGCCAGCCCCAGTCGTGCAGGCGGCAGGCGAGAGCGAGCAGGGCGACCTTGGATGCATTGCTGGCGCGGCTGAACATCGATTCGCCGTAAAACATGCGGCCGATGGCGACGCCATAGATGCCGCCGACGCAGTCGTTCTCCGCGTAGACCTCGACCGAGTGGGCATGGCCGAGTTCATGCAGCTTTGTGTACGCCGCCCGCATGTCCGGCGTGATCCAGGTGCCGGACTGGCCTGCGCGGGGCGCGGCGCAGGCGTGCACCACGCCGGCAAAGTCGGTGTCGGCACGGATATGCCAGTCGCAGCCGCGAAGCCAGCGCGCGAGTCGCCTCGGCACGTGCATCGCGCCGGTCGGAAACACCATGCGCGGGTCGGGAGACCACCAGAGTATCGGCTCGCCCGGGGAGAACCACGGAAAGATACCGTGGGCGTAGGCCTGCAGCAGTCGCGCGGGGCGCAGGTCGCCGCCGGCGGCGAGCAGCCCGTTGGGTTCGTGCAGCGCCGCTTCGACTGGCGGAAACGCCTCGTCGCTGCCGGGTCGCAGGATGGGAATGCGGATCATGACGGCGGGGGCTCGCCGGCGAGCGGCGTCGCGTACGGTGATTGATCACACAGCCACGCGCCATGACGTTCGACGTCGATGCGCTCCGCCTGCAGGCTGCGGCGTATCGCAGCGCGGAATTCGGGCCGGGCGACATAGTGGAACGAGCGCGTGCGCCGGGGCAGGAAGCCCCGTGCGATCTTGTGCTGGCCCTGTGCGCCGGGTTCGAAACGCGACAGCCCCTCGCGCAGGCAATAGTCGATGCCCTGGTAGTAGCAGGTCTCGAAGTGCAGGCCGGGTATGTCGCCCATGCATCCCCAGTAGCGGCCGTACAGGGTCGTTGCGCTGCGCAGGCAGAACGCCATCGCGACGCGCTCGCCCCGCTGGCGCGCGAGCATCACCACTACCTGGCGTGGCAGCGTGGCACCGAGGTGACGCAGGAAGGCTTCGGTCAGTGCGGGGTAATTGCCCTTTTCGTCGAATGTGCGCGCATAGCAGGCGTACACGAAGCGCCAGTCCGCATCATCGAGTTCGTCGCCGTGCAGCACGCTGAACTCGATGCCCGCCGCCGCGACACGGTTGCGCTCCTGGCGCAGGTTCTTGCGCTTCTTTGGCCGCAGCGCCGCGAGAAAACCGTCGAAATCGCGATAGCCGGCGTCATGCCAGTGGAACTGCCAGTCATTGCGCTCGAGCCAGATGTCGTCATCGTCGGGCGCGTCGTCGCCGGGGGCGATGAAGTTCAGATGTGCCGAGGACAGATCCAGACGGATGCACTCGTCGCGCAATGCGCGGAGCAGTGACGTCGCCACGCCGTCGCCGAGCAGCCGCGGCCCGCTGACCGGCGAATACGGCACGGCGCAGAGCAATTTCGGGTAGTAATCGAGACCGTGACGCTCGTAGGCCTCGGCCCAGTTCCAGTCGAACACGTATTCGCCGTGCGAATTGCCCTTGAGGTAGACCGGCGCCGCGCCCACCAGGCGATTGCCTTCATAGAGCGCGAGATGATGCGGTTGCCAGCCGAGTTCCGTGCGGATGCAGCCATGCGCTTCCAACCCGGCGAGGAACGCATGCGACAGGAACGGATTGTCGTCCGGCCGCAGCGCGTCCCACGCGGCCGGTGCGATCTTGGCCATCCGGTCGTGGAACGCGATGCGCCACTGCGGGCCGCTCATGCGGCGGCGGACGAGCGAAGGTTCAGGCCCGAAGGTTCAGGCCAGCCCCAGCTTGTCCAGGTACTTTTCCGCATCGAGTGCGGCCATGCAGCCGAAGCCGGCTGAGGTCACAGCCTGTCGATAGACCTGGTCGGCCACGTCACCCGCCGCGAACACGCCGGGAACGCTGGTCGCCGTCGCACCGCCCTCGAGTCCGCTGCGGATGCGGATGTAGCCATTGTTCATATCGAGCTGGCCGTCGAACAGCGCCGTGTTCGGCGTGTGGCCGATGGCCACGAACAGACCACTGATCGTCAGGTCGCGCGTGGAAGCGTCGATCGTGCTGCGCAGGCGCACGCCGGTCACGCCGGTGCCGTCACCGAGAACCTCGTCGACGCCGTGGTTCCACACGATCTCGACCTTGCCGGCCTTTTCTTTCGCGAACAGCTTGTCCTGCAGGATCTTCTCGGCGCGGAACTTGTCGCGACGGTGTACAACGGTAACTTTTTTGGCAATGTTGGCCAGATACAGGGCTTCCTCGACGGCCGTGTTGCCGCCACCGATCACGGCGACCTCCTGGTCGCGGAAGAAGAAGCCGTCGCAGGTCGCGCAGGCCGACACGCCCTGGCCCTTGAAGCGATCCTCGGAGGGCAGTCCCAGGTACTTCGCCGTGGCCCCGGTCGCGATGATCATCGCGTCGGCGGTATAGCTGCCGTTGTCGCCGGTCAGGCTAAACGGGCGCTGCCCCAGGTCCACGCTGTGGATGTGATCGAACACGATTTCGGTATCGAAACGTTCGGCGTGTTTCTGCATGCGTTCCATGAGCGCAGGACCCTGCAGTCCCTCGACGTCACCCGGCCAGTTGTCGACATCGGTAGTCGTCATCAGCTGGCCGCCCTGCTGCAGTCCGGTGATCAGCAGCGGCTTCAGGTTTGCACGCGCCGCGTATACCGCTGCGGTATAACCGGCAGGGCCGGAACCCAGGATCAGCAGGCGACTGTGCTTGGGGGTGCTCATGTATAATCCCTCGCCGCAAAAAAGCGGCCTTGAACGTCGATTCATGCGACGGGAGTGGCGTTTTTCCGCCGTGATCCTGTCGTCCCTAACCCAATTCCTTTGCGCTGGCGCTGCACCGTGACCGCGGTGAGGCGGACGGCGTTCGGGCCGGCAAGAGCCCGCAAGGATGGGGAGAACGGGGCAGCGATTCAAGGGCGGGTGCGAAGCTCGGGAGGGCGTCGCGCGCAGCGTCAAACGAACTTGAGCTATTCACACCACGAGGAATTGCAATGCGTATCGGTATTCCGTCGGAAACGAAGACCCTCGAAGGCCGCGTGGCCCTGGTGCCGGCCGCCTGCGCGGATCTGGTCAGGCGCGGGCACGAGGTTTATGTGCAGTCCGGCGCCGGCACCAAGAGCGGCTTCTCCGACGCCGACTTCACCCGCGTCGGCGTGAAGATCGCCGCGGATGCGGACGCGCTGTACGAATGCGGCGAACTGATCGTGAAGGTCAAGGAGCCGATCAAGGGTGATCTGGAACGCCTGCGCCGGCACCATCTGCTGTTCTGTTATCTGCATCTCGCGCCGGAGCCGGAGCTGACCAGGCGTCTGCTCGACATCGGTCTGACCGGCGTCGCGTTCGAATCGGTCGAAGAAGGCGACGGCTCGCTGCCGCTGCTCGCGCCGATGTCGATCATTGCGGGACGCATTGCCGTCCAGGTCGGCACCCACCTGCTGCATCAGCCCATGGGTGGCAAGGGCAAGCTGCTCGGTGGCCTGCCCGCGACCGAGCGCGGCAAGGTCGTCGTTCTCGGCGCCGGCGCGGCCGGCGGAAATTCCGCGGCGCTGGCCGCGGCCGGCGGCGCCAATGTCGTCGTCTTCGACAAGCGTCCGGACCGTCTCGCCCAGATGATGGCGCTCGGCACGAACGTCACGGCGCTGTACCCGTACGAGGAATATGTCGCGCGCGAAGTCGCGACGGCCGACCTGGTTGTCGGCGCGGTGCTGATTCCGAGCGCGAAGGCGCCCCACGTCGTCACGCACGACATGGTCAGGTCGATGGAAGCCGGCTCCGTGCTCGTCGACATCTCGATCGACCAGGGCGGCTGCTTCGAGACGGCGCGTCCGACCACGTGGGCCGAGCCGACCTACCTCGTCGACGGCGTCACGCATTTCGCCGTCACCAACATGCCGGGGGCCGTGCCACAGACTTCGTCGCAGGCGATCTCGGCCGCGATCCTGCCGTACGTGCAGCGGATGGCGGCAGGTCCGCAGTGGCGCGAACGCGAGTCGCTCAAGCGCGGCATCAATGTCGATGGTGGAGAGATCGTGCACCCGGCGCTCAAGGGAACCGTCTGAACCCGCCGGGCTCGTGCCCTGCGGATGCGCGTGGGCTCTGCGTGGCATGAGCCGTGTGTTCAGCCCGACGCTTCGAATCCCCGCTGCGGCGGGGATTCGCTTTATGCATGGCGGCAACCGCGCCACCGCTTCAGGCAGCGCCGGTGGCGGCCTGTTACGATGCGCCGGCGGCCGGGTGCTTGTGGTGAGTCAAAAGTTTTGGCCGGCCAATATGTTGCATCGTTTTCCTGAGGTATAGTCCAGCGGTGTCGCGCCCCTCCAAAGCCATCCCGGTCACGTCCGGTTCCGACCAACTGCAGAGGCGGCTGCGCGAAGTCGCGTTCCTGCTGCTGCTTCCGGTCGTGGTCTACCTGCTGGCCTGCCTGCTCAGCTACAGCCCCCAGGATCCGGGCTGGTCCCATGCGGGCGAACCGGAGCACATCCGCAATTTCGGCGGCGCCGTGGGCGCCTGGATCGCGGATCTGTCGCTGTATTTTTTCGGTGGTCTCGCCTATGTGTTTCCGCTGCTGCTGCTCGCGGTCGGTGCCGGCATACTCCGGCCGCGCGAAGAAGCGCCGAAGTCGGCGCTCGAGCCCTCGCTGCGACTCACCGGCTTCGTCGCGTTCTTCCTGAGCGGTAGCGGCCTCGCGCATCTGCACTTCACTGGCCCGAGCCAGCTTCCGGAGAAGGCCGGTGGCATTCTCGGCAAGATGGTCGGAGGCGGGCTGCTGCACGGCTTCGGCTTTCTTGGCGCCACCCTGCTGTTGCTCGCGGTATTCCTGGTTGCGGTCACGCTGGCCACGGGCCTGTCCTGGTTCAAGGTCATGGATGCGATCGGCCGCGGCATCCTGGCATCCGGTGCCTGGCTGCTCGGCAGTCTGAAACGTGCCGACGATGCCCGCGTCGCCCGTGCCGCGCGTGTCGAGCGCGAGGAAGTCCGCAAGGTCGAGACGGTCAAGCAGGCCCGGCGCGAGCCCGTGCGTATCGAAAAGCCTGCCGCGCCCGCCATCGAGAAAAGCGAGCGCGCCGAGCGCGAACAGCAGATTCCGCTGTTCGCCGGTGCGGCGGCCGAGGGCGGCCTGCCACCGCTGTCGTTGCTCGACGAACCCAAGCCGCAGATTGCTGGCTATTCGGAAGAAACGCTCGCGGTGCTGTCCCGCCAGGTCGAGTTGAAGCTCAAGGATTTCCGTATCGACGCGCAGGTCGTCGGCGTCTATCCGGGGCCGGTGGTCACACGTTTCGAGATGGAGCCCGCGGCCGGTGTGCGCGGCAGCCAGATCAGCAATCTCGACAAGGACATCGCCCGCGGTCTTTCCGTCGTCAGCGTGCGTGTCGTCGACGTGATTCCGGGCAAGAACGTCATCGGCCTGGAGATTCCCAACACCAAGCGGGAGATGGTCTATCTGTCGGAAATCCTGCGTTCGGACAAGTACGACGCATCCAAGTCGCCGCTGACCCTGGCGCTCGGCAAGGACATCGGCGGCCGGCCAGCCGTGGCAGATCTCGCGAAAATGCCGCACCTGCTGGTCGCCGGCACGACCGGCTCGGGCAAGTCGGTCGCGGTGAACGCGATGGTGCTGAGCCTGCTGTACAAGGCGAGCCCGCGCGACGTGCGCATGATCATGATCGACCCGAAGATGCTCGAGCTGTCGGTGTACGAAGGTATTCCGCATCTGCTCGCGCCGGTAGTGACCGACATGAAGGAGGCGGCCAACGCGCTGCGCTGGTGCGTCGCCGAGATGGAGCGTCGCTACAAGCTCATGGCCGCGACCGGCGTGCGCAACCTCGCCGGCTTCAACAAGAAGGTCCGCGAGGCCGAGGACGCCGGGCAGCCGCTGCTCGATCCGCTGTTCCGGCCGGATGCGTCGCAGCCGGAGCGCCGCGCCGAACCGCTGCAGCCGTTGCCCTATATCGTCATCATCATCGACGAATTCGCCGACATGATGATGATCGTCGGCAAGAAAGTGGAAGAACTCATTGCCCGGCTAGCGCAGAAAGCGCGTGCGGCCGGCGTACATCTGGTCCTCGCCACGCAGCGTCCGTCGGTCGACGTGATCACCGGCCTGATCAAGGCCAACATACCCACGCGCATCGCTTTTCAGGTGTCGAGCAAGATCGATTCGCGCACCATTCTCGACCAGTCCGGCGCCGAAGCGCTGCTGGGCCACGGCGACATGCTGTACCTGCCGCCCGGCACGGCGACGCCGGAGCGCGTGCACGGGGCGTTCGTCGACGATCACGAGGTACATCGCGTCGTCGAGTGGTTGCGCGCGCAGGGCCGGCCCGAGTACATCGAAGGCGTGCTCATGGAAGTGCAGACCACGAACGACGGCAAGGTCATTGGCGAGACGGGCCTGCCCGAGGAAATCAGCGAGGGCAACAGTGACTACGACGAGCTCTACGATCAGGCCGTGCGCATCGTCACCGAGTCGCGTCGCGCCTCGATCTCGGGCGTACAGCGCCGCCTCAAGATCGGCTACAACCGCGCCGCGCGTCTGGTCGAGCTCATGGAACAGCAAGGGGTGGTCAGTGCGCCCGAGCACAATGGCAACCGCACCGTGCTCGCGCCGCCACCGCCGGAAGCCTGAAGTACGGGGCCGCGCATTTGAGGAAACACCATGGACGCCGCTCCACACGGGATGAGTCAAAGCGAACGACGACGCGCCACGCTCCAGGCGCTGGGTTTTGCCGTTGCGGTCTATCTGTTCAGCGGCTGGATGCTGCGGCAGTCGCCGGTGTGGCTGCACGCCGGCGGCGGCCTCCCGCAATGGCCGATCGCCTTCGATCTGCTGCTGACCGTGCCGGCCGTCTACTGGTGGCTGCATCGGCGCGATCGGCGCCGCGCCTGGCTCGGGGCGCTGGCGCTGGCCGGCGTGGGCGTCGGCGTCGCGAGCTACCTGCTGCCCGATACCAGCGGTCCGCTGTGGTCGGGGCTGCGCTGGGCGCGCGGGCTCGGCATCGTTCTCGTGGTGGCGCTGGAAATCGCGCTCATCGCCAGCACCCTGCGCCTCGTCGTGCGCCTGGCCCGGGACCGTAATCCGGACTATGCCCTGCGCGAGGGCGTGGAGCGGACGTTAGGGGCAGCACTCGCCTCGCGCATCCTGGCCTTCGACATGCGCATGTGGCTGCATGTGTTCGCCGGCACGCGCCGCACCTGGGACTACACCGGCGACGCCCATTTCACCTACCACTGCAAGGACGGCAACGCGAGCAACCAGCAGGCGTTCCTGATCCTGCTGCTCATCGATCTGCCCATCGGTCATGGTTTGCTGATGCTCTTTGCCAGCAGCACGGCGGCCTGGGTGCTCAGCGCGCTGACGCTGTTGTCGCTCGCCCTGATGTTCGCTCACTATCGCGCCACGCTGCGTTGCCCGATCTCGCTCTCGCGCGACACGCTGTATCTGCGCTATGGCCTCGCCGTCGCGGAAGCCGGTGTGCCCCTGGACGTGATCCGCTGCGCCGAGTCGTGCCGCGGCGAGCCCGCGCGGCGGGCCCCCGGCTTGCTCCGGCTCAGCGATGCCGGCGCGCCGAACGTGCGCATCACCCTGCACGCCCCGCATGCGATCGTGAGCTGGTTCGGCATCGAGCGTCGTGTCGACACGCTGGACCTCGGTATCGATCAGCCGCGCGAGTTTCTCGCCGCGCTGAATGCGCGTCTCCCCGCACGGGAACCTGTCACGCCGGCGCCGGTCCACCGCGCTGCCTCCCTCACTGACGAATGAACTCCATGCCGACCCGTCTGCTTGCCGTGTGTCTCCTGTGCGCCGCGACCGGCGCTTCCGCGGAAACCGCACGTACGCGGCTGGATGCCTTCGCCAGGGGACTTCAGTCCGTGTCGGCGAAATTCGACCAGCGCGTGTTCGACGCGAACGACCAGCCCGGCAAGGCATCCAGCGGAAACCTTTCGGTGCAGGCGCCGCGCCAGTTCCGCTGGAACGTCACGAAGCCCTACCAGCAGCTCATCGTCGCCGATGGCATGCATGTGTGGATCTATGACCCCGACCTGGAGCAGGTCACCGTGCGCAACCAGAGCCTGGAGGAGGCTCACAGCCCTCTGACCGTGCTCACCGACGTGAGCCTGCTCGATCGCGATTTCGCGGCGACGGAGCAGGGCGAGCACGACGGCCTGCTGTGGCTGCGACTCACATCCAAGGCCAAGGAGGCCGATTTCGAGTACGCCGATCTCGGGTTCGGCTGCGCGGATGCGGCGAAGCGCGACTGCGGCGATGCGGTCGTGCTCGATCGCATGGTGTTCAAGGACACGCTCGGCAATCGAACCGAGACGACGTACCGCGACTGGCAGCGCAATCCCCGGCTGGGCGCCGAGGAGTTCCGCTTCACGCCGCCCGCCGGGGTCGACGTGATCGGGGAGATCAAGCCCGAAGCCGAAGTGCATCCGATCAAAGACTGATGGTCGTCGCCTCGCTGCCGCGCTGGGTCGGTGCCGGCGCTTTCGCGCTGAGTTCGGTGGCGGGCATGGTCAATGCCGTCGGCTTTCTCGCGTTCGGCCATCAGGCGATCACCCATCTGACCGGGACGACGACGCTGTTCGGCGTTGCCGTGGCCGAGGGCCAGACAGGTCTCGTGCTCGAGCTGCTCGCGTTCGTCGCGAGTTTTCTGGCGGGTGCGGCACTGAGCGGCGCGATCATCGGCGACAGCACGCTGCGGCTCGGCCGGCGCTACGGCGTTGCGCTCATGCTCGAAGCGCTGCTGCTGGTGCTGGCGATTCCGTTGCTGCGCCATCACTCGACTGCCGGCATCTGCGTGGCGACCGCGGCCAGTGGGCTGCAGAATGCCATGGCCAGCACGTACAGCGGCGCGGTCCTGCGCACCACCCATGTCTCGGGCATCTTCACTGACCTGGGCATCTTCCTGGGTCAGCGACTGCGCGGGATCGGTCATGACGCGCGCCGGCGCAACCTGTATCTCCTGATCGTGCTGGGCTTCTCGATGGGCGCCGTGGCGGGTGCCGCCGGGTTCGCTCGCTGGCATGAAAACGTACTGCTGCTGCCGGCGGCCGTGACCGGCGCCAGCGGGCTCGCCTATGCGATCTACCGGTTGCAGGCGATGCGCCGCGCGCGCTGACGGATCGAGGTTCATGGATTCCCAGTATTTGTGCATCTGTGGAAACGCGTCCGGTCCGGACGTGGAAGCATTACTCTATCGGTATGCCCCGTAAGACCACTCCCGCCAGCGCCAGCCTGTTCACCGAACCCGAGGGACTCAGACCCCTGGCCGAACGCATGCGGCCACGCGAACTCGGCGAGATCGTCGGCCAATCGCGCCTGATCGCGGCCGGCCGGCCGTTACGGCGCGCGGTCGAGTCGGGCCACGTGCATTCGATGATCCTCTGGGGGCCGCCGGGCTGCGGCAAGACCACGCTGGCGCTGTTGCTCGCGCGCTATGCAGACGCGCAGTTCCGCGCGATCTCGGCCGTGCTGTCGGGGCTGGCCGATGTGCGCGCCGCGCTCGACGAGGCGGCCGGGAACTTCGCGCGCGGTGTCCGCACGGTGTTGTTCGTCGACGAGGTGCACCGCTTCAACAAGGCCCAGCAGGATGCGTTCCTGCCGCACATCGAAAAGGGCGTCATCATTTTCGTCGGGGCGACGACAGAAAACCCGTCGTTCGAGCTCAACTCCGCCTTGCTCTCGCGCTGCCGTGTGCACGTGCTCGAGGCCGTGGGGCAGGGCGACATCGTCGCAGCGTTGCGCCGCGCGCTGGCCGACACGGAGCGCGGGCTCGGCACACTGCAGCTGAGAATCGATGATGCCGCGCTGGAGCTCATCGCCCAGGCGGCCGACGGTGACGTGCGCCGCGCGCTGACGCTGCTCGAGATCGCGGCCGAACTCGCCGACGACGGCGTCGTCGACGAGGCTACGCTCACCCAGGTGCTGGCCGACCGCACGCGGCGTTTCGACAAGGGCGGCGACCAGTTCTACGACCAGATTTCGGCGCTGCACAAGTCGGTACGTTCGTCCGACCCGGACGCGGCGCTGTACTGGTTCGCGCGCATGCTCGACGGCGGCTGCGATCCGGCCTATCTCGCACGACGGCTCACTCGCATGGCGGTGGAAGACGTGGGTCTTGCCGATACGCGTGCGATGGGCATGGCCATCGAAGCCTGGGAAACCTACGATCGCCTGGGCAGTCCGGAGGGCGAACTCGCGCTGGCCCAGCTCGTGGTCTACATGGCCGTCGCGGCCAAGAGCAACGCCGTCTATCGGGCTTTCGGCGAGGTCCAGGCCGAGATCCGGGCGAGCGGCACGCTCGACGTGCCGCTCGCGATCCGCAACGCGCCGACGAAGCTCATGAAGAACCTGGGCTACGGCAAAGGCTATCGCTACGACCACGATGTCGAGGGCGGCGTCGCGCTCGATCAGCAATGCCTGCCCGACGCGCTGGTGGGGCGTGAGTTCTATCGTCCGACCGAACGGGGCCTCGAGGCGCGTATCGCCGGGAAGCTCAGTGAACTGCGCGCCGCGCGTGCCGGGGCGCTGGCGCGTCGCCCCCAGACTAGCGAGGACGCATGATCCGGGCCGCCCTCTCGCTGCCGCGCGCAGTCTGGCTGCTCGGCCTCATCAGCTTCGTCAACGACACGGCGAGCGACATGATCTATCCGCTCGTGCCGCTGTACCTCGCGAGCGTGCTCATGGCTGGCCCCAAGGCGCTGGGGCTCATCGAGGGAATCGCCGAGGCCTTCGGCAGCGTGCTCAAGCTCGTGGCCGGCGTGCTGGCCGACCGTCTGCGCCACATGCGCGGCTGGGTCATCGCGGGCTATGCCGTTTCCGGCCTCGTGCGTCCGCTGATCGCACTGTCCACCAGCTGGCTCGGCGTGCTGGCCTGTCGCTTCGCCGATCGCGTCGGCAAGGGCCTGCGCGCCGCGCCGCGTGATGCCCTGCTGGCCTTGAGCGTCGCGCGGGAATCACGCGGCCTTGCGTTCGGTCTGCATCGCGCCCTGGACAATCTCGGCGCCGTGGTCGGCCCGCTGCTGGCGGCCGCTCTGCTCGGCCTCGGCTTCACGCTGCGTGAGGTCTTCTTCTGGGCCATCGTGCCGGCAATCCTCGTGATCGTGCTGACGCTGTATGTGCGCGAACCCGAGCGCACCGTGCTCCAGGCCCGGCCGTTCCGCTGGAACCTCTCGGACCAGCCGCGCGCGTTCCGCCGCTATCTGGTCGCGCTGGCGCTGTTCACGCTGGGCAATTCGTCGAACATGTTCCTGCTGCTGCGCGCGCGCGAACTCGGTCTCGGCGAGGCGCAGGTGCCGCTGGTCTGGGCGCTGGTCTGTTTCGTCGCGGCCGTGACCGGGCCGGCGCTGTCGGCCTGGTCGGATCGCGTCGACCGGCAGCGGCTCATCGTGGCCGGCTGGTGCATCTATGCCGTGTTCTATCTGGTTTTCGGCCTGCTGCCGGCGCAGCCATGGCTGCTGTGGCCGCTGTTCGGGGGCTACGGCCTGTTTCTCGCCGCAACCGAAGGCGCAGAGAAGGCGCTCGTCGCGGACATCGTGCCCGGCGAACAGGCGGGTACCGCGTTCGGCTGGTACAACCTCGTGTCCGGAATCGTGCTGCTGCCTGCCTCGCTGTTGTTCGGCTGGCTCTGGTCCGATCTCGCGCCGATGACGGCCTTCGTCTTTGGTGCGCTCTGCGCGCTGGGCGGCGCCGGATTGCTGGCGTTCTGGGTTAAGGCAGGGCAAGGCCAGGCCGCGGCAACCGGCGAATAAAACATTCGCAGGTGCGTTCCCGCTGTCAGCGGGTCGCTGGTTTCCGCCCGGCGGCGCGGCGATAATTGCCGACCCCGTTGAATTCCCAAGGATTGCCATGCTTGACCCAGCCCTGCTGCGCGGCCAGATCGACCTCGTGGCCGAACGCCTGGCGACACGCGGATTCGTGCTCGACAAGGCTACGTTCGAGGCAATCGAGACTCGCCGCAAATCCGTGCAAATTGAGACTCAGGAATTGCAGAATCGCCGCAACAGTTTGTCCAAGCAGATCGGTGTCGCCAAGGGCAAGGGCGAGGATGTCGCTGCGTTAATGTCTGAAGTCGGCGGAATAAGTGACAAGCTCAAGGCCAATGAGTCGCTACTGGCCGAGCTACAAAGGGATCTTGGCGAGATAATGCTTGAGATTCCAAATTTGCCGCACGAATCTGTACCAGCCGGTGCCGATGAGTCCGGCAATGTTGAGCAGAGTCGCTGGGGCGAGCCGCGCATGTTCGACTTCGATGTGCGCGATCACGTGGATCTTGGCGCGCGCAAGGGCTGGCTCGACGGTGATGCCGGCGCGAAGCTCGCGGGCGCGCGCTTTACTGTGCTGAGAGGTGAACTGGCTCGGCTGCATCGGGCGCTTGCGCAGTTCATGCTCGACCTGCACATCGGCTCGCACGGCTACCTTGAGTGCAACGTTCCTGTAATGGTGAGTGCGAAAGCTTTGCAGGGCACGGGACAGCTGCCCAAGTTCGAAGAGGACCTTTTCGTCAACTGGCCGCATTCGTCAGCTGGGACTATGGACGGTCTTCGCGATCTTCAACCGCTTGCCCGCGAGTTCGCTGATTATCCGCTTCAATGTTTAGAAAACCTTACGGCCCTACGGGAGGATGATCCGACCGGGTTCGAGAATCTGGTTGGAGGCATTAAGCGGCTTAAGAAGGGGCACTATCTCATTCCAACATCGGAAGTGCCGCTCACCAATTTGGTGGCTGACAGCATCGTCGACGCCGATGCGCTGCCGCAGCGCTATACAGCGCATTCGATGTGCTTCCGTGCCGAAGCCGGTTCGCACGGCCGTGACACGCGCGGCATGATCCGCCAGCATCAGTTCGAGAAGGTCGAGCTCGTGAGCATCACCCGGCCGGCCGAGAGCGATGCCGAGCACGAACGCATGACGCGCTGTGCCGAGAAGGTACTGGAGGCGCTGGGTCTGCCGTACCGCCGCATGCTGCTGTGCACCGGCGACATGGGCTTCGCGGCAATAAAGACCTTCGACCTCGAAGTCTGGCTGCCGTCGCAGAACACCTATCGCGAGATTTCATCCTGCTCGAATTGCGGCGATTTCCAGGCGCGCCGCATGCTCGCGCGCTGGCGCAATCCGGAAACGGGCAAGCCCGAACTGGTGCACACCCTGAATGGGTCGGGTGTGGCCGTGGGTCGCGCCATGATCGCGGTGATGGAGAACTACCAGCAGGCTGACGGCTCGATCACGATTCCGGAAGTGTTGCGGCCCTACATGGGCGGCGCCGACGCCATCGCCTGAGACGGCGGCGGTGTTGGCGATGGGCGTTGCGAAACCCATCCCCTCCCCACCCATCAGGCCTTCGAGGCCGTCAGAACCTTCAGTTCTGGCGGCCTTGCAAGCCCTTGAACGGGAGGGACTGTGATCGCTGTCGATGGTCGGTCTTCGCGGCACCGTGGAAACCCTCCCCTTCAAGGGGAGGGCATGGGAGGGGATGGGGTTCAGCCTTGCCGTATCCGCTTGCGTTCAGCCATGCGCCTTCTGCGCCCGTTCGAATGCCGCGAGCTGTTCCGGCGTGGCCTCTTTCTGGTGCATCTGTTTCCACTGGGCGAACGGCATGCCGTAGATCCGCTCGCGCGCGGCATCCTTGTCGAGCGGGACACCGTGCTCGGCCGCGGCCTCGCGGTACCAGTCCGCGAGGCAGTTGCGGCAGAAGCCGGCGGTGATCATGAGGTCGATGTTCTGCACGTCGCTGCGTGCGTTCAGGTGCGCGAGCAGACGGCGGAAAGCAGCGGCTTCGAGTTCGACGGCAGACGCGGACATGGGCAGTTCCTTCACCAAAAAAACTGCATGGTAGCTGAGCGGTGCTGCCGCGCGGTTTGAGGCGGCCCGGCCGGACATGGATAATGCGCGCCTTGTCGTGCCGGGCTCATGCCCGGTTCCCCCGCGCGTACCGCGCGACGTCCCCTTCATCGCCGGCCGCGGACCGGCCCTGGAACCCCCGACACATGACCGCCCGGATACTGGACGGCAAACGCATCGCCGATGAATTGCTGGAGCGCATCAAGGGGCGCGTCGCCGTCCGCGCCGCCGCCGGCAAGTCGCATCCGGGTCTCGCCGTCGTGCTCGTGGGCGCCGATCCGGCCTCCGCCGTCTACGTCAGGAACAAGCGCAAGGCGTGCAAGGAAGTCGGCTTCCGTTCGTTCGACTACGACTTGCCGGCCGAGACGTCCGAAGCCGAACTCTACTCGCTGATCGACAGCCTCAATGCCGATGCGCGCGTGCACGGCATCCTCGTGCAACTCCCGCTGCCGCCGCACATCGACACGACGGCGCTCATCAATCGCATCGATCCGCGCAAGGACGTGGACGGGTTCCATGCCGCCAATGTCGGATCGCTGGTGCTGCGCCAGCGCGGCCTGCGGCCGTGCACGCCCAAGGGCGTGATGACGCTGCTCGCACATACCGACCGGCCCGTGCGCGGCCAGCACGCGGTCGTCGTCGGCGTCTCGAACCACGTCGGCCGGCCGATGGCGCTGGAACTGCTCCTGGCCGGCTGTACCACGACCTCGTGCCACAAGTTCACGCGCGACCTGCCGAGCTTCGTTGCCCAGGCGGACATCGTCGTCGTCGCGGTCGGACGTGCGGGGCTCGTCAAGGGCGAGTGGATCAAGCCCGGCGCGATCGTGATCGACATCGGTATCAACCGGCTCGACGACGGAAGTCTCGTCGGTGACGTGGAGTTCGACGTCGCCGCGCAGCGTGCCTCGTGGATCACTCCGGTGCCCGGCGGTGTCGGGCGCATGACCGTCGCGACGCTGATCGAAAACACACTCGAAGCTGCAGAGACCTTTTTCGACCGATGAACACCCTGCGCCGAATTCCGCTGCTGCTGTGCGTCGTCGTCCTGGCCGTGCTGTCGGGCTGCGCCGGCATCGTCAACAAGGCGTCGCAGCGTCTTTCCGACAACCTCGGAAAGGCGATCCTCAATCAGGATGATCCGGGCACGGTGCGCGATGCGGTGCCCGCGTACCTGCTGCTGCTCGATGCACTGCTGGAAGGTGATCCGAAGAACGCCGGCACCTTGCTTGCCGCGGCGCGTCTCTACGACGCCTATGCGGGCAATTTCGTGGAAGAACCCGGGCGCGCCCGGCGACTCGCCAACCGCTCCTTCGCTTACGCACGCCGTGCTGTCTGCGAACGCAACGCCGCGCTCTGCGGCGCGATCGACCAGCCGTTCGAGCCGTTCTCGGCGCAGGTCGCCCTGGTCGGCGCGAAGGACATCGACGTGCTGTATGGCCTCGCATCGTCATGGGCGGGCCGTATTCAGCAGGACAGCGGCGACTGGAATGCGATTGCGGATCTGCCCAAGGTACAGCGGCTGGTCGAGCGGGTGCTGGCATTGAATCCGGATCACGCCGATGGCGAGCCGCACATGGTGCTCGGCGTGCTGCATTCGCTGCGTCCCGCCTCGCTCGGCGGTACGCCCGAACGGGGCAAGGCCGAGTTCGAGACCGCGATCACCATGTCGCAGGGTCGCAACCTGATGGCGAAGACGCTGTACGCGAGGTTCTACGCGCGTCTCGTGTTCGATCAGCAACTGCATGACCGTTTGCTCAACGAGGTGATCGCGGCAGCGCCCGAGGCGCCGCGGCTCACGCTGATGAATGTGCTCGCGCAGCAGCAGGCCAAGGCGCTGCTGGCATCGGGCAAGGATTATTTCTGAGATCGCGCGAGCGATCCGTAACGGATGCAATGCGGGCCGCCGCGGCCCCTGGGAGTCGAGCATGAATCTGCGCAATTGTTGGCTTGCCGCACTGGTAGCCCTGTCCGTGGCCGGTGTCGTCCGGGCCGACGTCCTCAAGATCGCCACGACGGCACCCGACGGGACCGCGTGGATGAAAGAGATGCGCGTGGGTGCCGATGCGGTGAAAACGCGCACCGAGGGCCGCGTCGAGCTGAAGTACTACCCCGGCGGCGTCATGGGCGACCCGGCCACGGTGCAGCGCAAGATCAAGATCGGCCAGCTGCACGGTGGCGCGTTCACTGGCGGTGAAATTTCCGGCGCGAATCCCGACGTGCAGGTCTACAGCCTGCCGTTCCTGTTTCGTACCCAGGCGGAGATCGATGCGATCCGCGCCAGATTCGACGACCGTATCAAAGCCGGTTTCGAGAAGAACGGATTCGTCGCGCTGGGGCTTTCGGGCGGTGGATTCGCTTACATCATGAGCACGCGCGAGATCAAGACGCGGGATGATCTGAAGGCGGCGAAGGTGTGGGTGCCGCAAGGCGACTACATCGCCGAAATCGCGTTCCAGGCCGCTGGCGTGACGCCCATCTCGCTACCGCTGGCCGATGTCTACACGAGCCTGCAGACGGGGCTCATCGACACGGCGGCGAATACCTTCTCCGGTGCGATCGCGTTCCAGTGGCACACCAAGATCAAGCACGTCGTCGATCTGCCGGTCAGCTACGTCGTCGGCGTCCTTGTCGTCGACAAGAAAGCGCTCGACAAGATCGCAGTCGCGGATCAGGCCGTCCTCAAGGAGGAAATGGCCAAGGCGTTCGCGCGGCTCGACCAGATCGGCATCGAGGACAACGCCAAGGCGGTGGACGCGTTGAAGAACCAGGGCATCACGGTGTATCGGCCCAGCGCCGAGGAAACCGCCAACTGGCAGAAAGTCGGCACCGAATCGGTGCAGAAACTCGAAGGCGAGCGCTCACCGTCGGCGGACATCACCAAGGCCATCGCCGACGAACTCGCCGGCCTGCGCAAGCAATGACGACGTCGCGTCCGGGGAACTCATGACGACTGCATTCCAGCGCAACCTGGCGCGCCTGCACCGGTTCGAGGACTGGGTGCTGACCCTGCTCGTGGTCGGCATGGTCGTACTCGCGGGTGCACAGATCGTGCTGCGCAATGCGTTCGACAGTGGCTTTTCCTGGGCCGAGCCCGTGCTGCGCGCGCTGGTGCTGTGGAGCGCGATGCTCGGTGCCGTGATCGCCACGCGCGACGACCAGCACATAGGCCTGGATTTCATCGCCCGCTTCGTCAGCGGCACCAGCCTTCGCGTCGCGCGCTTCGTGGCGCTCGCGTTCGCCGCCGCGCTCTGCGCGGCGATGGCCTGGCACAGCTGGGCACTCGTGCAGCTCGATCGCGAAGGCCATACGGAAGGCGTGCTCGGTATTCCGGCCTGGATGCTCGAGCTGATCCTGCCGCTGGGTTTCGGCCTCATGGCGCTGCGTTTCCTGATCCGTTCGGTACTGCCGCCGAAGGAACACGAGTCGGCACCGGAGACAGGCGCATGATCTGGCTCATCGTCGGCGTGCTGGTGCTGCTTGCCGCGCTCGGCGCGCCGCTGTTCGCGATCCTTGGTGCGATCGCCCTGATCGGCTTCCACATGGCAGGTCAGGAGGGCATCGCGGTCGCGGTGGAGTTCTATCGCCTGTCCGACATGCCGGCGCTGATCGCGATTCCGCTGTTCACCCTGGCCGGCTACATCCTGGCAGAAAGCAAGACGCCGCAGCGTCTCGTCCGTCTGACGAACGCACTGGTCGGCTGGCTGCCGGGCGGCCTCGCCATCGTCGCGGTGCTTGCATGTACCTTGTTCACCGCGTTCACCGGTGCGACTGGCGTGACCATCATCGCGCTCGGTGCCGTGCTGTATCCGGCACTGCGTCAGGCGCAGTACGGCGAAAAATTCAGTCTGGGCCTGCTCACCGCGTCCGGCAGCCTGGGCCTGTTGCTGGTGCCGTCGATGCCGCTGATTCTCTATGGCGTCGTCGCGCAGCAGTTCCAGACCACGCCCCCCGTCAGCATCGACGCGCTGTTCAAGGCCGGCGTGCTGCCGTGTCTGCTCATGGTCGTCATGCTCGGTGTCTACAGCGCCTGGCACGTGCGCGCGGTCGCCCGACCTCAGTCGCCGACGCGGGGCGAACTCTGGGCGGCGACGAAAGACGCGGCCTGGGAAATTCCGTTGCCGTTCGTGATCCTGATCGGCATTTACTCGGGCAAGCTCGCCGCTTCCGAAGCCGCGGCCGCGACAGCGCTATACGTCCTGATCGTGACCGTGCTGATTCGTCGCGAAATCCGGCTCGGCGAACTTCCGCGCGTGATTCGCCATGCGATGGTGCTGGTCGGCGGCATCCTCGTGATTCTGGGCTTCTCGCTGGCGCTGACGAATTGGCTCATCGACGCGGAAGTGCCGGACAAGCTGTTCCAGTTCCTGCGCACGCACATTCCGGAAAGCAATCCGTTCCTGTTTCTGCTCGCGCTCAACCTGTTCCTACTGGTGTTCGGGATGCTGCTGGAGGGCTTCCCGGCCATCATCCTGCTCGTGCCCCTGGTGCTGCCGGTCGCGGTGCGCTACGGCATCGATCCGGTGCACCTGGGCATCATTTTCCTGGCGAACCTGCAGCTCGGCATCTTCCTGCCGCCGCTCGGCATCAATCTCTACATCGCCAGCGCGCGTTTCCGTCAGCCCGTGATGACGCTGGTACGCGCGGCGGTTCCGTTTTTCCTGATCATGCTTGCGGCGACGCTGATCATCACCTATTGGCCCGGGCTGTCACTGTGGCTCGCGCGATAGCGCGATCACCGGTACGAACGACAGTCAGATCTGTTCCGGAAGAGCGGCATCCGGGTTTCGACGGCAGCTGCCTCCCTGGAATCCGGGTGCCGGCGACGGGGTGTCCCGCCAAATTGCGAGGGCGTGCGCATCGGGGACCCGGCACTGGAGCCACGCTGCGATAGACCGTGCAGGCCATTCTTTGAGCCAAGCCGGGCTTTCCGTATAATCCCGTTTTTGCGGCGGTCCAAAACCCATGCGTATCCTCGCCGAAGCCTTGACGTTCGACGACGTCTCGCTCGTTCCCGCGTATTCCAACGTCCTGCCCAAGGACGTCAGCCTGACCACCCGATTGACCCGCGGCATCCGGCTCAACATTCCGGTTCTCGCCGCCGCGATGGACACCGTCACCGAAGCCCGCCTCGCCATCACCATGGCGCAATGCGGCGGCATCGGCATCATCCACAAGAACATGCCGGTCGAGCGCCAGGCGGCCGAAGTCCGCATCGTCAAGAAATTCGAGGCCGGCGTCATCCGCGATCCGATCACGGTCGGTCCGGACACCTCGATCCGCGAAGTCATGCAGATCGTGCGTGCGCGCAACATTTCCGGGGTTCCGGTCGTCGAAGGCGAACAGCTCGTCGGCATCGTGACCAACCGCGACCTGCGCTTCGAGAAGAAGCCCGACGATCCGGTGCGCCACATCATGACGCGCAAGGATCGCCTCGTGACGGTCAACGAGGGCGCGAACGAGGAAGAAGTGCTGGCGCTGCTGCACAAGCACCGTATCGAGAAGGTCCTTGTCGTTGACGACAGCTTCCGTTTGCGGGGCCTGATCACGGTCAAGGACATCCAGAAAGCGCGCGACAACCCCAACGCCGCCAAGGACCAGCACGAACGGCTGCGTGTCGGCGCTGCGGTCGGGGTAGGCGGCGACACCGAGGAACGCGTGGCCGCGCTGGTCGAGGCGGGTGTCGACGTCATCGTCGTCGACACTGCGCACGGTCATTCCCAGGGCGTGCTCGATCGGGTTGCCTGGGTCAAGAAACACTATCCCGACATGCAGGTCATCGGTGGCAACATCGTGACCGCCGACGCCGCGCGTGCCCTCGTCGATGCCGGTGCCGACGCGGTCAAGGTGGGCGTCGGCCCCGGGTCGATCTGCACCACGCGCATCGTCGCCGGCGTCGGCGTGCCGCAGATCTCCGCGGTCAGCATGGTCGCCGAAGCGCTGCGCGAATCGAACGTGCCGCTGATCGCCGACGGTGGTATCCGCTATTCCGGCGACATTGCCAAGGCGCTGGTCGCCGGTGCCTCGTGCGTGATGATCGGTGGCATGTTCGCCGGCACCGAGGAGGCACCCGGTGAGGTCGAGCTCTATCAGGGCCGCTCGTACAAGAGCTATCGCGGCATGGGCTCGCTCGGCGCGATGCAGAAGGGCTCCAAGGACCGTTATTTCCAGGACGAGGCCGATGCCGACAAGCTCGTGCCCGAAGGCATCGAAGGCCGCGTGCCGTATCGCGGGCCGCTGCGCAATATCGTGCATCAGCTGATTGGCGGCCTGCGCGCGTCGATGGGGTATGTCGGTTGTGCGACCGTCGACGATCTTCGGGCGAAACCGCAGTTCGTGCGCATCACGAGCGCGGGCGTGCGTGAGTCGCACGTGCACGATGTCGCGATCACGAAAGAGGCGCCGAACTACCGGCTGGACTGATCGAACACGGGGACCTCAGGGTCCCCGAATTTTTTCCGCTTACTGCACACGTGAAGAGTTCACCGCGAGCCATGCAGAACATCCACGACGACAAGATCCTGATCCTCGACTTCGGCGCGCAGTACACCCAGCTGATCGCGCGGCGCATCCGCGAAATCGGCGTGTACTGTGAAATCTGGGCCTGGGACCACGCACCGGCCGACATTCCGGCGTTCGCGCCGCGCGCCATCATCCTGTCCGGCGGCCCCGAGTCCGTCACCGAAGCCGG
Source organism: Rhodanobacteraceae bacterium (assembly GCA_045864815.1). Lineage (GTDB taxonomy): Bacteria > Pseudomonadota > Gammaproteobacteria > Xanthomonadales > Rhodanobacteraceae > Tahibacter. Next base: position 37,101 of record BTVG01000019.1, on the reverse strand, counting down.
CTCGCCGCGTGCGCCGCAGGTGGTGTTCGATCTCGGCGTGCCGGTGCTCGGTATCTGCTACGGCATGCAGACCATGGCCGAGCAACTCGGCGGCAAGGTCGAGGGCGGACATCACCGCGAGTTCGGCTATGCGCAGGTCGGCGCCGACGCGGCCTGCAATCTGTTCCGCGGTCTCGGTAGCGACAGCGGCAAACTGCCGGTCTATGGAGAAGGCGAGTCCTGGATGGGCGAGCAGGGGCCGCATCGTGGCACGGAAAGCGCGGTGTCGCGAATCGCGCTCGATGTCTGGATGTCGCATGGCGATCGCGTCGTCACGCTGCCGCCCGGCTTCACTGCGGTCGGTGCGACCGAGTCGCTGCCGTATGCGGCCATGGCCGACGAATCGCGCCAGTACTACGGCGTGCAGTTCCATCCCGAAGTGACGCACACCAGGCAGGGGGCGGAACTGCTGCGCCGCTTCGTCGTGGACATTGCGGCGTGCAGGATATTGTGGACGTCGGCCAACATCATCGAGGACGCGATCGCGCGCGTGCGTGCGCAGGTCGGCTCCGACAAGGTATTGCTCGGCCTGTCCGGGGGCGTCGACTCCTCGGTCGTCGCCGCTTTGCTGGAGCGTGCGATCGGCGATCAGCTCGTGTGCGTGTTCGTCGATACCGGCCTGCTGCGCTGGAAGGAAGGCGACCAAGTCATGCAGACCATGGCCGAGCACATGGGTGTCAACGTGATCCGCGTCGATGCGGCCGAACGCTATTTCGCGGCACTCGCCGGCGTGGAAGACCCGGAAGCCAAGCGCAAGATCATCGGCCGCCTGTTCGTGGAGATCTTCGAAGAGGAATCGGCCAAGCTCACCGACGTGAAGTGGCTGGCGCAGGGCACCATCTATCCGGACGTGATCGAGTCCGCCGGTTCGAAAACCGGCAAGGCGCACGTGATCAAGAGCCACCACAACGTGGGCGGCCTGCCCGAGCACATGAAGCTCGGCCTCGTCGAACCCCTGCGCGAACTCTTCAAGGACGAAGTGCGCCGCCTCGGCGTCGAACTGGGCCTGCCGCGCGAGATGGTCTATCGCCATCCGTTCCCGGGTCCTGGACTCGGCGTGCGCATCCTCGGCGAGGTCAAGGCCGAATACGTCGAGCTGCTGCAGCGCGCCGACGACATCTTCATCCGCGAACTGCGCGCCCACAATCTCTACGACAAGACCAGCCAGGCCTTCGCCGTATTCCTGCCGGTGAAATCGGTCGGCGTCGTCGGCGATGCACGCGCCTACGAATGGGTCATCGCGCTGCGCGCCGTCGAGACCATCGACTTCATGACCGCGCACTGGGCACACCTGCCGTACGATTTCCTCGGCGCCGTGTCCACCCGCATCATCAATGAACTCCGCGGCGTCTCCCGCGTCGTCTACGACATCAGCGGCAAGCCGCCGGCGACGATCGAGTGGGAGTGAAACGGCCGAGCCGTCGATGGTCAGCGAGCCTCTGCGCCATCGATCGTCGCGAGGAGTCGGTGGTCGCAGGTCGATGCCGCGCTCTTCCGGATGCGCGACGGCACTGCCGGATGGCCAGAAGCGCGGCTCACGCCCGCGCCCGCACCGGTTCCTCGTCCGGGCTCACGTCGCCGACACAGCTTTCCCAGCTCAGGTCGCCGGCGTATCGCCAGGCCATGCGGCCTTCGTCGTCGAGGGCGAAGAGGTGCAGCCAGCGATTCTCGAACAGTGTGCGGACTTCGGGGTGACGTTTCAGGATGCCGACGATCGCCTCCGGTGGCGCCTCGATCAGCACGGACAGTCGCAGCGGTTCGTGCGACAGCCGTTCGCCGTCATGAACCGACTGCCACGGTAGTCCGGTCCGCAGAAGGCCGCCATTGCCCTCGACCACGCCAATGCCACCGGTGACGTTGTGGAGTAGTTTGTTGCCGGCGCCGAAGACATCGGGCGCGACGGTCGAACCGTAGTATTGAAGACTGATCCAGCTGGCGACGATGACTGGCGCCGTCAGGACAAGTTCCAGTACGCGGAAGCTTTCATCGCGTCGCCAGACATAGTCGTGGAGGAAGGCACGCCCCGCCAGATTGCGCCCAGCGGTTCGACACCGCGGCGCCGCGACAAAGGCCTGACAGCCGGCAAGGGCCCATTCGGGGCGTAGCTCGGCCCAATCGCGGGCCCGATGCGGGATATCCCTGTTGCGCTCAGCACCCGGCAGGCGCAGCGAGCGCTCGCTCCGCGCAAGGCTGCCGGCGGATTTCAGCCAACGCGTTGTCTGGTCAAGATCCTTGGCGTGGGCTGCAGAGGGATGATCGGCGGCATAGATCTCGACATCGTCGGTTGTCGTGTCGTGCAACGCGCCGAGAAACAGCGTGTCGTGCGGTATCGAAATGCCGCGTCCGGCGAGACCGGCGCGCACGTCCTGATCGTTGAGCAGCGAAGCGAGAAGGCGGGCGTTCACCTCGCCCGAATTCCCGCCGCATGCGCCGCAGTGCAGCGCGCTGGCATACGGATTGTTGGCCACCGTGGCACCGTGTCCGGTGAGCAGTACGAGCCTCGCGAAACCCTCGGTGAGCGACATCGCCCTGAGCACCGTCGTAGCCATGGTGACCTTCGTGTCGAGGTCTAGATTGTCGACCGGTCGCGGCGCCGGATCGTTCGGCGCATTCGGCTGCGTCAGCGCCAGTCCGTCGCGCAGGAGTTTGACCGCATAGATCGGGCCCGTGGCCTCGACGAAGGCAAACGAGGAAATGGCCGCCAGCTTGAAGCGGCCCCAGGCCCGCTGCGCGCGGGCCGTGATGCGCGCAGCCAGATCCGCCTCTTTCGCAGCTGGCGTCGGCGCTTCCGAGCACGTTAGCAGACCCGGCCTCAGCAGCACTGGCAAGCGTGCCTCTACGACATCGGATGCGAATCGGCGATGGCCGATGCCCAGCCCGAAGAAGCCGGCGAATCCGAGTGTGCTGATACCGGAATCGAGACTCTCCAGTGCCCGGCGAAACACTTCCGAACGCACGTCGATGCAGAAGGCGACCTGCAGGCTCGGACGATGGGAAGCCGCCGACGCCGCCGCAGACGGTTCTGCGAGCAGTCGGTACAGGCGCCGCTGGGCGGCGCGTTCGGCCGCCTCCTGCAGTATGGAATCGACATAATCGTCCCGGTTGGCGGCGACCGGTTCGGCATAGGTGGCGATGATCGACCGCCATTGGGGTTCAAGGGCATCGCCGTAGTGCTGCAGCAGAGCGGCCTCCCAGAAAAGGCGGATGGCAAGGAGATCGATCACGCTCGGATCGGTCCCACCGCTCAGCTCCGCCTGCCACAGCCGATGGCGGGCAAGCTGGCCCCAGCCGCCGAGCGTCGTCAGCAGCCGGTGGAAATAGGGTTCCAGCGCCATGCCGGTGAGCCCGAGGCGGGTGACGCAGTCGACGATGGCGTCCCCGGCACTGGCCGGCGCGTCCGCCACGTGCTGCGCGAACCCCGCGAGGCCCATGATTTCCGGTATCAGGTCGTGAGTGGCGACCGCGCGCCACGCCGCGTAGGCGCTGTGCGCTCGCGGGCAGGCCCACAACGCCTGCCCCTGATCGAAATATCCCGCCGCCCAATGCCCGATGCGCTCAATGATGATGCCCGGCCAGTCGATGGATGAGGCATCGCGTGCCAGCTCGGCGAGCGTCGGGACGGCCTGCGGATCGGGCCTCCCGGCGCTGGCGGCCTTCTTGAGAGCCGCAAACGTTGCCGGTCGCAGGTCTGCCGGGGCGGCTTCGAAGGCCGCTCGCAGATCCGCTTCTTCGATGTCTCCGGAGCGCAGTTTTTCCGCATACCAGGCGCGCGGCATCGTTATCGCGACGCCAGCGGCCCGCCGCAGGCGTGCCGCCGCCGTCGCGAGCGGTTCGCCGGTCTGTCCGAGGAACGGGTTGACGGCGACGTTCGCGGTAAGCGGCCACAGGGGCGGAATGGCATGCGCGGCGCGTTCCGCCGCTGCGACGATTTCTACGGGGGACATGCGCAGCGGTTTCATCGCGGCAATCGGCCTCGGCATTGTCGTCGTGGTCATGAGCTCAGGACGCCTTGCGCACGGCCCAGCCGCCGAGCAGGCGGTCGATCGTGGCGTTGACGTAAAGGCCATTGGAAAGATGGACGCGTACACCCGCGGCTGCAGGATGCGAAGCCCACCCGGGGAACAGCGCCTGAGCCACCGCAACCAGTCCGAAACTCAGCACCGCGACGGCCATGAGTGTCCACTCCAGACGACCGGGTGCCGGGGTTGGCGGCAGGACGCCTGCCGTCAGCCATTCGGCTGCGGTCTGCAGCGCAAAGTAGGCGACCGCAGCGGCGGTGGCGTACAGCGCGGTCCGGCGCGTCAATCGACGGGGCGCGGCATCGGCGAATCCCTGGGCCAGCAGGTAAGCGACACCGAAAATCAGAATGGCACCGAGTGCAAGCGCCTGGGGCGACTTGTGTTCCAGGCCGAAGCCGAGGCCGAACGCCGCGCCGATCCCGAAATAGATGGCGAGGGCGCAGCAGAAGGCGCGGCCTACGGCCGACGTGTCGGGAATCGCGACGGGGCCGGGGCGCCCGATGGCGGCCACTTGCTCGACGGCTCCGCCAGAGGCCAGAAACGCATGCGCCTTGTAGAGCGAATGGGAGACGATATGGAGAAGCGCCAGCGGGAACAACGCGAGACCGCACTGCAGCACCATGAACCCCATCTGCGCAACGGTCGACCAGGCGAGCGATGTCTTGACGGTCGATTGCGTCAGCATCACGAGCGCACCGAACAGCGCCGTGAAGCCGCCGACCATGGCCAACACAGCGAGCACGCCGGGGGCCGAGAGCATCACATCGGCGAAACGGATCAGCAGGAACCCGCCGCCGTTGATCACCCCGGCATGAAGCAGGGCCGAGACCGGTGTGGGCGCTTCCATCACCTCGGTGAGCCAGCCATGCGTCGGGAACTGGGCCGACTTCAGTGCCGCGGCGAGCGCAAGCATGGCGGCGGCGGTGCCAGTGAGCCAGGAGGCGTCTCCGTTCCGCGCAAGGCTGTTGATCGTGGCAATGTCGGTCGTACCGAAGTGCATCCCGATCAGAATGGCTGCGGTGACCAGAGCGATGGCACCGATCGACGAGAACAGTCGCTTCTTGCGCGCTGCCCGCTGCGCCGCGACACGCTCGGGATAGAACAGAAGCAGCCGATGCAGGGCGAAACTGGTCGCGATCCATGCGGCCACCAACTGGACGAGATTGCCTGCCTGGACAAGGAGCAGGACCGCCGCGAGCGCTGCGCACAGCCAGCCGATGAAGTAGCCCTGCCGTGCCTCGCCATCGAGGTAAGTGCGGGCATACCGCACGACGATCCAGCCGATGAACGCCACGAGGACGAGCATGGCAGCGCTCACGGCGTCGAGTCGCACCGACACCCCGACGCCCGCCCATCCGACCAGTTGACTGTTGCCGGCGCCGCGCAGGATCAGCAGCACCACCGTGGCCATCGCGACCAGCAGCGCGCCCAGTGCCGCGCCCCCGGCGAACATCGATACGAAGGGCGGGGGCCTGCCATTGCGCACGAGCCCCGGTACGGCGGCGGCGAGCATCAGCAGTGGAGCAACCAGCGGGAGCAGATAGAGCGACAAGGCAGTTTCCTCGTTCAATGCAGCACGGGGTGCCTTGAATACCAACGGGCGGCGCCAAACAAAAATTCATTGTTTGCGGCCAATCGTTCGCTATTATCGAATCAAATGGCAGCACTCAACTACAACCACCTGCGCTACTTCTGGGCGGTCGCTCACGACGGCAACCTCACGCGCACGGCGGAGCGGCTGAACCTGACCCAGTCCGCCCTGTCGGTGCAGATCCGCAAGCTTGAAGAGCGCCTGGGGCATGCGCTGTTCGAGCGGCGGGGGCGGCAACTGCATCTGACCGAGGCCGGACACATCGTGCTCGACCACGCCGACGCGATCTTTGCCACTGGCGACGAAATGATGGGCACGCTGCGCCAGACGGCAGCTGCCCGGCAGGCGTTGCGCGTCGGGTCGCTGGCCACGCTGTCGCGCAACTTCCAGATGGAGTTCCTGCGTCCTGTTCTCGGCCGCACGGATGTCGACCTGATCCTTCGCTCGGGCAGCGCGGGCGAACTATTGCGTGCACTCGAGGCGCTGAATCTCGATGTGGTCCTGCTCAATCAGGCGCCGGCAGGTGACGCCCTCAGACCGCTCGTCACGCACCGGCTTGCGGAGCTGCCGGTGAGTCTCGTAGGGACACCGGACCGGCTGGGTGCGGCCGCCACGCTCGCCGAGCGACTGCGGAAACATCCGATCATCCTGCCAACGCTGGATAGCAGCGTACGAACCGGCTTCGACGCGCTGGTCCATCATCTCGGCGTCAGGCCGCAGATCGTCGCCGAAGTGGAAGACATGGCGATGATGCGGCTTCTCGCTCGCGAGGACATCGGGCTGGCGGTTCTTCCGCCCATCGTCGTCAAGGACGAGATCTCCGGCGGCGTATTGGTCGCCGGCGATCAATTGCCGGGCATCGTGGAGATCGTTCATGCGGTGACCGTCGCGCGGCGGTTCCCCAATCCGCTGGTGCGGCAGCTGCTTCAACCGGCGGCCGCGCCAGCCGATGGAGCGTTTCCCGACAGCGTGATGCGGTGAACATCTGCGTCCGGACACGTCATGCACAGCGTCAGAGTCGATCGTCTCAGCCTCGCACCTGGCCGCCTGCAATCGGTTCAAAGTGATACTTTGATGGTTTCCGTGGTATCCCCTGGCGCGGAGCGATTGCCGGCTGACGGCACGGGACAGCGCTGCATCGGAGTGACTACACGGAGTGACCGTTGCCCATGGATCCGCATCGATGAAGAAACAACCGACGAAGCCACGTCGTGCCTCACTGGCCACGACGCGCAGAGAACCCAGACTTTCCCGAACGCACGCGCCTGCGGACCTTTCGCTGGTCGAATGGCAGCGCATACTGCGCCGCCAGTTCGGCCGCGAGCAGGCGTTCCTGCTCGAAAACGTCGGTGCAGAGCGCCTCTTTTCCGAATTCCGCGTCAGCAATCCGCAGTCGAAGGCCAGCTATCGCGTGTCCATACGCGGCGTGTCGCCGGGTGACAATCGGTGCACGTGTCCCGACTACGCCACCAACGAGCTGGGGACCTGCAAGCACATCGAGTTCGTGCTGGCGCAGCTCGAGAAGAAGCATGGCGCCAAGGCCGCCTTCGCGCGTGGCTACCAGCCGCCGTTTTCGGAGCTAAGCCTGCGCAATGAGGGAGGACGCGCGATCCACTTCCGCGCCGGCACCGAGTGTCCGGCCGCTGTACTGAAAGCGGCTCGATCGCTGTTCGACGTTGACCGCGGCTGGAGGCTGCCGCCGGAACGGCTGGGCGATCTGGAGCGTTTCATCGCCGCCGTGCATGACAGCGGCCATGCGTTGCTGGCGCACGACGATGCCCTCGATTTCGTCGCGGGCCGGCGCGATGCCGGGCGGCGCGCGGCTGTCCTGGACGACATCCTTCACGGCGGCACCGGCGTCTCCGCGCTGAAGAAGCTGCTCAAGGTGCCGCTGTACCCGTATCAGGCGGAAGGCGCGCTGTTCGCGGTGCGGGCGGGGCGCGCGTTGATCGGCGATGAGATGGGCCTGGGCAAAACTATCCAGGCCATCGCCGCCGCCGAGATTCTGTCCCGCTATTTCGGCGTGTCGAAGGTGCTGGTGATTTGTCCGACGTCGCTCAAGTATCAGTGGCAAAGCGAGATCGCGCGCTTTTCCGGTCGCGCGTCGCGTGTGATCGCCGGCGGACGTGCGCAGCGGCAGAAAGACTATGCGCTCGACGATTTCTGCAAGATCACCAATTACGAGAAGCTACAGCCCGACCTCGACGTCATCGCTGCCTGGGCGCCGGAGCTGGTCATCGTCGATGAAGCGCAGCGGGTCAAGAACTGGAACACGGTGGCCGCTCGCGCCTTGAAGCGCATCGACAGCCCTTACGCCCTGGTGCTCACAGGCACGCCGTTGGAGAACAAGCTGGAGGAGCTCATCTCCATCGTCCAGTTCGTCGACCAGCATCGCCTCGGGCCCACCTGGAAGCTGTTGCACGAGCATCAGGTGAGGGACGAGAGCGGCCGCGTCACCGGTTACACCAGACTCGACGAGATCGGCCAGACGCTCGCCCCGATCCTGATCCGCCGCCGCAAGTCCGAAGTCCTGCTGCAGCTGCCCGAGCGCACTGACCAGAATCTGCTGGTGCCGATGACCGAAGTGCAGATGGCGTATCACCAGGAAAACGCCGAGATCGTGACCCGCATCGTGCAGCGCTGGCGGAAGATGAAGTATCTCTCCGACCAGGACCAGCGACGCCTGACCTGTGCCCTGCAGAACATGCGCATGTCCTGCAACAGCAGTTATCTGCTGGACCGGACGAGCGATCATGGCGTCAAGGCCGATGAGTTCGCGGCACTGCTGGACGGTCTTTCCGGGCAGCCCGGGGCCAAGGTCGTGGTGTTCAGTCAATGGACGCGTACCCACGAGATCCTGATCCGCCGACTCGATGCCCGCGGCATCGGCTACGTCTGTTTCCATGGCGGCGTGGCTTCCGAGAAGCGTCCGGCGCTGGTGCAGCGCTTCAAGGACGATCCGGACTGCCGAGTGTTTCTGTCCACCGATGCCGGCGCCACAGGCCTCAACCTGCAACACGCCTCGATTCTGGTGAACATGGATCTGCCCTGGAACCCGGCCGTGCTCGAGCAGCGGATCGCCCGCGTCCATCGCCTGGGCCAGAAACGGCCGGTACGTATCGTCAATTTTGTCGCCAAGGGCACGATCGAGGAGGGAATGCTCTCGGTGCTCGCCTTCAAGCGTTCGCTGTCGGCAGGAATACTCGACGGTGGCACCGGGGAGATTTCGCTGGGTGGTTCGCGCCTGAACCGCTTCATGAAGGACGTCGAGAGGGTGACCGGTCACATGGGGCAGGGCGAGGCCATGACGCCGGCCGAAGAGGTGGCCGGTGCCGGACCGGCGCCGGAAACGTCATCCGTGCTTGAGACCGATACCTACGGAATGCCAACAGACCCGGTGGCGCCCCTCGGCAACGGTGCCTGGCAGGCGTTGGCGCAGGTGGGAGCTCAGCTGGTATCCGCGCTGACGGCGGCGCAGGATCCGTCCGCTGGTGCACATCCATGGATAGAGCGGGATCCGGTCAGTGGTGCGAGCAGCCTGAAGCTGCCCTTGCCACCACCGGAAACGGCGAAGCTGCTTGCCGATGCATTTTCGGCGCTGGCAGGCGCACTGCGCGGCAAGCAGTGAACCGAGGCCGTCGCTGGCGATCCTGTCAGCCCACCGCTGCGTGATACATCGCCGCACCCGCGTGTGGAGCGCCGGTCGGGCTTGCTCTCGCAACGAGCTGCATGCGCGTCGCGCCGACCCGTGCGAGTTCCGTTGTCGGTCTCGCCACGACCGGCAGGTGGCCGTGGTGCACAACACCAATACCCAGGGCATTCCGCAGCCGTGGGTGAATGCCTATTCCTTCGGCGGCAATCTCACCGTACTCGGCAGTACGCCGGCGGCGGTCGGCGCCGGCGTGTGCCGTGCCGGCTTTCGCACCGGCGCGCGCTGTGGCGTTCTCAACGCGACCGGCGTGACGGTGAACTATTCCGCCGGCGCCGTGACCGGCCTGTCCATGACCAGTGCCTGCGTCGGTCGTGGTGATTCGGGCGGCTCCTTCGTCACGCCGGATGGCCAGGCACAGGGCGTGAACTCGGGCGGCATCATTCCGGGTGGCGACGACAACTGCGCAGAACCTGCACCGGTCAGCTTCTTCCAGCCGTTGCTGCTCATCCCGCAGCGCTATCCGGGACTGACTCTGGTCACCGGTTCCTGATGGGGTAAACGAAGTCCCGGTCCGGTGCCGCGCTGGCGTGTATCGGACCGGCTCCGGCGCGTGCGGGCGCAGGCCCGGGGCTCATGGCCCCGGGCTCAGTACGAACGCGTCGGCGTGCCGCTCGAACGCGATCGGCACGCCATCTGGTCGCATGGACGTGAACCGTTCAGCGCGGTCTCGCGACCGCGCGCAGCCTGCCGGTGCCGCAGCCGCCGCAATAGAACGTGTCGCGGCCATCGGATTCGAGGCCCGACACGTGCACACCCGCGGGCATCTCGACAGATTCGAGCACGGCGCCGCTGTGCGCATCGATGCGGCGCAACTCGCTGGCGTCGTCCTCCCAGGTGCCGTGCCAGAGCTCCCCGTCGACCCAGGTGACCCCGGTCACGAAGCGGTCGGATTCGAGGGTGCGGCGTATCGCACCGGTCTGCGGATCGATTTCGTGGATCTTGCGCTCGCGGTACTGGCCTACCCACAGCGAGCCTTCCGCCCAGGCGAGGCCGGAGTCCCCGCCACCGCCGGGAGCCGGGATCGTCGCGACGATTTCACCCGTTGCCGGTTCGATTTTCTGAATGCGGTCTTCGGCAATCTGAAACAGGTGGCGGCCATCGAAGGCGGTACCAGCATGGGCGGCGACATCGATCGTCTGCCGCGTGTCGCCGCTCGCGGGATCGATCGCATGCAGCCCGGAATCGCTCGCGATCCAGACGCAGCTGCCATCGAAGCTGACGCCGTGGACCTGTTCGACGCCGGGGAAGGGGCCGTATTCGCGAAGGATGTGGGCGCTCGATCGTTTCATGGGGGCATCTCGTTGGGGCGTGGAGCGCCAGACTACGGGGCACCGGGCGGCGGCGGGAGTAACAAGACTGTCGCGATACCCGGCATTGGCGGCGCCACCCAGCGGCGTGTCCGGGCGCGGCCGAACGACTGCAGTGCGCCGCGGGACAGCAAGCTGTCCAGCGCGCGCTGCACGCTGCGCTGGCTGATCCCGAGGGCCAGGGCGAGCGCTGAGCTGGACCAGGCTTCCCCGTCGGCGAGCAGGGCAAGCACGTCCGCATGCGGACCATCGAGCGGCGGTGCGAGCACGACAACGGAGCGGCGTGCGCGTGGCGTGAGTGCGAAACCGCGGGGTGTCGCGGCAATGTCGGCGAACGGCTGCAGCAGGCGGCGCAGCCGGCCCATTTCCACACGCAGCCGTGCGCGGTGCGACTCGTCGGCGTGCCGGGCGCGGAACGCGCGCAGGAACAGCACACCTCGTGGCGTGTCGTCGGGCCAGGACTCGGCCAGCGAACGCACCAGAGCGAACAAGACCGGACGCGACGCAAGTGGCACCACGTGACCCGCGGCGCATACCCGGTGACGGCACGCATCGATGACGAGGGTATCCGAAGCGAGCACGGACTCGACCTCGTCCAGACGCAGCAACCGGTCGGCGCCCGCCGCGCGGACGCGCGCGGCCGGTGCTTCCAGCTGCGCGAACGCGCGGTCTACTTCCGCCTGCAGCGCGGGTATCGCCGCCTGGCGTGCAGCCTGGGCGGCGCGCGCGAGTGCCGCACGCGCCGGGCCGGTGCGCAGGCGCCGCAGAGAAAGGCCAGCGATCGCCAGTTCCTGGAGCGCTCGCGCCGATGGCGGCTGCGGTAATGCATCGAGATCGGCCAGCTGGCGCTCGGCTTCGTCGAGGTGTCCGATCAGCAGCAGGCGCCGTATCTGCAGACAGTGCGCATAGGCGGCGTTCGTCCGGTCGCCGTGGGCGGCGAGTGTCGCGCGCGCGGCGTCGAGGGCGGACGTCGACGCGTCGAGGTGGCGCGACACCAGATCGATTTCTGCGACGGCAACGATGCAGCGGGCGCGGGAGACGGCTTCCCCGGTGCCGAAGCCGCGCGCCGCATCGCGCAGCAGCGCGCTGGCGCGGACCAGGTCACCGAGGCGTGCCATCGCGATGCCGCGCAGTGCCAGTGCGGACGCGTCGTTGCGCAAGGCGACCCGTTTCAACGCGCCCAGTGCATCCCCTGCGGCGAGCGCGCGCGCCGCCGCGGTGATCAGGGAATCCATCCGATTCGCGCCACGCTCGTCATCTACGTCGTCCGGGCATCCAATCTACCGCAGCCCGCGGCATGCTGGTGGGCATCGCGCATCGATCACCCGTCGGATGCGATGGCCTCGTCGCGGCACCGCGGTGCCTGGTCATCGCCGCCGGTCCGATGCGGTACGCGCGCAGACGACTAGACGGGATACGGACCCTGGTCAAACGTGTCGGCGTGGTAGCCCTTGATGCCGATGGTGAGCGTCAGCGCGCTGCGGTAGTCGCGTCCATCCTGCAGCGACATGAGCGCTTCGGCAAAGCCGTACGCCGGGCGCCAGCCGAGTTCACGCAGGGCATTGGCACTGCTGTAGACGCGGTCGATGTCCGGAAACATGCGCCAGCCGCGTCGGGCGTACTCGGTCGCATAGCCGGGGAAATGGCGCGCAAGGACCGCCGGCGCATCGCGGCGCAGCTCCGCCGCTTCCGCGGGCGAGAACGGCGTGGGCGCGCTGACGATATAGCGGCCGAAGCCGATGCCGGTGGCTTTCGCCAGCGCGCACAGATGCGCGCTCACGACATCGGCGATGTCAACGCGCCGATAGAGCAGTTCGTTGACCTTGGTATTGTCGTCGGCATAAGCGGCGCGCGTCTCCGGATTGTCGTCGGCCTCGGGAAAGAAGCGCGAGGTGCGCAGGATCAGGCAGGGCAGTCGCTCGCGCCGATGGAACAGTTCGCAGAGATCTTCGGCGGCGATCTTGGTGACACCGTAGATGTTCTTCGGTACGGCGCGCACGGACTCATCGATCCAGGCCGCGGGTGCGCCGGGCGGCGGGGTCAGCGCGGCGCCGAAGGCGCTGGTCGTGCTCGTGAACACCAGCGACTTCACCGCATGCGCGAGGCAGGCCTCGAGTATGTTGAGCGTGCCGGTCACGTTGGTGTCGACGAATTCCTGGCGCGTATGGGTCGCGACATGCGGCTTGTGCAACGTGGCCGTGTGCAGCACCGCATCGGCGCCAGCGACGCTATCGTGCACGAAGCGCGCATCGGCGAGCGTGCCGACACGATCGGTCCAGGCCGAGGGCAGCCGGTCGATGCCGACGGCGTCATGGCCCTGTGTGCGCAAGGTCCGCATCAATGCTTCGCCGAGGTGTCCCGAACTGCCGGTGACGAGGATGCGCATGACGACTCCGTGCCTGATGCGAGCAGGGCAGCTTACGAAATACCCGTGCGTCATTGACAGCCCGGGCCGTCACGGCGGCGACGGCCGTTGCCGACGGCTTGCTCACGCGGCGGGAAACGTCTAGTTCTATCCGTCCCTGACCGCCTCTATGTCGCATGCGCCGCCGAGGTCCTGCTCCCTACATCGTCGACACGGCCGGCCTGCGTTCGCTGCATTTCGGTCCGTCGCGCGTACAAAGCCGCATGCGCCTGGCCGCCGTCGACGAACTCGTCTTCGACTACACCCGGGTGATGATGGCGTTCCTGCTGTTCCGGGCGACGCCGAAGCGGATTGCGCAGGTCGGTCTTGGCGGTGGCTCGCTCGCGAAGTTCTGTCACCGTTACCTGCCGCGCGTGCGCATCGACGTGATCGAGCTCGATGATCGCGTGATCGCATTGCGCGACGCATTCGCGATTCCGCGCGACGACCGGCGCCTGCGCATTCGCCTCGGCGACGGCGTCGACTTCGTCGCGCGCCAGTCGCGTACGCTCGATGCGATCCTGCTCGACGGCTTCGACGAGGCGGGCATGCCGGCGCGCCTGCGTTCCGCCGCGTTTGCGGACGCCTGTCGCGCCGCGTTGCGGCCGCGCGGCCTGCTCGTCGTCAATACGGATCGCGGCGACCCTGGCCTTGCACTGCTGTTGCGCCGGCTGCGTGCCAGCTTCGACGATGCGGTGTTCGTCGCCGACGACGACGATCACGGCAATGCCATCGTGTTCGCGGGAAAGCCGGTGCGGCGGCGCGTCGGCGCGATCGAGCGGCCGGCGGACCTGGATCGTCGTGCCTGGACGCAGCTTGTCACCGCATTCGGGCGGGTGCGCGCAGCGCAGCACCTGTGGCTCGACGGCAGGTCGGCCGACTGAATGCCGCTCGCGGCGGCGCGAGGGCAGGGCGGCCGGCATCGTCGCGGCACACATCCGCTATGATGCGCCCCCGCCGCGGTGACGCGGCAGCGGAGCGGGGCATGGCCGACCATTCTTCCGATGAAGATCAGCGCTGGATGCAGCAGGCGCTCGCCCTCGCGCGCCGTGCCGAGGAAGCACATGGCGAAGTGCCGGTCGGCGCGCTGCTGGTGCTCGATGGTGTCGTGGTCGGGGAAGGACACAATCACAACATCGGCCTGAACGATCCGAGTGCGCATGCGGAAATCCAGGCCCTGCGCGACGCGGGGCAACGGCTCGGCAACTACCGCTTTCCGGGCGCGACCCTGTACGTGACGCTGGAACCCTGCGCCATGTGCGCGATGGCGCTGATCCATGCGCGCATCGCCCGGGTGGTCTATGGCGCAGCGGATCCCAAGACGGGGGCCGCCGGCAGCGTGTTCGACACCCTGATCTCCGAGCGGCACAACCACCGCATCGAGGTCCAGGGCGGCGTTGCCGCCGACGAGGCCGCCGCCCTGCTGCGGGCGTTTTTTCGCCGTCGGCGCTGACGGTGCGCCATCGCGGACGTGGCAATTCCGCGTGGGATGCTGTGGCCCTGCCGGCGACGGCAAGGCCGATGCGGCTGTTTCGCCGGCGAGTTCGTCCGGCGACGGCCATCGTCCGCTTGCTTCGGCCTTCGCGCCGCAGCGTCGGTCCCGCGGGCCGCAGCGTTGGTCATGTCAACGCCGTTGCGCGAGCAACCGGTCGAGCTGATTCGCGAAGGCCTGACGGTCGCGTGCATGCAGCGCGGCCGGGCCGCCGGTGTCGATGCCGGCCCCGCGCAGTTCGTCCATGAAATTGCGCAGGCTCAGCCGCTGCGCGATGCTGTCGGCGGTGTACAGCTCACCGCGCGGATTCAGCGCCAGCGCGCCCTTTTCAACGACCTTGGCCGCGAGCGGAATGTCCGCGGTCACGACGAGGTCACCGCGCTCGACGCGCTCGGCAATCAGTGCATCCGCGGCGTCGAATCCGCCGGGCACCTGCAGCGAACGCACATGCCGCGACGGCGGCGTGCGGATGTGCTGATTGGCAACGAGTATCGTCTCCACGCCGGCCCGGTCCGCCGCGCGAAACAGGATGTCCTTGATGACATTGGGGCAGGCGTCGGCGTCGACCCAGAGGCGCATGCAATAGTCGCTCGCGATCTGACGAGTGGCAGCGGTGCGCCTGGGGCCGCAACGGAAAGCGGCGATGTTCGCCGCGCCGTCCGTCGCGTTCCCCGGGCGCCCTTTCCGTTCTTAGCCCTTGGCCTTGGCCAGTTTGAGCCAGGTGTCGACTACGGTGTCCGGGTTCAGCGACACCGATTCGATGCCCTGTTCCATGAGCCACTGGGCGAGGTCGGGGTGGTCGGATGGTCCCTGTCCGCAGATACCGATGTACTTGCCCTTCGCCCTGGCGGTCTGGATCGCCATGGAGAGCAGCTTCTTCACGGCCGGATCGCGCTCGTCGAACAGGTGCGAAACGATGGCCGAGTCGCGGTCCAGGCCGAGCGTGAGCTGGGTGAGGTCGTTCGACCCGATCGAAAAGCCGTCGAAAATTTCAAGGAACTGTTCGGCCAGCAGCGCGTTCGACGGCAGCTCGCACATCATGATGACCTTGAGCCCGTTCTCACCGCGCCGCAGGCCATTCTCGGCCAGCACATCGATGACCTTGCTGCCTTCCTCGAGCGTGCGTACGAACGGAATCATGACCCAGGCGTTGGTCAGGCCCATCTCCTCGCGCACGCGCTTCATCGCGCGGCATTCCAGGGCGAAGCAATCGCGGAACGACGGATCGACGTAGCGCGCCGCGCCGCGGAATCCGATCATCGGATTCTCCTCGTGCGGTTCGTAGCGTGCACCGCCGATCAGGTTCGCGTATTCGTTCGACTTGAAATCCGACAGCCGCACTATGACCGGGTTCGGCGCGAACGCCGCCGTGATCGTCGCAATGCCCTCAGCGAGGCGGTCCACGTAGAACTCGACCGGATCGGCGCCGTTGATGCGCTCGTCGATCCTGCGACGTGTTTCGGCATCCTGGCGCGAATATTCCAGCAGTGCCTTCGGGTGCAGTCCGATGTGGCTGTTGATGATCATTTCCAGCCGCGCGAGGCCGACACCTGCGTTCGGCAGCATCGCGAAGTCGAATGCACGCTCCGGATTGGCCACGTTCATCATGATCTTGAGCGGTGCCGGCGGCATCGCGCCCAGGTCCGCCGTGATGCGGTCGAACTCGAGCTTGCCCGCGTAGATCAGACCCGTATCGCCCTCGGCGCAGGACACCGTGACCTCGGCGCCATCGGGAATCCGGTCCAGGGCGTTGCCGCAACCCACGACTGCCGGCACGCCGAGTTCGCGCGCAATGATCGCGGCATGGCAGGTGCGGCCGCCGCGATTGGTCACGATGGCGGCCGCGCGCTTCATCACCGGTTCCCAGTCCGGATCGGTCATGTCGGCGACGAGTACGTCGCCGGGCTGTACGCGATTCATGTCGGCGAGCGAGCGGATGACTCTCGCCGTGCCGGCGCCGATCTTGTGGCCGATCGCGCGGCCTTCGGTGAGCACCTCGCCGCGGCCCTTGAGCTGAAAGCGCTCGATCTGCGTGGCGTGGGTGCGTGCCTTCACCGTTTCCGGACGTGCCTGCACCACATACAGCTTGCCGGTGATGCCGTCCTTGGCCCATTCGATGTCCATCGGGCGGCCGTAGTGATCTTCGATCACGAGCGCCTGTTTCGCCAGTTCATGCACGTCGGCGTCGTCGATGCAGAAGCGGGCGCGCTCGGCGGCCGGGGTTTCCTCGATGCGGACGCGCTCGCCGGGCTTGTCGGAATACACCATGCGCTGCTGCTTGGCACCGGCCTGGCGGCGCAGGATGGCGGGCCGGCCCTGTTTCAGCGTGGGCTTGTAGACATAGAACTCGTCGGGATTCACCGCTCCCTGCACGACCATTTCGCCGAGTCCGTAGCTGCCGGTCACGAATACCGCGTCGCGGAAGCCGGATTCGGTGTCGAGCGTGAACAGCACTCCTGATGCACCGACGTCGGAGCGCACCATGAGCTGCACGCCGGCCGACAGGAACACCTCTTCGTGCCGGAAACCGTGGTGCACGCGATAGGCGATCGCCCGGTCGTTGTAGAGCGATGCGAATACTTCCTTGACCTTGTGCACGACATCGTCGGCGCCGGTCACATTGAGGAAGGTTTCCTGCTGGCCGGCGAACGAGGCGTCGGGCAGGTCCTCCGCGGTGGCGGAGGAACGTACGGCGACGGAGACGTCGGTGCCGCCGGCATCACGGCAGAGCTTCGCGTAGGCACCGCGGACTTCCCGGTCGAATTCCGGCAGCAGCGGCGTTTCGACGACCCAGTTGCGGATTTCGGCGCCGGCACGCGTGAGTGCGTCGACGTCCTCCACATCGAGTTCGGCCAGCCGCTGCTGAATGCGGTCGGCCAGTCCGCTCTGGGCGATGAATTGCTGGAAGGCGTGGGCCGTCGTCGCGAAGCCGCCGGGCACGGAGACGCCGAGCTTGGACAGGTGGCCGATCATTTCGCCGAGCGACGAGTTCTTGCCGCCGACCTTGCCGAGATCGGAAAGTCGCAGGTTGTCCAGCCAAAGCACCAGGTCGCTCAAGGTAAGTCTCCGGATTGCAGAAGAAGTGCGGCACCGGGCCCTGCGCAACCCGTCGCGCCAGTCCGCACGCGACCGCGGACTGGCGGCAGGGCGGTGCAGGCATGCGGCAGGTACGCCGACGGGCGTCGGCGTCGAAAAGACGGGCAATTTTCCGGGTTCGGGCAACGCGACACAAGTTGTGCGCCGCAATAAGCCGTAACGGGAAGCCGGAACTGCGGACGGGAAAGCGGAATCGCCAGCGCAGGAGGGATTGGCACGGGCGCGGGGTTGGCGCCGCTCGCCGGCGATGCGTGCGGCGCCATTCTCGGCTCGCGGTGCATTCGCGTACGCTAGCGCGGTCTTCCGGCCCGGGGCGCCTCATGCGCAGAACGATCTATTTCATTTCTGACGGTACCGGCATCACGGCCGAGACCATCGGACATTCGGTGCTCACGCAATTCGACGGCATCGAATTCGATACCTTCCGCATTCCGTTCGTCGACGACGAGACCAAGGCGCAGGCGGCGGCGATCCGCATCAAGACCTGCCATGCCCAGACCGGCCATCGCCCCATCGTCATCAATACCGTGGTCGATCCGGCGCTGACCGAACTGCTGGCCAGCAGCGGCGCGCTCATGGTCGACGTGTTCGCACCGTTCATCGGGCCGCTGGAGCAGGAGCTCGGTACCCTGCGGTCGCGGCACGTGAACAAGGCCCACGGTCTGGTCAACTTCGCCGAGTACGAGGCGCGCATCAACGCGACGAACTACGCCCTGTCCCACGACGACGGTGTGTCGACCAACTATGCCGATGCGGAAATGATCCTCGTCGGCGTGTCGCGCTCGGGCAAGACACCCACCTGTCTCTACATGGCGCTGCACTACGGCGTGAAGGCCGCCAACTATCCGCTGACCGACGACGACCTGGAGAAAATGGAATTGCCGGTGCGGCTGCGGCCCTACCGCCATCGCCTGTACGGGCTGACCATCGATGCGCAGCGCCTGGCCCAGGTGCGCGAGAACCGGCGCCCGAACAGCCGCTACGCGACGCTTGACCAGTGCCGCTGGGAGCTGTCGCAGGCCGACAAGCTGTTTCGTCGCGAAAACATTCCGGTCCAGAACACGACCCATACGTCGATCGAAGAGATCGCGAGCAAGATCCTCTCTGCACTCGGCATCGAGAAGCACATGTTCTGAGGGGCGCGAGAAGGCCTGGAAACCGCGAAATCGCGCGGAATGGGCCGGTGCGCGGGAGCTCCATCGTAGCAGCCCGCGGCTCCCGCGGGCAGTCTGGTCGTGTCGCCGCCCGCTGCTATGATCGGACGCATGAGCATGGTCGTCGACAAACCGCTGAAACTGTTTTCCGGTCGCTTCGCTTACCTGATGGGGCTCTACGCGGAAAATCACGCGCGCCTCGTGCGCCTGTTCGCGCCGCAGCGGCTGGAGCCGGGCAGCTATCTGTCGTCGATCGACGATGGTCTGGACGTGCGGCTCGACCTGATCGAGCAGCATCGCTACACGGTCGAGCTGCGCCTCAACTATGTGCTGCGCCACAGCCAGGGCGGCGAGCTCGCACCCTCGGCATGGCTTCGGCTGTACCAGGACGCGCAACTGGCCGAGGCGACGCATTGTCACCCGGGGCGGCACCTCATCAATGTGCTCGGCCCGTATCCGCCCGCATCGACTGTGTTCCAGCACCGGCTGCGCATGAATGCCTTTCTGACGCGCTGGCTCGAATACCTCGGCGAACAGGGGCATTCGGTGGGCACGCTGCGCCGGCTCCCGCCGGATGACCTCGCGCCGCTCAGGAGCAGGCATGCTTGAGGTACGGGTTCCGGCCTGATTTCGCAGTCGCATGGCGTGCCCGGAAACGGGCAACAAAAAACCCGCCGGTGGGCGGGTTTTCTGATCAGCTGGCGGAGTGGACGGGACTCGAACCCGCGACCCTCGGCGTGACAGGCCGATATTCTAACCGACTGAACTACCACTCCATGACTTGCAACAATTCCATTTTCTGATTTTGCTCCAACTTTCACTTTGGAGCGAAGCGCGTCCTGCGCTTCTTGTAGATTGGCGTCCCCACGGGGATTCGAACCCCGGTCGCTACCGTGAAAGGGTAATGTCCTAGGCCTCTAGACGATGGGGACGTAACCTCTGAACTCTATCGACAACGTGGTGCGGTTTCTTGCCTGACGGTGGTGGAGCTAGTCGGGATCGAACCGACGACCTCTACAATGCCATTGTAGCGCTCTCCCAGCTGAGCTATAGCCCCCCGTCGAGAGGAGCGGAATCTTATGGAGCAGACCCGTCAGCGTCAACCCCTTCCATGAAATTTTTTTTGCGGGCGGTCGGCACAGACGCGCTGTTGCGGTCGTGGGGCACGCACGGTAATACGGGTGCATGCACGGCATCGAATTCCTCAAGGATCTCGCGGTCATCATGGTCGTCGCCGGCTGCACGACCCTGGTGTTCCATCGACTGCGCCAGCCGGTCGTGCTCGGGTACATCCTGGCCGGCGTACTGATCGGCCCTCACACGCCGCCATTCGCGCTGATCACGAACGAAGCATCGATCCGCGGCTTCGCCGATCTCGGCGTGGTGCTGCTGATGTTCTCGCTCGGTCTGGAGTTCAGCCTGCGCCGCCTGCGCGAGGTCGGCGTCGCGGCCCTGGTCGCGGCCGGGGTCGAGGTCACGCTGATGCTCTGGGCCGGCTACGAACTCGGGCGCTGGTTCGGCTGGCGCACGATGGACGCGTTATTCCTGGGCGCGATGATGGCGATCTCCTCGACCATGCTCGTGCTGCGCGCGCTGCATGAGGCGGGTCAGAAGCAGGAGCGTTTCGCCCGCCTCGTGTTCGGCATACTCGTGATCGAAGACGTACTGGCGATCGTGCTCATCGCCGTGCTGTCGGGTATTGCGATCAGCGGTGCGGTCGAGCCCGGGCGCGCGCTGGCCACTCTGGGCCGGCTGGGGCTGTTCGTCGTCGTTGCGCTCGTGCTCGGCCTGCTGTGGCTGCCGCGCCTGGTCGATTACGTAGCGGCATCCGGAAGCAGCGAGATGCTGCTGGTCACCGCGCTCGCGATCTGTTTCGGTGCCGCACTGCTGGCCGAGGCGGCGGGCTTCAGTGTGGCGCTGGGCGGCTTCGTCGCCGGCGCGATCGTGGCCGAAGCCAACGCGGTCAGGCGCGTGGAGCATCTGATCGAACCCGTGCGCGACATGTTCGGGGCGCTGTTCTTCGTTGCGATCGGCATGCTCATCGTCCCGGACCTGCTGATCCGCTACATCGTCCCCGTCGCGCTGGTCGCCACGGTCGTGGTGATCGGCAAGACTCTCGCGGTCACCTTCGGCGGCCTCATCGCCGGCAACGACGGGCGCACCGCGCTGCGTGCCGGCCTCGGCCTGGCGCAGATCGGCGAGTTCTCGTTCGTCATCGCGGGTGTGGGACTGGCGAGTGGCGTGACCAGCGACTTTCTCTATCCGATCGCCGTTGCCGCGTCGGTGCTGACCGCTTTCGTGACCCCGTACCTCATGCGGTCGTCGGACCGGATCGCGGAACGCACCGACGCGCGCGTGCCACGTCAGGTGCGCGCGCTCATGATCGCGTACCAGCATTGGATCGCGGGATTGAAGCCGGAGGCGGACAATGCCGCAATTGCTCAAATGCTGCGTCGCCTGGTGCTGCATATCGCAATCAACATGGCGCTCGTCGTTGCCGTATTCCTTGGCGCAGCCTGGCTCAAGCCACGCATGCTGGAATGGCTGCCGCAATGGACCGCCGGCGAGACGCTGCGACGCAGTCTGCTCTGGTCGCTGGCGCTGTTCCTGTCGCTGCCCATGCTGATCGCGGCCTATCGCAAGGCGGATGCGCTCGGCATGGTGCTTGCCGAGCTCGGCATTCGCGACGGCGTCGCCGGCAACCGCACCTATGCGCTGCGCCGCGTGCTCGGCAAGATGATTCCACTGGCAGTGCTCGTGATGCTTGCGCTGCTCGTGACCGCGCTGGGGTCCGCCATACTGCCGTCGCTGGGCGTGCTGGTGCTGTTGCTGCTCGTCGCGGCGGCGCTCTCCGCGTTTCTCTGGCGGTCGTTCGTGCAGGTGCATGCGCGGCTGCAGGCGACCCTCCGTGACGTGATGCAGCCGGCGCCGGAATCGCGTGGAGAAACGCCGCCATGAGCGTGTATAGTCGTTTCCATAGCGCGCGTTTGTCGCATGCTCTGGGCGGCTGCCGGCATGACCGATTCGATTCGACTGCAGCACGGCACGCGCTGGCTGCGGCGGCAGAACGAGATTCTTCAGCTGCTGGCCGGCGGCGCCGGGCGCGAGCGCATTTTCGGCGAGCTCGCCGAGTTTCTGCGGCTGCAGTTCCCGGGTGCAACGATGGCCCTCGATGCGCTCGTCGATGGCGAGACCTTTCGCTGGGGTGACGCCGGCGTCGTCGTGCAGGAGATCGCTTCAGGGGTGGGACATCCGGTCGGCATGACGGTGGCTCCGGGCGGTCCGGGCGACGACTATCCGGTGGAACCGGCTGCGTCGGCGGATGCCCGCTGGATCGAGTCGCTGCATGACGTCGATCGGGGCCGGATCGGCGAGATACGGGTCACGCTCGGCGCGGGCCGCGACATTGAGGCGGCCGATGCGTCGCTGCTGCGCGTCTGTGCCACGATCGCCGAGCTGGTCTTCCAGCGCGATGCGGCGGTTGCGCGGCTCGCGCAGGGGCGCGAGCTCTACCGATCGCTGCTCGACAATCATCCGGATGCCGTGCTGCATGTCGATGCCGACGGGTTCATTCGCAGCGCCAACGTGGTGGCCCACCAGCTGTTCGGCCGCGGCGCGGAGGCGCTGCAGGGCGAGGCGCTCGCGACGCTGTTCGACGAGGCGACGCGGGCGGCGCTGGCCGTGCGCCTGCCCTCGGTGCTGCGCGGTATCGCCCAGTCCATGGAGGCGCAGGTGTCCTGGCCGGATGGCGCGCGTCAGCGCGAGCTCGAACTGATCCTGGTGCCGCCGCGCGGCACGGCCCGGCAGCGGGGACTGTTCGTGATTGCGCACGATGTGACGCGGCTGCGCGCATCCGAGCGCGCCTTGCGGCGAACGTACGAACAGTCGCTGTCACGTCGCGACCAACTGCTCGAACTGAGTGCCGTCGCGATCGACAGTGCCGCGATCGACAGCGTCGACGGGCTGGCGCTGCAGCTCGCGCGCTCGATGGTCATGGTCGCTCACGCCCAATTCGTGCGCCTCAGCCTGCGTGCGTCGGCTACCCAGCCGCTCGGCAAGCGCGAGACGCTGATCGTGCTGACCCAGCCGCAGTTCGCCGACGATGCCCCACAGCTGCCACTGCCGCTGCGCGCCCAGGCGCGGGAACACCCCGAACCCCAGCGCGCGCACTGGCCGCAGGGCGATACGCATGGGCATTGGCTGGGCATGAGTCTGCGTGCCGACGACGACGTCGAAATCGGCACGCTGGAATGGTTCAGCCTGCAGGAAAGCGCATTCGACGATGACGACGCCGTGCTGCAGTTGCAGTTCGCGCGAATCGCCGTCAGCAACGTCCAGCGTATCTGGCTGCAGCGCGAGCTGCGTGAGGCCGAGCGCGGCATGGCTCACCAGCTGACCTTCGTGCGCGCCATGGCGGCGAGCATCGGTGAAGGTCTCTATGCGATCGATCGCGAAGGCCGGCTGACGTTCTTCAATCGCGCTGCCAGCGATCTGCTCGGCTGGCGCCCCGATGAATTGCAGGACTGTGTGGTCGAGGGCCGCTTTGCCGCTGCCGATACGGAGCGTCCCGGTCCGGCGATGCTCGCGATGCAGCTCGACAGCCGGATGGCCGACAGTCGCGATTTCGTGGCCCGTGACGGACGTCGCATTCCGGTCGAACTGGTTGCCTCGCCGTTGAATCTCGAGGGCCGGACGACCGGCGCCGTCGTCGTGTTCCGTGATGTCAGCGAGCGGCTGCGCGCCGAGCAGGCCCAACTCGAGCGCGATCGCTTCTTTGCGATGTCGGTGGAAATCTTCGTCATCGTCGATGCTCAGGGACGGCTGTCCCAGTTCAATGCGGCGGCGACGCGTCTGCTGCGCCGCAATTCCGAAGACGTGGCGATGCGGCACTGGCACGACTTCGTTCACCCGGACGATGTCGACTCGACCGACGTCGTCATGGCCCAGCTGCTCGCGCACGGTTCGGTCGACGGTTTCGTCAATCGCTGGGTCGATGCCGACGGTGTCGAGCACTGGCTGGAATGGACGGCATCGATGACACCGGATTCGCGGGTGTTCGCCGTTGGACGCGACATCACCGAGCGACGCCGCTACGAGTACGAGCGGGCGCATTTCGAGACGCACGACGCCGTCACGGGACTGCCACGCATCGAGCACGTGGAAGCGCACCTCGCCGCGGCCCTGGCCGCCGCGGCGCTGCGCGGCAGCCGCGTCAGCGTCTTCTATCTCGATCTCGATCGCTTTCACCTGATCAACAACACGCGTGGCCATGCAGTCGGTGACCGGGTATTGCATGCGGTGGCGGAGCGTCTGCTCGGGGCTGTGGCCGAACGCGGCAAGGCGGCGCGCATGTCGGGTGACGAATTCGTGATCGTGCGGGCAGACGAAGTCGAGAGCGTCGACCAGCAGGAACTCGGCGAAGATCTGCGCCTGCTCATCGAGCGGCCGATCAACCTGGGCAACCAGCAGGTGTTCCTGACCTGCAGCGTCGGCGTCAGCTGTTTTCCGGAGAACGGCACGACCGCGACCGAGCTCATCCAGCAGGCCGAAGCGGCGATGAACAAGGCCAAGGAGGAGGGGCGCAACACCGTCGCTTCGTTCTCCAACGAGCAGGCTCAGGCGCTCAAGGACCGGCGCGATCTGGGCGCCGGCCTGCGCGAGGCGATCGCCAATGACGAGCTCGTGCTGCATTTCCAGCCGCAGATCGGCGCGCACGACTGGCAGGTGCGCGGCGTGGAAGCGCTGGTTCGCTGGAACAGCCCGCAGCACGGGCTGTTGCCGCCTGGTCGGTTCATTCCGGTTGCCGAAGAGCTCGGCATCATCGTCGAGCTCGGCCAGTGGGTCCTGGAAACGGCCTGTCGCAAGGCGCGTGAGTGGCTCGACAACGGGCTCGCCGATTTCACCGTTGCGGTGAACGTATCCGCGCTGCAGCTGCAGCGGCCGGATTTTCTCGAGCGCGTGCAGCGGGCGCTCGACATGTCGCGACTGCCGCCGCGCTATCTCGAACTGGAATTGACCGAGTCGATGGTCATGGCGCACGTGGAGCGTGTCATCGTGGCGATGCGGTCGCTCAAGGCGCTCGGCGTGAGCCTGTCGCTCGACGACTTCGGTTCGGGCTATTCCAGCCTCAACTACCTGCGTCGCTTTCCGATCGACAAGCTCAAGATCGACCAGTCGTTCGTGCGCGACATCATCACCGATCCGGGTTCGGCCGGTATCTGCCGTGCGGTGATCGCGCTGGGCCATCAGCTCGGCATGACCGTGAGCGCGGAAGGCGTGGAAACCATCGGTCAGGCGGCGTTCCTGCGCCGTAGCGAGTGCGACCAGTTCCAGGGCAACTATTTCAGCGTGCCGATGCCCGAAGCACAAACCTTCGAGGTGCTGCGCCGACGCTACCTGCGGCAGGAAAGCGACGGCGAGCTCGAGCGCTCCAAGACGACCGAGACGCTGCTGCTGCTCGACGACGAGGAAAACGTACTGCGCGCGCTGGTGCGCCTGCTGCGTCGCGACAGCTACACCATCGAGACTGCGACGAACGCGCAGCAGGCGTTCGAGATTCTCGCGGCTCAGCCGGTGCAGGTCATCATTTCCGACCAGCGCATGCCCGACATCAGCGGCACCGAGTTCCTGAGCCGCGTCAAGGATCTCTATCCTGACACCGTGCGGTTGATCCTGAGCGGATACAGCGACTTCGCGTCGCTGACCGAGGCGATCAACCGCGGTGCGGTCTATCGCTATGTCGCCAAGCCCTGGGACGACGAAGAACTGCGGCGCATGGTGCGCGAAGCCTTCCGCATCGCCGCGGCGCGCTGAGGTGCCGCCGATGCGGCGTCCGTGCGCGGCTCATTCCCCGACATAGCGGTCGTCCATGCCGTCGGCGAAGATCAGGTCGGACACGCCTTCGACGGCGCCGCCGGTGCAGGTCGACGAGATGCTGCCGGGACGGTCCCGGCCAAACTGGTCGCTCGCTTCGAAGCGTGCATCGGCGAGTACGCAGTCGTCGCGCGGAATGCTTTCGAGCGCCGGGTTTCCCGGTTGCACACCCACGTAGGGCAGGGCATGGCCGACCATCGCGACCACCGAAAGCGGCGCCGCCACGCCGATCTGGTTGCCGGTCGTGTCGCCGGACATCACGCAGCCGCCAGAGCCGGCGATGCCGATCACGTTGTAGCCACCCGACGGCACACTCTGGCCCGTGCCGTCATCGCAGTCCGGACTCGACCCGCCGACAGCCGCATCGCGATTGCCGGCGGACATCACGCCGGTGAATACCGCATCGCCGTCGCCGGCGAAGCCGCCGCCGCGCGTGGTGGAGCGGTTGCGGGTGATCGTCGAGTACGCGAGTTCCGCCACGCGGGAATTGGAGAACCGCAGGCCGGCACCGATGCCGCCGCTGACGTTGTCGGCGAACAGGCAGTTGCTGATGGTGAGCGGATCGCCCTGCCCGAAGTAGCCGCCGCCACCGTCCCGGCTGCTGGAATTGCGCGTGAACGCGCTGCGCGTGATGCGGACGGTGGCGCCGCTCGAGGACGAGTCGATGAAGAACAACCCGCCGCCGTAGCCGGAGGTTGCGTTGCGGTCGAACCATACCTGGTCGATGGTCGTGTTCCCGACGGGGCGCAGAAACAGGCCGCCGCCGCCGGTGACACCGGACGATGTCGCTGTGTGATCACCGCCGGAGATGCGCAGTCCGACCAGGCCGATCGGCGCCGAAAATGCCGAGTTGTTCGAGGTGTCGAACACGCGATCGCCGGTAGTTCCCCGGATCATCACGCGATCGGCGCCGCTGCCGATCAGGACGCGTGCCGCGCGTCCGGCCGCGCGCAGGTCGAGATCGCCGGTGGCGCCGAGATCCTCTTCCGCGCCGGGAATGTTGAGTTCATATACGCCGTCGCGCACGTCGATGAGGGCGCCCTGATCGTTCGCGCCAGCTTCCTGGATCGCGGCCCGCAGGGTGCAGCCGCCGAGCGTGCTTTCGCAGACGCCGTTGCCGATGTTGCTGTCGACGGCGTCGGCGGTCGTGGTAACGACGTAGGTGTAGCGCAGTTCGAACGCGCCGCGGTCGCACTGCATTCGTGCAATGCCGCGCTGATCGGTCGCGGCGCAGTGCGCCTCCGTACCGTCGTTCGGCGGCGGCGAACCCGCGTCGACGGCGGGACTGTCTTTCATCAGCAGATGAACCGGCAGGCCCCGGCCGGCGTCGACGAGCGTGCTCAGGCGCGGGTCTTCGCGGCGGTCACTGATACGGAATGGCGTCAGTGCACAGTCGCGCGTCGTGTAGGAGTTGTAGCCGCCACTCGATACGCTGATCGCACAGCGCAGGTCTGCGCCGTCGTCGTTCAGATTCCACTGCTGGCGGTTGTTCGCGAAGATCGAATTGTCCGTGGACGCGGCGCCGGCCGAGAAATAGGCGCCTCCATAGTTCTCGGCGGAATTGAACGCGATCGTCACGTTCTTGAGGGTCGCATCCCCCGCCGATGACAGTCCGCCACCGCTTTCGGTCGACAGATTTTCGCTGAGCGTCGCATTGACGAGTCTCAGCGTGCCTGAACTGTGGATTCCGCCACCGAGTCCGCGGGCGACGTTGCGCGTGACCGCGCTTTCGATCACCTGGACATCGTTTGCTGCGGTGGTCGCGTAGATCCCGCCGCCGACGCGTCCGGAATTGTTGGCGATGTGGCTGCGCCTCACGATCAGGGTGTCACCCCGCGCCCGGATGCCGCCGCCGTCGCCGAGCCCGGCGTCACCGCCGCTGACGGTCAGGTCGAGCAGGTAGAGCTGGACATCCGAGAAATTCGCGATGTCAATGACCCGGTCGAGACCGCCACCGTCGATGGACGTGTACTGCGCGCCCGTGCCCTGCAGGATGATGGCGCCCGTACCGGAGATGTCGAAATCGCCGCTCGCATTGGCGTCTTCGCCGGCACCGGTGCGCGTCACTGCGTAACGGGACCCGCCCAGGGATACCGTGTCGAGCAGGGCCGAACCGGCCGGGCAACCCCCGAACGCGGCGTCCGTGATTGCGGACTGCAGTGCCTCGCGCAGGCTACAGTCGTCCGGATTCTCCCCGAACTCGTCGGCCGTCGTCGTGACGGCGATGGTCGCCGCCTGTGCAGTGGCAACCGACAGAAAGCAGGCGAGGGCGGCGACGCGAAGCGACATGGGTTGGATCCCGGCGTGACGGAGACATCGTCGACAACGCGAAGATGTCCCGGCGGGGGCCAGCCGGTGTCGCGGCAAAACCGTCGCCGGCGCATTCGCCGGCATGCTCTAGCGGGCTGCAGCCGCTAGAGATCGTCCTCGTCGATAAAGATGGCGCCGGTTTCGTCGCGGTCGATCCGCGTGATACCCGGGTGCTCGGCTTCGAGCCGCTGCAGTTCCGCATCCTGGCGGTCCAGCTGGCTGCGCTGGGCGCGCACGATGTCGGCGAGGCGCTGGTTCTCGAGGATGATCGCGCGGTAGCGCAGCGCCTGGACGACGGCCATGCGCATGTCGTTGTCGTCCCAGGGCTTGGCGACGAAACGGAAGATGTTCGCTTCGTTCACGGCGCTGACGATCGCGGCGAGATCCGCATACCCGCTCATGAGGATGCGAGCCGTGTGCGGATGCCGCGATGCGATTTCAGCGAGCAGCTCGACACCGCTCATGCCCGGCATGCGCAGATCGGAAATGACGAGATCGAAGGTTTCCGCGATCGCGAGCTGCACGGCGTCGTCGGGGCTGTTGGCCGGAATCAGTTCGAGCCGGTCTCCGTCGAGCATGTTCACCGGAATGCTCGACAGGTTGCGGCGCAGCGCGGTCAGGATGTTCGGTTCGTCGTCGACGATGAGTACGCGGTACATGCAGAATCTCCTCGCGGCGGGGGTCAGGTTTGTCGTTGCGGCAGGGTGATGCGGAACGTGGTGCCGCGGCCGGGTTGGCTGTCGACCGCGATGTCGCCCTTGTGTTTGTGCACGATGCCATAGGAAATGGACAGGCCCAGGCCCGTGCCCTTGCCGACCGGCTTGGTCGTGAAGAACGGATCGAAGATCTTCTTCAGCATGTCGGGCGGAATGCCGCTGCCGGTGTCGGCGATCTCGATCCAGACCTTGCCGGGTTCGACGCCGGTGCGCACCGTGATTTCGCCGCGCTGCTCGATCGCCTGCGCCGCGTTCACGAGAATGTTGACGAAGACCTGGTTGATCTGCGAGGGCAGGCATTCGACCAGCGGCAGGTTGCCGTACTCCTTGCGTACCTCGGCCTTGTACTTGATCTCGTTCCAGACGATGCCCAGCGTGCTGTCCAGGCCGCGATGCAGGTCGAACAGTGACCAGGACTCCAGTCGGTCCACACGCGAAAAGTCGCGCAGATCCTGCACGATGCGGCGCACCCGGTCGATGCCTTCGCGGGATTCCGCCAGCAGCGGCGGCAGGTCTTGCACGAGGAACGAGAAATCGATCGCCCGCTTGCGTTCGGCGACTTCGGTACGGCGTTCTGCCGTCATGGGCCCGTTCTGCGCCATCGCAGCGTCATAGCATTCGATCAGGCCAAACAGGTTGTTCAGGTATTCCTGCAGGGTGCCGAGATTGGAGTGCACGTAGCCGATGGGATTGTTGATCTCGTGGGCGATGCCCGCGGCCAGCTGGCCCAGCGAGGCCATTTTTTCCGACTGCACCAGCTGTTCCTGCACCGTGTTGAGGCGGGCGAGCGCCAGCTCGAGCTCGCTGCGCTCGGCGCCGCTGGCGTGGGTGGCGGCGGGTTCGTAGTCGAGCAGTACGGCGAGGGCATCCGCGTCCCCGTCGCCGGCCGCCAGCGGCACGATGACCGAACGCGAACTTTCGTCCCCGCGGCAGCGTGCGACGAGCTCGCTCAGGCAGGTCTCCGGATTGCCCTGGGCGCCGGCCAGGGTTTCGGCCAGACGCAGAGCGGCAGGATTCGCGTGGGCGACGCCATCGCCGCGAAGGAGCACGACCGGTTCGCTGAGGGCGTCGAGCGCGGTTTGCAGGCGGATCTGCTCCGACGGCGGCATGAACCCCCCTTCGTTTCTTCCGGCGCCGGCTCGCGGCTTCGAAATGGATTTTTAGCCAGATCGTACGGAAAAGAAATGAGCAGGCGGTGATGGCGGCCGCGACGGCAGCCGGTAAGGGCCGCGCACGGTCATCGGGGGAAGGCCCGGCCGGCGCCAGTCGCCCCGATGCGGCCGCCACGGCTATACTGCGCGCCTTACGCACCCGGTGGGAGAAGCGGGTCCGCCCGCTGCCGAAGGCGCAACGCCCGTAATCGCTCAGGCTCCCATACCACCGCGCGCGAACACTCTGGAGAGACCGGGTCGACACCGGCGCCGAAGGGGCAAGAAGCGCAGGCTTCGAAACTCTCAGGCAAAAGGACAGAGGGGCGCCCCGACGTGCGGCCTGCACGTCGCTTTCGGACGTCCTTACCCATGAGCCAGAACCCCCGTTCTTCCCTGCGCGAGCTCGAGCATCACGACGCCTTCGTCGCACGTCACATCGGCCCGAACGAGGCGGAGATCGCCCATATGCTCGGCGTCGTCGGTCATGCCTCGCTCGATGCGCTGACCGATGCGATCGTGCCGGGATCGATCAAGTCCGCCGTACCGCTGGGCCTGCCGGACGCCATCAGCGAAGTGGACGCCATTGCGAAGATACGCGCGATCGCCGACCGTAACCGGGTCTTCCGCAGCTTCATCGGCCAGGGCTACTACGGCACGCACACGCCGGCCGTCATCCTGCGCAACGTGCTCGAGAACCCGGCCTGGTATACGGCTTACACACCGTATCAGGCGGAAATCTCGCAGGGCCGCATGGAGGCCCTGATCAACTTCCAGACCCTCTGCGCCGACCTGACCGGCATGGAAATCGCCAACGCGTCGCTGCTCGACGAGGGCACCGCGGCAGCCGAGGCCATGACTCTGGCCAGGCGCTCGTCCAAATCCCGCTCCAACACCTTCTTTGTGTCACGCGGCGTGCATCCGCAGACGCTGGAGCTGCTGCAGACGCGCGCCGAGCCGCTGGGCATCGCGCTGCAGGTGGGCGACGACAGCGAAGCCGCCGGCGCGGATGCCTTCGGCGTGCTGCTGCAGTATCCGAACACCTTCGGACAGATCAATGACTACGCCGCGCTCGCGGCCGCGGTCCACGCGCGCGGCGGTCTGGTCGCGGTCGCGACCGACCTGCTGGCGCTGACCCTGATCGCGGCGCCGGGCGAGTGGGGGGCCGACATCGTCGTCGGCAACAGCCAGCGCTTCGGCGTGCCGTTCGGCTTCGGCGGCCCGCATGCGGCCTTCATGGCCTGCCGCGACGCCTACAAGCGCTCGATGCCGGGCCGGCTCATCGGCGTGTCCGTCGACGCGGAAGGCAAGCCTGCCTATCGCCTGACCCTGCAGACCCGCGAGCAGCACATCCGGCGCGAGAAAGCGACCTCGAACATCTGTACGGCGCAGGTGCTGCTCGCGGTCATGGCCAGCATGTATGCGGTCTACCACGGCCCCGAGGGTCTGGTGCGCATCGCGACGCGCGTGCACCGGCTCACGGCGATTCTCGCCGCGGCGCTGCGCTCGGCCGGCGTCACTGTCGGCCCTGACTATTTCGATACCCTGCACGTCGTCGACGTGGACGCCGAGGCGATCCACACCAAGGCCGAGGCCGCGTGCATGAATCTGCGCCGGATCGACGCGCGCAGCCTCGGCATCAGTCTCGATGAAACCGTGACGCGTGACGACGTGGCCGCGCTCGCGGCCCTGTTCGGTGCGGACATCGCCGACTTCGATGCGCTGGATGCAGCCACCGCCGATGCGCTGCCCGCCGGACTGCGGCGGACCAGCGCGTTCCTGCAGCATCCGGTGTTCAACACACACCATAGCGAGCACGAGCTGCTGCGCTACCTGCGCGCGCTGTCGGACAAGGATCTCGCGCTGGACCGGACCATGATCCCGCTCGGCAGCTGCACCATGAAGCTCAACGCGACCGCCGAGATGATCCCGGTCACCTGGCCCGCATTCGCCGACATTCATCCGCTCGCGCCCGCTGCGCAGACGCAGGGTTATGCGGAGCTCATCGCCAGCCTGGAACGCATGCTGGTCGAATGCACTGGCTACGACGCGGTCAGCCTGCAACCCAATTCCGGCGCCCAGGGCGAGTACGCGGGCCTGCTCGCGATCCGCGCCTATCACCGGGCGCGCGGCGAAGCGCATCGCGACATCTGCCTGATTCCGGACTCGGCCCACGGCACGAACCCCGCCTCGGCGCAGATGTGCGGCATGACGGTGGTGGTCACCAAGACCGACGGCAACGGCAACGTCGACGTCGAGGACATTCGGCGCAACGCGGAGAAATACAGCGACCGGCTGGCCGCGATCATGATGACCTATCCCTCCACGCACGGCGTGTTCGAGGAGGAAGTGGTCGAGATCTGCGAGATCATTCATCGCCACGGCGGTCAGGTGTACACCGACGGCGCCAACATGAATGCGCTGGTCGGTGTCGCCAAGCCGGGCAAATGGGGCTCGGACGTATCGCACCTCAACCTGCACAAGACCTTCTGCATCCCCCACGGCGGCGGCGGGCCGGGCGTGGGTCCCTGCGCGGTCAAGGCGCATCTCGCACCGTTCCTGCCGCGCACGCTCGGCAGCGAGGGCGCGGTCGGCATGGTCAGCGCGGCGAGCTTCGGTTCCGCGTCCATCCTGCCCATCTCGTGGATGTACGTAACGATGATGGGGGCCGTGGGTCTGCGCCGTGCGACCCAGGTTGCGCTGCTCAACGCCAACTACATCGCCAAGCGCCTCGCGCCCCACTATGAAACGCTGTACACCGGGCGGAACGGGCTGGTCGCGCACGAGTGCATCCTCGATCTGCGCCCGCTCAAGGACGCGACCGGCATCAGCGCCGAGGACGTGGCCAAGCGCCTCATCGATTTCGGGTTCCATGCGCCGACCCTGAGTTTTCCGGTCGCGGGAACGCTGATGGTGGAGCCGACCGAATCCGAGTCGCTGCACGAACTCGATCGATTCATCGATGCGATGATCGAGATCCGCGAGGAAATCCGGGCGGTCGAAGAGGGCAAGCTCGATCGCGAGGACAATCCCCTCAGGAACGCGCCGCACACGGCCACGATGGTCTGCGGCAGCGAATGGACGCACGCCTATCCGCGCGAGCTCGCTGCGTTTCCGCTGCAGACGCTGCGGCAGCAGAAATACTGGCCGCCGGTCGCACGCGTCGACAATGTATACGGCGACAAGAACATCATGTGCGCCTGCATTCCGGTCGATGCCTACAAGGAAACGGCGGACGTCTGAGCGGTTGCGGACGTCGGCCTGATGCGCTGAACGACAGCCCTTCCCCACGCGATGGGGGAGGGCACTCACACCGGCTGCCGCGAGCCGTGCCGTTCGAATTCAATATTCCAGTCCATCCGTAAACAGACTGTCGCCCTTGAGGCGCGCGATCGTGTAGTCGTAATCCCGGAGGCCCGCCGGCAAGTCCTGAACCCAGAGCCGGGAACCGGCGAGCAGGATTCGCCCCCGGTCCAGGGTGAGCTCGCCACTCTCATGATTCGTCGGCTGGCCGGAACCGGCGTTCGCGAAGGCGATCAGGCTGATCGACGAACTGCCGCCGCCGAGGCCGGTCGAGAAGCCGGTATCCGGCTGGCCCGACGCCGTGAGCTGAACGACCCACTGCACGCGGCCCGGGTCCGCCGCAAACGGCTGGGCCGACGTCGTGCCGGCGAGCAAAATTCGGCCGTCGCTGCGCACGCGCATGTCGCTCAGCTGCAGGTCCTGCAGTATGGAGTTGTATACATTGATCCCGCTGCCGAAGCCGCCGGTGAAGCTGCCGCTCGGCGTGAGCCGCGTGACGAGGTAGTTGTTGCTGACGCTGCCCGACACCGTGCGTTCGACTTCGCCCGCTACGAGGATGTTGCCGTCCGGTGTGGCCGCCAGTGCGCGCACGCGGTCCTGATTGTCGCCGCCGAGGTTGTAGCCGATGGTGCGCTTGCCCTGGGTGCGCTGGGTCCCCACGCAGGCTGTGGTATCCGGACAGAACGACGTGTCGTCGGCGCCATTCAGAGCACTGATCCTGGCAATGGCGAAATCGTTTCCAAGCTCGTCGGCCGCATAGCCGGCGACATACAGCGAATTCCCCAGCAGCAGTATGGCCTGCGCGCCGTCGACGTCGCCGCCGGCACTGCCCGCATCGATATCAAACTCGATGTAGCGGCGGCCCGTACCCGCAAACGTGGTCAGCGGCGCCGCATCGGGACTCGCGAGCTTCATCACGAGAAAGTCGTAGTCGTTGGCGCTGAGCTGAACCTGTCCGGCGACATAGATCTGGCCCGCGCCGTCCGTCGTGACCGCGCTCAGTGTGTCGGTGCCGCCGGCGACGACGTCGATGGGAATGCTGCGGCAGCCGCTGGGCGAAATGTTGGTGTCCGGAAAGCCGTCCATGGAATAGCGGCAGACCACCGGATCGAAATCGAGCAGCGCGCCGCCGGGTTTGCGGCCGTCGCCGGCGACGACGATGCGGTTGATCGCATCGACGGTGACGCCCGAGATGGACTGCAGCGGCGCACCGCGTGCGATCTTGCCGTTGACGCCGAACGAGGCATCGATGCTGCCGTCCGGACGGAACGCGGCGAGGCCGACCGCGCCGCCGTCGACGTAACCGACGACGATGTATCGCCCCTTGCGCGGATCGACGATGACACGGTGGGCGAAATCGCCCTTGGCCGTGGTGAGGTCGTAGGCGATCGTCTGCAGTCCGTCACTGCTGAAACGCGGATCCGCGTCACCCTCGCGGGCGAGGCCGGTCGCCGCATACAGGGTCAGCAGCAATGCGGCGCTGCCGCGGTGGATCGAACGCATGGCATGTCTCCGGGCATCTCGCGGCACACTGCCGCTTCCCTTCTCCGGAAACACGCAACCCGGCGCTGAACCCTGACATGCCTGCGGCCATGGCAGCAGCGGATCGGTCGGCCCGGCACCGGGGCAGCCAGGCCGTATCGGCGTTCTTTTCGGGATCCACCAGGAACAGGTCGCCGGAGCGTTCCCCGTCGACCTGGGCGAACGGCAGCTGCCGGCCGTCGGGCGAATGCAGCGGCCCCCCCTGGAACACGCTTTCCGATGCGGGCACGCGGTCCTGTTCGGTCCGGCGGGATCAGTAAAAATATAATTTTATAATTATGATTGCGTGCCGCGATTGGCGACGACGACGAGGCTGTGGCTATCCGGCGATGGATCGGCCTCGTATTCGTAGGCCGGTGTGCTGATGGGCGCGCCCGCATTCTCCACGCGCCAGCCATTGCCGGCCTGCGGGGTCGCCACATAAATGTCGCCGTGGCCGAATCCGCCCGCGCGGTCCGAGCCGAACCAGAGCCGGCCCGCCGTGTCTTCGCGCGGCATGAGCTCCGATCCCGCCGAACTCACCGGTTCGGGCAGGCGTTCCGGATCGCTCCACTCGCCCGCCTCGGCGCCAGATATCCAGCTGGTCGCCGCCGTCGCGGTTCTGCCGGGTCGGGACGAAGTACAGGCGCTTGCCGTCCGCAGTGACGAACGGGTCGGCGTCGCGCGCGGGCAGCGCGGTGGCAAAACGCGGTGGAGCCGGCGGTGACTACGCGCCGCCCGTGCAGCGCGAATGCAGCACGCGCCACTGGGCGAAACCTCGGTCGCTGCGCATGGAGTACAGCTCGCGGCCGTCGGGCGTGAACGTCGGGGACATTTCCTGCTGGTCGCTGCCGATCGCCCGAATGTCCCAGCGCTGCGGCACATCCACGGAAGATGCGGCCAGGATCATCAGGGGTAGCATGCCCGCATTCGTCATCCCGTTTCCGACCGGCGCTGCAGAAAGCGCCGCGCCTTGGCGACGTTGCCGCAGGTCGCCATGTCGCACCAGCGCCGTCGCCCGCTCTTGGAGCTGTCGATGAACAGCCAGCCGCAATCGGGGCCGTCGCAGGCACGCAGCCGGGTGAGCTCCACTTGTTCCAGCAGCGTCACCGCGCGCATGGCGACGACGTGGGCCACGAGATCGAGCCCGCAGCCGGTGGCACTGAAGCAACGAACCAGGCGTCCCTCGTGGCGCGCAAGCCGCGCCGCGGCCGCGGCCGCGGCATAGGCAGCGTGGATGCGCTGCAGGTCCCCGGCCGCAGGTTCACGCCCGCGCAGCAGCGCATGTGATGCCGCCCACAGCGCCTCGCGCAGGGTTCTGGTGCGGGTCAGCGCGGCACTGGCTCTGCGTGGTGATGCGGCTGCGAGCCGGGCCAGTGCGGCGAGTTCGCGCACGCTGAATTCCTGGCTCGTGCGCGCCCAGCGCAGCAAGGCGTCGTAGTTGGTCAGCCGGTCGCAGGACTCGCCTTCGCGAGCCGTGACGGTGTTGATGAGATCGAGCGTGATATCGCCGCCAACGAAGTCGGCAGTCGTGAAGGTATGCATGTCGTCGTGCATGGACAGTCGTGGATTTCGGGAGGGCGAGATCGCGCGGCGCCGCGTTCAACCGTCGATCGCGCTTTTGACGGTTGAACCGCATTGTTCACATCCGTTCGTGGCGAGGCCGTCGAGACGCCGCTCTGCCGCGCGCCTCGGGCCGGGTGGCGGCAACGGCGTAGCCGACAAAACCTCGAGCAGACCCGAAGGAGCAGTGCGCGTCAGGGTGAGCCCATCGGCGGCCGCGGTAGAAACAGTGTGAGAGATGCGGGTTGAGGGGACGGTGTACCGGTGGGCGGCCCCGTTTGACGATGGCCGTGTCCGCATGTCAGCGCGGAGAGGCGAAGCGACAGGCCCGTCGCACTGCGATGCGAGCGACGCAAGGACGGGTAGGAGTGCCGGGGATTCATGCGCGGCGCGAGTATGCGTCGCCGCAGGCCGTCGCGAACCCGGTCGTGGATGAAGTTTTTTTTAGGAACCGGGCGCGTCGCACCGTCTGGCTTGCGTTGGGGGGCTGCAATGCCCGACGCCGTGCGCAAGGCATGGCCGGACGTGCGGATCAGTCGCGCATCGGAGGATGCGCACCGTGCGCGGATGCGTGTCGCGGCGCCCGTCGTTGCGGTACTGGCGTGGGAACTGCTGGAGGCCGTCTCCTGTGAGGCAAAAAAAGCGACCGGCCTGGGCCGGTCGCTTTCCAAGATCGCGATGCCGCCGTACTGCGCGGCGTCGTGCCGCTTACGGCGTGAAGCTGCCGGTCAGGCTGACGCCGGAGTAGGCGGAGTAGCCGCGCAGCATCACGTAGTACGTGCCGGCCTGGGCCGTCGTGATGGTGCAGGTCTCGTTGTTGCCCGACAGGTACGGACGGCAGTCATACGTGGAG
>BTVG01000018.1:0-84994 GCA_045864815.1 Rhodanobacteraceae bacterium | reverse complement strand
CGTGCCACGCACGTTCGACTTGAACTTCGTCACCGGCACCCGCCGAACTGCCTCGATAACGAAGTTGACCAGATCATCCTCCGGTACCCATTCGCGGAGGTCCGGCGGCAGGAGCAACGCTTGGCTGTGGTCTACCACGATGAATTTACTCATGGCGAAGTTCTACCATGAGCGGCGGCTAAGTCCGACAGGCTGCTAGCCCGTGACGAATCCTTCGCGCCCTTCGGGCACGGCGGTTTCGCGCTGCACGGCGTCGACCCGCGCCAGCGGCGGCCCATGCCGCAGCCACTGTTCGAGCCGCCCGAGTGCATCGGCTGCGCCTTCGGCGAAGACCTCGACGCGGCCGTCGCGCAGGTTCATCGCATAGCCGGAAAGACCCAGCCGCAACGCCTCGTCGCGCGCGGATGCGCGGAAACACACGCCCTGCACGCGTCCGCTGACGAAGAAGCGTGCGGCGTCCATCTCAGTCCTTGATGCCGGTGACGGCACGCAGGGCCGCCTCATCGATAGGCCCCATGAACTTCTTCGCAATGCTGCCGTCAGGCGCGATCACGTACGTGGTGGGCAGTCCGCGCGGCGTTTCGATCGACTTTGGCGGATCGAACGTGTCGACCTGGGCGATCGGGAAACTGACCGGATGTTTGGCCAGGAACTGCTTGATCTCGGCGACATCGGTGTCCTCGTAGGCCAGACCGATCGCGCGCACATTGTCGTGTGCGCTGACGAAGCGCGACAGCGCGGGCAGCTCCTCGATGCAGGGCGAGCACCAGGTCGCCCAGAAATTCAGGATCACCCATTTCCCTTTGTGGTCGGCCAGTGTGAAGGTGCTGCCGTCCAGGGTCTTGATGCTGAGTTCGGGCCGAGCCGGCGTTTCCGCCGATATGGCCGGCGCGGCGGCAAGGGCAAGGACGAGCGCGGCAAACAGGCGTTTCATGGCTGCTCCGTGGATTCGGGGGACGCCACGGAAGACCGCGGCGGCGGGGGAAAGATTTCGCTGAGGCGCACGTCGAGCGCGCCCTGCAGGTCGCCGGCGACGCGACCGACGAGATCGGTCAGCACCGCAGGCAAGTGGCAGCGCGCGGTCTCCGCCGGCGCGACCGTCAGCGGCAGACGATACAGGCCGCTTTCGTAGAGGTCGAACAGCGTGACCGCATCGAGGCTGCGTGCCAGCACCCAGTCGCCGAACTCGGTGCGCTGCACCATGCCGGCGCGATGCAGGTCGGCCAGGTAGCGCTGCAGCAGGTCGTCGGTGAGAAAGCGTTCGCGCCGGCGCAGGTCCTCGCTGTGCAAGCCCTGGCCCGCGCGCTGCGCATCGGCGAAATGATTCACGACGCAGAGCAGGCCGACGAACTCGTGACCCGGCGCGAGACGCTCGTGCAGGCCGCGATACTCGAACGCGCTGATCGCGGCACACACCGACGCACCGAGCAGCACCACGAGCCAGGACAGGTAGATCCAGAGCATGAACACCGGCACGACCGCGAGCGCGCCATAGACCTGCTCGTAGGAGGTCAGTCTTCCGAGGTAGAACGCGAAGCCGCGCTTGGCCGTCTCGAACAGAACCGCCGCGAGCAGCGCACCGATGGCGGCGTCGCGGAAGCGTACGGTACGGTTCGGAATGACGAGATAGCTCGCGAGCAGCGACACCCAGACGATCAGGAATGGCAGCAGGTTCAGCACGCGCGCCTTGATGCCGAGCTGGGCCTCGTAGCCGGCCACGAGCGGCAGCGCGAACAGGTACGAACTCAGCGCGAGCGCAGTCACGAGCAACAGCGGCCCGAAGGACAGTGCGGTCCAGTACATGACGAAACGCGAGGCGGCGGTGCGCGCGGTCGCCACGCGCCAGATGCGGTTGAAGGCATCCTCGATGCTCATCATCAGCGAGATTGCGCTGACGATGAGGACGACGACACCGATGGCCGTCGCCTGGCTCGCGTTGTTCGCGAACTCCGTCAGATAGGCCTGCACCGTGCGACCCGCGGCCGGCACGAAGTTGTCGAACACGAAGTTGGTCAGATCTGCCTGCCAGCGTTCGAACACCGGGAACGCGGACAATACGCCGAGGATGGCCGCGGTCAGCGGAACCAGCGAAATCAGGGTCGTGAACGCGAGCGCGCCGGCCGACTGCGGGCAGCGATCATCGCGAAAGCGCTGCCACAGGAAGATGGCGAACGCCTGAGCGCGATCGCTCGTCACGTTCGTGCGCATCAGCGCCTGGATACGGCGCACGAATGCCTGCCACGGATCGGGTTCCTTCCTCATGCGCAACACGAATACGCTCTGGCCGGTACGGCGCGATGATAACCTGCACGCTGTTCCCGCCCCATCACGACGGCCGCCGCGCCGCACCCCGCGAGGATGAGCGACATACTGGTCCTTTATTACAGCCGCCACGGCGCGACCGCGCAGCTGGCCCGCCACGTGGCCCGCGGCGTGGAGGAAGTCGACGGCATGCGCGCGCGCCTGCGCCAGGTGCCGCCCGTCGCACCGGTGACCGAGGTGGCGGCACCGCCCGAACCGGAGGACGGCGCACCCTACGCCTCGCGCGACGACCTGCGCGACTGCGCCGGGCTGATCCTCGGCAGCCCCACACGTTTCGGCAACATGGCTGCACCGCTGAAGTATTTTCTCGACGGGACCAGCGCCGAGTGGGCGTCAGGCAGTCTGGTCGGCAAGCCGGCCGCGGCATTCACGTCGACCGGCACGCAGCACGGCGGCCAGGAATCGACCCTGCTGTCGATGCAGTTGCCACTCCTGCACCACGGCATGCTCATCGTCGGCCTGCCGTTCACGGAACGCGGCCTTTCGGCCACGCGCGACGGCGGCACGCCGTACGGGGCCAGCCATGTCGCCGGCAGCGACGGCGCGCGGCCGATCAGCGACGTCGAACGTGATCTGGCGCGCGCGCTCGGCCGCCGTGTCGCGGACGTCGCGCGCCGGCTCGGAGCCAACCCATGACGCCGCGCGGACTGGGGCTCGTGAGCTGGGGCGCGCTCGTGCTGCTGCACGTGCTCTGGCACGGCTGGCTGGCGCCGCCGCTGAACGGCTCGCGGCTGCTCGCCCTTGCGCTGACCGTGGGGCCGCTGCTGCTGCCGCTGCTCGCGCTGCGCCGCAGCGTGGGACGCGCACTGTTGTGGGTCGGCATTTTGGGATTGTTCTATTTTTGCCACGGTGTCGTCGCGGCGTGGGGTGAACCTCGCGCGCGCCTGCTGGCACTCGGCGAGATCGCGCTGTGTCTTTCGCTGATCGCCGCGCTCGGCTGGGGCGCTCGCGGCTACCGGCGCAAGCCACGCTGAGGGCATTGCCCATTCTGCAGTACCGGAGGCATCGCGCATGACGTTCGTACAGAGCGCCGCCGAACTCGGCAACCAGTATCGCGACGATCGCGTGCTGCGATCGCTGCTCGCACGCAGCCTGCCTGCCACCGTCCACGAGGCGATCGCGCCGGAGCTCGACGAACTCGGTGCCCACGCCGCTGATGCCTGGCGCCGTGAACGCGAACGCAGCCCGCGCGAGCCGGTGCTGACCCAATGGGATTCTCAAGGGCGGCGCGTCGACCGCATCGAACTCACGCCGGCCTGGCAGGAATCGCGCGAGATCGCAGCCCGCTTCGGCCTGGTCGCTGCGGGCCACGAGCAAACGCACGGCGAGC
This sequence comes from Rhodanobacteraceae bacterium, assembly GCA_045864815.1. GTDB lineage: Bacteria > Pseudomonadota > Gammaproteobacteria > Xanthomonadales > Rhodanobacteraceae > Tahibacter. The sequence goes on along the minus strand of BTVG01000018.1, from coordinate 81,342 downwards.
ACGCACGCCTGCACCAGTTCGCACTGGTCTATCTGCACCACGTCGCGAGCGCCTTCTTCACCTGCCCGCTCGCCATGACCGACGGCGCCGCGACCTGCATCGAGGTCGCCGCGAATGCCGATCTGCTGTCCCGTGCCTGGCCGCGCTATCTCAGCCGCGAACCGGAAACCTTCTGGATTTCGGGGCAGTGGATGACGGAGACCACCGGCGGCTCCGATGTCGCCGGCAGCGAAACCGTCGCGCGTGCGGACGCCGAAGGGCGTTGGCGGCTGTATGGCCGCAAATGGTTCACCTCGGCGGTGCACGCGGACACCGCGCTCGCCCTCGCGCGGGTCGACGGCGCCGGCGACGGTGCCGATGCACTGACGCTGTTCTATCTCGAGCCGCGCGACGCCGACGGACGCTGGCGCGATGTCATCATCAACCGGCTCAAGCCCAAGCTCGGTACGCGGGAACTGCCGAGCGCCGAAACGGAACTGCTCGGTATCGCCGCGACACCCGTCGCCGGGCTCGGCCACGGCGTGCGCGCGATCGCGCCGATGCTGAACGTGACGCGCTGCTGGAATGCGGTCTGTGCGATCGCCACCATGCGCCGCGCACTGGCGGTTGCGCGCGACTATGCCTTCCGGCGGCGCGCGTTCGGCAAGCCGCTCATCGAACACCCGCTGCACCAGGCCACGCTGGCCGCCCTGCAGGCCGATTTCGAGGCGGCGTTCCAGCTCACCTTCCACGTGGTCGAACTGCTGGGCCGTGCCCGGCACGGCAAGGCCGACCCGAACGACACCCTGCTGCTGCGCCTGTTGACGCCGCTGGCCAAGCTCTGGACCGGCAAACTGGCCGTCGCCCAGTGTTCCGAAGCCATGGAATGTCTCGGCGGCGCCGGTTACATCGAGGACAGCGGCCTGCCGCAATTGCTGCGCGATGCGCAGGTGTTGCCTATCTGGGAGGGCACGACGAACGTGCTGTCGCTGGATGCGCTGCGTGTGCTGCGCAATCCGGCAGCCCTCGCCACGTGGCGCAGCGCGCTCGACGCGCTGCTGCAGCAGGCCGCGATTCCGGGTCTCCACGGCGCCTGCGCCGCGCTGAGCACCCATGCCCAGGAACTCGCGTCACGGTTTACTGGACTCGCCGCAGACCCCGATCGCCTCGAAGCCAGCGCACGCGAAATCGCCTTCGGCCTCGCCCGCGATTTTGCCGGCGCGCTGCTGCTGCGTCAGGCAGCCTGGTCGCTCGCACACGAGAATGATGGCCGTGCCGCCGCGGCCGCGCGGCGCTTCGTGGCCGGCTGCACGGCGACACCAACGACGCAGGCCGGCGACGAGGCATTGCTCGCGCGCGACACCTGAACACCGGGGACACCCCGACATGCGACCACGAGCGATGACACCACCATGAACGCCGCACTGCCCGAGCGCCTGGTCGGCCTCAGCAAGTTCCTCAGCCTGGTCCTGCGCCATGACCCCGGCGCCATCGGCATCGTCCTGGACGCACAGGGCTGGACCGATATCGCGGTACTGCTGGACAAGGCCGCTGTCACCGGAAAGGCGATCGCGCGCGCCGACTTCGATCTGGTCGTGTCGCTCAATGACAAGCGGCGTTTCTCGCTGAGCGAGGACGGGCGCCGGATCCGCGCCGCGCAGGGACACTCCGTCGACGTCGAACTCGCGCTGACGCCGGTCACCTCGCCGCCGCCCCTCTACCACGGCACGGCCACGCGCTTTCTCGATGCGATCCTGCGCGAGGGATTGAAACCGCAGTCGCGCCGTCACGTGCACCTGTCCGGCGACGTCGAGACGGCGCGTACGGTCGGTCGACGTCATGGCAGGCCGGTGGTGTTGCGCATCGATGTCGCGGCGGCGATCGCACGCGGAGTGCCGTTCTATCGCGCCGACAACGGCGTCTGGCTGACGACGGAGGTGCCGGCCGCGCTGCTCGCCATCGTTGGCGAGGACGCAAGCACGGACGACCAGCCGGAACCACCCGCGGTGCACTGCGAACCCGGAGACCCGCCCCCGCCATGAACCACCTCAGCATCGTCACGACCGGCGGCACGATCGACAAGATCTACTTCGACGACAAATCGGAGTATCAGATCGGCGCACCGGCCATCGGCGAGATACTCAGCCAGCTCGGCGTCGCGTTTGCATTCGATGTGATTCCGGTCCTGCGCAAGGACAGCCTGCACATCACCGACGCAGACCGCGAGCTGATCCGGCGCACGGTCGAGCAGCAGCCGCACCGACACGTGCTCGTGACCCACGGCACCGACACCATGATCGAGACCGCGCGGGTGCTGCTGCCGATCGAAGGTAAGGTCATCGTGCTGACCGGCGCGCTGAATCCCGCACGCTTCCAGGGCTCGGATGCGGTGTTCAACATCGGCTGCGCAGTTGGTGCGCTGCAGGTGCTGCCGGAGGGCGTTCACATCGCGATGAATGGCCGCATCTGGGATCCACGCACGGTGCGCAAGAACCGTGCGGCGAATCGCTTCGAGGCAGGCTGATACGCCGCCACGACGCGGACTCCGGCAACGCCGGCCACTGCCGGATTCATGCTGGCGGTGGCTTTCGGGCTCTGCCGGGGCAGTGCTCCGCGCCACGGCCGGATCGGCCGCGGTGTTGGACCTGCGAGACTTTCCCACGAACGTACTTCGGAGGACGACACCGTCCGAAGCAACCCCCGGCCGCAGGGGGCGGCCAGGGGTTCTCCCGTTACTGACGCCGACCCGTGCGTCGGCGACATTGCAAGGCGATGGCCGTAACGAGCCATGCCAGACCGGAACGGACGCAGTTGCGTGCGGACCGGGCTCCTCCCCTCCGAGGATGGTTGCGCGTCAGCAGAGGCTGACCGCGGCATGCGTGAGGCGGCAGCGAAGGCCGCGCTCGAAATCCGGATCGGCGGCTCCTGCCGGCGGGAAGAAACCGTAACCGCGGCAGGGTCCGCGGCTACGGAATGTCCCGTTGGGCATCCGTGCGCCACTCCCGGCAATCCCGCCGGGAGACTCGGCGCCGGTTTCATGCCGGGCGCCGAAATCTCTACTCGTAATTGCGCTCAGAACTGGATCGACCACTGGTTGATGTAACCGGTATCGCCGGAATAGAGATCCGTGACCTTGAGCTGCCAGGTGCCGTTGCGCGGCGAGCCCGAGGCGTTGACGCTGTAGGTCGCGATCACGTTGTCGGCGCCGTCGCTGGAGCTGCCGCTCTTCAGGCGTGTGCTCGTGCCGTTGGGCGCGATCAGGTCGATCTGCAGATCGCCACGGTAGGTGTGCACGATGTTCACCGCCACCTGGGTCGTGGTCGAGCCGTTGCCGCTCTGCCCGCTGACGCTGATCGGGCTGCTGACCGAGCTCGAGTCCGGAATGGCGTAGTCGGTCGTGTTGGTGAACGGACCGCTGCCACCACCACCGCCGCCGGAGGTGTAGCTGCCGGTCAGGCTGACGCCGGAATAGGCCGAGTAGCCACGCAACTTCACGTAGTAGGTGCCGGCCTGCGCCGTGGCGATGGTGCAGGTCTCGTTGTTGCCCGACAGGTACGGGCGGCAGTCATAGCTGGACGTCGTCGGCGCGGAACCGAATTTCACATACATGTCCGCATCGCCCGTACCGCCCGCCATCACGAACTTGAGCCCGGTTGCACCGGACGGAACCACGAGCGTGTAGGTCGTCTCGGAACTGGCCGCTCCCGACAGGCCGGTCTTGGCCACGCCGTTGGACAGGACGGTTCCACCGCCGCCACCCGAGGACACCGTGACCGACTGGCTCCTGGCGTTGGTCGCGCCGCCGTTGTCCGTTACGGTCAGAGTCACGGTGTAGGTGCCCGCCGCCGCGTAGGTCTTGCTCGGATTGGCGGCCGTCGACGTGCTGCCGTCACCGAAGTTCCACGAGCGCGAGGCGATGGAGCCGTCACTGTCGGTGGAGCTGTCCGTGAAACTGGCGGTGAGTCCGCTCGTGGTCACGCTGAAGTTCGCGACCGGCGCGACGTTGCCGCCACCACCGCCGCCCACGGCGGCGAGCGTCTTGGCCGCATCGATGATGCCGGTACCGCAGCCGCCCGTGCAGGTGCCCGGCAAGGGCTTGGCGTTGTTCTTGATCAGCGTCTCGATCTGGTCCGGCGTCAGCGACGGATTCTTCGCGAGCATCAGCGCGGCCAGGCCCGCCACGTGCGGCGATGCCATCGACGTGCCGGCATAGAAGGCATACGACTCGGTGCTCTGCGTCGTGGTGCCGGCGTTCAAGGTCGACAGGATGTCGCCCGCGCCACCGCTGCCGTCGCCGCCCGGTGCCGACACGTCGATCAGCGCGCCATAGTTCGAGTAGCTCGCGCGGCTGCCGGCCTTGGTCGTCGCAGCGATCGCGATGACGCCGTTGCAGTTGCCCGGATCGAACCCGGATACGTTCGCATTGTCGTTGCCCGCGGCGATCGCGAGCACCGTGCCGCGCGAGCGCGCCGAGTTGATGGCGTTCTGCTCGGTCGACGAGCAGGCACCCTGGCCGCCGAGACTCAGGTTGATGACCCGGGCCGGAGTGGCATTGGCGGGCACGCCGGAAACGCTGCCGCCCGACGACCAGATGATCGCGTCGGCAATGTCGGCGATCGAGCCGCCGCATTTGCCGAGCACGCGGACCGGCTGCACCTTGGCATTGAACGCGACACCGGCCACGCCCTTGTTGTTGTTCGCGATCGCCGCCACCGTGCCGGCCACGTGCGTGCCGTGCCAGCTAGAGTTCGACGAGTACGGCACGCCGCACTCGTTGGTCGCGAACCAGTCGCCTTCGTCGTTCGGGTTGGCGTCGCGGCCGTTGCCGTCCCGCGCGGTCGTCGAGCTGGAGATGAAGTCATACCCGGCGACGGTCTGGCCGGACAGATCCGAGTGCGGCGCGATGCCGGTGTCGATGACCGCGACGACGACGCCGCTGCCGGTCGACACATCCCAGGCCGACTGCACGTTCATGCCGCCGGTTGCGTTGAACATGTCCCATTGTTCACTGTAGCGCGTGTCGTTCGGCACGAGGAACGCACGCACGCGCTTGTTCGGCTCGACCGTGCTGACGTTGGGGTTCTTCGCGATTTCGACCATGACCCGCTCGGCGTCGATGCTGCCACGCGAACCGGTGGGATTCTGGGCACGGATCAGCACGCCGCCCGTGGCGAGTTCGCGCTCGATGCTGAGGTTCAGGCCGAGATTCTTGCCCACGCGTGACGCGTCGTCTGCCGCCAGGCTCAGCGCCTGCGCAGCGTCCGCTTCGCTGCGTGACAGCCGGCTTTCCTGGCCGTTGTAGTAAACGATGAAGCTGTCGACCTGCTCGCCAGGCGCGGCCACGGCAAAGTTGACGCGGCTCGCGTAGGCGGAACGCTCGGCTGCGGTGATACCTGCGGCCTGCGCCGTGACGGCTGCGCCCAGCAAGGCGAGCGCCAGTGCGCTACGACGAATGCCACGTTGCGAAACGACTTTCACGATAGAACCCCCACCGGAATTAGGAATGATCGGGCTGGCTACAGCCCGGCGAATCGCTCCCGTCCACTCGCCGCGCACGTCCGCCGCCCGGACCGCTCAGTCGCGGCCCTTCGCGGGTTGCTGTGCTGATGGACCGCAGTGCCGGCTCAAGGCGCTGTAGGTCGGTCCTCGCGAGCGTGCATCCGAAACCCCCCGGTTCCGAAAACGCGGCGCAACCTACAGCGGCCGCAACCGTCCGTCAACCAAAAACTGCCGCTAAGTGGTTGATCCAGCAGAGAATATAGTGCATCGCAACAAATTTGTCCGTACACATTTCAGTTCGTACGAAACATTTCGGATGCGGTCCGGGGCGCGCCGGCACTGGCTTGGGGCGGCATTCGACGGCTGCGGCAGAAGTGACCGAATTTGTCAGAAAGCGACGCTTTCGCGTCGCAATTCTCGACATTCCAGGACGCCCATTCAGCGGCGGTCAAGGGGCCAACTGCGCGACCCCACCATGCCGACCCCGGTGCTTCCGCCATCGCGTAGCCACGCCGCGAAGTCCGTCCCGCGGCATCGGTCGTCATCGCCCCCTCCGCCGCAAGGCGGATACGCCCTGGCCCTCCAGGGCAGACACAGTCAGCCGGAGGTCAGCGGCGTTTCGCGCCCATCAGGCGCACCTGGCGCGGACGCCGGATCCAGGCGATCACCGCCAGGATCAGGAGCACGGGCAGTGCGTAGACCCCGCGGGTCGCGAGGCGCTGAGACGAGCTCAGGGATTCGCCGAACAGCAGGTCCATCGCCACACCGGGATCGGCCTCGAGCCGCTCCTTCGCGGGACCCAGCGCTTCGCGGGCCCAGTTGCGGCCGACATCCCCGAGCGGCGGCACCGCCTTGCCGAGCAGTTCGCCGCAGACCATGAGGCCCGCGACCAGCGGCGCCTCCCGCACGGCCGAGCGGCGTATGGCGGTGCCCATGTCGGGCAGCGTGCTCGCCCCACCCCAGAACAGGCATTGCCACAGCGTGGCCAGCACGAACAACAGGATCGCGAACACGTGCAGATACTTGCGCATTGTCGACTTCTCCACACTGCAGGATCATTCGTCCGGGCCGGCCGGCGCCGAAGCTTCGCCGCCCGCACCGGCGAGGTCAACTGCGTCGATGCATTGAGGGTTTCGGCATCCGATTTGCGTCATTCGACAGGGACGAATCCCCTTCCACCGAGACCGCGATGCCCGAACGCCCCTGCCCCGGCCGGCCGCCACGACGGTCCGTCAGCGCTACCGTCCCGACGGCGCGCGGCAACGCCCTGCGAGCGCTTCGCGCGGGGCGGCAAGCCCCCGTCCGGATGGACCAAACTGTGATTGCACGCACGCCAGCACCCGTCGGCACGCTGCATGCTGCGTCCCAGGGCGCCGCGGGCCGGGCGTACCCAGGACTGACACAGGGCAATCGGATGGCTAAGCGGGTCATCGAAGCGGGCGCGACGGCGGCTACACCACGGCGGCTGCCGACCCGTTGCACGATCGGCGCCGGGGGAACCCATCCATGAGCAATCAGGGCAGCAGGCGCACCGACGCCGCCGCGCGCGACGAACTGCGCGAACGGTGTCTTGCGCTCGTGCGCCGCTGGCAACCGCTCGCGCAGGGCGGCTGGGATCGCAACGCGGCGCGCCAGCTCGGCGATGAACTCGACCAGGTCGCCGATACCAGCGAACGCCTGGGCCTGGACAAACTCAATGGCGACGCGCTCGAACTCGCGGCTTACCTGTGCTCGTTCATCGACGACGCACTCGTACCGAACGCACGCGATCTGAGCCGGCTCGCGGAAATGGTGGAAGCGCTCGGCGCTGACCTGACCGACCTGTCCGCGACCACCAAGGCCGCCGTCCATACGCTGCCGAGCGCACGCATCAGCGCCGAGATACCCGCGATCAGGCCTTCGAACGAGCAGCCGGTGGCTTCTGTGCGGCAGATGCCCAAACCGGCATTGCCTGACGAGGCACCAGCCGTTGCCGCCAGCGCCATGCCGCAGGCGCCGCCGCCGCCCGCGCCGGCGAATGCCGACCCGCCGATGGCGGATGCGCCGGCCCGGACGACATCGTCACGGATGCAGGCACTGGCGACGGCCGAACCGCTGACCAGCGCCAGCGACAGCCTCATGCGGCTGCCGCGCACCATCGCGCTGCACGGTATCGACGACAGCGTGGCGCCGGGCCTGCTGAGCGCGTTGCGCGAACGCGGCTTCGACACCCGCATCACGTCACAACCCGAAGACCTGCTGACGTTCCTCGAGAACGCGATACCCGGCGCGCTGATCCTCGATGCGCGCAAGCTGCGGATTTACGGCCGCGTCCGCGCGATCTACGACAAGCTCGTGGCGGACGGCGAAGCCTTGCCGAGCCTCATCGTCGTCTCGCCCGACGCAGACCTGGGCCATCGCCTGCTCGCCATGCGCGCCGGCGCCTCGGGATTCTTCCAGGCCCCCGTCGACAGCCTGCGCGTGCTCGCGAAGCTCGACGAGCTGCTCGCGCATACGGACGCACCCGCCTGGCGCGTGCTGCTGGTCGCGCCGGACCGCCACAACGCCGTCGACGCAGCGCGCGCACTCGCCGAACGCGGGATGACCGCGCGCATCGTCGGCAACGGCCAGGGCACCCTGAGTGCACTCGCGGAGTTTCGTCCCGACGTGGTCGTGCTGGACTGCAACCTGCCCGATGTCGGCGGCATCGAGCTCACGCAGATGATCCGTCAGCAACCCGAATATGCCGCCGTCCCCATCATTCTCGCCGCCGACGCATCGTCGCTGAACCTGCGTTTCGATGCGATTGCCGCGGGCGGCGACGAATTCCTGGTCAAGCCGCTGAAGACGCGTCACCTGCTCAGCGCGGTCACCTCGCGCGTGCGACGCGCCCATTGGCTGCGCGAGATCATCGGCAATCCCGACGGCCGCGATGCGCGCACGGGACTTTACTCGCGCAACGTGCTCATCGAGAAACTCGGCGCAGCCCTCGGCGACCGGTCGGCGGCGCTGCTGACGATAGCGATTGACCGTGCCGGCGAGCTGCGGGAGCGCATCGGCCTGACCGGCCTCGCCGCCATCGATGCGCACGTGGGCAACCTGCTGCGCAGCCAGCTGGATGAGGTCGACCTGCCCGCGCAATATAGCGATTTCCACTATTTCGTTCTGCTGCACCGCCGCTCGCGCAGTGACATCACCGGCATCGCGGAGCGCCTGCGCTTCGCGCTCGCCGGGCAGCCGTTCATCTACCAGGGCCAAAGCCATCCGCTGAGCGCGAGCATCGGCATGGCGCTGCTCGGTGGCGAGCATGCGAATGTCGACGAAGTCGTGACCAACGCCGAGGCGGCACAGATCGCAGCCACGCACCTCGGCGGCAACCGCGTGCTCTGGTTCGAGACCAAGGAAGCCGCACTGCTACCGTCAGACCCGCTGCTCGCGGTGCGCGCCGTGCTGAGCCGGCCGCTGACCCCGGAGCAGACTCAGTTCGACTTCCAGCCCATCGTTCCGCTCACGGGCAAGCTCAGCGGACAGTTCGAGCTGAGCTTCAAGGTCAAGAGCACGACACAGGCCGGGGTCGCGGTCGCCTACGCCGACCTCGCACCGGTAGCGGCCGAATGTAACCAGCTGACGACGCTCGATCGCTGGCTGCTCGAGCGCTCGCTGAGCGTGCGCGAGGAACAGCTCAAGCGCGGGCGACAATTACGCCTGTTCGTACCGCAGTCGGTCACGAGCCTGCTCGATCCGGACATTCCCTACTGGCTCGCGCGCGAGCTCAAGGAACGGCACCTCTCGGGCACGGGACTCACGCTGGAGCTGCCCTGTTCGGAACTCATCGATGCCGGCGCGCGCGCCGCCGAACGGCTGAAGTTCCTGCACCAGAGCGGCGTACGCGTCTGCCTCGTCGATTTCGGCCGCGACTGGGCCGCGGTACATGCGCTCAAGAATCTCACGATCGATTTCGTGCGACTTTCCGCTGGCCTGGTCGCAGAACTGGGTACGGCCAAGTCGATGAGCGACACGCTGCTCGCGCTCGTCCGCAAGGCGCATGCGGCCGGCTGCGCGGTCATTGCTCCCGAGGTCGACTCGATCAACCGGGCCCACCTGCTGCTGCGGCTGGGTGTGGACTACGGCCTGGGTCCTGCCTTCGCACGCCCCTCGCCCACCCCCGAATTCGATTTCACCCGCCCCCTGTGGTGAAAAATACCGGCGCCCTTGCGATGCCGGGGGCATCGCATGCCGGTATTTTTCGGGGAGGCGCCCGCGGCGCTGACCGCGACAATCGCCTTGCGTCGATGTCAGCGGCATACGAGCACTGGCCACGGCAATTGGATAGGCTGATGCCGACACTCCCTTGAACAGCCCGACGTCATGACCGAAGTCACGCGCGAATCATTGCAGCGTCGATATGCCGACCTCATCGACGCCGAGCTTCTGCGCCGTGTGCGTTCGGGAGTCCTGACGAAGCTCGCCCACGAAGTCGCCCTGGCAGAACTCGCCTCGCGCGGCGTTTCGCCCGACTCGCCGGCTGCGCCAGAAACGCCGGCAGTTTCCGACGTGATCGATTTCGAACCGGACGAATTCGAATACAACCGATATCAGGCGCCCCGGCTCCCGAAGGCGGCCGAGCTGCCGAAAGCGCCGCCGGTGGCCCGCCTCGGCATCGGGGACGTGCTCTGGTTCATCTACGCGGCCGTGCTTGGCGGGCTTGTCGTCGTGGCAGTCTTCTTCAATCCGGATCCGCTGGGCGTTCGATCGCTCATCGAAGCAGCCATGACCCTCTACGCCGTCGCCGGCATCGTCGCCTGGCGCCTTCGCCGCGGTTGGTTGAATCCGATTGCGTGGATCGTGTGCTTCGCCATCAACCTTGCCTGGCTGGCTGTTCAGATCAAGGATTCATGGACGACGCTGAGCGGCGGAAGCTGGGCCAACCTGGCACCGCTGGCTGTCGGTATGGCCATCGTTACGGCGCTTTATCTGCCTCTTTTCTGGGGACTCGCACGCTATGCGCTCTTCTCGCCGTCGATCTGGCGGCGCGGTGCTACGCAGACGAAGCCTGGCGCGGCGTGATCACCACGGCCCGCGAGAATCAGAACATCCCGGTCTCGAGCTTGGCCACGTCCGACATCATCGCGTGCGTCCACGGCGGATCGAAGGTGAGTTCGACGTCGGCTGCAGCAATGGTCGGGATCGCTTCGACCTTGGCCCGCACGTCATCGACAAGGATGTCGCCCATGCCACAGCCCGGTGCCGTCAACGTCATGCGCACGCGCACCTCGCGCTCGCCGCTCTCGCCACGCACCAGCTCGCATTCGTAGACGAGGCCGAGGTCGACGATGTTGACGGGAATCTCCGGGTCGAAGCAGGTGCGCAGTTGCTGCCAGACGAGCTTCTCGACATCGGCATCGGCGGCCCCTTCGGGCAGCTCGATGCTGGTCGGCGGCTCCTTGCCGATCGCATCGGCATCGTCGCCCCGGATGCGAAACAGATTGCCTTCGATGTAAACCGTGAAGCTGCCACCGAGCGCCTGGGTGATGTAACCGATCTGTCCGGCCGGCAGAGTGACGGCCTCGCCCTGCGGGACCATCACGGCAGCGCAGTCGCGTTCGAGCTTGAACGGTTCGGAAGTGTGGCTGTATCCGGCCATGGGCTGGTTCGATTCCTGGCCGGTGCGGCCGGCAAAACGCGGATTATGCGGCCTGACGCCGACCGAGGCCCAGCTCCGCGAGACAGGCGCCGAACAGCTTCATGGCCGCTTCGATGTCGGCCGGCGGCAGGCTCGCGTAGCCGAGCAGCAGACCATTGCGGGAAGGTTGGCCCAGGAAATAGGGTTCGATGGCATAAAGTCCAAGGCCGCGCTCGGCCGCGAGCGCAATCAGGCGTTCGCACTGGCCGCGGCTCACGCCGGGCAGCCAGGCGACCAGATGCATGCCGGCATGCGTGTCGGCGACCTCGACGGCGGGCGCATGGCGGCGCAGACCGTTCAGCATCGCGTTGCGGCGCTGCTTCAGGGTCTTGGCCGCATCCCGCAGATGGCGCTCGAAGCTGCCGTCGGCCATGAAACGCGCCAGCGCGCCCTGCTCGATCGCGGGGCAACCACGATCGCAGAACCATTTCGCCGCGATGAATGCTTTGCGCAACCCGGGCGGCAGCACCATGTAGCCCAGTCGCAGACTCGGGAACAGCGTTTTCGAGAAGCTGCCGATGTAGATCACGCGGCCATGGCGATCCAGCGATTGCAGCGCCGCGAGCGGATGCGCGTCGTAGCGGAACTCGCCGTCGTAGTCGTCTTCGATGACCCAGGCGCGCTGGCGCGCCGCGTACTCGATGAGCTCGAGCCGGCGGGCGAGCGACATGACCGCGCCCGCGGGAAACTGATGGGACGGTGTCACGACGATGAGCCGGGCGCCACGCTCGGGCAGGGCATCGGTGCGCAGCCCGTCGGCGTCCACCGGGACCGCCTCGACGCGTGCGCCGTGCGCCTGGAACACCTGGCGCGCGCCACGATAGTGCGGGTCTTCGAGAATCACGCCCTCGGCCGCTTCGACCAGCACGGTCGCGGCCAGAAAGAACGCCTGCTGCGTGCCCGACACCACGAGCAGGTCTTCCGGCGCGCAAACGATGCCGCGGCGGCGCGCGAGGTAGTCGCAGATCTGCTCGCGCAGTTCGAGCAGCCCCTGCGGGTTCGGGTAGTCCAGTTCCGCGTGCGCCGACGCCTGCGCGAGTGCGCGGCGCCAGGCGCTGGTGAGGGTCGGATTCGTCAGCGGCAGGCCGTACTGCAGGTTGTAGCGCAGGCCGATGTACTGACGCCCCGGAATCACGTCGTCGAATACCTCGCGCGCTCGCTTGGCGTAGCGGGCGACCGGGCTCGTCGGCACCACGCGCGGCGCGGCGCGCGGACGCCTCGCGGACTCGATTTCCGCGACGTAGCTGCCGGAACCGACCTTGCCCACGAGGAACCCTTCCGCATGCAGCTGCTCGTACGCGGCAAGGACCGTATTCCGCGAAAGATCCATTTCGCGAGAAAGTACACGCGTGGCCGGCAGGCGCGCACCGGCGGCGACGCGACCGGCCAGGATGGCCGCCTTCAGTGCCCGGGTGAGCTGCGCGTAGAGCGCGCCGTTGCCGTCGAGTTCGAGATACACGATTGGCCCTTTCGCCCACGGCGATTGCGGTGCTGGTTGGAGCCAATTCTGAGCCAGATACTGGCCGCGTCAAGAGCCGGAGCCGCTATATGCGCCCTACCCCCCGCCACCAGGTCCGCCGCACCAAGGAACGCGCCCGCTATGAGTCGACCGCCGTGCACGCGGTACTCGACGCCGGTTTTCTCGCCCACGTCGGCTTCTGCGCCGACGGCCAGCCCTTCGTCATCCCCATGCTGTATGCGCGGGACGGCGACGATGTGCTGCTGCACGGATCGATAGCGAGCCGCCTGATGCGCAGCCTTGCCGACGGCATCCCTGCCTGCCTCAGCGTCAGTCACGTCGACGGCCTCGTGCTTGCGCGCTCGCATTTCCATCACTCGGTCAACTACCGCTCGGTGGTCTGCTTCGGTACCGCCCGCTGCATCGACGATCCGGCACAGAAGTCTGCGGCGCTGGCGCGTTTCGTCGATGCCATCCTGCCGGGCCGTGCCGCCGAGTCACGCCCTTCGGACCGTAACGAACTGGCCGCGACCCTGCTGCTGCGCTTCACGATCGAAGATGCGAGCGCCAAGGTGCGCGAAGGCGGCCCGCGCGACGATCCGGCCGATCTCGGCGCAGAGCATTGGGCGGGCGTCATACCGATGCAGACACGCTACGCCGCGGCCATAGCGGCCGATGACTGTGCGCTGCCGCTGCCGCCGTCGGTCCGCCGCCTCTGCGGAGGTGCCGCATGATCACCTACCGGGACGATGTCGTGCCCGACATCGCCACCGCACGCGCGCTGTATGCCGACTGCTCGCTCGGCGCACGCCGGCCCATCGACGACGATGCCCGGTTCGGCGCCATGCTCACCCACGCGAACCTGACGGTCACGGCCTGGGATGGCACTGCACTCGTGGGCATCGCCCGCAGCCTGACCGACTTCGGTTTCACGACGTATCTGGCCGACCTGGCGGTGCGCGATGCATATCAGCACCACGGCATCGGCCGCGAGCTGATACGGCACACACAACGGGCTGCGCCGCAGGCCAAGATCGTGCTGCTGGCGGCACCGGCCGCTGTCAATTACTACCCGCGCATAGGGTTCCGCCACCATCCCCAGGCCTGGATGCTCGATCCGACCGACGTGCTGCGCTGAAGCCGCACCGCCGCCTACCGAGACGCGCGCGCGATGCCGCGGCTATCATGCGCGCCCCGTCCCGCGCGCCTGCCCAGTCGATGCCGAACGTCACGCCGTCCTGCCGCACATCTCCCCATGCACGCTGATCGGCCGATGCCGCCGATCAACCTGCTCGGTCTTGCCACCGGGCTCATGAGCGCGCTCGCCGGTGGTGCCGTATGGGCGCTCGCCGCGCTGTGGCGCCAGGAACTGCTCGCGTTTCTCGCGTTGCCCGTCGGCCTGCTGATCGGCCGCGTGCTGGCCAGCAACGGCCCGCGCAGCACGACATTCTCGGCACTGTGCGCCGCGACGTTCAGCCTCGCGGCATCGGCCTATGCCCTGTGGATGATCGCGAGCGGCCGTGTCGCGCTGCTGCTCGGCATGCGCCTGACCGACATACTCGGCGCGATCGGACTGGATCTGGCGGCGGCAATCGCCTGGGCGCGGCTCACGCCGCTGGATATCGCCTGTATTGCGCTGGCCGCCATCGTGGCGGCGGTCGCGGCGATCTGGCGCCGCACTCAGTCGACCGGCCCCTCGAAGTCGTAACCAAACAGATCGAGATCGCGACGATAGAAGTTGCCGACGAGCACGCGCAGCTCGTCGTCGTAGTACGCGGTATACGGCGCATGGCTGGAACTGTTGACCTTGCCCAGCGTTTCAGCCGGGAAACCGAGCCGTTCGCAGATGCGTGCATAGTCCTGCTGCGCGCGCTCGCTCTTGCCTACGAAATCCATGGCGACCCGGCCCTGCGTGTCGACCAGCATTTCGTGCTGCGGGCGGAACAGGATATGGCCGAGCGGGGGACGGTCGCGAATGAAATGACGCATCACGCCACGCGGATTCTGCTGGAACTGGCCGCTCTGGCGCGTCATGAAGGCACAGTAGGACACGAAGCGATCGTAGGGATTGCGCACGAAGGCGAACTTGAAATAGTCGCGGAACACCGGACCGAGCACGGGTTCGACCTGCTGCACGCCCAGATGGCCATGTCCCAGCGCACTGAGCTCGGGAATGTCGAAGCGCTTTTCCACGAACAGCCCGACCTGTTCCTGATCGGCTTCATCCATGTAGGGGCGCAGCGCCTGACGCACCGAATGCGTGCCGGTTTTCGGCACCGCAAAGAAGATGTAGCGGTGTTTGTGCGAAATGATCATCGGCGAAAGGTTCGCTGCGACACGGGCTGCCGCGGGAACGCGGGATTGTCGCACAGGCCCGCACGCCGCGCCGCGCGGGGACTGCGCGTTGCCGCGACTGCGCGAATGCTGCGCAGCGGTCCTGAATCGATTGCCCGGGCGGAACGGCGCCGCGGATACTCGCCGCAACATCCGCGCTGGCCATCCGCATGCTCCGAGACGCGTTCGCCCACATCGAAAACGGTCGCTACCGGGAAGCCGAGCAGGCCTGCCTGCAGCTGCTGGCCGCCCGCGCCGAAGACACGGCCGCATCGACGCTGCTCGCGCTGAGCCTGCAGGCACAGCAGCGTCTCGACGAAGCGATCCCGCTTTTCGAGCAGCTCGCTGCGGCACCGGATGCCGGCTTCGAAGCATTCAACAACCTCGGCAATGCGCTGCGTGATGCCGGCCGCAACGAAGCCGCGGAGCGTGCCTTGCGCGGCGCGCTGCAGCGCAGTGGAGAACACGCCGGCGTACTGCTGAATCTGGGCCTCAACACGCTGGATCTCGGCGACGCGCGAGGCGCGTTGCACTGGCTGGAGCGCGCGCTGCTGCAGGCGCCGCAGGATGCGGAAATCCGCACCTACGCCGCGGCCGCGGCATTCGAGAACGGCGAGCTGGGCAAGGCGCGCGCGCTGCTGTCGCGCGAACTGCATTGGCGCGATGTCGACGTCGGCGTGATGGCCGAAGCGGGCTGGCTGCAGTTCCGCCTCGACGCCACCGAAGTGGCGCACGATCTTCTCGCCCGCGCGCTCGCGCGCGATCCCCGCCATCCGCGCGCGCTGTTGCGTCTCGCGGCGATTCACGAGCGCTGCAATCGCCTCGACGAAGCGCGAGCCATCGCGGAGATGCTTTCCACACACGGGGATTCCTCTCCGGCATTCGCCGAAGACCTTGCCCTGTTGCAAGCCGCACTCGCTGCGCGCGGCAGCGACACCCGGACGGCGCGCGCGCTGCACGAAGCCCTGCTGAGCAGTGGCAGCACCACGCGGCACAACGCGAACGTCTATTTCTCACTCGCCCGCGCCTGCGAACGGGACGGCGATCCGGCGGGCGCGATGCAGGCGCTCGAACGCGCGCATGCGGCGCGCTGTGCCCGGTTACGCGTGCGCGCACCACGCCTGTTTGCCGAGGCGCCGCTGGCGAGTACGCGTCAGCGCGTCGATGCAAGCTCCGCGGCGTGGGTGACCGATCCGTCCGCCCCCGACGCCGCTGCCAGTCCCGTCTTCGTCGTCGGTTTTCCGCGCTCCGGAACCACCTTGCTCGAAACCATGCTGGATGCGCACCCGGGGCTGGGCTGCATGGACGAACGCGCCTACCTGCAGGATCTTGTCGACTACATGCACGGCAGCGGCCTGCGCTATCCGCAGGATCTCGCGCACCTGACGCCGGGACAGTGTGCGGCCATGCGCGCGATCTATCGCGAGCGCGTGTCGCGGCACGTCGCCTGGAACGGATCGGTCCGTCTCGTCGACAAGAATCCGCTGAACCTGCTGAAGCTGCCGCTGATTCGACGGCTCTGGCCGCAGGCGCGCATCGTGCTCGCGCTGCGCCATCCCGCCGACGTCGTGCTCAGCAACTACATGCAGAACTTCCGCTCGCCGGTTTTCGTCGCGCTCTGCGAGACCCTGCAGTCGACCGCGCGCGGCTACGCCGCGGCAATGGACTTCTGGCTCGACCAGTACGCGCTGCTCGGTGGCGACGTGTTCGAATCGCGCTACGAGGATCTGGTAGCCGATCTGCCGGCGCGCGCCCGCGCACTGATCGACTTCATCGGTGTGCCCTGGGACGATGCGGTGCTGCGCCCCGATGTCCATGCACGCGAACGCGGCTACATTTCCACGCCGAGCTATGCCCAGGTCGCCGAGCCCGTGAACGCCCGCGCAGTCGGCCGCTGGCACGCATACGAGCCCTGGATGGCGCCGCTGCAGCCGTTGCTGGCCCCTTATGTCGACCACTGGGGCTACGGTTGGTGACGACGGGGCCGGGCGCGCTGGCGCATTATCTGCGCTGCTACGACGCCGATCTCGACCCGGCGCTGTGCACGCAACTGATCGCATCGTTCAAAGGCCTTGCGCGCTTCCAGCGTGGCAATGGCCGCGGCATACGCGCGGGCCTCGAGGACAGTGCCTGGACCGAGCTCGATATTTCGCCGCTGTCGGACCCGGCGTTCCGCGGGTTCCTGATGTCGCGCGTCGACGCCGGTCTCGAGCGCTACAACCAGGAGGTTGGGTTACGCATTGCCGTGCCGCCGGCACGGCGCATCAGCGAACTCGTCATCAAGCGCTATCGCCCTGACGGGGACGAACGCTTCCAGCTTCATTTCGATTCGATCGACGCGGTGGCCAACCGGTATCTCGTGTTTCTCTGGTATCTCAACGACGTCGCGGACGGCGGCGAGACGCGGTTCCCCGACCTCGGGGTCAGCGTGCAGCCGCGCGCGGGCCGCCTGCTGATGTTTCCTCCGTACTGGATGTACCAGCATGAGGCGCCGCCGCCGCGCTCCGGCGAGAAATACATCCTGTCGACATATCTGCTGTTCTGAACCGTCGCGCCGGCGTGCGCGCCGGGTCGCGGTCGGCCATGTCATAGCCGCGCATCCGGAGGCGCGACTGCCGGTCGCACGACCTGCAGCGGGCTCACTCGCGCCGTATCGTCACGTCGCCGCTGAAACTGTCGACGGAAATTTCGCCGTCGCCGCCGCCGACGCTGACGTCGAGGTTCGATCCCGGACCGTGGTCGGGCTTGCTCACGGTGCCGAAATCCGTGCGCAGGGTGCCGCTGAAGCTTTCCGCGCGGATCTTGGCCGATACACTGGCAGGCAGATTCAGGCGCACGTCGCCGCTCATGGTTTCGATCTCGATGCGGCCGTTCCGGTCGAGCGCACCGCTGATGTCGATATCGCCCGACACGCTGCTGGCTTCGGTCTGTCGCAGGGGCGCGCTCGCGACGACACGCAGCCCGCCGGACACCGTCTCGAGTCGCGTACGGCTGCCGAGGCCGCGCGCGACCACGTCGCCACTGACGGTCTCGATCGAGGCATCGTCAGCCTTGCCATCGAACTCCACGTCGCCGCTGACGCTTTCCAGGCGCAGGCGCGGACTTTCCACCGCCGACAACCGGATGCGGCCGGACACCGAGTCGACCTCGAGTTCGCCGCCGACCGTGCCGGCAACCGCCACCTCGGCGCTGACCACGCCCACATCGAGCGATGCGCCGCGTGGCACTTTGAGATTGAGCACGGATTCCTGCATGGAGGAATCGGAACCCCAGCTCAGCCAGCCTCGGGAATTGCCGGGTCCTTCGACGCGGATCGTCAGGCTGTCGCCACCGCCCTCGATCGCCAGGCGCTTCGCGCCGTCGCCGAGCGTGCCGGTGATGCCGACTTCGTTCTTGTCCCAGGCGCTCACGTTGACCGCGCCCTTGACGTTGCTGACATCGATGCGGGCGCGGGCATCGACTTCGCGAGTTTCATTGATCGGCGTGCCGGCCAGGACGAGGCCGGGGGCAAGCAGCACGCTCAACGCTAGCAATTTCATCTTCATGTCGTCTCCGGGACGGAATCAGCTCGACGCTTGCCCCATGCGCGCAAGTTTCAGCCGTCGTTCGTTGGTACGGTTGAGCAATCCGACGAGGAATACCGCGTCGGGCTGTTGTTGCAGCATCTGACGGATTTCGTCCGCCGCGGCGTCGAGTTCGACGGAAGCGGCGGCCAGGCGCGGATCCTGCGGACGCACTTGCCTGAATTGCCGGTCGGCGGCGGCAATCGCCGCCGCCGGATCGAGCTTGATCGCCGGCCGCGCCGCGAGCTCCGGCGGCGCGGTCCGCTGCTGCAACACACTGGCCACGAGCACAGCGAGCGCGACGCTGGCAGCGGCGGCAAACGCGATGGGCCAGCGCCGGCGGCGTGGAGCCGCGATGACAGGGGCTGCAGTCTGCTCACTGGCGATGCGGGAAGCGATGTCGAGCCAAAGGTCGCGCTGCGGCTGCACCGGCCCCGAAAGGTCGCGCAGCTGGCGGCGCCACTGGAAGTCATGTTCGCTCATGCGGCCGCTCCGAGGAGTTTGCGTACCAGTCCGCGGGCCCGGTGCAACTGGGCCTTCGACGAGCCGACGGCCATGCCGAGCTCGTTCGCAATTTCTTCATGTTTCCATCCTTCCACATCGTGCAGAACCAGCACGGCGCGTGCGCGCGGCGGCAGGCGGGCCACAGCCTGCTCCAGATCGGCGCGTTCGCCCGCGCAGAACGGTATGTCACCGCCCGCCGCCAGTTCGAGCACCTCGTCTTCCACGTTCTGCTCCGCACCTCCGCCACGCAGATCCATCAGGGCGACGTTGACCCCCAGCCGGTAGAGCCAGGTCGAGAAGGCGCTCTCGAAGCGGAAGCCGGACAGCTTCTGCCACGCCCTCACGAACGCGTCCTGGGTCAGCTCCTCGGCGCGCGCATGGTTCATGCCGACGATGCGCAGGATGGCGCCGTGTACGCGCCCCACATGCTTGCGATAGAGCAGCTCGAACGCGCGGATGTCGCCGCTCATCGAGCGCCGGACCAGGGCGCCGTCATCGGCAGCGGCAGGCGCCGACTCAGGCAGGGCGTGACTCATGGGGACGCAGGCAGTATTCATGGTGCCGGCTTGGATGCCGGAATCGCCGGCGGGGTTTAAACCGCGACAGCCGCGCGCAGCCGCGCCGCGGCGGCAAGGACCGTGGCGCAGTGGATGTCCACGATATCGGCGACGTCCGCCGCATAACCGCCCGCCATGCTGATCGCGAGCGGCAGATCATGCCGCAGGCAGGCGTCGATCACCATGGCATCGCGTTCGGCGAGACCGCGCTTGGTCAGCGCGAGCCGGCCCAGCCGGTCCGCGTGATACGGATCGGCCCCCGCAAGATAGATCACGGCGTCCGGATCGGCCGCGGCCAGCGCGCGCGGAAGATGCACCGCCAGCGCGGCCAGATACGTCGCATCGTCGCTTCCGTCGGGCAGTGCCACGTCGAGATCGCCGGCTTCCTTGAGCGCCGGATAGTTGCGTTCGCCGTGCATGGAGAACGCATAGATGCTGGGGTCATCGCGCACTATCGACGCCGTACCGTTGCCCTGGTGCACATCGAGATCGATCACGAGCACCCGCCGCGCCAGGCCGAGCGCCTGCACATGACGGGCGGCCACGACGGAATCGTTGAACACGCAATAGCCGGCGCCATGGTCGGCGAACGCGTGATGCGTGCCGCCCGCGAGATTGACGGCGATGCGTCCGCCACGCAGCGCACGTTCGAGTGCGGCCATGGTGGCGCCGCTCGACCGGCGCGAGCGCTCGACCAGCTCGGGTGACCACGGAAAGCCGATCTTGCGCAATTCGGCGGCATCGAGCGCGCCACACGCCACGCGCGCCACGTACGCCGGATCGTGGGCCCGGCTCAGCTCGGCGTCGCTGGCCGGCTCGGGTTCGGCCAGCACGATGCCCTGGGCTGCGGCAATGGCGGCGATGCGCTCGTACAACAGCGCGTACTTGGCCATCGGGAACCGGTGTTCAGCCGGCAGCGACAGCACGAAGTGATGGCAATAGTAGGCAAGCATGAATGCGCCCGTGGGCACGGCGATCGCTAGGCGGGCGCGCGTTCACGCGCCGCCTGCCGCGCCCGCTGTCGCGCTCAGCCCATGGCAACTTTTGCCCTGGGTTGCTCTAGCCGGGCGAGTTCGTCGCACACGCGCGCCCGTTCACGTTCCAGCACTTCCGGCGCACGCTCGCCGAAAGAACCGAGGTACTCGGCGATGCTCGCGTATTCCCGCGCCCAGCCGTCGGCATCCACGGACAGCAGCAGGTCGAGTTCGGCGTCGCCCAGATTCAGGCCCGCGAGATTGAGATCCTCGCGCCGGGGCAGGTTGCCGATCGGCGTCATGACGGCACCGGCCGTACCCTTGCAGCGGCCGATGATCCATTCCAGCACGCGCATGTTGTCGCCGAAGCCGGGCCAGACGAACTTGCCGTTCGCCTTGCGGAACCAATTCACATGGAAGATCTTCGGCAACTTCGCGTTCGGCTTGTCGAAGCTCAGCCAGTGGGCGAAATAGTCGGCGAAGTTGTAGCCACAGAATGGCTTCATCGCCATCGAGTCGCGGCGCAGCACCCCGACGGCGCCGGTCGCGGCCGCGGTGGTCTCCGATCCCATGGCCGCACCGACGAGCACGCCATGCGTCCAGTCGCGGGATTCGAACACGAGCGGCACGAGCGATTCGCGCCGGCCGCCGAAGATGATGGCCGAGATCGGCACGCCCTGCGGGTCTTCCGCGCGCGGCGACCAGCTCGCGCATTGCCTGGCGCTGACGGTGAAGCGGGAGTTCGGATGCGCGGCCGGGCCGTTGGCAGGGTCATAGTCGCGGCCCTGCCAGTCCCTCGCCGGCTTGCCGTCGGGCAGTCCTTCCCACCACGGTTGGTTGTCCGCGGTCTCCGCGACGTTGGTGAAGATCGCATCGCGATCGAGCATCGCAAGCGCATTCGGATTGGTGTTGCGGCTGGTGCCCGGCGCAACCCCGAAGAAGCCCGCTTCCGGATTGATGGCCCAGAGACGACCATCCGCCCCCGGCTGCATCCAGCAGATGTCGTCGCCGATGGTCCAGACCTTCCAGCCCGGGTATGCGGCCGGCGGAATCAGCATGGCCAGATTGGTCTTGCCGCAAGCCGACGGAAACGCCGCCGCGACGTAATGGGTTTCACCCGCCGGATTCTCGATGCCGAGGATCAGCATGTGCTCGGCGAGCCAGCCCTCCCGGCGCGCCTGCCACGAGGCGATGCGCAAGGCATGGCACTTCTTCCCGAGCAACGCATTGCCGCCGTAGCCGGAACCGATCGACTTGATCGTGAGCTCCTCGGGGAAATGCATGATGAAGCGCTTGGCAGGATCGAGGTCGCCGGTGGAATGCAGTCCCTTGACGAACTCCCCGTCCCGCTCGATGCGCGCGAGTGCCGCGGCGCCCATGCGCGTCATGATGCGCATGCTGGCGACGACGTAGGGACTGTCGGTGATTTCGACGCCGCAGCGCGCGAGCGGCGAATCGATGGGACCCATGCAATATGGAATGACGTAAAGCGTGCGGCCTTTCATGCAGCCGGCGAACAGCGCGTCGATCTTCTGGTGCGCCTCGGCCGGATCCATCCAGTGATTATTGGGGCCGGCGTCGTCCGCGTGCCGGGAGCAGACGAAGGTCAGGTGTTCGACGCGGGCCACGTCGCTGGGATTCGAGCGATGCAGATAGCAATTCGGATGTGTGGCCGGATTGAGCTCGGTGAGGTCGCCAGTGTCGAGCATCAGCTCGACGAGGGCCTGGTACTCGGCTTCGGAACCGTCGCACCAGTGAATGCGGTCCGGCTGGGTCAGACGGGCAGCTTCGTCCACCCACCGGTTCAACGCGTCGAGCTTGCTTGCCATGACCTGATCCTGGGCCTGCCGGGGCCCTGCCTGAAAGTGAGGCGGGCCACGTTAGCGGCGGGTCGCCGGCATTGCAACAAACCGGCGCGCGACCCTTCCATGAATCAACGACTTGCGCTGAAACCCTGCGCTTACGCCGGAATCAGCGTTGCTATGGCGTGTTCGACGTACTCGTCGAACTCCGCATGCGACAGGCGCGGCAGGCCCAGCTGCAGCGAGAGTTGCAGGAAACCGGCGTAGGCCGCATAGGCCAGGCGCGCGCGATACGACGCCGTGACGCGGTCGAGGCCGAGCTGGCGATAGGCGACGGTCAGAAAGTCGATGCGCCGCTGGGACACCCGCGACATGACCGGCTGGACCACCGGATGGTCGAGAGCCCGCAACAGCGCCGAATAAATGACATGGGATTGCATTTCGCGACTCACGCGGCGGAACAGCTCCCGCAGGCGCTCGCGAGGCTCGCGGATCGGTTCGACGGCCGTGAATTCTTCCTCGTCGGTGCGCTCCCAGCGCTCCAGCGCGGCCTTGAGCAGTGCCTCGCGCGTCGGGAAATGCCAATAGAAGCTACCCTTGGTCACGCCGAGGCGGCGCGCGAGCGGTTCGACCGCCACCGCGCTGACGCCGCATTCAGCAATGGCTTCCAGGGCCGCCTGCTCCCAGTCCAGGGCCGACAGACGGCAGCGATTCTCCAGCGGGGTCACGGTGGCTTCGCGCATTTGCAGGGTTCCAGGCAGCCGTTGCGCAACGGGCAACCGTCGAACCGTACCTGATCGTCCCGCGCAGCGACCTCTTTTCAGAAAGATTTGATCGAAAACTGAGGTATCTCGGATTGAATACTCTAGATCGGCAGACATACTCAAACGTATGTTTGATTCCCGAATGACCCCATCCAAGGTCTTGAATCACAAGGCCGCCGTCGGACTCGTCGCGCCCGACGGGCTGGCCCTGTCCTGCGATCTGCACGGCATGGCCGGCAATCCCTCACTGGTATTCACCCACGGCTTCGGGCAGACCCGCCAAGCCTGGTCAGCGAGTGCCGGTCATCTGGCCGCACAGGGATTCCTGTGCCTTTGTGCCGATGCGCGCGGCCACGGCGCCAGCGACTGGCATCCCGCCGGGGCATACGACATCGACCAGTTCGTCACCGATCTCGGCCTCCTCGCGAGCTTCGCGGGGCCCTCCGCCGTGCTGGTCGGCGCGTCGTTCGGCGGTCTCGTCGGACTGCTCGCGCAGGCACGCAATCCCGACCTGTTTCGCGCCCTGGTTCTGGTCGACATCACCCCGCGCTGGGAAGCGGCCGGTGTCGAGCGCATCCTGGCCTTCATGCGCGCGCATCCGGACGGGTTCGGTTCGCTCGATGAAGCGGCCGCCAGCATTGCGGCCTACCTGCCGCACCGTCGCGGAACGAAGTCACCCGAGCGCCTGCAGTCGCTGCTCGTGCAACGCAGCGACGGTCGCTATCGCTGGCATTGGGATCCGGCACTGCTCGATCGCATCGCGGAAAACGGCGAGCGACACCAGGCCGAACTCATCCGTGCCGCACGGCTCGTGCGGGTTCCGGTCCTGCTGCTCTCGGGCAGCGACAGCGACGTGGTCTCCCAGGCCACGATCACCGAATTTCTCGACCTGGTGCCGCAGGCGCGCCATGTCGTCGTGCCGCGCGCCACACACATGGTCGCCGGCGATCGCAATGACCTGTTCACCGATGCCGTGCTTTCCTTCGTCCGGGCCCTGCCGCAGGGACGGAACTGATCTGCTGAGGAGTTCACCATGCAACACTGGCTACCCCTGCTCGCAGCGATCCTCGTATCGCTGCTCTGCTCGTACCGGCGCGCCGGGTTGCGCACCTGGACCATTGCGACGGCGCTCGCGATCGTCGCCACCGGCATCATTGCCGATGCGCACTGGCTCGCGACGGCCGCCACGCTGCTGGTCTTTGCGCTGGTGGTACTGCCCCTGAATCTCGTCGACTTCCGGCGCAAGCGCCTGACCGCACCTCTACTGGCGATCTACCAGAAGATCACGCCGCAGCTGTCGCCGACCGAGAAGATCGCGCTCGAAGCCGGCACGGTCGGCTTCGAAGGCGAGCTGTTCAGCGGCAAGCCGAACTGGAACGTGCTGCTGCGCCAGCCGGAACCGGTGCTTTCCGCCGACGAACGCGCATTCCTCGATGGCCCGGTCGAAGAACTCTGCCGCATGGTCAATGACTGGGAGATCACCCACGAACTGGCCGACCTGCCACCGCCGATCTGGGAGTTCCTCAAGAAGAACAAGTTCTTCGGCATGATCATTCCGCGCGAATACGGCGGACTGCAGTTCTCGGCGCTGGCGCACTCGGTGGTGCTGCAGAAGCTCGCGAGCATATCCACGACGATCGGCTCCACCGTTGCCGTACCGAACTCGCTGGGCCCGGCGGAACTGCTGCTGCATTACGGCACCAAGGAACAGAAGGATTACTACCTGCCGCGCCTTGCCGACGGTCGCGAGATACCGTGCTTCGCCCTGACCGGACCGTATGCCGGCTCCGATGCGACCTCGATCCCGGACTACGGCGTGGTATGCAAGGGCGAGTGGAACGGCGCGAACGTACTGGGCGTGCGCCTG
Source organism: Rhodanobacteraceae bacterium (assembly GCA_045864815.1). Lineage (GTDB taxonomy): Bacteria > Pseudomonadota > Gammaproteobacteria > Xanthomonadales > Rhodanobacteraceae > Tahibacter. The sequence continues at coordinate 56,378 of BTVG01000018.1, read as the reverse complement.
ACCTTCGACAAGCGCTACATCACCCTCGCGCCGATCGCGACCGTCGTCGGCCTCGCGTTCCGCATGTACGACCCGGAAAAGCTGCTCGGCGAAACCGAAGATCTCGGCATCACGCTGGCCCTGCTGCCGCGCGACACCAAGGGGCTGGAGATCGGCCGCCGCCACATGCCGCTGAACATTCCTTTCCAGAACGGCCCGGTCCGCGGCAAGGACGTGTTCGTGCCGCTCGCGCAACTGATCGGCGGTCCGGAAATGGCCGGCGAAGGCTGGCGCATGCTCGTCGAATGCCTGTCGGTCGGCCGTGCGATCTCGCTGCCGTCGAACGCAACCGGTGCGGCGCGCATCGGCTCGATCGCGACCGGCGCCTACGCGCGTATCCGCAAGCAGTTCGGCATGGCGATAGGCCGGTTCGAAGGCGTCGAGGAAGCGCTCGCACGGATCGGCGGCTACACCTATGCGATCAGCGCGCTGTCGCGGGCAACCGCCGCCGCGGTGGACCGCGGCGAAAAGCCGTCGGTGCCGTCGGCGATCGCGAAGTACCACGCGACCGAGCTCGGACGCGAGATTGCCAAGGACGTCATGGACGTTCACGGCGGCAAGGGGGTCATCCTCGGGCCGAAGAACTATGCCGGCCGCGCATGGCAGGGCGCACCGATCGCGATCACGGTCGAGGGCGCGAACATCCTCACGCGCAGCATGATGATCTTCGGCCAGGGCGCGATTCGCTGCCACCCATTCGTGCTCAAGGAAATGCAGGCGACCCAGCTGCCGGACTACTCCCAGCGGCTCAAGGCGTTCGACCAGGCGTTGTTCGGCCACATCGGTTTCGCCGTTTCCAATGCGGTGCGCAGCTTCGTGCTCGGACTCACCCACGCGAAGATCGGCTCGGCACCCGGCGACAAGTACACCCGTCGCTTCTACCGCAAGCTAAACCGCTATGCGGCCGCGCTCGCGCTGACGGCGGACACCTCGATGCTGATCCTGGGCGGCAAGCTCAAGTTCAAGGAAAAGCTCTCGGCACGCCTCGGCGATGTGCTGTCGAATCTCTACATCGCTTCGGCCATGCTCAAGCGCTACGAAGATCAGGGCCGCCCGGTAGCCGACCAGCCGCTGCTGGCCTGGGCCTTCCACGACTGCGTGTGGCGCATGCAGATGGCGCTCGATGGCGTGCTGCGCAATTTTCCGCTGCGGCCGGTCGCCTGGCTGCTGCGCGCGCTGATCTTCCCGCTCGGGCGTCGTGAAGTGCCGCCCTCGGACCGTCTGGGCCGCCGCGTCGCCGCCATCCTCTGCACGCCGAACGAATCGCGCGACCGCCTGGCCGGCGATGTCTATCTGACGCCGAACGCCAACAATCCGGTCGGCCGCATGAACGCACTGCTCGCCGACGTGATCGCTGCCGAGCCGGTGGAACGCAAGTTCCTGAAGGCGATCAGGACGCTCAATGTCAAGGCATACGACTACGCCGGACAGCTCGCCGAAGTCGAGGCCGCGGGCGGCATCACCGGCGAGGAGCGCAAGCTGCTCGAGCGCGTCCGCGCCGCCACGTTCGAATTCATCAGTGTCGATGATTTCGATCCGCGCGATCTCGAAGCTGCGGTCAAACACGGCAAGACCGTACTGCGCTCCGTAGCCTGACCCTCGCACGACGGCCGCCGCCCGCGCGGCGGCCGTTGCCTACTCCCGACCCGAGTCGACGCCATGGCTTCACCTGCATTGCAGCTGTTCCGCCGCTACGGCAAATCCGCGTTCGGACGCTGGGTCTATTCGCGACTGATTTGCTGGCGCGCGCCCTATTTCGCGAGCATCGCGCCGACCATCGAGCTGCTCGAGGCCGGCCGCTGCGTCGTGCGCATCCGCCAGCGCCGCCGCGTACAGAATCACATCGGCACCGTGCATGCGATCGCGCTCTGCAACATGGCCGAGCTGGCCGGCGGCCTCGCCACCGACGCGACGATTCCCGACTCGATGCGCTGGATTCCCAAGGGCATGAGCGTGCGCTACCTGAAGAAGGCCACTGGCACGATGACCGCTACTGCGAGCGTAACCGCGATCGCAGACGCGACCGTCGCCGGGGAGCTGCACGCCATCGTGGAGGTCCGCGATGCCCGGAACGAGGTCGTGTTCGACGCCGACATCACGATGTGGGTCAGCCCGAAAAAGCCGGCCCAGTCTGACCGCTAGCCCAGCAGCAGCCGCAACGCCTGCTCCGCACTCGCCAGCACGAAGCCGGTCAGGAAGAACAGATAGCTCAAACGCAGGTAACGGTACTTGTGCCGCGCAAGGTAGAGGCCCAGCGAGTACAGGTCCTTGGCCTGCGTCTCGTAGATGGACCCGTCGGGCTGCAGGGTCCTGGCCATCTCGTCGAGGAAGCGGTCGCGCGAGATTTCGGAGAAATGGCCGAAGAACAGCAGATTGAAGTGGGGCGGCAGCTGGTCACTGTCGAGCCGCAGTGGTCGGTATTTCGGCAATACCGCGAGTATCGCAAGCAGCAGCGCGAGCAGGGTGAAGCCGATCAGGATCAGCACCGCCACGCGCAGCCCCGGTTCGGCGAGCCGGCCGAGCGACAGGGTCAGCACGATCGACGACACCGTGATGATGATGTTCGCCTTGGTGTCGGCCATCGCCGACAGGTGTACGTGATGCTGCTGGGCGGTACGCAGGATGTTGTCCGACGTATTGCGCTCCGGTACCTGCGCGAACCGGTTGCGACCGGTATCGGCGTCACTCATGACCCACCCTCCCCGTATGCGCTGATGGTAACGGGTGCGGTGACGCCGGCAAGCCGCCGGCACGCGGAATCGCGGGCGGCGTCGCGACCGGGCAGGGCCGGCAACCTTACGCGCCTTGTCCCGCCGGTGCCGCTCGCTGGAGCGACCAGCGCCGCAACGCCGCCGTGCCGTGCTTCTCGCGCCGTGCCGCACACACGCTGACGGACTCCTGCGCGCGCGCCGCCCCCTGTGCGGTGCCACCGACGCTGCCCGTGTCGCCGGTGAAGAACGTCGCGACGGCGCGTGCATGTGCGTGATCGCACCAGCCCTCGGAGACGAGTTCCGGCAGCCGGCCGTGCAGGAACACCGGGGTATGCCCCACGACGTCGGCGTAGCGTCGCTTGAACCAGTCCCATAGCGCCACGCGATTGCCCGGTTCGTACTGGTGCACGCCGAGGATACGGGCGGTCTCGCTGATCTTCGCTCCCGGGCCGATCGAGAAATCGCGCACGCGCCCGCCAAGTCCGGGGTCGGTGGTCGCCCCCAGCGCCATCGCCATGCTCATGCGCAGGCTCGCATCGCTGTTCTTCGCGAGTTCGGCCATCAGCGCATCGACGGCGGGCGCACCGAGCTCCTGCACGCTGACCGCGAGCACGCTGCCCAGAATGTCGTAGTTGGCAGCACCGAAGCGAAGCCGGCCGTTGCCGTCACCGGCCAGCACCGCCTTGCCCTGCGCGAGCAACGCGGCGCGGACGGACTTGCTGTCGACCTTGCGCGCGAGCAGCTCGACGAGGTCCGCGCGCCAGAGCGCGTCGTCCTCGCTTTCCCCATCGCGCCGCAGGTAGCCGAGCGACACGAGGCGCGGCAGGTACAGCTTTTCGACGTGCGCGTCGATCGCCGGGCGGGTCGCCGCGTCGGCGAGATTGCGCCGTATCCAGACCAGCGTTTCCTGCAATGCGAAGGCGGCTTCGCGAGTCCTCGCCCCGGCGAGTTGACCTACCGCATCGAGCACCGAGGCCGCATCGACGTCGCCCCGCTCGAAGCCTGCGCGGATCGCATCGGCGAACGCGAGCTGCTCGCGATCGTCCAAGGTCGCGGCGGCGCGTGTCAGCACAGCGAGATCGCTGCTGGCCAGGGCGATGCGGTAATAGCCGCGCGCCTGCGCGTTCGGCAGGTACCAGTCCGGGCAAGGGCCGTCGAGCGGCATCGTGGCGCTGGCTGTATCGAGCAACTGGCACTGCGTCGATGCCGTCAGACCGTGCTGCAGGCGTACACAGAACGGGATGCCCCAGCGCTGGCCGGCGGCGTCGCCACCGGAGCCGACGGGAAAGTAGCGCTGTTGCGTGAGCTTCAGCTGCGCCTTGCCGCCCGCGCAGACGAGCTCGCTGCGCACAACGGGCACGCCGGGCTGATCGAGGAAGCTGCGCATGGCTGCGCCGAAACGCGCATCCTTGTCGCCGGCCTTCTGCAACGCGGCGATCAGATCGTCCGAGGTCGCACTCGCGAAGGCATGCTCGCGCACGTAGCGGCGCAGGCCGTCGCGGAACACATCCTCGCCGAGCCAGGCCTCGAACATGCCGAGCACCGCCGCCCCCTTGCCATAAGTGAGCCGATCGAACGCGCCTTCGATGTCGCCGTCGTCCCGGATCGGCTGGCGGACACGTCGCGCGCTGGCGAGGCTGTCGGCCGCCATCGCCTCCTGGGCCGCCGTGATGCTCTGCAGGTCAGCGCGGTGCGCCGGCCGTAGCTGCTGGGTGATGCGACCTTCCATCCAGGTCGCGAATGCCTCATTGAGCCAGAGATCGTCCCACCAGGGCATGGTCACTGTGTCACCGAACCACTGGTGCGCCAGCTCGTGTGCATTGACCTCGAACGATGCGCGGCGCAACGACGCAGGTGTGTTGCGGTCGAGCAGCAGCAGGGCTTCGCGGAAGATCACGAGTCCCGGGTTTTCCATCGCGCCGGCGCTGAAGTCCGGCGCCGCGAGCAGGTCGAGCTTGCCGAACGCATACGGGTACGCGAAATAGTCCTCGAGCGCCGTCACGATCGATGGCGTGGCCGCGAGCACCTCGGCGAGGCGATGGCCTTCGCCCTGCGGGGCTATCGCCCGCAACGGCACCGGCTCCCGGCGCCAGCGCGTGGGCGCGATCGACGGACCGTCGACGATGTCCCAGGGGCCGACCCCCAGCGCGATCAGATAGGTGGGCAGCTTCGGCGTGGTGCGGAATGTGATGCGCCGCCAGCCGTCGGCGAGCGGGTCCTCGGCGGCTTGGGCCGTGTTCGCGACCGCCTCCATGCCCGCCGGCACTTCGACGCTGAGATCGAATGGCGTCTTGAAGCGCGGTTCGTCGAATCCCGGAAAGGCGCGCCGGGCGCTGACCGGCTCCATCTGCGTGACCACATACGGCTTGCCGGCGCGCTGCGTGCGGAACAGCCCCTCGAGCTGCGTGTCGTAACGTGCCCTGTACGCAATCTGCAGCGTCAGTTCCTGCGCCGCGACGCGCTCGCCGAACTCCACGCGCACCACGTCATTGCCGGCACCCTTCGCGACACGCGCCGGATGTACACGATCCGCTGAGTCGCGCCAGTCGATGCGGTCGATCTCGAGCTCGCGTGCATGCAGCCAGACGTGATCGCCGGACTCGCGCAACGCGATACGGATAGCGGCCGTCGCGCTGAAGCCGTTGGCGGCGGGATCGATGCGGAATCGCAACGCGTAGTGCAGCGGCTCGGCGTTTTCGGGCAGCTTGCCGCGGGGTGGCGCGGCCGGATCGGCCGCGGCAACCGCGCTCAGCACCCAGAAAACCAGACCCGCGAGCCGAGCCCCTGCGTTCATCGCCATCCTCCGCGCAATCGGCGCAGGCTAGCACCGGCGGGCGGCGGGCGACCAGCGCGCCCGCACGCGCCGGACAGCCGGCGCGGCGGAAGGGGGTTCAGTCGTGATCGGGGACGGTCACCTTGCCACCGATATCCGCGTACTCGATGCTGCTGCGTCCACCGGATTTGCTGCCGACGCGGAAATCACCCTTGATGTCGTCGGCGTAGATCATGCCACTGCTGTCGCTGCCCACCTCCGCGCTACCGGCAATGTGGCGAATCTTGATGTCGCCCGAACTGTCGCGGCCGACCCGCACGTTGCCGCCGACCTTGTCGATCTCGATGTCGCCGGAACTGTCGTCCTCGATGATCACGTCCCGGCGCGCGCCGTCGATCTCGATGTCGCCCGAACTGTCGCTCGCTATCGTCACGCCGCCTTGCGCTTCCTCGATGTCGATGTCGCCGGAGGTATCCCGCACGCGCACATCGCCGCGCGGATCGCGGATCCGGATCTCGCCCGAGCTGTCGGTGAGGTCGATCGTGCCTGCGTCGGCGATCTCGATGTCGCCCGACGAATCGGCGAGGTCGAGTGCCAGCGCCTGCGGCATGCGCACCTCGAGATCGATATAGGCGTAGTTGGAACCGAACAGGCTGAAGCTCTTCTCGTCGGGAGCCGTGGTGTTCACATCGAGGCGGCCGGCCGCGGCGGTATGCTGCAGCTGCAGCGCCTCGAGCATGTCGGCGCTCGCCGCACAGGCCTTGCCGCGGAGTTCGACACGCGCAAGGCCGGCCACCCCGACAATGCGCAGGTCGCCGGCCTGGGTCCGCAGGTTCAACTGTTCGATGCCGGCCGCCGGCAGATCGAGATCACGCTTGGCCTGGAAGGCGCAGTCGTCGGCGTACGCGGTACCGGCGACGGCAACGAGGAAGGATGCGCAGAGAAGTCGTTTCATGGCTCGCTCGCTGGAAAGGGGGCCGGACATTGGATACGCCGGCTGGACGATCGGATGCGGTATTGCCGTGCGGGGTTTAAATCGCGACCGGACGACGCCGACCGGCCCGACACCCACGCACCGGAACCAGGCGGCATCGCTTTCGGCGAAAGCAATCGTACGAAGGTCCAATAGGGTTCACGAACCGGACGTGCACCGGTCCGTAGCGATATGCAGGTTTCTCATTTGTTTGCATTTATTCGTGAGCCGTTTCTGATCGCGACGATACACAATCGTCCCGCGGCCGCCGCTGGACGGATGGCGCGCCAACGCCTGACGCCGTTGTCGACGAGTCGTCGTCAAGCAAATTGCACGAGAAACCGGATCGGACGCGATGACCGCCGACGCGCGTGCTCGTCCCGAAACCCATGCAGCAGAGGCTGTCGCCGAGTGGCTTTGACAATGATGAAAACACATGACGAAGCGCCGTTCTCGATCGCAGTGGCGCTGCCGACGCCACTCAAGTCACTGGTCGAGCGCATGCTTCATGGCCTGCTGCGCGAGCAGCCGCAGCAGGCGGCGCGCTGGCATCTGCGCGACACCGGCGATACCGACGTGACCTTCCGGCTGCACGGAGGCGATGGTCAGTCCATTTCCCCGAACCTGCTGGCCGACGTGCGCAGTCGCGACGGGCGCAGCGAAACGCTCGTGATCGAAGGTGCCTGGCGCGCGGGAGCGATGACGGCGGCGCTCGACAGCATTGCCGCCATCATCGTCACGCGCCGCGCGTCCCAGACGCCCCTGGCGCAGCAGGCACCCACGGCGCTGGCGCTGGAGTGGCTGGGGCGCTGGTGCGAACTGCGTGCCCGGGGCGTCACCACGGCTGCGCTGGACATCGGCAACCGCACCGTGGCGCGTATCGACGTGCGTCGGGCCGTCGCCCATTTCGCGGCGCAGGAAGCCCGGGCCGACGCGCCGACACTTGCTGCCACGATGGCGCGCGACGGCTGGTCGCTGGCAGCGGCCGACGACGGCCAGTCCCCGGCGGGCCCCGCCTCACCGCTGAAGCCGCTGCTGTGGCAATTCGGTGTGCTGTCCGGTGAGCACGGCGCGCTGCCGGCATTGTTGGATGCCGTACGCCTCCGGCTGAAGGGCTGGCCGTATCTCGCGGCCGGCGGCCACCGCAGCTATGCAGAGCTCGTCAAGCACCTGCGGGACGGCGACAATGATCGCGCCTCACTGCAGGCGCTGGGCCTTGCACCGCGGGCAATCATCGACGGATTCCTCAATGCCTGTTTTGTCTGCGACTTCTTCCATGACGCCGCCACGTCCGCGCCCGCACCCGCGCCGCGTGCACCGGCATTGCGCAACGACGGCGGCGACCCGGTCGTGATTTCCGCGATTCGCCGCACGTTGGGGATCGTCCGCTCATGAGCGAAATCAAGCTGCTGTTCGCCGGCCCCATGGGGTCGGGCAAGACCACGGCGATCCGCGCGATCAGCCAGATCGAACCGATCAGCACCGAAGTCGCGAATTCCGACCGCGAGGAATGCGACAAGGCCGAAACGACGGTGGCGATGGACTATGGCGAACTGACCCTGGACACCGGCCACACCCTGCATCTGTACGGATCGCCGGGACAACGCCGCTTCGAGTTCATGTGGCCACTGCTCGCCGAGGGCGCGCTCGGCGTCATCCTGCTGCTGGACAACTCGCGTCCCGATCCACTGGCTGACCTGTCGGGATTTCTCGACGCCTTCGCGCCTCAGATCGACGGCGGTCGCATCGTCGTCGCCGTTGGCCGTCTCGACACCCACGCGAGCCCGGGTCTCGACGACTACGTGGACGCCATCGCGGCGCGTGGCCAGTTTCTGCCAGTGGTCGACGCGGATGTGCGCCGACGCGATGACGTTCTCGGCGTCCTCGACGTGCTTTTCTCGCAGATCGAAGCCGCCGGCCGCGGCGAGCCTGCAGCGGAGCCTGACGAATGGCTGGCATTCGTACAGCACGCGAGGTCGCAATGACGACGCTTTCCCGCACTCTGCCGCAGCTCCTCAGGACCACGATCGACGAGGCGGTGAAGAACCTTCATCAGCGCATTCCTGCCGCGATCGGCTGCGTGATCGCGACCGTGGACGGCCGCCTCGTGTCGCATGTCGTGGACAACGAAGCCGACCCGCAGCGCATCGCCGCCATGATCGGCTCGATGGTTGCACTGGGTGAATCCATCGGCCGCGAGGTGCGCATCGACCGGTCGCAGTACGTTGTCGTCAACGCCATCAACGGCACGCTGCTGGCGCAGCGCGTGCCGAGCCGGCGCGAGCTGTTCGTGGTGTCGACGCTCGCGCGCCCGACCACGAACCTCGGCATCCTGCTGCACGAAACGCGCAAGACGGCGGCCGAGATCGGCGCTGCCGTGGACGACTGGCTGGATCGCTACCAGGCCGCCGCGTCGGCGCCCGCCGAGGGCTGAATGTCCACCGCCGGCCCCGTCGGCGCGCGGTAGCGGCGTAAGGCCTCAGGACGGACCCGATGGTTCAGTGCCCGGGGCGCGAAGGCGTCGCAGGGTGCGGCATTCGCCGACGACGAAATGCCGCCCCGCTTCAGGCGCGCTGCTCCAGCGTCACCGCCGCCGCATGAATCACCGCGGCAATGCGGACCGCGCTTTGCACGGCCTGCACGGTGAGCTCATGCTTGCGCAGGGTCTTCTCGTGAGAGTCCATGCACATGCCGCAACCGTTGATGGCCGACACGGCGAGCGAGCACAGCTCGAAATCAATCTTGTCGCAACCCGGATTGGCCATCGCATTCATGCGCAGGCCGGCACGCAGGCTGGCGTACTCGGTATCGCTGACCAGATGGGTGAACCTGTAATACACATTGTTCATGCCCATGATCGCCGCCGCAGTACGAGCGCCGTTGAGCTCGGCTTCGCTCGCGTGCCCGGCGCCGTCTGCTTCCAGCGCACGCACCAGCGGTTCATGGCGTGACGCGATCGCCGAGGCAAGCGCGATCAGCGCGATCTGCTTGCGGCTGAGGCCGGGCGCTCCGCCTTCACTCAGCACGGAATCGAGATTCAGGCGCAGGTCCTTCGCATAGTCGGGAATCTGTGACTTCAGATCGGCAACACTCATTGAAGCGCTCCTCCGCGCCGCGACCGCGATCACGCGGCGGCGCTTTTATCAAAAGGTAAAAATGGAAAACAAGCAAACTCCGGCGCGCAATTTTGCGCCGTGACCGCCCTTTCGCGGCGGTGCCCGGCGACGTATGCCGTCGCCGGACGCATCGTTCGGCCGCCGGCAGATATCCGCCGGCGGCGCAGTCAGCCGCTATCAGGCGACCTTGATCACGTCTTCGCCCTGATGCCAGTTGCAGGGGCAGAGCTCGTCGGTCTGCAGTGCATCGAGCACACGCAGCACTTCTTCCGGGTTCCGGCCGACCGACAGGTCGGTCACATAGACGAAGCGGATGATGCCCTGCGGATCGACGATGAACGTCGCGCGCTGCGCCACGCCAGCTTCCTTGTCGAGGATGCCCAGTGCCGAGGTCAGCTCGCGCTTGACGTCGGCCAGCATCGGGAACGGCAGGCCGTTGAGGTCTTTGTGGTGCGTGCGCCAGGCGTGGTGCACGAATTCCGAGTCGGTCGAACCCGTCAGCACCTGCGCGTCACGGTCGAGGAAAGCCTGGTTGAGCTTGGCGAAGCCGGTGATCTCGGTCGGGCACACGAAGGTGAAGTCCTTCGGGTAGAAGAAGACGACCAGCCACTTGCCCTTGTAGGTGTCGTTGTTGATGTCGACGAAGGCGTTCTTGAGATCGGTGGAAACAGTGGCCTTGACGTTGAACTGCGGGAACTTTTCACCAACGCTGAGCATGGTTCACTCCTTGGGGGTTGAATGCGGATCCCTTCGACCGAAGGGACTGAAACGTTACGGCGCGCAGATTACGCGCCGCATTCTCATTTAGCCAATCAATTGATAGCATCACGACGATAGATTTCGGCTATGGTGCCGCCATGAACCTGCGAGACCTGCGTTATCTGGTCGCTCTGGCCGAACACAAGCACTTCGGCCGCGCCGCCGATGCGAGCTTCGTCAGCCAGCCGACCCTGTCGACCCAGATCAAGAAGCTCGAGGACGAGCTCGACGTGGCGCTGGTCGAACGGACCCCGCGCAAGATACTGCTCACCGAGGTCGGGCGCGAGATCGCCACGCGCGCCCGGCACGTGCTCGACGAAGTCGAGCAGATTCGCGCGATCGCACGCCGCACCAAGGATCCCGAATCCGGCAGTCTGCGCCTCGGCATCTTCCCGACCCTGGGTCCTTACCTGCTGCCGCACGTGGTGCCAGGATTGCGTGCGCGCTTTCCGCGGCTGGAACTGCTGCTGACCGAGGAGAAGACCGAGACTCTGCTGGCGCGCCTGCGCGAAGGCCGCCTCGACGCTGCCGTGCTCGCGCTACCGCTGCATGACGACCAGCTGCATGCCGAAGTCCTGTTCGACGAGCCGTTCCTGCTGGCGGTACCGGCGCAGCACCGGCTCGCGGGCCACGCCTCGCTGGAAATCGACGACCTGGAGAGCGAAAGCCTGCTGTTGCTCGAAGACGGCCACTGCCTGCGGGACCAGGCGCTCGATGTCTGCCAGCTCGCCGGTGCGAACGAACGCGACGGCTTTCGTGCGACCAGTCTCGAAACACTGCGCCAGATGGTCGCTGCCAATGTCGGTATCACCTTGCTGCCGCTGCTCGCGACACGGCCTCCCGTGGTCCAGCCCGATGCGATCCGCCTGCTTCCATTCCGCAGCCGGCCGCCCAGCCGACGCATCGCGCTGGTCTGGCGCAAGTCGACGGCAATGAAAGAGTTCCTGTCCACGTTCGCGAGGGAGCTGCGGGAGCTGACGCAAGGGTTGACCTGACTGTCACGACTCGGCAGCCGCCCCCACCGGCGCCTCGCCTGCAAAGAGCCCCCCCACCAGCGCGCCACCGCGCAATTCGTGGCACCGACAGGGAAACGGCCGCTCGCGCAGCCGTTTCCGATGGATCACCGTCGTGCGGCGGCCGCCCTCCGGCGGCCGCGGCCTGCGGCTTACGGCGTGCAGCCCTGTACGCTGACGTCGTCCACGGCCCAGCCCGGGTTCGGCTCGGCGACCGACGAGTCATTGGCGAGACGGAAGCGGAACTTGACGCTCTGGCCCGCGAGCGACTGGATGTCCACGACCGACTTCACGTACGGCGAGCCTTCGGCACACCAGGCCTGCAAGCCCTGCAGCGGGTTGCTGTACTGCGTCGACACCGCGCCGTTGTACGGATCGGTCAGCAATCCGCTGGTGACCTGGGTCCAGGTAGCGCCATTGTCCGTGGAGCGCTCGAGGATCGCGCCGTCGAAGCAGCCGGTGGAGGACGACTCGATCGACTGCTTGTTCCAGAACGCGAGCGTCAGGTTGGACAGCCCCGCCGGCACAGCGATCGCCGGCGAGACCAGCACCTGATCGTTGACCGCACTGAAGTTGTTCGCCTGCCAGGCGCGTGCACCACCGTGCGGCGCGCCCGTACCGCGCGTCCACGAATCCGTGCCCGCGAGCCCCGCATGCGTCCAGCCGTTGTCACTGGCTTCCATGTCGTCGTTGAACACGACGGTCTGGGTGCTGTCGACCGGGCAGTCGCCGGGCTGCGGTGTCGTCGTGAAGACGTTGCCGGTGGCGACCGCGGCCTCGAAACCGTTGCCGTAGATGCGATCCGCCGGCGGCGTGGTGCCTCCGATGCCACAGGCGTTCGACGCATACACGCGCCAGTAGAACCGCTGACCGCCCGGCAGTTCGGGCGTGACGGTCCAGCTGGTCTGGGTCGTCGTCGTGGTCGCGAACACGGTCGAGAAATCCGCGTTGCGCGAGACGATCACCGTATAGCTTTCCGCCTGCGGCACGGTGTTCCAGGTCAGAGTCGGGTTCGACGGCTGGTTGGTCGCGCCATTCGCCGGCGTGGCCAGCGTCGGCGTCGCCGGCGTCACGGTGTCGACCGTGATGTCGAGATCGTACGTCTTGGTGATGGCACCGGAGACACCCGTCAGCGTCGTCGTATACGCACCCGCCGGTGTCGATGCGGTGTTGGTCAGGTCGAACGTGGCCGTACCCGGCGGCGTCACCGTCGTCGGGGTCACGCTCGCCGTCGCGCCCGTCGGTGCGCCGCTGACGCTCAGATTGACCGGCGTGTTGTAACCGGTGATCTGACCGATCGCGATCGGCGTCGAGAAGCTCTCGCCCGCACAGACGCGGGTGTCCGGCGTCGCCGCACTCAGGGTGAACGAGGGCTGCCGCGAGCAGTTGTAGCAGGTGATCGCGAAGTCCTGGTCGGTCGCGTCACCGCTGTTGGGCACGCCATCGCCAGAGATCGCCGTGCCCGTCACGCGAATCGTGAGGTCTCCGGTGGTGCCGACCGGCAGGAACACGGCTTCGTAGTTGTTCTTGTTGTCGGCCACGCCGCCGGTCACGCTCCACTGGTTCGTGAACACGTTGCCGAGATAGGTGCTGGAACCGTTGACGACGCGCAGATCGAGATTGTTGACCTGCGGTGCGGTCGAGTTCAGTGCGCCCGGTGCATCGGTGTAGGCCATCGCCACGCGGACCGGCTTGGTCGGATCGGCCACACCCACGGTGATTTCATAGAACTCGCCGGTGTTGCCGAGGGTCTGGTCCTGGTCGACCAGCACCTTCGGCGTCGCGTCGAACATCAGCGACAGGTTCGGCATGCCGTAGCCCTGGTCGTTGCTCGGCAGGTTGTCGTTGGCGTCGACCCCGGTCAGGTAGGTCGGGTGGCCGATGAGCCAGGTCTTCATGAGCGCCGGGCTGGGTACGCGCGAACCGCCGACTTCGTCGATGGTACCGGCGGCCGCACCGACGCCGCCGCGCTCGATCCACCACCAGGCCAGCGAAGCCACGCCGGCGACGGCCGGGGTGGAATGGCTGGTGCCCGAGGAGGCGGCGAACAGGGTCTGCGCCGGCGGGTAGTACTGGTCACATACGCCGTTGCCGTTGTAGCCCGAAAACAGGCTCGCCCGCGCCTGAATGTGCGTACCCGGAGCGATGACTTCCGGCTTGGCGCGCTGGCCCGGAGCAGGACCGCGGCTGGAGAAGCCGACCACGTCCATCGCGTTGTCGGCATCCGTCGGACCCGAGTTGCAGCCATCGGTCCAGCCCGGACGCACGTTTTCCGAAGCGCCGACCGTGATCACGTTCTTGCCGGCGCCCGGCGACGACACCGTGGACGGTCCCGGCCCATCGTTGGCCGCTGCGAACAGCTGGATGAGTTCCTGGTTACCGGCCAGCGTCAGATCCGCATCGCGCGTACCGATGTCGTAGGCCTGGTCCGAATCGTCGTAGACGGTGGGCGGAATCGTGGCGCCCCAGGAGTTGGTGTTGATGCGCGCGCCGTTGGTGTAGACGCTCCTGATGACGCCCGCATCGGTATTGCCGCAGCCGGCGATGCTGTAGCCGGGCACGAAGATCGCCGTGCTGGCGACACGGCCGAACGGGTTCACACCCATGCCGAGCTGGTAGCCGTCCGCGTCGCGGTTCGGCGCCGTGGCTGTCACGTCGTACCCCGCGACGATGCCGCCGTTGAGCGCGCCGTGGCCGTCGACCGCACCGACCGTGTTGGTGGCCGAGCTCGAGCAGTTGTTGAAATACGCCACGCGACTCGTGTTGGCGCCGACACCGCCGACGCGCAGCATCTGGTCGGCGGTATTGGCCACGGTGGGGCCGGTGCCGCCTTCGTGGATCGGGCTGTCGGTCACGTCAACGATCGGGTACTGCGTATGATCGGTGGAAAAACCGCGCGCCGTGAGCCAGCTGATGTAGTTGGGCGCCGGCGCCGGCGTCGGCGGCGGGATGGCCCCCGTGAGGATGACGTTCTGCTTCTCGTCGAGCAGCCGGAACACGTTCTGCGGCAGCACGGCGACGACGTCGTCACGTTCGGCGATCGCGGCGATATCCGACAGCCGCACGCGCAGCTTGATGTTCTGGAAGGCGAGCACCGGATGCCACTGGAGGTTCAGCTTGCCGTCGCCGACCGGACCGAGCTGGCTCGGCGCGAGACGCGCGCGCGCGCCGATGAAGGCCTGGGTTTCCTCCGCACCGGCATGACGGTAAATCTGCACCGTGATGTCGACTTCCTCGTTGCTCGCACCCGATTCGATGCGCGCCGCCAGACGCGGTTCGACCTTCAGGTAGCCGTAGAACGGCGCCGAAAACTGCAGCCAGCCGGCGCTGTTGCGCAGGTCGTCGAGCGCGCTGCGCCCGGCCCCATCGGTCCACACGATATAGCCATTGCTGGCGATGTACTGCAGCGGCGTGATGCCACGTGCCGTGAGTTGGTCGAGCCAACGCTGCTGGATCGGACCGTTGAACTGCACGAGCTGGAGGGCTGCGCCGGTGGGCGCGCGCAGCGTGAATGGAGCGGCAGCGCGCATCGTGTCGCGCTGGGTGTCGAACGGCCGGGCCAGGAACAGCATGTTCGCTTCCGCATCAGCGGGAGACGCCGCCGCGGCGGCCTGGACGAAGGATACGGGCAGGCCGGAGACACCGGCCGCGCCGACGAGCGCGGCTAGAATCGCCGCCGTGATTGGCTTACGCATGGAACCCCCACAAGTGAGAAATCGGTCCGACGCATCAACTACGCGGCCCCTCTGTCACGGTTCCCTGGCTGCCGTGCCGAGACCACCACTACACGACGGGACGGGGGTCGAGAACCGCCGCCGCCGCTGTTGCCACGCGTCGCCGTCGGCAAACCCGAACCGGCGCCGACGCAAGCAACCTTCCTAACTTCGCACAATGCGCACGCGCTTGGCATGACCCTTGGCGCGGAGACACTGCGCCGGAAACTATATGCCCGCAGACCTACCCATATCCATCTACAGCCCCAGACGGCTTCCGGACCACGCGGCCGCAACCGGCTCCCGCACCGTGTCCGCCACCCGACGAGCGGGCGCCGGCAGGCCGCCTCACACGCGGTGGGCGCTGCCCCCGAAGCCGGTTTCCGGTTACCAGAGAGTCCCGACCGCATGTGCAAACTGAGAGCCTTGACATTGATCCTGCTGTTCGCAGCGCCGCTGGCGGCCCACGCCAGGACCTGTCTGGTCCTTGGCGGCGGCGGTGCCCGCGGCGCGGCACATGTCGGCGTGCTCAAGGTCCTCGAACGCGAGCGCATACCGATCGACTGCATCACCGGCACGTCGATGGGCGCGATCGCCGGAGGGCTGTACGCCGCCGGCTATGACGCCGAGGCGATCGGCGCAGTGCTGCAGGGCATCGACTGGAAGGACATGTTCCGCGACGATCCGCCACGCGAAGAGCTGCCGATGCGGCGCAAGGAAGACGAACTGCGCTTCCTCGGCGGCATCGAACTGGGCCTCAAGGACGGCAGCATCGCACTGCCGCGTGGCCTGGTGCAGGGTCAGAAGCTGCAGCTGTTGCTGCGCCGCCTGCTGCTGTCGACCGCATCGCTGCCGGATTTCGACCGGCTGCCGATTCCGTTCCGGTCCGTGGCCACGGACATCGGCAACGGCGAAAAAGTCGTGTTCGCCGACGGCGACCTCGCGATGGCGATCCGCGCATCCATGTCGGTACCGGGCGCCTTCGCGCCGATCCGCTACCGCGGCCGGCTCATGGTCGACGGCGGCATCGTGGACAACGTGCCGATCGATATCGCACGCGAGATCGGCGGCACGCGACTCATTGTCGTCAACGTGGGCGAGCCGCTGGTGAGCGAGGACAAGCTCAATTCACCGTTCACTATCGCCAACCAGATGCTGTCGACCCTGATGAAGCGCGAGACCGACGCGCAGCAGTCGACCCTGAACGTGGACAGCGACGTGTTGCTGGTTCCCGACATGGGCGACATGAGCAGCGCCGAATTCCATCGGTCCGACGAAGCCGTCGCCGCCGGTGTGCGTGCGGCCGAAGCCGAACTCGCGGCGTTGCGCCGCTTCAGCGTGAGCGAGGCCGAGTACGCTGCCTTCCAGGCGCGCCATCGGCAGCGTGCGTTCGACCCGCCACTGATCGCGTTCCTCGACGTGTTGCGCGGGCGCAGCCGCACTGCGGCTTACGTCGAGCAGCGCCTGTCGGACGTCGTCGGCAAGCCGCTCGACACCGCACAGCTGGAGAAGGACATAGGGCTAGCCTATGGCGACGGCAGCTACGAGCGCATCACCTACGACATCGAACGCCGCGAGGGTCAGACTGGCCTTGCCGTACAACCCGTCGACAAGGGCTGGGGCCCCAATTTCCTGCGCTTCGGGTTGCGCCTGTCCGACGACTTTGCCGGCCGGAACAGCTATCAGCTCATCGGCGAGGTCAATTTCACCGGCCTCAACGAACACGGTGGCGAGTCGCGCAACCGCGTCGAGCTGGGCCGCGTGACCGGCCTGCACAGCGAGTTCTACCAGCCGTTCGGCGACGCTGGAGAGTTCTATGTCGCCCCGTATCTCGATTACCGCGCCTACAACTTTCCGCTCGGAGTCGACGGCACATCGGCCAACAGCGCGCTCGCCGAATACCGCCGAAGCCGTTCAACCGCGGCGGTCGACCTCGGCTACACACCGAACTCCATCTGGCGCCTGTCGACCACGGCCGGTTACAGCTACGACGAGGCGCGCCGTCGCGTCGGCACGCCGGACCTGCCCGGCTCGGTGAGCAACGCCTATGGCAGCCTGCAGTTGCGCATGACGCGCGACAGCCTCGACGACTCGGGTTTTCCGAGCCGCGGCACGCGCCTGGACCTGTCGCACGAATTCCTGTTCGGTGCCGGTGACGCCGGCACCTCTGATGTATCGCGGCTGAGCTGGGACACGGCGTTTTCCCACGGTGCGAACCGCTGGCTGCTCGGCACGCGCATCCACTCGGCCGGTGGCGACGGCGCCTTGCTGTCCACATTCGGCACGCTCGGCGGTCTCGGCAATCTTTCGGGCTTCACCGAGAACCAGCTGATCGCCAACCAGATCGCTCTCGGCCGGCTCGTCTACTACCGGCGCCTGACCGACGCGACGCGGCTCATATCGGTGCCGGTCTATCTCGGCGGAAGCCTGGAAGCTGGCGGCGTATGGGACTCGCGCGAAGCGATCGATCGCGAAGACCTGATCGGGGCGGGCAGCGTGTTCGTCGGCGTCGATACCTTCCTGGGCCCGATGTTCCTGGGCTTCGGCCATGCCGAGGGCGGCAACAATTCGTTCTACCTGAGCTTTGGTTCGCTGCTGCGGTCCGACCCCTAGGGCGGTGACAGGAAATCCGGTCGTACGCCGGAGTCGCCGATGGGTTTCGCCGTGGCGCCGCCGTGGCGCCGCCGCGGCGACGAGCCTCGGCCACGCAGCGCGACGTGAGGGGCCGAATCACACCCTGGTTTCCCACAAGTACAATTGGCGGTTGCGGCGGCCGCGTACTACGCTTCCGCCGATTCCACGAGCCGCCCTGGCGTACAGGTGCGGTCTCCGCTCGCTCCAGCCGAAAAGGACGCCCCGTGAAAAAGGTCTACCCCTCCGCCGCCGCCGCTCTGGATGGCCTGCTGTTCGACAACATGACCCTTGCTGCCGGCGGCTTCGGCCTCTGCGGTATTCCGGAAAACCTGATCCAGGCGCTCAAGGAAGCCGGCACGAAGGGGCTGACCATCGTCGGCAACAACGCCGGCGTCGACGACTTCGGCATGGGTCCGCTGCTGAAGACACGGCAGGTCAAGAAAGTCATCGCCTCCTACGTCGGCGAAAACAAGGAATTCGAGCGCCAGGTGCTCGCCGGCGAGCTCGAACTCGAGCTCACGCCGCAAGGCACGCTGGCGGAGCGGCTCCGCGCCGGCGGCGCCGGCATTCCCGGGTTCTATACCCGCACCGCGTACGGCACCAAGCTCGCCGAGAACCGTGAGACCAAGGAATTCGACGGCAAGGAATACGTGCTCGAACCCGCGATCACCGCCGACGTGTCCATCGTGAAAGCGTGGAAGGGCGACAAGTTCGGCAATCTCGTGTATCGAAAAACCGCGCGGAATTTCAATCCGATGATCGCGACCTGCGGCAAGATCACGGTCGCGGAAGTCGAGGAACTCGTCGAAACCGGCGAGCTCGACCCGGACCAGATCCACACGCCCGGCATCTACGTCGACCGCATCATCCAGGGCAGCAATTACGAGAAGCGCATCGAGTTCCGCACCGTGACCGGCGGTTCGCCCTCGGCCAAGGAGAACCCGATCCGCGACATGATGGCACGCCGTGCATCGAAGGAATTGCGCGACGGCTACTGTGTCAATCTCGGCATCGGCATTCCCACCCTGGTCGCCAACCACATCCCGGACGGCGTCAACGTGACGCTGCAATCCGAGAACGGCCTGCTCGGCATCGGCCCGTTCCCGACCGAGGACGCGGTGGACGCGGACCTGATCAATGCCGGCAAGCAGACCATCACCGCGATTCCGGGATCGAGCTTCTTCTCCAGCGCCGATTCGTTCGCGATGATCCGCGGCGGCCACATCGACCTGTCGATACTCGGCGGTCTCGAGGTATCCGAGAACGGCGACCTCGCGAACTGGATGGTGCCCGGCAAGATGGTCAAGGGTCCCGGCGGCGCGATGGATCTGGTTTCGGGCGTCAAGCGCGTCGTCGTACTGATGGAGCACACGGCGAAGGACGGATCGCCCAAGATCCTGCCGGAATGCGCCCTGCCGCTGACGGGCAAGAACGTGGTCGACCTCATCATCACCGACCTGTGCGTGTTCGAGGTGAAGGAAGGCGGCGGACTGCGGCTGATCGAGCTGCATGAGGGCGTCAGCCTCGAGGATGTGAAGGCCAAGACCGGCTGCACGTTCGAGGTCGCCGAAGGGCTGCGCTGAATCGCCGGCGGCGTGCCGCTCGCCGCCGCCCGCAGTACACGTTCGCCTGCCGTCGCGAGAATGCCTTCGCCTTCTCGCGACGATAGCGCGCGCAACCGCGTCGGGATGCGAACCTGCCACACGCATCCGGAACCACCCATGTCCTCGTTCCCCAAGATCGATTCACCTTGTCCGCTGCGCTGGAAGGCACCGCCGGCCGCCGGACGCGACTTCTGCACGCACTGCCGCCGCCGCGTGCACGATCTCGATGGCATGAGCGAAGGTGAACGGCGCGCCCTGCTCAATGGCTGCGGCGCCGACATCTGCGTGTCGTATACCGTGCCGCGGCGCAGGATCGCAGCCGCCGGCATCGCCGCTGCGTTGAGCTTCGGCGCCGTCGCGTCCGACATCCCGACCGATCGTTCTTCCGTTCCGATCCAGGCGATCATTCCGACGGAACCCAAGGCCGACTGCGCGACAGACGCCGAAACGCACATGGAAGTCGAAGTGCTGCTCGGCGGAATCAGCCACGCGCGGGAAGCCGAGTGGCTCTCTGCAGGCAATCTTCCGGACCTGCCGACAGCAGGCTCGGGCGCGTTCGTCCATGACATGGAGTTCGTCGCTGCGCCGGCGCCATCATCTGAGTGACGCCAGCGGCACGCAGCTCTGCAACGCGAGCAGGATCGCATTCACACCAGCCTCTCGCGCCCCTGCGGCTTTGCATCGCAGCGAACTGCCCCATCACTTCGATAGCCGCCGAACGCGTTGCTGCTTCCGTCGCCGGACTGAATGATTCGCGCGAATGGTCTGCGAGTCTCATTGCCCCCTGCCACCGAGCGGTTTTCGACGCGGTCAGAATCAATCACGATAATCCACACAATCGTTATTTATACATAGATCCAGTCGCGCATCGACGGGCAGCGCAGTGGGCTGCCCGCCCGACGCCAGCGGGATCCGCCCTGGGTCAACGTCAGGTACCTGCCCCCCCTGCTCTCCTGCACGGCGAAGGGACTCCCGTGCCGCTGGCTTGAAACATCCGCAGCCCCACCCCACTCGCTGACGACCACCCTCACGAGCCCCGTCATGATCGAGCTCTATTACTGGCCGACCCCGAACGGCCACAAGATCGCACTGTTTCTCGAGGAGTCCGGCGTCGACTACACGATCCGGCCGGTCGATATCAGCGCCGGCGATCAGTTCAAGCCGGACTTCCTTGCGTTTTCGCCGAACAATCGCATTCCGGCCATCATCGATCGCGCACCGGCCGATGGCGGCGAGGCAATCACTGTGTTCGAGTCCGGCGCGATACTGCTGTATCTCGCCGAGAAAACAGGGCGGTTCCTGCCGACCGACGTGCGCGGTCGCAAAGAGGTCATCGAGTGGCTGTTCTGGCAGATGGCCGGGCTCGGCCCGATGGCCGGACAGAACCATCATTTCGGCACCTACGCGCCGGAATCGATACCGTACGCGATCGACCGTTACGTCAAGGAAACCAATCGCCTGTATGGCGTGCTGGATCGCCGTCTGGCGGGACGCGAGTTCATCGCCGGCGACTACAGCATCGCGGACATGGCCTGCTACCCGTGGATCGTGCCGCACGAACGCCAGCGGCAGAACCTCGAGGACTTCCCGAACCTGAGACGCTGGTTCGACGCGATCGCCGGCCGGCCGGCGACTGCGCGCGCGTACGCACGCGCCGAGACCTACCGGAACCGCCCTACCATCACCGAGGAAAGCCGTCGGATCCTGTTCGGACAGACCGCTGCTAACACGGCTCGCTGATCCGGCGCGCGGCAACACGCGTAGGCCGGGTCGCCTCAGCCCAGTCCCAAAGCGCAGCGGATCGCATCGCGATAGCCGCGACTGGAAAACAGCAACCTGCCCGACGTGAGACGAAGCCGATAGCGCCCCGATGCCAGCGGCTCGACGTGCTCAACCGTCTGGACGCGCACGATATGTGACCGGTGCACGCGCACGAAGTACCGCGGATCCAGCTGGGCTTCCATCCAGGCGATCGGCCGTCGCAGCACGAAGCTGCGCGAATCGACCTGGATCTCGAGATAGTTCCCCTGCGCCACGACATGGTCCACCGCATCCAGGTCGACGAGGCGGATGCGACGTCCTATCGGCAATGCGATGCGGCGCGGTCCGGCGGCCGGCGGCGACGCAGCGGCGAGATCGCGGCGCACGCGCCCCATGGCGGCGGACAGTCGCTCCTGCGACACCGGCTTGACTACATAGTCACAGGCATCGATCTCGAAGGCCCTGGCGGCAAACTCGGCGTACGCCGTGACAAAGACCACGCGAGGACGCGGTTCCGCCAGTTCGGCCCAGGCCGCGAACACGTTCTTTCCGGGCATCTCGATGTCGAGCAGCAGCGCGTCGACGCGCTGCGCCCGAAGGAGCTCGGACAGCGCATCGGCATTGCCGCAAACCCCGACGATCTCGACGGCCGCGTCGAGCGACAGCAGCCGTTGCAGCCGCAACCGCGCCATCGGTTCGTCGTCGGCGATCACCACACGCAGCCGGTTCATGATGTGGCTCCCTTCACGTGCCGGTGACGAACGGCAATTCGACCGTCACCTGCGTCATGCCGTCCGACCCGCTCGCCATCGCGAGGGTGCCCGCATCGCCATAGAGGCAACGCAGACGCTCCGCCGAATTGGCGAGCCCGATGCCGGTTCCCCGGGAGACCTCCGCGCCGGGCGCCGCGCTGTTCCCGACGACGAGCTGCAGCGTGTCGCTCCGGCGCCGCGCCGAAACGCGCACGTCACCGCCGTCCTTGCGCCGGGCGATGCCGTGCACGATCGCATTCTCGGCCAGCGGTTGCAGCACCAGAAACGGGACTTTCGCATCGAGGCAGTCGGCATCCACCGCGAACGAGGTGCGCAGCCGTGCGCCGAAACGCACGCGCTGGATGGCGAAGTATTCGTCGAGCATTGCGATCTCGTCACGCAACGGAACTTCCTGTTCGCCGGTCGTGGCCAGGCTGCGACGCATCAGCGCCGCGAGACCGACGAGCATGCGGTCGGCGGCGTCCGCATCGTGGTGCACGAGCTCGGCAATGGCATTGAGCGTATTGAACAGGAAATGGGGATTCAGCTGCGCCGACAGCGCCTGCAGCCGCGCCTCCGACAGGCTTGCGCGCGCCGCCGCGAGTTCCGCATCCCGCTGCCGGTAGCGCGCCGCATACAGCAAGGCATGTGCACCTGCGACGATGAGGCAGTAAAGGAACAGATTGTTGAGCAGGCTCGCGCGGAACACGCGCGGCACCGACGGTGTCGTCGCATACCAGTGGAACATTTCATTGAAGGCCAGTACGAACACCGCTTTCGCCGTGATGACCGCCAGTGCACCCACGGTCATCGCCGCCACCGATCGCAGCGCATGCTCGCGCTCCAGCGGAAACCGGGCAACCAGCCAGACGACGAAGGCGCTGAGCGGCACCCAGGGCATCCAGGTACCGAGGCTTTGCATCAGCGCCGGTCCGAAAGCCGGCGGCGGCACACCGGGGCCTGCCAGCGTCAGCGTCTGCTGTGCATAGACGATGCTGTGCGCAAGCCAGAACAGTGTCAGGTTGCGCCAGAGTGCAAACGTGAGTGACTTGGACAACGACACGGAAGAGCGCCCATCGTCGCGCAGGTTTCGCTGGGACGGCGACGTTAACCAATGACTAACGGCGCGGCAATTCGCCGGTGACGACCACGGAGCGAATCGTGCCATTCGTCCCGGCTCGCTTGTTCCACGGCATGCCATCGCGTTCCCTGTGCGCGCCCCGCGCCGCCCGCCATGGTCCTGCACGGTGTTGCACGACGACCAGGCAGCAAGGAACGGTGCCAAGGATGCGCGCCGCGGGGCAACTCACCACCGGCTCAATGGAATCCCGTTCATGTCACGTCTAGTCCGAAGTATCGCCGCGCTGGTCGCGGTGTCCTTGCCATTGCCTGGTGCACTGGCATCCAAAGGCGTCTGGGAAGAATACGAAAAGCGCGTCACCGCAGCCGACACCATCGGCACCGTGGGACCCGACCAGTTCGGCGAACGCATCGAGTTCCAGCGCGGCAGTTTCAGCCTGCGCGTGACCGATGTGAGTCTGCCGGGCAATTCCGGCCTGCCTGTCGCCTTCACCCGCACGTTCGTGCCGAAGACCGTCGGCGGTGCGATGCGCGGGGCTGCGCCCGAGAACAACCAGCGTGATGGCGCTCTGGGCGACTGGGAAATCGAATTGCCGAATATCGGTGGCGTGTATCCGCAGCAGACCGGCTGGGTCAGCGGAAACGCACAGAATCCGGAACGCTGCTCGTCGACGCTGCAAGGCCCCTCTGTCAGCATCAACACCGGCGGTGGCAGCGATGCAAGCACGTTCTCGTCGCACGAATACTCGCACGGCGTGCGGTTGAACCTGCCTTCCGGCGGCGGTGTCTTGCTGGCGCCATCGGGACAGATCCCGCTGCCGGCGACGGGTGCACGCTGGATAACGGCAGACTGGACCGCGATAACCTGCCTGCCCTCCATCGGCAACGGAGCGGGCGAAGGTTTCCTCGCGACGACAACGGACGGCACGCGCTACTGGTTCAACTGGATGGCGTCGGCGCACGAACAGCGTCTGACGAAATCGCGGCGGATACGGGGAACCAACCCATGGCAGGGCGGCGGCGATGCCTACCGGACTGTCTACGACCACCTGCCACGTCGACAGTTCGCGCTGTACGCCACACGGGTCGAAGACCGTTTCGGGAACTGGGTAACGTATACCTATAGCAATTCCGCGGGGGCTCCGGTGCGGCTCAGCCGCATCGAGGCCAGCGATGGTCGCCTGCTCAGCGTGAGCCACAACGCGAATGGCCTCGTGCAAAGCGTCAGCACGAATGGTCGTTCCTGGACGTACGGTTATGTCGGTGCAGCCGGCGACCAGTCCCTGTCCACCGTCACGCTGCCTGACAGCAGCAGCTGGCAGATCGCGCTCGACACGTTTCAGCGCATGCGCATTCGCTACTACCAGGGCGAACCCGGCGAGCCGTGGCGCAGTTGCGGATACCCGGGCGCCGTCGAAGAGCTGACTTACACCGGCACGGTCCGCCATCCCTCCGGCGCGCTGGCCACCTACGCGCTGTTCCCTACCCGGTTCGTCCGGAGCGGCATCGACTTCAACACCAACTGTGCCCTGGGCGATCCGTACGATTCGAACGATGATGCCGAGTGGTATCCGTCTGCGTGGGACAGCTACGCGATCGTGTCCAAGCGCGTGCAGGGCGACGGCATTGCCGACCAGACCTGGAACTACAGCTATGAAGAAGGCTACCGGACCGTCGTCAGCGGACCCGGTGAGTGGGCGCGCTATACCTACGGCAACACGTTCCGTGTCAACGAAAGCAAGTTGCTGACGCTGGAACGCGGCGAGTCGCCGACACACATCCTTCAGCGCGAAGAGTACGCCTACGAGTTGACGAAAACGGGCATGCCGTATCCGACACCGCTCGGCACGACGACCAATCCGCGCAATGACGACTTCGCTCAGGAATACCTGCTGCCGCAGAAAGCGCGCGCCATCACGCGTGACGGTGCGACGTATACCCAGACCGTGACGAGTTTCGATGCCTTTGCACGCCCACTGGTCGTCACGAAATCAAGCACGCTCGGCCACAGCAAGTCCGAAACGACCACGTACTACAACCATGTATCCGACTGGGTGCTCGGATTGACTGCGTCGACCAGCACCAACGGATTCACGACCGCCGCGACCGAGTACAACGCGCGGCACCTGCCGTACCGCACCTACCGCAACGGCAAACTGCAGAACACGCTGACGTACAGCACCGACGGCACCCTTGCCACCGTCGCCGACGCGAACAGCCACGTCACGGCGCTGTCGGAGTGGAAGCGCGGTATTCCGCAACAGATCCGCTTCCCGGCAACACCGGAAGCGCCGGGGGGCGCAATCAGGAGCGCGAGCGTGGACGACAACGGCTGGATCACGTCCGTCACCGACGAAGTCGGCGCGCGAACCTGCTATGCGCATGACGCCCTGGGTCGGACCAGTCGCGTCACGTATCCGTCGGAAACGCAGGCCAACGTCTGCGACACGTCGCGCTGGGCTCACAAATACAGTGAGTTCCGACGCCTCGCCGACACCGACTGGATTCCGCCCGGCATCGCACTGTCGCGCTGGCGGCACTACTCCGAGCAGGGCAACCACCGCGTCGCGACCTACTACGACGCGCTGTGGCGGCCAGTGCTGGTGCACGAATACGACGGCTCGAACATCAACCCGACGCTGCGTTCGACGCGGAAAAGCTACGACGGCAAGGGCCGTGTCGTTTTCGAGTCCAATGTGGTTGGCGATCTGGTGCCCGGCGACGCCGGTACACGGACCGTCTACGACGCCCTGGACCGCGTTCTGCGAACCGATCAGGACAGCGAGCTGGGCGTGCTCAGCACCACGACGGAATACCTCAGTGATCTGCGCGTCCGCGTCACCCCGCCGCGCGCCTTCCCGACCACCACGCAGTTCATGGCCTGGGACGAACCCGTCTACGACCTTCCGGTGCGCAGCGACCGGCCGGAAAACGCCGTCGTCGAAATCCAGCGGCACCCGCACCTGGGACGCCCGGAGCGACTGACCCAGCGCAGCGTCGATGCCAGCGTGCAGGCCAGCCGCCACTATGTGTATGACCCGCACTCTCAGCTGTGCAAGACGATAGAGCCGGAAACCGGCGCAACCGTGACCCACTACGACGCGGCCGGCAACGTGGACTGGCAGGCGAGCGGACTCCGCGGCGGCACCTATGCGAGCACGGTCACCTGCAGCCTGAGCGAGGCGCAGGCGTCGGGGCGCGCCGTGTCGCGCAGTTACGATGCCCGCGATCGGCTGACCCAGTTGAGCTTCCCGGACGGTCGCGGCAACGAGTCGCGCAGCTATTTTTCCAACGGCCTGCTCGCCACCCTCACGAGCTACAACGACGGGGCCACCACGGGTGCCGTACAGACCGCCTTCGTCTATACCCGGCGCGGCATGCCGTCGAGCGAAACGGTGAGCCAGCCCGGCTGGTATTCCTGGCGCGTGGGCTATGACTACGATGCCATCGGCAACCTGCGCTGGCAGTCCTATCCGACCGGGTTGACGCTGGACTATGCGCCCAACGCGCTCGGCCAGGCCACGCAGGTGCGCGACACGAACCAGAACACCTATGCCAGCGGCGTCAGCTACTACCCCAACGGTGCCATCCGGCAGTTCACGTACGGCAACGGCATCGTGCACACGATGACGCAGAACGCGCGCCAGCTGCCGCAACGCGCGACCAGCGCGGGGATCATCGACTACGCCTATGCCTATGACAGGAACGGCAACGTCGCCGACATCTGGGATCACGCGCGCGACACGGGCAATGGCCAGTACGGCCGCTGGATGACGTATGACGGTCTCGATCGGCTGACGGCCGCCGGCTCCTGCACTTTCGGCGGCGACTGCTGGCATCGCTTCACCTACGATGCGATCGACAATCTGCGCTCGTGGAAACTCGCCGGCATCAAGGACTATGCCGCCTACGTCTACGATGCCGACAACCGGCTCACTGGCATCCGGGATAGCGCCAATGCGCAGATCATCAGCATCGGCTACGACGCGCAGGGCAACCTGTCGAGCAAGAACGGCCAGAACTTCCAGTTCGACTATGGCAACCGCCTGCGCACCAGCGATGGAACCACCTACCGCTACGACGGCGCCGGACGCCGCGTACAGACCACGGCACCGGACGGAAAGCAGCAGCTGTGGATGTACTCCCAATCGGGCCAGATGCTGTTCTCCTGGGACGGCCCCGGCACGCAGAAGACGCACGAGCACCTGTATCTGGGCGGCAGCATCATTGCCATCATCGACCACGACTGGCCCAGCAACACCGTGCTGGCCAAACGCTTCCAGCATACCGACGCACTGGGCAGCCCGGTCGCCGAAACCGATGCATCCGGTGCGCTGCTGACGCGGAACGACTACGAGCCGTATGGGGCCGTCATCGGCAAGCCGCAGTACCAGGGCATCGGCTATACCGGCCATGTCATGGACGGGGCCAGCGGACTGACCTACATGCAGCAGCGCTATTACGACGCGAGCATTGGCCGGTTTCTGTCGAACGACCCGGTGGCTGCGGACAGCGCGAACGGCAAGAATTTCAATCGCTACTGGTACGGCAACAACAATCCGTTCGAGTTCACGGACCCTGACGGCCGCTTCGGACAACCGAAAGTACCGCCATATATGAACGTAATCGAATTTGAGCAGGAAAAGAGCGATGGCTCGACACGAGTCGAACGGGTAAATCAAACCGACATGGGACCGGCACTCCCTCGCGGATCAATTTCATTGCGACCACAGCGGTCTGCCGGAGGCGAGCCCGCAAAGGTCGGTCGCGAAGTCCGTACCAAGTTGCTCAACTTCAGTGACAAGGCCGGCAAGGAAATTCGAGTCAACAGCGGCCAGCGAACTGAGGCGCAGAATCGTGCGGTGCGCGGCGCCGCCGACAGTCAGCATCTCCAAGACAATGCAGCCGACATCGCAATCGAGGGCAACACGCCTCGACAGACCGCCGATGCTGCAGCTCGTTCCGGAGAGTTCAACCGGGTCAATCGATACACGAATGGCCAAGGGGTCCACGTCGATCTTCGTTCGGATGGCAATCAGGGCCGCTTTGTAGACTGGGAGTACCAGGGAGAGTGATCGCAGGCCGTCGGAGACGCCGCTGATGAGTACAGCGCATCGTCCGGCGAATCCAACTCTGAATTGAGTCAACCTGAAGCCCCTCTGACAAAGGGGGCTTCAGCAGGTGCCGCACCGCCTTCGAGGCGGTGCGTTGAGCAAAGTGATTGACGCTCATCCAGACACGGCAGCAACCGCCGCCGTACGGTGCCTGAGATTCACCCGCACCAGCCAGTACAGCGTCAGCAGCAGCGACAGCAGGATCGGTGTGGCGCGCAGCAGCGGATGATGGAATGGTGCGGGTATGTGCTCTGCCTGCCCGAGGAAGAACGACAGATTGGCAATCGTCAGGGCGAGGCCCATGCGGCCGAGGTGTCGCGTGAGACGCTGAGCACCGTGCAGAGTGCCTCGACGCAACAGCCTCGCGTCTGATACGGCACTGAGCAGTGCGATGCTCGCGAATAGGAAAAACATCGGCGCCCAGCGGGCCATTGCGGGATCTGATGCGACAGCGAAGCCGGCGGTGTAGCCGAAGATGCCGACGGCCAATGCAACGGCCATGAACGCGGCGAGCGTGCCGCGCGACTGGCCGATGGGCTTGCGCACGGCGAGCACGCCGGTAGCCACGAGATAGAACGTGAGCACGCCCGCGATGATCGAGATGCGCTCGAACGCGAGCATCGCCATGACCGCGCCGGTCGACGTCATCACGAGCATGGCGAGGGTGAACACCAGCCCCGCCTGTCGATGCCAGACGCCGCCCTTGCGCGACAGCAGAGCGATCATGCCCGCGACCAGTGCGAGCGATCCGGCGACAACGTGTACGACGACCATGGCGACTCCCCGATTCGTTTCGTCGCCGCAGCGTCGTTGACGCCGTGATGCCCGGCCAGGGCGTCTGCGACGAACCGCGGATCGGCGGGGCCGACCGGCGACGTGCCGCGACGGGCGGGGCGAACGGCGCCCGTGCCGGCTGCACCCCGTGCCGTCGGCCCGTCCCGTTGCCGCTCGTCGCCGTGGACGGTGATTCGCGCCGCGCATTCCGCACTTCGTCACAGGCGGCGTGCACCGCGATCGCCGCATGAGCGATGGTGGAAACCCCTGGCCACTACAGGTTTCGTCATGCCGTCTTCCATTGCCGGTGTCGCGGCGGCTGCCGCGCCGGAATTCGCCGCCCCTTCACGCGAACTTCGACGCGACCGGGCCGGTCGCGCGGCGCGCGCGCTGAATGCCGCCGCGGTCACCTGCTTCAGCGTGCTGGCCGCCGGGCAATTGCTGCTCGCAGGCTATGTGCTCGCGTTCTACGGCCGCGCTGCCCTGCAGGGCCGCTTCGAGGACTGGAACACCGTTCTGCCGAACGGCTACGTTCCCGGGGCAACGCTCATGAATGCGCTGCTGGGCCTGCATCTCGCGCTCGCGGTCGTGATCATCGCCGGCGGCGCGCTGCAGCTGCTGCCGGCGGTGCGGCGTCGCTGGCCGCGCGTCCACCGCTGGAACGGCCGCCTCTATCTGGCAGCGGTGACTCTCGCCAGTGTCGGCGGGGTCGTGATGGTCTGGGCGCACGCTGGCAAGGGCGATCCGGCGCAGCACATCGCGATCACGATCAATGCGCTGCTGATTCTCGTGTTCGCCGCTTTCGCCCTGCGCGAGGCGTCACGGCGCCGCTTCGACGCGCACCGGCGCTGGGCATTGCGCCTCTACCTCGCTGCTGCCGGTGTCTGGTTTTTCCGTGTCGGTCTGATGTTCTGGATTCTCGCGAATCGCGGCCCTGTCGGATTCGACCCCGTCACGTTCCGCGGGCCTGCGCTGGTCGTCCTCGCGTTCGCACAGTATGCGATTCCCCTGGCACTGCTCGAGCTGTACTTCGGCGCGAAGGCCGCCTCCACGGCGGCGCCTCGCGTGGCAATGGCGTCGGCGCTGGCGTTGTTGACGATCGCCCTCGTGATCGGCATCGCCGGTGCCATGCTGATGCTGTGGCTGCCGCGCATCACATGAAGCCGCGCGAGCCCGCAGCCAGGCCGGCTGTGGCTGCGATAACGTTCCCGGGTATCGTTGCGGCCATGCCGTCCGCCGCCACACCGCCGCGAGGATTCGCCCACGTATTCAATCGTCGCCGCGTCCTGGCGACGTTCGCGCTGTCGGCGTCGTGGGGCGTGGTCCTGACCCCGGTCTGGACATCGGGCGCATTCGCGCTGATCGGGCGTACCGTACTGATCGGCGGCATTGCGATGCTCGCGTTCGGGCTTGCCGAACAGTGGCCGCGGCGCCTGCCACGCTGGATCGCGCGCTGGGTCCTTCAGGTGCTGGCCGTCGCGGCGGTGATACTGCCGACTGTCCTGTTCATCTATATCGCGAGCACTCCGCAGGGCGCCGTACCGTTCTGGAAGGATTCCGACCGGCTGTCGGGCTTTGGCCTGCTCGTCGTCACTGGCCTGCTGTTCGCCCCGTGGGTCGCAGTGACGGCGCTGGTGCGCCAGCGCGACAGCTTCATGCGGCATCAGGCCCTGGTATTCCAGCTCGAACGCAGCGAACTCGAACGCAAGGCCATCGACGCCCGCCTGCGGCTGCTGCAGGCACAGGTCGAGCCCCACTTCCTGTTCAATACGCTGGCCAACGTGCGCGAGCTCGTGGAATCCGGCTCGCCGCGGGCCTCTGGCGTGCTCGCCAGCCTGATCAACTACTTGCGCGCGGCGGTGCCGCGCATCAACGATCCGGCGACGACACTCGGCCAGGAACTCGACCTCGTGCGCGCCTACCTCGAGCTCATGCAGATGCGCATGCCGGACCGTCTGCAGTATTCGCTGCAGGTGGACGCAGCGGCGCACACGCTGCGCTGCCCGCCGATGACCCTGCTCACGCTGGTGGAGAATGCCGTCCGGCACGGCATCGACCCCAGTGAAGACGGCGGCCGCATCGATGTCAGCGTGCGCGTCGCCGACGGCTGCTGCCATGCGCGTGTCGTCGACACCGGCATGGGCCTGCAGGCGAACGGCAGCAGCGGCCTCGGCACGGGCATTGCCGCGCTGCGTGAGCGCCTGCAGTTGACCTTCGGCACCGAGGCACGGCTCACGCTGACGCCGGTCCTGCCGCATGGCACCTGCGCCGACCTGCATATTCCAGCCTGGAGGCAGCGCGCATGAGGGGGCCGCGACCGACCGCACTGATCGCCGACGACGAGCCGCTGCTGCGCGAGTCGCTGGCTCGCCTGCTCGGCATTGCCTGGCCGAAACTGGAGATCGTCGCGTACGCCCGCAACGGCCGTGAGGCGGTCGAGACATTCGAGCGGTCCAGGCCCGACATCTGCTTTCTCGACGTGCACATGCCCGGCATCTCTGGCGTCGAGGCTGCACGCCGGATCGGCCGCCGGGCGCACCTGGTGTTCGTGACCGCATTCGATCGCTATGCGGTAGAGGCCTTCGAGCATGGCGCGCTCGACTACCTCATGAAGCCAGTCGAGAGCGCGCGCCTCGCCGACACGGTCGCGCGGCTGCAGGACAGACTGTGCTCACCTCAGCGGGCCGATATGGATGCACTGCTCGAACAGCTCGCGACGCATCTGCAGAAAAAGCTGGGGGCAGCCACGGCGCGCGACATGGCCCCCATTGCATCCACGGCAACCGGCAGCACACCGTCTCCGCCGGGCAATACGGTCACTAGCGTTGCGGCCACTGCACCGCTGCGCTGGATCCGGGCATCGGTCGGCCCGACGCTGCGGCTCATCGCGGTCGACGATATCGACTATCTGCGCTCCGACGAAAAATACACGCGCATCGCCTGGCACGACGACAACGGAAAGCCCGCCGACGCGCTCGTGCGCACCCCGCTGCGGGAGTTGCTGGCGCAGCTCGACGCGAGCCAGTTCGCCCAGGTCCATCGCTCGGTCGTCGTCAATTTGCGCGCGATCCGCGAAGTCACGCGCCGCGACAACGAGACCGCGGACATTCATCTCAAGCACAGACCGGAACGGTTACCGGTGAGCCGAAGCTATCTGCATCTGTTCCGGCAGATGTGAGCGCAATCGGCCACGGCATGCGGGACGACGCTCGTCATCCACGCGGCTCATCCGTCGTCCGGCACGCGCTTGCGTGGATTCATCGCATCGCGCCACCGGGGCGCGAGCCGACGACGGAAGATCGGTACGGGCTCACCACACCGGAGACGTGCAACATGATTCACCCAAAGGCGCTCGGCAGACTGCTCGGATTCTCGATGCTGGCGACGTTCCTCGTTGGCCTCATCTCGAATTTCGTGTTGCAGGACGCACTCTTCGCCGGCGGTGGCCTGCTGGTGAATGCCGCAGCCCATCCGATGCGCATCGGGCTCATTGCGCTGCTGGGATCCGGCACGAGCCTGCTGTCACTGTGGGTGGCCAGTCTGCTGGTCGATCACTTCCGGGAACGCCATGGCGGCCTGCTGCGTTTCTATCTGGCGGTCCTCGCGGTGGGTCTGGCACTGACGCTCCTGGAATTCTCGACACTGGTGGCATTCCGGGAACTCAGCGCGGCGCATCACGCTGCAGCCGGAGCCGACACCTACGTCGGCGCGGGCACAGTGCTTGCGGGACTGCGCAACGGCATCCACTACCTGGACAAGATTCTCGGCGGGTTCAGTGTCGCGACACTGTTCGTATTCCTCCTCTCTTCGCACCTGCTGCCGCGGTGGATCGCCGGGTTCGGACTGCTGGGTGCCGGCCTGCAGATGCTTGCCGTCGGCCGCGCCCTGTTCGGATTCGAGGTTGCCTTTGAACTGTTGATACCGCTGTCGCTGGCATTCCTGGTGACCATGGCCTGGCTTCTGGCGCTCGGCTTTGCTGCCCCAGGCGCACGACAGCCCGTGAGGTCGAAACCTGCATCCGACACCTGACGGACGTCCTTACCCCTTGACGGCGGGCATCGGTGCGACTGGTCGGTGACGCGTAACGCCCCGATGTCCGATTAGCGCAGGTCGGGGCAGTTGCCGCTGACGCGTTACGTGTTCCCTGTCCGCCGCGCAGCGACGCGAGGGCGGGCGCCGCCCGCAACACGGGCGACCGCGGGAACTACCGGCCGAAGTTCAGCGAACGAGCGGCCTCGCTATCACGCTCGACGGCGGACAATGCCGTCGGCCTGCCCCAGAGATACCCCTGGCCGTACGCGACGCCGAGTTCGCCGAGTACGTCGGCGGTCTCGTGCGATTCGACGCCTTCGGCGACCAGGGCCGAGGCCGAGCCGTGGGCAAAGGTCTGCATGGCCGTGACGAGTGTGCGATGGATGCGCTTGCGCTGGATTTCGGCGGTGATGGTCGCATCCAGCTTGATGAGATCGGGCTGCAGCTGCAGCACGTGACGCAGACTGCTGAATCCCGCGCCGGCGTCGTCGACGGCGATGCGCACGCCGTGGGCGCGCAGTTCGTCACAGATATCACCGAGCGCGCGATAGTCGTCGACGCGCGTGTGCTCGGTGATTTCGACCACGATACGCTGCGGCGAATGCATCAGTACCAGATCGCGAAACGCCGGTGCCAGCAATGTCGCCGGCGACACGTTGATCGCTACATAGCTTCCGCCGCGGAGGCGCGGCAGGCCGTCGAGCGCACACGAGGCAAGCGCGAGCTCCAGCTTCGTCCCGAGTCCGACCGCCGCAGCGGCGTTGAACCACCAGTCCGGTGATTCGACGCCGCGCTCGAAACGAGCCAATGCCTCGAAACCGACCGCACAGCTGTCGGCCAGACGTACCACCGGCTGATAGACCACACGATAGGCTGCATTCGCCAGCACTGCCTCGATGCGCTGGCGCGCCTCGGTATCGCCGACCTGGCGCGCGGCGGCGCGCACCGCTTCGCTCCCCGCATGACGGCGCGCCTGCCCCAGGGCCATGCCCATGACGAGATTGAGCTGCTCCAGCGCCGCGACGTCACGCGCCCGATAGGCGCCGGCCTGCGGCGACACCACCTTGAGCACGGCGATGACGCGGCCATCGACCGGCAGCGGCGCGACGATCATCGAACGCAGCCCGACCTGACGACACGCCGGACGATCGACACGCGCGTCGTTCTCGCTGTCGTCGCAACGCAGGACCGATCCGGTACGCGCGCAGAGGCCCGACAGCGAACCCGCTGCCGGCACCCGCAATCCTGTCGCTGCGGCCAGCGTGCCGGTGGCGGTGCCGTAGACCATGTCATCCCCGTCCGGGACTTCGAGCACCGCGCCGGACGAGCGCGTCAACGCCTGGGCACGCTCGACGATCGCGGTCATGACCAGCTCCGGATCGGTGCCCGCGCCAAGTATGGCGCCCTGCGCTTCGAGCAGGCCGCGCAGCAGGGCGCCTTCCGTCGTGACCGTTCCCGAGCATTGCCGTGCCATGTCACACCATGCGCGCTGGAAAAGAGGGGGCCTGCCCGCTTGTGGAATAGCGTGCAGATGCGGCGGAACGAGACTCTACGCGATCGGGTAAAGATCGGGTGAAACGGCAGTAAGGTTTTTTGTACGGACCGGTGGCACGCCGCTACGGCCCGGAACACGCCGGGGCATTACGAGTTGCGTGTCCGCGGGACATTCTCCGCCACGCGGCTTGCTGCTGACGGCGTTCCCCCGGATCATGCACGGAACGGGGGTGGACATGGCGCATTTCGTTACCGGGCTCATCGCGCGACAGGCGGCGCTCAAGAACGTCGCGACGACCTACCGTCTCCCCGAACCGATCCCGTTGACCGACGTGCTGTCGCTGATCCCGCTGGATCCGGACGCGCTCGAGGCCCTGCTGCCGGACGAGCAGCACGCGTTCTATGACGGATTCAACTATCTTTCTCCGGCATTGGCGCAGGTGCTCCGGCGCGCCAGCGATCGCTGCGTGCTGCTGTATTTCGAAACCGAGTATTTCGGCGGTATGGGCACGCAGGGCGCCGCGGTGTTCCGCGACGGCGAGATTGTGTTCGGCCCGCAGTCGGCCGAACTCGGTCCCATCAACAATGCGCTGGCGGTGCTCGGCGTACGTCCGCAGGCGCCTGCGATCGACGAATTCGAAACCGTCGGACTGCAACGCCACCGCAGTATCGCGGAGTGGCTGGCGGCGACGCCGCGCTGAGACCAGGACCGCTCACGAACGGCAGCCGGTTCCGGCCGGCACAGCATCAGTGCCGGCCGGAATACCTGCGCTCAGCGCAAGCGGTAGCGCGAAATGGTTTTTTCCACCGTGGTGCCGTCGATCGTGTAGCTGAACGACGCACGGTCTTCCTGGCCCGGCGTCATCAGGAAATCGAGCGTGGCGGTGCCCACGCTTTGGTAATGCGCGCCGTCGGCCGGATAAGCCGGGCTGGACCACGGCGGACCTTCGCTCTTGACGACCTGACCGGTCCAGCGCGTCTCCGTTTCCCAGCGGCCGGCCTGCAAGGTGTACCACTGCGGCTGTCGGGAACCATCGAAGACATAAAGCGCGCCGAACAGCTGATGGCTGGCGCCGTGTTCGACGGTCAGTCCCCAGCCGGGCTCCTGCGTAGTGCCCCAGAGACCGCCGTAGTTGGCGATCGGCAGTGCCGGCGGCGGATCGGTCGGTGTGGTCACCACCGTGGAGACCTGGAACGGAACGCGGACGGACGGCGTGCGTTCGCCCTTCACGTAGAGCTCGGCCTGATACTCGCCGGCCGGATAGGCGCCGAGCTCGATGTCGACGACCTGCGCCGGGCCGGGAACGATGCACAGCCGCGGTTTATAGGTGGCAACGATGGTGCGTTCACGCAGCTCGACGTGGACCGAGCCCTTGTCGAAGGTGCAACTGTCGACAGTGATGCGCAGGTGCAGCGGTTCGAATTGCGTGGGCAGCTCCGGCACCACCTGGGGCTCGGCCGCGGCTATGGCGGCGAAACCAAGCGACGTTGCTGCAAACACGGCCCTCACTGATGCTACCGATGAGAATGGCATGGTTGTACTCCCTTACTCTGACCGGGAATCCGACGGACGCGGACGGGCCGCGTTTCGTCGCATCGCAGTATGCGCCCGCGACGTCGATCGGGTGTGACGGATGCCACGCAGTGGACGCCTGCCGGCGGCCCGGCAGGCGCGTCAGCAACCCGTGATCTGCTGCTGCGCCACTTCCGCCACCGACTGGCCAGGCTTGGCCGCGCTGGAGAGATACAAAGTCGGGCGGCTCAGGTTGTAGTGGTCCGTCGTGTCGAGCAGCAGATCGACGCGGCCGTCGCGGTCCAGGTCGCCGGCGAACAGCAGGCTGGGCACCGCGTCGCCGAAGCCGAGCCTGCCGTCTTCCTGACGCACGCCATAGGTCGTGAACAGGGTCTGCGATGCGCCGCCGCCGTCGAGCGTGATCGTGCATTCGACGCCGCGCTCGGCGCCTGCGTCGGCGCAGGTGGAGGTCAGATGCCACGTCGTCGCGCCGAGATGCAGCTGTTGCGGTTCGCCGACAGTCAACGCCACCGTATCGGCTACCGCGACGGCGACGTCGCCCGGTTTCAGCGCCGCCATGCCGCGCAGGAAAACGCGTGCGTCCACCCCCGGTGCGGCAACGCTGCGGCCGGTGCGGTCGTCCGGCCCGTCCAGCACGGGATCGTTGACCGCCGTGACCTGGAGGGCCACCGGCTGCAGTCGCGCCTTGCCGCCGGCAACGACGAGCGCGAGCCAGCGTTCGCCGTCGCGGGCCGGCACCTCGTCCCCGTGGAAGCTTTCGCCGGGCAGCACCAGTTGCGGCCCCGCGGCAACGACACCGGAGGCCAGGCACAGGAGTAGCGAAACAGTGAGTCGGTTCATGTGCGGAGTGTCCCCGTGGCAGCGGCCGGTGCCGTGGCGCGGAAGTGGCGAGGGTGAGGCAGACGGGGCACCCGAAAAATCCCGTCGTCGTGCAGAACGACGCGCGGGCGGCAGACGAACACTGCAGGCGGCACCGGGGCTGAAGCTGAGGCCGCCACCTTCATATCCTTCCATCCGGAATCGGCGATATAATCCGCGCCCTCCTCGCCGCCGAGGGGCGCTGCAAGTCCGGTCGCTGGGTCATCGCGACGTGGAATCAGGCTCGGCGGAATCGGGTTCCATTCCGACACCGCGCCCGCCCAAGCACTGGAGTTCACCCATGAATGCCGTCGTAAAGCCGCAGCACGACTATAAAGTCGCCGATATGTCCCTGGCCGACTGGGGCCGCAAGGAAATCGAAATCGCCGAGCACGAGATGCCGGGCCTGATGTCGATCCGCAAGAAGTACGCCGCGCAGAAGCCGCTCAAGGGCGTGCGCGTGACCGGCTCGCTGCACATGACCATCCAGACCGCGGTCCTGATCGAGACCCTGGTCGACCTCGGCGCCTCGGTGCGCTGGGCATCCTGCAACATCTTCTCGACCCAGGACCACGCCGCCGCCGCGATCGCCGCCGCCGGGGTGCCGGTCTTCGCATGGAAAGGCGAGACGCTCGAAGAATACTGGGACTGCACCCTGGACTGCGTCACGCACCCGGGCAACAAGGGTCCGGAACTCGTCGTCGACGACGGCGGCGACGTCACGCTGCTGATCCACAAGGGCTATGAGCTCGAGCAGGGCTCGAACTGGGTCGATACGCCGTCGTCCTCGCACGAGGAACAGGTCATCAAGAACCTGCTCAAGCGCGTTGCGCGGGAACGCCCGGGTTTCTGGACCAACGTCGTCAAGGAGTGGCGCGGCGTGTCCGAGGAAACCACGACCGGCGTGCACCGCCTCTACCAGATGATGGAAGCGGGCAAGCTGCTCGTGCCGGCCATCAACGTCAACGATTCGGTGACGAAGTCGAAGTTCGACAACCTGTACGGCTGCCGCGAATCGCTGGCCGACGGCCTCAAGCGCGCTATGGACGTGATGCTCGCGGGCAAGGTCGCCGTGGTCTGCGGCTACGGCGACGTGGGCAAGGGCTCGGCCCACAGCCTGCGCGCCTACGGCTGCCGCGTCATCGTCACGGAAATCGATCCGATCAACGCCCTGCAGGCCGCGATGGAAGGCTTCCAGGTCGACACGGTCGAAGCCTCGCTCGGCCTTGCGGACATCTACGTGACGACGACGGGCAACAAGGACGTCATCACCGTCGAGCACATGACGAAGATGAAAGACCAGGCCATCGTCTGCAACATCGGCCACTTCGACAACGAGATCCAGGTCGACGCGCTGAACGCGCTGGCCGGCGTGAAGAAGGTCAACATCAAGCCGCAGGTGGACAAGTACATCCTGCCGAACGGCCGTGAGATGTTCCTGCTGGCCGAAGGCCGCCTGGTCAATCTCGGTTGCGCCACCGGTCACCCGAGCTTCGTCATGTCGAACTCGTTCTCGAACCAGACCCTCGCGCAGATCGACCTGTGGGCGAACAAGGACGTCTACGAGAAGACCGTCTACCGCCTGCCCAAGAAGCTGGACGAGGAAGTCGCGCGCCTGCACCTGGACAAGATCGGCGTGAAGCTGACGAAGCTCACGCCCGATCAGGCTGCCTACCTCGGCGTCGACATCGAGGGTCCGTACAAGCCGGAGCACTACCGCTACTGACCGGACGTGGCGGACCCCTGGTACGCTGCCGCCTGAAAAAACCGCCGGGTCCCCGGCGGTTTTTTTTTGCAATACGGATTTGGCGGGATGCGCCAGGTGATCTGCCTGCAGTTCCCTCGCTCCCGCGCTGGAGACAGCGCATCGGCACAGGCTGAGGATCGGGATGCGGGTACTGGTGGACTCGGTGATCAGGCGGGTCCCGGCGACGAACGCCAGAGCCCGGCCAGGAAGAGAGCTTCGGCAAAAGGCGTGTTGCCATTACCTGAAAGCAGCATCCGCCGCTCTCTCGGCAGGCTCGGAGTCGCTGACGGCACAGGTCGGGATGACTGTGAAATCCCCCTTGCCGGAACGCCGGGGCACGCCGGAACCCATCTACTGTCACCAGCCGCGTCACAGGCGTAGCATCAATCATCACCGGTTGCAGGATGTGAGATGACGCGCCTCCGCCTTCATGCTGAAGTCCATCTCGTCGCACGCATCGGCTGGCTGCGCGCGGCGGTGCTAGGTGCCAATGACGGCATCGTCTCCACGGCGAGTCTCATCGTCGGGGTGGCCGCGGCATCGGCCACGACGTCCGAGGTGCTGGTGGCTGGCGTTGCAGGCCTCGTTGCAGGTGCCATGTCGATGGCGGCCGGCGAATACGTCTCGGTCAGTTCGCAGTCCGACACCGAAAAGGCGGACCTCGCGCGAGAACGGAACGAGCTTGCCACTCAGCCCGAGTCCGAACGCGAGGAGCTGGCACAGGTCTACATCGGGCGCGGGGTCGCGAGCGATCTGGCATATCAGGTGGCGGACCAGCTAATGGCAAAAGATGCGCTGGGGGCGCATGCGCGTGACGAGCTGGGGATCTCTGAGATCACAAGAGCGCGGCCCATACAGGCGGCACTGACCTCGGCGGCGACGTTTGCGCTGGGGGCGGCGATGCCGCTGGCCATGGTCCTGCTGCTGCCGCATTCCGCGCTCGTGGTTGGCGTCTCGGCCGCCTCACTGCTGTTCCTCGCCCTGCTCGGCGCGATCGGAGCCCGGGCGGGAGGAGCGAGCGCGATGAAGGCGACGCTGCGGGTAACCTTCTGGGGCGCGCTCGCCATGGCGCTTACCGCCGGGATCGGCGCGGTGTTCGGAACCGTGGTCGGATGATGACGCTGGCACTGCCTCCGCGGCGCGAGGGTCCCCACGGCCAATACGGTGCCTGAGGCCCCCTATTGGAGCCAGGACCCAGCAGCCCTGGCGGCGGCCTTGGGTACGGGAACTGACGGGCTCACGTCGGATCAGGCAGAAGTACAGCTTGCCGCGACAGGACCGAACAGCGTCGAGGATGCGTCGCACCTGAGCACCCTGCGGCTTCTGCTGCGTCAGTTCGAGAGCCCGCTGGTCCTGATCCTCGCCTTCGCCGCGACCCTCTCTCTGCTGCTGCAGCAATGGGTGGATGCCGGAATCATCCTGGCCATCGTGCTGGGGAGTTCGTTGCTCAGCTTCTTCCAGGAATACCGGGCATCGAGCGCAGTCGAGGCGTTGAAGCGGCGGCTCGCCCTGACCGCCCGGGTGCTGCGGGACGGGGTCGAGCAGGCGCTGCCGGTGACGACGATCGTGCCGGGCGATGTGATCCTGCTGGCGGCAGGCAACCTGATCCCGGCCGACGGGCTGCTGATCGAGGCACAGGATTTCCTCGTCAGCGAGGCCAGCATGACCGGAGAGTCCTTTCCCGTGGAGAAGCGGCCGGGAGTCGTTGCAGCCGACGCCACGCTTGCCCAGCGTACCAACACCGTCTTCCTGGGCGCATCCGTGCGCAGTGGCTCCGCAAGGGTGCTGGTTGTCAGAACCGGTCACAGGACAGAGTTTGGCGCTATTGCGGCGCGGCTGCGCGCGCGCCCGCCAGAGTCCGATTTCACCCGCGGCGTGCGCCAGTTTGGTTACCTGCTGATCCGCGTGATGGTGGTCATTGTCCTGTTCGTGCTGACGGTAAACCTGCTGCTGGACCGCCCGGTGATCGAGTCGCTGCTGTTTGCCGCGGCACTGGCAGTAGGGCTGTCGCCGGAACTGCTGCCCGCGATCATCAGCGTGACGCTGTCGGCGGGCGCACGTGCCATGGCCAGGCGCGGAGTGATCGTGCGCCGGCTGGACGCGATCGAAAACCTCGGCAGCATGAACATCCTGTGCACCGACAAGACCGGGACTCTGACCGAAGGGACGATCGTGCTGAGCGAAGCCCTCGACGCGGAAAACCGTCCCTCGCACGAGGTAAAACAGCTCGCCTATGTCAATGCCGCCTTTGAGACCGGCATCGAGAACCCGCTGGATGCCGCCATCATCGCGGCAGGGGACAGTGCGGGGCTGAGCACCGGTGGCCTGGTCAAGATCGACGAAATCCCCTACGACTTCGTGCGCCGCAGACTGACCATCGTGGTGGCCGAGAAGGGCGCGACGGATCAGCATCTGATTGTCACCAAGGGCGCGTTCGCCAACGTGCTCGACAGCTGCACCCGGTTCGAACGAGCTCGCGCTGAGGTGGCGCTCGATGGCGCCACGCGGGCGCAGTTCGAGGAGGTGTTCAAGACCAAGGGCGAGCAGGGCTTCCGCGTAGTTGCGCTGGCCACGCGCCGCGTTGCCGCGCAGGCCGACTACGACCGCGAAGACGAGCGTGACATGGTCTTTCGCGGCTTCCTGGTGTTCCTTGATCCTCCCAAGCCCGAAGCACGGGAAACGGTCCAGGACCTTACCCGCCTGGGCATCGCGATCAAGGTGATCAGCGGCGACAATCGTCACGTCACCGCCCACATGGCAAAGGCCGTGGGGCTGGACGCGACGTCTATGCTGACCGGCGAAGAACTGGCGGGGATGAAGGACGAGGCGCTGTGGCATCGTGCGCCGCGCACCGATCTTTTCGTCGAGATCGACCCGCAGCAGAAGGAGCGCATCGTCCGCGCGCTGCAGCGTACCGGCAACGCCGTCGGCTATCTGGGCGACGGGATAAACGACGCACCGGCACTGCATGCGTCCGATGTCGGCATTTCGGTCGCCGAGGCGGTGGATGTGGCGCGCGAGAGCGCCGACATCATCCTGCTCAGCCGCGACCTGGACGTGCTGCGCCAGGGCATCGAAGACGGGCGGCGCACCTTCGCCAACACGCTGAAGTACATATCCATCACCACCAGCGCGAACTTCGGCAACATGATCAGCATGGCGCTGGTCACTCCGCTGCTGCCGTTCCTGCCGCTGGCGGCCAAGCAGATCCTGCTCAACAACTTCCTGTCGGATCTGCCCTCGCTCGCAATCTCCAGCGACAGGGTCGATCCGGAGCGCGTTTCCAGCCCGCAGCGTTGGAGCATCAAGGAAATCCACCGCTTCATGATCGTCTTCGGCCTGATCAGCTCGGTCTTCGACGTGCTCACCTTCGGCGTCCTGCTCCACGTATTCCACGCTAACCAGGCCAGTTTTCAGACCTCGTGGTTCATGATCTCGCTTCTGACCGAATTGGCGGTCGTGCTGGTCTTGCGCACCCGCGAACCGGCCTTCCGCAGCCGGCCCAGCCGATTGCTGCTGTGGTCAACGCTCGCCGTGGCCACCGCCACCTTCTTGATCCCGTTCGTTGGTGGAGCCAGTGCGCTGTTCGGTTTCGTGCCGCTGTCGGTCACGGAACTGACTGCCATCGTGGTCATCCTCGGCGCGTACATCATGGCCACGGAAATCGCGAAGGCGCGGTTCCTCCGGCACGAGCACGCAGCACCGGAAGCACCCACAAACCTTTCGGGACCCGCGCCACCGTCCCGGAAAAGTCCAGGTATCTGACGCCGGTGAAACGCCCGCGCCGCAGGAGCGGACGATCTACAACGCGACTTCGCTGTTCGAAGACTATCCGGAGTGCAATCGCATCGAGCGCACCCGGACGCGCCCTGGTTCCAGACCGGTGAAATCGCGCTCGGGAAGCCGATTCTCAATCGCATCATGCGCTACGCAACCTCGCTCCATCAAGTCACGAAACGCGCGCCGGCCCGGCTGGACTCGCCCGATGCGCTCGACCGGACGGGTCGGCCTGAGCGCACGGCGCGGCGTCGTCTCCAGCCACGGCCGG
Source organism: Rhodanobacteraceae bacterium (assembly GCA_045864815.1). Taxonomy (GTDB): domain Bacteria; phylum Pseudomonadota; class Gammaproteobacteria; order Xanthomonadales; family Rhodanobacteraceae; genus Tahibacter. The sequence continues at coordinate 13,849 of BTVG01000018.1, read as the reverse complement.
CAAACAGGCCGGTCGCGCTGGACGCTCACCGGCAGACGCGGTTGCGCCCCTGGCTCTCGGCGCGATAAAGGGAGCGGTCTATCGCGGTGAGGAAATCATCGACCCGCTGGCGCGCGGCGTCGCGCAGTCCGCCGATGCCGATGCTGACGGTCACTGCGCCGCGCTTCGAATCGGGCGCAAGCGCGCCGTCGCGAGGCGCCGGCACAACGCCTCCGGCGACGCAGACGCCGCATCTTCGTCGACGCCGCGGAGCAGTACCGCGAATTCCTCGCCGCCGACGCGCGCGACCCGTGCGCCGGGCTGTGTGAAATGTTCACGCAGCTGGTGGGCGAACGCGATCAGCACGGCATCGCCTGCGGCGTGGCCATGACGGTCGTTGACGCACTTGACGTGTTCTATGTCGATGCGCAGCAGCGACAGCGGTTCACCGGCGGCCAGCGCGCTCGAAGCTGAAGCTGAACCCGCGACGATTGTCCACACCGGCGAGCGCGTCCGTACGACTTTGCTTCTCATACAGGTCGCGTTGATGCAGCAGGGCCAGCTGCAGCTGGCTCTCGTACTGTTCACGGCTCAGGCGCAGCGACGACAACAAATAGACGAAAAACACACCCAGCGAGAACGCGACACCGCCGAAGTCGGCGATGGTCCAGGTCAGCGAGCCGGCCGGGACGAACAGCACCACGACACCGACAGTGCCAGGCGCCACCGCATCGGGTAGTTGTGCACGAATGCGGTCGCATAGTCGCCGGTACAGATCAGTACCGGCAGCCGGACCGCCTCCAGCCGCGGACTGGCGAGTACCCAGGCAGCGATCGCACCCAGAGCACCGCCGTCACGAGCAGTACGCTCCACCAGACACCGAGCAGGCGTGCAACGGCTGGGGGTTCGCTCGCACGACGGCGAGCACGCGCTACGCGCGCGGACATCAACCCGACGAAAACCAGACTGCCCAGAGCACCGGCGAGCCACGGCCAATCGCGCTGCAGTTCGCCGCAGAACACGGCGGCGAGCCAGCCCAGCAGATAGAACACGCCGCCGAGTGTCCCGCGTGCCGCAATATCAGCAAGCTCGCGCCGGCAGCGGAACCGCGCCTCGTCGGAGTTACCGTCGGAAAGCGTCGCGGGCATGGGCGCATGGTGCCCCAGCGCTATCGCCGCGATGTGGCGCCGGGATGCGCTGAAACCGGAGTTCACAGTGAGCGATTGCGGTACGGCGGACACCCGAAATGCTTTCTGGTCGCTGTCCGAGGCTGATCCGCCATCTGCATCTATCTCTATATCCGGAAGTCGAGATATATTTCGCGTCTGCGCCTGATGGCGCAGCGTATGTGCCTTCCGACGACCGCCGAGGAATCTGCAATGCCCGCGACCGCTCCGCACCGCCTGCCCGTCCCGGTTTCGCTGGAATTCTTTCCGCCGAAAACCGACGAACAGCGCGAAACGCTCGAGAAGGCGCTGCCCACGCTTAAGGCGCTCGTCCCGGAATACGTTTCGGTGACGTTCGGTGCCGGCGGATCGACGCTGAGCTATACGCCGGACACGGTCTGTCATCTGCGCGAAGATCACGGCCTGGATGCGGCGCCGCATCTGTCCTGCATGGGCGGCACGCGCAAGGAAATCCGCGGACTGCTGGACCTGTATCGCGAGAAGGGCTGCCGCCGGATCGTTGCACTGCGGGGCGACCTGCCTTCGGGCATGGCCAGCTATGGCGATTTCCGCTATGCCAGCGACCTCGTCGCCTTCATCCGCGAACAAACCGGCGACTATTTCCACATCGAAGTCGCGGGTTACCCCGAGACCCACCCGCAGGCCGACGATGCCCAGGCCGACCTGATTCACTTCAAGCGCAAGGTCGACGCTGGCGCCAATGGCGTGATCACGCAGTACTTCTACAATGCCGACGCCTATTTCCGCTTCGTCGACGACGTACGCCGGCTCGGCATCGACACGCCCATCGTGCCGGGCATCATGCCGATCACGAACTACTCCCAGCTGCGCCGTTTCTCGGAACTGTGCGGCGCCGAGATTCCGCGCTGGATCGCCCGCCGCCTGCAGTCCTTCGGCGACGACCACGAGGCGATACGGGAATTCGGCACTGACGTCGTCGCAGCGCTGTGCCGCCGCCTGATCGAAGGCGGCGCTCCGGCACTGCATTTCTACACACTCAACCGCGCCCGCGCGACGACCGCGATCGTCGAACGCCTGTCCTGATGAAGCGCTGAGCCGATCCGGCGAGCTTTCGCGAGTAGCCTCAATTCCGAATGCAGTGGCGCATGGGGATGCGCCACGACCTTTTCGCCGCGGCCGTCGACGCGCGGCGTCCGAGGGGGTTGGGGGAATCCGGCTATTTCGTGACCCGGTTGGCGCGCGACTCCTATCGCGCCGGATTCGCTTTCGCGCGCTCATCGTGGGGAGATGCGAATGAAACGGTGTTTTCTCTGGAGTGTGGCGGTCGCTGGTCTGCTGACGTCGGGTTTGTCGGCAGCGCAAGGATCGCCGTCGTTGTTCGCGCCCGTACCGGCGGTCTATCGGGCGGCGCAGGGTGACAGTGCATTCGATGCGCTGGCCGCCGATCCGGCATCGGCGAAGATCGACGTCGTCATGGCCAACGCCGCGGCGCTGCAGGCCGATACGCAGAGCCTGACGCTCGATCTCGACATGGGTGGTCCGGTCAGGCTGACCGCCCTGCGTAGCGACGCTTACCACGTCGAGGACGGCAGCCTCGTCTGGAAGGGCTCGATCGCCGAAACTGCACTCGCACGCGACATGACCGACCGCGAGATCGCCGAGGACGCACTGAACTCGGTCATCCTCGTGCGCAACGGCGACAAGGTGACCGGCAACGTGCGCGTGCTGGGCCAGCTGTTCAAGGTCCGCCCGCTGCACGACGCGCGTCATGCCATCGTCGAGGTCGACGAGAACGCGATGCCGCTCGATCACCCGCCGGCCGACTACCGCAAGCTGCTCGAGCAGGCAGCACCGCTGCCGTCGGCCGACGCGAAGGCAGTCACCGCCAACACCGTCATCCGCGTGCTCGTGAATTACACCGCCAGTGCGGCGAGCGCATCGGGCGACATCAACGGCCTCATCAACCTCGCGGTTGCCGAGTCGAACCAGGGCTATACCAACAGCGGCGTGCAGATCACGCTGCAGCTCGCCGCCAAGTCGCAGGTCAGCTACACGCAGAGCGGCAGCTTCAGCACCGACCTGAGCCGCTATCGCGGCACGTCCGACGGCTACATGGACACCATCCATAGCCAGCGCAACACGAACACGGCCGACGTCGCAGTGCTGCTCATCAACAACTCGTCGTCCTGTGGCCTTGCGTCAGCGATCGGCGCGTCGGCGTCGACCGCATTCGCCGCGGCGCATTGGGACTGCGCGACCGGCTATTACTCGTTCGCGCACGAGATCGGTCATTTGCAGTCGGCTCGCCACGATCCCGCGAACGACCCGACGAACACGCCGTATGCCTATGGCCACGGCTATCAGTCGACCGCGGGCGGCTGGCGCACGATCATGGCCTATGCCTGCTCGAGCACGACCTGCACACGCATCAACTACTGGTCGAACCCGAACAAGACCTATGGCGGCCGTGCCATGGGCACGACCAGCCGCAATGACAACGCCCGCGTGCTGAACAACACGCGCGCGACGGTCGCGGGCTTCCGCTGAGACTGCTGTAGCGCATGGGCGGCTCGCGCCGCCCATGCCACCGCGCTGTCCGCACGACGCGCGCCGGACGGGCGTGTTCGAGGATGGGCAGCGGACGCCCTGCATTTCCAGAACTGTACGCGTTCATTTTTCTTCCCATCGGGCGACGGCCGTCACAAATCCGTCGACTGCCTCGTCCCTGCGCTTGACCTATGCCGGTCTCGAGACGAGAGTCGTCATCCGGCGCGGGCATGGGTCTCGCTGCAGCGCCGCCGAATGAGCACTGTCTGGCAGGTTCGCCGCCATGGGCGACGACCAGGGCCCTGCCGCTAGCGAGACTGCACACCTTGCACTAGCGGAGATACTCCATGCAGATCCGAATCATCGCGCACGCCTGTGCGCTCGCTGTCGCCGCACTCGCCGCTCCGGGCTTCGCCGCCGATGTGGCCCTGTTCCAGGCGGCTCCGCTGACGCCGCTGGTCACCGATGCGGCTTTCGTCGAGATCGCCAACGATCCATCGACGAGCACGGCAACGGTCGTGTTGGCGAACGCGTCGGCCGTCGATACCGATACCGCCCGCATCGCGCTGGACCTCGACATAGGCGGGCCCGTGCAGGTGACGGCATACCGCAACACTGCCTACCGCAACGAAGACGGCACGCTGGTCTGGGAAGGCACGCTCACGCCACGGCGCGCCGACGGCGCGCGGCTTTCGCCCGACGAGGTCGCCTTCGATCCGGCGAACACCGTGACACTGGTTCGCGACGGAAACTTCGTGACCGGCAATATCCGTGTGCATGGCCAGCTCTACGCGGTGCGGCCGCTCTTCGACGGCCGCCACGCGGTCGTCGAGGTCGACGAGTCGAAGATGCCAGCCGATCACGACGAAGCGGCGTACCGCCGCCTGTTCGCGGAGGCCGTCAAATCCATCGCACCGTCGAAAGCCGTCACCGCGAACACCGTCGTGCGCGCACTCGTGAACTACACCTCCGCGGCCAACAACGCGACGCCGAGCATGTCGAGCCTGATCAACCTCGCCGTTTCGGAGACGAACCAGGGTTACGCGAACAGCAACGTCGCGATCACCCTGCAGCTCGCCGGCACCGGGCTCGTGAGCTACAGCGAGACCGGCAACTTCAGTACCGAGCTGTCGCGCTACCGCGGTACCAGCGACGGCTACATGGATTCGATCCACACGCAGCGCAACAGCGTCGCCGCCGACGTGGCAGTGCTGATCGTCAACGGCAGCGCCGCCTGCGGCATCGGCTATCTCAATTCCAGCGCGTCGACCGCCTTCAGTGTCGTGGCGCGAACCTGCGCGACGGGCTACTACTCGTTCGCCCACGAAATCGGTCACAACTTCGGCGCGAATCACGATCCGGCCAACGCGAGCGGCTCGCCCTATTCGTACGGACACGGTTACCAGCGGCCGACGAACGGCTGGCGCACGATCATGGCCTATGCCTGTTCGGGCGCGAGCTGCACGCGCATCAACTATTGGTCGAATCCGAACAAGACGTACAACGGCGTCGCCATGGGCACGACATCGACGCACAACAACGCGCGCGTACTGAACCAGCGCGCAGCCACGGTGGCTGCATTCCGCTGAGTTTTTCCGCGACCGTCAGGACGACGGCGCGGACCTTCGCGGGTCCGCGCCGTCGTCGTCAGCGAACGGTCTGCACGCGATAGGGTGGCGGCAGCAGCTCGAGCAGGGTTCCGGCAGCCTGCACCGGATAGGCATTCACGCGGTGACGGTAGGGGCGGCATCCGGCGATGCCGAACTGGCTTTCGATCTGCACAGTGGCAGCCCGGTCGCTGCTCGCGACGAACAGTGTCGAGTCTGAGCCGACGATCGCTGCACGCAGGTCGCGTGCGGGACGCGCAGCAGCGCTGGAGATGAACGCGCGGCCCTCGCAGGCCGGTGCATCGAAAAGCACGTAGGGCGCATACGGATGGGCGATGCCGTCGCGACTGAGCACGACGTCGACGTAGCCGCCGACGGCCACGGTGGGCTCATGGCGATTGCCGAAGATCCGGTCCAGCGGCGAATCCGAGGCCCCACCGTAGCGCAGCAGTGCGAACAGCTCGTCGCCCTGGGGCGCCAGCAGCAATGGCCCGACGGGCGCGCCGTTGGATGCTTCGGCAACACCGTTGTCCGCCCCCGCCGCGCTGCCGAAGCACAGCAACATCACGCCGAATACGGTCCGCCAGCGGCGGACTCGTTGCCGCGAAACACTGTTCATGAAGCCCCCTGATTCTCTGTCGCCGACGGGCACGAAGCGCCGCGTCCAGCGCGCTTCGTGCCAGTTTCACCGCATACTCGGCGGCCGGGCGCCCGCGGCCCCCGGCCGATACATAAGTTCACGCAGATCGCTACCATAGCGGCCAGCCGACACCCCCAGGACCGCCATGTTCGATCTCGCCGACCTCACCCCTGAACACTTCGAGCCGCTGGTCGGCCGGAGCCTGCCGATCATGGATTCGGACTTCGCCTTCGAAGTCAGCGCAGTCGAACGCCTGGTGTCGCCCTCGCCGCGCGGCACACCGTTTTCAGTGATCCTGCTCGCCCCGCCGCAGACACGCGGCAACCAGGGCATCTACCATTTGCAACACCCGGAGCTCGGCGTCCTGCCGCTGTTTCTCGTTCCGATCGACGTACACAACGGACGCACGCGCTTCGAGGCCGTGCTCAACTGAGCGCTGCCGGCGCCGGCCATCCCAGAAAATCATAGATGCCACGGTTTTCGATCAGCCCGAAGCCGAGCCGCCGGTACAGCCGTTGGGCCGGGTTGTTCGGCTCGACATGCAGGGTCAGCCGCTGCCGTCGTCGCCCGGCCTCCTGCTGCAACGCGACGATCAAGGCCGTGCCGATGCCACGACCGCACTCGCTCGCAAGCAACGCAATGTCCATGAGCCTGACCTCGTCGCTACCGGCACGCAGATAGAGCCGGCCTATCGGTGTCGCCGTCGTGCCGGCCACACGTTCGATCAGCAGCAACTCGGCACCCGGGTAGTGCAACCGGTAGTGATCCGACTGCAATCGGCTCTGCTGGGCGAGGAAATCGCGTACGGCCGCCTCAGGCCACTGCGCCTGCTTCAGTTCTTCCCAGCGTGTGTCCGTGTACAGCGCGACGACGAAACCGGCGTCAGCGTCGGTTTCGTCGCGCAGTCGCAGATCGGCCGCCTGCGCCGCCAGCGCTGCCGCCAGCGGCGCCCGGTAGTCGTCAACCGTCATGTCACACCGTGGCGGGCCTTACGGTGAAGGTCAGATACCCAAACGTAGGCATGCGGCCGTCGCGAAGCATGACGGCATCGGACGCCTCTGCCGGCACCGCCACGTCCGCGAGCGAAACGGCCGCATCACCGGACCCGACCACCAGCACGTAGCGGCCGGGGGCGATTTCGGTGTGGATGCCACCGAGCAGACCCGACACGGCGACACCGACCTCACGGTCGCGCAACTGGCGTTCGATGCGCAGGCCGGCAAGTCCGGCATGCCCGACTTCGAACCCGAACGGCTTGCTCGCGGCAGAAACCGCATCGCGGCGATAGCTCGCCATCCGGAACGGCCGCAGGCCATCCTCGGTGGCGAACATCGCATCGATCGCGACCGCATCGAAGCCGTCCGGAAACGCGAGTGCATCGATATCGATGCGCACGCGCTCGGCGCCGGAGCAGACGGCCGCACAGGCCGTCAGCTCGGTCCATCGCGCCGCGCGGCCTTCGCCGACACAACGCGCCAGGGTGATGCCGGATACCGTTGCCGGTATCGCGGCGAGGAGCGGGAGCGGTAACGACAGCGCAGCCATCGTGCCTGCCCCCCGCAGGCTGTTCTGAAGAAACTCGCGACGTCGCATATGCACTCCCAGTGCGTTTGCTTAGGTTCGCGGCGGGTAGACCCCTTGCAACGCGATACAGAAGTAGAAAGTCAGGTAAGGCTGCATGTTGTTGTGCGGTTGATCGCCTCCCGCCGGTGCAATGGCGTTGGGCGACATCATCACCAGCGGCGCGCCCGCCGGTGTTCCATACGGTACGGCGCCAGTGACGCGCGCCGGCGAGTAACCCGCCGGTGCCTGCGCATCAGCCGGAGCGCCACTCGCATTGAACGCATGCGAATGCGACGGGATCTCCGACTCGAGCAGACTAACCGTTTCACTGCCCCCTGTCTCGCCAAGGTCGTGCAGGGAGAGCCCCGGACCCTGGCCCGGGTGCATCGGCGCGCGCCCCTGCAGGTCCGGCAGTGCAAAGTTCGACTTGCCGTTGCCACCGTACGTGGTACCCAGCAGGGAGAACAGCGCGGTGTTCTGTGACAGCGGCAACAGCTGACCGTCACACCAGGCCCAGCCGCGCGGGGCGAAATTGAACGGAAAAATACGGATTTCGGCGACGAAAGGATCGGCCATGTCAGTTCTCCTCAGGTCGGCGACGGGAAGATGCCAAACAGCGAAATGATGAAATCGACGCAGAGATACGGCTGGAAATTCGTGTGCGGCTGACTGCCGCCGACCGCCGAGACGCTCTGCGGCGCCATCAGGATGTTGCCCGGCGTGGACTGGTAGAAGTCGAACGTGGACGTCTGCGCGAGTACGGTGTTGTTCGGGCTCGTGTCCGTCGCCAGCGACCCGCTGGCCAGGAAGGGATGGGAGTGCGACGGAATCTGGGACGGCGTCAGCGTGATTTCTTCCGCACCGCCAGTTTCGGCAAGGACGAATCCGTTGCCCTGGTGCAGCGGCAGGCGCCCACGCAGGTCGGGCAGCGCGAACGTGCTCTGGCCGTCTCCGCCGTAGGTCGTGCCGATCAGGTTGAACAGTGTTTCGTACTCGGAGATGGGCAACAGCTGGCCTTCGCAGAACATCCAGCCGGCCGGCGCGAAATTTCCCGCGAACATGCGGATTTCGCCGACATAAGGTTGTGCCATGTGCGGATCCTCAGGTTTGCGACGGGAAGATGCCCTGCAGGGCGATGCAGAAGCTCAGTGTCAGGAACGGCTGCATGTTCAGGTGCGCCTGAGACCCACCGACATTGGCAAGGGTAGACCCGGCCATCGCGGTCAGGTTGGTCGCCGGTCCGTAGGCCGGCAGCGCCGGGGTCGCAAACAGATTGCTGAGCGGCACGATGGGATTGGCGTCGCCGGCCTTGCTGGTGGCGCTCTGCACATGCGTGTGCGTCGGCATTTCAGCAATCGACAGGGTGTGCGCCTGCTCGCCGCCGCGCTCGCCGAGCGTGTGACCGCTGCCCACGTGTATCGGCACGCGTCCGCGCAAGTCGGGTAATGCGAAGTTGACACGCCCGTCGCCGCCGAAGGTGGTACCCAGCAACGAGAACAATGCCTGGTTCTGGTTGATCGGCAAGAGTTGGCCGTTGCATAGCGCCCACCCCCTCGGTGCGAACACGAAACTCATGATGCGTATTTCGGAAAGGAACGGCTCTGCCATCGCGTTTCTCCTCCGGGGCTGTGTGGGGAGCCCCGTTTCCCCCTGAACGCAATTCCGCCCCGGCCGTCGATCAGGGCGGCAAGATGGGTGGCGTGAGCGTCAGCGCACAGCTTGCGCTCGCGCTGGTGCTCGTGCTGCCTGGGTTGTTGGCAATGAGTTCTCCGTTGGCCGAGGCTGCACCGGTGGGTGCACGATCGAGCAGCTCGCACGTCGATGCACCCGTCTCGATGACCGCGAGGCAGACACCGGTCAGATCGAACGCACATCCGCCGGCTGGCACCGTCACGCTGTTGTTGGCCACGTCGGCACGCAACGCGTTGCAGGTAGCCGCGCAGTTGGACTGCACGAGGATCCCCGACAGCGGCAGATTTGCCGGCAACGCGTCGGTATTGACGTTGTTGTTCGTCACTGTCGCATCCATGCGACCCGTGCCGTTGCGGTTGACCACTTCGATGCCGCGGCCGTTGCGCGTCTCGCGCACCGTCGTGTTCGTGACGATGTACTGCTTCGTACCGTTGTCGTTGCCGACGACACGCACGCCGTTGCCGATCACCGAACCCGACCCCACCGAACCGGCCGTGCCGATCTGCACGTTGTCGATGCGACCGCGCACCGTGCCCGTACTCGGGATGCCGTGGTTCGAGTTGATCGCGTGACTGCCGTTGGCGACCGTCGAGTTGATGATGTTGTTGTTGATGTTGAAGGTCAGGTTGGACCCCTGGATCAGGGAAGCATCGATCGCAAGGATGTTGTTGGTGAAGGTATTGCCGGTCACCGTGACGCTCGGCATCGAGGTCGTGTTGTTGCCGGCGATCTGCACGCCGATGGAACGCGCGTTGGCGACGGTGTTGTTGGTCACGTCGATGTCGCTGAACACCGGCGAGCCCGTGACGCCTTCGATCAGCACGTGGTGGTTGCCGTTCGTCCCGTTGTTGTTGACGAAGTTGTTGTCGCTGATCGTCAGTGCCGCCAGCGTACCGCCGGTGTTCTGCACGTAGACGCTGTTGTGCGCCGAATTGGTGAACGACGAGTTTGTGATGTTCGCCGTGCCCGCGAGTTCGGTGAACTGCATGCCTTCGTCGGCCGTGCTGTTGCCGTTGTTGGTCAGCACGCAGAAATCGCAGGTGAAGTTGGTGACGGTGGCGCCGTTGATGCCGTCGTCGCCGCTGCCCGTGATGTTCATGCGGTTGAGCGACACGCTGCGGGTGGTCGCGAGCGAGATGCCGGTGGTGGTGGCGTTCTGGATCGTGCCACCACTGCCGGCCGTGCCCGTGCCGGCCACGGTCAGGCCGCCGTTGGCACCCGTGTTGTTGAGGCGGATGCCGTTGCTGCCGCCGGTCGAGCTCAGACTGCGGAACGTGACGCCCGACGCCGTGATGGCATGGCCGTCGATCTGCAGCACCATGCCCGCCGTCGCCGTGGCCGTGTTGGCGGCACCCGTCACCGAGACATTGCCGGTACCGGTCGCATTGAACGCGACGCCGGTCGTGGTGTTGAGCGTCAGGCCGCCGCCGGTGAACGACGTCGTCAGCGTACCGTTGTTGGCCAGCTGGACGGCGTTCGCGGTCTGCGTGGTCAAGGTCAACGTCGAGTTCGGGAAGCTCACCGAGCCGCTCGAGTTGCCATCGACGCGAATGCCGTTCACCGCGTTGTTCGTCTTGGTGATGCCGCCCGCAAACGTGAACGTGGGCGAGCTGCCGTTGACGACCACGGCTTCGTTGGTCGGATTCGTGATGGCCGAGGCGGCGTTGCTGAAGTTGATCGTGCCTGCGCTACCGCCGATGACATCGATGGCCGCGTCACCGCCATTGAGCGTGACCACACCGCTGGCATTGAAGGTGGCGTCCACGTTGTTCAGTCGGATGCCGGTCCCGTTGCTCGCGGACAGCGCGCCGGTCAGCGTGACGTTGCCCGAGGGCTTGGTGTCGATGTCGATCAGCGCGCCGGTGGAGGTCTTGGTGACGCTGCCGGCATAGGCAATCTGTACCGTGCTGCCATTGACCACCGAGAACGCCGTACCCGAGGCGCCCGTCAGAGCACCGGTACCCAGATCGACACTGCCGCCGACGTTGTCCAGGTCGACGTTGTTGACGCCGCCGGTCGACGTGAAGCCGTTGAACACGGACCCGACCGAGAACGTGCCGTTGGTCAGATCGAGCGCAACGCCGTTGGTGTTCACGCGCACGTCGTCATAGACGGTCAGCGTGCCAAAGCCGGTGCCCCGGATCGCCGCGGTGCTCGAATTGCTGATGTGGACGCCACGGATGGTGTTGTTGCTCGTCACCGTGATGCCCGCGCCGCCGGCATTGGTCAGCACCGGCGGTGTCTGGTCGACGAGCGGGCGCGTGATGCTGTGGCCCGGCGGCGTGATCGCGAGCTCTGCGTCGAAATCGTTCGTGCTGGCAGCGTCGATGCCGTGACCGACGAGCTCGACGCCCGCAGGCAGCGTGATGCCGGTCGTGTAGCTGCCGCCGAACACGAAGATGCGTTCGCCCGTGGCGGCGGCCGTCGCTGCAGCCGTCAGGGTGGACAACGGCTGCTGCAGGGTGCCGTCCGGCGTGCCGACGACGACGGCGTCATCGTCGACGAACCAGATCTTCGGACCGCTGACGACCAGCGTCACCGTCACCGGTCCGCTGCAGGCCACCGGCGCGCCGTCGTCGCAGACGGTGAACTGGAACGTGTCGTTGCCGGTGAAATCGGGCGGCGGGTTATAGGTGAACGCACCCGTCGTCGCATTCACGCTGAGTTCGCCGCCGTTTGCCGTCGTTGCCGGGGCGCCGGTGATGACGAAATTGCTGCTGTCCGGATCGACGATCGCGCCCGGAATCAGCAGGTCGCCCGTGGCGGTATCGACCACACCGATCGCGATGTGCGTGTGCACTGGAATGTTCGGCACGGTCGGCGGAACGGGCGCATCGTTGATGCAGGTAACCGTCATGCTGACCGTCGCGCTGCTGCCGCCCGGCGCGAGCGTGTAGGTGAATGTGTCCGGGGTGGTTCCCGGAGGCGCGTTGCAGTAGTTCAGGTTCGGCTGATAGGTCAGGCCCGTGCCGCCGCCGGTGATGACGACGACGCCATTGGCCGGCTGCGTGACCGAGCCGATCGAGATCGGACCGCCGTCGACGTCCGTGTCATTCGCGAGCACGGTCACTGCGGTTGCGGGCGCGTCCTCGCTCACGGTTGCGCTGTCGGCCACGGCGACCGGCGGGTCGTCGACGCAGGTCACCGTCACCGTCACCGTGCCGATGCTGCCGCCCGGCGAGATCGTATAGGTGAACGTGTCGAGCGTCGTGCCCGGCGGGGTATTGCAGTAGTTCGGATTCGGCTGATAGGTCAGGCCCGTGCCGCCGCCGGTGATCACCACGACGCCGTTGGCCGGCTGCGTGACCGAACCCACGTTGATCGGCGAGCCGTCCGGATTGGAGTCGTTTCCGAGCACGTTGATCGCGTTCGCGCCGGAGTCCTCCACCACGGTCGCGGCGTCATTGACCGCGACCGGATCGTCGACCACGCACGTCACCGCGACGCTGACTGTGGCCGTGCTGCCGCCCGGCGTCAGCGTGTACGTGAATGTATCGAGAGTCGTGCCCGGCGGGGTGTTGCAGTAGTTCGGGTTGGGCAGATACGTGAGACCGGTGCCGCCGCCGGTGATGGCGACCACGCCATTGGCCGGCTGGGTGACCGACGTGATCGAGATCGCGCCGCCGTCGACATCGGTGTCGTTGGCCAGTACCGGAATGGCCGTCGCCGGATCATCCTCGGTGATGGTCGCGGCGTCGTTGACCGCAACCGGGTTGTCGTCCACGCAGGTGACGCTCATCGTCACCGTCGCGGTGCTGCCACCCGGCGTGAGTGTGTAGGTGAACGTATCGAGCGTTGTGCCTGGCGGGGTATTGCAGTAGTCCGGATTGGACTGATAGGTCAGTCCCGAGCCACCGCCAGTGATCACGACGATGCCGTTGGCCGGCTGTGTGACCGACGTGACCGAGATCGGGCCACCGTCGATGTCGGTGTCGTTCGCAAGCACGTTCACGGCCGTGGCGCCGGCGTCCTCGGCAACCGTGGCCGCATCGCTGACCGCGACCGGTGCGTCGTCGAGCGCGGTAATGGTGATCGTCAGTACGTGGACCGCCGTCGTATCGACGCCGCCGTTGGCGGTACCGCCATTGTCCTGCAGGGTGACGTTGACGGTCGCGCTGCCACTGGCGTCCGCGGCCGGGGTGAAGCTCAGCACGCCTGCCGGCGAAATGGCGGGAGCCGTGGCGAACAGCGCTGCGCCACTCGTGACGGTCGCACTGAAGGCCAGCGTCTGGCCCGCTTCGTCGGTGGGGCCTGCGGAGATCGCGCTGGCCCAGGCGGCGCTGTAGGCGCCCGAATCTTCATTTACGCTGACGTTGGCACCCGGCACATACGTCGGCACATCGTTGACGGCGGTGACGTTGATGACGAAGGACTGCGGCGCGGACGTATCGTTGCCGCCGTTGGCCGTGCCGCCGTTGTCCTGGCCGACGATGGTGATGGTCGCGGTACCGTTGGCATTGGCCGCCGGCGTGTAAGTCAGCGTGCCGTCGCTCGCGATGGCCGGACCGGCACTGAACAGGGCCGCATTGGTGTTGCCGGTCACGTTGAACGTGATGGTCTGCGAGCCGTCGTCACCGTCGGCGATACCGGTCAGGAAGGCGGCCACGGTCTGCGCGGTCGCGTCCTCGAGCACGGTCTGGGTCGGACCCACCGTGAACACCGGCGGATCGTTC
>BTVG01000017.1:0-87560 GCA_045864815.1 Rhodanobacteraceae bacterium | reverse complement strand
CGGCCGGACGCTTGCACTGCAAGCGTCCGGCCGCGTCCCGTCAACGCGCGGGCTGCCACACGAAGCAGGCCGGTCTCCGATGCCAGCCGCACGCTCGCGACCGGATGCCGGTTTCCGGAAGCGTCTCGGACCGACTTCGTGATAACGTCGAGGGGCTGCGCCAGGGGCTCGCACGAAGGAGCCCCCTCTCCGCGCGGCAGCGGCGCGTACGCGCCATCGCGTGTCGCCGAGCTATGCGAACGCCGAGCCGATCGCCACGCTGCCCCGGTTCGCCAGGCCTGCCGGCCGCCCCCAACCACCGCAACACGACTCATGGTGACGGATGCCCCATAGCGTAGAACTGATCGCGACCATTTCCGCCGCTCTCGGCCTGGCGCTGGTGATGGGCTTCATCGCCGTACGACTGCTGAAACTCCCCGCACTCGTCGGCTACCTCGTGGCCGGGATCGTGATCGGACCCGCCACGCCCGGCTTCGTCGCCGATGTGGGTCTTGCCCAGCAGCTCGCCGAGATCGGTGTGATGCTGCTGATGTTCGGTGTAGGACTGCACTTTTCCCTCGACGACCTGCTCTCGGTCAAACGCATTGCCCTGCCCGGCGCGCTGGTGCAGATCGCGGTCGCGACCGCGCTCGGCACGGGACTCGCGTGGTTCTGGGGCTGGCCGCTCGCAGCCGGCCTCGTGTTCGGCCTCGCCCTGTCGGTCGCGAGCACGGTGGTGCTGCTGCGGGCGCTCGAAGGTCGCGGCCTGCTCGAGTCGGTCAACGGCCGCATCGCAGTCGGCTGGCTGGTCGTGGAAGACCTCGTCATGGTGCTCGCCCTGGTGCTGCTGCCGGCGCTCGCCGGCCTCGACGACAGCGGCCACGACGCCGCGCAGACCGCGCGGCCGCTATGGCTCGCGCTGCTGCTGACCCTGGGCAAGGTCGCCGCCTTCGTCGCGCTGATGCTGGTGGGCGGACGCAAGCTGTTCCCGTGGCTGCTCTGGCAGGTCGCGCGTACCGGTTCGCGCGAGCTGTTCACGCTCTGCGTCATCGCCGCCGCGGTCGGCATCGCCTTCCTCGCCGGCACGTTGTTCGACGTGTCCTTCGCGCTCGGCGCGTTCCTGGCCGGCATGGTGCTGCGCGAATCGGAACTGAGCTACCGCGCGGCGGAAGAATCGCTGCCCCTGCGCGACGCGTTCGCCGTGCTGTTTTTCGTCTCGGTCGGCATGCTGTTCGATCCACGCATACTCATCGAGCAGCCGCTGATGGTAGCCGCGGTCGTCGCCATCATCGTGATCGGCAAGACCGTGGCCGCGACGGCACTCGTGCTGCTGCTGCGTTATCCGCTGAACACGGCGCTGACGGTCTCCGCCGGCCTGGCCCAGATCGGCGAATTCTCTTTCATCATTGCCGCACTCGGCGTCTCGCTGAACCTGCTGCCACAGCAGGGCCAGAATCTCATTCTCGCCGGCGCGATCATTTCGATCGCGCTCAATCCGCTCGTGTTCCAGGCGATAGAACCCGCGCAGGCCTGGATCCGCAGACGCTCGCGTTTCGCGCGCAAGCTCGAGCGCCCGGCCGATCCCCTGGCCGAGTTGCCGACCAGCGTCAGTTCGGACTATCTGACCGGCCACGTACTGCTCGTCGGCTATGGCCGCGTCGGAAGACGCATCGCCGCGGCCTTGCGCGCCCGCGGTCTGCGTCTCGTCGTCGCCGACGAGAACCGCGAGCGCGTCGAACAGTTGCGCGCGCAGGGCCTGCACGCCGTCGCCGGTGACGCGTCGGAACCGGCGGTGCTGATCCAGGCCCACGTCGCACGTGCGCGTCTGCTCGTGATCGCCGTGCCCGACACCTTCCATGTGCGCCGCATGATCGAGACCGCGCGAGCACTGAACCCCGCGATCCAGGTGATCCTGCGTTCGCACAGCGAGGAGGAAGCGGCCCTGCTGCAGCAGGACAGCGCCGTGGATGTGTTTCTCGGCGAGGAGACGCTGGCCGCCGCGATGGTCGGGCACGTACTCGAGAAAGCCGCGGCGCCGGCCAGCGGGCACTGAACGGCGTACCGCCTTCCCCACGTTTCCGGATCACGCATGAGCGAAACCACGGGCCTGCACATCCGCCGCGCCACGGCCGCCGACGCAGAACGGCTCGCGCAGAACATGCGCGACTGGTTTCTCGCCGCGTATTCCCACGCGAGCAGCGCCGACGACACGGCGGCCTTCGTGGCGGCGAACTTCGCGGCAGCGAAACAGGCGGCCGAGATCGCCGATCCGCAGATCGCCACACTGATCGCGGAAACCGGTGGCGAGCCGGTGGGCTACGCCCAGGTGCGCTTTGCCACGCCGCCGCCGACGTGCATCACCGAACCCGAGCCGGCCGAGCTCGGCCGCTTCTATCTTGCGCCGGCGTACCACGGCCGCGGCGCCGCCGCGCAGCTCATGCGCGCGGTGCGCGCCATCGCCCGCGAGCGTGCACGTCGCTGGCTGTGGTTGCTGGTCTGGCAGGAAGCGCCCCAGGCGATACGGTTCTATGAAAAGCAGGGCTTCTCGATCGCCGGCACGGCGGTGTTCCTGGTCGGCAATGACCGCAAGGCCGACTGGGTCATGCGCGCGCCGGCCGACCACGATCCGGCCTGACGCGGCCGCCGTCCACGCCTAGCGGAATATCGACACGCCGGTTTCCGCGGCGAACCGCTCCACCGCGGCGGCCGCGGCAATGGAATTGCCGGTGGCGTCCAGACGCGGCGACCACGCGCAGAGGCTCATGCGTCCGGGCACGATGGCCAGAATGCCGCCTCCGACGCCGGTCTTGGTCGGCAATCCCATGCGAAACGCGAAATCGCCGGCCGCATCGTAGGCGCCACAGGTCAGCATCAGCGCGTTGAGCCGGCGCGCATCCGCTGCATCGAGCACGCGGCCGCGCCCGGGCTGCTCGCCATCGGCAGCGAGGAACAGCGCGGCCTCGGCGAGTTCGGCGCAGGACATCGCGATCGCGCACTGCGCGCAATAGGCATCCAGCAGCGACGACACCTCGCTCGTGAGATTGCCGAAGCTGCGCATGAAGTGCGCTATCGCGGCATTGCGATCACTGTGCTGGCGTTCGGAACGGGCGACTTCGCCATCAATCGCGACGCTGCTGCGCCCCAGCAGCCGGTGCAAGAACTCGAGCACTGCGCGTTCCGGCTGAAGGTACCGACGGCAAAGCACGTCGGTGATCACGAGCGCGCCGGCGTTTACAAACGGATTGCGCGGTATGCCGCGTTCGCGCTCCAGCTGCACGAGTGAATTGAAGGGCGTGCCGGACGGCTCGCGACCGACACGCTGCCAAAGCACGGCACCTTCGCGCTGCAGCGCGAGCGCAAGAGCGAACAGCTTGGAAATGCTCTGTATCGAGAACGCCCGGTCCGCATCGCCCGCGCGATACACGCAACCGTCCACCGTCATCACGGCAATGCCGAACTGGCACGGCGCGACGCGGGCAAGCGCGGGTATGTAATCCGCGACGGCGCCCTCGTCCGGCAGCGCGGCGACATCGACAGCGATACGTTGCAGCAACGCGGCGATGTCACTCATGGCAAGGGCCTGCTCCAATCGACAGCTGGCAACACCGAGACGACCCCGCATACGCACGAGAGAGAGCGCGACTTCTAATCCTTGCGCCCTCGCCGCACAAGATGGCCCGCGCGAAACCATCGCTGCAACCGGTAAACCGGTCCGTCAGGCCTTCAGGCCCCGGTGGCCGTGACCTGCCGCACGTGCACAGCGCGTGCCCCAAGAGCGGACAGCGGCGTGTCCGCGGACAGTCCGGCGCGGCGTCGCGGACTCCGCACAACCGCGCGGCAGCGCCCATCTGGCCGGTTCTGGCGCTTGGCATGGGCATTGCGTAGACGCAGTCCGTGCCCCCTGATCGCCCAAGGACATCTCACATGCCGCAGCCCCGCCAGCCGTATCCGATCCGCGCCGCGATCGCCGCGCTGAGCGCCGCGGTGCTCGCCGTCGCCTGCACCCACCCGACGCGCAACGAGACGACCGCACCGTCGCCCCCCTCGACACAAGCCACGGAAACCCCGGCCATGCAGGCCGACCCGATCGCCGCGACCAACGCGCTGGCCGATCGCTACGTCGACGCCGTGCTCGACGTCGATCCGACCGTGACCTACTTCAGCGGCGTACCGGTGAAGGCGCACGACCGCCTGCCGCGCAACTCGGCCGCCGAGATCGCCGCATGGAATGCCCAGATCGACGCGATGCTGGCCGAGCTCGCGCGCATCGACGCCCGGCCGCTGCGCGGCACGCCACACGCCGTGACCCATGCGGTACTGCGCGAGAATCTCGAATCCGACCAGCAATCGCGCATTTGTCGCCGCGAAGGCTGGAGCGTGAGTCACATGAACGGCTGGATCGCGGCGCTCGCCGAAGCCGCGCAGGCGCAGCCGGTCGCCACGGCCGCCGAGCGCGCGCAGGCCATCGCGCGCTGGTCCACGCTGGGCACCTTCATCGACAACGACATCGCCAACCTGCGCGCCGGTCTCGCCGCCGGGTACAGCGCACCGAAAAGCGTCGTCGATCGCGTGCTCAGGCAGGTCGACGGCATGATCGCGGGGAAGCCCGAAGACCTGCCGTTCTATTCCCCGGCCCTGCGCGCCGACGATGCGGACTTCAAGACCGTACTGCGCCGCGTCATGACGGCCGACGTGGTGCCAGGACTGACGCGCTACCGGGACTTCCTGCACAACGAATACCGCGGGAAGGCACGCGACAGCGTCGCGCTGTCGGCGCTTCCCGATGGCGAGGCCTGCTATGCGGCGCTGCTGCGCGCCAGCACCACGCTCAAGCGCAGCCCACGCGAGGTCTACGAACTCGGCCAGAGAACCGTCGCCGACAACGAGCGCATCGTGGCCGGCCTGGGCGAGCGCCTGTTCGGCACGCGCGACATTGCGGCCATCATCGCGAACGTCGACAAGGCAGCGAACAACCATTTCACGTCGGAACAGCAGCTGCTCGAGGAGTCCCGCGCCGGCCTCGATCGCGCCCGCGACCTGAGCGCACCGCTGTTCGCGCGCATGCCCCGGCAACCGGCAATCATTTCACCGTTTCCCGACTACCAGCGTGGCACGGGCGTGAGCTCGCACTACATTCCGAGCACGGACATCGCCAAGCCCGGCGAGTACCGCATACAACTGGAAAACTGGAAGACCGACACGCGCGGCTCGGCCGAGATCACGCTCGTGCACGAGACCTGGCCGGGTCACCACCTGCAGATCGCGCTGGCCAATGAGCGGCCCGCGCCGCACCGCATCACGCGACTCGGTTTCAATTCCGCGTATGTCGAGGGCTGGGGCCGCTACTCCGAGCGTCTCGCCGAAGAAGCGGGCATCTACCGGACCGAGTACGCGAAGATCTCGCGGCGCATCTGGCCCGCGCGTGGCATGGTGGCCGATCCGGGGCTGCACGTGTTCGGCTGGACGCGCCAGCAGACCATCGACTACCTCGCCTCGACCGGCCGCTTCGGCCGCGCCGGCGCCGAGGACCTCATCGACCGCATGGCGGTGATGCCGGCCCAGCTCACCTCCTACGACTCGGGCGGCCTGGAGATCGTCGCCCTGCGCGAACAGGCCGAACGTGCACTCGGTGCGCGATTCGACATCCGTGAATTCCACGCCCAGGTCATCGACCACGGCGTCGTGCCGCTGGCGCTGTTGCGGGAAAATGTGGAAGCGTGGATTGCTGCGAAGCGCGACTGAACCGACCGGCTACACAGGCAATCCCGCTCACCGTTCGCACCAGAGCCGGGCCCGGGACCGATCACCCCGCACCGCTGCTGGCGGTCGCAGGGCCTGGCCAGAGCGTATTGCGCGAACACGCTGCGCACAAAAAACAACGCCGCGCAAAGCGCGGCGTCGTCCACGGCAGTACACGATGCTCAGGCTGCCTGTGCGGCGAACGCTCCGTGATTCGCTGCGCTCTTGGCCTCGGCGGAAGCGACGAGCTGGCGCCAGTGCGGCGGCGCGGGCCAGTCGGGCGTCGTCACGCCATCGAGCACGCGGCGCAGACTGCGGCGGTCGAGCTGCGGCGCCAGTTCGGCGACGAGGTCGAGCGCATAGTCGCGCAGCACGCGGTCGCGGCGCAGCACGACCCAGGTCGTGCACAGCGGAAACAGACCCGGGGCCGGCAGTGCCTTGAGATCGGCGAGATCTTCCGGCAGCAATGCCATCTCGGCGAGCACGCCGACACCGAGTCCGGCGCGCACGTAGGTCTTGATCAGGTCCGCGTCGCGTGCGGTGATCGCGATACGCGGCAGCAGCCCGGCGCCGAGGAACGCACGGCGCAGCGACGAGTCGGGCTTGAGCGACGACTCGTAACTCACCAGCGGATATTCCGCGAGCTCATCGAGGCGTGGCGCCTTGTCGAGCTTCGCCAGAGGATGATTGCGCGGAACCAGTACATGACGGTCCCAGCGGAACAGGGGCACGGCCATGCCGCCAGCGGGCACGCTGCCGGCCGTCGATACGATCGCGATGTCGGCCTCGCCGCGTTCCAGCAGCGAAAGCACTTCGGCGTCGCCGCTGGGCTTCAGGTGGACACTGACCTGGGGATAGCGACGCTTCAGGCCCGCGATGGTACGCGGCAGCACGAAACGCGCCTGGGTATGGGTGGTTGCGATGCGCAGCTCGCCTTGAGCTTCGTTGCGAAGATTGGCGGCCAGGGCGCGAATGTTGGCGGCTTCAGCCAGGATCACGCGGGCGCGATCGATGACTTGTACACCGGCGGGAGTGATGCGTTCGAGACTCTTGCCTTTGCGCGCGAAGATCTGGAAACCGAGTTCGTCTTCCAGTTGCTTCAGCTGCTTGGAGATGCCGGGCTGGGTCGCGTGGACACGTTCGGCGGCGAGAGTGATGTTCAGGCCGGAATCGGCGATGGCGATCAGATAGCGGAGTTGTGTGAGTGTCATGACGGCCTTCTCTGAGGAGATCGCAACAGTTCGGACGCAAGCGAACGGCGCCAATTGGCATTTACGTGGTTCATACAGAATCGAATGGCGTAGTAAGTCGGTTTCATGGTGGTCTCCAGTGTGGTCAAGCCTTGGCGTAGGCCTACCGTGGCGCCGCTCTCGGCGCCGGTTTGTTTGAACGGTGTGATCTGACTATAACCACAGATCATTTAGCCGTCTATACGTCTTTCCAGCCGCACATGCCGTGACGGCATAACGGCACTTCCATTGCTCACTTCCACGGGCCGGTGCCGGCCTACAGCATGGTGGCGCGCGATACGACGACTGTCGTGTCGATTGTCCACGTAACGACGACTGCCGCTGCCGAAAACATGCCCGCCGCCCGACTCTATCCGATCTTTGCCGAGCTTGCAGGCCGCGACGTCCTCGTCGTTGGCGGCGGCCCCGTGGCCACACGCAAGGTCGCCGCGCTGCTGGAAACCGGTGCCCGCATTACCGTCGGCGCGACGACATTTTCGCCAGAATTGGCCAATTGGGCAGAAAACGGCCGCATCTCGCTGATTTTTGGCAAATTCGCCGACGACTGGCTGGAGCGGCACTGGTTGGTCATCGCCGCCACCTCTGACACCACGGTGAACGCGATCGTCGCCGCCGCCGCAACGCGGCAGCGCATCTGGTGCAACGTCGTCGACGATGCCGCGCTGTCGAGTTTCCAGGTGCCTGCCGTCGTCGATCGCAGCCCGCTCATCGTCGCGATTTCCACGTCGGGCGCAGCACCGGTGCTCGCGCGGCTGGTGCGCGAACGCCTCGAGCGTCTGCTCGATCCTTCGCTGGGAGCGCTGGCGTCACTGGCCGAGCGCTGGCGCGCGCGCATACGCAGACGTATTGCCGATCTCGGCCAGCGCCGTCGTTTTCTCGAACGTTTGTTTCAGGGCCGCATCGCCGATCTCGTGCGCCGCGGCCAGGTCGATGCGGCGGAGGCGATGCTCGCCCGCGAACTCGAACACACCACGCACGCGTCGCCGACGGGCTCGGTCGTGCTCGTCGGCGCAGGCCCGGGTGATGCGGGACTGCTGACACTGAAGGGTCTGCGCGCACTCAACGAAGCCGACGTGATCCTTCACGACCGACTCGTCAGCAGTGAAGTGCTGGCCCTCGCGCGTCGCGACGCGGAGCGCGTCGAAGTCGGCAAGGAAGCGGGCAACCACCACACCACGCAGGACGGCATACATGCGCTGATGCTGACCCACGCGCGCGCCGGCAAGCGCGTCGTACGTCTGAAGGGGGGCGATCCATTCGTGTTCGGTCGCGGTGGCGAAGAGCTGGAATTCCTGCGCGCGCACGACATCGCCTTCGAAGTGGTTCCGGGCATCACGGCCGCACTTGCCTGCGCTGCCTACGCGGGCATCCCGCTGACGCATCGTGACCACGCCCAGTCTGTGCGTTTCATCACCGCGCACTGCAGGGCATCGGCCGATACGCTCGATTGGGCCGCGCTCGCCGCCGACCGGCAGACGCTGGCCATCTACATGGGCGTGGCTGGACTGGAACGCGTAAGCAGCCAGTTGATCGCGCACGGACTCGATACGGCGACGCCGGCCGCACTGGTCGAGAACGGCTCGCGTCCGCAGCAACGCGTGGTGCTCGGCGATCTGGCGAGTCTGCCGCAACTCGCTGCTGCGCATGGCGTGCGGTCGCCGGCGCTGCTGATCGTCGGTGAAGTCGCGGCGCTGGCCGCACGGCTGAACTGGTTCGGCGTGCAGCCACTGACCGCGCTGCCGGCCCCAGCCGCCCTCGCGCGCGCCGCCTGATGCGCGAATTGCGGCAATTTACTTTTGTTTATTCTGTGAGGCGACCATGATCCACGACTCCATTCTCGACACCATCGGCAACACGCCGGTCATCAAGTTGCACCGCCTCCCACCCCGGCACGTCGACGTTTACGTCAAGGTCGAGGCATTCAACCCGGCAGGTTCGGTGAAGGACCGTCTCGCGCTCGCGATCGTGCTGGACGCGGAACGCCGCGGCACGCTGAAGCCCGGACAGACCATCGTCGAGGCCACCTCCGGCAACACGGGCGTCGCCCTCGCCGCCGTCGCTGCCGCGCGCGGCTATCCGTTCGTCGCGGTCATGACCGAAACCTTTTCGATCGAGCGGCGCAAGCTGATCCGCGCCTACGGCGGCAGGGTGATCCTCACGCCCGCCGCAGAACGCGGCACCGGCATGGTCCGCAGGGCGGCCGAACTCGCGCAGCGGCACGGCTGGTTCCTCGCGCGCCAGTTCGAGAACGAGGCCAACCCTGCCTGGCACCGCAGTACCACGGGACCGGAGATCCTGCGCGATTTCGCCGGCCGGCGTCTCGACTACTTCGTGAGCGGCTGGGGTACCGGCGGCACCATCACCGGCGTCGGCGAGGTGCTCAAGCTCGCGCGTCCCGACATTCGCATCGTCGCGAGCGAACCCGCCGGAGCTGCGCTGCTGTCGGGCCAGGAGTGGAAGCCGCACAAGATCCAGGGTTGGACCCCGGACTTCCTGCCTCCCGTCCTCAATCGCACCATCGCCGACCGTATCGTGCCGGTCGATGATCTGGTCGCGCGCGACACGGCACGCCGGCTGGCGTCGGAAGAAGGCATCTTCGTCGGCCTTTCGTCGGGCGCTACACTGGCCGCCGCGCTGGCCGTCGCGCAGGATGCCGCGCCAGGATCCACACTGCTCGCAATGCTGCCCGACACCGGCGAGCGCTACCTGTCGACCATCCTGTTCGACGGCGTCGCCGACGGTTCCGACGACGAATGGCTCGCCTCACTGGAGCAGGCACGGGCGGCATGAGCCGCGCCATCAGGATTGGGTGAGCCTGTCCCTGGCTTCGGCGAGCCATCGGCGGCCATCGACGACACGCGAATCGTCGCTGCCGAACTGGCTCTCCCAGATGGGCAGCCACTTCTCGATCAACGGCAGCACATCGGCGGCGCGATCGGGCTGCGCGGCCAGATTCTCCACCAGATCGAACACATACTTGGCGACGTTCACGTGTCCAGGCGTGAGCACCTGGCCAGCATCGGCGATGAGCCGGCGCTGCAGCGCTTCGGCCTCGGCGCGCTGGCCGGTCTGCATCAGGAACATGCCCAGCGTCTGGCCATAGGGCAGCGCTTTCGGGTTGTCCGCACCGAGCCGCTCGCGCGCATCGGCGTAGATCGACTCGAACATCGCCCGCGCCTCGGCGGTCCGGCCCGTGAACTGGCGTTGGCGCGCCTGGTACACGCGATGCGTCAGCACGTTCTCTGTCGTCACCCGTCCGTTGGCGCGGTCGTAGTCGACGATGGGATCGATTTCCGGACCGGCTTCGTCGAAACGGCGCAGTTCGAGCAGCACGATGCCGGCCTGCAATCGCGCATACAGCGTTGCCGGATGCGACTCGCCCAGGCGCGCGCCCGACGCTGCGACCGCGGCACGTATGGATGCCAGCGACTCGTCGAAGCGCTTCAGCAGCCGCAGGGAAATTGCCTCGCGCTGCAGCCATTCGAAGGTGCGTGGATGGCCATCGCCGAAATGCTGCCGGGCACCCGCCAGGGTCTCGCGCGCGACGGCCAGCGTCTGCTCGTAGCGATCGGTATTGGCGTACGCGCGCATGCGGTGGTTGAGCAGGTCGAAGTGCTCTTCGCTCCAGTCGCCGAACACGCTGCGCACATCGCTCTCGATCGCCGCCAGCCGCTGCAACCCCGCGTCCTCCTTGCGATCCTCGACGTCGAGTCCGGCGAGACCGAGCTCGAAGCGCAGCCGGGCAGGATCACGTGGCGAGGCGGCGACGTGTTTCATGCCCTCGGTGAACACCGCGCGCGCCGCGTCTTCGTTGGTCGACAACAGCAAACGCCCCAGCAACGCGCGTGTGCGCAGCGCGTCCGGGTCTGCGGGGCCGAAACGGGCGGACAGCACTTCCAGCGCAGCACGCGCTTCCGCTTCCGCGGGCTCGCTCTCGCCTGCGAGTCGCAGACTTTCGGCCAGCGCCCGGCGCACCGCGCCTTCGGTGCGCGGCTGCCCGGCGAAACGCTGCGCGACCGACGTCCGCGCCTGCTTCAAGGCGTCGCCCATGCTCAGGTCGAGCTGGCTGCGATAGGGATTCGCCGAGCGGATCACGTCCTCGGTCAGGAAATGGCTGACCGCGGTGGCGATCGCTGCCTGTTCGGTCGCGCGGCTGCGCTCGGCGGTCGCGATGCGCGCCTGCCACAGCGCCGCGCCGAGCGACACCAGCAGGAACACAAGGGCGACCAGGGCGATCGCGACACCGGCACGGTGCCGGCGCACGAAGCGCCAGGTGCGGTAGCGCGCCGAATCGGGCCTGGCATTGATCGTGCGGCCTTCGAGCGAACGCCGCAGGTCGGCACCGAGCGCGCTCGCGTTCGCATAGCGGCGTTCGGGTTCGCGATGCAGCGCGGTCAGCACCACCGTGTCGAGATCGCCCGCAATCTGACGCGCTTCGCGCTCGGGCGGGCGGTGGCCGTACACCGTCGCACCCGCTGCACCGGTCGATCGGCGCAACGCCTGACTGGGCCGTTCCACGGCCGTCGTCGCATCGTCACCGAATCCCGGTGCCGTCGCGCTGCGGCTATGCGGCAATCGTCCGCACAGCAATTCGTAGAGCACGACCCCGAGCGCGTACACGTCGGTCGCCGTGCTCACCGGCTCGCCGCGGATCTGCTCGGGCGCCGCATAGGCCGGCGAGAGAGCGCGCGCGCCGGTGCGGGTCAACCCGTCCTCGGCACTGTCGCCAAGGATCTTGGCGATGCCGAAATCCAGCACGCGCGGCTGGCCGTCGGCATCCACGAGGATGTTCGACGGCTTGAGATCTCGGTGCACGACGAGCCGGGACTGGGCATGCGCCACCGCATCGCAGATCAGGACCATGAGCTGCACGCGCTCACGCGCGCCCAGCGCATGACTGCGTGCGTAATCGGTCAGTGTTTCCCCAGCGACGTATTCCATCGCGTAGTAGGGGCGTCCGTCGGCACTGACCCCACCATCCACGAGTGCCGCAATGTGCGCATGACTGAGCTGCGCCAGGATGCGCCGCTCCTGCGCGAAACGGCGCAGGATTTCGTCGGAATCCATGCCGCGCTTGAGCAGTTTCAGCGCCACCTGCTGCACGAAGTCACCCTGCGTGCTTTCCGCGAGATAGACCTCGCCCATGCCGCCGCGACCGAGCAACCGCACGAGACGGAAGCGGCCGATCGACGCGGGTGCAGATGCGCCTTCATCGGCGCGTGCCTGCTGGCCCTGCGCCAGCGCATCGACGACCGTCGGCGCCATTGCCTGCACACCACGATCGAGCACCCCGCTCGCGCCAGCGTCAGCCGCGAGCAGCGCGACGAGCTGCGCGATCACGGCCGGATCTTCGCCGGCCTCACGCAATGCGCAGAGCCGCTCCTCACGTTCGGCCACTTCGCAGTCGGCGAGTTCGTCGAACAATGCCGATGCGCGGATCCAGCGCCGCTGTGCCTCAGCGTCCATGGCCGATCTCCAGGGCCATGCCGCCGGCCGGCGAACCAGGGCCTCCGCGGCGCGGCGGCCCGACCCGCCGTTCGCCGGCATGGGTCACCTCGTCGCGCGACGGCTCACACGGCGCGGTGCGCCGCCCGGCGCACGACCATCGCAACGGCGGTCGCACACCGTTCGTGGCGACCCGTCCCGCTTCGTGAAATGAAAGACCGCGCATGCGCTGGTCTCGCCTACGCCGGCTCGGCGGGCAGCGGATCGCCCCCGAGCTGCTGATGCAGGAATGCCCGCGCCTTGCGCCAGTCACGCTTCAGGCTACGCTCAGACCTGGCGATCAATGTGGAAATTTCCGACAGCTCCAGCCCCCCGAAGAAACGCATTTCCACGACCAGCGCGAGATGGGCATCGAGTGCCTCGAGCTGGCGCAGCGCCTGATCCAGCGCCAGCAGTTCATGATCACGCCCGTCGCCATCGGCGTCGGCGAGCTGCGAGTCGAGTTCGGCAGCGACGACGCCACCGCCGCGCTTGCCCGCAATGCGCTGGCGTGCGTGATCGATCACGAGCTGGCGCATCGCACGCGCGGCGACCGCGAAGAAATGTTCGCGGTCCCGCAGCGCGAGCGCATCGGGCTTCGCAAGCCGGAACCAGGCCTCATGCACGAGCGAGGTCGCACGCATGTCGGTCCGCAGCCGGCCCACCTGCCGTGCCGCGAGCGCGCGCAGATCGGCATAGACCACGCTGAACAGGCGTCCCGACGCCGCCGCATCTCCGGCGCGTGCCTGCGCGATCAGTTCCGTGACGTCCACCCGCATAACCCCATCCGCCGGCCCCGTCGCGAAAGTGCCACGACTCGCGTACCGCGGCAACGCGCGCGGCCTGCGCAGGCTCGACGACCGGGAACGGTAACGGGGGCATACCGCGCCCCACGCAGGTGCGCGCCGCGCGGGGCCACTCAGTCGCGTCCGGCGCGCGCTGGACGTGAAACGCCCCCCACCAGCAGCAGGCAGACGATGAGCAACACACTGTATTCCATGCCATTGCGCCCCAGGCCGACCACGAACCAGCCCGCCGGCGCATGTACGAGCACGATACCCACCAGATAGATCGCGCTGTAGAGCAGGCTCAACGGAAACACGCCGCGCCCCAGCGCCAGCAATGGCGTGCCGAGGATCTCGATCGCCGTCACGCCGGCCGCGATACCCATGCCAAACGGAAACCCGAGCCCGTCCAGCCACTGCCCGAACGGCGCTACCCCGCCGAAATACCAGCGCGCCCAACCGTGCGCGGCGATGAGCCCGGCCAGCACCAGACGCAGGACCAGCAACGCCATCCGGGCGCGCCGGACATCGAATTCATTCGTTTTCCACATTGATACACCTCGCACTGCCGGATAGCTCGATCAGACCGTGCCGCACCGCTGGCGGCAAGCTCGTCGGGCCTACTGCACGTCGATGCACAAGAATCGCAAACCACGATCCGGGACCATCGCTCAGGACTTGCCACCGGCCGCAGCCGGCTTGTCCGACGATTTCGGAGCGGCAGCGGGCGGCGGCGCATCGCAGGCACCGAGCACCTGCGCGCGCTGGGCCTCGATGCGCGCGCGTTCTTCCGGCGTACCGGCAACGGGCGGCAGGTTCAATGGCAGGGTCACGCGCGTGACGACCGGCGTGAGTGCGGCGTTCGATGACGCGGGGGCGTAGACCAGGCTGTCGATCGCCGTGGTCGCGACGATGCCGAGATCGCCGGGCGGCACGAGCTTCTCGAGCACCACGTCGCTGGTCGTGCCGTCACTGTTGATCACGTAACGCACGACCGCGCAGCTCGGCGCATAGAGGTTCACGCCAGTATTGGGCTTCATCGCTTCCATCGCGTCGCTCGCGACGAGCCAGTATTTCGCGAGATCCTTCGCCGCGACGGGCCGGGGCGTGGTCTGGGCGGCGGCGGACCCGGCAACGATGAACGCTGCTGCGGCCAGCGCGGCGATACGGGAGCGGCGAAGCGGCGAATACGGACGTGGCATCGATCGACCTGTTCTCGTGGGACGGGAGACAACGGCGGCTCGGGCGCAGCCGGCACGGCATTGTCGCGTGTCGATCGTGACGATCACAACGCCGTGCGGACAGCGCGAACCGGCAGGGGCGAACGACGCGATCGCCGCACCCCGCCGTTGAATCACTGCAGCTCACCGAGCCCTTCGACCGCACCGCCAGCGCCTACCCGCAGCAACTTGAGCGTGTTCGTGCCGCCGAGACGGCCGGTGTGGTCGCCGGTCGTGATGATGACGCGATCGTTTTCCGACAGCCGTCCGAGATTGAACAGGTGCTGCACCGCGGCGCGGGTCGCATGCGCGGGATCGACGCCGCGCGGGTCGAACTCGATCGCGTAGACGTCGCGATACAGCTGCATGCGCCGGCGTGCCGCCGGACTGCGCGACAAGGCGTAGATCGGCACTGCGGAGCGGTAGCGCGACAGCCACTGCGCAGTCGCGCCGGACTCGGTGAGCGCCACGATGGCGCGCGGGTTTACCTGCGCGGACAGGAACATCGCCGACATCGCAATCGCCTGATCTGTACGGTCGAGGCGATGCGTGCCCGCCTGGAATCCTTCCAGTGGCTCGAACTGGCGTTCCGCGCCCAGACAGACGCGGCGCATCGCGGCGACCGCCTTGTCGGGATGGCGGCCGGCGGCGGTTTCCTGGCTCAGCATCACCGCATCGGTGCCGTCGATCACGGCATTCGCGACGTCCAGCACTTCGGCGCGTGTCGGAATCGGCGACTCCACCATCGACTGCAGCATCTGCGTCGCGGTGATCACGACGCAGTTGCGCACCAGCGCCTCGCGGATGATCTTCTTCTGCAGCCCCGGCAGCTCGGCGTCACCGATCTCCACGCCGAGATCGCCGCGCGCGACCATGACCGCATCGGACGCATCAATGATTTCGCCGAGCACATCGATGGCCTCAGCGCGTTCGATCTTGGCAACAAGCGCGCCATGCCCCGCAGCCGCCCGCAGCAGCCGGCGCGCTTCGTTCATGTCTTCCGCACTCTTGGCGAACGAGACCGCAAGGAAATCCGCACCGAGTTCGGCCGCGAGCTTGATGTCGGCCCTGTCCTTGTCGCTGAGGGCCGCGATCGACAGGCCGCCACCCAGGCGGTTCAGCCCCTTGCGATCCGACAGCGTGCCACCGAACAGTACCTGACAGCGCACTTCGGTACCGACGACGTCGAGCACGGCGAGGGAGATGAGCCCATCGTCGAGCAGCAGGGTGTCGCCGGTCTTGACGTCGTTTGGCAGGCCCAGATAGCTGACGCCGACGCGATGCTCATCGCCCGGCGGCGCATCGGCGCGGCAGTCGAGGACGAAGGGCTTGCCCGGCTCGAGATGAATGCGTCCGCTCGCGAACTTCTCGATGCGGATCTTCGGCCCTTGCAGGTCGGCCAGGATGCCGACCTCTCGCCCCAGTGCTTCAGCCGCTTCGCGCGCTTCCCTGGCGCGGCGCACATGATCCGCGGCGGCACCATGCGACAGGTTCAGACGCACCACGTCGACGCCTTCCTCAATGATGCGCTTCAGCATGCCGGGCGCATCGGTTGCGGGTCCCAGGGTGGCAATGATCTTGGTACGTCGGGTCTGCATGGTCACTTCGGTCGTCGTTGGAATCGGCCAAAGCTAGCACAAGCAAACGCGGCATTTGCGTCAGCGTCGCGGACTTCCCAACACGCGCTCCAGCATCGCGGCCAGACGCACTGCGGCCTGCTGCATGCGCCGCTCGGCGACCGGCCGTTCGCGTGCCAGCCAGGCGTCATCGATGCGGTCGCCGTCGGGATAGACGTCATCTTCGCGCACGATACGGCAGGACTCTTCGGCCCACTGGGCGGGGCCGCCCGCGCCAGCCACGGCGCCGGCATCACGCGCGAGCGTGGCGACATAGTCGGGCCAGCGCAGGCGCGCGGATTTGACGACCAGCGAGTCCCAGACCGAATGCAGGTTCCAGTTCTCGCGCCCATAGCGCAGCTGCACGGTATTGCCTCCCTTGTCGCGCCGGTAGCTCGCATGCAGCGGCTGATGCACATCGGCAACGAGGTGCGTCACGAAGCGCAATGCGTCTGCGCGCTCGGTACGCGGGCGCGAACGGTCGGCAAGCACTGCGGCGTTGCGCTCGATCGCCGCGACCACACAGTCGCCGCCGCGGCAGTCACGAGCGGCCTCGTAGCGGCACGCCGAGCTGGAAAAATTCACATAGTGCAGCTTGCCGGTCGTGCGAAAGCGCGCCGGATCGGTATCGCGCAGGTCGTCGGCCCAGGTCGCGACGTCGACGAGCGTGCTCTCGTTGTCGGGCTGCAGCAGGGCACGGATTTCCTGCCGCACCGGGGCGGACAGGCGCGCCTGCGCAATGCCGGCGATCGTGTCGTGGGCGAGCACACCCCAGCACCCCGCGGAGGAGGAGAACAGGGCGAGTACAAGGCCGATCGTGATGGAGTGCAGGGAACGCATGCAGGAGATGCCGGATGGAATCAACGAATGGCGGTGCGCGGCTGGCACGCACGCCGCGGCGGTACGGTGGACCGGTGCTTCATGCCAGATCGTCCGACTGCAGGGGAATGCGCAGGAACGCGCGGCCGTCCGCATCGGCGGGCGGCAGCCGACCCGCGCGGATGTTCACCTGGAGCGCCGGGTACAGCAGGCGCGGCACCGACAGGGTCGCATCGCGCGCCCGGCGCAACGCGACATAGACGGCTTCGCCCGTATCGCGACGCAACTGCGCATTGCCGCTGCGCTGTTCGACCAGATCGACGTCGGCACGCGGCTCCGCATCGCAGGGCGGGTAGTCGTGGCACAGATACAGCCGGGTCGCTTCCGGCAACGCGTAGAGCCGCTGGATCGACCGGTACTGCTGCGCCGCATCGCCTCCGGGAAAATCGCAGCGGCCCGTACCGGCGGCTGGCGAGAACACGGTGTCCCCGACGAATACCGCATCGCCCACGCGATAACTCATGCCGTCGCTGGTGTGCCCCGGCGTCGCGAGTGCCTCGATCGCCAGCTCACCGAGCGCGAGACATTCACCGTCGGCGATCAGGTGATCGAAGTCTGACCCATCCGCGGCAAATTCATCACCGAGTGCGAACACCTGCTTCCAGTGCTGCTGTACGGCGACGATGCCGGCGCCGATGGCGCTGCGCGCCGGATGGCCTTCGGCACGCAATTCGCGCTGCAGCCAGCCGGTAGCCGTCAGATGATCCGCATGCGCGTGGGTTTCGAGCAGCCATTCCACGCGCAGCCGGTGCGCATGGACAGCCGCGAGGATGGCCTGCGCCGACACGGCCGACACGCGGCCACTGGCACTGTCGAAATCAAGCACGGGATCGATCACGGCGGCTGCCGTGCCTTCACCATTGCTGAGCAGGTGCGACCAGGTGTTCGTTGCCGCGTGGAAGAACGAATCGACGACCATGCAGGACGCGCATTGCGGAGGGGGCGTGAAGCGCGCGAACGTCGGCGCCCACGACGCCTACTTACCTGCAAATGCGTGAACTGGCAAGGCGATGAAGTGCCCGCGGCACCAGCAGCCCGGCCACTCAGTAGGCGCCGTGCTCCAGGCGCATGAGTTCGGTCACGACCGCTTCCCGGTCGCCGACCATGAGCACCTCGAGCGGGGACCGTTGATTCAGATGGTGATTGCGTGAGCTGAACCAGGCCGACGCGATCACACTGTTGCCGAGGACGTGGGTCGCCAGTTGCACCAGACTGTCGTCGACGATGCGCAAGGTTTCATACAGTGCGAGCGCCCGCCGCGCGAAAGCCTCCTGAGCCGCCTGCAACTCGCCACGTGCCGCGCGTGCCTGCCGCGCCAGATCGGCGAGAACGGCGTTGTTCATCTGGTGAGGTGGCACCGCGTAGTGATTCGGTGCCGGCGGTGCAGCCGGACGGCCGAGGGACGGCGCTGGCGGAACGGGAGGTGCGGGTCGAGCCGGGGGTGGCGGCGCCGTGCGGGATTGCGGAGGCGGCGTAGGGGCGGCAGGCGCACGCGGCGCCGGAGGAACCGGCGGTCGCGCAGCAGCTGGAGCCGGGGCCGGCGTCGTGCCGGACTCTGGCAGGGTCGAAGGCCAGGTCGAAGTCCACGAACGCTGGGTCGACATATCGCCTCCAAACAGGGCCGCTGAGACCGGTGTCGCGCCCAATGCCGAGGCCGAACCGGCTGCCAATCACGATCACGGTCAGCCCCCGCCGACCCACCCCTGCGGCGAGTGCAGCGCTAGCTTAGCACCGCAGTCGTGACGGAGGCGTACGCACGATACCGCCGACCCCACCCCGCGAAATGCGCGCTGGAGCACGAACTGCCCGGAATCGGACCGGCGGCCGAAATTGGGCGGCGGAGCGGAGTCAGGCCGGGATGCGGCACCGGGGGACGGTCGAACAGGACTGGCCGGGATGAGGCAGGACTGGGACACCCACAGATCGACGCCCCGCACGGCCGGGACGGTGTACTCAGAACGAGCAGAACGAGGACACCCACAAACAGCCGCTGAACCGCGACACCCAGAACCGGAACACCCACAGGACTCGAAGACCCACTCAGAACGAAGCAGAACGAACACCTAGGACTGGGACACCCACAGATCGACGCCCCGCACGGCCGGGGCGGTGTACTCAGAACGAGCAGAACGAGGACACCCACAAACAGCCGCTGAACCGCGACACCCAGAGCAGCAGAACGAGGACACCCACAAACCGCGAACGCTACCGACCACCTCTACCACCGAGCCCCCGGCCGCAGCCGGGCAGTGCGCGGGCTTCCGCTTGTCGCCCTCATGCGTCCGCGACGGGCAGCCCGTGACCCGGTACTGAGACCCGGCCCGCCTCCGGCGCGGCGGTGTCAGCGCAACACCCCGTCCAGGAACGCGATCGCCGCATCCGAACCCGACTGTCCCAGCCAGAACATGGCCCGCTGCTTGACCTCACGCGGAAAGTCGCCGCGGATCAGCGCGATCAGCGCCGCGTCGGCTTGCCCGTCCTTGAGTTGCGACAACGCGAACACGGCCTGTTCGCGCACCTCGGCGTCGGGCTCGCGGCGCAATGCCTCGGTGATGTCGGCAGCAGCACGCGCATCATCCATCTGAGCGAGCCAGAACAGCGCCTGACCACGGACCTCGGTCGACCGATCTGCGCGGGCGATGGCGAGGATGCGCGGATAGGTGCCCTGCACGGCCGCCTGCGAAAGCACGAACACCGCATGCTGACGAATGTCCGGATCGGCGTCGTCGTGCGCATGCCGTTCGACCGCGGCCACGCCTTCCGCGCCCCGTGCCTGCCCCATCCAGAACAGCGCGGCCTGACGCTGGTCCCGTGCATGGCCGGGCGCGGCGAGATCTTGCAGTGCGGTCATTGCGGCCGGCGTCGCGTGGAACGCGAGCGCGGCAATGGCTTCATCGTCGTCGTTCCTGGCACGGCCGGCCTGCTGCGCGCGCGTGGCGAGCCAGTTCACGCTGTCGGCCGGCTCGACGCCATCCAGCCGGCGCAGCGGCTCGTTGCTGCCCACCGGACACGTCGCCGAGAGTGCGCGAACCTTGTCGACTGCGCCGCGCTTCACATGCGCGTAGACGATGAGACTGTCGGGATCGTCGCCGCCGGCTGCAGCCTCGCTGATGATGTTTCCGTTGCGGCCGTCCAGATCACAGCCACGTCGTTCGACGACGCTGCCGCGAATGTGCTGACAGCAGACGTCGCCCGCGCCGGGCGCCCGGGGGACCTGCCAGGACACCCAGCCGTCGGTCGCACCGATACGGCGCGAGAGGTCAGCGCCGGCGGCGTGGCAAATCGATGGCGTGAAGCCAAACAACAGCAATGCGACTACGGTGCGCATGGATGATCTCCGGATGAGGGCCGCGGCGGCGACGGCGCGCAGACGCCCGTCGCACCGGCATGCGGCGCGTGAAAAGGGATGACGTGATGCAGTGCGCCGGGCAGGCAGCCCGGCGAGCGTCTATTGCAGTTCCTGCTCGATGATCTCCAGCGCCGCGTCGTCGCCCATCGCTGTCAGCTTGCGCAGGATGTGCTGCTTCTCTTCCTTGCTTTTTGCCGTCTTGTACAGACCGGTCATCGCCTTGGCATCGTTGGCGATCAGCAATCCCTGCAGGATCGCGTCACGCTGCGCAGTGTTCGTCGCCTTCGGATACAGTCCGACGAGCGCATCGCTGGCCTTCTGGCCGCCGGCGACACCGATCGCACGATAGGCCTCCAGCCGCGCCGCTTCGCTCGGATGCGACGTGGCCACCTGCACCAGCGCGGGAACGTCGTTGGCTACGCCGAGCGCCTGCACGATCTGGCTCAGAAGCCGTGCATCCTGGATGTTCGGCAGCAGCTGCTTGAGCTCGTCGATGGCTTCCATTGCACCGAGCAGCTGGATCGCATCCTCGCGCAACGTGGTGTCGGTTTCGTCGCGCGCTGCCGCGAATACCAGGTCCTTGCGCTCGGCAATCATCCAGGCCCTGAGCACCTCGCGCTTTTCCGCCGGAGCCGCGGTCTTGTACAGGGATGCGAGTTCGGCCAGCGCCTTGTCGTCGCCGCTGACGCCCAGCATGCGGATCGCCTCGCTGCGCAGCGACGCAGCACCGTTGCGCGCGATGTCGACGAGTTCCACGAGCGCCTCGCGCGAATCGATCTGGCTGAGCACGAACAGGGCGCGGCGCTTGACCTTGTCGGGCTGCTTGCCCCGCAGGACCTTCTTGAGCAGCGGCACGGCACGTTCCGGCGGCGCATTCATGAGTCCCTCGACGGCGATTTCGGCGAGATCGCCGTCGCCGTCCGGCGCCGCGCCTTCCGCGGCGGCGCCGTTCTGGCGCAGCAGCGTCTCCGCTTCCGCGATCCAGCGGCTCTGCGGGTACTTGTCGCGCAGGCGATCCACCGTACGGCGCGCATCGGACGGGCGCTTGCTCTGCACCAGCACATAGGCCTGCCAGAAGATCGCCGTGTCGACGTTGGCCTCGCCGCGCTCGGTCATGCGTTCCTCGAGTTGGCGAAAGCGCTCGAGCGCCTGTCGCCAGTCGGACCTGGCCATGAGCTCCTGGCCCTGCCGGTAAAGCTGGTTGAGTTCCTTGTCGGCGGTCTTCATGTCGGCTTCGGCCGGCACCGCGAGCGCGAGAGGCGCGGCGGCCAGCAGCAACAGGCCGAGCACGCGCGAAAGTACATTTTTTTTCATCACGGACTCCGTCATATCGAGGTCGGGCGCTGCGGCTCGATGCGCGCCTGCGTGGCGCGCAGCTGGAACAGCAGATCGGTCTTGTCGACGTAGTCGCGCAAGCCGTCGGAACCTTGGATGGCCTCGGTGGGCACCGGGTTAGCCAGCTCGATCAACACGGGCTCGAGCTGCTGCAGGAAGCTCGCGAGTCGCGTATTGCCCGCGCGTGCCGCCGCCAGGGCGTACAGGCGGTTCGACTCGAGCAGCCCGGCGGCGAGTTCACGGTTGCCGGCGAGCAGCGTCGCGTTGTCACTGTTGACCGCGGTCAGCACGACACCTTCGGTCTCGCGCAGATGCGAAGCCACGTACGCGTCGAGCACGCGCGCGGCCATGTCGTGCGAGGCTAGAGCCGGTGACGCGCCCACGGCGGGCGCGCCCCGTGGGTCGCCCGGCTGGCGGCCCAACAGGAAACCGACACCAACCGCGGCGACGAGGGCCAAGGTCATGGCGGCGTAGCGCGGCAGTCGCCGCATGCCGGCACGGTGGCTCGCGCGAGGTGCGGCGCGCGCATGCGCCCCGCGCCCATGCGCGGCAGGCGGCTGGGTGTCGACCCGCTGTTCCCAGCGCTGCCACAGACGCTGCTCGAAGCCGTCAGCGGGTTCCGGCGCCGGCTGCGCGTCAACCGCTTCGAGTGTCGCCAGCAGCACTTCATAGCGCGCGCGCAGCGACTCCGACGCCGCCAGTGCCCGCTCGATCGCAGCGATGTCGGCCGCGGACAGGCCGTCACGGTAGTGGTAGAGAATCAGGTCGGCGTCGCGAATCGTATCCATCGCTTACCTCAGTGGTTCCAGCGCGCCGCGCAGCTTGCGCACGGCGCGGAAGATGGCCTGCTTGCAGGCCGAAACATTGATCGCCAGCACGCCGCAGATCTCCTCCAGCGACTGGCCCTCGTGATGGCGCAGCACGAACGCGCTGCGTTCGAGGTGTGTCATGCGCTCGAGCTGGACCTGGACCCGGCGTCCGATGTCGCGACCGCCGGCGAGTTGCTCGGGTCCGGGCAGCTCGTCTGCCTGCGCGGACAGGAAGTCCTCGGTGCCCTCCTCGGCCCCGGCCGCGCCGGGCAGGAACTGCTCGCGACCGCTGCGGCGGCGCAGTTGCTCCAGTGCCGCGTTGACCGCGATCCGGTGCAGCCAGGTGCGGAAGTTCGCGCGGCCGTCGAAGTCCCCGAGATGGCGCCAGGCACTGAGCAGCGCCTCCTGTACCGCGTCCTCGGCCAGCGCCGCATCACGCGTGATGCGCGCGGCCACGGCATACAACGGACGCATCTCGCCCTCGACGAGGCGCCGGAACGCATCGCGATCTCCATGGCGGGCCCGGGCGACCCGTTCGTCGTCGACTGTCATGGCCGCATGGATGAGGCCGGGGCGGATCCGGTTAGCACGATCTGGTGGCCTCTGACCGCGCCGGGGACCGGAGTCCGGTCCCGGCGGAGAGTCTGGCCAGTCCCGACGTGGGGCACCGTGACGTCAGGGCCCGCCATATGCCGGGCGCCGCGCTCCGCCGATTGCTACAATCCCGTGTCTTTTCGTCCATCCCCACCCTTCCAGGAGCCCCCATCATGGCGGTGAAAGTTGCCATCAACGGCTACGGCCGTATCGGACGCAATGTACTGCGTGCGCTGTACGAAGCCGGCCGCAACCAGGAAATCCAGATCGTCGCGATCAACGACCTGGGCGATGCCGAAACCAATGCGCACCTGACCCGCTACGACACTGCGCACGGCAAGTT
The DNA here is from genome assembly GCA_045864815.1 of Rhodanobacteraceae bacterium. Taxonomy (GTDB): domain Bacteria; phylum Pseudomonadota; class Gammaproteobacteria; order Xanthomonadales; family Rhodanobacteraceae; genus Tahibacter. The sequence goes on along the minus strand of BTVG01000017.1, from coordinate 64,178 downwards.
CCCGTTCGACGTGGCGGTCGACGGCGGCGAACTCGTCGTCAAGGGCGACCGCATCAAGGTATTCGCCGAGCGCGATCCGGCCAAACTGCCCTGGGGTGCCCACGGCGTCGACGTCGTTCTGGAGTGCACCGGGCTGTTCACGAGCAAGGCCAAGGCGGGAGCCCACCTCGCCGGCGGCGCGAAGAAAGTCATCATTTCCGCGCCGGGTGGCAGCGACGTCGACGGCACCTTCGTCTACGGCGTCAACCATGACCAGCTCAAGGCGTCTCACGAGGTCATCTCCAACGCCTCCTGCACGACCAACTGCCTCGCGCCACTCGCCAAGGTGCTGCACGAGAAGATCGGCATCGAGCACGGCCTGATGACGACGATCCACGCCTACACCAACGACCAGGTGCTGACCGATGTCTATCACTCCGACCTGCGCCGCGCACGTTCGGCGACGCAGTCGCAGATTCCGACCAAGACCGGCGCGGCCGCAGCCGTTGGCCTGGTCCTGCCGGAACTCAATGGCAAGCTCGACGGTTTCGCGATGCGCGTGCCGACGATCAACGTCTCGGTCGTCGACCTGTCCTTCGTCGCCAAGCGCGCGACCACGAACGCCGAGATCGACCAGGTCGTGCGGGAAGCCTCCGAAGGCGCGCTGAAAGGCATCCTCGGCTTCAACAAGGCACCGCTGGTGTCGGTCGACTTCAACCATGACCCGCGTTCCTCGATCTACGACGCCACGCTGACCAAGGTCATGGGCGGCACGCTGGTGAAGGTCTGCTCGTGGTACGACAACGAGTGGGGCTTCTCCAACCGCATGCTGGACATGACGCTGGCCCTGATGGCCGCGAAGTAATCCGACGACGCCCGCGCCGCCACGGCGCGGGCGTTCTCGACGCACAGCCGCGGCGAACGGGCACAATCGCCGGATGCTGCACACCTTTGCCGTCTCGAATTACCGGTCGCTGCGCGACCTCAAGCTTCGGCTCGAACCACTGACGCTGGTCACGGGCGCGAATGGCAGCGGCAAGTCGAATCTGTATCGGGCACTACGGCTGCTGCAGTTCGCCGCGAACGGACGCCTCGCCGATGCGATCGCAGCCGAAGGCGGCATTCCCTCGCTGCAGTGGGCCGGTCCGGCAGACACCCGAAGCCAGCAGAAACGCGGTGTCGCGATCCAGGGCACGCGCCGGCGCACGCCGCTACGCATCGCTTTCGGCTTCGCCGCCGACGATGTCGCCTACCGGATCGAACTCGGACTTCCTGCCGGCGGCAGTCCGGTGACGGAACCTTCGCGTTTCCGCCTCGATCCCGAGGTCAAGGCCGAGGCCATCTGGCAGGCACCGCCGCAGCGCAAGGGCAATACCTGGCTCGAACGCGACGGCGCCGCGACGCAGCTGCGCGATGCGGACGGCGAGTGGCAGCGGCTCAGCTTCCGGGTGCACGCCGCACGTTCGGTATTGTCCGAGCTGTCCGAACCGCAGCGCTTTCCCGAAGTGTTCGCCCTGCGCGAACGCCTGCGCGGCTGGCGCTTCTACGATGGCTTCCGCACCGACGCGGACAGCCCGCTGCGCCAGCCGCGGATCTGCGTGCAGACTGCGGTGCTCGCCGAGGACGGCCGCGATCTCGCCGCCGCGCTGCAGACCATCATCGAGATCGGTGACGCGGAAGGCTTGCAGCGCGCCGTCGACGATGCGTTTCCGGGATCACGCATCACGGTACTGGGCGACGATGCCCGCCTCGAAGTCGGTCTTTCCGTGGAAGGGCTGCTGCGGCCGCTGCACGCCGCGGAACTGTCCGACGGCACCTTGCGCTATCTCTGTCTGCTTGCCGCGCTCATGAGTCCGCGCCCGCCGGAGCTGCTTGTACTGAACGAACCCGAACAGAGCCTGCATCCGGATCTTCTTAAGCCCCTCGCGCGCCAGATTTTCGCCGCATCGCGGCATAGCCAGATCTGGGTCATCAGCCACGCGCCGAAACTCGTTGCCGCCATCGAGGACGCCGCCAACCTCGTCGCCATCGAGCTCACGCGCGACTATGGCGAAACACGCGTGGTGGGACAGGGCCCCTTGGACGAGCCACCCTGGCCGTGACGACATGGAAAGACGCAACGCACTGATGATCTGCGGTGCCGTCGTGGCGCTGGTTGCGGTCCTCGCGCTGACGGCCATCGGAACGCGGCACGAACTGGCCGTCGACGATTGCCTGGATCGCGGCGGTCGCTGGGACCACCGCCGCAACGATTGCGAGCTGCCGACGCCAGCCTCGTCCGCCCCGCGACTCCCGTAGACCTCGCAACCGGACACAGCAGCGCGCCGGAAGACATCACAACCGGGAACTGACGCCCGCTGCGCAAAATGTCTGTTGTGGACACGCACCAGGACGACAAGGGTCCAGTCTGTAACAGAATGGCCGAGTCGCGAACCGCGACGTCTGAGGACACGGACATGACGGTCGAAGGTCTGATCATCTTTTTGCTCGTAGGCGCCGTCGCCGGCTGGCTCGCAGGACTGATCGTGAAGGGCCACGGTTTCGGCCTGATCGGCAACATCATCGTCGGCATCGTCGGCGCATTCCTGGCGGGCTGGCTGCTGCCGGGCCTGGGCCTCGGTCTCAGCGGCATCGTCGGCAGCATCCTCTATGCCGCCGTCGGAGCGATCATCCTGTTGCTGCTGATCGGTCTCATCAAGCGCGCCTAGACGCCGCGCAAATGGCGCGGCGCCATTCTGGTATCCCGTGACGACCGCGCCGACAGACTACAAGGTCAGCGACTGTTCCACATCCTGGCAATTACGCCGCGCCAGCGCCAGGTTCGACTTGCTCTTGTCGAGTACGAGATAGAGGAACAACCCGGGCTTCGACGCGACCGGGCGGATGATGTGGTACTGCTTGCCGAGCGTAATCAGGATGTCTTCGATCGCATCGTTGAGCCCGAGACTCTTCATCGTCTTCATCTTGGCTCGCACGACCTCGGTGTTGCCCGCGGCCGCCAGATCGAGATCGACGCCGCTGCCGGTCTTGCCGAGTGTCATGCCGCTGTTGGCATCGACGAGCGCGGCGCACATCGCGCCGTCGGTCTGCAGCAGGGAAGCGAGGCTGTCATTGATGTTCGCCACGTTAACTCTCCTGGACTTACGGTGCACCGAAAGGCAGGACGACGACGGACGCGGTGCTTCGTCCCCCACCGCCTTACTCGCTGAATGCGCGGGCGATCGCGATGCAGCAGTTTTTCGCGGCCCAAAGCAGTCGGCCGAGCACGCAACCTTCACCTGCGATGATTGCGAGCGACAGCGGTGGCCGCGCGTCGGGAATCGTCATGATCACGATGGTGCCGCTGTCGGATTCGATGATCATGCGGTTGCATTCCACGATGCCGGCCTCCCGCGCTATCGCCGACCCGATGGCCGACAGCGAGGAACCCATCGCGGCAAGCCGCGCGGCACCACCCTTGCCAGTCTGCAGCGATGCGACCTCGAACCCGTCGGCACTGAGCAGTACCACCGACACGACACCCGGCGTGGAATGGACAAGCGCGTCGAGCTGTCGCTGGGCGACACCCGTCGCAACCCGCCCGAATCGCGGTGCTGCGGCGCTCATGCCGTCCTCCCGGCAACGTCGTCGAGTTCGAGCAGGCAAAGCAGCGTGTCTACCAGCAGCAGTACGTCGTCGCGCCGGCGTACGTCGACGCCAAACACCGGCAGAGTAAGACCATGGCTTTCGAGGCGCTGGGCGAATGTGTCGAGCGCCAGCGCACCGGGCTGTCCGCTGCGGCCGATGCCGACCACGACGGGCGCCCTTCTGCCGCCGCCGAAGGCGTCGACAAACGCATCGAGCTGCACGAGCGCGTCGGCCTGCGACGCGTCGATGAGCACGATCACGCCAGCAGCATTGTTGCCGAGGATATCCCAGAGAAAGCGATACCGCAGCTGTCCCGGCGTCCCGTACAGGCGCACGACGCGACCGTCTCCGATGTCGATGTGACCGTAGTCGAGTCCGACCGTGGTCTGTGCCTTGTCGAACGCGGCGCGATCCGTGTTCACGACATCGGTGGAGACCGGTGGATCGTCGCTGATCGCGCCAATTGCCGTGGTCTTGCCGGCGCCCATGGGACCTGTGAACACGATCTTGAATTCGTGTTCGCTCATACGATCAGTTCGCCAGGCCGAGCCGGGAACGCAATCCGCGAATCATTCCGCCCAGACGCGCTGCCGAATTCGCGATGAAGGCGCTCGCGTCGCCGGCAGGCACTGTCTCCGCGGTCGCCGTCACGGCGAGGACGCCGGCCAGCGCGCAGGCGTTCAGAAACCGATCGACACTACCGGCCGGTTGCTGCGAGAGTTCGATGAGCCGCATTCGACCATGGCTCGCGCGCGTCAGCAGCGCCGCCAGTGCGAGCTGTTCGCGCGTGCCGCGGAGCAGACCGAAATCGGGCCAGCGGCGCAGGCGATAGGTCGCGTGACCGTCGGCCAGCGGCGCAAGCGCGGTGTCGGCGTGCCAACCGGTGAACCACGCGAGCTCGGCCCCGGGCCGACAGACGAAACCCGAAGGCGGTGTCTCGCTCGCCGGACGCAATGCCGGAAGCGGCAGCGCCTCGCGCGTGAGCCGCAGCGCGGTTTCGGCGCTCGCCTGGTAGGTTGTCAGGTCGTCGTGCACGAAAACACGGGCATCCCCCTCGCCAGCGACATGCAGTTTGCCGGCGGCGCTGCTGCGCGCGAGCAGGCGCAGCGATTCGGCAAAGCCCCCGCCAACGGTACGCGTACGCGGCACCTCGGCCGTCGCGCTGCCGAGCGCCTGATCGACTTCGTCGAGTACACCGAGCAGTTGCATGACGCGGAACGGATGGTGAAGTACGTACGGCGTCATCGGCCGCGCCGCAGAACCTTCATACACGGCGATCACGGGTTTGTCGGTGCGCGCCCACTGTCGTGCGACCGAGTCATCGCCGCACGTACCCGTGATGAGCACTTCCGCCGCGTCGGGTGCGGCCAGCACCCAGCTGAGACCGCCACGCCCGTCGAGAATCCTGATCATCGACCGGAAAGCCTGATTCGCGTCGTCGTGAAGACCGGCGACGGCGATTCTGCGCGTCCTCATCCAATCCCCCGATGTCGTCGAGGCGGGTACGCACCGATCCCGGGAGAACTCGCGCAGCCACCGTCGCCGAACCCTGTCCGCGGCGGATGAACGGCTGGATGTGACCCCGACCCGATGCGCCGGCAGTCTAGCATCCAAAAAAATCTTTGTACAGTTTTACCAATTAACGCATGACTGAAATGACGGCCGCACCTGGCGTCGAGCGGAAACGACACCGGCGCCGAAACGTGAACTACGTCACACCGAACGCGCGTCGTCGCTGCAGCTGTGGCGTGAGTGGCGCCCTCAGTCGAGTTTCAACGACTTCCAGAACCGGTCGAGCATCGTCACATCCGGCGCGGCGCGGTCGTCTTCCATCATCGTGACGATGAGATAGCCGCCACCGCTGCCGTCACCGCGCGCATACACGAAGCGGTCCCAGGATTCGTCCTTGGATTGTGTGCGCGCATGCTTGCCGGTCAGTTCGCTGCCGTCGGCGAGCTTGCGCATCGCGGGGCGTATCGTGCGCGTGTAGCCGGCGGCGACCTCCTCGTCGGTGGTCTCCTTGATCATCAGGTCGACGAGCGCGGTCGGGTCGATGCCGCGATAGCGCTGCAGGATCACGCCGTTGCCGTTGGCCGATACCAGCATGACCTGGCGCACTCCGTCGCTGACGTCAGTGGTCGTGGGCTGGACCACCGCCGGATGCTCGAAGCTGAGTCCGCTATCGGCGAATACCTGCTGTTCCTTGCGCTCCAGGCGCACGGTGACCGTCCTGCCATCGACGAGGATCTGCACGTCCTTGTCGAGATCGAGTTCGGTCGCCTTGCCGTTGACCGTCAGCACGTAGCCGCCGGCCAGGGCGACGCCGGCACCGGCGACCAGGATCGCGGCGACGGCGACGCGTAGAGAGTTGTGCATGTGATGCCTCACTCAAAAGGAACTCGATTGTAGGGGCTTCGGCTTGCCAAGCGCGGGCCGGGCTTCTATCGTCGATGCGGCGTGCGCAGGCTGCGCACGCCGTCCGACCCGAGACACCCCGGCCAAGGAGGCTGCATGAGCTACGCCGAAAAACGCCGCCACCCCCGCCTGTCGGTGTTCTCCGCCGCGATGCTCGTGCTCGACGACCAGGGCTATCTCAGCGAGGTCAAGGACCTGTCCCAGGGCGGCGCTCGGGTCGCTCTGCCACGCAACTGGAACCTGCCGATCGCGACGGAATGCCAGCTGTTCCTGATCTTCGACCAGGAAACCGTGATCGGGCTGCGTGTGCGCGTCGTGCGCGTCGGTCATGACGACCTCGGCCTGGAATTCCTGCCGGGCCAGGAGGAACGCGTCAGCGCCGTGCTCTACGAGTCACGCTTCATCGAACAGGAATAGCGCGACCCGACGGGACAGACGTTCGCGCAGCCGCTAGCATCCGCGCATGAGCGCCTACCTGACTCCGATCCTGTTGCTGCTGGCCTCGAACGTGTTCATGACGTTCGCCTGGTACGGCCACCTCAAGTTCACCGACCGGCCGCTCTGGATCGTCGTCCTGGCCAGCTGGGGCATCGCGTTCTTCGAATACTGCCTGCAGGTGCCCGCGAATCGCTACGGCATCGCCGTGTTCAATCCGGCCCAGCTGAAGACCGTGCAGGAAATCATCACGCTGCTCGTGTTCGTCGCGTTCTCGGTGCTGTATCTCGACGCCCCCATCAAGTGGAACCATCTGGTAGGGTTCGGCCTGATCGTGGCTGCCTCGTTCTTCATCTTTCTGGACTGACGCGACGCAGCGGGCAGTTCAAAAGCGAATCCGCCCGATCAGCATGTCGCGCAGCATCACCCAGTCGCCGGCGAAGCTGTAGAGCGGATGCGAGAAGGTCGCCGGGCGGTTTTTCTCGAAGAAGAAATGACCGATCCAGGCAAAGCCATAGCCGCAGAACAATGCCGCGAGAACCCACCAGGCATTGCCGCGCACGACGGCCGTGACGAGACAGACCAGTGCCAGCGTGCTGCCGGCGTAATGCAGGCGCCGGCACACGATATTGCTGTGCTCGGCGAGATAGTAAGGATAAAACTCGCGAAAGCTGCCGAACGTCTGGGACATGCCGCCTCACTCCTTAGCCCGACCGCGCGCTGAACGCGACGATACTGCGTCTGCCGCGAGGCATACAAACGTCAACCGCGGACGGCATCAGGCGTTGTTTCCCTGCACACCCCCTCAGCGGAGACATCCATGAAACGACTGACCGTGGCACTTGCCGGCAGCGCGATCCTCGCGCTCGCGGCCGTTGTCGCCCAACAATCCGCCGCGCAGGCGGCACCACAAGCCAGCGCTGCGATGGCGACTGCAAACGACGGCGTTGCACCGGCGCCGCGCGGCTGGCGTCGCGGCCGCGGCGAACGTCTCGCCGCGGCGATGAACAACCCGGCATTCCAGACCCTGCGCAATCTGCGCGAGCTCGAACGGCTGTACCTCGTCGGCGGTCGTGCGCAGGAAATCCCGGCGCTGTATCGCGACGTGCTGCAGAAGACCGAGAACCCGGCGGTACGCCAGTTCGCCTACCGGCGCATCGCGCGCAACGAACTCCGGCCGGCCGACGTGGACAAGTCCATCGCCACCCTGCGCCAAAGCCTCGATGAGAGCCTGAAGCGCCTGCCGCAGCAGTGACCCCGCGAAATGCGCACATTCGCACCAACCGGCACTGCAACTCCGCGAGCCCCGCGCGCATCCTAGAAGCCGGACGCGGACCTCCTACCGCCTCCACCCCACAGGGATGCCGCCCCCATCGGCATCCCGATCAGGCGGGCGCCGCAGGCGCCCGCCTTTTTGTTCCGCGAGACACACGATCGCCCTTCAGAGTGACGTACGGGAGCCGGGGCTGGCCCGTTCCTCACGCTTGGCCTCGTCCCAGAGCGCGTCCTGCGCCGCCAGGTCGAGCGCGCGCAGGCCGGGTTCACCCGCCAGCTGCTCCATGCGCCGGAATCGTCGCTCGAACTTCGCATTCGCGTGACGCAGGGCAGTCGATACGTCGACGCGCGCGTGGCGTGCGATGTTCACGCAGACGAACAGCAGGTCACCGATTTCATCGGTCAGACGCGCCGGATCGGCGCCCGCCGCGAATTCGTCGCGGACCTCCTCGATTTCCTCATGCAGCTTGTCGATGACCGGTGCGACGTCGGGCCAGTCGAAGCCGACCGTCGCGGCACGCTGCTGCAGCTTCAGCGCACGCTGCCATTCCGGCATGCCGCGCGAGACGCCCGCGAGCGCACTGTGGTCTTCCTCGCCGCGCGCGGCACGCTCGGCGCGCTTGTGGGCCTCCCAGGCAACGGTCTGCGCCTCCGCGTCGGCGACCGCCGCGTCAGCGAACACGTGCGGATGACGCCGGCGCATCTTGGTGCAGATCGCCGCAACCACATCGGCAAAACCGAACTGTCCCGCCTCGCTCGCCATCTGGGCATGGAACACGACCTGGAACAGCAGATCGCCGAGTTCGTCGCAGAGCGCGGGCATGTCGCCGCGATCGACCGCATCCGCGACCTCATAGGCCTCCTCGATCGTGTACGGCGCGATCGTCGCAAACGTCTGCTGCAGGTCCCAGGGGCAGCCGCCCTGCGGATTGCGCAGTGCAGCCATGATCGCGAGCAGATCATCCATCGGATTCATGCGGTATTTCCTGCCAGCAGATCATGCAAACAGTCGCGCCCAATCCGTTGCCGGATCGCCGAACGCGATGAAATCGCCGTTGAGCAGCGATTCGCGCGCATTACAGCGCAGCGGCAGCCCAGAGAAATCGATGACGCCGCCACCCGCCTGTTCGAGCACACACTGTGCCGCGGCGGTATCCCATTCAGACGTCGGCCCCAGGCGCAGGTACAGATCGCCCACGCCTTCGGCAATGCGGCAGAACTTGAGCGAGGAACCCAGCGGCAGTTTCTCGTAAGGGCCGACACGCGACAGCAGCTCGGCTTCGCGCTCACTGCCGTGCGAGCGGCTGCCGGGAACGACCAGCGGCATCGCGCGCGGCCGCGTGCGCAGGCGCCGCGCCTCGGCGTCCGGCGAAGGCTGCCCGAACGCGCCGCCGCCATCCCAGGCGAACCAGAGCTCGCCTGTCACGGGCGCCTGCACGACGCCGAGCACCGGGCGCTGCCGCTCGATCAGCGCGATGTTGACCGTGAATTCACCGTTGCGCTTCACGAACTCGCGCGTGCCGTCGAGCGGATCGACGAGCCAGTAGCGCGTCCAGCGCGCGCGTTCGAGGTAGGGAATTTCCGCCGACTCTTCCGACAGCACGGGCAGCGCCGGCGTCAGGCGGTTCAGGCCGGAAACGATGGCGCGATGCGAGGCGATGTCGGCAGCGGTCAGCGGCGAGCGGTCTTCCTTGTGCTCGACCGCGAATTCACTCTGATAGACCTCGAGGATCGCCTCGCCGGCCTCGCGCGCGAGTGAGCAGACATCGATGCAGAGGCGCTCGAGCTGTGTCGGCGTCATGCGCCGGGCCTGAAGCGGCCGGCGATGTATTCGCGCGCGATGAACAGGGCGGCGATGGAGCGCCCCTCGCTGACCTCCTCGTGGCCCAGCAGCGTGTGGAGCTCGGACAGTTTCCAGGGGATCACCTCGAGTTCCTCGGGTTCGTCGCCCTGAAGCCGCTCCGGATACAGCTCCTGGGCGAGCACCACATGGGTCATGCTCGTCATGTAGGCCGGCGACAGCGACAGCGTGGTGAGTATGCGCAGATGCCGCGCGCCGTAACCGATCTCTTCCTTGAGCTCGCGGTTGGCCCCCTGCTCGACCGTCTCGTCGCGATCGAGGCGCCCTTTGGGCAGCCCCAGCTCGTAGCGGTCGACGCCGACGCCGTATTCGCGCACGAGCAGCACGGTATCGTCGTCGCGCATCGGCACGATGATCACGGCGCCGAGGCCGGAGCCCTTCAGGCGTTCGTAGGTGCGACGCTGGCCGTTGGAAAATTCGAGATCGACTTCCTCGACCTGCAGGAAGCCGCTGGCATCGGCGGTACGGGTGGCGTGAATCGTCGGGCGTTGGCGCATGAGCCCCGATTCTACGCAGTCGCCGCACGGCTGCGTAGCCGATGCGGTTCCCGCGGCTGCCGCCGGCGAGAGCCGGCCGCGACACGCCACGGGTCGCCGGGATGCCCTGCCGGCGCAGCGCGGTTGCGCCCGACGAGCCGGCTGGCCGAGAATCCGGCAATGAAAACCTCAGGAAAAGCCGAGGCTTGGTTTCGCAGCGGCGATTCCGCCGCGGGGCAACGGCAACCCGACACCGGTTCAGCGCGCGCAGCGCGGTTGCCGGCACGCGCACCCGCGTCGCGGCAATCCTGCACCGAGACGAGTCCAGATCCACCCATGAGCGACCACAACCCTTACGACATCGCGATTTCGGTCGCCACCCGCTTCGTCGACGAGCAATCCCGGCCGGCCGACAACCGCTACGTCTTCGCCTACACCATCACGATCCAGAACACCGGCGACGTCGGCGCGCAGCTGCTGTCGCGCCACTGGATCATCACCGACGGCAACGGCAAGGTCGAGGAAGTCCGCGGCGACGGCGTCGTCGGCGAGCAGCCGCACATGCGGCCCGGCGAGGAATTCCAGTACACCTCGGGGGCCGTACTCGAAACCAGTGTCGGCGTCATGCGCGGCAGCTATCGGCTGGTCGCTGAAGACGGCACGGTGTTCGATGCGCCCATCCCGCAGTTCACGCTGTCCATCCCGCGGACCCTGCATTGATGGCGACCTGGGCCATCGGCGACCTGCAGGGCTGCCTCGACGAACTCCAACGGCTACTGGAAAAGATCAACTACGATCCCGGGTCTGACGCATTGTGGTTTTGTGGAGATCTAGTCAACCGCGGCGGCCAGTCGCTCGAGGTCCTGCGCCTGCTGCGCACGCTGGGGCCGCAGACCATCGTCACGCTCGGCAACCACGACCTGAGCCTGCTCGCGATCGCGCAGCGCAACGAGGCGGAACAGGCCAAGGTCAATCCGGAACTCGGCGCCATCCTGTTCGCCCCCGACCGCGACGAGCTGCTGACCTGGCTGCGCCACCAGTGCCTGCTCCACCACGACGACAAGCTCAAGTTCACCATGGTGCACGCCGGCCTCGCCCCGCGCTGGACCCTGCCGCAGGCACAGCGCGCGGCGCGCGAGGTCGAGCGCGAGCTGCGCGGACCGCAGCACGCGCGCCTGCTGCGCTCCATGTTCGGCAACAAGCCGGCCATCTGGTCGAGCCGGCTCAAGGGCGTCGAGCGCATGCGCGCGAGCATCAACGTCCTCACGCGCCTGCGCTACTGCGACCCGCGCGGGCGCATCGCCTTCGGCGAGAAGGGCGCACCCGGCACGCAACAGGCCGGACTGTACCCCTGGTACGAGGTACCCGGCGTGATCAAGCGCGACACGCGCATCGTCTGCGGCCACTGGTCCACCCTCGGCCGCTTCGCCGGGCTCGGCATCTACGCGATCGACACGGGCTGCGTCTGGGGCGGCGCACTGACCGCGCTGCGTCTGGACGCCGAAGACCCCTACTTCGTCAGCATCAAGTCCGACCGCACACCGCCGCCGGGACGGGAGATGGATTGAGCGGGCCGGCGATGACCGGTTGAATCTGACGATACGCGCGGCCTACGGGAGTCTCGTGTAGTCGACGAAGTCGAACGCATGCGCGTGACGCGCATCGGCACCGTGGCGCATGCGCGTTTCCTCGCGCCAATGCGCGCGGTCGAAAGCAGGAAACCAGGTATCGGCTTCGTCGACGCAGGCGTCGATCTCGGTCAGGTACAGGCGTGTCGCCAGCGGCAGCGCCAGCGCGTAGATCTCGCCGCCCCCGATGACCATCAGTTCCGCACCGGCGGCTGCAGTGACGGCGGCGTCGAGCGAACGCACGGTTTCCTGCGTCGGGTACGGCGCCTCGCCGTGCCGGCTCAATACGAAGTTGCGACGCCCCGGCAGTGGGCGGCCGATCGACAATGCCGTCCTGCGCCCCATGAGCACGGGCTTGCCCAGCGTGAGCCGCTTGAAGCGCGCGAGATCGTCGGGCAGGTGCCAGGGCATGTCGCCGGCGCGGCCGATGGCGCGGTTGCGGTCGAGCGCCGCGACGAGCGCGATCGCGCGCTCCGGCTCGGCACTCATACGGCGACGTCGCCCTTGATCGGTGCATGCGACTGGTAGTTCTCGATGCGGATGTCCTCGAAGCGGAACTCGAACAGCGAGCGCACCTGCGGATTCAGGCGCAGCTGCGGCAGCGGCAGCGGCTTACGCGAGAGCTGCTCACGCACCTGCTCCAGATGATTGAGGTAGATGTGGGCGTCGCCGAACGTGTGCACGAAATCGCCCGGCGCGAGATCGCAGACCTGGGCGATCATCTGGGTCAGCAGCGCATAGCTCGCGATGTTGAACGGCACGCCGAGGAACACGTCGGCCGAACGCTGGTAGAGCTGGCACGACAGCCGGCCGTCGGCCACGTGAAACTGGAACAGCGCATGGCAGGGCATCAGCGCCATGCGATCCAGTTCCGCCACGTTCCACGCACTGACGACCAGCCGGCGGGAATCAGGGTTCCGGCGGATCTCCTCGACGACCCAGCGGATCTGGTCGATCGTGCGTCCGTCGGCACCTTCCCAGGCTCGCCATTGCTTGCCGTAGACCGGCCCCAGGTTGCCGTCGGCATCGGCCCATTCGTCCCAGATGGTGACCCGGTTGTCGCGCAGATACGCGACGTTGGTGTCGCCACGCAGGAACCACAGCAGCTCGTGCACGATCGCGCGCAGGTAGAGTTTCTTGGTCGTGACCAGCGGAAACCCCTGCGCGAGATCAAAGCGCAGCTGGCGCCCGAACACGCTGAGCGTGCCCGTGCCGGTGCGGTCGGACTTGCACACGCCGTGATCGAGGATGTCCTGGACGAGATCGAGATAGGCACGCATAAGCGCGACATGGTAGCGCAGGACGAATCGGCCATTGCGGCGCGGGTCCCGGCGCTTACACTCCGCGCATCGTCAAACCCGGAGCAGGCAATGGCACAGTGGTTCTTCAATTACAACGGCACCCAGGTCGGACCGCTCGACGACGCGCCGGCCCGCGACCAGGCCCGGCGCAATCCGGAGGGCTACTGCTGGCGCCAGGGTTTCTCCGAATGGCAGCCGATCGCCCAGGTTGCCGAACTGCGCGACGCCAGCGTCGTCCCCGCTGCACCGCCGCCGACGCCGGTCGCGCTGGCCTCGGGCCAGCGCCGCTCCGACGAGATCGACTACCGCATCGTCGGCACCGACATGCAGTTCGTCGAGATCGAACTCGATCCGGACGAGAGCGCCATCGCCGAGGCCGGCTCCATGATGTACAAGGAAGCGACGGTACAGCTCGATACCGTGTTCGGTGACGGCTCGCAATCCAGCAGTGGCGGCGGCTTCATGGGCAAGCTGCTGTCGGCCGGCAAGCGCGTGATCACCGGCGAAAGCCTGTTCACGACGATGTTCACGCAAAAGGGTGCGGGCAAAGGCAAGGTCGCCTTCGCGGCGCCCTACCCCGGCACCATCGTCGCGATGAAGCTCACCGATTTCGGCGGCCGCTTGATCTGCCAGAAAGACAGCTTCCTGTGTGCGGCGCGGGGCGTGTCCATCGGCATCTTCTTTCAGCGCAAGATCCTGACCGGCCTGTTCGGTGGCGAAGGCTTCATCATGCAGAAGCTCGAGGGCGACGGCCTGGCCTTCATCCATGCGGGCGGCACCATCATCGAGCGCACGCTCGCGCCTGGCGAGCGCCTCGACGTGGACACCGGCTGCGTGGTCGCGCTGACCGACGGCGTCGGCTTCGACGTCAAGCCCGTCGGCGGCATCAAGAGCATGCTGTTCGGCGGCGAAGGCCTGTTCCTCGCAACCCTGACCGGCCCCGGCAAGATCTGGATGCAGTCGCTGCCGTTCTCGCGCATGGCCGGCCGCATGCTCGCCGGCGCGCGCGGCGGCAAGGAAGAGGGTTCGGTACTCGGCGGACTCGGCGACCTGCTGTCGGGAGACCGGAGCTGAACACGCATGCGCCCGTGCACGGAAATCCACCGCTGGCGCGTGATCGTGGCCGTCAGTACAGGTGCCTGCATCGGGCACGGTTTCATTGCAGATGAGTGATGGCGACGTTGGCTGAACCGCACGGCAAACCCATCCCCACCCATGCCCTCCCCTTGACGGGGAGGGTTCATGGCGCCGCCGCCCCAAAGCCCCCCCCTTCAAGGGGAGGGTTGGGTGGGGATGGGGTTCGTAAAGCAGCAGGACGCCGGCGTGGAGCCACGACGCGTCCAGGCGCAATACCAGGTAAGTATGGGGCGCACCATGCCGCAGTTACTGAAACGCGGCTCGCCGCCCGGTGCAGCCCATGCACGCCGTGAACGCGCGCCGCCCCGAATTCGGCATCCCCGCCGTCGCACGCACGCTCGCCTGGCTGCGCTTCTCCGCCGTCATCGGCCAGACCGCGACGGTGCTGTTCGTCAGCCAGGGACTGGGCATCGCACTCGATACACCGCGCCTGTACGCTGGCATCGCCGTCCTCGGCGCGTTTGCCTTTGCCGTGAGCTGGCGCCTCGCCCAGTCGCGGCCGGTATCGGCGGGCGAACTCATGCTCCACGTCGCGATCGACACGATGGTGCTGGGCTGGCTGCTGTTCCTGACCGGCGGCGCCACCAACCCGTTCGCGGCGCTGCTGCTGTTGCCGATAACCCTCGTCGCGACGGCACTGAGTCCGCGGCACGTGATCGCGGTCGCGCTGATGTCCCTGGGCACCTACCTGGTGCTGCTGCGCTGGAACCAGCCGCTGCCGCCGCTCGGCAGCGGGCTCCATGTGCTCGGCATGGCCATGTCGTTCCTGATCAGCGCCTGCCTGCTGGGCTGGTTCATTTCACGGCTCGCGCTCGTGCTGCGCGACAACCAGGCCCTGGCGCAACGCATCCGCGAGCGCGCCCTGCGTGATGAGGGCTTTCTCGCCATCGCGACCCAGGCCGCCGGCGCCGCGCACGAGCTCAACACACCGCTGTCGACCATGCGCACCCTGATCACCGAACTGCGCCGCGAACACACCGGCGGCGCGCTGGCGGAAGATCTGGCCCTGCTGGACAGTCAGGTCGAGCGCTGCCGCGACAGCCTGCGCGAGCTGGTTGCGGTGGGCAAGGCGCAACTCGCACAGACCAGCGAACGCCGCCTGCTCGGCGACTTCATCGCCGAATGCGAGCACCGCTACGGACTGCTGCGCCCGGAAGTCGCTCTCGACGTGGAACTGCCCGAAACGGCCGCGGCACTCGACATCGTCGTACCGGCAGGCCTACGGCATGCGCTGCTGAACCTCCTCAACAATGCGGCCGACGCCTCGCTCGCCAATCAGGCCGATCGCATCGGCCTGCAGATACGCCTCGACGCCGACCTGCTCGAATTCCGCGTACGCGACCGTGGCGCCGGCTTCGCCGCCGGCATGGCCGCGGCACTCGGCAACCCCTTCCACAGCAGCAAGAGCACGGGGCTGGGCATCGGCCTCGCCCTCGCCGACGCCACCGCCGAGCGGCTCGGCGGTACTCTGTATGCGCACGAATCCGGCGCCAGCGGCATCGAGACGGTGCTCGCACTGCCGCTGCGGACGCTGCTCGCCGCCGAGGCGACCGCATCCCCTTCACCCGATACCGCGGAAACTGCTTCGCATGGACAAGCCCGAACGCCTGTTGCTGATCGACGATGACGAAACGTTCGCGCGCGTGCTTGCGCGCGCGCTCACCGCGCGCGGCTTCGAGGTCGCCGTCGCGCACGACGCCGCCTCGGCGCTGACCCTGCTGCGCCGCGAACATCCGCGTCACGCGGTACTCGATCTCAAGCTGGGTGCCGACAACGGCCTCGCGCTCATTCCGCAATTGCTCGCGATCGCGCCGAACCTGCGCATCCTGCTGCTGACCGGCTATGCCTCCATCGCGACCGCCGTCGAGGCGATCAAGCGTGGCGCGCACGACTACCTCGCCAAGCCGGTGGACGCCGACGCGATCGTGCGCGCGCTGCGCGAGGACGAAGGCGAAGCCGACGTCGTCACCACCGGAACTGAACACGCCCCGCCGCTGCGCCGGCTCGAGTGGGAACATATCCAGCGCGTCCTGGTCGAGAGCGAAGGCAACATTTCCGAAGCGGCGCGCCGGCTCGGCCTGCATCGCCGCACGCTGCAGCGCAAGCTGGCCAAGCATCCCGTGCGTGAACGAGGCAACCCATGAGCCTTGCGACCATCCGCCGCGCTTACGCATCGTCGCATCGATGTCGCCGCCGGGATGGCGCGACCCCGGAAATTCTCCCGCCCCCCTGTCAACGCCGCGCCTGATCGCGCGTTAATCGCCCGGGGTCGTTCGCGCCGACGGTCTGCGCAACGCAATTACCAAGGAAGCAGGCATGTCGCGTGGCAAAACCATCGCTCTGGCCATCGCCCTCGTCGTCGCCGGGATCATCGGCTACCGGCTGCTGGGCAATACCGGCGCTTCGCAACGACGCGGCGGCAATGACGCCGATGCACCGATCCCGGTCACGGCAGTCGCCGCCGCAACCGAACACGTACCGCTGAATCTCGATGCGATCGGCACCGTCCAGGCGCTGAATACGGTCAGCGTACGGCCCCAGGTGGGTGGCCAGATCGAGGCCATCCTGTTCAAGGAAGGCCAGGAAATCGCGAAGGACGAGGTCATCGCGCGCATCGACGCGCGCAGCTATCAGGCCCAGCTCGACCAGGCGATCGCCAAGAAGAAGCAGGACGAGGCTCAGCTGGGCGGCGCGCGCTCCACGCTCAAGCGCTACGAGGACCTGATCCAGAAGAACTTCGTCGCGGCGCAGGATCTCGAGAACCAGCGGCATACCGTGCGCCAGCTCGAGGCGCTGGTGGCAGCCGACGAAGCCGCCGTCGCCAGCGCGCGCGTGCAGCTCGGCTACACCGAGATCAAGGCACCCATCTCGGGCCTCGCCGGCATCCGCCAGGTCGACGTGGGCAATCTGGTGCAGGGCAGCCAGAGCGAGGCCATCGTGGTCCTGACGCAGGTGCACCCGATCAACGTGCTGTTCACCCTGCCGGAGCAGCAGCTGGAGCGCGTGCGGGCAGCCGGTCCGGCACTGAAAGTCACCGCGCGCGACCGCGCCGACGATCGCGTAATCGCCGAAGGCACGCTCGGCGTCATCGACAACCAGATCGACGCAACCACGGGCACATTCCGGCTCAAGGCGGAATTCACGAACGCCGACAACCGGCTGTGGCCGGGCCAGTTCGTCAACGTCCGGCTCGAAGTCGGCGCGCTCGCCGACGCGGTCACGGTGCCGACCCAGGCCCTGCAGCGCGGCCCCGACGGCAGCTATGTCTACGTGGTCAAGGACGATTCCCGCGTGGTGCTGCAGCCGGTCAAGGCCGGTGCGGAAGCGCCCGGCGGCAGGACGGTCGTACTCGACGGTGTGAAGGCCGGCGACAAGGTCGTCAGCGAAGGCCAGTTTCGATTGAAGCCCGGTGCGAAAGTCCTGGCTCTGGCGCCGGGTGAAACCCCGCCGCCACCCGCCGCGCCCGCAGCCGGCGAAGCGCCGCGCCGTCGCCGCGGCGGCTGAAAACGATCATGCACACCGGTATCGCCCTGCACGCAGTCCGCGACACCGCCGACCCTGCGTCCGCCGCCGGCACAGGGCACCACGGCGGCACACATCGGTAAATTATGTCTTTCTCCACTATTTTCATTCGCCGACCGATCGCAACCTCGCTGCTGATGCTGGCGCTGGTGCTGCTCGGCCTGCTCGGCTACCGGCAACTGCCCGTCTCGGCGCTACCGGACATCGACGCACCGAACCTGCAGGTGACCACGTACTATCCGGGCGCGAGTCCGAGCACCATCGCCGCGCTGGTGACGACGCCGCTCGAACGCCAGTTCGGCCAGATCTCCGGGCTGACCCTGATGACCTCCGACAGTTCGGCGGGACTGTCCACGATCAACCTGCAGTTCCAGGTCGACCGCGACATCGACGCCGCGGCACAGGACGTACAGGCGGCCATCAACGCCGCCCGCGGCACCCTGCCGAGCGGCCTGCCCTATCCGCCGGTGTACAACAAGGTCAATCCGGCCGACGCGCCGATCATGACGCTGATGCTGTCGTCACGAACCTTGCCGCTGCGCGATGTCAACGACTATGCCGACAGCATCCTGGCGCAGAAGCTGTCCCAGGTCAGCGGCGTAGGCCTCGTGAGCATCGCCGGCAACGTGCGGCCCGCCGTGCGCGTGCAGGTGAATCCGGGGCAGCTGGCCAACCTCGGCCTGACCCTCGAGGACGTGCGCAGCGCGCTGACGCAGCTCAACGTCAACGCACCGAAGGGATCGCTCAACGGCGAGGTACAGTCCTTCAGCATCGGTACCAACGACCAACTGCGCGACGCGGCGGCCTACCGTGACGCGATCATCAGCTGGCGCAGCGGCGCCGCGATCCGTCTCCGGGACGTGGCACAGGTCGTCGACGGTGTGGAGAACGACCAGGTTTCGGCCTGGGCCAACGGCAAGCCGTCGGTACTGCTGGACATCCGCCGGCAGCCCGGCGCGAACATCGTGAGCACCGTCGAGCAGGTCACCGCGATCCTGCCGCAGCTGCGCGCCGTGCTGCCCGCCGGTGTCGATCTCGACGTGTTCGCCGATCGTACCGTGACCATCCGTGCGTCGGTGCACGACGTGCAGTTCACGCTGATACTCACCGTCATCCTCGTCGTGGCCGTGATCTTCGTATTCCTGCGCCGGCTCTGGGCGACGCTGATCCCGGGCGTGGCCGTGCCGCTGTCGCTGCTCGGCACGTTCGCGGTCATGAGCTTCGCCGGCTTCTCGCTCGACAATCTCTCGCTCATGGCCCTGACCGTCGCGACCGGCTTCGTGGTCGACGACGCCATCGTCATGATCGAGAACATCGTGCGCTATCTCGAAAAGGGCCATGACGGGCGCGAGGCGGCGGAGACCGGCGCCCGGGAAATCGCGTTCACCGTGGTCTCGCTGACCGTCTCGCTGATCGCCGTGTTCCTGCCGCTGCTGCTGATGCCCGGCGTTACCGGCCGCCTGTTCCACGAATTCGCGTGGGTGCTGTCCATCGCCGTGGCCCTGTCCGCACTGGTCTCGCTGACCCTGACGCCGATGATGTGCGCCTACCTGCTCAAGCCCGGCGAGATCGCCGGCGATGCCGAAGACGCTGCGCAGCGCAGCGGCCTCTACGGCCGCGTGCTCGATGCCTACGATCGCAGCCTAGTCTGGGTACTCGACCATCCGCGACTGACCATGGCGGTCGCCACCGCATCGGTCGCCCTGACGGTGCTGCTGTACGTGGCGATTCCCAAGGGCCTGCTGCCGGAACAGGACACCGGCCTCGTCACGGCGGTGGTCGAGGCCGACGACAACATCGCGTTTCCGCTGATGCAGTCACGCGTGGAAGCCGTCGCCACCGCGTTGCGCGAGGTACCCGATGTGGCCGGCGTCGCCGCTTTCGTCGGCGCGGGCGCGATCAATCCGACCTTGAACCAGGGCCAGATCAGCATCGTGCTGAAACCCCGCGGCGAGCGTCGCGGCCTTGCCGAGGTGCTGCCCGCCCTGCAAAGGGCGACGGCGCAGATTCCCGCCATCGCGCTCTACCTCAAACCGGTGCAGGACATCGCGCTCGACAGCCGGGTCGGTGCGACCGAATACCAGTTCACGCTGACCGCCGTCGACACGCGGGAACTCACCGAGGCCGCCTCGCGCATGACCGCGGCGCTGCGGCAGCGGCCGGAACTCAGCGACGTCGACGACAACCTCGCCGCCAAGGGCCTGCAGCTGCTGCTCACCATCGACCGGGACCAGGCCAGCCGGCTCGGCGTCGCGATCCAGAGCATCGACGACACGCTCTACAGCGCGTTCGGTCAGCGGCAGGTATCGACGATCTTCACCGAGCTCAATCAATACCGCGTCGTGCTCGAAGTCGCCCCCGAGTTCCGCACGAGCCGCGACCTCCTCGACAAGCTCGCGGTGCGCGCCAGTGGCAGCGGCGCAGTGGCGGGCGCCACGGGCAGCGGCACGGTGCCCCTGTCGAGCGTCGCACGCGCGACCGTGATGGATGCACCGCTCGTCATCTCGCACCAGGACCAGCTGCCGGCGGTCACCATCGGTTTCAACACGGCGCCCGGCCATTCGCTGTCCGACGCCGTGGCGGCGATACGCGCGGTCGAGCAGGACATGAAACTGCCGGCCTCGGTGCGCGGCAGCTTCGTGGGCAAAGCCGCCGAGTTTTCTGCCTCGCAGGCCAACGAGCTCTACCTGATCCTGGCTGCGGTCGTCGTCATCTACATCGTGCTGGGCGTGCTCTACGAGAGCTACATCCACCCGCTGACCATCCTGTCGACCCTGCCGCCGGCCGGCGTCGGCGCGCTGCTCGCGCTGTTCGTCTGCGGCATGAGCCTGTCCATCGACGGCATCGTCGGCATCATCCTGCTGATCGGCATCGTCAAGAAGAACGCGATCATGATGATCGACTTCGCGATCGAGGCGCAGGGCGAAGGACTCACCGCGCGCGACGCGATCCACCGCGCCTGCCTGCTGCGCTTCCGGCCCATCATGATGACCACGGCGGCCGCACTGCTCGGCGCGCTGCCGCTGGCGCTGGGCACCGGCATCGGTGCCGAGCTGCGCCGGCCGCTGGGCGTATCCATCGTCGGCGGGCTGCTGCTGTCGCAGCTCGTCACGCTGTACACGACCCCGGTGATCTATCTGTATCTCGAACGCGTCAACGACTGGATCGCGCGCCGCCGCGCGCGTGCCGATGCGCTAGCCGCCGGCGTCCCATGAGCCTCTCCGCACCGTTCATCCGGCGTCCGATCGGTACGTCGCTGCTCGCAGCCGGCCTGTTCGTCATGGGCATGCTCTGCTACACGTTGCTGGGTGTCGCGCCGCTGCCGAACGTCGAATTCCCGGCCATCTTCGTCTCGGCGAGCCAGCCCGGCGCCGATGCCGCCACCATGGCGACGACGGTCGCCGCGCCGCTGGAACGCCATCTCGGCCAGATTGCCGGCATCGACGAAATGAGTTCCGACAGCAGCGAAGGCCGCGCATCGGTCAACATCGTGTTCGAGGCAGGACGCGACCTCGACAGCGCCGCGCGCGACGTGCAGGCCGCCATCAATGCGGCCGCGCCTGACCTTCCATCGGGCCTGCGCACCTCGCCGACGTACCGCAAGGCCAACCCGAACAACGCGCCCGTCCTCATCCTCGCGCTCACGTCACCCACGCGGCCGCTCGGCGAGCTGTTCAACTATGCCGACGCGCTGGTCGCACAGCGCCTGCGCCAGCTTCCCGGAGTCTCCGACGTCGACATCGCCGGCGGTGCGACACCGGCGATCCGTGTCGACCTCAACCTGCGCTCGCTCAACGCCCGCGGCATTTCCGCCGACGACGTGCGCCGGGCGCTGGTCGCGGCCAACGTGACGACGGCGCAGGGATTCCTCAGCGACGGCCGCACCACGATGGCGATCGCGTCGAACAGCGCGCTGACCCGGCCCGAACAATTCGCGGATCTCATCGTCGCGAGCCGCGACGGCACGCCGGTGTTCCTGCGCGATGTCGCGCGCGTGGCACAGGGTCAGGAAGACCGCTACCAGGCCGCCTGGTTCGACGGCCAGCGCGCCATCCTGTTGTTCGTGCGCAAGCAGGCCGACGCGAACGTGATCGCAACCGTCGACGCGGTAAAGGCCCTGCTGCCCGAACTGCGCACCTGGCTGCCGGGCGATGCGCAGCTGACGCCGTTTCTCGACCGCACACCGACCATACGCGCGTCGGTCATGGAGGTGCAGGTCGCGCTGCTGATCAGCCTCGGGCTCGTGATCCTCACCATGCTGCTGTTCCTGCGGCGGCTCGCACCGACCCTGATCGCAGGTCTGGCCGTACCACTGTCGCTGGCCGGCGCCTTCGCCGTCATGTACGTGCTCGGCTTCACCCTGAACAACCTCTCCCTGATGGCACTCGTGATCGCGATCGGTTTCGTCGTCGACGATGCCATCGTCGTCATCGAGAACATCGCGCGGCACCTGGAGCAGGGCATGCCGCGCGTGCAGGCGACACTGCTCGGCGCACGCGAGATCGGCTTCACCATCGTCTCGATCACCCTGTCGCTGCTCGCGGTATTCATCCCACTGCTGTTCATGGGCGGGTTTCTCGGCCTGCTGTTCCGGGAATTCGCGGTCACCCTGGCCGCGGCCATCGCGATTTCGGCCATCGTGTCGCTGACGGTCACGCCATCGCTCTGCGCGCAGTTCATGACACCCCACGGCAGCAGGCCGCCGTCCCACCTGGAGCAGCGCGTCGACGCGCTGCACGCATGGAGTGTCGACGTCTACCGGCGCGCACTGGACTGGTCGCTCGCGCGCCCCCGGTTCATGGCGCTGATGCCGGCGCTGCTGCTGGGCCTGACCATCTGGCTCATGATCGTAGTGCCCAAGGGATTCTTTCCGCAGCAGGACACCGGACAGCTGCAAGGCTCCACGAATGCCGGCTCCGACGTGTCGTTCGAGGTGCTGGTCGAGCGCCAGCAACGCATCGCCGACATCATCCGCGCCGACCCCGCGGTCGAGAGCGTCGGCGCGCGCGTGGGTGGAGGCCGCTTCGGCGGCGGCGGTGGGTCCGGCACCTTGTTCATCAACCTCAGGCCGCTCGGCGAAGGCCGCGACGTGTCGACGTTTGTGGTCATGAACCGGCTGTCCGAAAAAGCGGCACTGGTGCCCGGCATCCGCCTGCGCCTGCGGCCCGTGCAGGACATCGGCGGCGGTGGTGGCGGCGGCGGTGGCGCGCAGTACAACTACTCGCTGCGCGGCAGCGACCTTGCACAATTGCAGGAGTGGACGCCGCGGCTCGTGGAGGCGCTCAAGCAGCTGCCGCAGCTGCGCGACGTCGGCTCCGACCTGCAGGAAGCCGGCCTGCGCCAGAACCTCGAGATCGACCGCGACACGGCCGCCCGGCTCGGCGTCAGCATCGCGGCCATCAACAGCGCGCTCTACGACGCATTCGGCCAGCGCCAGATCTCGACCATCTATTCCGACATCAACCAGTACAAGGTCGTGGTCACCGCCGAACCGGGCCAGGCCGCGACGCCGGCCTCACTCGAACGCCTGTACGTGCAGTCATCGACCGGCGCGATGGTTCCGATCACGGCACTGACCCGGATGCGCGATGGCATCGCGCCGACTTCGGTCCAGCACCGCGCACAATTCGCCGTCATGGATGTCTCGTTCGGCCTCGCCCCCGACGTGCCCATGAGCGAAGCCGGCAGGCTCGTCGAACAGACCATGAAGAACCTGCGCATGCCCGGCGACATCAGTGGCGAGTTCGGCGGGGATTTCCGCCGCTTCCAGCAACAGCAGAGCGATACGCCACTGCTGCTGGTCGCGGCGATCCTCGCGGTCTACCTCATCCTCGGCATGCTCTACGAAAGCCTCATCCATCCGCTGACTATCCTGTCCACGTTGCCGTCGGCCGGCGTCGGCGCCGTACTGGCGCTGCTCGTGACGAACACCGAGCTGTCCATCGTCTCGGTCATCGCCATCGTGCTGTTGATCGGCATCGCGAAGAAGAACGCGATCATGATGATCGACTTCGCGCTCGTCGCCGAACGCGAGCACGGCATGACACCGCTCGCGGCCATCCGCGAAGCCTGCCTCGTACGCTTCCGGCCAATCATGATGACGTCCCTCGTCGCCATCTTCAGCGCACTGCCCCTGGCCATCGGTTTCGGCGCCGGCGCCGAAATGCGCCGCCCGCTCGGCATTGCGATGATCGGCGGACTGCTGGTCTCGCAGACCCTGACCCTGCTCACGACACCCGCGATCTACCTGCTGTTCGAACGCCGCGCCCAGCGCCGCCGCGAACGCAAGGCCGCACGCCGGGCGGCGAAGCTGCAGGCGGCGCGGTAGATCGCCGGCCGGACGCGGCGTCGCCATTGCTGCCGCGAAGATCCCGAACGCGCGCACGAGTACAGCGCAATGACTGTGGCGCGCCCGCGCAATGCCATCGAACTGCGCTGACTACTGCCGGAGCGTCTTGCAGTGCGCACGCTCGCCATCGCTCTATTGGTGACGCCGGCCAGACCGTCGCGCTCCTCGGCGATGTCGAGCGCGCTCGAATGCCGGGCGCTCGTCAAGCATCCGCTCGCGGAACATGCCATAGACTTAGCGTGTCGGCCTGGGTCCAGCGTCGCAATGGATCGGGTTGAGCGAGCACCAGCCCTTCCGCGGTCTTGCGCAAGCGCTGCACCCGGCGATCGGGAGAATATGCCCCGGCAATGGTGGATTTCTGCACACCGCGCGGCTTGAGCCCTGCCGACCCCGATGGCAGGATCGGCCGATGACCCGTCGATCTGCCGAAGCGCAGCACCTGCGCGACCTCGCACGCCTGCGCCGCGTCCGCGACCGGATCGACCGGGAGTATGCGCAGCCGCTCGACGTCGAAGCGCTTGCGCGCGGCGCGCACATGTCGGCCGGGCATCTGAGCCGCCAGTTCCGGCAGGCCTACGGCGAATCGGTGTATTCGTATCTGATGACAAGGCGCATCGAGCGCGCCATGGCGCTGCTGCGTCGCGGCGACCTCAGCGTGACCGAGATCTGCTTCATGGTCGGCTGTTCATCGCTGGGCACCTTCAGCACGCGCTTCACCGAGCTCGTCGGCATGCCGCCCAGCCTGTACCGGCGCGACGCGGCGCAGGCAACGGCCGGCATGCCGTCGTGCGTGGCGAAGCAAGTCACCAAACCGGTCAGGAATCGAGAAGCGCCCGTCACCGAGCCGGACCTAGCATGACAGCTCACGCCACCCCTGGAGCACGACGGCCATGAACCTCACGATTCACGCGAGCTTTCTTCCCCACAACGACCCGGACGCCGCGCTGGCGTTCTATCGCGACACACTCGGCTTCGAGGTGCGCAACGACGTCGGCTACCAGGGTATGCGCTGGATCACGGTCGGCCCCGCCGATCAGCCGGGCACGTCCATCGTGCTGCACCCGCCCGGTGTCGGTCCGGGCATCACGGATGACGAACGCCGGACCATCGTCGAGATGATGGCCAAGGGCGCCTACGCATCATTGCTGCTGGCTACCCCGGATCTCGAAGGTGTGTTTGCGCGACTGCAGGCCCACGATGCCGACATTGTCGAGGAACCCACCGATCAGCCGTATGGCGTGCGCGACTGCGCGGTACGCGATCCCGCCGGCAACCTGCTGCGCATCCAGCAGCGCTGAATCGCCAGCGCGCCGCCGCCCGGCGCCCGCACCCCGGCAGTCGCCGGGGTTCCCGAAAAACATCGCTCCGCGCAGGAGGTCTCATGAGCCCCTGGATTCGCCAGTTCCACCGCTGGACGTCCATCGCGTTCACGCTGTCGGTCATCGCGACGTTCATCGCGCTGTCGCAGGAAACACCGGTCACCTGGATGTCGTATGTTCCACTGCTGCCGCTCGCGCTGCTCACGCTGACCGGGCTGTATCTGTTTGCGTTGCCGTATGTCGCCCGGTCGCGTCGCGATACGCCACGCGGCATCGGCGAATCCTGAGCACGGTAGCACCGCGCGCCACTGCCCCGGGGCCAGGAAGCGTCCCCGACTACCGAGAGACACGCGATGAGCAAGGCCACGAAGACGAGCGCATCCCCCGCCCTGCCGCATGCCGCCGACCGTCACGACCGGATTCGCGTGCAGGGCGCGCGCGTGAACAATCTCTGCGACATCAGCGTGGAGCTGCCCAAGCGCCGGCTGAGCGTGTTCACCGGCGTCTCCGGATCGGGCAAGAGCTCGCTCGTGTTCGAGACCATCGCGGCCGAATCGCAGCGGCTCATCAACGAGACCTACAGCACCTTCGTGCAGGGCTTCATGCCGACGCTCGCGCGTCCCGACGTCGATGTGCTGGACGGCCTGACGACGGCGATCATCGTCGACCAGGAACGCATGGGCGCGAACGTACGCTCCACCGTCGGCACCGCGACCGACGCCAATGCGATGCTGCGCATCCTGTTCAGCCGGCTGGCCAGGCCGTACATCGGTCCGCCGAGTGCGTTCGCCTTCAACGTTCCTTCGGTCAAGGCCGTCGGCGTCATCACCGTGGAACGCGGCAGCAAGACGACCGAGAAGCAGACCTTCAACCGCACCGGCGGCATGTGTCCGCGCTGCGAAGGCATGGGCAATATCAGCGACATCGATCTCGCGCAGATCTACGACGCGTCGAAATCGCTCAACGAAGGCGCGATCACCATCCCCGGCTACAGCATGGACGGCTGGTACGGCCGCATCTTCCGCGGCTGCGGCTTCTTCGACCCGGACAAGCCCATCGGGAAGTTCAGCAAGCGCGAACTGCAGGACCTGCTCCACAAGGAGCCGACCAAGATCAAGGTCGACGGCATCAACCTGACTTATGCGGGCCTGATCCCGCAGATCCAGAAATCCTTCCTGTCGAAAGACATCGACGCACTGCAGCCGCACATCCGTGCCTTCGTCGAACGCGTAGTGACCTTCGCGGTCTGCCCCGACTGCGAGGGCACGCGGCTCAGCGCAGCGGCGCGTTCGTCGAAGATCAAGGGCGTCAGCATCGCCGACGCCTGCGCGATGCAGATCAGCGATCTCGCCGACTGGATACGAGGACTCGAGGAGCCCTCGATCGCGCCGCTGCGGACCGCGCTGCTGCAGACGCTGGAGTCGTTCGCGGAGATAGGGCTCGGCTATCTCGCGCTCGACCGCCCCACCGGCACGCTGTCGGGCGGCGAAGCGCAGCGCACCAAGATGATCCGCCATCTCGGCTCGTCGCTGACCGATGTCACCTACGTGTTCGACGAGCCGACGATAGGCCTGCACCCGCACGACATCCAGCGCATGAACGATCTGCTGCGCCGGCTACGCGACAAAGGCAACACGGTGCTCGTCGTCGAGCACAAGCCCGAAGTGATCGCGATCGCCGATCACATCGTCGATCTCGGCCCCGGCGCCGGCAGTGCGGGTGGCACGATCTGCTTCGAGGGCACGGTCGATGGACTGCGCGCCAGCGGCACGCTGACCGGCAGGCACCTCGACGATCGCGCATCGCTCAAGGCCCGCGCGCGCCAGGCGCGCGGCGTACTGAAGATTCGCGGCGCGACGACGCACAATCTCAAGAACGTGGACGTCGACATTCCGCTGGGTGTGCTCTGCGTCGTCACCGGCGTGGCCGGTTCCGGCAAGAGCTCGCTGGTGCACGGCTCGATTCCGGCCGGTGCTGGTGTCGTCTCGGTCGACCAGGGCGCGATCCGCGGCTCGCGACGCAGCAACCCGGCGACCTATACCGGGCTGCTCGATCCGATCCGTAATGCATTCGCCAAAGCCAATGGCGTGAAGCCCGCGCTGTTCAGCGCCAACTCGGACGGCGCCTGCCCGGCCTGCAACGGCGCCGGGGTCATTTACACCGACCTCGGCGTCATGGCGACCGTCGCCACGACCTGCGAAGACTGCCAGGGCAAGCGATTCAATGCGTCGGTGCTCGAGTACAAGCTCGGCGGCCGCGACATCAGCCAGGTGCTCGCCATGTCGATGCGCGAGGCCCAAGACTTCTTCGGCGATGGCGCGGCAAAAACGCCGGCCGCGCACGCGATCCTGGAACGGCTGACCGACGTCGGTCTTGGCTACCTGAGCCTGGGTCAGCCGCTGACCACGCTGTCCGGCGGCGAACGGCAGCGCCTGAAGCTCGCGACCCACATGGCCGAGAAGGGTGGCATCTACGTGCTGGACGAACCCACCGCCGGGCTGCATCTCGCCGACGTCGAACAGCTGCTGGGCCTGCTGGACCGGCTCGTCGACGCGGGCAAATCCGTGATCGTCATAGAACATCATCAGGCCGTGATGGCACACGCCGACTGGGTCATCGACCTGGGTCCCGGCGCCGGCCACGACGGCGGGCGCATCGTGTTCGAAGGCACGCCGGCCGAGCTCGTGGCGAAGCGCTCCACCCTCACGGGCGAGCACCTGGCGCGCTACGTGGGGGCGACGGCGAAGCAGGCGGCGAAGCGCTGAGCGGAGCGACGCCGGCGGCCCGCGGCCGGAAGGCGCGCACGTCCGAAGCGCTCGCACCCCCTCCAGGTCGGCCCCCACCCGCGACGCTCTGGCCCGGCCGCGCCCCGCCGTGGCACGCTGCGGCAATGACCCGATTCTGGAAGCCCGTCCTTGGCTATGGCGCGCTGCTCGCCCTCGGCGCCGTCGCGCTGCACTGGCTGGACTACCAGCGCTTCGCGCGGCTGCACTCGGGCGACCTGGTGCTATTCGGCGTCGGGGCCACGTTCCTGGTCCTCGGCATCGTGCTGGGCGCACGCGTCTTCACGCGGCCGGCGCCCCTGCCGTTCGACGGCAACCCACAGGCCCAGGCGGCGCTCAAGATCAGCGATCGCGAAATGGAAGTGCTGTGCGAACTTGCCGCCGGATTTTCGAACAAGGAAATCGCGCAACGGCTGTCGGTCTCGCCGAACACCGTGAAGACCCACGTCGCGCGACTCTACGAAAAGCTCGGTGCCAGACGGCGCACCGACGCCATTCTCAAGGCACGCGAGCTGGGTCTGTTGGCGTGATTTGCGCAAAATCACCCATTCGGACGATTGCCCGCCGCGGCGCGCCCGGGGATGAATGAGGTCCTCACCCACCCGGAGACCCGAACCATGCTGCGCAAGATCCTGTCTTACGGCGCCCTCGTCGGCCTGTTCGCCGGCGGCTGCTTGTCCGTGCTGGCCATCACCTTCGCGAGCCACGGCATGCTGGCCTGGGGCGAAATCGCTGGCTACCTCATCCTGCTGGTCGCACTCAGCGCCATCTTCGTCGCCATCAAGCGCCACCGCGACCGTGACCTCGGCGGCGTGATCGGCTTCTGGCCGGCCTTCGGATTCGGCCTCGGCATCAGCGCCGTCGCCAGCCTGTTCTACACGGCTTCCTGGGAACTCGCCGTCGTCATCACCCGCATCGACTTCGCCACCAGCTACGCCAACTTTCTGATCGACCAGGAAGCCGCCAAAGGCGCCAGCGCCGAAGCCCTGGCGAAGCTCCGCGCCGACATGGAAGAGTTCAAGGTGATGTACGCCAACCCCCTGTTCCGCCTGCCGATGACCTTCCTCGAAATCTTCCCGGTCGGCGTGCTCGTATCGCTGGTGTCTGCGGGGTTGTTGCGGATTCGGGGGTTTTTGCCGGGGAGGTAGGTGCGAACCTTTGCTCCCCGTGCGCCAAGAGCCTGAATGCCGCTGTGCCCGCAAGCACACCTTCACCCGAGCGCAGCTGCCTCTGGCATTGCGGCTGCGGAATGGAGTGGGCAATCCGGGTTCGACCGTTGGGTGTCCGGCTATTCGTTGGGTGTCCGAATGTTCGCGCCTCCGGATGTTCGCGGCCGGAGATTCGGCTGCGAAAGCGAAGGCGCATCGGGCCGAGAACCAATGGCCGGCCACGCCGTTCATATACGCAAGCGGCGCTACGGCAACCGATACCAAGTCGAGCGGCCCGCGCCCTGTCGCACCAGCAGGTTCTTCTTCACGAGCGCGGTGAACGTGGCCTTGAGCGTGTTGGGGCTTGCGCCGAGCTCGCGCACCAAGTCGCGGGTGTTGACGCGGCCATGCTCGCGCGCCCTGTCGAGGATGTGCAGTGCGAGCTCAGACAGATCGGCCAGTGCCGAGCGCTCGCGCTCGACCTTGGCGGCGAGTCGGCGTTTTTGCTGTTGCAGCGCACGCAGGAAGAACAGCAGCCACGGCCCCCAGTTGGGAGCGTCGCTACGGATAGTTCCTTGCGTCTGGCGCAGGGCCAGGTAGTAGCCTTCCTTGCTGCCTTCTATCACGCTTTCCAGCGATGAGTAGGGCACGTACGCGTAACCGGCCTGCAGTAGCATGAGTGTGGTCAGGATGCGGCTCAGGCGACCATTGCCATCTTGAAACGGGTGGATCTCGAGGAACACCACCACGAATATGGCGACGATGAGCAATGGATGCAGCCGCGCGAGTTCGCGCGCGGCTGCGTACCATTCCACGAGTTCCTGCATCCGAAACGGAGTGTCGAACGGCGTGGCTGTTTCGAACACGACACCGACCATTCGGCCTTGCTCGTCGAAGGCGGCGACATCGTTGCGAAGGGTCTTGTAGCTACCGCGATGGCGGTCGTCTTTCTCGCTATGGGCGAGCAGGTCGCGGTGAAGTTGCCGGATGTGGTTTTCACTCATGGGGATGTCTGCCCATGCCGCGAAGACCGTTTCCATCGCCTCGGCATATCCGGCCACTTCAGCCTCATCGCGGCTGGCGAACCGCTTGACGTGCAGCTGCGCAAGGAGGTGTTCCACCTCGCGGTCGGTAAGTCTGCTCCCTTCGATGCGGGTGGAAGAGCCTATGCTTTCCACGGTGGCTACATGCCGCAACGCCTTGAGGCGCTCGGGAGCAAGGGTACCAAGTGCGCGCCAAGCGCCCTTGAACTCGTCGATCTCTGCAATGAGGCTGAGGATTTCCGGAGTGATCTGGAGGGTTTCAGTGCGGATCATGCCGGCATTTATACCGGATTACGCCGGATTTTCCGTCGCACTCTACCGAACTCTTTACCCGAATATGCCGGAATAGCGGCCATTCCAGCGCTGTTGGCTCAGCAATGACTGAGCACAACTCACTTCGCCATATGGACTGACAGTCAATCCTTCGCCGGGACGGCTTGATATCGGCGACAAGGGGGCCGCGGACGGCGCACTGGAACTGACCCGGAGCGCGCATTTCGGGACCTGCCGGGGCAGCCCGGCGATCGGCTACCCGACGCCTGCAACGCCCGAAGTAGCCGTCACGGAATGGAACGGGGGACGTGAGCCCGTCACGACCTGGAGGTCTGCGGTAGCAGGAACCGGGCGCGGGAGCCCTCGGAGGCAGCGAAGCGAAAAGGGCACCTGCCGGTACGTGTTCGGATACCTCGGACGGAAACCATCCCGGAATCGCCAGAATTTCCCACTTTCGCCTGCAACGGCGGCTGGCGCACGAGAAATGGAGCGGGCGATGGGAATCGAACCCACGTCAGTAGCTTGGGAAGCTACAGCTCTACCATTGAGCTACGCCCGCGGTCCGGCTATTTAGCCATAGCCGCGGCGGCCGCGGCAATGCGGTCCTGGGGTGCGCCGTCCGGCGTGGGAGGAATGGCCCGCTGACGCGCGGTTGAACGGGCAAGGCCCGGGTTCTGTGTTCGCCCCTGCGGCAGGTATGCGTTCAGCAAGTGTGCGCTCAGATAGTCGCGCCGCGGCAGATCCCGACCGGGATCGCCGGCGGCCCATTCCGGAGGAGGCTTTCATGTCGATGTTCACGCGGTTCGCGGCGTTTCTGGGCGGCGCACTGCTGGTGGTTGCGGGCGTCCAGGCCGAGTACGTGGATCCGCCCAGTCGGGTCGCACGTCTGAGTTATGTTCGCGGCGAGGTCAGTTTCTCGCCGGCCGGCGAAGACCAGTGGGTCGACGCCGTTCGCAACCGTCCCCTGATCCGCGGCGACCGTCTCTGGGCCGACCGCGGTGCGCGTGCCGAGCTGCAGGCCGGCAACGCGACGTTCCGCATCGATGAAGGCACCAGCCTGCAGATCCTCAATCTCGACGACCGCACGGCTCAGCTCGAGATCACCCAGGGCACGCTGAACCTGCGTGTCCGCCGCATCTACCAGGACCAGATTTTCGAAGTCGACACGCCGACGCTCGCGTTCGTGATTTCGCGGCCGGGTGAGTACCGCATCGACGTGGATCCGCGCGGCAATCACACCACGGTCGCGGTCTGGGACGGCGGTGGCGAAGCGCACGGCGAGCGCGCCAACTTCCGCATCCGCGAGGGCGAAGCGATCCGCTTCTACGACACGCGCCTGCAGGACTACGAGGCCTTCGACATCCCGCGTCCGGACGACTTCGACCGCTTCTGCCTGGATCGCGACGAACGCTACGACCGCTCCGTGTCGCGTCGCTATGTGTCCGAAGACCTGATCGGCTATTCCGACCTCGACGAATACGGTTCGTGGACCGAGGTCACCGAATACGGCAACGTCTGGTTCCCGAGTCGTGTCTCCGTGGACTGGGCGCCGTATCGCGACGGTCACTGGATCTGGCAGGACCCCTGGGGCTGGACCTGGGTCGACCATGCCGACTGGGGCTTCGCGCCGTTCCACTACGGCCGCTGGGTGCACGTGCGCAACCGCTGGGGCTGGATCCCGGGCCCGGTCAGCGTGCGTCCGGTCTATGCGCCGGCACTCGTCGCCTTCGTCGGCGGCAGCAACTTCAGCATCAGCGTGAGCACGGGGCGCCCGATCGGCTGGTTCCCGCTGGGGCCGCGCGAAGTCTACGTGCCGCCGTACCGGGCGAGCCGCAACTACTTCACGAACGTCAACATCACCAACACGGTCATCAACAACACCTACATCACGAACGTCTACAACGACTATTCGAGTGGCCGGAACGTGCGTGCGGTGAACTATCACAACCGCGAGGTTGCCGGTGCGATCACGGCGGTGTCCAGCGATACGTTCGTGAACTCGCGACCGGTGCGCCAGCAACGCGTCGAGGTGGATCGCGCACTGGCCGCACGCGCGGACGTCACGCCGGTCGCGGCGTTCGCGCCGAACGAGCGCAGCGTGATCGGTTCGGGCCGTGCCGCGACAGCCAAGCCGCAGCGTGAAGTGTTCGACCGCGCCGTCGTCGCACGCACGGCGCCGCCGGCCGCGCCGGTTCCGTTCGCGGAACGCCAGGCCGTGCTGCAGCGCACGCCGGGCCGCGGCCTCAGCAGCGACGCGATGGAATCGCTGCGCACGCCCCGCGGAGGTCCGGCCGCGCAGGCGCCGGAACGCGTGCGCGTCGTCGGTAATGGCAACGCGGCCAATGCGCGGAGTACCGATTCCGAGCGCATCGAGCGCGGCGGCCCGCAACGCGATGACGCGCAGCGCGGTGATCGTGACGCCGGCGCCGGCCGCACGGGACCGGGCAGCCGCAGCGAGCCGCCGGCACGCACGCCGACGATCCGCAGCGACGGCACCATGACGCCGCCCCAGCGCGATTTCACGCGCCCGGCCACGCGCACCGAGGACGCCGGCCGCCTGCGGCCGAGCGATCGCACCGAGCCGTCGCGCCCGGTACGCGAGGAGGCACCGGTCCGCAGCCGCGGCGACGAGCGCATCGAACGCCCGGAAGTACCGGCCCGCCGCGATGAAGCACCGGCCCGCGTACGCCGCGACGAGCAGCCGCAGTTCGAACGCCGCGAAGCCCCGCCGGTGCGTGAGGAAGCGCCCGCCCGCGTGCGCCGTGACGAGCAGCCGCAGTTCGAACGCCGCGAAGCCCCACCGGTGCGGGAAGAAGCGCCCGCCCGCGTGCGTCGTGATGCGCAGCCGCAGTTCGAGCGCCGCGAATCGGCACCGGTGCAGCGGGAAGCGCCGCCGCCGCGCATCGAGCGCGAACCGGCACCGCAAGTCCGCGAGCAACCGCGCTTCGAGCGCCGCGAACAGCCGGCGCCACGCCAGGAAATGCCGCGCGAGGAACCGATGCGGCGTGCTGCGCCGCCGCCACCGCCACAGCAAGCCCCGTCGCCGCCGCCTCAACCGGCACCGCAGGAGCGCCGTCGCGGCAATGATGACAGCGGCGGTGACGGCAACAAGCGGGGCCGCGACGATGGCGGTGACGACGGCCGCCGTCGCCGCGAGTGAGGTGACCGGCCGCACCGCATGACCGCGTAAGACACAGGGCGGACTTCGGTCCGCCCTTTTTCGTTCTGCTTTCCGGTGTCGCGAACGATGGGCCACAATCGCCGGATGAACATCCTGCTCAACGGTTCCGCGCACGAATGCGCCGACGGCACGACGCTGTCGCAACTGCTCGCCGATAATGGCTACGCCGGCCGCCGCGTCGCGGTCGAGATCAATCGCAGCATCGTCCCGCGCAGCGCACATGACGCAACCGTGCTGGCTGCGGGCGACCAGGTCGAGATCGTCCACGCCATGGGCGGAGGCTGAGCGCCGCTCCCGTACGCGTCCGGTCTGCCGCGTTCCGCGACGCGGCCGTGCTCCACGACACTTGCCGTGACACGCCGCCGCGGCGCCGTCGACGCATACACGTGCCGCCATTCCCCCGCGACAGGGGCGTGCTTGCTACCATCCCGCACTTCCCCGCTCCGTCCCGCTCCCCATGACTGCGACGCCTTCCGACTCCCTCGTCATCGCCGGCACGCCGTACCGCTCGCGCCTGTTGACCGGCACCGGCAAATTCAAGGACCTGGACGAGACACGGCTGGCGACCGAGGCCGCCGGCGCCGAGATCGTCACCGTCGCCATCCGCCGCAGCAATATCGGGCAGGACCCGGGGCAGCCGAACCTGCTCGACGTACTGCCGCCATCCCGCTACACCATCCTGCCGAACACGGCCGGCTGCTACACCGCCGAGGATGCCGTACGCACCTGCCGCCTCGCGCGCGAACTGCTCGATGGGCACAAGCTGGTCAAACTCGAAGTGCTGGGCGACCAGCGCACCTTGTTTCCGGACGTGGTGCAGACGCTGAAAGCCGCCGAAACGCTGGTGGCGGAAGGCTTCGACGTGATGGTTTACACCTCTGACGATCCGATCCTGGCCCGGCGTCTCGAGGACATCGGCTGCGTCGCGGTCATGCCGCTGGCCGCGCCGATCGGCTCGGGGCTGGGCATCCAGAATCGCTGGAATCTTCTGGAGATTGTGGAAAATGCAAAAGTGCCGATTCTCGTCGACGCCGGTGTCGGGACCGCGTCCGACGCCGCCGTCGCGATGGAACTCGGCTGCGACGGCGTGCTCATGAATACGGCCATCGCCGGCGCCCGGAATCCGGTGCTGATGGCCAGCGCCATGCGCAAGGCCGTCGAAGCTGGCCGCGAGGCGTTCCTGGCCGGCCGCATTCCGCGCAAGCGGTTCGCCTCGGCGTCCAGTCCGATCGACGGAACCATCGGCTGATGCGCGACGGCGAGCACGACCGGGACGGCGAAGACCGCCCGCAGCGTCGTATCCGCAGCTTCGTACTGCGTCAGGGCCGCATCACCGATGCACAGCAGCGTGCCTTCACGGCGCACTGGTCCCGCTTCGGTCTCGACTACGCGGGTGCACCGCGTGATCTCGCGGCGGCATTCGGCAACGACCGGCCGGTGGCACTGGAGATCGGCTTCGGCAACGGCGAGCAGCTCGTGTGGGGCGCGCAGCAGGAGCCGCAGCGCAATTTTATCGGCATCGAGGTGCACAGGCCTGGCGTGGGCCGCGTGCTGAACGCACTCGCGGCCGCCGGTGCCGACAATGTGCGCGTCTATCACCATGACGCCGTGGAAGTGCTGGAGCACGAACTGATGCCGGCCAGCCTGGATCAGGTGCGCATCTACTTTCCCGACCCCTGGCACAAGAAGAAGCACAACAAGCGCCGGCTCGTGCAGGCGCCGCTGCTGCAGCTGCTGGCCTCGCGCGTACGCCCGGGCGGTGTCTTGCATATGGCGACCGACTGGGCGGACTATGCCGAGCAGATGCTCGCCGTGGCCGACGCCGACGCATCCTGGCGCAATGCCGCCGGCGCGGGGAATTATTCGGAGCGGCCCGCCTGGCGCACGCGCACGCATTTCGAGCAGCGTGGCCTCAGACTCGGACACGGTGTCTGGGATCTCGTCTACCAACGCGTCTGAACGCAAGGGAAGTCGACCGGGGACATGGATTACGGACTGACCCTGACCACCGACATGATGCTCGTGTTCGGGCTGGTCGCCTTCACCGTGCTGATGCTGGTGCTGGAATGGATCCGGGCCGACGTGGTCGCGCTGCTCGTCATCGTCTGCATCGGTGTGACCGGGCTGCTGCCGGTGGAGCAGTTGTTCGACGGCTTCGCCGGCAACGCCGTCATCTCGCTGATCGCCGTCATGATCATGGGCGCCGGGCTCGATCGCACCGGCGTGCTCACCAAAGCCGCGAGCCTGATCCTGCGCGTCTCCAACGGCGTGGAGTCGCGCCTGTCGGTCGCGATCAACGTGATGGCCGGCGCGCTCACGTCGATCATGCAGAGCCAGGCGCTGGCCGCCCTGCTGCTGCCGGTGGCCTCGCGCGTGTCGGCACGCACCGGCGTGCCGCTGAAACGCCTGCTGCTGCCGATGGGCTGCATGATCCTGGCCGGCACCAACGTCACCATGATCTCGAACTCGCCGCTGATCCTGCTCAACGACCTCATCGTCAGCGCGAACCGCAACCTGCCGCCCGGGGCGGACACGATCACGCCGTTCAGCCTGTTCGCCATCGCGCCGATCGGCCTGCCACTGCTCGCGGTCGGGCTCATCTATTTCGTGCTGTTCACGCGCAAGCTGCTGCCTGACGAGGAATCCAAGCAGAAGGTCACGCCGGGCCGCACCGAGACCTATTTCGCCGAAACCTACGGCATCGACGGCGAGGTCATGGAACTGACCGTGACCGCAGAAAGCCCGCTGGTCGGCATGAGTGTGGGCGAGGTCGAGCAGATGCGCGGCGCACCGCTGATCCTCGCCATGAAAAACGGCAACGAATCACGCCTCGCGCCGCCGGCCGACCAGATGATCTGGGTCGGCACCGTGCTCGGCGTGCTCGGCCATCGCGACGCGGTCAACGATTTCGCGCAGAACCAGCTGCTGCGCGTCCAGGCGCGCCTGCGCCAGTTCGGCGACATGTTCAATCCGGGCCGCGCCGGCATTTCCGAAGCGGTGATTCCGCCGACCTCGCGCTTCGTCAAGCGGGTGCTCGGCGATCTGCGCATGCGCAAGCAGCACGGCATCAGCGTGCTGGCCATCTATCGCGGCGAGCAGGTATTCCGCGAGGACGTCCGCAAGGTCTCGCTGCGCGCCGGCGATACGCTCGTGCTGCACGGCGCGTGGCGCGACATCGCCCATGCCGCAGAGGATCGCGACTTCGTCGTGGTCACCGACATTCCCAAGGAGGAAGCACGCCCGGCCAAGCTGTGGCACGCGCTGATCTTCTTCGGCCTCGCCATGCTGCTGGGCCTGTTCACGAGCATGAAACTGTCGGTCGCGATGCTGACCGGTGCCGTAGGCATGCTGCTCGCGGGCGTGCTGACGATGGACGAGGCCTACGCCTCGATCAACTGGAAGACGATCTTCACGCTGGCCTGCCTGATTCCGCTGGGCTGGGCCATGGATACGACCGGCGCTGCGGCCTGGGTCGCCCAGGAGGTGCTGATCTACCTCGGTGCCTGGCCGCAGTGGGGCCTGCAGGCGGTGATCGCGGTACTCGCGCTGTTCTTCGCCCAGGTCATTTCCAACGTCGGCGCGACCGTGATGATGGTGCCCATGGCCATCAACATCGCGCTGGCGTCCAACGGCAATCCGGCGGTCTATGCCCTCATCGTCGCGATCTCGACGTCGAACACCTTCGTGATCGCGAACGCGAATCCGGTGCTGACCATCGTCGGCGGTCCCGGCGGCTACCGCCGTCGCGATTTCTGGCGCGTCGGACTGCCGCTGACCGTGCTGCTGCTGATCACGCTGCTGATCGCAGTGAACTGGGTGTTCGGACGATGAACCGCCGGTAGCTGCCAATCACCGCAGCGGGTCGGGCGCGGCATCGGTTCCCGCCACGATCAGGGCAGCACCACGAGACCGTTCGCCACCTGCAATGTCATCGGGGCAAGGCCGTTGCGGCAGGGCCCGGCGAGGACGGCACCCGTCGGGATATCGAACGTGGCGCCGTGGGCGGCGCAGATGATGGCGCCGTCCTTGATCAGGAACTTCCCGGGAGACCAGTCGAGCCGCCGGCCCGCGTGAGGGCACTCGTTGTGATACGCGAACACCCGGTCGCCGCGGCGTAGCAGGATCAGATTGAATCCGCCGGTACTGCTGTCGATGTCGACGGCCAGAGCGCCGCCATCCGGAATCTCGTCGAGGCGGCACAGCGTCCTGCCCGGATCGGCACTGACTTCAAGCACTTGAGTTGCTACCGGAAAACCCCACACTGGGCCGGAGCATGATGCCACACCGAGTCGAGGTACCCATGGCCGCTGTCCTGTTCCGTGTCGCGCGTACGCGCAACCCATTGTTGCGCATGCTGTCCGTGGCACTCGGGGTCATCGTGATCGGCGCCACGCTCGTATTCGGATTCTTCATCGTGCTGGCCCTTGCCGCCATCGGCGCGGCCGTATGGGCGGCGCGTCAGTTCGGCAAGAGCCCGGCGCCGGCGCACGCCGCTGGCGCCTACCGGCCCCAGCCCGCGCCGGCCAGCGGTCCGCCGCCGGCCCCGGCCGGCGTAATCGAGGGCGAATTCGTCGTCGTGCGCGAGCCGGTCTCGCCACCGCGCTGAGCGCGGCGGCTCAGCCGAAGTCCGGCGGCAGCAGTTCCAACGCCATCACGATGGCGTCCTCGCGCCCCCGCTCGGCCGGGTAGTAGTTCGGCCGCCGGCCGATCTCGTTGAATCCCAGGGAGTGGTACAGCTGGATCGCGCGAGGATTGCTCGGGCGCACTTCCAGGAACACGCGCTCGGCGGCGTGCCAGCGGGCCAGATCGATGAGGCGCCGCATGAGCCGCCGGCCATGCCCTTCGCCTTGCGCATCGGGCGAGACGCAGACGTTGAGCACATGCGCCTCGCCGGCCGCCACCGACAGCACGCCGTAGCCGATGAGGGTGTCGTCACGAACGAGCACCCAACAGTTGTAGCCCGCGCGCAAACAGTCGCGGAAGATGCCCTCGCTCCACGGAAAGGCATAGGCGCGTGCCTCGAGTGCCGCGACATCCGGTACTTCCTCGGCACGCATCGGCCGCATTTCCGGCAGGCTGGATTTCAGCATCGCTACCACGACTGCCCCCGCAAAAGCCGGCGCAACGGCCGCAGTGCCTGCCACAGCAGGCGTTTGGCGAGCGCATTGCCGCGCCAGTCGTGCGGCGACGGTGCAATCACGATCGTGGCCGCCTGCTGGGCCGTCGTCGGCAGCTCTGCGCCCAGCACGCGCGCGAGCGGCTGGCCGAGCACGAGGAAGGCCGCCGCGTTGTGATCGAGTTCGGGCAGCTTTCCGTCACGAGGCACCTGCCAGTGCAGCGCCGCTTCGGGAACGCCCAGGGCCGCCGCCAGCAGGCCCGCCGTCGCGCCCGCCGCCTGCTCGCCGATGACGGCGACACGTGACCGCGCAGTGTCCGGTGTCGCATCGCGTTCGGGTTCCGTCGCAACGGTGGCGTGCGCGACCGGGGGCGTGCCGCGGGAACGCAGCCGATAGAGGGTGATGCCCATCGCATCGAGCTGTCGCAGCCGGTGCGGAGAGAATGCGAGCGCACTCATGCCCGCACCTGCGCATCGAGGCTCGCCAGCCGCGCGACGAACGCAGCATAGATCTGGTCGAGCGCCTGGCCATAGGCAGTGATCGACGCGGGAATCTCCGCGTCGGCCGCCGCGACGCGTGAGGAATAGACCTCTTCGGCGAGCAGCGCACCCGCATGCTCCACACGCAATTGCAGCGATACGTCGACGTACCAGACACCGGCATCCTCGACCCGCTCGAAACGCTGGATCACCGCGCTGACGCGCAGCACGTTCGCGCTGGCCGGCAGGCGGTCGCTGACCTGCGGCGCGGCGTCGATGCCGCGCAGTACGCGAATCAGGCGACGCTGCAGCATGCGCGCCGGCGGGTCGCTCCATTGGCGATAGTGGTAGGTACGCAACGCGTGGCCATCCTTGCCGAGCGCATAGATCAGCGCCTGGTCGGCATAGATGCCGTCCGCACTGAAGATCGCCACGTCGACGGGCACCTCGAATCGCACCGTGCGCGCCGGCGGCAACACCGGTTCGGGCAGGCGGTACCAGGTCACTTCGGGTACGGGCACCGACTCGCAGCCGCCGAGCACCAGCAGCAGCACGAGCAGGACGGCCTTGGCGCCCCTTCTCATCGTTCAGATTCCTCCGGCGCGTCGGTCTTGGGCGCCAGCAGCAGACGGTTCGGATTCTTGCGGATCTCGCGGCTGAATTCATCCACGTTGCGGCTGGCGCTGTCGAGATGATGCACGATCGTGTCGATGCGGCCCGACAGCGACGCGAGCACGGCGCGCAGGTCGACCACGGCCGCATCCACACCCGGCTTGTTCTGGCGCGTCAGCGCGGCAATGTCCCGGAGCGCGCTGTCGAGGTTGGCCTTGCTCTCGTCGAGATCGCGGCTCAGCGCGCGCACGTCGCCGAGGATGCCGCTTATAGCCTCGCGGTTGGCCGGCTTGAGCAGATCGTTGACCGAGTCCGAAGCCTGGGTCAGCCGCTGCAGCAATTCGCGCGCCTGGCTCAGCACTTCGGGCGTGCCCTTGTCGAGGGAACCGGTGATCGAGTCCACGCGCTCGGAAAGATTTCGGATCAACGGCGTGATCTGGCTGCGCGTCAGCGTGGTGACTTCCGCGGCGAGCTCGTTCATCGCGCCGAAAATGTCGGTGCTCTCCTCGCCCTTGATCTCTGCGCCGACGGGCAATGACGTTTTCGCCGTGCCCTCGCGGATCGCGACCGTCACGTCGGCGAGCAGTCCGCTCGACTGCAGCCGCGCGACCGAGTCCTCCGGTATCGGCCAATCCGCACGCAGGCTCAGCGCAACCCGGTAGCGCGTGCCGTCGTCGCCGCGCTCCGGGACGAGGTCGTCGACTTGGCCGATGCGGTAACCCTGGTAAAACACCGGCGCGCCGGCACGCAACCCGGTCACGTTACGGTAATAGGTGTGATAGTCGGCCTCGCCGCCGCGCTTGCCGGTGATCAGCACCAGCGCAAACAGCAGCAGCGCGATCGCGACCAGTACCACGGCGCCGACCAGGGTGTAATTGACATGGTCGCGTTTCACGACGTGCCCCGCAGATCCGGATTCATGCCTCTTCCTCGGTGAGTCGGCGCAGGTAGGCGTCCGCGTCGACGACGACGTCGCGCGGGCGGCGGTTGAGCAGGTCCTGGATGCGCTCGTTGTCCGAACGACGCACCGCGTCCACCGTGTCGGTCAGCAGCACGCGGCCCTGATCGAGCACGGTGATCGTATCGGCGATCTTGAAGGCGCTCTCGAGCTCGTGCGTCACCACCACGATGGTCATGCGCAGCGCGTCGCGCAGCTTGAGGATGAGCTCGTCGAGCTCCGCCGAGACGACCGGGTCGAGGCCGGCCGAGGGTTCGTCGAAAAACAGCAGCTGCGGGTCCATCACGATCGCACGTGCCAGCGCTGCGCGCTTGACCATGCCGCCGGACAGCTGGCTCGGCATCAGGTCGTGGAAGCCACCGAGATTGACGACCTCGAGCTTCATGCGGCTCATGATGCGGATCTGGTTCTCGTTGAGCTCTGCATAGTGCTCGCGCAACGGCAACGCGACGTTCTCGCCGACGGTCAGCGACGTGAGCAGCGCACCGCCCTGGAACGACACGCCGAGCCGGCGCCGTACCTGCTGCAGTTCGCGCGCACCGGCGCGCACGATGTCGACGCCGAATAGGCGCACCTCGCCCCTCGCCGGTCGATGCAGGCCGAGCAAGTGGCGCAACAAGGTGCTCTTGCCCGAGCCCGATCCGCCCATGATCACGCGGATCTCACCCGCATCGACGCGGAAGTCGATGTTCTCGAGGATGCGGCGCTTGCCGTACCAGGCCTCGAGCCCTTTCACGTCGATGAGCGGCGCCGCGTCACTCATCGGTTGAGGAAGAACGAAAAGATCATGTCGGCGACGATGATGTAGCAGATCGACAGCACGACCGCGCGCGTCGTTGCGCGGCCGACCCCTTCGGCACCGCCGGTCACGCTGAATCCCGTGCTGCAGCCGATCAGCGTGATCAGCACGGCGAACACCACGCTCTTGCCGATGCCCTGCCAGAGATCGCCCGGCGACAGCAGCGACAGTGTCTGCAGCAGATAGGCCTGCGGCGTCACATTGAGTGCCGGCGCGCTGTAGAGTGCCGCGCCGAGTATCGCCACCGCATCGGCGAATACGGTCAATACCGGCAGCATCACGAGCATGGCGAGGAGCGCGGGCGCGACGAGGTAGCGCACGGGTTCGATGCCGATGACGGCAAGCGCGTCGACCTCCTGCGACACCGTCATCGAACCGATGCGCGCTGCCAGCGCCGATCCGGAACGGCCCGCGACGAGGATGGCCGTGATCAGCGCGCCGAATTCGCGCGTGACCGATTTCGCGACCGCAACGACCACCTGCGACTGCGCGCCGAACTCCTTGAGCGCGGCAATGAACTGGATACCAAGCATGATGCCGATCGTCATCGACAGCAGGCAGACGATGGGCAGGGCATCGGCACCGATACGACGCATTTCGGCGACGACGGCGGCGAGGCGCACCGGCTGTCCGCGGCGCCAGCCCCACACCGTGTACCAGAGACTTTCGGCCAGCAACATGCCGCAATAGCCGAAGCCCGCGACCGACTGTACGGCAGCGCGGCCCAGCGCCGCGAGCGGCTGGCCTGGCGAGAAATTCAACCGGCCTCCGCGACGCCGGCGGCCGCGAGATCCGGCACCAGCGTGAACACGCGATCGAGGCGCGCAAGCTCGAGCACGGCGAGCACGGGCGCACTGGCGGCGACAAGGATGAAGCGGCGCCCGTTGTCGCGGGCGGTCTGCAGCCCTTCGACCAACGCCGCGATGCCCGAGGAATCGATATAGCTGACGGCGCCCAGGTCGACGCCGACCGACCCGCTGTCGAGCGCGGCCAGTATCGTCTCGCGGACACGGCCCGACCAGGACAGGTCGACCTCGCCGCCCAGCTTGACCAGCTGCAGATCACCGTGACGCTCGGTGACGATATCGTTCATGCCGTTTCCTCCGCTGCGGGGCAGCGTTTCCACATCCGCAACACATTGCCGACGCCGCCGGCGCGCGGCTGCAGGCGCCAGCCGTCCATCAGCGCGTCGATGAAATTGACGCCGAGCCCGCCGGCACGGCATTCCGCGAGATCCCGCGGCGTGACGCGCTGCGGATCGACGCCGGGCGCATCGTCGCGCAGCTCGAACTCCAGCACGTCGCCGTCGCGATGCAATGACAGCACGATGTCGCCGCTGCCGCCCGCGTACGCATGGCGGATGATATTGCAGCACGCCTCGTCGACCGCGAGCACCAGCCGGTCGCGCAGGTCGGCGGGCACGCCGGCGCGGTCGAGTGCCTGACGCAGGTCCGCGCGCATGCGCCGCAGACGTTCTGCCTCGGCAGGGAACGACTGCCGGAGCAGCACGACGGGACCGCGCGCCTGCGTTTCCTCGAGCAGCAGCAGGGTCGTGTCGTCGACGAGCCGCAGTTGCCGCAGCTCGGAGATCATGGCGCGCAGGCGCACTTCGGGCGAGGCGTCGGCATAGCGCTCGATCAGTGCGCTCACGCCGTCCTGGCCGAGGCGCCCTTCGCCCTTGCGCACGTCCGTCACGCCATCAGAAAAGAAATACAGCGCGCCGTCGCCCAGGCGCAGCCGCGTCTCGCTGAACGCCTGGCCAGGAACGATGCCGAGCGGCGGCCCGTCGGAACGGTATTCGGTGCCAATGCCAGCCTGATAGAACAGCGCCGGCGGAAAACCCGCGCCGGCCATGACGACCTCGCCGCTCGACCGCGCGTAGTAGCCAACCGCGGCGCACACGAAACGCCCGCCGTGCGTGGTCTGGCACAGCTCTTCATTCGCGCGCCGCAGCCACTCGCCGGGTGGCAGGCCATCCTTGCCG
The DNA here is from genome assembly GCA_045864815.1 of Rhodanobacteraceae bacterium. Classification (GTDB taxonomy): domain Bacteria; phylum Pseudomonadota; class Gammaproteobacteria; order Xanthomonadales; family Rhodanobacteraceae; genus Tahibacter. The sequence goes on along the minus strand of BTVG01000017.1, from coordinate 20,477 downwards.
GCCCAGCGCAGGAGGCTGGCCGCACGCGTCATGAGCAGCGCGGCGTCGAGCCCTTTGCCCGCAACATCGCCAACGACGAAGCCGATGCGTCCGTCGGGCAGGTCGAAATAGTCGTAGAAATCGCCGGAGATCTCGTGCGCCGGCAGATTCACCGCGAGCAGCGGGAAGCCCGCGCGCCGCCGCTTGGGCAGCAGCTGTTTCTGCAGGCGACGCGCCAGATCGAATTCCCGCTTGAGGCGCTGCTGCTCGACGAGCTCATTCGCGAGCCGCGCATTGCTGATCGCCATGGCCGCCGGCGCGGCGAGCAGGCGCAGGATGCCCGCATCAGTCGCGTCGAACGGGGCGCCGCAGCGCTTGTTGATGAGCTCCAGCACGCCCAGGGTGCCTTTGGCGGTAGTCAGCGGCACACACACCAGACTGCGCGTGACGAACCCGCTGCGCTCGTCGATGCGCTTGTAGACCCGCGGATCCTGCGCGGCGTCCGGGACGATGATGACGGCCTTGTCGGTGAGGGAACGCCCGACGACGCCCTGGTCGCTCGCGAGGCGCAGGCCACGCAGATCGACCGGTCCGACACAGACTTTGCATTCGAGTTCGCCGGCCGCCTCGTCGAGCAGGAACAGAGACGCCGCCTCGGCCTCCATGTAGTCAGCGATCCGCTGCAGCGCGACCGGCAGGGTGCGACGCAGGTCCAGCGAGACGGCCAAGGCTTCCGACAGCTCCGCGAGCAGCGCGAACGCACGCGCGTCGTCGCCGACGGCGGCGCGCGCCAGCAGGTCGGCAGCCGTTGCATTCACGTCGGCGGGGGTTCCGGTCGCGGCGGCTGCTCGCGCTGCCCGCGACGGCGATGCAAGCCCCAGAGCGTGAACAGCGGCCCCGAGACAACATACAGCGCCGCGATCGAGAACAGCACGAGCGGCGGATCGAGGTAAAGCGCCACGAACACCAGCACGACGGCCGGGATCACCACGAACGGTACGCGGTCGGACAGCGGCCAGGCCTTGAAGCTGAAGTACCGGATACGGCTGACCATGAGCAGCCCGGCGCTGATCGCAATACAGGGTGCCGCCAGCTGCACGATCTGGTCGCCGCCGGAAAATCCGTAGGCACTCATCATCCAGACGAAGGACATGGCGAGCCCGGCCGCGGCCGGGCTCGCCAGGCCCTGGAAATAGCGCTTGTCCACGACGCCGACCTGGGTATTGAACCGGGCCAGGCGCAACGCCGCGCAGGCCGCGTAGATGAAGGCGGCGGCGAACCCGATCTTGCCCCAGAGCGGGCTGATCTGCTGAAGCGTCGACAGGCTCCAGGCGTACAGCACCAGCGCGGGGGCGACACCGAAGCTGACCATGTCCGACAACGAGTCATACTGCACGCCGAACTCACTCTGCGTGTTCGTGAGGCGGGCGACGCGCCCGTCCAGACCGTCCAGCAGGCCCGCGATGAACACCGCCATCGCCGCCTCCTGCGGCCGCCCGGCCAGCGCAACGATGATCGCGTAGAAGCCGGCGAACATGGCGCCCGTCGTCAGCAGGTTGGGCAGCAGGTAAATGCCGCGGTGAGGCGGCTTGCGGCGCGGACTTTCGCTGGATTCCATGCCCTGGTCTCGTTCGGAATAGGGAAAGCTTGCGGGATAGCGGCGCCGACGCCAAGCCCCGACCCCGGAGGGTCCGTGCACCTGGTCCCGCAATCGTGATCGACTGCGCCGCCAACGGTTTGCGGAAATTTTCTGTAGCGCCGCACAGTACCGCGTCGCAACCGCTTGTATCGTGTGGATAACAGTGCTATCCAATAGATACGAACGACCCGCGCGGCCAACCGCGCGACCACGGAGCTCCCTATGAAAGCCATCCAAGTCGCCTTCGGCCTGCTCGCAGCAGTTGCCGCGACTGCCGGCCATTCCGCTGACAAAGTGTACAAATGGAAGGATGCCAACGGCATCGTGCACTTCTCGGATGCGCCGCCGCCGAAGGGAACCGAGTTCGACAACGTCCGGATCGTCAACCAGAGCGCAGCAATCACCCAGGCCGACCCCGCCGCCGCGCCCGCCACGGCCGATGCACAGGGCGCCGAAAAACCAGCCGATACGACGAGCAACGCGGCCCGCTGCGATAGCGCGAAGCAGCGCGTCGCACTGCTGTCCAGTTCGCTGCCGCTCACGGTGCAGCGCGGCGGCCAGACCGTAGAGATGACTGCCGAGGACCGCGCCGCCGAGCTCAACATCGCGAACGCGACCGTCGCCTCGCTCTGCGCCAAGGAAGGCGGTCAGTAAGTAACCCATGGGGCGCGTGATCGGCTGGTTGCTCGCCCTGCTCGCCGCCGGTGTGGCGGCATGGTGGTATTTCGCACCGCAGACCCTGCCGACCGCCGTGCGCCATGTGGCGCCGGTCTCGCCGAACGCCGCGTCCGCGTCGCCGCCGCTGTACAAATGGCGCGACGCGAGCGGCCGTCTCAACGTGACCGACGTACCGCCGAAAGACCGGCCGTACGAAACCGTCCGCTACGACCCGAACACCAACGTCGTTCCCGGCTACCGTCGGCCCAACGCACAGAACCCGGCTAGCGACCGGCCCATTCCGCCGGATCCGGCCGCGCAAAAACAATAACCTCCGACAGCCCCTGCCGTCTCGACCCGCGCGCCGAGCGGATGCCGCCCGTGCGTCATCCGCCCTGAGCGTCACGCTGTCGTCAGGCCACGCTCAGAACAGCGCCAGGACCTCGTCGCGGCTCAGCTGACGGCTTTCGCTGTCACGCCGCGCGCGGTATTCGAACGTGCCCGCAGCGAGCCCACGCTCGCTGATGACCACCCGATGCGGAATGCCGATGAGTTCCATGTCGGCGAACATGCCGCCGGGACGCAGGCCGCGGTCATCGAGCACCACGTCGACACCGCGCGCGCCGAGGTCGGCGTACAGCGACTCGGCCGCCGCCGCCACGGAAGGATCGTTCTTCGGATTGATGACGCACAGCGCGACGCGCCACGGCGCCATCGGCTCGGGCCAGATGATGCCGGCGGCATCGAAGTTCTGCTCGATCGCGGCGGCCACGATGCGGCTGACGCCGATGCCGTAGCAGCCCATCGTCATGATCTGGTTCTTGCCGCCCTGGTCGATCACGGTGGCCTTCAGCGCCTCAGCGTACTTCGTGCCGAGCTGGAACACATGGCCGACTTCGATGCCACGCGCGAGACGAATGCGGCCCCGGCCATCCGGCGAGGCGTCGCCATCGACGACCTTGCGCAAGTCCGCGATGCGCGTGATACGCGCATCGCGCTCCCAGTTGGCACCCCGGTAATGCGTGCCGTCGGCGTTGCCGCCACAGACGAAATCAGCCAGCACAGCAGCGCTGCGGTCGACGATGACGGGAATCGACTCGGGCAACCCGACCGGACCAATGAAGCCGGGCCGGCAGCCGAGCGCCTTGACGATGTCCGCCTCATCGGCGAGCACCGACTCGCCGGGCAGTTCGGCGAGCTTGGCCGCCTTCACCTCGTTGATCTCGTGGTCGCCACGGACACAGAGCGCGACCAGTCCGTCATTGCCGCGCACAAGCAGGGTCTTGACGCATTCCTGCGGCGCTACCGCGAGAAACGCCGACACCTCGTCGATGGTCTTCTGGGTCGGCGTCGCGACGCGCTCGAGCGACGCGTTCGCGGCCGGCCGGGCGTGCTCCGGGGCGACCGCCTCCGCCATCTCCACGTTGGCCGCATAGTCAGAGCCGTCGCTGAAGGCGATCGCGTCCTCGCCCGAATCAGCCAGGACGTGAAACTCGTGCGTCACATTGCCGCCGATCGCACCCGCGTCGGCCTGTACGGCGCGGAACTTCAGGCCCAGGCGCGTGAAGATGCGGCCGTAGGTCTCGTACATGTTCCAGTATTCGCGCTCGAGGCAATCCGCGCTCAGGTGGAAGGAATACGCATCCTTCATCAGGAATTCGCGCGCACGCATGACGCCGAAGCGGGGGCGGATCTCGTCGCGGAACTTGGTCTGGATCTGATAGAAATTCAGCGGCAGCTGCCGGTAGCTGTGCAGCTCGGACCGCGCGAAGTCGGTGATGACTTCCTCATGGGTAGGGCCGAAGCAATATTCGGCATCCTTGCGATCGCGGATCTTCAGCAGCTGGCCGCCGAACCGCTCCCAGCGCCCGGTTTCCTCCCAGAGCTCCCGCGGCTGCACCGCCGGCATCAGCACTTCGATCGCGCCGGCGCGGTTCATTTCCTCGCGGACCACGGCCTCGACCTTGCGCAGCACGCGCAGGCCCAGCGGCGCCCAGGTATACAGCCCCGCGGCCAGCTTGCGGATCATGCCGGCGCGCAGCATCAGCTGATGGCTGACGATTTCGGCGTCGGCGGGGACTTCCTTGACAGTGGCGAGATGGAACTTGCTCAGGCGCATGGCGGCGGACTACGGCGGAAAAGTCCGCGATTCTATGCGTTTCCGGGCAAGCGGCCCAACTTACGCGGCAGCCACGCGCCGCGGGCTCACTTGTCTTTCTTGACGAGCCCGCGCAGCTTGTCGAAGAACGAACCGGCCTTGACCTGGTCGACGACCTTGGTCAGCTTGCCCGCCAGCCCCTGCTGGCGTTCCATTTCGGCGAGTTCCTCGCGCTGCCGCTGCGCCATCTGCGACTCCCAGCGGCGCTTCATTTCTTCCTGCTGCACCTTGGTGCGCAGCTGCTTGCGGTAGTCGTCGGGCAGGGCTTCGCGGAACAGGTTGTTCGGCTCGCGCGCGATGTAGCGGCCGATCTCGTCATAGAGCGCTTCGTTGAACTGCTCGGCCGTGACCGTCTTGGTCTGCTGGCCGCCGACCTGATCGAAATTGTTGAACTGCATCCGTACGACGCCGGAATCGGCGTCGGCGCTGAACGTTGCCGCCAGCACGATGCGGCCGCGCGCGCGCACCGTCGCGGCCAGCACTTCGCCGTTCGCATCTTTCTTGGTGATGGTCACGCCGCCGATGTGATGGCGCTGGAACGTGCCGGCGACGGTCTTGACCTTGGTCGTACCCAGCACTTCAACTGTCGGGCATTCCTCGGTCGCGATCGGACACGGAAACGACAGCCGGATTTCCTTGGACGCCGGCTGGCTCTGAATCTTGAGGTCGTACTCGTGCTCCACCAGGAGCACCAGATCGCCGTAGCCGGCGAGCGGAAAGCGGAACGATTTCCGCGGCTTGATGAAGCTCAGGTTCTGCGTGAGCTTCGACAGGTACTCGTACAGCGCGGTCATGCCGGGCTCGAGCTGCGTGCGATACGCGGCCTCACGCTCCTGTTTCGCGCGCTCCTGGTCGTCGGCGCCTGCCTTGCGCCGCTGCGCTTCCTGTTCGAGATCGTCCAGCAGACCCACTACTCACCCCTGAGACGTTGAGAAGCCAACCCCGCCCTACCCGCGTCCACGCCATAGTATCCCGGACCGGCCGATAAGGGCAGCGGGGTGCCCCGGCTCCGCCGACCCGCGGCAAGCCTCGGATCCGATGCGAATATTTTGCGCAACTAATGCGTTTTGGCACAAAATCGCGGTTCAGGGACCAGTACCGGGACTTACGCATGCTCCTCCGTGACCGCACGGCGGGCCAGGACGTGCGTTCCGGCCGTATCGGCGCAAGGACTGCCATGGCCATAGAGCTCGACCTTGATTCCCTGACCGCCCAGCAACTGGCGGACCTCATCACCCAGGCGAACCAGCGCCAGCAGGAAATGCAGCGCGAGCATGCCGCCGAAGTCCGCGCGCGGCTCATCGACATCGCGCGCAAGGAAGGCTTCACCATTGAGGAGCTGTTCGGCCACCTGCCCACCCGCAAGCGCACCGTGAAGCCGAAATACCGCAACCCGCTGGTACCGCACCAGACCTGGACCGGGCGCGGCAAGCAGCCACGCTGGTTCAGCGCGGCGCTGCAGGCCGGCGTGCCCGAAGCGGATCTGCTGATCCGCTGAGCTGCACGGCCGTCAGAGGCTGCGCCGCGGCGGCACGAGCAGATCGCCGAACAGCAGACCCGCGACGAGCGAGACGAGAATCGTGATCAGCGAGAACGCCGTGTCCACGCCCAGGAACACGTCGCGCTCGAACACGAACGACAGGCTCTTGAAGCCGACACTGCCCGGCACCAGCAGGATGATGCCGGGCTCGCGGATCACCGCACCGGGCCGCTGGTACCACGTCGCGTAAAGATTGCTCACCGCACCGACCCCGAGCCCGGCGATGAACACGCCGAACTCCGGGCCGAACTGCGCACCGCCCAGGCGCGTCAGCGCGTAACCGAACATCACCGACCCGACGACGATGAATCCGTCCCGCGGTGCGCTGCGGAACAGCACCGCGAACGACAGCGCGCCGGCACCGAGCCCCAGCCACTCGACCCAGAGCGGTACCGGCGGCAGCACCCCACTCAGCGGCACCACGCCGACGACCCGGCAGAGCTGGGTCGCCGCGACCGCGCCGAACGTGAGTTTGAGCAAGGTTGCCGTCGCGCCGGCCATGCGCGCGACACCGGAGACCAGATGCTGGCTCGACAGCTCGCGCACCGCCGTCGTCAGGGTCATGCCGGGCAGCAGCACGATCAGGCTCGCCAGCACCACCGCGTTCAGCGTCAGCGGCGCGACGTAGGCGCTGAACGCCGTCGCGATCAGCGTCACCAGCAGGGCCGACAGCGCCTCGAAGCTGTACGACAGCCGCGGCCGGCGCTCCGCCGCCAGCGCCAGCAGGCCGATCAGCCAACCGAGCACCGCGACCACCAGCAGATCGATCCAGGACGTCTTGAGCAGGGTCGCGACGCTGGCCGAGGCCACGCCGAAGCTGAGCACGGTCAGCCAGCGCGTGCGCCGGCTCGGCGGGCGGCCCAGCTCCAGCAGCTGCCGGTAGCCGGTCTGCAGGTCGAGGCTGCCGTCGATGACCCGGTCGGCGATCTCGTCCACCGCGCAGAGCCGGCGCAGGTTGACCTCGCCCGGCGCGAGCCGGATCACCTGGGTGATGTCGGCGACCGGATCCAGTTCATGTCCCTGCTCGGTGAACGACAGCACGATCGAGGTCGGCGTCGACAGCACGTCGCAGACCAGGCCCAGTCGCGCGCTGACCTTTCCGATCGCCTCCTCCAGACGCGGTGCAGCGGTGCCGTATTCATGCAGGCGCCGCGCGAGCGCGATCACGAAGCCCACCCGGTCCCGGAGCGATGCGGTCCGGTCGTTCATGCGGCGGCTCGACGATAATCGACCGCCTGGCGGCGGCGTACGGGTAGGCGTAAGGGCATGGGCTTGGGCGAGACGCTCGCGATATTGAGTGCATTGGCCTGGTCGGCCGGCGTGATTATCTACAAACGCCTCGGTGAAACGATCGCGCCGACGCGCCTGAACCTCATGAAAAATCTGATCGTGCTCGGCTTCATGGCGCCGAGCCTCGCGCTGATCGGCGGGCCGCCGCCGCGCCTCGGTGCCGCGGATCTCGCCATCACCCTGCTCTCGGGCACCCTCGGCATCGCCGTTGCCGACAGTCTGTACCTGACCGCGCTGAACCGTCTCGGCGCGGCACGCATGGGCGTCCTCGGCAATTTCTACAGCCCGTTCGTGATCCTGCTGTCGGTGCTGTTCCTCGGTGAGCGCCTTGCGCCCTTGCAGGTGCTGGGCTTCGTGCTCGTGACCAGCGGCGTGCTCGTGGTCGGCGCACGCGCCGCCACGACCCCCGCCGAACGCCGCGAACTGCGCCGCGGCCTGGCGCTCGGCATCGGTTCGATCGCCCTGATGGCGCTGGCGATCGTGATGGTGAAGCGCGTGCTCGAAACCCAGCCACTCATCTGGATGGTGGCGCTGCGCCTGTTCGGCGGCGTCGGCGGACTGTTGCTGCTGTTCGCCTGGCGGCGCGAATCACCCTGGGCTCCGACCGGCGGGGCTCCCGTGCGCTGGCCCGTGGTATTGGCCGGTGCCTTCGTCGGCCAGTACCTGTCGATGCTGTTCTGGCTCGGCGGCTACAAGTACACCAGCGCCTCGGTCGCCGCGATCCTCAACGAGACCACATCGATTTTCATCGTGCTGCTCGCCGCTGCCTTCCTGGGCGAAGCGCTGACACGGCGCAAGCTGTTCGGCGTGGCGCTGACCGTGTCGGGCGTGGCCTGCATGCTGCTGTCCTGAGGCCTCAGCGCGGACCGATGCGGCGGAAGGTCAGGTTGATGCGCGGCTCCTGCACGCGCAGCGCGCGCGGCAGGTCATGGCGATAGTGGCGCTGCGTGGTACCCGCCATCAGCAGCAGGCTGCCCGACGGCAGCTCCAGCACCAGCTGCAGGGCAGGATCGCGCTTGTGCCGCAGGCGGAAGCGGCGCGGGGCGCCGAAACTCAGCGACGCGATCAGCGGCTCCGGTCCTAGCTCGGGCTCGTCGTCGCTGTGCCAGCCCATGCTGTCGCGGCCGTCACGGTACAGGTTGCACAGCACGCTGTTGAACGGCTGCGCACACAGCGCTTCCATCCGCCCGCGCAACTGCGCCAGGGCCGGCGTCCACGGCCGCGGCGCGAAGCGCGTGCCCGAATAGGTATAGACCGCGTCCACATCGCCGACCCAGCACGACTGCCGCGGTGACGCGACACGGCGCCCGAAGATCGTCAGGTAATGCTGTTCCCAGGCAATTTCCGCGTGCAGCTGCGCAAACACCGCGGCCGGGTCGGCAAACAGGCCGGTCGCCAGGCGCAGTTCGGCGCCGGGCAGCGCCGGCAGCGTCTGCCACCGGGGCGCCGGTGCATCGTTCGCCACGTTCACGGCGTGCGCCCGGGCCCTGCACCCACGATGCCGCGCGCCTGCAGGTCATCGCAGGTCCGCGCATCGAAGCCCAGTTCTGCCAGCACCTCGGCACTGTGCTGCCCCAGGGCCGGCGGCGGACGCAACGCCAGCCGAGGCTGCCCTTCGCGCCGCAGCGGATTCGCGATCTGCGGCAGCGGTCCCCAGTGCGCGTGCTGCTGATCGACACGCAGGCCATGCGCATCGACCTGCGGGTGGGCGAACACCGCAGCGAGGTCGTTGACGGGCCCGGCCGGTACGCCGGCCGCCTCGAACCGCGCGAGCCACACCGCCGTCGGCGCCTCGGCCAGGCGCGCAGCCACGCGAGCGGCCAGCGCCTCGCGTGCCGCGACGCGCGCGGCATTGGTCGCAAAGCGCGCATCGTCGCCGAGCGCGGCCAGATCCGCCGCCGCGCAGAACCGGCGGAACTGGTCATCGTTGCCCACGGCCAGCATCAGATGACCGTCCGCGGTCGCGAACGCCTGATACGGCGCAATATTCGGATGCGCGGTGCCGTGGCGCGCCGGCACCGCGCCGCCGACGAGGTAATTCATGCCCTGGTTCGCGAGCCAGGCCACCTGGCAGTCGAACAGGGCAAGATCGAGCCGGCTGCCCTGGCCGGTGCGCGTGCGCTCGTGCAGCGCCGCCAGGATTGCGGTCGCCGCATACATGCCGCACATGAGATCGCTGATGGCGATGCCGACCTTCATCGGTTCGCCGTCGGCGGTGCCGGTCAGCGACATGAGCCCGGCTTCGGCCTGGATCATGGCGTCGTAGCCGGCACGCTGCGCGTTGGGGCCGTCCTGGCCGAAACCGGTGATCGAGCAATAGATCAGCCGCGGATTGCGCGCCGACAGATTCGCGAAGTCGAGGCCGTACCGCGCCAGCGTGCCGGGCAGGTAATTTTCCACCAGCACGTCGGCCCGCTCCGCAAGCCGCTGCACGATGCCCTGGCCTTCGGGCGTGGAGAAATCCAGCGCCAGCGAACGCTTGCCGCGATTGCAGCACAGGAAATAGGCCGCGACCGCATCACCGTCGGCCGTGTCGAGAAACGGCGGTCCCCAGCGCCGCGTATCGTCGCCGCCCGCCGGCTTCTCGACCTTGACCACGTCGGCACCGTAGTCGGCCAGCAGTTGCGTGCACCACGGGCCGGCGAGGATGCGCGAAAGATCGAGGACACGCAGACCGGAAAGCATGGCAGGACACCCGCAACGGGAAGCACAAGGAAGAACACCGCGTGGCGCCGCTGCCGCCCGCGGCGCGCCGCACCACTACGCGATACTGGCCGCCGGATAGTCCGGCGTCGCATCGAGCGCCGCGGCACACACTTCGGCCAATTCCAGCAGACGCAGGTCCGATCCCGGCGGACCGACGAACTGCAGGCCCAGCGGCAGCCCTGCGCTGGTGCGGCCCATCGGAATGCTGACCGCCGGACAGCCGGAAAGACTCGCGAACGCCGTGAACTGGGCCTGTTCGGCCGGTTCGGGTTCGTCCAGGCGCGCCGCAGCACACGGCGTCGTCGGCAGCAGCAGCACGTCGACACTTGCAAACAGGCGCCGCGCCTTCAGCACCGACGCATCGAGCATGCGATCGGCCGCCACGTAGTCGCTCGCCGATTTCGTCGCGGCGAAATCCAGCATGCCGCGGAACGCCGCCGACACGGGCCGCTGCGTATCGGCCAGATCCTCGGCGAAGGTCTGGCGCATTTCCGCTTCCATCAACAGCAGGCCGGCGCGGCGCGCCCGCGCGAGCGGATAGTCGGAAAAATCGACCGCGTGTTGCTCGCCAAGCTCGTGCCGCAGACTGGCAACCGCCTGCTCGAACGCGGCCAGCACGGGCGGTGTCGCACCGAGGCCGGCGAGATCACGCGGTATGCCGCAGCGCAGCCGGCCCGGCTCCCAGTCCGGCGGCGCAAACGCCACGCGGCGCTTGCGCGAACGCGGGTCCTCGGCGTCGTAACCGGCCAGGACCTGCAGCAACACGGTCAGGTCGTCGACGCCGCGGGCGATCAGCCCGATCGTGTCCAGCCGCCGCGCCGCCGGCACGAGGCCGCGCGCCGAAATCTCGCCGTGCGTGGGTTTCAGCGCAAACACGCCGCAGTGGCTGGCCGGAATGCGCACGGAACCCAGGCTGTCCGAACCGATGGCCGCGACGCACAGGCCCGCGGCAACGGCCGCCGCCGCACCGCCCGACGAACCGCCGACCCCGTGGTCGCGCTGCCACGGATTGCGCGTCGCACCGTAATGCGGATTGTGGGTCGACGCGCCCAGCACACCTTCGTCGAGATTGGTCTTGCCCAGGATCACCGCGCCGGCACCCAGCAGCCGCGACACCACCGCGGCATCGCTGGCCGCGACGCGTTCGCGCCGCGCGGGCAGTCCGGCCGTCGTGACCCAGCCGGCGGCATCGATGTTGTCCTTAATCGCCACCGGAATGCCATCGAGCCGGCCGCGCAGGCGGCCTTCGGCACGCCGTTGTGCGCTGCCCGCCGCCTGTTCGCGCGTGACCTCAGGGCGCAGGCCGATATAGGCATTGAGCGTCGGGTTGGCCGCATCGATCGCCGCGAGATAGTGCTCGGCCAGCGCGGTTGCGTCGATGCGTCCGGACGCCAGCCAATGCAAGGTCTGACAGGTACTGGCGCCCCGCAGGCGCACGGGGTCCAGTGCATCCGACGACGATGTATTCATCCCTACCTCCCTGTCCGGTGGAACGGCTAGCCTCGGTGCATACGCTGTTTTGCGCAAGTCGCCGCGCAGTATTTTTCGCGGCGGAACGTTACGATTCCGCCTACGCCACCCTCGCCGCCCAGACGCCGCTCCGCCGATGACCGACAGCCAGCGCTCCGATCCGCCCGCCGCGGCACCGCGCCGCGGCCTGCGTTCCTCGCGCAAGCCCCGCTACCTGCAGGTCGCCGACGAACTGCGCGACGAACTCAAACGTGGCGATCATCCCGTCGGCGGCATGCTACCCACCGAGGCGCAGCTCTGCGAACGCTTCGGCATCAGCCGCTACACCGCACGCGAAGCGCTGCGCACGCTCGAGGAAATGGGCCTGATCGCGCGTCGCCGCGGCTCCGGCACCAAGGTCCGCAGCGCCGAACCGCAGGTGCGCTACAACCAGTACGTGCGCTCGATCGACGACCTGCTGCAGTACACCCAGGCCACCCGCTTCCAGTTGCGCCACAGCGACCGCCTCATGGCCGACGCCACGCTGGCCGGCTGGCTCGACGTGCGCGCCGGTACCGAATGCGTGCTGCTGCACGGCATCCGCTACCAGCGCCGCATGCTGAAACCGTTCTGCATCACCGACGTGTACCGCCGCGCCAGCATGCAGGGCCTGCCGCCGGGCTTTTCGCGCGTCGAGGACGCCATGCGCGCGCTGATCGAGGGCGAACTGTTCGCCCGCGTGGGACTGGTCGAACAAAGCCTGTCGGCCGTGGCGCTCGATGCCGAACAGGCAAGCCAGCTCGAGGTCGAGCCCGGCACGCCGGCCTTGCGCACGCTGCGCCGCTATTTCGATCCGAAGAACCGCATCCTGCTGGTCGCCGTGACCTTGCATCCCGGCGATGTGTTTTCCTACATGACGCGCTACGAGCGCTCCGACGTGATGCGCGGCGTCTGACACCGCGCATGACGCCTGCGGTCGCCTCAGATGCAGGTGACCGTGCCCTTCACCTTGGTACCGGCCGACGCACGGATCGCGTTGCAGATCAGCAGCGACTCCTGTTCCGTCATGCCCCAGCCCAGGACAAGGCCACGGCGCGGCGTGCCCGACGGTTCGTCGATCTGGATGTGCGCGTAGTGCACGCTGGCCGGCTTCTTGTCGAGCATCTTCTGATAGCGCGGCTCGAGCTCCCGCGTGCAGTCCACGCTCTTGACCGAGCAGCTCACGCCGTTGCGGCCGGTCGGACACATCGCCGCCACGCGCGCACCGGCGTTCTTGCTTTCGCATTCGGCCGCGGCGGGCCGCTCTTCCAGCGCCACCAGCTCGATCTCGCGCTGCGGTCCCTGCATGACCATGCGGACTTCGATGAAGCCGTCATAGGCCCCCGTGTCCGCCGCCGTCGCACCCGGCGTACCCGGCTGCTTGCCGACGAACTTGTACGCCAGGAAACCCAACACCAATACCGCAACCACAACCTTCCACATGACTGTTTTCCCCTGATGATCAACGGATCCGCGGCGCGGCAATGCACCTGCCCGGTCGCAGCGACGCGACCCGGCCCCTGACGGATGATGGATAGCAGCCCATTCCCCCGGGAAGCGACTGCCGCGAAAGCGTAGCCGATCCGTTTCCGCGCGGCGCAGCGAGCCGACCGGCGGTAGGCCCGCGCCGCTGCTGCCCGCCCCGGGCACGGATTGCCCCCCGCTCCCCCTAACCCTGACAATCGGCCTCTTTTCTCGTCTCTAGCCGGAGTCCGCCATGAGCGAACGCGATGTCATGGAATACGACGTGGTCACGGTCGGGGCCGGTCCGGCCGGCCTGGCGTTCGCCATCCGCCTCAAGCAGCTCAAGCCCGACATCCGCGTCTGCGTCATCGAAAAGGCCTCGACCGTAGGCGCGCACATCCTGTCGGGCGCGGTCATCGAACCCGAACCGCTGAACGCCTTGCTGCCCGAATGGGGCAAGAACCCGCCCCCGATCTGCGTGCCGGTCACGCACGACGAGTTCTACTGGCTGCGCGACAAGGACCGCGCGCTGAAACTGCCCGTGGTGCCGCCGCAGATGCACAACCACGGCAATTTCATCGTATCCCTGGGCGCCCTGTGCGCCTGGCTCGCGCCGCAGGCCGAGGCGCTCGGCGTCGAAATCTACCCGGGCTTCGCCGCGGCCGAGCCGCTGTTCAACGAGGCCGGCGCCGTCTGCGGCGTACGCATCGGCGACATGGGCGTGGCCAAGGACGGGTCGCACAAACCCGGCTACACCCAGGGCATCGACATCACCGCGCCGGTGACCGTGCTCGGCGAAGGCGCCCGCGGCCACCTGACCAAGCAGCTCATCGCCAAATACGCGCTGGACAAGGACTGCGACCCGCAAACCTGGTCCATCGGCATCAAGGAACTGTGGCAGCTCCCGCCCGGCCGCGTCGAACCCGGCAAGGTCGTGCATACGCTGGGCTGGCCGGCCGACAGCGCCACCTACGGCGGCAGCTTCCTGTATCACCTGGACAAGGATCGCGTCGCCATCGGCTACGTCACCGGGCTCGATTATTCCGACCCGCTGCTGTCGCCCTTCGAACTGTTCCAGCAGTCCAAGAACCATCCGCTGTTCAAGCCGCTGCTCGAGGGCGGCAGCATCGTGTCGTACGGCGCCCGCGCCATCACCGCCGGCGGCTTCCAGTCCCTGCCCGTCTGCGAGATGCCCGGCGCACTGCTGATCGGCGACGGTGCCGGGCTGCTCAACGTGCCCAAGATCAAGGGCACGCACCAGGCGCTGCGCTCCGGCATGCTCGCGGCCGAACACATCGCCGCCACCGGCTCGCCGCAGGGCTGGGATGCGAAGCTGCGCGCCTCCGCCGTCGTCAAGGAACTGCACAAGGTCCGCAACATCAAGCCGGGCTTCCACAAGGGCCTCTGGCTGGGCCTGGCCAACGCCGGCTGGGAAACGGTGACCGCCGGGCTGTCGCCGTGGACGCTCAAGAACCACGCCGACTGGAACCAGCTGCACAAGATCGGCGAATACGAACAGCCCAAGCGCGATTTCCTCGAACGCACCCTGCCGCCGCGCGACCGGCTGGCCTCGGTCTACTACGCCGCGACCGAGCACGACGAAGACCAGCCCGTGCACCTGAAGGTGCTGGACCCCACCATCTGCGTGACCCGCTGCGCCGAGGAATACCAGAACCCCTGCCAGCGCTTCTGCCCCGCCGGGGTCTATGAAATCGTGGCCGACGAAGCCGGCAAGCGCCTGCAGATCAACGCCGCCAACTGCGTGCACTGCAAGACCTGCGACATCAAGGACCCGTACCAGATCATCAACTGGGTGACGCCGGAAGGCGGCGCGGGTCCGAACTACCAGAACCTCTGACCCCACCATGCCGCGCCGCCGATTGTGCTGGCCCTGTGTCACGACGATGTCGGCCGCGCTGGTGGCTGGGGCGGTCGGGTTTGCCGTCGTGCGGCAGTCGTCGGCGCAGGCGGCCGGGGCAACATCGGCACCGGTTCCGGCGCCTGCGGTCGTGGATCTGTCCGACCCCGTGACGCGGGGCTTGCTCACGCTCGTCAGCCATCCGGCACGCCACGGCCATGCGGACTTGCCGGTGACACTGTACCGGCGCTGCGAGACGGGCCTGGAGGACACCTATGCCGTCACGCGCTCTGTAGCGTTTGAACGAATGACCTACGCCGAACTTCAGCGCGGCAATGACGGCACCTGGACCGCGCAGGCCTGGCAGAACGACCACCTCGAAGCCCCGATGTCGCCCCCGCCCCCGCCGCCGCCCGGCGTCACGGTATCGGCCTGCCGCCCCCAGCCACCTGTTTACTCGAGACACTGGCAACAGGCCGTTTCCGACCACAAGGCCGAAGCGCTAGCCGTCGACTTCCAGCAACTGTCGCTTGACCGCGTGGCGCCGATACGCGGACTTCTGAACGTGCAGGATGGCGGAACAATTACGCTCGAAGGTTGCGTCGGCGGCCGATACCGCCTGTTCCTGCGCGCCAGCTCCACCGACAACGCCGCGCGCATCAACGCGATAGCCGACCAGTTGCTCGCCTTCGCCGGCGTGCAGCCAGACGACCTGATCGACCCCGACTGACCGCATCGCTCACCGCTCGTAAAGCTCCAGCGGCACCCCATCCGGATCGCTGAAAAACACGAACCGCCGCCCCGTGTATTCATCAACGCGGACATCCTCGACAACGACGCCATGCGTCTCCAGCGCGCGCTTGCAGGCATCCACATCCCGCACGCCGAAACACAGGTGACGCAACCCCCGCGCCTCCGGATACGACGGCCGCGGCGGCGCCTGCGGAAAACTGAACAATTCCACCTGCCCGCCGTCCGGCAACGCCAGATCCAGCTTCCACGACTCCCGCGCCGCGCGGTAGTTCTCCGCGATCACCCGCAGCCCCAGCACCTCGGTGTAGAAACGCTTCGACACCGCATAGTCGGAACAGATGATGGCGACGTGATGCAGGGATTCGAGCATGTGGCACGGGGCATTCGCGGGGCGGGCGGGAAAGCATAGGCGCGATACGCCGTGCACGCGAAACGTTGACTCCGACGATTGCCGCTTCCACGCTCACCGATGCGTCGGCGCCGGTTCACGCCCCCAATTTGCCCGATCCTGCTCTGACGCTACCGATCAGCGCCGTCGTCGCCGCGCCACAGCGGCTCACAGTGGTCGACCTTCTTCATCGTGCACGCCATTTGCGTCGCGTGAAATGCGTACAACGCGGCAATCGCCAAGCCTGCGACGGTCGCGGTAGCCAGCCAACGGCGGCGACGGAAAATCACTGCCAACAGCAGGCCGCCCACCACACCGACAGCCGACGCGACGATCGGGTCTTCAATCAAATCATTGCCGATCGGCGCGAAGCGCGAGGCGAGCCGCGTCTTCCACAACAAGTAGCCGACCATGGCCACACCCAGCGCGGTGCCGAGCATCGTGACCAAGCCCAGTAGCCGCTTCAGCAGTCCGAGCCAGCGCTCGGGAAGGGCTGCCTTTCCTGCTCTATCCGCATCCATTCTCCGTTTCCTTAGCCATGCATCCGCGGTAGTTCTGCCTGGGTATCGGGGGTACAGAGAATCCGTACCAGGCACGCATCGCAACGACACCCGGCACCAGCCAGTGACGACGAGACATCCACCGCACACCGCAGTTCCCGGACGAGACGCAGCCAACCCAGATATCGATGAGCAGCCGGGCGCCATCGAAGGTCACGCAGGCACAGACTAGAGCCGCCGTATCAGTCTGCGTCCGTCATCGGGAAGCCGTTCAAACCCCATGTGCGCATAGAACGCAGCCGCCTTCTCGTCCTTCGCGTCCACGACCATCAGGTGACCGACGATTTCCGAGCGGGCGGAGCGCAGCAGTGCGTCGACAACCAGCGCTCCGCCCAGGCGCTTGCCCTGATGCGCGGTGGCGACAGCGAGACGACCCAGCAACACGGCGGGAACGACCGGATAGCGCGGTAGATGCTTCACGCGTTCCGGAGACAGGCGATCCAGCGCAATCGAGGTCGCGGCCAGCGTATAGAAACCTGCGATGCTGCCGTCATCGTCGATGGCGACGAAGCAGTAGGCGAGGCGGCGCTTGACGTCCTGCGTCACTCGTTCGCGAAAGTACCGCTCCAGCTCGACCGAGCCACAGACGAAATGCTTACGGTCATGCTTGCCCAACGGCTCGATGCGGAAACTCATCGGCTGTCGCGGATCAGGTCTTTATACGCCGCGAACGCGCGCTTCAACGCATCGTTAACCTGGACCGGCGCTGTGAGCACCTCGGCGATACGCTCTTGGTCGGCCAACGACAAGCGGATGATCTGGGCTTCTTCGATCGTCCGCTCCGCTGCCGCGCGGGCGGCTGCGACCACGAAATCGCTCACGCTCCGCCCCTCAATCTCGGCAGCGCGCTTCACGGCGGACAGCACATCGGGCGCGATGCGGGCCTCAAGGCGGGCAACGCGGTTGTCGGACGGAGTAGGCATGACTGAAATCTCCAAGCGCTCGCGCAATGTACGTCAATTTACCGTACATCTCAAGAAGCTGCCCCCGCTAGAGATTCGGCTTGGTCCAGGGCCGCGCCCTGAATATGCCGATGCGAATACGGGGCATGCTGGCACCCACAGCAGTTGCAGGCCAACAGCAGCCAATAGCCATAGAGCACCGCCAGGCGGGAGCACTTTCAGACAGTGGCGCCAGCACCGCCCACGCCACACGCGTCAATAGCACTCTTGTACAGAATGCAACTCTGTTGCAGAGGCCGTAAATTCCCCATCGGCGATGCGCGGACGCGCAGGCCGTAGCTGCGGAGCGCAGCGCCGCCACCCCAACATGGAAGGAATCCAATGGCACAGAACCTGATCTCCCTCACCCTGTCCGAGGCCGACCTGACCGCCATCGACGGCGCCCTGGCCACCCTCGAAGAAAAGCTCGCCCTCTTGATTTCCCTGCAGCCCGACGAAGTGCGCGCCCTGGCCAAGATGGGCGACAAATCCGAAGCCTTCTGCCGGCAGACCCTGACCATCCTGGAACAGAACCCGCAGGTAGTGCCGCCCAGCCTGAACCTGCCCGAAGCCCTGAACGACCTGCGCGCCGTCGACGTGCTGCGCCCGCGCCTGGCCCGCCTGGAACGGCTGAGCAAACGCGCCGACGACACCGTCATCGCCCTGGGCAGCGACATCCTCACCGCCGCACTGGAGGGCTACGCCCTGCTCCGCGTATCCGGCAAGGGCCAGGGCCTGGAAAGCCTGCGCCAGGGACTGTCGGCCCGCTTCGCCAAGAACCGGCGCCAGGCCGAACCCGAGCCCGCCTGATCGCCCCCACGGCGCCGCCACCGAGCCCCGCGACTGCGGGGCTTTTTTTGTGGCCTTCGCCGGCCGGCACGGCCAGCCGGCGCCCCGGAATGATTACGACTGACCCGGCGCACCGCCGCCCTGCCCGTCCGGACGCCCGGCACCGCCGTGAGCCCACTGCCGCCGGTACACCCGCGAATCGTGCACGATGCCTGATTTCCAGTCATCGGTGACTGATTTTTCCTCACCGATGAGTAATCCGCACGCATCGCTGACTGAATTTCAGTCATGCACGAGTGCTCACCACTCAGCGATGAGTGAATTTCACTCACCGGCGACTGAAATTCAGTCATGCATGAGTAGCGCGGCACTCATCGATGACTGAAATCCAGTCAACGCCGGGTGGCAACCAGTCACCGCCGACTGAAAATCACTCATACATGACTGAAATCCAGTGGCGCGTGAGTGCGCGGCAGTCGACGGTGAGTGAATTTCAGTCTTCGGTGACTGCAGATTAGCCATCCGGCTCCGCTTGTCCCTCGCCGGCGATCGAAGAGCTCTGAAACAAGTGCAGCGGCGGCGAACCTCCGACCGCATGAGACCGACCGGCGCCGTGCACTCAACCAACGGAGCCCAGTAGCCGCGCAACGACATAGCGTCACTGCCCTGCACACGCGTCGACCAAGTGGCCGGATGCAACGGAAGTACACGCCGAACATCGCGCAAGCCTTTGCTGCACAACGACTCTACGTTTCGTCAAGCCGAACTCGATGATACGTAGTGGACAATGCAGCATCGCAAATCTAGGGTTCGTCGCGAGGGAGCAGGATGCCAAGGACGGCTTCGCGCATCCCCTTTCGGTAGCTGAAAGCGCACCGACTGCCATAGCCGACCACTCAACGGACGAGGCCCCAATCGTGCAGACCGCCGACCGACCCCACCACGAAAGCCGTGAGTCACGTGCGCGAGGCAACCAACTGATTCACGACGCGCTCGCCCTGCTCGAAACCCGCGCACGTCAACCCGGCGTGCTGCTCAACAGCTACACCGTCGCCACCGACTGGTTCCGCCTGAAACTCGGCGAATACGAACACGAAGTCTTCGCCGCCGCATGGCTCGACAACCGGCGCTGCCTCATCGCCTTCGATGAACTGTTCCGCGGGTCACTCGACCGCACCGCCGTCTACGCCCGCGAAGTCGTCAAGGCCGCCCTGCGCCACAACGCCGCCGCTGTGCTGTTCGCCCACAACCACCCGTCCGGCAGTGTCCTAGCCTCCGGCGATGACCTCGCCGTAACCCTGGAACTCAGCCGCGCCCTCGATCTGGTCGACGTGCGCGTGCTCGATCACATCGTCGTCTCCGCCACCGAGGCGTCGCAATCCGTCTGGACCGCGATGGCGTCGCCGCTGGGCGGACGGCGCAAGGCCAAAGCGAGTCGCGCCCCGCGAAAGCTCATACCGCAACAGGCGACAAAGCCCGGCTCCTCCGTGCCCCGTGCTGCAGAGCCGCCCAGGTCGACGCCATGACCACCGATCGTTACTGGAATGCCGCCCAGCAACGCGTGCTGCGCACGCTGCGATTGCTCAACAACCTCGGCGCGACCGGCGCATCGCCCAGCGACATCGCTGCCGGCGTTGGCACTCTGCGCAGCAACACGACCCGGGATCTGGCCAACCTGCGGACCGCCGGGTTAGCGACTGCGGCTAATGGGCGCTGGTACGCGTCACCAAGCGCGGCGGCCAATGTGACCAATCCTTCATCTACGACAGCAGAATCTCAAGCCGGCCATGCAGCGATCATCCCTACACAAGCCAGTTTGGTCAGATGCAGCCTACTTTCTCCTCAACGAGATCGGGTATCGGTCGCCTAACGCGCGATAGTGAGCCAGCTTGCGCTGTCTTGCCTCCCAAATCCCCTGGACCCGAGTTCCCCGGATTTGTGTGAGCCCGCTGCGGGTCAGGCGGCCTGCCTCAACTCTGCATCGTGCTGCATCGATTCGTCCAGTTTCGCCTTCGCTGCTTTCGCCCATCCCTGCCATCGCGGCAACGTAATGTGACCGCCGTCGGCGTAAACCTCCTTCGGCGTCAGCACATCGCCGCCAGCCGCCGGTTCGAGTGCCCAGTGTGGGCGGATCGCGTTGTAGCGCTCGCGAAACGCATCCAACTTCTCGCGTGCATCCTGCGGGTTGTCGTACAGCTGCCAGTACACCTCTTCGCGCTTGAGCGTCTGATGAAACCGCTCCAGCAGGCCGAGCTGCTGCGGCGTTC
>BTVG01000016.1:0-119725 GCA_045864815.1 Rhodanobacteraceae bacterium | reverse complement strand
CTTGATCAGCCAAGCCGTGTTGTAGGAAACGCCCAACTGGCGACGCAGCGACAACGCCGAGATGCCATTCTTGTTCTGGGTAAGCAGGTAGATCGCCAGAAACCAGACCCGAAGGGGGAGCTTGGTGTCGGCGAATATCGTCCCGCTCGTCAGCGATGTCTGGTGCTTGCAGCGATTGCATTGGAACACATCGCGCGCCTTGAGCTGGCAAACACCACTATGCCCGCACCGATCACAGACAAAGCCGTTTCGCCACCGCTGACCCTTCAACGCTGTACGGCATTGTTCCTCCGTGCCGTACTGCGACAAAAACACTGGCAAACTCATGCCCGGCTGAAACTGTATGACGCTCTTGGCCATGACAACCTCCAGCATTTTTCGGAGGTTGCAGTCTTCTCGTCGCGCGTATCACAGGATGCGACTCGTAGGGAATCAGGTCAGGGCTTGCGTTCGGGTCAGGAATAGTATGGCTATTCCCTTCGTCGTCGACTTCGATGATGAAGCCGCGTCTCGGCTCCCAATGCTGAAGTCTGATGATTGCTGGTGTCTCACCGGGGAGGTTCAGCACGACTTCTTGTGGGCTTTGGCGTAGATCAAGAGCATTAAATTCAACCGACCAAACGGAATGATAAGCCTCTGGTGGCGAAGCGTCGCCACCTTCAGTTGACGCAGTGACTAGCTTAGGAGGATCGCCTGCGACGGCTTCGGCGGCCGAAAACAAGCATAAAACGAACAGCAGTGTCCAACTTTTCATCGATGGAATCCCCTGTTGGTGTTGGCAAGAAAGTGAGAACCGCAACCTGGATCTGACGACGGCTAGACCGGCGAACGCAAAGCACAGAATCGAGCAATCGTTCTTACGATCGGTGGATCCGGGTTGCCCGATTTTGGGTCGGTACCAGGATCACGTTCGCGAGTTGCCGACGAGAGATCCAATACCGATGCTACGGATTTGCGTCTCAATAGCTGCGTTAGCACGCGATCCGCATCGCCTCGGAGAACAAAAGGCAACCAAACCGACTCGTCGCTGCTCGACTACCGTACTCGACTCGGACCATTCTGAAGACGAGCCAGGATGCGATATCCCCCGAAACCGTTAGCTTCTCTAGCTCCCATCGTCACGTCACTGACCCGCGCATCCCATAAAGGATCCGGCAGCATTGGAAAACACCGATGGTTCCAGATACACCAGCACGAACCCTGCGGCTATCGCCAAGAACCAAGCAATCATGGCGACAGGCGCGGTCGCTGCCCGGAAGCTGATCTGCGAAATCGACGTGTATTCGCCAAACATGTAGGCCAGGAATCCGGCGAATGCATGCGGCATGTTCAAGACCAAGCTTAACGAGATTGCAGACGCGGCGAGCACGTGCTGCACGGCCACGCCGTGCCCATGGTTAGTGAGTCCGCACCAGAACTCGCGCATGGAGGTAACGGCATTGGCGTGCTCCACCACCGCGGGCGGATAGGTGCGCCATGCGTAGTAAATCAGCAAGGCAACACCGATGGCGTAAGCGAGTGCCAGCCATTCGCGCCAATCCTCACGAACGGTGCGGCCGTTCGATATGTCGCCGACGACCGCGCAGATCGAAGCGCTTGCTTGCAGCAGCGCAATCATGCACGCCACGACGTAGTACTGCGGCGCGTGCTTGGCGAATAGGTATGCTGCGCCAACTATGGCCAGTGAAAGAATGATAATTCCGACAACTACCGGTGCAGCGTCGCCACTGCCGCCTTTTCCGCCCCCGCTTCTGCCGCCGCCGTGATAGTGCGTAGTGCGGGATTTGTTGATCTGTACGGTATTGTTGTTGCCGGCGACATTCCCGTCACCCGTGATCGTGCTACCGATGATCCCACCGATGTTCGTCGTCATGCCGTTCTCGTCGAATGATTCCGGATTGGTATGGCGCGCGCGCCAGCGCCTCTATAACCCGGAGCAGTCTCACCCGTTGCGACTCGACCGCTCCGGTTTTGAGGTGCCGACGGATCAACGCTTCGCCTTGAGATACGCGCGGACCTTTGCGACTGACGTACCGACCTCGCGAACCGCAGCACGTAGCTGGGCCTCGGTCACGCCGAGCTCCTTCGTCCAGTAACGAACTTCATGGGCCTTAAAATCCGTCGACCGCGAGGTCATGCCGGTTCGAGTCCGGCTCGGGGCACCAGCGGCTTCGCCAGTGGCGCGTCCTGGCGATCGTGCGACGCGCTGACCGCTTCGCTCCATCCTTCCCGGGAAAATTCTCTGCGTCGTCCGCCGGCCGATCGAGCCGCGGCGCGCCGCCGTCACCCTGGCTTGAGAGATCGGTCCCTCGCGCGGCAGGAGGCTCGGAACCGGTCGCGCTCCCGACGGCCGGTGCGATGACGGTGACCGCAGGCCGGTGCACCGCGGAGGGCCGGTGTGGCAATCAACGTATTTCTCTCTTATGCGCACGAGGACGAAAGTCACCGCCGTGCCCTCGAGAAGCATCTCGCGATACTGCGTCGTGAAGGCCGCATCGACGTCTGGCACGACCGGCGCATCCTGCCGGGCCAGCGTTTCGACACGGCCATCGACGCGGCACTGGAGGGTGCCGACATCGTCCTGCTGCTGGTCAGCGCCGACTTCCTCGATTCCGACTATTGCTTCACGGTCGAACTGGAGCGTGCCCTCGCGCGCGAACGGGAAGGTACGGCATGCGTGATACCGGTCATCGTGAGTCCCTGCGACTGGAACCGGGCACCGTTCGCGAAGTTCGTCGCGGCGCCGCGCGACGGTCTGCCGGTCACACGCTGGCCGACCTGGGACGACGCCTACGCGGACGTTGCCGGGCGCGTGCGTGACGTCGTCGACGCGCTGGCGGCCGTGCACGCTCCGGCGAGTGCGGAAGCCGTCGCCGGAGCGGCTCGGCGGAAGGGCCGGCGTCTGTTTTCTGACGGCGAGCGCCTG
The DNA here is from genome assembly GCA_045864815.1 of Rhodanobacteraceae bacterium. GTDB lineage: Bacteria > Pseudomonadota > Gammaproteobacteria > Xanthomonadales > Rhodanobacteraceae > Tahibacter. Next base: position 116,799 of record BTVG01000016.1, on the reverse strand, counting down.
CGTTTCCTGCGTGCCGCCCATGCCGACGTGTTGCGCCATCTGGAAGCGCTGGCGCAGGCGATGGGCGAGCGCGCACCGCCGTATGCGGGGGAGATCACGCGCGTCGGCAGCGGTATGTCGCGGTGTCGCATCCGCCGTGCGGGAACGCTGCTGCGCGAGTGTGTGATCTGGCTCGTACCGGAGCGCTGCTGCATCGCGTACGCGTCGACGCTGACGCCTGCCTTTGACGAAGGCATCGGCGTCGGCGCCGATGACCAGGCGCTGTTCCTGTGCCCACTCGGGGCTCCTGACCCGGCGCGCTGCCGCCTGTCGCCGCGCGACGCTGCCGCGCGACTGTGGAGCCTTGTCGCGGCGGCCCTGGATGGCGCAGAGGCAGGCACTTCCGGCGAAACGATGAGAGGCCCGCGACCTGCGTGACAGTGAGTTTCGGCGGCGCGCGGTGAGGGGCGCCGCGCGCGACCGGCCGCCGGCCGGTCATTCCAGGCAAACGAATCCGCATGAATGCCGATAGCCCCGGAACGCCCGAACCCTTGCCGAAATCCGATGCGGTCGATGCATTGCCCGACGCCGGGTCCGTGTCCGGCGCCGAGTCTGCTGCCGCGCCACCGAGGCACGTCGACGACGACGCGGGCGTCGCAGGGGCGGCGCCGTCCGGCAGCGAGGCGCCCGGTGGGACGGTATCAGCCGATGCGGCGCCGCCGGATGACGAAGTCGATCCGTTCGCAGCGGACGAAGGCGTGCCGCAGGAAGGCCGCTCCGCGGCAGACGATCCGCCATGGCATGCGGCCGATGCATTGCTGCGGGAACACTTTGGTAGCGCCGGCGGCTGGCAGGATGACATCATCGAAGCAATGCCGATGCCCGGCGCCGTTCCGGCTGACGAGAAGGGCGCCTTCGACGCCCATCTGGCGTCGTTGCCGATGCGCCGCCTGTTGCTGATACGGCACGCACCGACCGCCGCGGCGGAGGCGCGTGCGACCGGGATCCTGCGTGCCGTGGTATCGGCGCTGCTGCAGCGCGAGCCGCAGCGGCGCGCGGTATCGAGCAAGTTCGACCGGCCGTTCGCGCCGCAGCGACTGTCGCATGCACCGCACTGGCATGCGGGGCAGCGACACAGCGTGATCTATCTGTTTCGCAGCGACGACCCCGAGAGCCTCGCCTTTTTCAGCCGGCAGATCGAGCCGGTGCGCCATCTGTGGCGCACGCTGATCGCCAACGACAGCTATCTCGTGCTGACGGTCGCGATGCCCGATGCGATGCCGCTGCGCGAGGAGGGATTGCTGCGCGAAGAAATCGGCGTCTGGCACTTGCGGGATGCGCACGTCGCCGCGCCGCGCGACGCGCCGGTCGTCGTCACCGATCGCTTCGAGGCGATCGTCACGGCGCTGGCGGCGCTGTTTCCGGGCCTTGCGTTCCGCGAATACACGGAACTGGTCGAGAGGCTGTCCCCGCCGCCACGCGAGTGGGTGCGCGAGGAGGGCAGTCCGCGCTCACGTCACGAGCGCTGGTACGCCGGAGAGCGCGACGCGGTGCGTGCCGAGCTGTGCGTCGCGCTGTGTGCACCGCACCGGCTGCCGGACGTGGCGACCGACGATGCGGGCGCCGAACCCGGCATGTTCCTGGACACGCCGGAGCGGCGCGCGGGCATGCCGCAGTGGCTGTACGAGCGCCAGCTGTCCGTGCTCGACGACATCGCCGGCCAGCTGGCCGATGCGTACTTTTCGCCGACTGTGTCGTCGCGGTTCTGCCTCGGCTACCGGCGCCTCCTGCTGCGCCTCGATGCGCTCGGCGTGCGCCGGCTGGAGAGTTCCCGCGTGCTCGCCACGCTCGTGAGGGCGCTGGGCACGCGCGAGCTGTTCCGGTGCCTGATGCGCGCCGGTGAGCTGCTGGCGGAGGCCGGTGATGCGGCGGGCTCCCGTGCCGCCACGGTATACATGAATGCGTTTGTTCCATTGTTGTGGATCGGCGAGTCGCGGTTGATCGATGCGCTTCGGGTCTGTGGCGCGCTGGAGAGGCTGGCCGGGCAGGGCAGTGCTCCGTTTGCGGCCGTATTCTGGGCCAAGGTGCGTGCACAGGCCGAGGCGCAGTCGGCCTACGGCGCCGCCCGCGACGACGCATTTCACGTGATCATGTACCTGCTCGCACAGGACCAGCGCACGTCGGCGGAAACGATCGAAGCGTTGCTCGATGCGGTGCAGCGCAGCAACGATGCGCACCTGGACTGGGTGAAAGCGGCCGGTCTCGCCAGTCGCCGCCGGAAGCCACCGGTCTCGGCCGCACGCATGGCGATGCGTGACGTGCTCAAGGCGCTGCTGCGCAACGGTTCCCGGCGCTGGCTCGAACATGCCGAGGCCGTCGTCCGGCTGTGCCGGTCGGTCGAGCCGCCCGGCGGCCGCTGGCTGGCGCGCGATTTCGTCGACGCCCTCGCGCGCCAGGGCGACCTGCTTGCCGACGCGACGACGCCGGTGCTGTACGACGCGCTGCTCGGTGCCGAATCACGTGTGCGCTTCGCTGCCGTGCTGGCGGGGCTGTTCGAGGTCACTGCACCGCGTGACGGCACGACCGACGGCAACGAGATCGACATGCGCATCGTCGTGTCGATCTATCGTTCGCTCGTACTCGGACTGATGCGGCATGAGCCGGCATCGCCGGTGCCATTGGTCGACCGTGCCGCGGCGCTGTCGCACCCCTGGTTACAGACGCAGAGGCCGTCGCTGCGGAACGACCTGATGCCGGCGGCCCGCGTGCAGCTCCTGGCGCTGCAGAACGAGCGCCGCCGGCAACGCGGCGACGCCGCCGCGCTGCGTCGCGCGGACGAATCCGTGATCGCGTTGCAGAGCCTCATGCGCTGCTGGCAGGAGGCTGCGCGCGGCGCGGGGCGCGCGCATTTCGTGTCGACCTGAACTTCCACCGGAGAATCTCGGCGTGAGCAACGACGATCTCAACGACTTCCTGCGGCCCATCAATGCCGCGACGTTTTCGACCCAGGCCCATGGTGCTGGTTACCGTTTCGTGATCGAGAACGGCAACGCTTCGCCGTATCGGCCGCGAACCTTCGGCTGGCTGCGCGGCGACCTCGGCGGTCGTCACGTGTTCGTGCGCGATCTGCACGGGCCCAAGCAGGTGAGGAACTGGACGTTCCGCTGGTCGGAAGGAACCAGCGCGATCGAGCTCGAGTTCGACGCGCACTTCGAGATCCATGCCGAGGGCATCTTCGGCGCCCGCGCCGTGGCCACCGCCCTGCTGGCGGGGCCCGGCAGTGCCGGCGAGACGCTGCACGCGCTGATCGCGAACCAGCTCAACCGGGAACTCGTGGCGCTGCTGCAGCAGAGCGAGAAGCGCGGCGAGAGCCTGCACGACTGCTTCACGCCGGCCGCCGACGGACTGAGCCGGCGGCGCGAGCTCGATGCCAGCGTCAGCGACGCGCTCAGCCGGACGCTCGGCGTGCCGTTCCGGATCGGCTTCCAGATGCGCGACCCGGCGCCGCGCCAGATCGAAGTGCGCTGCTGCAATGCCTTCACCCTGCAGGACAGCAACGCCGGCTGCGAAGTCGTGACGACCGCGCTGCTGCAGTTCGACAACTTCCAGTCGCACAAACGCAGCGGCCTGCATGACGAGGCCTCGATCCGCGCCGCCATGGAGCGGCAGGTCGGCGAGGCTGTGAAGGAACTGCTGTTCGGCAAGCGTTACTACGCCGTCGCCCGCGCGTTCGCCGGCGGCGAGAACGCGATCCATATCGACATGGAACGCCGCCTGCAGGGTTTTGCCCAGTCGATCGGTTACCGCATCTGCCTGTTCAATACGCTCGTCGACATTCCGGCGCTGAAGCTGTTTCGTGGGCTGAACGTCGAGGTGCCCGCCGGCGAGAGCTACCAGCTGCGCTCGCGCGGATTCGCGGAACTGTCGGCGAGCCTGCACGTGCAATGCGGCGAGGACGAAAGCAGCGACGAGGCGACGGCGCGCCTGATCGGCGTCGACGTGGCGGACCCGGCAGAACCGATTGCCGCGCTGGTGCGGCGCTGCTGCCGCGAAACGCTGGCGCGCTTCGACTATTCCGCCGTCAGCGTCTCCTTCGACGAGGAAGTGCGGCCGGCCGTCGAAGCGCGCATCCTCGCTGACCTTGCGCATCACGGCCTGCGTGCGACGATCACGCGGCTGCGTTCGGAGCCCACCGAGGATGCAGTGCGCTTCATGGAACTGTGCCGGCTGCCGGCCATCGATTTCGTCGCGACGGTGCCGCCGCAGGCCGATGCCGGCAACGCGGACGAGGTCGTCGTCGAGGGGGTCATCGATATCCTCGACATCGCGCCGGACGATCAGGCGTGGCTGCGCTTCCAGTCGGGCAACTTCGGCTATCGCCGCGACTCCACCCGCAGCCTCGACGACATGCGCGCGCAGGGCAGGCTGCGCGGCATCGCCGACGTCGACAGCAAGGACCGCCGCGCACTCGCCATTGCGATCGAGGTCGCCGAGATCCGCCTGCGCGTGATCGCCACCCTGCGCAAGGAACTGGCCATGCAACCCAACCTGGCACAGGCGTGGACGACGGCCGCGAACGCCGCCCGCATCGAGCGCTGGGCCGACCGGATCACGGCGACTGCGATCGCCGACGAATTCGGCCTGCGCTTGCGGCTGCGGGGCTTCGGCCGCCGCGACACACTCAGTGCCGATGTCGCGCGCGCGATCCGCGAGACCCGCCTGCGCAACGAGCGCGACATCGCCGTGGCGCTCGCGCAGGCAGACAAGGCGCACCTGCTGCAGGACGCGACTCTGGTTCACGAGCACCGCCAGGCGCAACTGCGCCGACTCGATCGCATCAACGATGATGAGCTCGCGAATTCCGCCGACATGAATCACGACGTCGCGCGCGAGCAGGCGCAGAGGGAAGCCGCGGCCATGCAGGAGCAGATCCAACAGCGTCGGGCGCAGCTGCACACTCCACCGTCGGCGCCGGTCGCCGCGGTGTGGCAGCCGCCGGCGCCGGTCGTGTTCGACGAGGCCGATTCCTTGCATCTCCAGGAGGCTGCCGCATCGGCGGGCTCGACACGCGAGAATGCCGCGGCGGAAGCGGCGGCGCCAACGGCGCGGTTGCCGTCGGCGGAATGAAAGCCGACTCGCGCGCCGTAGCGCGGCGTGCGGGCCGACTTGCCGGCGCCGGGCCGCGGCACAGGGCTGCCGGCGCCTCAGGTCGTCGTGGGTTCGCGCTCTGGACTGGTGACGCGTGGAATCACGTCCATCAGTTCCTGTGCCCACCGGTCCATTGCCGGCGGGCCGCCGTCGAGCAGTTCATGCAGGTGGCGCTTCATCACCCGGGCCGCCGAGGACTGTTGCGCATAACCGTCCCGCGCGAAGCGTTCGGCGATCACATCGATCGCGCCGAGCGCCGCCGCCGCTGGCAGCTGTCTGAGCTGGGCGAGTTCCTGCAGATAGCGCTCGCGTGCGCGGCTGAGATCGCCGGTCGTCGCCGCGAGTCGATGGCGATAGGCCGCGTAGGCGCCGGCGTCGCCGCGGCTCGCCTGCATCAGGTCGTCGGCCACGCGCTGTTTGAGGCGCAGGTCGGCGATGTCTTTGGCGATCCGCGATGCGGAGAGGGCCAGTGCTTCGGCGGCGTCGTCGTCGGCTGCGTCCGCGGGAGGCGGCGTGATCGTGATGCGATGGTGGGGACGGCCCTCGACATTGACCAGCACCAGCGTGAAGTGACGCAGTGGCTTCTGCCGCGTCACGTCGCGCAACACGGTGATCGGGACGAGTTGCCGGCGCTGCCCCGGCGCGAAATGGAGACGCCCGTGGGCGGCGACATAGTCACTGCCTTCCCTGGCCGTCGAATCGGCGGTGGCGTAGTCGACGGCCACGGCGGCGTCGAGCCGCGCATCCCGGCGTACCTCGACCTCGAGCACGCGGCCACTGTCATCGACGGCGCTGTGCGGCTGTACGAAACGGATGTGGGCGAGTGGCGGCGGCTGGTACCAATCCATCAGCGCCGGCGCCATGGCGACGCCGGCCGCGGCGGTCGCCACCATGGCGAGCGCCGCGGCCAGCGCGTGAGGCAACAGATCGCGATCTTCGCCCCGTTGCAGCGTCGCACCGCAGCTGCAGCGTCCGTCGCGGCGACGGTATTCGCGGCCGTGGTACACCATGTCGGCCAGGGCCGATGCGCAGCGCGGGTCGATGCACCAGTAGCGGGCGCGGCGGAGCAGGGCCATGACGTCAATGCTGCAGCAGGGCAAGGAGTTCGCGATGCAGCGCGCCGTTTCGCTGGCTCGCCTGCTCGACGACGAGGCGCTGCGTCGCCACGTCGCCGTGAGCGATCGGTGCGGCAGTCCCGGCGAGCCAGCGGCGGTTGTCTTCCAGCAAGGCCTCGAGGCGCCGTTTTGCATCGATATCCAGGGCATGGTGCGCCATCAGCGTGCGCAGGCGCGCATCGAGGGCGCGGTTTTCCGCGCCGAGTCGTTCGAGTTCTTCGCGCAACTGCCGCGCCTGAGCATCCAGCACCTCGTGCCGTACGCGCAGACCTGCGTTGCGCGCGTGTTCTCCGGCGACCTGCGTCCGCGCCTCGTCGTCGCGTCGTGCGAGCTCTTGCTGCCGGTTGCGGGCCTTCGTTTCGCTCCACCCGAACAACCCGCCGCGGTGCGGGTCTCCGGTCGTCGCACAGGCGCCGAGCATCGCCAGCGTCAGCAGTGCGCTCCCGCTGCGGAAGCCATTCCTGCGCGCGCGCATCAGTATGCCCGCCGTTCGTCGATCTGCTGCAGCTGCAGCCGGGCGAGTTCGAGCCGGCGCGTCTGCTGGTCGAGATCACGCAGGCTGGCGGCGACGAGCTGCACGCCCTCGGACGCCTGTTCCTCGGCCGTGCGACGCTCGCGCGTGTCGCGCGCCTGGACGTCCGCGATCAGCGCGTTCTGCCGCTCGACCTCGGCGTTCATTTCCCGCAGCTGCTGCGCCACCGTCGCGACCAGTGCCGCGAGGCGCTGTTGCTGCGCCGTGTACCGCGTCTGCCGCTCGGCGCCGGCCAAGCTCGCCTGACGCAGTTCCTGTACGGCGTGCTCGAGTTCGGCGATTTCGGTCTCGATGCGTTCGTTCTGCAGGCGAGCGGATTCGGCCAGCGCCGCGGCGCGCTGCGCGGACAGGCGCAGGGTCTCCTCGCGCTGTGCATAGGCCGCTTTCTTTCTTGCCACGCGATCGCCCACGACGACGCCGACGATGCCGCCGAGCACGGCGCCGACCACGGTCCCGCGATCGTTGCCGGTAATGGCGCGCCCCAGTGCGGCTCCCGCCGCGACACCGGCCGCGGTGCCTTCCGCCCGGGTGCGGCGCTGGTCGGTGGCGCAGGCACAGAGAAGCAGCGCGAGCGCGCCAGCGATGGCGAGCCCGCGATGATGGAGGAACAGCGAAATCATGGTTTTCTCCCGGCTGGTGACGGCGCACGATGCCGTCGATCACGGGAGTCCTACTGTCGCGGGGCCTCGCGCCCTCTCATCGCACGGTGTTCAATCGCCGCCTCCGCCGCAGCCGCCACAGCCGCTGCTGCAACTGCTGCCGCCGTCGGACGAGGAGCAACTGCCGTCGCTCGAATCGGTGGAGCTGGTACCGCCGCCGGACGACGCACGGGATTCGTGGAAACCGGCGTAGGCCGTGCCGGCGAGCACCGCCGTTCCGGCGAGCGCGACCGCGAGGCCGATGTCGCCATCGCGCGGCGCACGCCGCGCATGCGCGTGACGGAGGTTCATGGCGCGCAGCACCGCATCGCCCGCTCGGCTGCGTTCGGGACGCCAGGCGAACAGCAGCAGTGCGGCGATGCCGGTCAGCAGCGTCAGCAGGACCAGGAAGCCGACCGGCCGGTCGCGCTGCAGGCCGACCAGGATCTTCATGACGCCGAAGCCGGTCAGTATTGCGAACGGCACGGCGCTGCACAGGCCCATGAGCCAGCGGCTGCGCGCATCCAGCAGAAGCCTGCGCGCGAGCAACGGATCACGGATGCGCTGCAGCTGCCCGCGGAGGCGCCGGGCAATGCGTGGCGTGCGCCTTTCGGTCGCGGCAGCGCGTGCGATGTCGTCGAGCGGATAGCCGCCGGCCTGCGGCCGGCCGGTCACTTCCAGCTGGCGCTTCTTCGCATCCCAGCGTGCCTGGCCGCTAGCGAGCAGGGTCGCGATGCCGGCGTCGACGACGCGTTCTGCTCCGCCGGCGAGATAGGCCGCAGACCAGGTATCGAGCGAAGTGTCCTGCGGATTGCCGGCGTTGCCGGCGAAATGCCGGCGCGCCCAGACGACGATTCCGGTACAGACGGCGGCCAGTCCGACGTACAGCGCAAGAAACGTCGGGCCGTCGAAATCCAGCGGGTTCGGCGGCAGGGCCTGCAGCAGCGGTGCGAAGGCGAGCAGCACCGCGGCGGCGGCGATGCGGCGCCAGGCGACGCGGTGCCATGCCGGCCGCGGCAGCATCCAATGGTGCGAAAGGTCGACGCGCCGGTAGCGCGCGGGATTCGCGGTCTGGGTCCGCGCGTCGGGCCAGTAGTCGGCGGGCGGCGGACCGAACCAGCGCTGATAGCTGGCCAGTGTCTCGGCGTACTGCGTGTAGTGCAGTCGGCCCTGGTCGCGCCCGCCGCGCGTCGGTTCGTGGTGCAGGGCGGCGCCGAGCACGTCGGGACAAAAATGCTGCCAATAGTCGCGACTGTAGGTCAGGTGCTGATGCCAGACCTCGTCCACGGCGTCGCTCGGCGTGACCGTGTGTCCGGCCACCGCGGCGAGGAAGCAGAAGCGCTTATACTCGCGAATCGCGCCGGCCGCGAACGTTTCACTCCAGCCATGTTCGCGGGCGAGCCGGCGCTCGAAGGTCAGTGCACAGCCGGCAGTTCCGAAATCATGCGCCTCCAGGCGCTGCCAGCGTTCGCGTTGGCGTTCTGACCAGATCGTATCGACCGACATGACTGTCTCCGCTTGCGGGGGCAGGGCCACATTACCCTGAGCCCGTGACCGGTGAAACGCCGTCCAGCCCGCTCAGCGAACGCGTCCGGAACCTGTTCGTTGAGCCAATCTCGAATTGACGGCCTGAACCTATTGGCAGAAAACACAAATGCGAGTATCGTGGTGCGCACTGTGTTTGCCTGGGTCACGGTAAATTGTGGCCTGATGCAGTTGATCCTTGGATCCGCTTCATCGATTCGCCCTGCTTGCTCCCTGCAACCTCAGTCTCGGTCCGGATGCTCCGCGATCGTGATATCCCTAAATTGTTTCATGGAGTTAAGACATGTCGAATCGTCAGACTGGTACCGTCAAGTGGTTCAACGACGCCAAGGGCTTTGGTTTCATCACCCCGGAAAGCGGCGCTGACCTGTTCGTGCACTTCCGCGCGATCCAGGGCACCGGCTTCAAGACCCTTCAGGAAGGCCAGCGCGTGAGCTTCATCGCCGTGCAGGGCCAGAAGGGCATGCAGGCCGATCAGGTCCAGGTCCTCTGAACCAGCGGTACACGTAGTCGTTCAATGAAAACCCCGGGCGGAAACGCCCGGGGTTTTTTGTTGCGTGCGTTCCGGTGCGCATCGCCCGGCTTTTCGCTGCACGGGGTTTCCGGCTAGCCTCGCGGCAGCCTGCGGGGGAGCTCAGATGATGTGGCGTGGCGCCTACAAGAACCTTTACGTCCAGGTGCTGGTCGCCGTCGCGATCGGCATTGCGCTCGGCCATTTCGACCCGCAGCTCGGGCAGCGCATGAAGCTGTTCGGCGACGGCTTCATCAGTCTCGTCAAGATGGTCATCGGTCCGGTGATCTTCGTGACCATCGTCGTCGGCATGGCGCGCATGGGCGACCTGCGCCACTCCGGTCGCATCGGCCTGAAGGCGCTGATCTATTTCGAAGCGCTGACGACGCTGGCGCTCGTGATCGGGCTGGTCGTCGCCAATGTGGCGCAGCCCGGTGCCGGCATGGTGGTGCAGCCCGGCGATCTCGATCCGGCCAGGACGGCGGCCTATGTCGAGGCGGCCAGGGAGCAGACCCTGGCCAGCTTCCTGCTCGGCATCATTCCGACCAGTCTGGTCTCGGCCTTCGTCGACAACAACCTGCTGCAGATGCTGCTCGTCGCCATCCTGTTCGGTGTTGCGATGACGCATGCCGGCGGAGCCGGCCGGCGCGTGCTCGACCTTCTCGATGAACTGTCGCAGGTGCTGTTCAAGATCGTCGCGCTGGTGATGCGCGTGGCGCCGATCGGCGCGTTCGGCGCGATGGCGTTCGCGATCGGGAAGTTCGGTCTCGGCATGCTCATATCGCTGGGCTGGCTGATGCTCTGTGTGTACGCGACCTGCTTCGCATTCGTGTTTGGCGTGCTTGGCCTCGTCGCGCGCCTGTCGGGTTTCTCGCTGTGGCGTTTTCTGGTCTACATCCGGCGCGAGATCGTCCTGGTCGCCGGCACCTCGTCGTCGGAGTCGGCGCTGCCTCGGCTGCTGCTGCGGCTCGAACAGGCCGGTTGCGATCGCTCGGTGGTCGGCCTGGTGCTGCCGACGGGCTATTCATTCAATCTCGACGGCACCTGCATCTATCTGACCATGGCGGCGATCTTCATCGCGCAGGCGCTCGGTGTGCAGTTGTCCCTGTACGACGAACTGGTGCTGCTCGGCGTGTTGCTGCTCACGTCCAAGGGCGCTGCCGGCATCACCGGTGCCGGCCTGACCACGCTGATCGCGACGCTGGGCGCGCTCGCAGGCAAGGTCCCGGTCGAAGGCGTCGCGCTCGTGATCGGCGTAGACCGTTTCATGTCCGAAGCGCGTGCGATCACCAATGTGATCGGCAATGCCGTTGCGACCATGGTCGTCGCGCGCTGGGAAGGTTTGCGCGATGACGCAAAAATGCAGGCCGCGTTTGCGGCCGGGCCGCAGGACCAGACCGAGCCCGCAGCGGCGCCGGCAGTGACTTGAATCGGCGTCACGCTGCCCTCATGCTCCGCGGCGTATCCAACCCCGCGTTGGTCTTCCCGCCCGTATCGGGCGCCATTCCGAGCATCATCCATGCAGATTGCCGACCGTTGCGTCGCCGCGTTCCATTACACACTGACCAATGCCGAGGGCGAGGTCGTCGACTCGTCTGCCGGGCGTGAGCCGTTGGCCTATCTCCACGGCGTTGGCAACATCGTGCCCGGCCTCGAGCGGGAAATGACCGGCAAGCGCGTCGGCGATACGTTCAACGTCGTGGTCGCTCCCGAAGAAGGCTACGGCGTGCATCACGCGGGTCTGGTCCAGTCGGTGCCGCGCGCCGCGTTCCAGGGCGTCGATACGATCGAGCCCGGCATGCAGTTCCACGCCGACGGCCCGAACGGTCCGATGACGGTCACTGTCGCCGCCGTCGAGGACGACATGGTCACGATCGACGGCAACCATCCGCTGGCCGGCCAGGCGTTGCATTTCGCGATCGAGATCACCGACGTGCGCGCGGCCACGCCCGAGGAAGTGATGCACGGCCATGTGCACGGCCCCGGCGGACACCATCACTGATCGTCATTGACTGACCGTCGCTGTTGCATCCCGGACCGAGGTGACGCATGACCACTGCCTACGATTTTTCCGCGACGACCCTGGACGGCGACGAACAGGCGCTGAAGGCCTACAAGGGCAAGGCGCTGCTGATCGTCAATGTTGCCTCGAAATGCGGCTTCACGCCGCAGTACACGGGTCTGGAGGCCATGTACCGCAGGCACAAGGACGAAGGTCTCGTCGTTCTCGGCTTTCCCTGCGACCAGTTCGGCCACCAGGAGCCCGGCGACGCCGACGAGATCCGCAACTTCTGCTCGCTGAATTACGACGTCAGTTTTCCGATGTTCGCCAAGATCGACGTCAATGGCGATAAGGCGCATCCGTTGTATAAATGGCTGAAAAGTGAAAAATCCGGTTTCCTCGGCACCGAGGGCATCAAGTGGAACTTCACCAAGTTCCTGGTCGGCCGCGACGGCAGTGTGGTCAAGCGCTATGCGCCGACCGACACGCCGGAAAAGATCGAGAAAGACCTCGCCAGCGTGCTGGGCTGAGCCCGGCCGCCGGCGCACCAACGACGAAGGCGGCCCTGCGGCCGCCTTCGTCGTTTGGGGGGGCAGTGCGTGCTGCCGGTCCCGACGCCGCGCGCCGGTTGCGCGTGACCCGCAGGGCCGATCAGCTGCCGAAGCCGTCCGCGAAGATCGGGTCGGGTGCGGTGATCGTGATCGGACCGTTCATGCCCACATGGTTCTCGCAGTTGTAGTGCAGCGTGGCCGGTGCATCGGGGGGTACGACGAACGTGATGTCGATCGTGCCGGCCGCGCCGTTGTTGGTCACGCCATTGTCGTAACGGAAGTTCGGGCCCGGAACGTTGATGGTGTTGATATTGAACGGATGAATCTGGCTCACGTTGTTGAGATGGAATACGTAGGTGCTGCCACGCTGCAGGGTGAGTGCCGGGTTCGACTGGCCGTCGATGATCCACGAACTCGAGCCACCGGCGCTGACCTGGAAGGTTTGCGTGACGCTGCCGCGCGACGTGCTGCCGGCAGCCAGGGAAGACGTGCTCGCCAGGGCGGCGGCGAGGACCAACATGATGCGTAGGACGGACATGATCGAGTCTCCGGGTGAACCGCGATTGTGCAAGAAGCCGGCGATCGCGCAAACGCCGGCAACGGTATTCCGCGAGCGATGCCGGTGCGTGCCCGCGCCGGGGAAGAGCGACGGCGATGACGTTTCCTTGCGTTCGTTTCCGCGACACTGCGGCGGCGTCGGCTCCGGGTGCAGGCCATGACTGACGTTCTGATCACGTGGCGGCGGGCAGGCGCAGCGCTGGCTGCGGTCTTTGCGATGCAGCCTGCCGCTGCGCAGGACGCCGTGCCCTTGCCGCGCGTGGTGGTTTCCTCGATCGGCGTCGACGGTGCGGACGCATTTGGCGTGCCCGCATCGATCAGCGTCGTCGATCTCGACGATGCTGCCGCGCCTGCCGCGAACCTCGGCGCCGCCGTCGCCAACGTGCCCGGTCTGCTCATGAGGGACCGCCAGAATCAGGCGCAGGATACGCAGGTCTCGATCCGCGGATTCGGTGCACGCGCGACGTTCGGCGTGCGCGGCCTGCGCCTGTATGCCGACGGCATACCGGCGACGATGCCCGACGGGCAAGGCCAGCTCGCCCATTTCCTGCTGTATGCCGGGGATCGCATCGAAGTACTGCGTGGTCCGTTCTCGGCGTTGCACGGCAATTCCTCCGGCGGTGTCGTACAGCTGTTCAGCGCAGTCGGACTCGGCCCGCCGCAGGTGCGCGTGCAGACCACGGCCGGCGGCCACGGCCATCGCGGCCTGGCGACCAGCCTGCGCGGCGGCAGCGACGGCATCGGTTATCACGCGGCGGTCTCGCGCACCGACAGCGACGGATTTCGCGAGCACAGCGCGTCGCGTCGCGATGCAGCGAACCTCGTCGTGCGCATGGCCGTCGGCGGTGCCGGTCATCTCGATCTGGTCGCGAACCGATTCCTTTCCCCGGAGGCGCAGGATCCGCTGGGTCTCTCGCGTGCCGAAGCCCTGGCCGATCCGCGCGCGGCGACCGCCGCCGCGCGGCTCTACGACACGCGCAAGTCGGTGCGGCAGCATCAGGTCGGCGCGGTCTACGAGCACGCCGCCACCGAGCGCGTGTCCTTGCGTGCGATGGTCTATACCGGGCGTCGCGACGTCGAACAGTTTCTCGCGGTGCCGCGTGTGGCGCAGATGGCCCCGACCAGCGCCGGCGGTGTCGTCGACCTCGGCAGCGACTACGGCGGTGGCGATTTGCGCTGGTCCTGGCAGGGCGACATGGCGGCGCGTCCGCTGGCGCTGGCGGTGGGGATCTCCGCTGACACGCAGCGCCAGCGACGTCGCGGCTTCGAGAATTTTGCCGGCGATGCGCTGGGGGTGCGCGGCGCGTTGCGTCGCGACGAGCGCAACGACGCGCGCAACAGGGACCGGTATGTGCAGGCGTCCTGGCACATGGCCGAGCACTGGGCGCTGCTCGCCGGCGTGCGCCACAGCGCGATCCGCTACGTGTCGGCCGACCGCTACGTGACGCCGGGCAATCCCGACGACAGCGGCCGTGCCGATTACACCGCGACCACGCCGGTCGCCGGTCTCACCTTCGCTCCGCGTGCCGATATGCGACTGTCTGTGTCGCTCGGCAGGGGATTCGAGACGCCGACGTTCAACGAACTCGGTTACCGTGCCGACGGCGCGGCCGGCCTCGCCTTCGATCTGCGGCCGGCACGCAGCCGGCATGGAGAAATCGGCGTCAAATGGCGTGGCGCACGGGGCGCGTGGATCGAGGCGGCCGCCTTTCGGGCCGACACCGATGATGAACTCGCGGTCGCGCGCAATGTCGGCGGGCGCAGCAGCTTCCGCAATGTCGGCCGTGCCCGGCGCGAGGGCGTGGAGTTCGCGGCCACCGTGCCGCTGGGCGCGGAATGGCAATGGCAGTGGGCCTATACCGGACTCGCCGCGACGTTTCGCGATGCGTTTCCCCTGTGCCCGGCCGCAGCATGCAACGGCCCGACGACCCGCGTCGCCGCGGGCACCCGGATTCCGGGCACGGCGCGGCACCAGTTCGCGAGCCGGCTCGCCTGGCGCCGCGGCGACTGGAACGCGGCGGCACAGCTCATCGCTGTCGGCGACGTGACCGTCAACGACAGCGGTAGCCAGCGTGCGCCGGGTCACGGACTGCTGAATCTCGAATGGGGCCGGCGCTGGTGTCAGGGTGCCGGCGCCTGGTCGGCGTTTGCGCGCATCGACAACGCGTTCGACCGGCGCTACATCGGCTCGGTCATCGTCAACGAAGGCAACGCGCGCCACTACGAGCCGGGCCCCGACCGCACGCTGTCGGTCGGGGTGCGCTGGGACTGGCGCGCGGATGACTAGCCCGCATTTTTTCCACTGCTGCTACGGCGGCTGCCGGTACGCTCGCCCTGACGCGCGCTGCTCCCGCATGTCGGCTCGAGATCGTGTCGGCTGCGCCTTCGCCGCCACGCCGTCTGCTGCGCGCATCCGAACGGCGTCTCGGCGGCTTCGCTACCAACGGATGTGAGTCATGCGGGCTAGGCGTCGAAGCCGTTCGCAAAGATCGTATCGGGATCGATGACCGTGATGCTGCCGTTCATGGCGGCGTGATTGCCGCAGTTGTAGTGCAGCGTACCCGGCGCGTTCGCCGGCACCACGAAGGTGATGTCGGTATCGCCGGTCGCACCGTTGTTGGTCACCCCCTGCGTATAGCGCGAGCCGCTGCCGGTGGTGTTGACCGTGTTGATGTTGAACGGATGCACCGCGGAAACGCCCGTGAGATCGAAGACGTAGGTCCGACCACGTTCGAGCGTCAGCGGCGGATTCGACGCGGCGTTGATGGTCCAGGCCGAAAAACTGCCGGCGCTGACGGCGAACGTCGTGGTGGTGCCTTTTCCCGCCGCGGTCGCGGCCAGCGGCGCCGACAGGGCGGCGAGAACGAACAGACGCAGGTGTTTCATCAGGGTTTCCTCGTGGTCGTGGTACGAAAACAGCGGACTATTCCGCATACGGCGCGTCGGGTACGGAATGGCAGGCGGTGCCGGCGGCGGCTTGACACGGCGTCAAGCGCGGGTCCGGCGCTCCGGACAAGCGGCCGGTTCCGTGCGCGATGCCGGGCGTCGACAATGCGCGGCGCCCGTGGCGGGCAGGGGGAGACGAGCAATGACGCAACGAGAGATTCGTGGTACGCCGCGCGGCCGGTATGCACGGCATGTTTGACTTTCCACCGTCCTGGCGTAGCGTGCGCGATCCCGAAGACCGTTCCGATGCGCCCATGCCCGACGATTTCGCCGGCCTGCTGACCGTATTCATGCGCCGCATCCGTGCGAGTGCCTCGGGCGTCGCGACCGAAATCGGCATGAGCCGCGAGGCGGTCAACAACTGGCGCCACGGCCTGTCGCTGCCGAACCGCAAGCATCGCCACAAGCTCGTGGACTGCGCGCGCTATCTGCGGCTCAGCGAGGCAGAGACCGATCGGCTGCTGGCGAGCGCCGGCTTCGAGCCGGAATATCCCGTCGGCGGCCAGACGCCTGGCCAGCCCTACGCGGACTACATCGGCGGCCTGTTCGAGCGAATGCAGCGTCTCGCACCGTATCCGATCCTGATGCTGTTGAGCCAGGCGCACTGGGGCCAGCCGCCGTTCCGCGAGACGCTGCTGGCGACCGCTCGCCAGCGCTACGGCGCGCACGCCGTGCTGCACGTACGGCCGCCCTACAGCGTCGGTGCCGATGCGCGCGACTATTTCGCCGCTATCGGCACGCAGTGCGGATTCGATGGCGTCGACTCGGACTTTGCGTTCGAAGCGGCGCTGGAGCGCCGGCTCGCGGCTGGCGAGCGCGTGTTCTGCCTGGTGAGCCGGTTCGAGCAGGGCGAGGCGCACCTGCGCGAGGCACTGGCCGGCATTCTGCGCGGCCTCAGCGAGATGTACAGCGGCAAGCTCCATCTGCTGCTCTGCGGCGGCGAGGCGCTCGCCGAGCTCAAGTATCAGAGTGGCGATCTTTCCTTGTTGAATATTGCGAGTGTCGAGCACTGGCCCGACCCGGGGCCGGCCGAACTGCGCGCGCTGGCCTGCCGCGAGCTGCCGCCGGGCCAGGTCGATGCGGCACTGCTGAGTCGTCTCGAACTCGAGTGCGGCGGCCATCCGGCCCTGATCGATGAAGCGCTGCGCTGGCATGCGGCCAATACCCCCTGGAGCGGTCCCCAGCTCGGTGAGTGCCTCGCGGGCAGCGTCCGGTTGTGGGAAGGATTCGTTCCCTTGCTCGGTGAGGCGGAGGCCCGGGCGCGCATCCAGTCGTGGCTGGCGCAGGCCGTGCTCGGCCGAGCGCAGCCTTACCTGATCGATCGTCTGCTGCGGCGCCTGTTCTGGGCCAACCTCGTGACCGCGCGGCCGGGGGTCGATGGCCTGCAGCTCGAATGGCGTTGCGAAGCAGTTCGCCGCGCGGGCCGCCAGATCATCGCTGCCTGGAGCGACGCGGGCGCATGAGTCCGGGACGCTGGATCTGGCTGCGCCGGGGGCTCCTCGTCGCCGCGACACTCTTTTTCGGTACGGCGCTGCTGTTGCCGCAGTGGAATCCGCTGGTGGGGCGGTTTCTCCCCCGTCCGGAGAGCATGGCCTGGATCGCGAACGGCTGGAGCGAACTGCAGGTCGCGCGACTGCACGTGAACGAGTACGTGATGGACCGCGGCGAATGGCCGACGCGCCTCGACACGCTCGGCGTGGAACCCGGGGAAATCTTCGACCTGTCGCTGCAACCCGGCGAACTCGTCGGCACGCTGCGACCGACGCCGCGCCTGGATCGCAGCCTGCATGGCCGTCGGGTGGTCTATCGGTGGGACGCGGCGCAACAGCTATGGAGCTGTGCCGGCGGCGATCCGCCGATTCCGGCGCGCTACCTGCCGCTGAACTGTCGCACCGAGGAATCGTTCGCCAGCAGCACCTCGCGCTGGCTGCTGTCGGTGCTCGCGCTCAGCGTGCTCGCGCTGCTGGCGCTCGGCGTGTTGCTGGTCTGGCGTCACCCGCTGGTGGCGCCGATCCAGCGGGATCCGGCGCGCCTGCGGCGCATGCCGCTGGCGCAGCTGCAGCGCATCGACGTCGCGTTGGGGTGGCTGCGCCGCCGGGATGCAACGCTCGCCGCGGCCGGGGTCGACGCCGCCGACTGGAACGATGCGCTGCGCTACCCGCGACTGCCGGCGGAACGCCAGGCGGCAGCACTCGCGTTGCGCGTAGGAGCCCGTTCCGCTCCGGCCAGCGGCTGGAACCTGCCGGGCACCGTCTGCGAGTGGACGTTTTCCAACGAAATGCCGGTTTCACTCGAACGTTGCCTGGTCTGGCTGCCGGGCGAGGGGCTCGACGGCATGCAGCTCGCCCGGCTGTTGCGCCCGCTGCAGAGCGGCGTCGACGTCATGCTCGTGCTGACCCCCTCCGCCGCGGCGGAAACGGCGTTGCGCGGCCTCTGTGCCGATCGCACGAACCTGTTCGTCTGCATCGCGCAGGAGACCCAGTCGGCCTGGCTGCTCGCGCGCGATGCGTTGCCGGTCCTGCTGCGTGCGATGGCCAGCCAGCTGCGGCTCACGCGTATCTCGCCCTACCAGACGCGCGGCGGAATCGCACGCGCGTCGTCGTTCTTCGGCCGGACCAGCCTGCTCGCGCGCGTGGTGCAGCGCGAACCGTCGAACTACCTCCTGATCGGCGGCCGGCAGCTGGGCAAGACCAGTCTCATGAAGGCGATCGAGCGGCGCCTGCGCGAGCATCCCCAGATCGCCTGCGTCTACGTCGTGCTGCGCGATCACCGCCTGTTGCCGCGGCTCGCGGCACAGAGCGGGCTGCCGCTCGACAGTGATCTCGAAACCATCGTCGCGACGCTGACGCGTCAGCATGCGGGCAAGCGCCTGCTGCTGCTCATTGATGAAGCAGATCCGTTTTTCCGTGCCGACGCGGCGCGTGACTATGCCGAGCTGTCGGCCATGCGTGCGCTTTCCGAGGAAGGGCGATGCCACTTCCTGCTCGCCGGATTCTGGGATCTCTACGCCGCCGCCGCGCTGGACTACCAGTCGCCGCTGCGCAATTTCGGCGAGGTCATCAGCGTGGGAGGACTAGAGCCCGAAGCCTGCCGCGAACTCGCGACCGTGCCGCTGGGCGTGCTCAATCTTCGCTTTGCCGAAGCGGCGCTGGTCGAGCGCATCGTCGTGGAGAGCGGGCGGCGCGCGAACCTCGTCGCGATCCTGTGCCAGGAGTGCCTCGAAGCGCTCGATCGCGGTGGGCGGGTGATCGAAGCGGCCGATGTCGAGCGTGCGCTCGCATCCCAGGCGGTGCTCGACGCCCTGGCGGGCTGGGGGCGGCTCAGTCACGACGACCGGGCCTCGCGCCTGGATCGCATCGTGGTGTATCGCGTGGCAGAGCAGGGCGCAACGACACTGGCCGACATGGTCGACCTGGTGCGCCCGCATGCCGACATCGACGTGGAAATGCTGCGGCGTGCGTTCTCCCGCCTGCAGCTTGCCTACGTCCTGGAACGCCAGGGCGAGCATTTCCGCTACGCCGTGCCACTGTTCGCACGGCAGTTCGAGGCGGCCGAAATCCCGGTCCTGCTGGCGGAAGAACTGCGTCAGCTGCGCTGACCGGTGCAATGCCGGCCGGAATCCCGGCACGAAACGTAAAAAACGGCCAGAAACAAGGGGTTCCGGCGTAAGTCCAGGGCCTTTCCATGGTATGCTTGCGCGTTATTTTCGGTGCCCGCCCGCAAGGCTGGGCCGCACGGCAGCAAGCGTCAGAACCCTGGAATCCCGATGGCGGAACTAGCCAAAGAAGTCATACGCGTCAATATCGAAGACGAGATGCGGCAGAGCTACCTCGATTACGCCATGAGCGTGATCGTTGGACGCGCCCTGCCGGACGTTCGCGACGGCCTCAAGCCCGTGCACCGGCGCGTGCTGTTCGGCATGTACGAGGTCAACAACTTCTGGAATCGCCCTTACGTCAAATGCGCGCGCATCGTCGGCGACGTCATGGGTAAATACCACCCGCACGGCGACGCGTCGATCTACGACACGCTGGTACGCATGGCGCAGGACTTCTCGCTGCGCTATCCGCTCATCGACGGTCAGGGCAACTTCGGTTCGATCGACGGCGACGCGGCGGCGGCGATGCGCTACACCGAGTGCCGCCTCGACCGCATCGCCTCTGAGCTGACCGCCGACATCGACAAGGAAACCGTCGATTTCCAGCCGAATTACGACGAGAAGGAGTTCGAGCCGACGGTGTTGCCGACGCGGGTACCGAACCTGCTCGTCAACGGTTCGGCGGGCATCGCGGTCGGTATGGCGACCAACATTCCGCCGCACAACCTCACCGAAGTCATCGACGCGACGATTGCGCTGATCGATGCGCCGGAATTGGGCATCGACGACCTGATGCGCTACGTCACCGGCCCGGACTTCCCGACCGCCGGCATCATCAACGGCGCCTCCGGCATCGTGGAGGCGTACAAGACCGGGCGCGGACGCATTCTGATCCGCGCCAGGACCGAGATCGAAACGGAAGCAAACGGCCGCGAGACCATCGTGGTCACCGAGCTGCCGTATCAGGTCAACAAGGCCCGGCTGATCGAGAAGATCGCCGAGCTGCACAAGGAAAAGAAGATCGAAGGGATCTCGCCCGACGGCCTCCGCGACGAATCGGACAAGGACGGCATGCGCATCGTCATCGAGGTCCGCAAGGACACGATGGCCGACGTGCTGCTGAACAATCTGTTCCAGCAGACCCAGCTGCAGGTCACGTTCGGTATCAACATGGTCGCCCTCGTCGACGGCCAGCCGCGCCTGCTCAGCCTCAAGGAAATCCTCGAGGCCTTCATCCGCCATCGCCGCGAGGTCGTAACGCGGCGCACGATCTTCGAATTGCGCAAGGCGCGCGCCCGCGCGCACATTCTCGAAGGCCTCACCGTCGCGCTTGCGAACATCGACGAGATGATCGAGCTCATCAAGACCTCGGAGTCACCCCAGGTCGCGAAGGAGCGCATGCTGGCCAAGCGCTGGGAGCCCGGCATGGTGCGCGCGCTGCTCGACGCCGCGGGTGCGGATGCGTCGCGGCCCGAGGATCTCGATCCGAACGCCGGCCTGCGCGCAGAGGGCTACCAGCTGTCGGAGATCCAGGCCAAGGAAATCCTCGAAATGCGCCTGAACCGCCTCACGGGGCTGGAACAGGACAAGCTCACCGACGAGTACCGGCAGCTGCTCGCCGCGATCCGGGGGCTCATCGAGATCCTGTCCGATCCGGCCGTGTTGCTGGCGCTGATCCGCGGCGAACTCGTCGAGATCAAGGAAGCCTACGGCGATACGCGCCGCACGGTGATCCAGCACAGCCAGGAAGACCTCGACGTGCTCGACCTGATCGAGCCCGAGGACGTCGTGGTCACGCTGTCCCACACGGGCTACGTCAAGCGCCAGCCGATCAGCACGTACCGTGCGCAGCGCCGCGGCGGCAAGGGACGCTCGGCGACTGCGGTCAAGGAAGAAGACTTCGTCGCACAGGTCTGGATCGTCAATACGCACGACACCCTGCTGACGTTCACCAGTGCCGGCCGCGTGTTCTGGCAGAAGGTCTACCAGATCCCCGATGCCGGTCCGAATTCGCGCGGCAAGCCCATCGTCAACCTGCTGCCGCTGGAGCCGGACGAAAAAATCCAGGCGGTGCAGTCGGTGCGTGATTTCCCGGTCGACCGCTACGTGTTTTTCGCGACGCGGCAGGGTACCGTCAAGAAGACGTCGCTGGCCGACTACTCGCGTCCGCGCACGAACGGCATTCGCGCCATCGATCTGGACGACGGGGACGGTCTTGTCGGTGTCGCGCTGACCGACGGCACGCGGGATGTGCTGATGTTCGCATCCAACGGCAAGGCCGTGCGCTTCGCCGAGGATGAAGTGCGGCCGATGGGCCGCGTCGCGCACGGTGTCCGCGGCATGAAGCTGACCGACGGCGCCGAGGTCGTTTCGCTCATCGCCGTGGAAGGCGAGGGCGATATCCTGACAGCGACCGAACGCGGTTACGGCAAGCGCACCCCGCTCGAGGAATATCCGCGCAAGGGGCGCGGCACGCAGGGGGTCATCGCGATCCAGTGTTCTGGCCGCAACGGCGCGCTCGTCGCGGCGGTGCAGCTCGACGACGCGCACGAACTCATGCTCGTGTCGAACCAGGGCACGCTGGTGCGCACGCGGGCCGCGGAGATCGCCCGCGTCGGCCGCAACACGCAGGGGGTCACGCTGATCCGCCTGCCCGAGAACGAGGCGCTGACCAGTGTCGTCGGCCTGGCCATCGTCGGCGACGACGAAACCGAGACCGACGATGCGGCGGCAGCGGGTATGGAAACCGGCAACGGCAACGGCAACGGCGATGCCGCGCCGGAGGCCCCGACGGATACGGACGACCCGCAGGCCGGCTGAGCGCACCGGTGATGTTCTCGGAACGAAAAAACCGCGGCCGGAGCCGCGGTTTTTTTTGTGCGTCAGGCGCCGTGTCGCGCGTTCAGGCGTCCAGCGTGTCGAGCATGGCCTGTGCGCTCGACACCTTGAACTCACCGGGTGCTTCGACGTTGAGCGCCTTCACGACTCCGTCCTCGGCATACAGGGCGAAGCGCTTGGATCGCACGCCCATGCCGAACGCGCTCGCATCCATCTCCAGGCCGAGCACACGCGCGAGATTCGCGTTGCCGTCGGCAAGCATGATGAACGGCTCGGGCACGTTCTGGTCCTTGGCCCAGGCCTTCATGACATAGGCGTCGTTGACTGCCATGCAGGCCACGTCGATGCCACGGCTCTGGAACTCGCTGAACTTTTCTACATATCCCGGCAGGTGCTTGGCCGAGCACGTTGGCGTGAAGGCGCCCGGCACCGAGAACAGCACGACCTTGCGGCCGGCGAAGATCTCGTCGGTACTGATGGCCTGGACGCCATCCTTGAGCACGTTGAGCGTGGCTGACGGAATGCGGGCGCCGACGGAAATGGTCATGCGAATCCTCGTTGGGTAGAGACGGGAGCGCGATCATAGCCCGCCCGGGCGCGGATCCGGGCGCACGGCGCATTTCCGCGAGCAGGGGCTCTTGAAAGCATCGGCGTGCCCCCTATTTTCCGGACCATGGCGCGATGGCCGCGCCTCAAGAATTCAGGAGCCAAAATGAGCATTTCGCGCAATTATCGTTGGTCGGTTCCGTCCGGTTTCCAGGACGAGATCAAGCAGGCATTCGAGCGTCTGTTCCAGCCCGACGAGTCGGATCAGTCCAACGTGGTCACGAGCCAGTGGACTCCGCGCGTCGACATTCGCGAGGAGGACAAGCGCTTCGTCATACTCGCCGACATACCCGGCGTTGATCCGAATGAGATCGAGATCCAGATGGACAAAGGCATTTTGTCCATCAAGGGCGAGCGCAAGGGCGACGTCGTCGAAGGCAACGGCAAGCTGAGCCGCAGCGAACGTACGCACGGTGTGTTCTATCGCCGCTTCGCGCTGCCCGACAGCGCCGATGCAGACGGCATCACCGCGAGCGGCAAGCACGGCGTGCTGGAGATTTCTATTCCCAAGCGCCCCGAAAGCTCGCCGCGCCGCATCAATATCGCCGCGACCTGATTCGGGCTTGCGACAGCCGTGACCCGGGCCCGTGGCGGAGCGATCCGCCGCGGGTCTGGTCGTTGCACGGCGGTCCGATTACTGTTGCGTAGTTCGCCGGTGACCTGAAATCACTCCGGCATACCGGAGCCGCAAGGTAGACAGCATGCAGTTCAAGGACTACTACGAAACACTGGGCGTCAAGCCCGACGCGAGCGAGGCCGAGATCAAGGCCGCGTTCCGCAAGCTCGCACGTAAATTTCATCCCGATGTCAGCAAGGAAGCCGGCGCGGAGGACAAGTTCAAGGCCGTCAACGAGGCCTATGAAGCGCTGAAGGATCCTGAAAAACGTCGCCAGTACGACGCGCTGCGCGCGCGAGGCTACCGTCCCGGTGAGGAGTTCCAGCCGGCGCCGGATTTCGGCGGCTTCGGGGGTTTCGGCAACGGAGGCGGTCCAGGCGGGAACGAGGGATTCAGCGACTTCTTTGAATCCCTGTTCGGGCGCACCGGCGCGCGGGCCAACACGGGGCCGCGCCGTGGGCAGGATCTGCGCGCTCATGCGGCCATCGATCTCGAGACGGCCTACACGGGGGGCACGCAGCGGCTCGATCTCAACGGCGAGAAGCTCGACGTGACGATTCCCGCAGGCATCCTGCCGGGTCAGACGATACGGCTGCGCGGCAAGGGGCATCCGGGCCGCAATGGCGCGCCGGCCGGCGACGTGTTGCTCGAGATCCAGTTGCGGCCGCACCCGCGTTTCCAGCTCGACGGGCGGGACGTCACGATCCGGCTGCCGATTGCCCCCTGGGACGCCGCGCTTGGGGCCACGGTGAAAGTACCGACGCTCGCCGGCGACGTGGATCTGAAGATTCCGGCGGGTTCGGATTCGGGTCGCAAGATGCGCCTCAAGGGACGCGGATTGCCGGGCGGCGAGGCGGGTGATCAGTACGTCGTGCTGGATGTGCGCGCGCCCGCGCCGCACAGTGCCGAACAGCGCGAAGCCTATGAGCGCCTGCGTCAC
Source organism: Rhodanobacteraceae bacterium (assembly GCA_045864815.1). GTDB lineage: Bacteria > Pseudomonadota > Gammaproteobacteria > Xanthomonadales > Rhodanobacteraceae > Tahibacter. The sequence goes on along the minus strand of BTVG01000016.1, from coordinate 92,676 downwards.
GCATTCGGCGGCTGAACGCCGTCGGCGCCCTCAGGACGTGATCACCGGTTCGAGCCGAACCCGGCTCAGGATTGCGTTGCGGTGATCGCACTACGGGGCAGCCGCTTTCCTGCGCTGGAGCCCGTCAAAACGGATCCCCAATGAAAAAGGAGCCTTGCGGCTCCTGGCTGTTTCGTCGAAAAGCAAGCCGGATCGGCTTGCTTTTCGGTATCGGACGGTCGCGGCCTACTTAGGCAACAGCTCGTTGATGACCTTGACGAGTTCAGGCTCGTTGATCGGCTTCGTCACGTAGGCTTTCGCGCCCTGGCGCATGCCCCAGACCTTGTCGGTTTCCTGATCTTTCGTCGTGACGAGGATGATCGGAATATGGCTTGTCTTGGCTTCGCGCGAGATCGTGCGCGTGGCCTGGAAGCCGTTCAGATTGGGCATCACGACATCCATGAGGATGAGATCGGGGATTTCGCGCTTGGCGACTTCGACGCCCGCGGCGCCGTCTTCGGCCGTGATGATTTCGTGGCCCATTTTCTCGACGATGCGCTTGAGCCCCAGCAACTGGGATTGGGAATCGTCGACGATCAGAATTCGCGCCATGGTTGCTCTGTCACCCCTGTGAGCCGCGATGCGGCTGGGACATTCTACCGGCGGCGGACTGCTTGGCAACAGCAGCCCCCGTGCTGGAATCGAAGGTTTGTACCGGCGCCCGGAGCGGGCTGGACGCATGTGGCACCGGCGTCACGCGATGTTTACCAGAGTTCGCCCAAGGGAGCCACCCGCGAGCATGCCGTCGAACACCTCGGGCAGTGTATCCAGCGTGACTTCGCGCGTGCAGAGACCGCTGAGCTGGGCCGGTTTCCAGTCGCCGGCGAGCAGTTCCCAGATCCGCTCGCGCGTGTGACGTGGCGTGCCTGCCGAGGCAATGCCGAGCAGGCTCACCCCGCGGATGATGAACGGCATGACCGTCGTGGCGAGATCGTGGCCCGCGGCGAGGCCGCAACTCGCGATGTTGCCGTAGGGATGGATGACGCGCGTGAGTCCGGCGAGCATTTCGCTGCCGACGTTGTCGATCGCGCCCGCCCAGCGACTGGTCTCGAGGGGCCGTTGGCCCCAGTACAGCTCCTTGCGCGCGATGCACTGCTTCGCACCCAGCCCGATCAGCCAGTCGAACTGATCGATCTTGCCGGTGATCGCGTGCGGCTCGTAGCCGGCCTTGGCGAGGATCGCGATGGCGAGCGATCCGACGCCGCCGGTCGCGCCCGTCACGACGATGGGACCCATGTCAGGCCGCTGCTCGTTCTGCTCCATGCGGTACAGCGACAGTGCCGCGGTGAAGCCGGCGGTGCCGAGAATCATGCTGTCGCGCAGCGTCATGCCGGCCGGCAGCGGTATCGTCCATTGTGCCGGTAACCGCGCATATTCCGCGTAGCCGCCGTCGCGCGTCTCGCTGAGGCCCGAGCCGGTGCAGAGCACGGCGTCGCCTTCCTTGATGCGATGGTCGGTCGATGCCACGACGTAGCCGGCGACGTCGATGCCGCCGTTCATCGGGAACTGGCGCAGGATCTTGCCCTTGCCGGTGCCGGCGAGCGCGTCCTTGTAGTTCACGCTCGAATGCACGACCTTGATGACGACTTCGCCGGGAGAGAGATCGTCGAGCGCCATTGATTCGATGGCGGCACGATAGCCCTGCGCGTCGTTGCGGATGCGGAAGGCGCGGAAGGGCGGGGCTATGGACATGCGTTCATGATTCCGGCGATGGGCGAGACGGTCTAGTTTGCGAGACCGGCGCGACGCGCACAAATGCCGTCAGCGGGCCGCCGGGCGATCGTCGGCGGCTTCGAGCAACACGATGGCCGCCATGCGGTCCGCGACGTCGCGCCGGCAGGGCGCCAGCCACGGCAGCGCACGCCATAGTCCGGCGAATGCCGGCTTGCGGTCCAGACGCCAGGCTTCGTCCCAGGTCGAGCGCAATTCGGCTTCGCGCCAGCCGCGGGGTGCGAAGAAGGCGGCGGGCCGAACACGAGCGGCGCGTTGCCCTGCTGCACGGTGCGGCCCCAGTTTTTTGCAAGAAAACGCAGCAATGCCGGCGTGGCAAGATCGCTGAGCCACCAGCGGACACCGGCCGTGGTGCGGAGATCGTGCGCCAGCGCTGTGACGTCGCCGGAGTCGAGATAGATCGGCAAAACCTCCGGTGATCACGAGCAAAGGCCCCCGGCGGCCGCGGCGCGAGCGAATACCTCGTGACGCTGGCCGGTCTCGCGCAGGTCCGCCGGGATGAATTCCATGCGGCAGCGCGGCGTAAGATCGATGCGGGGCGATGGGCCGGATACCGCTGCGCGGCACCCGGCCCATCGGCGCTCAGTTCGCCTTGTGGATGGCCCGTTTGTCGACCGCGAGCGCAGCTTCGTGCACGGCTTCCGACAAGGTCGGATGGGCATGGCAGATGCGCGCGAGGTCTTCGGCCGAGCCCTTGAATTCCATCGCGACGACGGCTTCGTGAATCATTTCCGAGACGCAGGCGCCGACCATGTGGACGCCCAGCAGGCGATCCGTGTCGGCATGTGCGATGACCTTGACCATGCCCGCTGTCTCGTTCATCGCGACGGCACGGCCGATCGCAGCGAACGGGAACGCGCCGGTGCGATAGGGAACGCCTTCGGCCTTGAGCTGCTCCTCGGTCTTGCCGACCCACGCGATCTCCGGCTCGGTATAGATGACCCAGGGAACGGTATCGAGATTGACGTGGCCAGCACGGCCGGCAATCAGTTCGGCCACAGCGATGCCTTCTTCCGAACCCTTGTGCGCGAGCATCGGCCCGCGCACGCAGTCGCCGGCTGCCCAGATGCCGTCGACACCCGTATGGCAGTGCTCGTCGACCACGACTCGGCCCCGCTCGTCGAGCTGCACGCCGGTGCCTTCGGCGAGCACGCCGGCCGTGGCGGCGCGGCGGCCGACGGCGACCAGCAGCTTGTCGACGACCAGGGACTGTTCGCCCTTCGCGTCGGTATAGCTCAGGTGCACTTCATTGCCCTTGACCTCGGCCTTGCCAAGCTTGGCGCCGAGGCGTATGTCCAGACCCTGCTTCTTGAACTCGCGCGCGGCAGCCTTGGCGATGTCCTGGTCGGCGGCGGCGAGGAAGTCCGGCAGCGCTTCGAGGATGGTGACTTCGGCACCGAGGCGCTTCCAGACACTGCCAAGCTCGAGGCCGATCACGCCGGCGCCGATGACGCCGAGACGCTTGGGCGTCTCGCTGAAATCCAGGGCACCGGCGTTGTCGACGATGCAGTTGCCGTCGAACTTCGCGAACGGCAGCTCGATCGGCACCGATCCGACGGCGATGATGACGTTGGTGCCGCTGACTTCCGAGACGCTGCCGTCGTGACCCTTGATCGAGACGACACGGCCGGGCTTGAGCGTGGCAAAACCGGCGAGCGGCGTGACCTTGTTCGCCTTGAACAGCATCGTGATGCCGCCCGTGAATTGTTTGACGATCTTGTCCTTGCGCCCGACCATCGTGCCGACGTCGATCGCCGGGTTCGCCGCGGAAATGCCGTGGACTGCGAAGCTGTGCGTCAGGTTGTGGAACTGCTTGGACGAGTCCAGCAGCGCCTTGGACGGAATGCAGCCGACGTTGAGGCAGGTGCCGCCGAGCGCAGGCTTGCCGTCCTTTCCGATGAAAGCATCCACGCAGGCGGTCTTGAGGCCGAGCTGCGCGGCGCGGATCGCGGCCACATAGCCGGCCGGGCCGGCGCCGATCACCACGACGTCAAAGTGCTGTTCGCTCATCTTGTTTTCCTGGTTGGTCAGTCGGCGGCCGGTGGAGGCAGGTTCGCGGCGAGCTGCTGGATATAGTCGCCGTGCCGCTCGAACAAGGCCTTGGCCTTGTCGAGCGCGGCGAGGCATTGGTCGGCGGTCGGTTCGTGCTCGACCTTGGCCGGCGCCTGCGGCTCGAGGTCGAAATGCGCGAGTGCTCGGTGCATCGCGACCGCGTCCGGTGACTCCGTGAGCGCTGCGTACGCCTTGGCGAAAGCCGGATACTCGTGATCGCAATTGCCGATATCGATGTCGGAAATCGCGTTGAACTCGTCGAGGATTCCGGCCAGGCGTGCCCGCGCGGACGGGTCGGGCGCCGCTGTCGCGGCGCCCCCGAATACGGCCAGCGCCGCTCCGATCAGCAGGCCGGCCGTTTTCATCACAGGCCCAGCAGCATCTTGGCCGGGTTCTCGAGCTGGTTCTTGATGTCCACGAGGAACAGCACCGCGTCCTTGCCATCGATGATGCGGTGGTCGTAGGACAGCGCGACGTACATCATCGGCGCGGCCACGACCTGGCCGTTCTCGACGATGGCGCGGTCCTTGATCGCGTGCATGCCGAGAATCGCGCTCTGCGGCGGATTCACGATCGGCGTCGAGAACAGCGAGCCGAAGGTGCCGCCGTTGGTGATGGTGAACGTGCCGCCGGCGAGATCGTCGAGCGTCAGTCCACCCTCACGGGCTTTCTTCGCGTAGCCGGCGATCTGCTTCTCGACGTCGGCGAAGCTCAGGTTCTGTGCGTCGCGCAGCACCGGCGTCACGAGCCCCTTGTCGGTGGACACGGCCACCGAGATGTCCTGATAGCCGTGGTAGATCACGTCGTTGCCGTCGACCGACGCGTTGATGATCGGGTGGCGCTTGAGCGCTTCGCAGGCGGCCTTCACGAAGAAGCTCATGAAGCCGAGCTTGATGCCATGCGTCTTCTCGAACTGTTCGACCAGTTCCTTGCGCATGGACATGACCTTGCCGAGATTGATCTCGTTGAACGAGGTCAGCATCGCGATCGAGTTCTTCGACTGCATGAGGCGCTCAGCGATCTTGGCGCGCATGCGGGTCATCGGCACGCGTTCTTCCGGTCGGGAACCCGGCGTCGGCCTGGTCGCGGCGGCAGCCGGCGCGCTGGCCGGGGCCGGCGCGCTCGTGGCAGGTGCCGCGGTGCCGCCGGAACGCATGAAGTTGACGAGGTCTTCCTTGGTCACGCGGCTGTCGCGGCCGGTCCCGGCGACATTGGCCGGATCGATGGCGTTCTCGCTCGCAACGCGGCGGCCGGCGGGCGACAGTTCGTCGACCTTGGCGGCTGGTGCGGCTGCTGCTGCAGCCGCCGGTGCGGCAGTCTTCGGCGCATCCGCGGCGGCGGGGGACGCTGCGGCCGGCGCCACGGCGGCACCTTCCTCGATCACCGCGATGATTTCCTGCGAATTGACGGTTTCGCCGCTCTGGCGACGAATTTCCTTGAGCACGCCGTCGGCCGGAGCCGGCACTTCGAGGACGACCTTGTCGGTTTCCAGATCGACCAGGTTCTCGTCGCGCCTGACCGCATCGCCGGCTTTCTTGTGCCAGGTCGCGATGGTCGCGTCGGAAACGGATTCGGGAAGAACCGGGACTTTGACTTCGATGGTCATACTTCTTACTCCGAGGCGTGATCAGTGCCGATCGGCGCGACCAGCGCCTGCTCGACCAGGGCCGCCTGTTCGGCGACATGGGTATTGTGATGGCCGCAGGCCGGGGCCGGCGAGCGCGAGCGGCCGGCGTAGCTGAGGCTGTGTTCCGCACCGAGGCAGGCGCGCAGGTGATGCTGGATCTGATACCAGGCGCCCTGGTTCATCGGTTCTTCCTGGCACCAGACGACTTCCTTCGCGGCCGGATACTTGGCCAGCTGTGCCTTCACTTCGGTACGCGGGAACGGATAGAGCTGTTCGACGCGCACGATCGCGACGTCGCTGATGCCGCGCTTCTCACAATCGTCGACGAGGTCGAAATACACCTTGCCGGAGCACAGCACGACGCGGCGCACCTTCTGCCCCGGCTTGGCCGTGGAATCGCCGATCACGAGCTGGAAACCGCCGTTGGCAAGGTCGTCGAGCGACGACACCGCGAGCTTGTGGCGCAGCAGGGATTTCGGCGTCATGACCACCAGCGGCTTGCGGCAGTCGCGCACCATCTGGCGACGGATCATGTGGAATGCCTGCGCCGGCGTCGTCGGCACGCAGACCTGCATGTTGTTGAGGGCGCACAGTTGCAGGAAACGTTCGAGGCGCGCGGACGAGTGTTCCGGACCCTGGCCCTCGTAACCGTGCGGCAGGAACAGTGCAAGGCTCGACAGGCGCCCCCACTTGGCTTCGCCGGAAGAGATGAACTGGTCGATGACGACCTGGGCACCGTTGGCGAAGTCGCCGAACTGGCCTTCCCAGATCACGAGCGTGTTCGGCTCGGAGGTGGAGAAGCCGTACTCGAAGGCCATGACCGCTTCTTCGCTGAGCACCGAGTCGATGATGTCGACATTGGCGCCGGCACGCACATGGCGCAGCGGCAGATAGGTGCCGTCGGTCTTCTGGTCGTGCAGCACCGCGTGGCGATGGAAGAACGTGCCGCGGCCGGCGTCCTGGCCGACCACGCGCAGGTCATGACCTTCGGCGATCAGGGTCGCGTAGGCCAGATTCTCGGCGAAGCCCCAGTCCAGAGGCTGCTGGCCCGCCGCCATCCGGGCGCGATCCTCGTAGATCTTCGCGACGCGCGGGTGCAGCACGAGTTCCGGCGGCAGGTTGAGGATGCTCTGGCCCAGTGCGGCCAGCTTGTCCCTTGCCACGCCGGTGCGGTGCGGTGCGTCGAGCTTGCCGTCGATGAACTTGGACCAGTCCAGCGCGTACGGGTCCTTGAACTCCGGATCGAGTTCAGCGACAGGAAGGCCGGCTTCGAGCTTCTTGCGATAGCCTTCGACGAGGGCCTGTGCCTCGCCATCCTGAATGATTCCGGCGGCCGCGAGCTTTTGTGCATAGAGCTCGCGCGTGGTCGGGCGCGCGCGGATGACCTGGTACATGACCGGCTGCGTCGCTGCGGGCTCGTCGGCCTCGTTGTGGCCGTGGCGCCGGTAGCAGACGAGATCGATGACGACGTCGCGCTTGAATTTCTGGCGGTAGTCGAACGCGAGGCGAGCGACGAACAGCACCGCTTCCGGATCGTCGCCGTTCACGTGGAACACCGGCGCGTTGACCATCTTCGCGACGTCGGTGCAGTAATAGGTGCTGCGGGCGTCCTGCGGATTAGACGTGGTGAAGCCGACCTGGTTGTTGACGACGATGTGCACCGTGCCGCCGACCGCGAAGCCGCGCGCCTGCGACATGTTGAACAGTTCCATGACCACGCCCTGGCCGGCGAAGGCCGCGTCGCCATGGATCAGCACAGGCATTACCTGTCCGCGGTCGGTGTCGCCGCGGCGCGTCTGGCGCGCACGCACCGAGCCGGCCACGACCGGGTCGACGATTTCGAGATGCGACGGGTTGAAGGCGAGCGCGAGATGGACGGTATGGCCGGTCGTCCGGATGTCGGCCGAGAAACCCATGTGGTATTTGACATCGCCGGAGTGCGCCGGATCGTCGGGATGATCGAAGCGACCTTCGAACTCGGCGAAGAGCTTCTGCGGCGCCTTGCCCAGCGTGTTGACGAGCACGTTGAGCCGCCCCCGGTGGGCCATGCCCAGGACCATGTCCTTGACGCCGTCGGCACCGCTCTGCCGCACGAGTTCGTCCACGAGCGGAATCAGGCTGTCGCCGCCTTCGAGCGAGAAGCGCTTCTGACCGACGTATTTCGTGTGAAGGTAACGTTCCAGCCCTTCGGCTGCTGTCAGGCGTTCGAGCAGGCGCTTCCTGTCGTCGACGCCGAGGCCGAAGTTGCCGGCGGCCCTCTCGAGCTGTTCGTGAACCCAGCGCCGCTGCACGGCGTCGCTGATGTGCATGAATTCCGCGCCTATCGTGCCGGCGTAGGTCGCCTTCAGCAGGGCAACGAGTTCCCTGAGCTTGAGCCGTTGCGGGCCGGCCAGCGAGCCGGTCTGGAATTCGGTGTCAAGATCGCTGGCGTCGAGGCCGTGGAAGCCGAGCTCGAGATCGGGAGCCGGCAGCTTCTCGGTGAGATCGAGCGGATCGAGCGAGGCGGCCAGATGCCCGCGTGACCGGTATGCGGTGACGAGCTTGAGCACGGCGGCCTGCTTCTGTGCCCTGGCATCGTCGACCGGCGGCGCGGCGGCCGGCGCGGCTGTGCGGCCATTGAGTTTCTGGGCCGCGCTGATGCGCGCTATCGCATCCGAATGAATCTTGTCGTCACGGCCCTTGAAGCCGTCGAAATAGCGCTGCCATGCGGGGGAAACCGAGGCGGGATCACGCAGCCAGGATTCGTAGAGGTCTTCGATGAACGCGGCGTTGCCGCCGGACAGTTGGGAGGTATCACGGAACAGCTGGATCAGGTTCGCGCTCACGTCGGGTATCACCGGGGTGTGGTGCTGGCAGCACGTCGGAAAGGCTCGATCGGCTCGATCGAAACCCGTGGATTATACGCTGATCGTGTTGCGACGCGGCAAGGCGACGTTCGTCATAAGTCCGTAGATTTCGGCCGGTTTTCGACCTCTGCCCCGGGCGCGCTACAGGTGCAGTTCACGCAGCCCCGGCGGCGGCAGCGAACGCTCCCAGACCTGGTTGAAATACTCCCGCAACTGCGCGTGCCGTCCCGGGGCATAGGTTCTGGCCTCACCCTCGAACCGGCTGCCGAGCGTGCGGAAATAGTAGCCGCGCCGGTCCGTTATCAGGAAAGCCGAGGCGTATTGCAGGTCTTCCTCGACCTCGGGAGTGCGGAACTGGAACACGCTCGACAGCCGGTGTGCGAGATGGATGAGCCGATGACCGCCGGCGATCGCGGCAGCCGGCGCCTGGACGAGGACGCGAATCGAGGCCCCGCGACCGGCCGTGCCGACCCGCTTCAGTGCCTCGAGCACGGCTTCCTGATCGTACAGTGCCGCGTCGAGGTCACGGGTATAGATGCAGAGCTCGCGTTTGGCCGCCTGCAGCAGTTCGAGCACCGCCTCGATCGCCTGCTCGCGGTTTTCCACCACGATCGTGCGCGGTGCTGGGGTCTCGTCGAGCACGCTGCCGGGCCGATAGCTCGTGTCGGGCGGATCGAGTTCGAGCCGCATCATCCGGTGCGGAATACCGCACTCGATGAACTCGTCGCCGTAAGGTTCGAAGCCGAAGCGCTGGTAGAACGGGATCGCATGGGTCTGTGCGTGCATCTCCAGCGCGTGGCGGTGCTGGGCGCGGGCACGCTCGATCAGCGCGCGCATGATCGCCGCGCCCACGTTGTGACCGCGCCAGGATTCCAGCACCGCCATCCGCCCGATCATGTCGTCAGGCGTGAGCCGGCCGGTGCCGATGGGTTTGCCGTCGTTGTCGCGCGCGATCACATGGATCGAGCGGGCGTCGAGGTCGTCCCACTCCTCGGCTTCGGGAATGTTCTGGCCGAGGATGAACACCTCGGTGCGCACGAATTTGAGATCGGTCTGGTCGACATTCCAGTCGGCCGGTTCGACACGAAAACGGTCTTCGATCATCGGCGGCTCCGGCGTTGCGGGCGGGTCAGTACGAGCTGGCCCGCGTTGATCAGGGCCAACAGCACACGGTGGTCGGCGGCAGACAGGGGCTCGACCTCCGCCGCGGTGATCTCGCGTTGTGCGCAGACGAGGCGCGCCAGCGCGGCAGAGCAGGTGTGGCTGCTGCCGGCGACGTACAAGGTCGCCGCCGACCGCGTGCGTCTGGCCCAGGCCGTCCGTGCCCAGGGGAAGCGCACGATGTGGGCGCCCTTGAGCAGCGCTGCGTCCAGGCCCTCCTGCGTCACCGCGCGCGGTGGCGGAAGCGCGGTCTGCGCGCTGCGATACGCCGTGACATAGCGTCCGAACCATTCATGCAGCTCGGCATCGGGCAGTTCGCGTAACCGGGCGACCGCCCGTCCGACGCGGGCCAGTGCGGCCGCATCGATCTCGTACGGGTCGCGGGCGGGTGCGAGGTCGGGGTCGGTATAGCGATCGTCTTCACCCAGTGGCTCGACGAGGCTGTCGACGAGATCGCCCAGCATTTCCGCGATGGCCGGTGCGCGCATGCCGACCGACAGTGTCATGCAGTCGCCGATCGCCACGCCGTCGTGTGCGATTCCCGGCGGCAGGTAGAGCGCGTCGCCGGGCTCCAGCACCCAGTCGTGCGTCGGGGCGAATTCGGCGAGGATCTTCAGTTCGAGCTCTGGGCGAAATGCCTTGGGCGCGTGGGGATCGTCGCTGATACGCCAGCGGCGCTGGCCGAGTCCCTGCACGAGGAACACGTCGTATTGATCGACGTGCGCGCCGACGCCGCCGCCGTCGACCGCATACGAGATCATCACGTCGTCGACACGCCAGCGCGGCAGGAAGCGAAAGCGTTCGAGCAGCGCTGCCACGTCCATGTCCCACTTGTCGACGTCCTGCACGAGCAGGGTCCAGTGAGTCCTGGGAAGTCCGGCAAATATCGCCTCGTCGAGCGGTCCAGTCGTGACGTTCCAGAGGTCGCGCTTGGGGTCACGCTCGATCAATCGCGACAGTGCGGCTTCTTCGCAGGCGAGACCGGCGAGGTCTTCCGGCGTGATCGGCAGCGCGAAGTCGGCCAGCGCGCCGCGGATCAGCAACGGTCGTTTCTGCCAGTAGTCGCGCAGGAACTCGGCGGGCGGCATGCCCAGGAGCTGGTCGTGACGGGCGTGGACTTCGATCGGAAGCATGGCGATGAATGATGGTGCGAAGCAGGCGGAGAGGAAAGGACGGTGCTCGCCGGTCGGGCCGTCGCTCGCCCCGGGGCCACGGTTCCCGTGCGGGAAAGCTATATTTCTCTCGCCAGCTCTGCGGCCAGGCCGATGTAGCTGGCAGGGGAAAGCTCACGCAGGCGTTGCTTCGCGCCGGCGGGCAGGTCCAGCGTCTCGATGAAGTCGCGCAGTGCCTCCCTGCCAATGCCGTGGCCGCGTGTGAGCGCCTTGAGCTGCTCGTACGGATTCGGCAGGCCGTGGCGCCGCATCACTGTTTGCACGGCTTCGGCGAGCACTTCCTGGCTCGCATCGAGGTCTGCGGCGAGACGGTCAGGATCGACCGTGAGCTTGCCGAGACCGCGCGCCAGCGCATCGTAGGCGATGAGGCTGTGGCCGAAAGCGGTGCCGAGCGCGCGCAGCACTGTGGAGTCGGTCAGGTCGCGCTGCCAGCGGCTGATCGGCAGCTTCGCGCCGAAATGTTCGAACAGACCGTTGGCGATGCCGAGATTGCCTTCGGCGTTCTCGAAGTCGATGGGGTTGACCTTGTGCGGCATCGTCGACGAGCCGACTTCGCCGGCCCTGAGCGCCTGACGAAAATAGCCCAGCGAGATGTAGCCCCAGACATCGCGTGCGAAATCGATGAGGATGGTGTTGAGGCGTCGCATGGCGTCGCCGAGTTCGGCCACGCAGTCGTGTGGCTCGATCTGGGTCGTGTACGGATTGAACGTGAGGCCGAGGCCCTCGACGAACGAGCGGGCGAACGCAGGCCAGTCGACTTCCGGATAGGCGACCACGTGGGCGTTGTAGTTGCCGACCGCGCCGTTGATCTTGCCCAGCAGTTCGATCGCGGCGATCTGCGCGCGCTGGCGGGTGATACGGGCGACGACGTTCGCGATTTCCTTGCCGACCGTCGTCGGCGAGGCGGTCTGGCCATGGGTACGCGACAGCATCGGCTGGCCGGCCAGATCGTGTGCCATCCGGCGCAGTGTCGCGACGAGCCGGTCGATCGCGGGCAGGATCACCTGATCGCGCGCGTCGCGCAGCATCAACGAGTAGGACAGGTTGTTGATGTCCTCGCTGGTGCACGCGAAATGAATGAATTCCTTGACGGTTTCGACTTCGGCAAAGCCTGCGCTGCGCTGCTTGAGCAGGTATTCGATGGCCTTCACATCGTGGTTGGTCTCGCGCTCGATGGCCTTGACGCGTTCCGCGTCGTGCAACGAAAAGCCGTCGGCCAACGTCGTCAGGAACTGACGCGCCGCGGCACCGAATGCGGGTACCTCGACCACGGCCGGGTGGTCGCCTAGCGCGAGCAGCCAGCGTACTTCGACGAGCACGCGCCGCTGCATGAGGCCGAATTCGCTGAAGATCGGGCGCAGGGGATCCGCCTTGGCGGCATAACGGCCATCGAGCGGCGACAGGGCGGTGAGCGGATTCGAGGTCATCGGGCGGGGCTGAGACGGGGGCAAAGACGCGGAATCATACACCGGCGACTATACTGACCGGTCCCCGTTCCGCTTCCGCGCGCAGGAAATGCCATGGGCGACTATCGCATCGAGAAAGACAGCATGGGCGAACTCCGGGTGCCCGCCGACGCCCTCTACGGCGCGCAGACTCAGCGCGCCGTGCAGAATTTCCCTATATCTGGCCTGCGCCTGCCTCGCACGTTCATTCGTGCCCTGGGGCTGATCAAGGCAGCCATGGCCGACGTCAATGCCGAACTCGGCCATATGAAGCCGGCGCTGGCCAAGGCCATCCGCAAGGCAGCCGAACGCGTCGCCGCCGGCGACTACGACGCCGAGTTCCCGATCGACGTGTTCCAGACCGGTTCGGGTACCTCGAGCAACATGAATGCGAACGAGGTCATCGCAACGCTGGCAAACCGCGAGCGCAAGCTCGGCGTGCATCCGAACGATCACGTCAACATGGGACAGAGCTCCAATGACGTGATCCCGAGTGCGATCCAGCTCGCCGCGCTGCTGCAGCTGCGCGAGGAGCTGCTGCCCGCACTGCGCCATCTGCGAACGACGATCGCACGGCGCGCGAAATCGCTGGCACGTGTCACCAAGACGGGCCGCACGCATCTCATGGACGCGATGCCGTTGACGTTCGGCCAGGAGTTCGGCGCCTGGGCCGCTCAGCTTGCGTCGGCCATCGAGCGTATCGAGGACAGCCTGCGGCGCCTGCGCCGCCTGCCGCTCGGCGGCACCGCGATCGGCACCGGCATCAATGCCGACCGGCGCCAGGCCCGGCATGCCGCAAAACGGCTGTCAGAACTGGCTGGCGCGAAACTTGAATCGGCGCCGAATCTGTTCGAAGGCATCGCGTCGCAGGATGTGGCGGTCGAGGTATCCGGTCAGCTCAACGCGCTGGCCTGCGCGCTGATGAAGATCGCCAACGACCTGCGCTGGATGAACTCGGGTCCGCTCGCGGGACTCGGCGAGATCGAGCTGCCGGCACTGCAGCCGGGGTCGTCGATCATGCCCGGCAAGGTGAATCCGGTCGTTCCGGAAGCCGTCGCCATGGTCTGTGCCCAGGTCATGGGCAACCATGTGACCGTAACGGTGGCCGGGCAGAGCGGCAACTTCCAGCTGAATGTGATGCTGCCGCTGATCGCCCACAATCTGCTGCAGTCGATCGCACTCCTGGCCAGTGCATCGCGGCAGCTCGCGGATGGCGCCATCGCTGGCTTGCGCGTGCGTGAAGATCGGGTCCAGGCGGTTCTGGCGCGCAATCCGATACTGGTGACCGCACTGAATCCGGTCGTCGGTTACGAAGCGGCAGCGGCAATGGCCAAGCAGGCCTATCGCGAAGGCCGGCCGATTGCCGACGTCGCGCGCGAGCGCAGCGGGCTCTCGGCGGCTGAGTTGAAGCGTTTGCTGGATCCGGTAGCGCTCACACGCGGCGGAATAGGTGCCGGCAGTGCCGGCGGTGGATGAGTCGCGCAGTCAATGGTAGCCGTCATGGCGAACAGCACATGCCGGCGGTGAATCGGGCGGCACAATGGCGCCGCCCAAGCAGCAGTCGTACTGGTAGTCCCGTCTGGAGAATGAAATGTTGAAACGTCTGGCCCTCGCCACCGCGCTGCTCGCCAGCAGCGCCTGGGCGCAACAGGAAATATCGATCACGGCCAAGGACATCGAGACCGGTGCCGCGGACGCCAAGCTGGCCGAACTCGGCCGTCAGGCAGCGACCACCGGCAAGGAAGTCGTGATCAATGCGCCCAAGGAATGGCATGGCAAGGTCGCCGCGAAAGTCAAAGCCGGTGGCGCGGCCACGGTTCGCATGAACGACAGTTTCTTCGAGAACGTCGTCGTTCGTGTTGCCGACAAGGCCAAGGTCGATCCGCCGAAGCCGGTCGAGGCGCCCAAGCCCGCAATGCCGCCGCCGGCGGCCCCGGTCGCGCCACCACCGCCGAAACCCGTCGAAGCGCCGAAGCCGGCGCCGAAGCCCGTCGAGGCGCCGAAGCCGGCAACGCCGCCGCCCGCACCCACACCCGCGCCGGCGCCGGCGCCGGTCGAAACGCCGCCTCCGGCACCGGCTCCCGCGCAGGCGCCGCCGCCCGCGCCAGCTCCCGCTGCGCCGCCACCGCCCGCAGCCAAGCCGGCGGCTCCGGCCGTCGACCCGAGTGTCGCGATCCGGGAGCGCTTCGAGCAGAACCTCAACGGCGGCAAACCTGCCAAGGGCGACATCGAGCAGACGCAACTGCAGAAGGGCGATCTGATCTATATCAATGGCGATGTCCGTGCCGTCGTGCGCCGCGACCGCCTTGGCACGACACTGTTCTGGCTGTCGGGTGAACTGAACCTGCAGCGTGCCGAACTGAATCCGCTGGCGGAGAACCGTTACGAGGTGATGAACAAGATCACCGGCAGCAGCAACATCTCCCTGCGTGGTGTCGCTGGCGAGGCACAGGTATTCGTGGCCAAGGTGCCCGGCGAGGCTGACGCCGAGCGCGCCGATATGGAGAAATCCTATGCGGAAGGACGTCCGGTCGGACGCAGCCTTCGCATCGACCAGCTGGCGCAGGGCGACGTGGTTTATCTGGGCAAGACCTCGGCGCTGGTCGTGCGGCGCGACGGCGGACAGTTGGCTCGTTACTGGCTCGACGGTGAGCTGAACACGAACCAGGTCGGCCTGCAGAAGGAAAAGGGAGCGACCGGCAAGTTCAAGGTGCTCAACGACAATATCGAATGACGGGCCGACAGGCTCGCGATTGCGGGTACTTCACGAGGCCGCCTCCGGGCGGCCTTTTCATTGGCGCACCCGGCGGGCGCGCCTGCCAGATGATCAAAAACCCTTGCTCGCCTGGCAGGGGCAGGCTGATGACACGGCACGTCGATCACGAGCGGGCACTCGAGCTCATCCGCCGATAGCAGGAAGCGGGCCGGGTGAGGGGATTATCGAAGCCCGGCGCCAGCGCACTCAACAGCGAGCCCAGTTGCTGATTCTGTCGAGCATCCCGCGTACCGACAGGGCCCGGCAATTGGACCAGGCGGGGCACGCATCTGCTGGTGTGCGGACGGCCGCAATGCGAGTGATGGCGCGACGTCGGCCCCCACCCGTCCAGACGGCTGCCGTTGCACGTCGACGTAGGCCAGTGCGCGAATGGGCGCCCCTGGGATCCCCCGTTCCCGGAGCGTTGCCTGGCTGGGCAGATCTGGCGCGGTACTTCTGGCGACGCGCGAATGCGGTGCGCGCCTCCGAGGACGTACGCATGGCCGTGAACCCGCATGCGGACGCGAGTGACAATGGCCGGTAGAGTGAGTGGTCGCCGAGGATCGGGCAGCATGCTCGCGAGCGGGATTCGGCGAGTGCGCGGCGGGCTTTTCGGGCGACGCCCGGTCAGTCGTGCAGCGATCGTCAGCGGCGTCGTGGATGCGGCACCAGGCCAGGGGCCACAAAAAAAGCCAGTCAGCATGGGCTGACTGGCTTCGTATACCGGGTGTTTTCCGCTTGCGAACGCGCGGGTTCAGCTGTCGTCGCGCCAACGGCGCAGCCACACTGCAATGGCAATCATGCCGATACCTGCCGCTGCGCCGATCCAGAGGTTCGCACCGGACAGCGGCGCGAGGATGGTGTCGAGGTTGATCGCATTGAGCAGCACTTCCGGTCCGTCCACGTTATCCATCTTGCGTTCCAGCTGATCGAAATCCATCCAGCTGCCCGGGAGGATGCTGAACAGGATGCGCCCGACGATATGCTCCCAGAACCAGTCGTTCGGCAGTCGCAGATGGGTCACGGCGTCGAAGATCGAGACGCAGGTGCCGATCGCGACGGGCAGGAGAGTCGCCCAGAGGAAGGGAACCCGCTTGGCGAATGCCGAGCAAAGCATCAGCCATCCGATCGTCGGCAGCGCCCAGACCGCATTCAGAGGGATCAACATCGCGATCTTGCCGACCACGCTGAGCGGCGAGGCGTTGGCCCAGATCGTCGTGAACGGGTTGATGCCGTAGAACGCGACAATTGCGCTGAACAGTAGCAGCAGGCCCAGCATGAGTAGCAACGTTGCCGCGAGCGCGAATACCGGAGCGATCACGGTAGCCGCCACGACCTTCGACAGCACCGTCTCGAGGTCGGACACGGGCAGCGATTTCCAGAACAGTATGCTGCGATCCCGGCGGTCGTCATACAGCGAGCCGAGAAGATAGAAGAACGTCACGATGGCGAGCGTGATTGCGATCGGCGCACCGGCGAAAAACAGCCCGACGTCGAAGCCCGCGCCGACTTGCAGGCGCTGTTCGGGCGTCATTGCCGCTGCGAGATCACTCATTTTCACGCCATTGATGATGGCGCCGTCGATCTTGAGATTCGCCAGCCCCGTGATCACGGCAATGGTGAAGACCAGCAGTACGACGCCCGCCGCGATCAGTGGCGCCCACTGGAAGCCGCCGCGGTGTTCCCAATATTCGCGCTTGAGCAGCCAGGTGAAGGTGTTCATGCGTAGGTTCCTTTCATGGTCGCCACGAACAGATCGGCGATGCTGGGCTGTCGCATTTCGCCGAGTTCGGCCAGCCGCGGTTTGTCGGTGCCGTCGAACAGGAAGATGGATTTACCGAATATCTGACGCTCGCCGAGGGGCTGCAACGCACGCGCGGCGGCGGCCTTGTCCGGATTGACCATGACCTCGGTGAAGCGGTCAGCGACGGCGTCCATGCTGGCATCGAGCACGATCTTGCCATCGCGGATGAACATCAGATCGGTCAGTATGTGCTCGACCTCCTCGACCTGATGCGTCGTGATGATGATGGTTTTCTGCTCGTCGAAATAATCGTTGAGCAGGCTCTGGTAGAAGTCCTTGCGGTACAGGATGTCGAGGCCCAGCGTCGGTTCGTCGAGAACCAGCAGGCGGGCATCGATGGCCATCACCAGCGCAAGGTGCAACTGCACGATCATGCCCTTGGACATTTCGCGAACGCGCATGCGCGGCTTGAGCTTCGTGCGCGACAGGAAATGCTCGCATTTGTCGCGCGAAAAGCACGGATGGACGCCAGCGACGAAATCGACCGCTTCGCTGACACGCAGCCATCGCGGCAGCACGGCAACGTCGGCGATGAAACAGACCTGCTGCATGAGCTGGTGGCGCTGCTTGCGTGGATCGAGCCCGAGAACTGAAAGCTCGCCCTGGAAATCGGTCAAACCGAGGATGGCTTTCAGCGCCGTCGTCTTGCCGGCGCCGTTGGGGCCGATCAGACCGACGATGCGACCGGCTTCGATCGAAAAATCGACATCGTCGAGTGCTGCCGTTGCACCGAATCGCTTGCTCAGATGGCGCGCCTGGATCACTGCGCTCATGACGAGGCTCCTTCCAGATCGCGGCTGTCGCGCACCAGCCTTTCCACATCGAGTCCAAGGCGCTTCAGACGTGCGTACAGCGCCGGCCATTCCTCGCGCAGAAAGCGTTCACGCTCATTCTTGAGCAACACGTCGCGCGCACCTTCGTTGACGTACATACCGAGTCCCCGTCGTTTTTCCACTAATTGTTCGTCCACCAGCTCCTGGTACGCCTTCGACACCGTGATCGGATTCAGCTGGAAATCCGCGGCCACCTGGCGCACCGAGGGGAGGGCGTCCCCTTCGTTCAGTACCCCGTCGAGAATCATCGCAACCACGCGATCGCGCAGCTGGCGATAGATCGGGGTGTTGTCGTTCCATGTGATGGTCATGGGATCAGTCCTGGCTCACCTGTGGCAGCACTTTGCCGAAAGAATAGTAGGGCATGTCGAAAGCCCCTCTACCCGTGCCGGCGCGCGTGCGATTCGGCGAGTCCGGCACGCTGTCGACTTCCGGTTGCGTTTCGGTGAGCGGCTCGGCATACGCCAGCGCAAGGTCTTCGGCGCTGGGCCGTACACTGATTTCCGGCAGGACGACGAGCGTAGCCACGCGTTCCGGCGCTACTTTCGGCGTGGCGGGGGCGGCTGCGGCGACGGGAGCGGGAGCCTCGCGGTTGGCGCTTTCGATGGCGGCGCCAGCCACAAAGACAAAGGAAGCGATCAGGACGGTGACGACGGCGCGGGCTTTCATGGCGGTTCCTTCGAAGTGCTCGGCTTGGGTGGTGTTGTAGTGAACTATAACACCAGATCAAAAGCGGTCAAGCGATTTTTTCGGATGGGTGTCAAGTCTTTTGATTCTCCGTCGGAAAATTACGGTAAAACCGTAACTTAGCTCGCCGGACGGAGTATGCTGGCGAGGTTCCTAAGCCCCTCGGAGAACCATCATGCGTCTGCTGCGCTCTGTTTTTCTGCTCGCATTCTTCGCCTCAGCGCCCGCCTGGGCATGCAGCGAGCTGCTCGACAGCGACTATCGTCCGCTGGCCGCCAAGGAAAAGGTTTCCCTGTGTCGCCAGTACGAGGGCAAGGTGCTGCTGATCGTGAATACGGCCAGCAAGTGCGGTTTCACGCCCCAGTACGAGGGGCTCGAAAAACTGCATGCGACCTACGCCGGACGCGGCTTCGCCGTTCTCGGCTTTCCGTCGAACGACTTCATGCAGCAGGAACCGGGAACGGAAAAGGAAATCCAGGAATTCTGCACGCTGACATACGGCGTGAAATTTCCCATGTTCGAAAAAGTGCACGTCGCCAAGGGACAGGCGACTCCACTGTACGAACGCCTCGCGGCGGCGAGCGGAGGACGCTATCCGAGCTGGAATTTCTACAAGTATCTGGTTGGTCGCGACGGCAAGGTGATTGCCGATTTTTCGAGCAAGGTGAAGCCGGATGACGCCGATCTGATCGCCGCCATCGAGAAAGCCATTGGCGAGACGCACTCGACGCCATGATCCGATGCAGGACGGCCCGGCGGCATATCGCGCCGGGCCGCGGTGCTTCATTCGCGCGGCCGTATCAATCCCAGGCTTTCGAGCTTCAGCACGATGTGCTGTACCGCCTCGTCGGGCTGCATCTCACTCGTATCGATCCGCAGTTCGGGCGACTCCGGAGCTTCGTAGGGATCGCTGATGCCGGTGAACTCCTTGATCTTTCCGGCCCGCGCAAGTGCGTAGAGACCTTTGCGGTCGCGCTGTTCACAGACGTCGAGTGGCGTCGCGACATGGATTTCGACGAACAGACCGTAGTGCGAAATCATTTCGCGGACCTCCGCGCGCGCCGCCGCGTAAGGTGCGATCGGAGCGCAGATCGCAATCCCGCCGTTCTTAGTGATTTCGCTCGCAACGTAGCCGATGCGCTGGACGTTGAGGTTCCGGTGCTCACGCGAGAAGCCGAGCTCCGAGGACAGATGCTTGCGGACGATGTCCCCATCGAGCAGCGTGACCGGCCGCGTGCCGAGCTCGAGCAACCGCACCATGAGTGCGTTCGCCAACGTCGACTTGCCGGCACCTGAGAGACCGGTGAAGAACACCGTGAAGCCTTGCTTGTGGCGTGCCGGATGGGTTCTGCGCAGCTCGGCCACGACCTCCGGGTAGGTGAACCAGTCCGGGATGTCGAGACCTTCGTGGAGGCGCCGACGTAGTTCGGTGCCCGAGATGTTCAGCACCGTTTCCCCGGGCGTGATCTCATCGGCCGGGGCGTACTGGGCACGCTCCTGCACATAAAGCATTTCCTGGAATGGCACCATCGCGATACCCAGTTCGCTCTGGTGTTTCGCGACGAGTTCCTGCGCATCGTACGGGCCATAAAACGGTTTGCCGTCGGTGCCGTTGCCGGGGCCGGCGTGGTCGCGGCCGACGATGAAATGCGAGCAGCCGTGGTTCTTGCGGATGATCGCGTGCCACAGTGCTTCTCGCGGGCCTCCCATGCGCATCGCGAGATGCAGCAAAGAGAGCATGGTCGTCTGCTCCGGATAGTGAGCAATCAGCTTTTCATAGCAGCGCACCCGGGTGTAATGGTCGATGTCGCCCGGCTTGGTCATCCCGACGCTCGGGTGTATCAGCAGGTTTGCCTGCGCGATCTGGGCGGCGCGGAAGGTCAGCTCCAGGTGCGCGCGGTGCATGGGGTTCCGCGTCTGGAATGCGACGATGCGGCGCCAGCCGAGTTTGTCGAAGCGTTCGCGCACCTCGCGCGGTGTCAGGCGCAGATGACGGAAGTCGTAGTGCTGCGGCAGCGCGATGCCGTGCACGCGTCCGCCCAGGTAGACCGGGCCTGCACGGTCGAGCAGCCACGCCACCCCTGCATGTTTTCGGTCCGTGGTGCCGAACACTGCCTTGGCTTCGGCTTCGCGGTCTGGCTCCCAGATGTCCTGGATGTCGAGCACCGCGAGTGCGACACCTTCGGGATCGCGCAGGGCGATGCGGCGTCGTTCGCCGAGTCTGTCGACGAAGTCGCGGCCGACGTCGAGTGTGACCGGCATCGGCCAGAGTGTGCCGTCGGTCAGGCGCATGTCGCTGCAGACCGACGCGTAATCGCCACGGTTCATGAAGCCGGTCAGTGGTGAAAACGCGCCGGTCATCAGCAGTTCGAGATCGCAGAGCTGCCGGGCATTGAGGTCACAGCCGGGCAGGGCCGCGGCTTCATGCTTGAGTGCGTCCCGTTCGGCTTCGGCGACGAGAAGGTCGACGAGTTTGCCGCCATGCGGTGCGATGAGTTGACTCATGAGGATTCCGGGTGAGAGTGAGGTCAGGAATCGGGTCGCTGCGTTCAGTCGGCGGCGGCCTGATCCAGTAATTCCTGTGCTTGCAGCCACTCGTCCTCGACGCGGCTCAGCTCGTTGGCGACCATGCCGATTTCGCGCGTGAGTTCGCCGGCCTTGGCCGGGGTTGCATATACCGCCGGGTCGAGCAAGGCGGTTTCGAGCAGTTGCCTGCGTTCACCGAGTTCGGTCATGCGCTTTTCGAGCTTCAGGATTTCCTTGCGCAGCGGAGCCTCACGGGCGCGCTGGTCGGCGCGCTCCCGGCGATCCGGCCGCCGTGTGGCGGGCGGCGCACTCGCGGCGATCGGCGCTGCCGCGGTTTCGGCATTCTGGCGCAGCACGATGCGTGCGTAGTCTTCGAGGTCGCCTTCGTACGGTTGCACGCGACCGCCGCCGACGAACAGCAAGGTCTCGCAACAGGTGCGAATCAACGCGCGATCGTGAGCGACCAGCACGACGGCGCCGTCGAAACCATTCAGCGCCTCGGTGAGTGCCTCGCGCATGTCGAGATCGAGATGGTTAGTCGGTTCGTCGAGCAGCAGCAGGTTCGGCTGCTGCCAGACGACGAGTGCCAGACACAGACGTGCCTTCTCGCCGCCGGAGAACGGGGCCACGGGTTCCAGCGCGCGGTCGCCGAGAAACCCGAATCCGCCGAGAAAGTCGCGGGCGGCCTGTTCGCCGAGCTTGTCGTCGAGGCGCTTGAGATGATCGACCGCGCTGGCGGACGGATCGAGTGTCTCGAGCTGATGCTGCGCGAAATAGCCGATGCGCAGCCCCTTTGCTTCGAAGCGTTCGCCGCTGCGGTTCTCGAGCGTTCCCGACAGCAGTTTGATCAACGTGGACTTGCCTGCGCCGTTCGCCCCGAGCAGGGCGACGCGATCGCCGGGAACCAGGCTGAACCTCACATTGGCGAGTATGGTCCGGTCGCCGTATCCGGCGGAAGCGTCGTCGAGGCGCGCGAGCGGGTAGGGCAGCGACTCGGGTTCGCGGAACTCGAAGCGGATCGTCGACGCCGCGCGGATCGGTGCGATCTCTACCATGCGCTCAAGCGCCTTCACGCGACTCTGCGCCTGACGTGCCTTGCTCGCCTTGGCCTTGAAGCGGTCCACGAAGCTCTGCAGGTGCGCTCGCTCACGCTGCTGTCGTTCGTACTGCAGTTGCTGCTGCACCAGCCGTTCGGCGCGCTTGCGTTCGAAGCCCGACAATGTGCCGGCAAATAGCTCCACCTTTTCCTCGGCGATCTCGAGCACGTGGCTCACGACATTGTCGATGAACTCCCGATCGTGCGAGATCAGCAGCAGGGTGCCCTCGTAGCGGCGCAGCCAGTCTTCGAGCCAGAACACGGCATCGAGATCAAGGTGGTTGGTCGGTTCGTCCAGCAACAGCAGGTCGGAGCGGCTCATCAATGCCTGGGCCAGATTCAGCCGCATGCGCCAGCCGCCGGAGAACTCGGCGACGTGGCGTGACTCCTCTCCGGGCTTGAAGCCGAGGCCATGCATCAGTGCCGACGCGCGCGAACGGGCTGCGTAGCCGCCAATCACATGCAACCTTTCGTGCAGTTGTGCCTGGGTCAGGGCGTCCTGCGACGATTCTGCAGCCGCCAGCGCTCGCTCGATCTCGCGGTACTCGTGATCGCCGTCGAGGACATAGTCGAGCGCACATTGGGCGAGCGCCGGTGTTTCCTGGCGCACGTGCGCGAGCACCCAGTCGCGCGGGCGGGTGAAGTTGCCGGCGTCAGGCTGGAGCTCGCCGGCGACGAGCGCAAACAGGCTCGACTTGCCGGCGCCATTGCGACCGGTTACCCCGACGCGCCAGCCCGCATGGAGCTGTACGCTGGCATCGGCAAAAAGCAGCTTGCTGCCGCGCCGCAGCGCGACCGAATCGAATCTGAGCATCCGGATAGTCTAGCAGCGGGTTTCGCGCAATGGCTTCGGCCGCGATTCGAGGCGCAACGGCGGCGACTCGGCGGGTCGTCGGTGCTCCGCCGGGAACTTCCTTCTGGTGCGGTGGTCGCAGCCCGCCGGACGTTTGCCTTAGACCCGCCGGGTCTCCACAATACGCCGCCCCGTAGCGCCTAAGCGGCCGTCGGGCCGCTCTACAATCCATTCCAGGAGCAATAGATGAGCAAGTTTCTGCAGAAGAGCCTGACGGCTGCCGCCATCGTCGCGGCGCTGGGCACCGCCGGCGCCGCGTTCGCCCAGGAGCTCAAGACCGAAAAAGACAAGGTCAGCTACATGGTCGGCATGGACGTGGGCAAGGGCCTGTCCTCGATCAAGGACGAAATCGACATGGCCGTGGTGATCCAGGCCCTGCAGGCGTCGGTCAAGGGCGAAAAGACCGCGCTGACCCAGGAAGAAGCCCTGAAGGTGCGCCAGGATTTCATGACCAAGCTGCAAGCCAAGCGCGCTGCGGAAGAAAAGGTCAAGGCCGAGACCAACAAGAAGGCGGGTGATGAATTCCTCGCCAAGAACAAGAGCAAGAAGGGCGTTACCACCACCGCATCGGGCCTGCAGTATGAAGTCGTGAAGGCCGGCACCGGTCCGAAGCCCAAGGACACCGACACCGTGCAGGTGCACTACACCGGCACCTTGCTCGACGGCACCAAGTTCGACAGCTCGGTCGATCGCGGCGAGCCGGCCACGTTCCCGCTCAAGGGCGTGATCCCGGGCTGGACCGAAGGCCTGCAGCTGATGCCGGTCGGCTCCAAGTACAAGTTCTATATTCCGTCCAACCTCGCCTACGGCGAGAACGGCCCTGGCCCGATCGGCCCGAACGCCATGCTGACGTTCGATGTCGAGCTCATCAAGATCATGCCGCCGGCGGAAGCGGCCAAGCCGGCCGAGCCGGCCAAGCCCGAAGCGGCCAAGAAGTAATCGCGCGGTTCGCGCATCGCGGTACCTGGGGCGCGGCGAGCATTCGCCGCGCCCTTTTTCGTTGCCGTCGCGCGTTTGCGTGCCGGTGCTAGAATTTCGTGTTTCAACAGGGATTGGCTGCGCATGAACGTCACCGTATTCGGCACCGGTTACGTCGGTCTCGTGACTGGCACCTGTCTGGCGGAGATGGGCAACACGGTCGTCTGCGTCGACGTGGATGCGGAAAAGATTGCGCGGCTCGATCGCGGACAGATCCCGATCTACGAGCCAGGTCTCGAAGAGCTCGTCATTGCCAATCATGCGGCGGGGCGTCTTGCCTTCACGACCGACCCCGCGCCTGCGATCGCGCACGGCGACGTCATTTTCATCGCAGTCGGTACGCCGCCCGGCGAGGATGGGAGTGCCGACCTGACCCATGTGCTCGCGGTTGCCCGAACGATAGGCAGACACCTCGGTGCCGCCAGTGTCATCGTCAACAAGTCCACCGTGCCGGTGGGCACCGCCGACCGCGTGCGCGACTGTGTTTCGTCCGCATTCGCCGAACGCGGGGTGTCGATCGGTTTCGATGTCGTCTCCAACCCCGAATTCCTCAAGGAAGGCGATGCGGTCAACGACTGCATGCGGCCCGACCGCATCGTCATCGGCAGCGACAGCCCGGCGGCGGTCGCGTTGTTGCGCCGTCTCTACGCGCCGTTCAATCGCAATCACGACCGCATCGTGCTCATGGACGTGCGATCCGCCGAGCTCACCAAGTACGCCGCCAATGCCATGCTCGCGACCAAGATCAGCTTCATGAACGAAATGGCGAACATCGCAGAGCGTGTCGGCGCCGATATCGAGCTGGTGCGCCATGGCATCGGCTCGGATCCGCGTATCGGCTATCACTTCATCTATCCCGGCGTCGGTTATGGTGGATCCTGCTTTCCGAAGGACGTACAGGCGCTGGAGCGCATCGCGCAGTCGCATGGCTACGATGCCAGGCTGCTGCGGTCGGTCGAGCAGGTCAACGACGCGCAGAAGAACCGTCTGTACGAACTCATCGACGGGCATTTCGGCGGCGAACTCCGTGGCCGCACGTTCGCCGTCTGGGGGCTCGCGTTCAAACCCAATACGGACGACATGCGCGAAGCGCCGAGCCGCCGTCTGCTCGAGCGCCTATGGAATGCTGGTGCCGTCGTGCGTGCCTATGATCCGGAGGCGCGCGAAGAGGCCCGGCAGATCTTTGGCGAGCGCGACGACCTCGTGCTTTGCGAGCAGGCGCTGCAGGCGCTGGACGGAGCTGACGCACTCGTCGTCGTGACCGAGTGGAAAGCATTCCGCAGCCCGGATTTCCGTGCCCTCAGGACGCGTCTGAAGCAGGCAGTGATCTTCGACGGACGCAACATCTACGACCCGCCCAGCGTCGAAGCGGCCGGCGTGGCCTACTACGGCATCGGACGCGGTCGCAGCGTCGTGCGGACTTGAGGGGGCGACCGTCGTGCCGAGTGGCGAAGGTGGGGCCAGCGCTACCAGACGCGCGCTG
Source organism: Rhodanobacteraceae bacterium (assembly GCA_045864815.1). GTDB lineage: Bacteria > Pseudomonadota > Gammaproteobacteria > Xanthomonadales > Rhodanobacteraceae > Tahibacter. Next base: position 67,588 of record BTVG01000016.1, on the reverse strand, counting down.
ATTACGGGCATCACCGGCCAGGATGGGGCTTACCTGGCCGAATTGCTGCTGGGCAAGGGCTACGAAGTTCATGGCATCAAGCGGCGCACCTCTTCGTTCAATTCCGAACGCATCGATCATCTCTATCACGAGCTGGACGAGGCGGTGCCGAAAGTGCACCTGCACTACGGCGATCTGACCGATTCGCTGAGCCTGTTGCGGGTGCTGCAGATCGTGCGCCCCGACGAGATCTACAACCTCGGGGCACAAAGCCATGTGGCGGTTTCGTTCGAGGAGCCGGAGTTCACTGCCAACGCCGACGCGCTCGGCACGTTGCGCCTGCTCGAGGCGACCCGCATCCTGGGCCTCGAAAAGCACACGCGCTTCTATCAGGCCTCGACCTCTGAACTGTTTGGTCAGGTACACGAATCGCCGCAGAGCGAAACCACGCCGTTCCATCCGCGTTCTCCCTACGGCGTCGCAAAGCTCTACGCGCACTGGATCACGCAGAACTACCGCGAGGCCTACGGCCTGTTCGCCTGCAGCGGAATACTGTTCAACCATGAATCGCCGTTGCGTGGCGAAACCTTCGTGACGCGCAAGATCACGCGCGGGCTCGCGCGGGTCGCCTACGGCTTGCAGCAGTGTGTCTATCTCGGCAATCTCGATGCACGCCGAGACTGGGGACACGCGCGCGATTACGTGCAGGCCCAATGGCTGATGCTGCAGCAGTCGGCGCCGCGCGACTACGTGATCGCGACCGGACAGCAGCATACGGTGCGCGAGTTCGTCAGGCTGGCGGCGCGGGCGATGCAACTCGAACTCGAGTTCGACGGTAGCGGCGGCGACGAGGTCGCGCGCGTCGTGCGCTGCGGCCTGGACGGCTGTCGCATACGCGCCGGGGAGGTCATCGTGCGTGTGCATCCGCGCTATTTCCGCCCCGCCGAAGTCGATACGCTCGTCGGCGACGCATCACTGGCGCGGCGCGAGCTCGGCTGGGTACCGCGCACCGATTTTCCGTCGCTCGTGGCCGAGATGGCAGAGGCCGACCGCCGCCTCGCAGAACGTGAGACGCGAGGACTGGTAGGATCGCGCCACGGCCGTCACTTGATCGAGAAGCTGGTCTGACATGTCGATTCCCGCAACGCTCGAAGAACGCCTGACGGAACTCGAGGTGCGCTTTGCGTTCCTCGAAGAAACCGTTGCCGTGCTCAATCGCACCGTGGCCGAGCACGACCGCGTGATCGGCGACATGCGTGAAGAGTTTCGCCGCCTGCGCAGCGAGCTCGGTGTTGTACGGTCCAGCCTGAGCCACGATCCGGCGACCGAGCCGCCACCGCCGCACTACTGACCCCTTCGATTCCGCCATTGCCTGTCGTACCTGAAGATCTATCATGGCCGATTCCCTGCGTGACCAGTTGTTGAAAAGTGGGCTAGTGCAGAAACTGAAGCCCGAAACGAAGCCGGAACCGCGAGCCACTGACAGGTCCGCGAGCGGAGTGGAATCGCGTTCGGGCATGCGCCCCGCCCAGGGCAGGTCCGCCGTGCGCGGCACGCAGCCGGGCGGTTCCGCCGCGAGATCGCAGAAAGCGGTGAGCGTGGAGCCTGATCTCGCCCAGGCCTATGCATTGCGTGCGCGCATCGAGCGTGAGGAGCGCGAACGCGCTCAGCGCGAAGCCGAGCAGAAAGCGCGCGAAAAGCGTGAGCGCAAGGAAAAGATCGCGCGGTTGCTCAACGGCAAGGCATTGAACGTCGCTGACGCCGAACACGCCCGCCATTTTGAGCATGGCGGCAAGATCCGTCGGGTTTACTGCACCCAGGACCAGCTCTCTGCGGTCAATCGCGGTGATGTCGCCGTCGTGCAGCAGAACGGGCGCTACCTGCTCGTGACGGCCGACGTGGGACGGGAAGTAAAAACGCTATGGGCCGAAGCGCTGGTGCTGCTGGTCGATCCTGACGCGCCGGCCGACGACGACGTGCCGGCCGATCTGGTCTGGTAGTGCGCTGTCCGGTTGCGTGTACTGCGCTGGCGGGGCCGCGCAAGGGCAGGCGTGTCAGAAATCCATGAAATAGCCGCCGTTCACCGGGATGTTCGCGCCGGTGATGTAGCCGGAATCCTCGGCGACTAGGAAGGCAACGACACGGGCGATTTCAGAGGGCTTGCCGAGGCGGCCCACGGGGACGTCGGCGACGATCTGCTCGCGGATTTCCGGCGCGATCTGCATGACCATGGCGGTTTCGCAGTAGCCCGGCGAGACGCTGTTCACGGTGACGCCCTTGCGTGCGACTTCCCGGGCCAGCGCCATCGTGAAGCCGTGCATGCCGGCTTTCGCGGCCGCATAGTTGGTCTGGCCGAATTGCCCGGTCTGGCCATTCACCGACGAAATGTTGACGATGCGACCGTAGCCTCGGGTACACATGCCGTCGATGACGTTGCGGCACAGGTTGAACACGCCGTCGAGATTGACCGTCAGGACGCTGTGCCACTGCTCCTGGCTCATCTTGCGCAAGGTCGTGTCGCGGGTGATACCGGCCGCGTTGACAAGCACGTCGACGCCGCCCTGCTCGGCCTCGATGCGCCGGATCACGCTCGCGCAGGTGTCGAAATCGCCGATATCGAGCGGTTCGAACGCGATCATGTCGTCGAAATCGGCGATCTCGTTGCGAAACGCGGCGATCCGATCGGTGCGCGCGCCGAGGTCGGCGGCGATGACCCGGTGTCCTGACGCGGCGAGGTGTCGGCAGATCTCGGTGCCGAGGCCGCCGATGCCGCCGCTGACCAATGCGATGCGCTGCTTCATGCTTCCCCCGAAAATGCTGCAGGCGCGCAGCTATTGCGCCGCAGCAGCGGCGCCCGTGCGCGTCAGTTTGGACGGGCGCGGCGACTGCCGGCGCCGAAGGTTCAAGGCTTGTCCTTGTCCTTATCTTTGCTGCCGGTGCCGACCTTCATCGAGCTCGTCGCAGCATTGAGAAAGCCCTGCTGCAAGGACTTCCACATGTCCATGTTGCGCTCGGTCAGGTCGTTGAGCATCGACCAGGGCGTCTGGCCCATCATCGTGTTGAGCTGGCTGCGGAACTGCTGCTGCTGGTCGAGGAATACCTGCAGGCTGCGCTCGAGGTAGCCGCCCATGAAGCCCTGCAGCGAATCGCCATAGAAGCGGATCACCTGCGACAGCAGCTGGGTCGTGAACATCGGCTGGCCGCGTTCTTCATGCTCGGCGATGATCTGCAGCAGAACCGAACGTGTCAGTTCTTCGCCGGTCTTCGCATCGCGTACTTCGAATTCCTCGCCGTCTACCACGAGCTGGCGTACTTCTTCCAGTGTGATGTAGCTCGAAATCTCGGTGTCGTAGAGCCGACGATTCGGATACTTCTTGATGACTCGGACTTGTGCCATGCAGCGAAGCTAGCACGGCTTGCGGCGACGCACCAGCCGGTTTGCTGCGCAGCATTACCTTTGGCCTAGGCGCCGCCAGTCGGCGACGGAGCAGGGAGCCGCCCGGTTCCGTCGCCGGTGCGGGACGATTACCAGCCCATGTAGTGGCCGCCGTTGATCGACAGGTTTGCGCCGGTGATCCAGGCCGCCTCATCGGGGATGAAGAAGCCGACCGCGTAGGCGATCTCATCCGGATTGCCCAGGCGGCCCACCGGGATCTGAGCGGCAATCTTTGCCCGGACCTCCTCCGGCACGGCCATTACCATTTCGGTGGCTACATAGCCCGGCGAGACGGTGTTGACCGTGACGCCGAATTTCGCGTTCTCCTGCGCCAGCGAGATCGTGAAGCCGTGCATGCCGGCCTTCGATGCAGCGTAATTGGCCTGCCCGTACTGACCTTTCTGGCCGTTGATGGAGCTGATCTGGATGATGCGGCCCCATTTGCGGTCACGCATGCCCTCGATGACCGGCCGGGTCACGTTGAAGCAGGAATTCAGATTGGTGTTGATGACTTCCTGCCACTGCATCGCCGTCATCTTGTGAAACGTACCGTCGCGGGTGATGCCGGCGTTGTTGACGAGAATGTCGACGGGGCCGAGCTGGTCGACGACCTCGCGCACCATCGCCTCGGCCGTGGCCGGATCGGCGACGTCGCCGGCGGCCAGCGCCACCTCGACGCCGTCTCGCCGGAGCGCCTCCTGCCAGGCGGTCGCGCGCGCCTTGTCGCGATAGTTCGTCGCAACCTTGTGTCCCATCGCTGCCAGCTTGCGCACGATCGCTGTGCCGATACCGCCCGTTCCACCCGTCACCAAGGCTACGCGTGAGGTCATGCTCCACTCCCAGTTAGTCGTCGTAATCCGTCGCAACGCGGGAAAGCCGCGTGACGCGGACTTCGCGGGATTCTACACAAGCGTCACGGCAAGCCATGACGCATATGCACAATGCTTCCGCGGCGCGGAATCGCCTGGAGGTCGAATGCCTCTGTTGCAACGCGAAGCAGGGGGGCGACGGCACCGATGTCGCGCCACCGCGCGGCGGGCAGCCCGAGGAACTCGAGTGCGCGTCGCAGCGCGGGCAGCGGATCATCGGCCTGCACGGGTAACGCGCGGTCCTGTTTGCTGAGCTTGCGGCCGTCGGCGTCGAGCGCCAGCGGCAGATGCAGATAACGCGGCGTCGGAAGGCCGAGATAGCGCTGCAGCAGGATCTGGCGTGGCGTCGAATCGAGCAGGTCGGCACCGCGCACGACTTCGGTGATGCCCTGCGCCGCATCATCGACGACGACCGCGAGCTGATAGGCGAAATAGCCCTCGACCCGGCGTACGACGAAGTCGCCGACCTCGGCGGCCAGGCGCTGCGTCTGGTGGCCGAGCAGCACGTCGTCGAAGCCGATGGTTTCGTCCGGGACGCGCACGCGCCAGGCCGGCATTCGCCGGGTGTCGGGTGCCGCGATGCAGGCACCGCGATGAAGGCCGTCGTCTGCCTGAAGGTCGCCGCGGCTGCACCAGCAGGCAAACGCCAGATCCTGTTCCACGAGGCGTTGCAGCGCCGCCGCATAGGCGTCGTGACGGTCGTGTTGCCACAGGACCGGCTCGTCGGAAAGCATGCCGAAGGCGGCGAGCGTCGCGATCTGCTGTTGTGCGGCGCCGGCGACTTCGCGCGGCGGGTCCAGATCCTCGATACGAATGAGCCAGCGTCCGCCGCTATGGCGCGCGCGCAGCCAGCTGCCGAGCGCGGCCACGAGCGATCCGAAGTGGAGTGGCCCGGTCGGCGACGGGGCGAACCGGCCGCGGTAGGGCGGGAGAGGCGCCCTCATCGCACGGTGCCGCCGCCAGCGGTAACTGCCGCCTCGCGCCAACCCGGTCGCCCGAGCCGGTCATCCGGCTCCTGCTTGAACTCGTCCGCAAAGGACCTAACTAGGTCGGCAATCGAACAACGGTTTCCGGAAAAGGAAAGTATCGCCATGCGTATCGTGCTGTTTCTGGCCACGAATCTGGCCATCCTGTTCCTGCTGACCATCGTCATCAAGCTGTTCGGCCTGGATGCCGGCAGTACGCGAAACCTGACGTCGCTGCTCGTCATGGCGGGCGTCATCGGCATGGGCGGCTCATTCATTTCGCTCGCCATGTCGAAGTGGATGGCCAAGCGTGCAACGGGCGCACAGGTCATCACGCAACCGCAAAACGAGGTCGAACAGTGGCTGTATAGCACGGTCAGGCGTCAGGCAGAGGCCGCCGGCATCGGTATGCCGGAGGTCGCTATCTACGGTGGCCCGGAGATGAACGCGTTCGCGACCGGAATGAGCCGTGACAACGCGCTCGTGGCGGTCAGCATGGGCTTGCTGCAGAACATGGACCGGCGTCAGATCGAAGCCGTGCTCGCGCATGAGATCAGCCATGTCGCAAACGGCGACATGGTGACGATGGGCCTGATCCAGGGTGTGCTGAACACGTTCGTGATCTTTCTTGCACGCATCGTCGGTTCGGTCGTCGATTCGTTCCTGCGCGGCGACCGCGAGGAGGGCGGCGGCGTGGGCTACTTCGTTACCGTGATGGCCGCGCAGCTCGTGCTCGGCGTGTTCGCGTCGATGATCGTCATGTGGTTCTCGCGGTGGCGTGAATTCCGCGCCGACGCCGGGGCCGCACGCCTGGAAGGCAAGGGCGCGATGATCTCCGCGTTGCAGCGCCTGTCCGCCGGCCACGGCGACACCACGTTGCCCAAGGAAGTCGCTGCCTTCGGAATAGCCGGCCCGTTCGGCAAACTGTTCGCGAGTCATCCGCCGATCGAAGAGCGTATCGCGGCGCTCCAGCAGCTTTGACCGCGGTGCGACGAAGTCACCAGATGTGGCGACAGCCCGGCGGGGGCCGTCGCCGGCGCGCAATGGTGCGCGGCGGACGTATTGCGGCGGTCAGGCGATGTCGTACGCCATGACCTTTTCGGGTTCCTGCAGGAAATTGCCCTGCACGAAGTTGACGCCACAGCTGAACAGGATCGACATGCTCGCGGCGTCCTCGACGAACTCGGCCACGGTCAGCTTGCCCGCGTGGTGCGCCTGATCGCAGAGCTCCTTGAGCTTTTCCTGGTTTTCCTTGTGCTTGGGCAGCTCAGCCATGAAGCTGCGGTCGAGCTTAAGATAGTCGGCATCGATGTGCTTGAGTAGCTGCATCGAGTTGAGTCCCGAGCCGAATTGCTCCAGCGCGAATCCACAGTGAATCTGCTTGAGGCCCGCAACGAACGCGCGCGCCGGCTTGAGGTTCGTGACCACCTTGCTTTCCGGCATCTCGAACACGAGCGCGTCGCCGCGCAGGCGTGAGTTCTTGAGTTGCTGGGCGATCCAGGGCAGCAGGGTCTGGTCTTCCAGCGACTGTGGTGTCAGCTTGATGAAGTAGGTGGTCTTGATCCCGCTCTTCTCGCGCTCCACGAGCGCCTTGATCGCATGGGCGATGACCCAGCGGTCGATCTGCGGCATCAGCCCGTTCTGCTCGGCGATCGGCAGGAAGAAATTCGGCGTGATCTCGCCTTTCGGCCCCTGCATGCGCAGCAGGATCTCGAAGAAGTCGCCGTCGGCGCCGTGCAGGCTGATGATGGGCTGATTGAACAGCACGAATCCATTGTTGGTCAGCGCATCCTGCACCAGCTTGAGCCAGTGCCGCTGCTTCTCTTCGGCGGCCTTGTCCTGCGCCGCAGGGTCGAACACATTGACGCGGTTGCCGCCCTCGGTCTGCGCCGCACGCAGGGTCATGTTCGCGTTGGCGAGTATGGCCTGCGCGTTCGCGTTCTTTTCGCCGATGAGGCAGCCGCCGATGCTCATCGTCACATTGATCGACTGCTTGCCGACCTCGAAGATGCGCTCGTTGAACGCACGCAGCAGTACCTCGGCAATCCGCTTCGAGTTTTCCGGATCGCGACCGACCAGCAGCACCGCGAATGTGTGGTCGGCGAAGCGCGCGGCAACGTCGGATTCGGCGAGATGGCGCCGCATCAGGTTGGCAAGGTCGCCGAGCAGCAGATCGGCATTGCCGATGCCGATGGTGTCCAGCGTCGTCTTGAAGTTGTCGGGTTCGAGCAGCAGCAGGCAGCGGTCGATGCTGCCGGACGCGGCAGCCGCGACGGTGCGGTCGAGTTCGATCAGCAGATGCTGGCGATTGAACAGGTCGGTGACGAGGTCCTTCGAGCGTAGCGCGTCGAGTTCCTTCTCGAGCTCGGGATTGTTGGTCTGCTGCCGGAAGATGATCTGCTGGCACGGTTCCCCTTCGTAGCTCGCCTCGGCGAATTCCATGACCGAGTCGAACGTGGACCCGTCGGAGCGCTGCGCCTTGAGATTGAGCTTCTGGGGCGGCTTTTCGCCTTTGGACAGCTTTTTCAGCAGCGACTTGAAGTCGTCGGCGTCCTCGGGCGCGATCATGTCGAGAATCGACATGCTTTCGATGTCTTCGAACTCGTCGAAGCCGAACATCTCTAGATACGCCTTGTTGGCGCGGACGTGCATGCCCTCGTGTACGTAAGCGATCGGATCGCGCGAGGAGTCGAGCAGCGAGTCGCAGCGGCGTTCCGTTTCGCGCAGCGCCGATTCGAGGCGACGCACGCTGCGGCGCATCAGCAGACTTTCGAATTCGCGCTTGACGACCATCTGCGTGTGGTCGGGGCGTCCACGCAGCGCGAGGGCCCGGGCACCGTTGCGGAACGCGGCCACGATCGTGTCTTCGCTCGGACTCGCGGCGCTGCCGACGACGGCGATGTCCTTGCCGGCGCGGTTCGCGGCTTCGGCAACCTGTTCGAGTCGCAACGATTTGGCGGCGAGATTGACGAGGATCAGATCCGGCGTGTGCTGGCCGATCTGGTCTTCGAGTTCGGCTTCGTTCGTCGCGCGCGTGGGCCGCACCGCAATGCCGCCATTGCGCAGGATGCTGATTTGCTGCTCGGCGTCTTCGACCGAATCCTCGATCAGCAGCAACTTGATGACGCTGTCCTGTTTACTCATGTCCCCTCGAACGGCGGGCGAGTGCGGCGCCGGCAGGCCGCAACGCTGTGCGGTCCCGGTCCACAACTGGCGGGTTCAATCTTGAAAGTGGGCAAGCAAGAAGGTGCGAGCAACCGCTTGTCGTCGTTTTTACCGGATTCGTCCGATTATTTCCACACGGAGTCTGACGGGCTGCGCGCCGCGTCACAACGGCGATTTCGACGGCTCTCCGGCGACCTCGCGGACAAGTCGCGGAACCAGGTAGCCCGGGAGCCGGCAGCGCAAGGCTTCGAGCAGGGCGAGCGCTTCCGCGTCGGGGACCTCGAAGTGTGCTGCGCCAAGAACGCGATCGAGCTGGTGCAGGTAGTAAGGCAGTACGCCGGCCGCGAACGATCGCTCGGACAACCCCGCGAGCGTCGCGGCCTCGTCGTTGATTCCGCGCAGCAGGACAGCCTGGTTCAGCAGGGTGCAGCCGGCCTCGTGCAGACGGGCGCAGGCCGCATCCACCGACGCGTCGAACTCGTTGGCGTGATTGGCGTGCAGGACCACGACTTTCTGCAGCGGCAGCGCGGCCAGCCACGCCGTGAGGCCCGTGTCCACGCGTTCCGGCAGCACGACCGGCAGCCGCGTATGAATGCGCAGGCGCCTGACGTGAGGAATTCCGACTAGTGCGTGGCCGAGCTGGGCGAGCTTGGCATCGGAAAGCGAGAGCGGATCGCCACCCGACAGGATGACTTCCCCGATACCGGCGTCGGCCCTTATGGCGGCCACCGCCTCGCGCCAGCAGTTCGTCGCCGCGGTTTCGTCGGCATACGGAAAATGGCGGCGGAAACAGTAGCGGCAATTCACCGCACAGGAGCCCGTTGCGATCAGCAGGGCGCGACCGGCGTATTTCTGCAATACCCCGTGGGCCGACCGTGCCGCCGTGTCGCCGACGGCGTCCGGGACGAAACCGGGCTGGGGCAATGATTCGGCGGCGCGGGGCAGCACCTGGAGCAGCAGCGGATCAGCCGGATCGCCGGCCCGCATGCGGGCAATGAAGCCGCGCGGCACGCGCAGGGGAAAACCCGCGTCGTCACCCGGCAACAGCTGCCCTGCCTGACGCTCGAGGCCCACCAGCCGCAACAGTTCGTGCGGGTCAGTCACCGCCTCGCGCCAGAGCTGCTGCCAGCGGGGGGGCAGAGGCTGCGCGAGCTGGCGGTTAGCGGTTATCATCGCGGGCTTGTGTTTCCGGCTTCACGGCCAATCGACCATTGTAGCCGCAGATCGGCGGCGATTCCCCCGCAGGAGTGACCCATGGCCAGCTATGGCATGAATGACGTCAAGAACGGCATGAAGATCATCGTCAACAACGAGCCGTGCGTCATCACCGACACCGAATACGTCAAGCCGGGCAAGGGCCAGGCATTCACGCGCGTGCGCTACCGCAACATCAAGTCGGGCCGCGTCGTGGAATTGACCATGAAGGCGACCGACTCCCTGGAACCCGCCGACGTGATGGATACGGACATGGAATTCCTTTATTCCGACGGCGAGTTCTGGCATTTCATGCACCCGGAGACGCACGAACAGGTCGGTGCCGAGGAAGCGGCGATGGCCGATGCCGCCAAGTGGCTCAAGGGCAACGAGACTTGCGTCGTGACGCTCTGGAACGGCGCCCCGCTGACCGTTGCAGCCCCCAACTTCGTCGAGCTGGAGATCACCGAAACCGATCCGGGTGTGCGCGGCGACACCTCTGGTGGCGGCGGCAAGCCGGCAAAGCTCGAAACCGGTGCCGTGGTCCGCGTGCCGCTGTTCGTGGCGCAAGGCGAAAAGATCCGTGTCGATACGCGCACCGGCGAATACGTCTCGCGCGTGAAATAGCCCTTCCGGAAACTCGCCGTGCCGACGAAGGGAGATCCGCTCCGGCGGGTTTCCCTTTTTCATTTCCGCCCTCATGATGCGCGGATCGCACAAGTACAGGAGCCGCGCGTGAGCTCGTCCGAACCGATCGCTGTCGACCTTCTGATCGAAGCCCGCTGGGTGGTGCCGGTCGAACCGCACGGTGTGATCCTCGAGCGGCATGCCGTCGCCGTCGATGGCGGGCGCATCCGGGATCTGCTACCGATAGCACAAGCGCGCAGTCGCTATGCGCCACGCCAGACGCGGGTGCTCGACGAGCACGTCCTGATTCCGGGGCTCGTCAACGCGCACACGCACAATCCGATGACGCTGATGCGCGGCATCGCCGACGATCTGCCGCTGATGACCTGGTTGCGCGAGCACATCTGGCCGGCGGAGGCGCGTGCGATGAGCGTCGAATTCGTCCATGACGGCGTGACGCTCGCGATCGCGGAAATGCTGCGCGGCGGCACGACCTGCTGCAACGAGAACTACTTTTTTCCGGATGCGCAGGCGGCCACCTACCGGCGCCACGGCTTCCGGGCGCTGGTCGGGTTGCCGCTGATCGAGTTCCCGAGCGCCTGGGCCAGCACGCGCGACGAGTATTTCGACAAGGCACTGGCCGTCCATGCGGAATGCCGCGGTGACCCGCTGATCGGCACGGCGTTCGCGCCGCACGCGCCGTATACGGTCAGCAACGAGAGCTTCGAGCGCGTGCGCATGCTGTCGGACCAGCTCGACATCCCGGTCCACGTCCACGTCCATGAGACGGCGCAGGAAGTGGAAGATTCGCGGCGCGAGCACGGCGTGCGTCCGCTCGCGCGCCTGCAGGGACTGGGCCTCGTCAATGACCATCTGATCGCCGTGCACATGACGCAGCTCGACGAGGCCGAGATCCGGCTCTGTGCCAACGCGGGCGTGTCGGTCGTGCATTGCCCCGAATCCAATCTCAAGCTTGCGAGCGGTTTCTGCCCGGCCGAGGAATTGCGGCGCGCCGGGGTCAATATCGCGCTCGGTACCGACGGCTGCGCGAGCAACAACGATCTCGACATGTTCGGTGAGATGCGTACGGCGGCGCTGCTCGCCAAGGGCGTGTCCGGCGATGCGAGCGCGTTCGATGCTGCGTTCGCCCTGCGGGCGGCCACGCTGAATGCGGCGCGAGCCTTGGGTTGGGACGACCGCATCGGCTCGATCGAGGCCGGAAAGTCGGCCGACCTGACTGCCGTGCGGCTGGACGCGCTCGAAACGCTGCCGGTATTCAACGTCGTGTCGCAGCTTGTCTACAGCTGCGGCCGGCAGCAGGTCAGCGACGTCTGGATCGCCGGCGCGGCCAAGCTCGCCGGCGGCGTGCTCGTCGACATGGACGTTCCGGCCCTGTGCGCGAAGGCTCGTGAATGGGGCGAACGGCTGCGTTCGTGAGGGCAGTGTCCAGTTTCCAGGAAGTCCGGCAATGACAGTCAGTGAAAACGTCGATCGCAGTGAAACCGCCAAGTTCGACCGGCTCGCGAGCCGCTGGTGGGACCCGGACGGCGAGTCCAGGCCGCTGCATGATCTCAACCCGGTGCGTCTGGCTTATGTCGCCGCGCGCACCAGCCTGCGTGGCGCCCGCGTGCTCGACGTCGGTTGCGGCGGTGGCTTGCTCAGTGAAGCCCTGGCCTCGGCGGGCGCCGAGGTGACCGGCATCGATCTCGCCCCCGGCGTGCTCGACGTGGCGCGCCTGCATCGTTACGAGAGCGGCGTCGCCGTCGATTATCGGGAGATCAGCGCGGAGGCGCTGGCGCTGGAGCAGCCCGGCAGTTTCGACGCGATCACCTGCATGGAAATGCTCGAGCATGTACCGGACCCGGGCAGCGTCATCGACGCCTGCGCAAGGCTGCTGCGGCCGGGAGGTCGTTGGTTCGCGTCGACGTTGAACCGGACGCCACAGGCCTTCGCGCTGGGCATCGTGGGCGCTGAATATCTGCTGCGGCTGCTGCCGCGCGGCACCCATCACTATCGCCAGTTCATTCGTCCGAGCGAAATGGCGGCGGCGTTGCGGGCGAGCGGCATGGAACTCGAGGACCTGCACGGACTCGACTACAACCCGCTCACGCGGCGCGCGAAACTCGTGTCGTCGGTGGCCGTCAACTATCTGGTCTGCGCACACAAGCCCACATGAAATTGCTGAACCGCGATCTCGATGCGGTGTTGTTCGATCTCGACGGCACGCTCGTGGATTCCGCACCGGACCTCGTGGCCGCCATGCAGCGGCTGTGCCGCGAGATGGCACGGGCAGAACCCGATGCCGACGCAGTACGCAACGTCGTGTCCAAGGGCGGGCGCGCGATGCTGCGTCGCGGGTTGCCGGGGCTGGAAGACCACCAGTATGAGGAGCTCTTGCCGCGATTCCTCGACATTTATGCGACCGACATCGCTGCGCTGTCACGGCCGTACGACGGTGTCGAGGCCCTGATTGCCGCGATCGAGGCGCGTGGCGGGCGCTGGGGCGTCGTCACGAACAAACCCGGCTGGCTGGCGCGGCCGTTGCTCGAGCGGCTCGGCTGGGCGCGGCGCAGCGCGGCGCTGGTCAGCGGCGATTGCCTCGCCGTGCGCAAGCCCGATCCGGCTCCGGTGCTGCGTGCCTGCGAACTTGCCGGCGTTGCGCCGCAGCGCTGCGTCTATGTGGGCGATGACCGGCGCGACATCGAGGCCGGACGCGCCGCGGGGCTCGTCACGGTGGCTGCGGCCTGGGGCTATCTCGACGGCGAGGATCCGCGAGCCTGGCAGGCCGACTGGGTTGCCCTGTCGGCGGTCGACCTGCAGCGTGCGCTGCTGCCCGAGGCGCCGTGAGCGCCAGCGATGCCGATGCCGCGAGCTTTCTGACGAAGCTCGGACAGGCCTATCCGGAATTCCGCATCGTCGGTCCGTTGCTGCTGCGCCGCGCGCCGGCGCTGCTGGCGTTCGAGGCCATTGCGCACGAACTCGCACAGGCCACGTTCCACTTGCCGGAGCCATCGGTTGCGGCGAGCAAGCTGCAATGGTGGCGTGACGAAATCGAGCGCCACATGGCCGGCGAGGCGCGTCATCCGCTGACACGGAGTCTCGACGTGGTGCCGGCCGCGCGTTTCGATCCGACGCTGTTCGACGCGCTGATCGACATGGCCATGCAGGGCCGCGACGCTGCGCCGGCCCGCGATTTCGACGCACAGCGCAGGGCCGTGGCGCCGGTTTTCACGGCGATTGAGCAACTCCGTGTCGCTGTGCTCGGCACTGCCGGCGCGGCCGTCGGCATACAGGCCGATATTGCCGTGGCGACACATCTGCTCCGTGAGCTCGCGCGATTGCCTTTTGCCGAGGACGTGCCGGCGTCGGTGGTGCCCATGCAACTGCTGGCGCGGCATCAGTCGAATCGAAGCGAACTTGCGACCCCCGGCAGTACGCGCGACGCCATTGTTCGGGCGCAGGCGGCCGATATCGGGGCATGGCTCACCGAACTCGGGCCGGCCGTTACCGGGGCGGCCGCCTGGCTTGCCCGTGTGCGCTGGCGTTGTGAATGCTGGCGAGCACGACCGCTGGGCGGTGCCGATCCTTTCGCCGTGCTCTGGCCGCGACTGGAACGGGCGCCGTGGAACACGGCCTGGACCGCCTGGCGCGCGCAGCGGCGAGCCCCCTGAGCGCTGCCTGCTAAGCTATTGACCCCGGACGGTCCGGCCTCATCTGTCAGCAACGGCTGGTCGACCGTGGTCGCCGGCGCCCCGGACCAGTACCGCGTTCCAAGGATTTCCGATGCGCAGCAGTGATAACACCGTTCGTTCCATGCCCGATATTGCCAGCGAGGCTCAGGCGCACCTGTCAGGCGCGCTGGAGTGGGTCGGCATGGGCGAGATCGAAGTGCCTGTCAGCATCGCCACGGCCGATGGCAGAACCGTCCAATCCGGCGCACGGGTCACGGCCTACGTGAATCTGGCTCGCCCGGATGTGCGCGGCATTCACATGTCGAGACTCTATCTGCACGTCGACAAGACGTTGTCGAACGAGCCATTGACGCCGTGTTCGCTGCGTCGGGTGCTCAAGGACTTCCTGGATTCACACGCCGAGCTGTCCGACCGGGCGCTGATCCGTGTTTCCTTTGACTACCTGGTACGTCGTCCCGCCCTGGTCAGCGACAACAGCGGCTGGAAGGCCTATCCAATCGTGCTGACGGCGCATATGGATCGTGGGCATTTCAGCCTCGAGCTCGGTTGCGAAGTGGTGTACTCCAGCACGTGCCCGTGCTCCGCGGCGTTGGCGCGGCAGCTGATTCAGGAGCGCTTCGGCGAGGATTTCGCACGCGGCCGACCGCTGGACTACGATCAGGTCATGGCATGGCTCGGCAGCGAACACGGCATCTGCGCGACGCCGCACAGCCAGCGCAGCTCGGCCGAAGTCCGCGTCCGGCTCGCCAGTGGGTTCGAGCTCCCGATCGTGGAGCTCATCGATCGCGTCGAAGGCGCACTCAAGACACCGGTGCAGACCGCGGTCAAGCGTGCCGACGAGCAGGCCTTCGCCCGGCTCAACGGTGAGAATCTGATGTTTTGCGAGGACGCGGCGCGGCGTGTCCAGCAGGCACTCGATGCGGACGAGCGCATCGTCGATTTCTGGATCCGCGCGTCGCACTATGAAAGCCTGCATCCGCACAACGCGGTCGCGATCGCGGCCAAGGGCGTTGCCGGCGGATACGGCGGCGGCACGGACAGCTTCGCTGCGCTGCGCCGATGAGCAGCTGGCGCTTTCGGGTCTGAATGGCGCCAGTCCCACGGTGTGCCAGGGCATCGGCCACGCGTCGTGGTCTGCGTTCCGGCTCCGTGACGACATGTCTGCCTCCCGCGGCGTGATCCGCCGCGAACCCCTTAACCGGTTAATCCGGATTTCCCGGCGCCCTGCTGCGCCGCCGCATTGCAAATTTCCATCTCTCACGTAGATACTGAGCAGCCTGCGTCAGAATCGCGAGCGTCGCGCAGGCTCAGCGACAGGAAGTGGCGGAATTGGGGAAGTTCCGATAGTCGGGCGCCGGCTGAGGGTGAAACAGCTGGCGCCGGGGGCGTGTGCTGTTGCGGTCAAGGCGCATCTCACGCAAACTACGTAGGCCTTCGTACAATTCTGTTCGGTAATACTCGCGGTACGGGGGATTCGCTTTTTTGTTGCACCACGATCCGAGCCATTCGCATGGCACGGCACCGGAGGGTGTGCGTGTCGTTGGGTGAATTGGGGAGCGGTCCGGATCGTCGATCCGCCGCAAGGAACACCTTTCGAATAGGAGCTAATAAATGTCACGTCGCCACAATGTGTTGTCGTGGGCCGTTCGCCACGCGTTGTTCGCCGGCGGTGCCGGTATCCTCGGCCTGGCTCCGGCGCTGGCGTTCGCCCAGCAGCCCGAGTCGACCGATGAGGCCGCTCAGCTCGAACGCATCGAGGTCACCGGCTCGCGTATACGCAAGGTCGATCTCGAGACGGCTCAGCCTGTACTCGTGATCGACCGCGCAGAGATCCAGCGTCAGGGTTTCCAGTCGGTTGCGGATATCCTGCAGAACGTGTCGTCCACGGGTTCGCCGGCCATCAGCCGCGCCGAGCCGCTGACCGCCGGCGAATCGCCGGGCGGCTCCTTCATCGACCTGCGCAACCTGGGACCGCAGCGCACCCTGGTGCTGGTCAACGGCAAGCGTCTGGGCATCAACACGAACGGCCTTCAGGACGTCAGCACGATTCCGACGGCGATCATCCAGTCGGTCGAAATCCTCAAGGACGGCGCGTCCTCGGTCTACGGTTCCGACGCCATCGGCGGCGTGATCAACTTCATCACGCGCAGCAACTTCGAAGGCATGGAAGCCAATGCTTATTGGGGCCAGTACAGCGAAGGCGATGGTGACATCCAGCGCTGGGACGCCTCCCTGGGCTACCGCGGCGAAAGGGGCTCGCTGATCGCTGTGGCGGAATACAGCGACGAAAAGGTCGTGAACGGTGCTGATCGCGATTTCTCGCGCTATCCGCGCGGCCAATATCATCCGTTCCTCGGCTGGACCACGGTCAGCCAGTGGGGCGTGCTGGTGCGGCCTGCATCGCAGGGCGGCAATCTCGTGCTGAACCGCGGCGGCAACCCGTACGACATCACCAACTATCATCCGACCAACGCGTCGGCGCCGGACGGCGACGTCAGCAACACGAATCTGCAGACTGATCTGCGCACGCCGATCGAGACCAAGAACCTGTTCGTTTCTGGTGACTACCAGATTGCCGACTGGCTGCGGTTCAAGGGCGACGTGATGTATAGCGATCGCGACGCCACCCGCACTGTTGCTGGCTATCCGTTCCAGAGCGCTGCGTTCGCCGGTACGACGATGTCGCGTGACAGCTATTTCAACCCGCTTGGCAGCCATCATGGCGCAGCGACTCCGACCGCGGTCAATTTCCAGCGCCGCACCTGGGAAATTCCGCGCGTTTCCGGCAGCAGCCTGCAGACCTTCCGCGCCACTCTCGGCCTCGAAGGCTCGTTCGAAGTGGCCGATCGTGCCTTCGACTGGGACGTGAGCTACCTCTACACCCAGAACAAGCTCAATCAGTCTGCCTACGGCAACCTCAATCTCACGCGCGTCACGCAATCTGTCGGACCGTCCTTCCTCAATGCGAGCGGTCGCGTGCAGTGCGGCACGGCCAGCAATCCAATTGCCTTCTCGGCGTGCGTGCCCTGGAATCCGTTCCTGCCGTTCGGCCGTACGGGTGATGGCGGCCTGACCAATAATCCGGAGCTGCAGAACTACCTGTTCCAGGAAGAGCACAGCACCGGAATGACCGAGACCAAGATCTACTCGGCCAATATCACCGGTCCGATCGTTACGCTGCCGGCTGGTGACCTTTCCTTCGCCGCGGGCGCCGAGCATCGTTCGGAGTACGGCGAGTTCATCCCGGATGCGTTGGCGCAGACCGGATCCTCGACCAATCTCGCCGCCGGTCCGACCAACGGCAGCTACAAGGTCGATGAACTCTATGCGGAAGTGTTCGTGCCTATCCTGCGCGATGTCACCTTCGCCAAGAACCTGAGTCTCAGCGTGGCCTCGCGTCGCTCCGACTACGACACGTTCGGCTCGACGACGAACAACAAGATCGGCTTTACCTGGAAGCCGATCGACCAGCTCATGTTCCGCGGCACCCGCGCCGATGGTTTCCGCGCACCGACCATCGCCGACCTGTACGGTGGCGGTTCGCAGACGTTCCCGTTCTACACCGATCCGTGCGATACGCTCTACGGCGCCTCGCGCAACAATCCGACGGTACGCGCGCGTTGCGCCCAGGACATCCAGAACGCCGACACCTTCCGCCAGCTGGGCCAGGGCTTCGTGCCCACCACGGTCGCCAATGCACAGTCGCCGGTTGCCTTCGTCTCGGGCTCGAATCCGAACCTGCTGCCCGAGGAATCGCGCTCCAACACGCTTGGCGTGGTCTGGAGTCCGGAGTTCTCGGAAGGGCTCAACATGAGCCTCGACTGGTGGAAGATTCGCATCGAGGAAACCATCGTCACAGACACGCCGACGCAGAAGCTCAACGACTGCTACGTCGACGGCATTGCGTCGCGCTGCACCGGCTTCACGCGTGACGCCGAGCTCGGCTATGTCAACACGATGAACTTCGGCAACCGCAACGCGGGCTACGTGGAAACCGAGGGCTTCGATTTCGATCTCTCGTATCGCCTGCCGACCGACTGGGGCAACTTCGGTCTCGTCTGGCAGAACACCTACGTCAGCAATCTGGAGTTCAAGTCGACCAACGACCCGGGCGTGCGCCACAGCGAGGCGAATTCGTTCTCCGCCAGCGCAGGCATCAACTTCCGCCTGCGTTCGATCGCGACGCTGAGCTGGGACTACGGCGATTTCGGCGCAACCTGGGGCTCACGCTACTTCTCGAGCTCCAAGGAGACCTGCCTGAGCGTGACGGCATTCCCGGATGAGTGCAGTCAGCCCGGCTACATTGCCGCGAACCCGCAGGACACGCGCGCCATCAACCGCGTCGGTGCGAATACGTTCCACGATCTGCAGGTTCGCTGGAAGGCGCCCTGGAAGGCCACGATCTCGCTCGGTGCGAACAATGTGTTCGACCATCAGGCGGGACTGAACTACTCGAACCCCGCGTCGTCGAGCACCCCGTACTACGGCGCATTCGACATCGGCCGGTTCTACTACGTCCGGTATCACCAGACCTTCTGATCGGGACGGGTTCTGGTGTTGCAAGTCGGGGGCCCCGCAGCGATGCGGGGCCTTCGTTTGTGTGCGTCCCGGTACGGGCGTGAGTTCTTCCAGGCGCGCGCACGAACCTTTAGGCGGTTTCGCGTACGGTTTGCGGGTGCGCACCCGGCACAGGGGGCGCCGAGCCTGTAGCGGGCGAGCTGCACATGGCCTGCAATCAAGTCCGTTGCGATCCTCAGCCCCGAGGCCGGTCAGCTTTACGCGGGCGGGTGGCGGCGGGTTCCGGCAACAGCGCCGGATCCAGCCGCACGTCGAACCAGTTGAAACCCCAGTGCACGTGAGGGCCACTGGCGCGTCCGGTGGCACCGGCGGCAGCGAAGACCTCGCCTTGCTCCACACGGTCGCCGACCTTCACGTCGATGTGGCTCAGGTGCAGGAAGGAACTGCTGAGTCCACGGCCGTGGTCGATCAGTACGGTGCCGCCGGTGAGGATCAGGCTGCTGTCGGCGAAGCTCACCACACCGTCTGCCGGCGCCTTGACCGGCGTGCCTGTGGGCACGGCGATGTCCAGGCCGTAGTGGGGTGCCTTCGGTACGCCGTTGTCGATGCGCTGGCTGCCGTAGACACCGCTGATGCGGCCCTGGGCGGGCCTTACGAATCCGAGCAGATAGTCGTTGCGCGCGTCGTCGCGTTCGCGTGCCTTCGCCACGCGTGCCTGCTGCTCGGCGATACGCCGGGCGAGTTCCGGATCGGGGGTGACCGTGTGTTGCGGAAGGCCGTCGACCTTCTCGATCTTGTACTCGCGCTGCACGACTTCGAGCTCGTGCTGCTCGACGCCGCCCCCCGATGTGCGGATGACGATGCTCAGCGGCGAGGGCTCATCGCGTCCCACGCCGAAGACATATCGGCCATCGGCGTCGGCGCGGATCGTGCGCCCGCCGACGCGGATCTCGCTACGAGGGTCGGTGCGCGCGACCACGAGCTGGCCTTGCTGCACCTGTTGCGGCAGTGCCGCTGCGCCGCCGCGTTCGGCGGTTGCCGCCTGCGCCGGCCTTGGCGTGGGTTTGCCGGCCGCGGCGGGGCAGGGCAACAGCAATGACGCGAGCAGCGCCGCGCCGCAGACGCCGAGGCGGTGCAGTGCGTCCGACCTGGCCTGCAGGCTCATCGGGCGAAAGCCAGTCGCTCGCCGCGGACGGTGTCGTCGACGCGGCTGCCGTCCCAGACGCGCTGGCCGTTGACCCAGGTCGAAGCGATGCTGCTGCGGAACGTGTGGCCTTCAAACGGCGACCAGCCGCAGCGCGACAGCACTTCATCGCGGCGCACGGTGTGCGGCGTGTTCGGATCGACCAGCACGAGGTCGGCTTTGTAGCCTTCGCGCAGGTAGCCGCGCTCGGCCACCTGGAACAGCTCGGCTGGCGCGTGCGTAACACTTTCCACAATGCGCTCAAGGCTCAAGGTGCCGGCGAAATACTGTTCCAGCGCGCACTGCAGGGCGAATTGCACCAGCGGCAGGCCCGACGGCGCCTGCTCGTAAGGCAGCGCCTTTTCCTCGAGGGTATGTGGGGCGTGATCGGTGGCGAGCACGTCGATACGGCCGTCCTTCAGCGCCTGAATGATGGCGAGGCGATCACTCTCGGCCTTGATCGCCGGATTGCATTTGATCTGGTTGCCCAGGCGCGCGTAGTCACGCTCGGAAAACTGCAGGAAGTGCACGCAGGTTTCGGCGGTAATGCGTTTGGCGGGCAAAGGCCCTGGCTGGAACAGTTCCAGCTCCTCGGCCGTAGTGACATGCAGGATATGCAGTCGCGTACCGTGCCGCCGCGCAAGGCCGATGGCCAGCTGCGACGACTTCAGGCAGGCTTCGCGCGAACGGATGTAGGGGTGTCGTTCGACCGGGATGGCGCTGCCATAGCGTTCGCGTTCGCGCGCGAGGTTGGCGTCGATGGTCGGCGTGTCTTCGCAGTGGGTCACGACGATGGTCGGGGCTTCGCGGAAGATCGCGTCGAGTGTGGTCGGATCGTCGACGAGCATGTTGCCGGTCGAAGCACCCATGAAGATCTTGATGCCGCAGGCAGCCTTCGGATCGAGCGACCGGATCACGTCGAGATTGTCGTTTGTCGCGCCGAGATAGAATGCGTGATTCGCCGCGGATTTTGCGGTGGCACGCGCATATTTGTCCTCGAGCGCATCGAGTGTCGTCGTCGTCGGCTTGGAGTTGGGCATCTCCATGTAGCTCGTGATGCCGCCGGCGACCGCCGCGCGTGACTCGGTGGCGAAATCGGCTTTGTGCTCCAGGCCCGGCTCGCGGAAATGCACCTGATCGTCGATCATCCCCGGGAGCAGCCATTGCCCCGACGCATCGACGACGGTCTCGTCGGCACGTGCATCGAGGCTGCCGGCGATGGTTTCGATACGGCCGCCGCGCAGGCGCACGTCCGCTATGCGGCGACTGCCTTCATTGACCAGCTCGGCATTGCGGATCAGCCAGTTCTTCATGAGTTATCGCCTTCGGATGGGTCCGACTTCTGGCGTCGGAACGTGAAGCGCGCCGGCACGTAGTCGAAGCCGCCGGCGCTGAAAGGGTTGCAGCGCAGCAGGCGCCAGATCGCGAGTGCGCTGCCGCGCAGTGCACCATGGCGCGCTACAGCGACGCGCGCATAGTGCGAGCAACTCGGATGATAGCGGCAGCGTGCGCCGAACAAGGGGCTCAGGAACCGCTTGTACAGGCCAAGCAAATAGAGTATTAGCCGGGACACGGAGGCGGTAAGCGCAGGACTTGGCGGTGCGCGCAGGCGCAGATTTCCGGCGGTTGCCGGTGCTGGGGACTTAGGCTATAACACGCCGCCGCCTAGCCACAACGGTGAACGGAAATGGCGAAAAGCACGCGTAGTACGGCAAAGAAGGTCGTCGCCAAGGGCAAGGGCACTGCGAAGGCCACGGCGAAGAAGCCAACGGCCGCAGCTTCGAAGAAGACGCCCGCGAAAACGGCGGTGCCCGCAAAGAAGACCGTGAAGCCTGCCGCGAAAACCGCGCGAGCGGCGAAGCCGGCAGTGAAGCCCGCGAAATCCCCGGGCAAGGTTGCAGCCAAGCCCAGCGCGAAACCTGTAGCGAAAGCCGCAGCCAGGCCCGCCGCGAAAGCGGCGTCGAAAGTGACAAAGGCCAGCAAGCCCGCTGCTGCGCCGAGCAAGCCGAAACCGGCGTCCGCGCCGAGTGCGATGCCCGCAAAGGTGAAACACGCGGCGCCTACGATACCGGCGGCTCCGGCACCAAGGACACCGGTTCAGGCGACAGCTACTGCAACACCGCCTGCGCCAGCCGCAACACCAGCCCCCTCAAGCAAATCGACGAAGCTAGTGATTACAGAAGAAAGCAAAAAGAACTCGCGCAAAGGCGTCATCGCCCCGACCGCCTCGGAATCCGGCATCACGATGGAGGGGGGGCGCTATGCGCTCGCCGCCACGACCAACATTGAGCTGCCGCCGGGCTACCGTCCTTCGCAGGACGAGGAATACATGAACCCGATGCACCTCGCGTTCTTCCGCAACAAGTTGCGCGAGTGGCGCGATCAGCTGGTCGAAGAATCCAAGCAGACCATCGACAACTTGCGCGAAGAAGTCCGCGACATTGGCGATGAGGCCGAGCGCGCGACGCGCGAGACGGAAAACTCGCTGGAACTTCGGACTCGCGACCGCTATCGCAAGCTGATCGCAAAGATCGACAAGGCGCTCAAGCGCATCGAAGAGGGACGCTACGGCTACTGCGAGGAGACCGATGAAGACATCGGCCTCGAGCGTCTCGAAGCGCGTCCCATAGCAACCTTGTGCCTCGACGCCCAGGAGCGCTGGGAGCACCGTCAGCGTCAGATGGGTGACTGAGTAATGCGAGCAGCCCCGCTATGGCGGGGCTGCTCCTTTACGCCGCATGGCGAGAATCCCTGCGGATGTCGTATGCCTGCTGGTCCGGGAGGCTCGCATGCCTGTGATGGGTGAGTGGCAGCGAGTTCGATGGCGCCTGCCGGGGCCCCGTTGAGTCAGGCACGCCCCGGCGTCTGCCTTGCCGGTGCTCGGCGGGGTCAGAATGTGCAGCCGTACGTGGGAGCCCGGCTGCGGCCATCGTTCACACCTTTTCCAGGCTGTCGCGTGCGTGCTTCTTGATGGTCTGGAGCATCGCGACCAGGCCGTTCGATCGGGTCGGCGACAGATGTTTCGCAAGTCCGATCGAGTCGACGAAACGTGGTTCGGTTGCAGCGATCGCGTCGGCCGACCGGCCCGAATAAACACGCAACAGCAACGCGATCAGTCCCGTCACGATCGATGAATCGCTGCTCGCGGCGAATTCGAGGCGGTGCGCGTCTCCTTTCGCAACCAGCCACACCTGCGACTGGCAGCCGTGGACCTTGTTCGCTTCGGTCTTCCATTCTTCCGGAAACGGGCCGAGCTTGCGGCCGAGGTCGATGAGGTACTGGTACCGTTCGGTCCAGTCGCCGAAGAAGGAGAACTCATCGATGATCGCGTCCTGCGCCGCTTCCGCAGCGGCGGCCGACGTGTCGTTCATGTGCCTACCCGCCAGCGCGTGCCTTGCGCGCCGTCTTCGATGGTGATGTTCATGGCGGCGAGTTCTGCGCGAATCTGGTCGGCACGCGAGAAATCGCGTGCGGCGCGCGCCGCGTTGCGCTCGACGATCAGCGCATCGATGCGCGTGGCGTCGATGTCTGCCCCCGCTGGTGCTTGCTTGAACCAGGTTTCCGGGTCCTGACGCAGCAGGCCGATCAGTGCGGCCGCGGCCACGAAGCGCCCCTTTGCCTGTGGGGCGTCGGCCGTTCCGAGACTGCGCCGGGCGGCATCGGCCAGTCCGGCGAGAATCGCGAACGCATCCGGCGTATTCAGATCATCGAGCAGAGCCGCCTCGAACTCACCCGGCACCGGCAGATCGTCCGTTGGCACACCTGCGAGATCGCGCAACACGCCGTACCAGCCATCCAGCGTCGCGCGTGCCTGACGCAGGGCCGACTCGGACCAGTCCAGCGGCTGGCGGTAATGCGCCTTGAGCAGCACGAAGCGCAGTACTTCGGCGGGATACAGGTCCAGCAGTTCGTGCAGGACCAGCGTATTGCCGAGCGACTTCGACATCTTGCGACCTTCAAGGGTCAGCATGCCATTGTGCAGCCAATAGCGTGCGAAGATCTTGCCGCCGTGGGCGCAGGTGCTCTGCGCCACTTCGTTCTCATGATGCGGAAACTGCAGGTCGACACCACCCGCGTGAATGTCGATGGTGTCGCCGAGGTGGGCCTCGGTCATGGCCGAGCACTCGATATGCCATCCGGGTCGGCCGCGACCCCAGGGACTGTCCCAGCCGGGCAGGTCGTCCGGTGACGGCTTCCACAGCACGAAGTCGGCGGGATTCTTCTTGTACGGCGCGATTTCGACGCGAGCGCCGGCAATCATGTCATCGAGCGAACGGCCCGAGAGATGGCCATAGTCGGCATAGCTCGACACGTCGAACAGGACGTGATTTTCCGCCGCGTAGGCATTGCCGGAGGCAATCAGCCGCTCGCACATGGCTATGATCTGGGGAATGTGGGCGGTCGCGTGCGGTTCCACGTCGGGCGGGTCGACGCCGAGACGCGCCATGTCCTCACGGTACGCTGCTGCAAAGCGGTTGGTGATGGCGCTTATCGGCTGGCCGGTCTGGCGGGCGGCTTCGTTGATCTTGTCGTCGACGTCGGTGATGTTGCGGGCATACACGACGCCCGGAAAGTGGCGACGCAGGAGGCGCGCGAGCAGTGCGAACACGACGGCCGGCCGAGCGTTTCCGATGTGAATGTAGTTGTAGACGGTCGGACCGCAGGCATACAGGGTCACGCGGCGGGGGTCCTGCGGAACGAAGTCCTCGACGCGTCGGGTCAGGCTGTTGTGAAGACGGAGATTCATGCTGAAGCGCCTCGATGAACGGCGAAGTGTAGCAGGCGAACGAGACGGCCCGGGTCAGCGCGCCGCGCTCACGAGGTCATTCCGCGCGGCGTACGGCCGGTGGCAGGTTCGTTCAGGGCGTGACCAAAGCGAGTGCGTGCCTGCGTCTGCCTTATCGCCGATTCAGCCAAGTCGGGTTAAATTCTCATCAAGTCTATGGAGAAACGCGCCCTGTCCGGCTGGTCGCCGGCACAGCATGTCCGGGGCTGGAAATCCCGGTCCGCGCGTTTCGCCAGCTTTACCGGAGATGCGTAATGTCAGGTCGGGCTTTGCCGTGGTGTGCTGTCGTGCTGCTGTCCTTCCCGTCGTTTGGTCATGCCCAGAGCGACCGCAATGACTACGCTGACGAGGGGGTTCACTTCGCGTGGGCCGACGTGGTCCGCGTAGATCCCATCTATACCTACGAGCGTGTGAGCCGGCCGGAGCGGGAGTGCTACGACACCGATGTGGCGCGCCGCGAGGACCGGCGAGGCAACAATGCCGGCGCGACGGTGCTGGGCGCGATCATTGGCGGGGCGCTCGGCAATCAGGTCGGCAAGGGCGACGGCCGCAAAGCCGCCACGATAGCCGGCGCCGTGGCCGGCGGAGCGATCGCCAACAGCGCTGCCCGGCGGGACGACCATACCTATGTCACCAGCGAACGCCACTGCCGGGAAGTCGACGGCGGGTACGAGGAACGACGCATCAACGGGTATGATGTCGAGTACCGCTATCGCGGCGAAACCTATATGTCGCGGCTGAGCTATGACCCCGGCGAACGCATACGCGTCCGTGTCTCTGTCAGTCCGGCAGATTGAGCTACCCGTTGCAGATTCCGTAGCCGGCTTGCGCTTCCGCCGCTCGGCGGGTGGCTAGGGCGTTCATCTGCTTATGCCGATCTGTTGTTGCGCCGCGCAAATCTTCCGTGCATGATCGGCGCGCCGTTCTCCTGACCTTGTCCATGGCCCCGATTCCTTCCGACGCCGATATCCTGACCAGCGCCCGCATGGCTGCTGGCATGACCTCGCGCGCGCGTCGACCGTTCCCGCCGAATACCGCCGGGTAGGCTGTCGCACAGATTTCATGTGTTTCGACGAAAAACCCGGCCCTTGAGCCGGGTTTTTCTTTGTTCGATCACCGAACCCGGACGCAAGGCACCCCGCCACCCTCCGAGGATTTCGATGACTCCGCGCCATTTTCTGAACACCAACGACTGGTCGCGCGCCGAACTGGACGCGCTGCTCGAGCAGGCCGCCCGTTTCAAGCAGAGCCGCATCGGCCAGCAAATGGCCGGAAAGTCAATCGCGTTGCTGTTTTTCAATCCATCGATGCGCACGCGCACGAGTTTCGAGCTCGGGGCGTTCCAGCTGGGTGGTCATGCCGTCGTGCTGGAGCCGGGCAAGGCCGCCTGGCCCATCGAGTTCGAGCCGGGTGCCGTCATGGAAGGTGACACTGAGGAACACATTGCCGAAGTCGCGCGTGTACTGTCGCGTTACGTCGACCTCATCGGCGTGCGAGCGTTTCCGAAATTCCAGCATTGGGAAGTCGATCGCGAGGATCGGGTGCTGAAGGCGTTCGCGCAGTATGCGACGGTGCCGGTGATCAACCTCGAGACCATCACGCACCCGTGCCAGGAGCTGGCCCATATCCTCGCGCTGCAGCAGCACTTCGGTTCGCTCGATCGCAGGAAGTACGTGCTGACCTGGACCTATCATCCCAAGCCGTTGAATACGGCCGTGGCCAATTCGGCACTCCTGATCGCTACGCGATTCGGCATGGACGTGACTCTGCTGTGCCCGACTCCGGACTATGTGCTCGACGCGCGCTACATGGAACTCGCACGGCAGAATGCCGTCGAGAGCGGCGGTTCGCTCGCGGTCAGTCATGACGTCGAAGCGAGCTATTGCGGCGCCGATGTGGTCTATGCCAAGAGCTGGGGTGCGTTGCCGTACTTCGGTCGCTGGGAGCAGGAAAAGCCGATCCGCGAGGCGCATCGTCACTTCATTGTCGACGAAGCCAAGATGGCGCTGACCAACGACGGTGTGTTCAGCCACTGCCTGCCGCTGCGCCGCAACGTCAAGGCGACGGACGCGGTCATGGACTCGAAGGCCTGCATTGCGATCGACGAAGCCGAGAATCGCCTGCACGTGCAGAAGGCTGTCATGTCCGCCTTGCTGGCGCAGTCCCGCTGAGCCTTCATCAGTTTCCTTCTCAGGATAAACCCATGTCCGATACGAACAATCCTTCCGGGAAAGATGTCGTGCTCGCGTTCTCCGGCGGCCTCGACACGAGCTTCTGCATCCCGTACCTGCAGGAGCGCGGCTATGCAGTTCATACCGTTTTTGCCGATACTGGCGGCGTCGACGCCGGAGAGCGCGCCTACATCGAGGCGCGCGCCGCAGAACTCGGGGCGGCGACGCACGTCACCGTAGATGGTGGCCCCGCAATCTGGTCAGGCTTCGTCAGGCCGTTCATCTGGGCAGGCGAAGGCTATCAGGGGCAATACCCTCTGCTCGTATCGGACCGCTATCTGATCGTGGAAGCGGCGCTGCGCCGCTGTGCCGAACTCGGCACGCGCCGCGTCGCGCATGGCTGCACGGGCATGGGCAATGACCAAGTGCGCTTCGACCTCGCAGTCAAGGCGCTCGGCGACTATGAGATCCTCGCGCCGATCCGTGAGATCCAGCGCGACCACAAGGAAGTCCGGGCATACGAGCAGCAGTATCTCGAAGACCGCGGCTTCGGCGTACGCGCCAAGCAGAAAAGCTACACGATCAATGAAAACCTGCTCGGCCTGACCATGTCCGGCGGTGAAATCGATCGCTGGGAGGTGCCGGGGGAGGGCGCGCGCGGTTGGTGTGCGCCGCGTGCGGAATGGCCCGCCCAGGCGCTGCGTCTGCGAATCGGTTTCGAGCACGGTGAGGCGGTGTCGCTCGACGGCGAGCGGACAGCCGGGCACGTCCTTCTGGCGCGACTCAACGCGGCGCTCGCGCCCTATGGTGTCGGCCGCGGCATCTATACCGGCGACACGACGATTGGCCTCAAGGGCCGCATCATTTTCGAAGCGCCCGGTCTGATTGCGCTTCTGGCGGCGCACCGCGCGCTGGAAGAAGCGGTGTTGTCCCGGCATCAGAACCGATTCAAGCCCGATGTGGCGCGCCGATGGGTGGAACTGGTCTACGAGGGCTTCTATCACGACCCGCTCAAAGCGGATCTCGAGGCGTTCCTTGGGTCGAGCCAGCGCTGTGTCAACGGCGAAGTCGTGCTCGAAACCGTTGGTGGCAGCGTGCATGCGGTGGCCGTGAAGTCGCCGCACATTCTCAACGCGAAAGGCGCGACCTATGCGCAATCGGCCGACTGGGGCGTCGCCGAAGCCGAGGGCTTCATCCGTCTCTATGGCATGAGTTCCACGCTCTGGGCCGAGGTCAATCGTTCGTGAGCACCGGCAACGCTTTGCTCGACGACTGCGTGACGCATCTGCGGGCGCTCGTCTCCTACGACACACAGAACCCGCCACGAGCGATCGGGACCGGCGGCATCTTCGACTACCTGCAGACCCAGCTTCCCGGATTCCGGCACTGTGTCACGGACTTCGGCGCAGGTGCGGTGAGCCTGTATTCCGTACGCGGCAAGCCGCGCTTCCTGATCAACGTGCACCTCGACACGGTCCCGGCGACGCCGACCTGGACGCGCGATCCCTTCGATCTCCTGGTCACGGCCGATCGCGCCATCGGCATGGGGGCCTGCGACATCAAGGGGGCGGCGGCCGCGATGGTCGCCGCCGCGCGTGCCTGTGATGGCGACTGCGCGTTCCTGTTTTCTTCGGACGAGGAAGCCAACGATGCGCGTTGCATCGCGGGTTTCCTGCGCGACAAGCCCGCGTTCGACGCGGTGCTCGTCGCCGAGCCGACGCGGGCCGAGGCGGTGCTCGCGCATCGGGGCATCAGTTCGGTGCGCATGCGGTTCGCCGGACGCGCGGGTCATGCTTCGGCGGTGAGCGCTGCGAGCGACAGTGCCGTGCATCAGGCCCTGCGCTGGGGCGAGCGCGCCCTCGCTCATGTGGAATCGCTTGCGCATCACCGCTTTGGTGGACTGACTGGCCTGCGCTTCAACATCGGCCGTATCGAAGGCGGCATCAAGGCCAACGTGATCGCGCCCTCCTGCGAGGTCCGTTTCGGCTTCCGGCCGTTGCCGACCCAGGCCATCGACGAATTGCTTGAGACGTTCCGCACGCTGGGGCCGGCATTGCCGGCGGAATTCGAGCCGACGTTCTCCGGCGCATCGCTTCCGGCAGGCGATACCGCCGCTGCGGAAACACGCCGCCTCGCCGCGCGGGACGTCGCCGACGAGCTGGGGTTGACGATCGGCAACGCGGTGGATTTCTGGACCGAAGCCGCGTTGTTTTCTGCAGCCGGTTACACGAGCCTCGTGTATGGACCCGGCGACATCGCGCAGGCGCACAGTGCCGACGAATGGGTCGCACTCGACCAGCTGTTGGACGTCACTCAGAGTTACGCACGGATCATTGCCCATGGCCGCCCATAAGGACGTTCGCCAGACCATCGTCCGCCTGCTGT
Organism: Rhodanobacteraceae bacterium; assembly: GCA_045864815.1. Classification (GTDB taxonomy): domain Bacteria; phylum Pseudomonadota; class Gammaproteobacteria; order Xanthomonadales; family Rhodanobacteraceae; genus Tahibacter. Next base: position 38,618 of record BTVG01000016.1, on the reverse strand, counting down.
CGAGCATGGCGAGTGCGAAGGAGATTTCCCAGTACCTCAAGCGATTTTCGCAGGTCGACGCCAAGCGTTTCGCCGTCGTCAAGGTTGGCGGGGCGGTGTTGCGTGATGATCTCGATGCACTCACCTCGTCGCTAGCGTTCCTGCAGCAGGTCGGGCTCACACCGATCGTGGTGCACGGTGCGGGACCGCAGCTCGACGAACAGCTTGCCGCCGCCGGTATCGTCAAGCAAACCGTCGACGGGCTGCGGGTGACGTCGCCGGAATCGCTCGCGATCGTGCGGCGTGTGATGCAGACCGAGAACCTGCGTCTCGTCGAGTCACTGCAGACCCTCGACGTGCGCGCCACGTCGGTGGTCGGCGGCGTTTTCGAATCGCGGTTCATCGATCAGGAGCGCCTTGGCCTCGTCGGCAAGGTGCAGTCCGTGAATCTCGCACCGATCGAAGCCAGTCTCAACGCGGGCTCGATTCCCGTCATCGCCAGTCTCGGTGAAACAGCTGGCGGCCAGATCCTCAACATCAATGCGGACTTCGCTGCGAACGAACTCGTGCAGGTGCTGCAGCCGTACAAGATCATCTTCCTGACCGGCACCGGCGGACTGCTCGACGGTGAGGGCAAGGTCATCGACTCGATCAACCTGTCGACCGAATACGATCACCTGATGGCGCAGCCCTGGATCAACGGCGGCATGCGCCTGAAGATCGAACAGATCCGCGACTTGCTGGAGAACCTGCCGCTTGCTTCGTCGGTCTCGATCACCCGGCCGGCGGAGCTCGCGAAGGAATTGTTCACGCACAAAGGCTCAGGCACGTTGATCCGTCGCGGTGAGAAGGTGCTGCGCTTCACCTCCTGGGACGGCATCGACCTGCCGCGCATGCGTGTACTGATCGAATCGAGCTTCGGCCGCAGACTGGTCGACGACTACTTCGAGCGTACCGCGCCGTTGCGCGTCTACGTCAGCGAAAACTATCGTGCAGCCGTGATCCTGACCGTCGCGGAGGGCCTCACCTATCTCGACAAGTTTGCCGTTCTGGACGAGGCGCAGGGCGAGGGGCTCGGCCGCGCCGTCTGGCAGATCATGCGCGAGGAGAATCCTGCGTTGTTCTGGCGTTCGCGCCACGGCAACGTCGTGAACCCTTTCTATTACGCCGAGTCCGATGGATGCTACAAGCAGGAGAAGTGGAAAGTGTTCTGGTACGGTCTGTCCGAGTTTTCCTGCATCGAGCGCTGCGTGGCCCATTGCCGCAGCCGTCCCGCGACGCTGATCGTTTGAGGTGCGCGTCATGACCAGAACCGTCGGCATCATTGGCGCGCGGGGACACACCGGCGCCGAACTCATCCGCCTGATCGCGGGGCATCCTCGGCTCGAACTCGCGTTCGTTTCTTCGCGCGAACTGGACGGCAAGCCAGTCGCCGAAAGTGTGCCGGAATTTCGCGGCGCCCTGCGCTATGTCAATCTGGATGCCGAGGCGACGGCACGGCAGCCTGTGGATGCGGTCGTGCTCGCGTTGCCGAACGGCAAGGCGGCGCCCTATGTGACGGCCATCGATGCGGTGGCAGCGGAACGCATCGTCATCGACCTGTCGGCCGACTATCGCTTCGACCGCCAGTGGTATTACGGCCTGCCCGAGCTCACGCGCACGCACTATGCCGGACAGAAGCGCATCAGCAATCCGGGTTGCTATGCGACGGCGATGCAGCTCGCAATCGCGCCACTGGCCGACATGCTCGCGGCACCTCCCGTGTGTTTCGGCGTATCGGGCTATTCCGGCGCCGGCACCACGCCGTCGGACCGGAACGACGTCGACAAGCTCCGCGACAACCTGATGCCGTATTCGCTCACGGGTCATGTCCATGAACGGGAAGTCAGCGAACGTCTGGGGATGCCGGTCGAATTCATGCCGCACGTGGCGCCGCATTTCCGCGGCATCACATTGACGGCGAACCTCTGGCTGCAGCAGCCCATGACCCGCGACGCGATCCGCGCCCGCTATACGCAGCGCTATGCGGGCGAAGCGCTGGTACGGCTGGTCGACGAGGCGCCGTGGGTCAGCCGGATCGCCGGGCGCCACCACTGCGAAATCGGCGGCTTCGCGGTCGCGCCGGGTGGCAAGCGCGTGGTCGTCGTCGCCACGCTCGACAACCTGCTCAAGGGCGCAGCGACGCAGGCGCTGCAGAATCTCAACCTGGCGCTGGGCCTGCCGGAACTCTGCGCCATACCGTCGGGAGACGACGCATGAGCGGGCTGCTCTGGCAAAAGGACGGTATCGAAATCGATCCGCGCATCATGCGCTTTCTCGCTGGCGACGACGTGGTGCTGGACCGCGAGCTGTTTCCGTACGACGTGCAGGCGAGCAAGGCCCATGTCGAAGGGCTCGCGCGCATAGGCTTGCTCGATGCGGGCGAGTGCGAGGGATTGTTGCGCGAGCTCGACGCCGTCGGTGTGGACTTCGCCAGCGGTGCGTTCGTACTCGACGAGCGCTTCGAGGACGGCCACTCGGCGATCGAGGCGCGGCTCACGGAGCGGCTGGGCGACACCGGGCGCAAGGTGCACACCGGGCGCAGCCGCAACGATCAGGTCCTGGTCGCGTCGCGCCTGTGGCTCAAGGCTCAGCTGGTCACGACGATCGCGCTTTGCCGCGAGTCGGCGCGCGCCTGCCTCGATCGCGCCGCCGCCGATCCGCTGGCCATGCCGGGTTACACCCATCTGCAGCGCGCGGTCGTGTCGTCGACGGCGATGTGGTTCGCCGGATTTGCCGAGGCGTTCATCGATGACGCCCGCCGCGCGCAGGACACACTCGCACTCATCGATGCGAACCCGCTAGGCACGGCGGCCGGTTACGGCGTCAACCTGCCACTCGACCGCGATTTCACGACCCGGCGTCTCGGATTCGCGCGTCTGCAGGTTTCGCCGATCTACGCGCAACTGTCACGCGGCAAGTTCGAGCTGGCCGCGCTCGACGCGCTTGCCTCGGCGCTGCTCGACCTGCGCCGGCTCGCCTGGGACCTGAGCCTGTTCACGACCAGCGAGTATGGCTTCGTGGAATTGCCGCCCCAGTACACGACGGGTTCTTCGATCATGCCCAACAAGCGCAACCCCGATGTGGTCGAGCTCATGCGGGCGAGCTACTCGGCCGTGGCCGCGGCACGGTGCGAAGTGGAGCAACTGCTGTCGTTGCCTTCGGGATACCAGCGCGATCTTCAGTTCAGCAAGGGCTCGATCATCCACGGCTTTGGCCGCGGCCTCGCCGCACTGGCGCTGCTGCCCGGGTTGCTGCGCGCCCTGCGCTGGAACGCCGCCGCGCTCTCGGCCGCGATCGAGCCGGCCATGTATGCGACCGACATCGCCATCGAGCAGGCCACAGCGGGCGTGCCTTTCCGTGAAGCCTACCGGCGCGCCGCCGATACCGCATCGAGTGCGGGGCAGGGACGCACGGCGGAAGCGAGTCTGGCGGCACGGGTTTCCCCGGGCGGTGCCGCGGCTCTGCGCCTCGAGGAACTCGAAGCGCGCTGGTCGGCGCTGGCGCCGTCGGCATGAGTGCGCGACGTCACGAGGAACAGGCGTTGCCGCACTGGCGGCGTGCCGTCCTCAAGGTCGGCAGCAGCCTGCTCGCCGCCAACGACGGCGGACTCAGCACGCGCCATGCGCTAGGCCTCGCGGAATTCATCGCGGCGAGTCACCGCGCCGGGCGCGAGATCGTGCTCGTGTCCTCCGGCGCCGTCGCGGCGGGGCGAGCGCTGGTGCGCGCGCAGCCGGCAGCTGCGCAGGGATTGGCCGCGCGCCAGGCACTCGCCGCGATCGGCCAGACCACGGTTGTCGCCCTGTGGCAGCGATTTTTCGACCGCTGCGTCGCGCAGGTGTTGCTGACGCACGACGACTTGCGCAACCGGCGCCGCTACCTCAACGCACGTGCCACCTTGCGCGAACTGCTGAGCCTTGGCGCGCTGCCGGTGGTGAACGAGAACGATACGGTCGCCGTCGATGAGTTGAAGCTGGGGGACAACGACAATCTCGCTGCGATCGTCGCGGCGCTGGTCGATGCCGACCTGCTGCTCATCGCCAGCGACATCGATGGGCTGTATTCGGCTAACCCGCGCAGCGATCCAGCCGCCGAACCAGTTGCCGATGTGGGATCGGTCACGCGCGAGGTGCTGGCGATGGCCGGCGGTGCCGGCAGCGAGGCGGGCACCGGCGGCATGCGCACCAAGCTCGAAGCCGCAACGAAAGCCGCTGCCGCGGGCATTCCGACGGTGCTGTTCAATGGCACCGATGCGGACTGCCTGCGTCTGCTTGCGGCCGATCGCCTGCGCGGCACACGCTTCCGCGCGGCGGAGACGCGCCTGCATGCGCGCAAATACTGGCTGCGTCACGCGCCGCTGGCTGCCGGCCGGTTGCGTATCGACGCGGGTGCCGCACGGGCGTTGCTCGGCGGCGGAGCTTCGCTGCTGCCCGGGGGCATTTCGGCGGTCAGCGGTGAGTTCACCCGCGGCGACATGGTGGAAATCGAAACCCTGCACGAGGGTGAGCCGCGCATCGTCGCCCGCGGTATCAGCCAATATGCCGCGAACGAAGTGCGGCGCATCGCCGGACACCGTTCTGTTGAGATCGACGCCGTGCTGGGCTACAGCTATGGCGAAACCGTGGTCCATCGGGACGATCTCGTCGCCGTGAGCGGAGCGAACGCATGACGCGCAGCGTACGTGACCAGGCCCTGGCATGCCGCGTCGCGGCGCAGCAGATCGCCGAACTGGATGCCGCTGCGCGGCGCCGTCTGCTCGACACCATGGCCGCAACGCTTGCCGCTGACGAGGCAGCCATTCTCGCGGCCAATGCGCAGGACATGGCGTCGGCAGCGGCAGGCGGCACGCCGCCGGCGATGCTGGATCGCCTGCGCCTGGACGGCAGCCGCGTCGCCGCGATGGTCGCCGGTGTACGCCACATCGCCGGGCTGCCGGATCCGGTCGGTGCCGTCACGCGCCGCGAACAGCGGCCGAACGGTCTCGTGATCGAGCGCGTGCGCGTCCCGCTCGGCGTCGTGGCGATGATCTACGAAGCCCGACCCAACGTGACCGCTGACGCCGCCGCCCTGTGCATCAAGGCCGGCAACGGCGTGATTCTGCGCGGCGGTTCGGAAGCCCGGCATTCCAATCACGCGATCGCTGCATCGATCGCGCGGGCGTTCGCGGACTGCGGACTGGATGCGGGCGCCGTCGCGGTGCTCGACGATCTGCGTCGCGAAAGCATGATCGAGCTACTGCAGCTGAGCGACATCGTCGATCTGGCGATTCCGCGCGGCGGCGAGGGCCTGATCCGCTTCGTCGCCGAACACGCCCGTGTGCCGGTGATCAAGCATTACAAGGGCGTGTGTCACCTCTATGTCGACGCCAGTGCCGACCAGGATCTCGCGCTCGATCTTCTCATCGATGGCAAGACCACGCGTCCGGCGGTCTGCAACGCGCTGGAAACCCTGCTGGTGCATGCGACGGTAGCGCCGGGCTGGCTGCCGCGCGCTGCGGCGATGCTGCGCGAGCGCGGCGTGGCGTTGCGTGGCTGCACGCGTTCGCGCGAACTCGTCGGCGACATGGCGCCCGCGAGCGACGCCGACTACGCCGCGGAGTTTCTCGACCTGATCCTGGCCGTACGCGTGGTCGACGACGCGGAACAGGCCATCGCACACATCCGCGCGTTCGGTTCCGACCACACCGAGGTCATTGCCACGCGCGATGCCGCGCAGGCGGAGCGATTCGTGCGCGCGTTGCGCTCGGCTGTCGTGATGATCAACGCATCGTCGCGCTTTAGCGACGGCGGTGAGCTCGGTCTCGGCGCCGAGATCGGCATATCGACCACGCGACTGCATGCCTACGGACCCATGGGCGCCGAATCCCTGACGATAGAACGCTACGTCGTCCGCGGCGAGGGGCAGGTGCGGCATCCGGCGACGCGCTGATTGCGTGGCGTCACGCACGCGCGACACGAGTTCTGGCCGGACGTCACGGTTGTCGCGCTTCGGCGCACGGGGATGCGCCGAAGCGTGCAGACCCTGCCATCAGTTGGGCGCAATCGACGCAACTGTCGGCCCTTGCTGCGCATCCAAGTGATGGCAAGTGCAGCAACCCTGGAGCCGTACCATGTCTGTCTATCGCCTGATGTCCTCGACCACGCTGCCACCGAAGTTTGCCATCGCCTGTGCCGCCGCGATGGGATTCGCCGGCGTCAGCCTGTTCTTCGGCCAGAATCACGTCGCGCCGGTCACCACGCCGCAGCCACTCGCCGTGGACGCGGTGATCCTGCCGACCATCGTCGTCGTGCCGACGGCGGCTGACCGCGCCGCCGCAGCGGCGCTCGATATCGCCGCTGTGCGCACATCGGACAAGCGCCTCGACGAGGTCTGATCCGATCAAGGCCTGGCGAAGCAGCGATGTAAGGCCTCGCATCGCTGCTTAGTCAGGCTTCACGTCGGTGGAGCAGGCGTCACGCTTGCCCGGCCGGATGCGGTGACGGCGGCGTTCTCCCGCCCGCGACTACGGCACGATGCGCTGCAACCCGTCGGCGAACACGCGGTCGATAGCGACGGGGTCCCAGTAGGTACCGCTCATGACCAGCAGCGACAGCAGCGCGACACTGTCCTCGTAGTAGCCCTCCTGGCGCGTGCGCACGCTGTCGTAGATCGCATTGAGCCAGCTCTGCTGCGTCGGCGAGGTCATGGCGGCGACACCGATGGGGGCGGCGAAGAAGCTCGTGAAGTAGTTCGTCGCCAGTGGCGTGCCATCGAGCCGATAGCCTGGCCGGATATTTGTCGCGACGCCGCTGCTCGCGACCTCCGACCACTGTGCAATGCGCCGCGCCTGCCGTGCGCTGTGCGGATCGGCGTGCAGCAGCGCATGCGTGGCGAGCCGCCACGGGACGCGGCCCGCGTTGTAGTCGTAGTAGCCGTCGTTCGGACCTTCGAGAAAGTTCGGCGGCGCGGGTGCGAGTTCGCCCGATCCGGCGCTTTCGCGTACGGTGAAGTCCGGCACCAGGCCGGTCGTCGGTGCATAGGTGACCTGCAGATGCTCGACCGCCGCACGCATCGCGACGATGGACTGCGACCAGACCGGCGCGCCGGTCGCTGCGGCGAAATTCAGCGCGTGCGCCGGCATGAAATCCGAGGGCCGCACGCTGTACTGGTTGTAGCTCGTGCCGCCCGGTGTGACCCAGTCGCCCAGCAGCGGCAGCTTCGAGGCCGGACCCAGGGCCGACGCCGCCTGCCCCGCGAGCATCGTCGTTGCGCGCGCGCGGAAGCCGACGCCGGCTTCCGGCCACTGGGTCGCCGCAATCAGCAGGCCGAGGGCCAGATCGTTGTCGCCGTCGAACGCGCTGTCATTGCCTTCCTGCGGCTGACCGGCGGCCGAGATGTTCCAGCTCATCAGACGGCCGTCGATGCCGCTGGGATGGAGTGCCGCATAGCGCGCGAGCCCGGCCGCGATCGTCGCCGCCTCCGGGTCATGGCCGGCCATGAGGCTCACGATGACGAGGCCGTATCCCTGGCCTTCGGACACCGTGTTGCCATTGCCGTCGGTGTCACAAAGCACGCGATGCAGGGCATTGCCGCCGCCATCGCTGCCGGCTGGCCGCAGATACGCGGCCTTCCAGCGTGCATAGGCATCGCGCACGTCCTGGTCGAGCTGCGCCTGCGAACGGTGGTTCGGCCGCAGGCTGCCCGGCGCATGGCGCACATGCTGCGGAAACGGATAAACGGGCGATTGCGCCGTGGCTAGCGTTCCCGCGGTGGACAAGGCGACGAGCAGCAGGGCACGCATGCGGAACTCCGGGCCGTGTTGCGGTTGGCTGCACGAGGGCGGCGGTCTCGCGGCGATTCCGGTGCGGGAAACGCGGCCCGAGGAAATCACGTACGGCCCCCCGATTCGCCCGATTCCGTCACGCATCCCGCACCACGAGCAGGCGCAGTTCCGTCATGTCCTCGATGGCGTAGCGGATGCCTTCGCGACCAAGCCCGGAATCCTTGACGCCGCCATAGGGCATGTTGTCGACACGAAAACTCGGCACGTCACCGACGACGACGCCGCCGACGTCGAGTACATCCCAGGCTTTCAGGGTCTTGCGCAGGTCGTAGGTGAACAGCCCCGCCTGCAGGCCGAAATCGCTGTCGTTGACCGCTGCCAGCGCCGCGTCGAAATCGGTCCAGCGCTGAAGCAGCACGACAGGACCGAATGCCTCCTGGCACGACACCGCCTGTTTCGGACCCACGCCTTCGAGCACGGCCGGTTCCAGCATCGCGCCGTCGCGACCGCCGCCGCACAGCAGCGTCGCACCCGCCGCCACGGCCTGCCGTATCCAGCCGTCGAGACGCTCCGCTTCCCTGACGTCGATCATGGGGCCGATGAAGGTGTCCTCGTCGCGGGGGTTGCCGCACTTGAGGGTCTTTACCCGCGCGACGAGCTTTTCCCGCAGCGCGTCGTAGATGGACTCGTGCGCCACGATGCGCTGCACACTGATGCAGCTTTGTCCCGATTGATAGAAAGCACCGAAGGCCAGCCGTTCGACCACGAAGTCGAGCCGGTCGCGCTGGTCCGCATCGACGATACAGGCGGCATTACCGCCGAGTTCCAGCACGACTTTCTTCTTGCCGGCGCGCGCCTTCAGGTCCCAGCCCACGCCGGGTGAGCCCGTGAACGAGAGCAGCTTGAACCGCTCATCGGTCGTGAACAGGTCGGCACCGTCGCGGTGCGCCGGCAGGATGGAGAACGCGCCCGCGGGAAGGTCGGTTTCGGCCAGCACTTCGCCGATGATGAGCGCGCCGATCGGCGTGCGGCTCGCGGGCTTCAGCACGAACGGGCAGCCGGCCGCGATCGCCGGTGCCACCTTGTGCGCGGCGAGATTGAGGGGAAAGTTGAACGGCGAGATGAATGAGCAGGGGCCGATCGGAACGCGCCTGGAGAAACCGCGATAGCCGCGCGCCCGCGCGGAGATCTCCAGGTTGATGACCTCGCCGGGAATGCGCAGCGACTCCTCGGCCGCAATCTTGAACGTGTCGATGAGCCGCGAGACTTCACCTCGCGCGTCGCGGATCGGCTTGCCGGCTTCGATGCAAAGCGCGACGGCCATTTCCTCGGCCCGCGCGCGAAAGCGCGTGATGCAATGTTCGAGCACGGCCTGGCGCTGGTATGGCGCGAAATTCCTCAGCGGCTCCTGCGCCGCCACCGCAGCCGCGATCGCCGCGTCGATCGCGGCTGCATCGGCGAGCGCCACCCGGGTGGCAACTGCGCCGGTGAACTTGTCGGTGACCGGGAGATCCGTGTTGGCCGCGACGGGCCGATTCGCGAGGTAGTAGGGGTAAGTGTCGGCGAGCATCGCGTTCTCTCCTTGTTGGCTTGAAACCCTCCTCTTCACGGGGAGGGGATGGGGGGTGATGGGGTTCGCCGCGGCCCGGGCGCTACCGCTCGCAGCCGCCGCGACCAGATCCAGCACCCACCCGGTTGTCCTCAGCGAGGGAAGGGGGAGTTCCGAAGGGAAGGTTTGCTGGTCAGATCGCCCGGCTCAGTTCGCGTATCTCGCGATTGAGCACGCGGTCGTTGTCGGAATAGTCGATCGGTACATCGATCAGGTGCACGCCCGGTGTGTCGAGGCAGCGTGCGAGCAATGGCGCGAACTCGGCCGCATCGCGCGGCCGGTGGCCCTGGGCGCCATAGGATTCGGCGTAACGCACGAAATCCGGATTTTCCATGTCCATGCCGAAGTTCGGAAAATCCATGTGTGCCTGTTTCCACTTGATCATGCCGTAGGCATCGTCGCGCAGCAGCAGCACGGTGAGATCCAGGCCCAGCCGCACGGCAGTTTCGAGCTCCTGTGAGTTCATGAGGAATCCACCGTCCCCGGCGACGGCGACGACCTTGCGCGCCGGGTGCACGATCTTCGCCGCGATCGCCGACGGCAGCCCTGCGCCCATGGTGGCGAGCGCATTGTCCAGCAGTACGGTGTTGGGGCGGCGCGAGCGGTAGTAGCGCGCGAACCACAGCTTGTACATGCCGTTGTCGAGGCAAAGGATGCCGTCGTCGGGCATGACCTGGCGCACATCGGCGACGAGGCGCACCGGATGCATCGGAAAGCGCGTGTCGTCGGCGCCCTGGCGCAGATGCTGCTCGAGATGCCGGCGCACCGTGTCGAACCAGCCGAAATCCCAGTGCGGTTGTGGCTGCAGCGCTTCTTTCAGTTGCCAGATTGAATTGGCCACGTCGCCGATCAGTTCGATCTGCGGGAAATAGACCGTATCGACTTCCGCGCCCGAGAAGTTCACGTGGATCACCGTGCGCAGTCCGCGCCGCATGAAGAACGGCGGCTTCTCGATGACGTCGTGCCCGCAATTCACGATGCAGTCGGCGCGTTCGATCGCCCGGTGCACGAAGTCGCCGTCGCTGAGCGCGGCGTTGCCGAGCCAGAGCGGATGGTCCTCGTCGATGACGCCCTTGCCCATTTGCGTGGTGAAGAAGGGAATGCCGGTGTGGTCGACGAACGCGCGCAGCATTCGCGAGCAGGTCTTGCGGTTTGCGCCGGCGCCGATCATGAGCAGCGGACGCGTCGCCTCGCGAATCGCCGCGGCCGCATGCGCGACCGCTTTCTCGTCGGCGATGGGGCGCCGGTGATAGCTCGGCGGAATCAGGATCGCGTCGGTTTCGTCGCGGGCGATATCCTCGGGAAGTTCCAGATGCGCCGCGCCGGGACGTTCGTCCTCGGCCTGACGGAAACTCTCGCGCACGCGCGCCGGAATGTTGTCAGCCGATACGATCTGGCGCGTGTATTTCGTGAGCGGCTTGAGCATGCCGACCACGTCGACGATCTGGAAATGTCCCTGTTTGGACAGTTTCACCGGTTTCTGGCCGGTCAGCATCAGCATCGGCATGCCGCCGAGCTGGGCGTAGGCGGCGGATGTGACGAAGTTCGTCGCGCCAGGACCCAATGTCGCGAGGCAGACGCCGGCGAGACCGGTCAGGCGGCCGTAAGTTGCCGCCATGAAGCCGGCGGCCTGCTCGTGCCGGGTCAGTATCAGGCGGATCGACGAGGTCCGCAGCGATTCGAGCAGGTCGAGATTTTCCTCACCGGGAATGCCGAACACATATTCGACACGTTCGGCTTCGAGCGCTTTCACGAACAGGTCGGACGCCTTCATGACCGCTCCTCCGTCGCCGCTGCGATGCCCGGCAGCGTAACGCGTACGGCCGGTGGCGGGAACCGGTCAGGCTCGTGCGTGCCGCGTCACTCGACGCGGACGTGCAGCTCGCCCTCGGCGAGCCGCGCGCGCAGCAGCGCGCCGGGGCGTGTGTCCGTCGGCGAGCGGATCACGCGACCGTCCCGGGCATCCTGCAGCAGCGCGTAGCCGCGCGACAGCACGGCCAGCGGGCTGACCGCATGCAGTGCGCGGGCGACCGCAGCCAGGCGGGCCCGGCGCGTGTCGAGGCCGGCGCGCAGGCGATGCTGGAGCAGTTCGCGCTGGTGCGCTAGCGCGGACCGTGCCCGCTGCAGGCGTTGCTGCGGTGCCTGGCGCCAGAGCCGGGCTTCGAGTGTGGCTACGTGTTCGCGGCCCTGTTGCCGTACCTGCAGCAGCGCGTGGCGCAGGCGCAGCTGCAGCGCGGCGAGCCTGCCGCGGCCGAGCTGCAGCCGCTGCCGGGGGCTGCGCGCCTGCAACTGTGCGTAGAGGCGATCCAGCGTCTGCTGGCGCTGCTGCAGGCATCGCTGCAGCAACAGGCGAAGCCGTTGCGAGCGCTGCAGCAGCTGGCGTCGCAGCTCACCGGCATCGGGCGCGAGCAGCTCGGCCGCGGCCGACGGGGTCGGGGCGCGCAGGTCTGCGACGAAGTCCGCGATCGTGAAATCGGTCTCGTGACCGATCGCCGCGATCACCGGCAGCGGACTCGCATGAATGGCGCGGGCGACGGCTTCGTCGTTGAACGCCCAGAGATCCTCGATCGAGCCGCCGCCGCGCGTCAGCAGCACGAGATCGTGGCGCGCGGCGGCAGCCAGGCGGCGCAGTGCGGTGACAATGGCCGGTGGCGCGTCCTTGCCCTGCACGGGTACGGGGACGACATCGACCGTGAGCAGCGGATAGCGCCGTGCGAGTACGCTGAGCACGTCACGCACGGCGGCGCCGGTGGCGGAGGTGACGACCGCGACGTACCGCGGAAAGCGGGGCAAGGCGCGCTTGCGTTCGCTGGCGAACAGCCCCTCGGCCGCGAGCAGCGCCTTGAGGCGCTCGAACTCGCGCCGCAGCACGCCTTCGCCGGCCTCTTCGAGATGTTCGACGATGAGCTGGAATTCGCCGCGCGCCTCGTACAGGCTGACGCGCGCCCGGGCCAGCACCTGCATGCCGTCGGCGGGGCGGAAGCGCAGCAGTGCGCTCTTGGGCTTGAACATCGCGCAGCGCACCTGTGCGCCGCCGTCCTTGAGGCTGAAATACAGATGGCCGGAGGCTGGCCGGGCAAAGTTCGAGATTTCACCTTCGAGCCAGACCAGGCCGAACGAGTCTTCGAGCAGGTCGCGAGCGCGCCGCGTCAACTGCGACGGGGTCAGCACCTCGCGGCCGCTGGCATAGGCGATGCGGTCTTCGGACATCGGTGGAGCAGAACTGGCCGGCGGCAATGCCAGGCGGGCCGGCAGTGTAGGCGTGTGCACGGAGCGCGGCAAACGTGAAAGCGTTCAGCTTGGCCCATGGCCGAAGCGCATGCGGAGACGTACGCTTCCATTCGCTATAGTGCAGGCGTCGCGCAGTCGGGATTTTTTGGCGCGCGATGACCCATTGACCTGTTCAACCATTGCTCAGGGGCATGACGACGAACATGGCCGTAACCCGAACGGATGCTGCGGCGTCGCGCCGCAACCCGGCCGCCGAGCGCGCGTTGCGACAGCGCCTCGATGCGTTCGTGAATGACTGGCGCAGCAGTCTCGGCGATGGCTGGGACGGCGTGAAGGCCGGCCTGCTGCATGAAGAGCTCGAACGGATCAACGCCGAAGCCGAAGCCCAGGATATCGGCGACATCGCCACGCCGACGCTCGAACTCATCGTGTTCCTGTGTTCCTTCGTGGAAACCGGTGCCGTGCCGAGCACGGTGCAGCGCCAGGCGCTGGCGGGCCTGGTCGACGGCCTCGGCCACTCCGAAGCGCCCCGACCCGCGCCACGCACGCCCAAGCGTGCGGTGGCCAGCAACGTGCGCGGGCAGGTTCACTATCTGGCCGGTGCCGGCCGCGCCATCGACACACTTGCCCCGACACTGGGAGCACAGCGGTTTCTGGTGCGGCCGTTCGATGCCTTTGCACCGCTGAATCTCGCGATGACCGAGAGTCCGCCCGACGTACTGCTGGTCGACGACGAGTTCGTGCCGCAGCTGCACGCGTTGCTTGAAACCGTCGCGCGCGCGCGCGACACGCAGCGTGATCCGCCGGTCTGCATCGTGCTGGCGGAGGTGGCCGATCCGGCGCGTGTGCTGTTTGCCCAGCGTGCCGGTGCGGACGCGGTCGTCTCCAGTCGCGATCCGGTCGTGATCCTTGCGCGCATCGAGGAAATGCTCGAGCAGCGGCGCAGCCTCGGCTACCGCGTGCTCGTCGTCGAGGACGATCCGCCGCAGGCGAAGTTCTGCGAGTCGGTATTGCATCATCGCGGCATCACGACGCGCGTCTGTGCCGACGCGGCGAGCGTCATCGGTGCTGTGCGCGAGTTCCATCCGGATCTGGTGCTGCTCGATTTCTATCTGCCTGACGGCAACGGCATCGAGGTCGCTCAGACCCTGCGCGCCGAGCCCGGCTGCGCGTTCCTGCCGGTCGTGTTCCTGTCGGGCGAGCAGGACCTCGACCGGCGCTTCGACGCCATCTCGATGGGCGGCGACGATTTCCTTACCAAGCCGGTCAAGCCGCGGCATCTGCTGATGACGGTGGAGAGCCGGGTGCGACGCGCACGCACGCTGAGCGCGACGACCGGCTCCGCCCGCGGCGAGCGGCGCGGCACGCTGTCGGGGCGCGACGTGTTCCTGCAAGAACTGCAGCTGCTGGCCGAAAGCGGCGGTGACGCCTGCACCGCGCTGGTCTACGTCGCGGTCGACGATGTCGAGAACGTACGCGAACGCATCGGTTTCGTGGCGGGCGGCACGCTGGGCCAGCAGCTCGCCACGGCGATCGCGGCGGAACTGCCGTTCGCACGACCGATCTGTGCCTACGGCGAGTACGTATTCCTCGCATTGGCCCAGCGCGACGACGAGCTGACCCTGCGTCAGGCCCTGGAACAGGGACGCGGTCGCCTGGCTGCGCGGCCTTGGCTTTCGGGTGACGATCCGCTGCGGCTGAATTTCACACTGTCCGCCCTGCGCGTGAGCGGACCCGCCGACCGCGTCGAGAGCCTGATCCGCCGTGTGCGCCAGCAGGCGCTGACCGTGCAGGCATCCGGCGGCAACGACGTCGCGCTGGATCTGCGCGATCCCAATGCGGCGAGCGAAGATCCCCGGGTGCGGCTGGTCCGCGCCATCCTGCGTTCCGCAGCCGATCTCGGCAATTCGCCGCTGACCTACCAGCCGTTCGCGCCTCTGGCCGGCAATCTCAGTGGGCAATACCTCGCGCGGATGCAGCTCAAGCCCCCGCGCAGTTCCCAGAGCATCCTGATCGAGCCATCGGAGTACCTGCCGCTCGCCCGTGCGCTGGGGCTTGCGACCCAGGCAGACCGGCGCCTGATCCGTCTCGCGCTGCGCCAGATCCACACCAGCAGGGCGCCGCATGGCGAGCTGCGCGTGTTCCTGCCGATCACGGCGGAGTCGCTGCTCGATCTCGCGTTCGCACCGTGGCTCGCGACCGAACTGCGCGCGCATGACGTGCCGGCGGCAGCGATCGCACTCGAATTCGACATCGCCGATCTCATCGAACAGCAGCCCGGGGATGCTGTGATCGAGACCTTGCAGCGCGTCGGCGCGCGCTTCTGCCTGCGCGCGAACGACGATTCGGAGCGCGCCCAGCGCTGGCTGCACCATGCGGCTTTCAGCGTCGTGCGGTTCGAGCGCCCTGCGCCGCCGGCCACGGGCAGCGGCTCGCCCTGGGCGGCGCTCGCGAACCGCTTCGCGGCGGTGCGCGGGCTCGGCAAGATCGTCGTCGCCAGCGGCGTCGACGACATGGCCGACATCGGTGAGCTGCTGCGCAGCGGCGCCCACTATGCCAACGGCGCCGCGGTCTGCGACTGGCTGCGCGATTTCGAGTTCGATTTCGCCGGCACCGTTCTCTAGAAGTCTGCGCGGCAGAAGGAACCATCTCTCGCGTAGAGTCGGTTTGAACACATGTTCGGTGGGAAAATCCTCTGAATCAGGCGCAGGAGGCCCACAGTTGGTCATTGCTTGACGAGAAGGTGGGGCGCTTCTCCTGCTGCGCAGACTCCTTGCCTGGACGGTCTGCACGATGGTCCGCCGCAGGTGCTGTCAACAACCGGGTGGCGTACGCGGTCAGGTTCCGTATGGCGGCAGCTCGTGCCGGCAGTACCGCAGGATGCTCGCAGTTCGGGCCTCGGGCCGTCCCTTTAAACAAGCGGGTTCCCGTCAACGCGGGATTTCGCAGGGCGGCATGTGCGGCTGGCAATCGTCACGGAGCCGGGGCGGATTCCTCGCGTTCGTCCTGACGCGGTGGCGGCTTGGCCGGGCGTCGTCGGGTTTGCAGATAGCGGGTCAGCAGGCTCAGTCCCAGCAGACCGGCCGCGGCACTGAGCGGCCAGGCCAGCAGCCAGGGCCAGCGGATGCCGAGTACGGCAAGCACGATCAGGCTCGCGGCGAACCAGGGCAGGGCGCCCGCCTCGGCGGGGCCGAGCACGCGCTGGTTGCCGAGTGCCGAGCCGACGCTGTGGGCCAGGCGCATGACGCCGGCGGCTGCCCGGCTGGAGCTGCCACCCTGCGCTCGCCTGTGGCGTCCGCTCTTCCGTGTCTTGCGCCGCTTCAGCACGATCTCGGTCGCGTTGTCGAGGTCGGCGAGGTACTGGCGCTCCATGCGGGCGGCGAAATCGAGGTCCTCGACGGCGAGATCGATCTCGCAGTTCCCGATCCAGCTCGCGATGTTGAGGTTGCTCGAACCGACCCGAGCCCAACGTGCATCGGCGACGGCGGTCTTCGCGTGCATCATCGAACCGTTCCATTCAAAGACGCGCACGCCGGCCTCGAGCAGCGGCCGATAGCCCGACTGCGACATGCGGGCGACCGCCGGAATGTCGCTGGTTCCCGGTACCAGCAGGCGAACATCGACACCGTCGCGGGCGGCGGCCGCGAGCGACTGCACATAGGGCGGCAGGCCGACGAAATAGGCATCGGCCAGCCACAGACGCTCGCGAGCCATGGCCGCGATGAGCTGGTCTAGCCGGAACAGTCCGGCCGTGCTCGGCTGCGTCGCGATCACGCGCACGTGGACCGTGCCTGTCTCGGCCGCCGGAGGCTGCAGCAGCCCGGTTGGCAGCGGCGTACCGAGCTGGCTCCAGATGTCGGCGAACACGTGCGCGAGCTCGGCCACGGCCGGGCCGCGCAGGCTCACCCCCGTGTCACGCCACGGCGGCACCTGCCTGCCGGGGTCGCCCAGCCATTTCTGCGACACGCAGACGCCGCTGATGCAGGCGTAATCGGCGTCGACGACGAGCAGCTTGCGATGATCGCGGCTGATCCAGCCCAGCGGGCTCGAAAAGCGCGGTGGATTGTATGAGCGGACCTCGCCGCCGGCGTCGAGCAGCGGCTTCCAGAAGCTGCTGCCGTCGGTACCGAAGCAGCCCAGCCAGTCCCGTACGACGCAGACGCGGATCCCGGCTCCCGCACGCGTGGCAAGCGCGTCGCGCAGACGCCTGCCGATCGCGTCGTTGCGAATTATGTAATTTTCTAAAAAAATATAATGTTGTGCGGCGAGGATGCGGCGTTCCCATTCGTCGAAATGCGCGGCCGCGTCGATGAGCAGGTCCACCGCGTTGCCGCCGATCAGCGGTGCGCCCGCGGCGCGGCTGAAGGCCTGTTCGGCCATGCGGCGCCAGGGGGACGCGGTCAGGTTGGGTGGCGGGCAGGCGGGTACGGACATGGGTTCGAGTGTAGCGGCGAGGTATGTGCAGCGGACGTGCTCTCGGGGCGCGGGGGATATTTCACCGGCCAGAACTGAGGGCGAGCAGGCCGGGGCTCAATGCCGCCGGCAGCATTGTGGGGCGCGCGACGGCAGTGTAGGTTCTGCACGCTCGCCTGGAGGACCGGATGGGACCCGTCATTGAACACAACCGTACCGCGCGGCGATTTCACGCGGTCATCGACGGTCATCGCTGTGTGCTCGACTATCGGCTGACAGGCGGCCGCATGAGTATCGTCCATACCCGCGTTCCGTCGGAGGTCGGCGGGCGCGGCATCGCGGCGAGCCTGACCCGGGCGGCCGTCGACGCCGCGCGCGGGGCAGGGTGGAAGATCGAGCCGCTCTGCTCCTACGCCCGGGTCTGGTTCGAACGCAATCCGGAACACCAGGACCTGCTGACCTGACGCCGTCATGGGCAGCCGCGACCCGCGTGTCGACGCGTACATCGCCCGATCGGCCGAATTCGCCCGGCCGATCCTGATATACCTGCGCGATACGGTCCACGAGCACTGTCCCCAGGTCGAGGAGTCGATCAAGTGGGGTTCGCCACACTTCCTCTACCGGGGCATGCTCTGCAGCATGGCGGCGTTCAAGAAGCATTGCGCCGTTGGTTTCTGGAAGGGCGCGTTGCTCGTCGACGATGTGCGCCGGGGCGAAGCGATGGGGCAGTTCGGCCGCGTCACGACGCTCGACGAGGCGCCTAGCAGGCAATGGCTGGCCGGCTACATCCGCAAGGCGATGGCGCTCAACGAGTCCGGCACGCAGTCCCGGCGCCCGGCCCGTGACGTAAAACCCAGGCTGGCGGCCGAGGTTCCCGCCGATCTCGCTGCCGCGCTCGAAAACGACCTTCGGGCCGCCGCCGTCTTCGACGCGCTCAGCCCATCGCACCGACGCGGCTACATCGCGTGGATCAGCGAGGCCAGGCGTGCGCAGACGCGTGCGAAACGCCTTGCCCAGACACTGGAGTGGCTGGCCCAGGGCAAGCCGCGCAACTGGAAATACCAGCTACGGTAGCGCCCGCCGTGCGCCGCCCCGACACGGCCGCAGTGGGCATCCCGATTTCCCTGCCGCATCCGGAGGTGCCGTGCATGAGTGATCCCGCTGCAACTGACACCGGCCAGACGGCGCGTGTGCTCGTGATCGACGACGAGCCGCAGATCCGCCGCTTCCTCGACATCAGCCTGCGCGCGCAGGGGTACCGCGTGGAAACCGCCGCGAACGGTGAAGCCGGGCTCGCTGCGCTGGCCGCGCACGGTGCCGACGTGGTCATCATGGATGCCGGCCTGCCAGATTGCGACGGTCACGAGGTACTGCGTGAATTGCGGCAGTGGTCGCAGGTTCCCGTGATCATGCTGACCGTGCGATCCGCCGAAGCGGAAAAGGTGAAGGCATTGGACGGCGGCGCCAACGACTACGTGACCAAACCATTCGGCGTGCAGGAGCTGATGGCGCGTGTGCGCACGCTGCTGCGTTGGCACGCGGCGCCACCTGGCGCGGCGCCCGTTTATGACGATGGCCACGTGCGCATCGATCTCGCGCGGCGTGAACTGCGCGTGGGGGGCGAATCTGTCGCGCTCACGCGCAAGGAATACGCCCTGCTCGCGCTGATGCTGCAGAATGCGGGCCGGGTCGTCACGCAGCCGCAGTTGCTGCGTGAGCTCTGGGGACCGACGCACCAGGAGGACACGCACTATCTGCGCATTCTGGTCGGGAAATTGCGTCAGAAACTCGGCGACGACGCTGCCGCACCGCGCTGGATAGCGACCGAACCTGGCGTCGGACTCAAGTTCATCGATCGCCGGGCGTGAGCCGGGCGCGGACGCGTTTCCGCATCACGGCTGACGGCTTCCTGGCGTTGCTGCCGAACGCGCACCGGCACAGCAGTCGTCCGGGTGGTGGTTCATTCGCTCATGGCGCGCGGTCGACGCGGAATACCGGATAGAGATCGAACTGCTCGTCCCAGGACGCATGCCGGCGGGCGAAGAACTGGAGGCGTGCGGCGGGATTCTTGACGAATTCCGGATCGGTCGCGAGCTTGCGCTGGAATTCCGCGGCGAGCGCCGGATCACGCTTGAGCTGGGCGCGTGCCACGTCCTCGGCCACGTAGTCTTCCATGTATTCCTTCTGCTCGAACGCGATGTTGAAAGCTCCCCAGGCGGCGAGCGAGTCGGGCGCCTGTGGCTCGAGCAGCGCAACTGCAATGCGCGAGTGTGCCTGGGCGAGCGGCACGTACAGTGCCCCGGCGGCGAGATCGCGGGATTCGTCTTTCCATTCGCCTTGCAGCGCCGCGCGCTGATGACTCTCGAGGGGTTCGCCGGCGAAGCGTGCCGCGGTCGCGCGGAAAGCCTGCAGCGCTAGACGGGTCTGCGGGTCTGCCAGGCGCCGGTACGTCACACCATGTGCATCGAGCGTCGCGGCCACGCGGTCGGCCCAGGCCGCAGGCACGAGGTAGCCGGCCTTCGGCGCATCGATCTGCGTCGCCGGTTGCACATCGTCGCGCAGCGGCACTTTCCAGATTTGCGGCTTGCGCTCGTCGTAGCGCGTCATCAGCGCGCCGGAGATCTCCGACGGGGTGCGCGTGTAGGCGTAACCGCGGAATTCGATCTCGCGCGCTTTTTCCGTCGCGCGGTAGTCGAGCGCGACGCGCGTGCCGCCGAGCGTTGCCGCGCGCTCGTCTGCCGTCAGCTGTTCGGTGCGCCAGTCCCTGCCGCGTTCGGCGATGATCTCCAGCACGTCGAGGATGGTGTTGCGGGTGATCCTGACGCGCGCCGGGTACGGCTTCCACGAATGCGTTTCGACGAGCATGGCGAAACGGTTGCGCAGCGGCAGGTAGCCCGTGGAAAAACGTGGTGGTGCGACGGCGTCGGCGAAGCCCGATGAGGGATCGTCCGCGGTCACGAACGCCGGATAGAAGCCGAGCGGCAACGAGCCCTGTTTCGTCAGTCGCGCGAGTGTCTGGTCCCGGAGCTGGCGACCGAGCTTGCGCAGCTCATCGTCTCCGGAGTGCAGCGGTTCCACCATGACCGCGACGTCGTGTTCGAATTTCGCGCCGTCGGTGACGTGCAGGTCGACGTAGACCGTCGGATCCCACCGGCCGATCAGCGCGAGCATCGCGCGCATTTCGGGGGCATCGGCCTTGAGGTAGTCACGATTCAGGTTGTAGTTCTGCGCCGTGGTGCGCCAGCCCATCTGCTCCGGTCCGCGCTGATTCGGGCGGTTCCAGGCGCCGAAGCGTTCGTGGCCGTCGATGTTGAACACCGGGACGAACACCATGACCTGCTTCTCGAGCAGGCCCGCGCCGGCCTTGCCCTGAAGCAGTTCGCGCAGCAACAGGAAGCCCGCGTCCTTGCCGTCGATCTCGCCAGCATGAATGCCGCCCTGGAACAGGCTGACGGGAAGGCCCTGCTCGCGCGCGGCTTCCGGCGTGCGCGCGCCGCTCTTCGTGACCACGAGGGCCAGCATCGGGCGGCCTTCGGGGGTGCGGCCAAATTCGTCGCAGCGCACGGCATCGGGCCAGGTTTTCGCAAAGCGTGCGCAGAGGTCGACGACCTCGGCATAGCGGCCCGTGCGCTTGAATCCGGACTGTTCGGCGACGGTACGCAGATCGTCGGCGGCGGCATGCGCCGGCAGGGCGGAAAGCAGCAGCGTGGCAAGCACGATGACATGACGGATCATGGACGGCACCCGGAACGGAGGATCGGGCAAGCATAGCCATTGCTGCCGCGTTCGCCCATGGTGCCAAGGGGAATACCGCGCAAATCCGCGCGGACGGCAAACGATCGGCAAACAGGTCCGCGAACTGCGGGGCATCAGCCCGGCAATTCGCGCAGGCTCGCGGCAGGCGGCAGAACGCGAGCGGCAACGAGGCGACGCGCTTCGTCAGATCGTCACAGTTGCCCAGGCAAATCCCAGTCCCGCTGCCGTGGCCAGTGCCAGCCACAGCGTCGCCAGCGGCCAGCTCCAGCGCGGGCCGTTCAGTCGCCGCGAAACCGCCGACAAGGCAAGACCGCCGAGCGTGCTGGTGAGGCCGTAGAGAATGATCAGTCCTGCGGTTGCTGCGGTGGTGCCTAGTGCCAGCAGCAGCATCAGGGCGACGACCATCGTCACATAGGCGGCGATGGCCGAAAAAATCACCAGCAGCAGAAGCAGAATGACCACGGCGGGATCGTCCGGGCGAGGGCGGGCGATCAGGTTGACGCAGCGCGGCGCACGTTGCAAAGCCAACGCTGGCTGCCCGATGCGTGGTCAGCTACGCAGCTGCTCGTCGATGCTGCGTGTCCGCTCGCTCACCACGTCGCCCGTGTGCGCGGTATCTTTGCGCTCGATGAGCATCAGCAGGCATTCCTCGTCCGCCATCGGCAGATGCCGCACCCCTTTGGGCACCACGAACAGCTGGCCCGGGCCGAGCTCCACCTCGCGGTCGGGCAAGTGCAGGCGCAGACGACCCTGCAGCACGAAGAACAGTTCGTCCTGATCATCATGGCTGTGCCAGACGAGTTCGCCGCAGACCTTGGCGACCTTGACGTAGTAGTCGTCGAGCGCGCCGATCACGCGAGGCGACCAGCGTTCGCTCAGATCGTTCGCGAGCGCACGCGGGTCGATGGCACTGGATTTCAGCATACGAGTGCTCCGAGCTGACGCACGAACACGGTTTCGCCCCAGCGCAGCCAGAGCAGGGCGAGCGACGTCGCCAGGATCAGCGCCAGCGCGATACCGGTAACGCGTGACCAGGACAGGGGCCGTTCCGTCATGACGCCGACGCCGCAGGCCTGAGCGCGCGCGCCGCTGCGGGCGTATCGCGTGTGACATAGCTGATCGCGGCGGCGGCCACGCCCAGGACGATGCTCGCGATCCAGATCGTCTGGTAGCTGCCGGTCGTGTCGAACAGCCGGCCCGCGGCCCAGGCGCCGATGAAGCTGCCGACCTGATGCGTCAGGAACACGATGCCGTACAGGGTCGACAGGTAGCGCACGCCGAACAGACTGGCCACGGCGCCGTTGGTCAGCGGCACGGTGCCGAGCCAGAGGAAGCCGAATACCGCCGCGAAGGCGAGCGCGGAAAACGCAGTCAGCGGCGCGATCAGGAACAGCGCGATCGCGAGCGCACGTGCACCGTAGAGCGCGGCGAGCAGGCGTGTTCGTGAATGGCGTCCGCCCCAGAGTCCGAACAGATACGAACCCGCGATGTTGAACAGGCCGACGAGTGCGAGCGCGGTCGCGCCGACGCTGGCGGGGATGCCCTGGTCGACGAGATAGGCCGGGAAATGGGTGGCGATGAAGGCAATGTGGAAGCCGCAGACGAAGAAGCCTGCGTTGAGCAGCCAGTAATGCGGGTGTGCGGCAGCCTGGGCGAGGGCACGGGCGAGTCCGCCGTCGTCGTCGGCTGCCGTGTCGGCCACTGTCTGGGGACGGCGTATGCCGGCTGCCGCGGCGGCGACCAGCAGAATCAGAGCGGCGAGTCCCAGCATCGCACCACGCCATCCCCAGCTCGCGATGAATGCCTGCGCCAGAGGTACTACGGCGAACTGGCCGAAGGAGCCGCCCGCGGTGACGAGACCGAAGGCGAGACTGCGCTGCTCGGGACGCACGAGCCGAGCGACGCCGGTGAGCACGACGACGAAGGTCGTGCCGGAGAGGCCCAGCCCGATCAGCACGCCAAGGCTGGCCATGATGCCGCCGGGCACCAGGACCTGCGATGCCAGTACGAGGCCGGCCGCATAGACCAGCGTGCCGGCGACCAGCACCCGGCGCACGCCATAGCGGTCGGCGATCGCGCCGACGAAAGGCTGGGCGAGGCCGAACAGCAGATTCTGCACCGCGATCGCGAAACCGAAATACTCGCGCCCCATGCCGAAGTCCCGGCCGATCGGCTGCAGGAACATGCCGAAGCTCTGCCGCACGCCCATGCTCAGGGTCACTATGAGCGCACCACAGGCGATCGCGAGAATCGCCGCGCGGGTCCAGGTCGTGCCGTTCTGGGCGAGGGAAGTGGTTTTCATGGCAATTGGCGAAGTCGACGCTGCCGGCGAGGGTAGTCGCCGGCGTATCGTCACGTCATTGGCGCGGCAGGGGATTCTGTATCAATGCAGAATTGAGAATGTCCGTCAGCGCAGCCATCGGACGCCACGCACGGGGCATGCCGGGAATCGTTCGGACTGACGATGCCAGCGACGTGGGTGAGTGGCGCGACCGCAGGAACGCCGCGGCGCAGGGATGCGAGGCTGCGGACGCGTGTCCAGACTTTACGGGAAGTCCGATGAGTGAATCCGTTTCCGACATCGCCGTGTTCGTTGCCTGCGTGGACAGCGGACGCCTCAGCCATGCGGCGCTCGCGCTCGGCATCACGCCGGCCGTCGCGAGCGCTGCGCTGAAGCGGCTCGAGGCCGGGCTCGGCGCGCGCCTGATCCTGCGCACGACGCGCAGTCTGCGTCTGAGTGCCGAAGGCGAACGTTATCTGCCCCACGCGCGTGCGGCGCTGGACGCGCTGAACGCGGGGCGGCTCGCGCTGAACCGTGACGGGGCGGTACTCGAGGGGCTGGTCCGCATCACCGCACCGGCAGATTTCGGTCGCAACCGGCTCGCGGGCTGGCTCGACGATTTCGGCGCCCGGCATCCGCAGGTACGTTTCCAGGTCACGCTCGACGACGCCGTGGCCGATTTCTATGCGGCGCCGGTCGATCTTGCCCTGCGCTACGGCGCGCTGAACGACTCGAGTCTGATCGCCGCACCGCTGGCCCAGCTCGTGCGCGTCGCCTGCGCCGCGCCCGACTATCTGGTGCGTCGCGGTGCGCCCTGCTCGCCGCAGGAACTTACCGCGCACGACACGCTGTGCTACATGCGCCGGCACCGGCCGGTCGACCGCTGGACCTTCACGTGCGGCGCCGTCGGGTACGTCGACGTGGACGTCGTGCCGCGCTGGACCTTCAACGATGCGGAGATGGTGCGACGCTGGGCCATACGCGGCCGCGGCATCGCCTACCGCATCTGGGCGGACGTGGCCGAGGACGTGGCCGCCGGGCGCCTGCAGCGCGTGCTGCCCGACTGGATCGGCGAGAGCACGCCCTTGAGCCTCGTCTACACCGAGCGCCGGCTGTCGCCGGCACTGCGCGCGGTCATCGATTTCCTGCTGGAACGTCGCACCGATCTCGAGAATTGCCGGCCGGGGTAGGCGCTAGCCCGCGCGCGCAAAGGCCGCGAGTCCGCGCGCGGCTTCGGTGCGCACCTTGTTGCGCAGCAGTGGCGTCCAGCCCAGCAGCAGTCCCGCCGGACCCAGCGCCTGACGCGACCAGCGCCAGAAATCGAAATCGTCGACGTGCTCGCAGATCAGGCCATCGCGGAAGCGGAACTGCGCACGGATGATGTTGTGTACGGCGCGCCCGGTCTTGCTGAAGGTGTACCAGGCCTGCCAGTCAGCGCTGCCACGGTCACCGTCGGCGCTCACGTTCGCGAATTCCAGACGCAGATCCTTGCCGCGCTCGCAGAGCATGCGCCACATGCGGCCGATGTCTTCGCCACGCAGGTCGAACGCGGGGTCGCGAAATGTCGCGTCCGGGGTATAGCAGGCAGCCATTGCCGCACCGTCGCGGCGCTGGAAAGCCTGGTAGAACGTGGTGATGCGTTCGGCGGGTTGCACGATGCGTGAGCTCCGGTCGGGCCGACCATGGTGCCAGCCTGACGTCAGAGGACAGGTGGCGAGTTCGTCGCGTGGCGGATTTGACACCGGCCCCGCGATGCGTTTCGTCTGGATAGTATCGCCACCGGACCGGTGCGGAGGATGACGGTGGGCAAGGTGAACGGAAAGTCTGAAGCCGATGTCGAGGCATTCCTGGCTCAACTGCACGATCCGGTGCGGGGGCTTGCCACCGCGTTGCGATCGGCAGTGCGCGGCGCTGATCCTGCGATCGCCGAAGGCATCAAATGGAAGGTGCCGAGCTTTCGCACCGTGGACTATTTCGCGACGATGCACCTGCGCGTGAAGCAGGGCATCGGTCTGATACTGCACTTCGGGGCGAAGAAGACGGCGATCTCGGCTAGCGGCGTCGAGATCCCCGATCCGGCGGGCTTGCTCGACTGGCTTGCCCGGGACCGGGCGATGGTCCAGTTCCGCGACGAAACCGATCTCGCGGCCAGGACGCCGGCGCTACAGGCGCTGCTGCGCGAATGGATACGCCATCTCTGAGCATCGGGACGGCGGCGCCGATGCGCCACCATCCCCGGGCTGCGCCTTCGGCACTCAGTGGCGCTGCGGTGCCGGTTCGAGCCGCGTGCGCCGGCCAGAGACGCGATGTTTCACCCGTTCGCGCAGATCGTCGAGCACGGTGTAGGCGGCCGGAATCACGACGAGGCTGAGCAGGGTCGAGGTGATCAGGCCGCCGATCACGGCGATCGCCATGGGTGCCCGGAAGCTGGCGTCGGCGCCGAAGCCGAGCGCGATCGGCAGCATGCCCGCGCCCATCGCGAGCGTGGTCATGATGACCGGACGCGCGCGCTTGCGGCAGGCGTCGACGAGCGCGTCGTGCTGCGTCATGCCCTGGTCCTGTTCCGCGATCACGGCGTAGTCGACCAGCAGGATCGAGTTCTTCGTCGCGATGCCGATCAGCATGAGCAGGCCGATCAACGCGGGCAAGGACAGGAAGTTGTTGGTCAGCAGCAGCATGCCGAAGGCGCCGCCGGCGCAGAGCGGCACCGCGATGAGGATCGTCAGCGGCTGCAGCGCGTTGTTGAACAGCAGCAATAGCACGGCGTAGACGCAGAAGATGCCGGTCCCCATCGCGACGAGGAAGCCGACGAACAGTTCGACGAAGATTTCCGCGTCGCCGGTGTTGAGCATCGTCACGCCCGGTGGCAGCTGCTTCAGCGACGGCAACTGCTCGATCTCGGCCATGACCTCGCCGAGCGGCCGGCCGTTGAGTTCCATGTTGAACGCGACATTGCGCTGGCGGCCATAGCGGTCGAGCTGGGCGGGGCCGCTGTCGAGACGGATGTCCGCGACCGAGGTCAGCGGCACGGGGCCGTCGCGCCCGGGCACGCGCAGCAAGGCGATGACCGCGGGCTGGTCCAGGTCCTGCTCGGCGATGCGGACGCGTATCGGAATCTGCCGTTCGGGCAGGTTGAGCTTGGCCAGGCGCTGACGGAAATCGCCCGCGGTCGCGATGCGCGCGGCTTCGGCGATGTCCTCGGTCGCGACGCCGAGATCCGCCGCGCGCAGCGGATCGGGCGTGATCACGACTTCCGGGCGCAGCAGCGACGCGGTCGATGTCACGCTGCCGAGTCCTTTCAGGCTGCGCAGGTCGCGTTCCAGCGCCTGGCTGGCCTGCATCAGGAGTCGCGGATCGTCGCCCGCGAGCACGAGCTGCAGCAGTTCGCCGGGCTCGCTGCTGATGAAGCTCACGCGCACGCCCGGCAGATCCTTGAGGCGCGCGCGCACCTCTCGCTCCAGGGTCTTCTGGTGGCGGTCGCGTGAATCCGGCTTGCCCCAGTCGAGGGTCAAGGTCGCCTTGCGCACGTCCCCGACCAGCGAGTGGTTGGGATCGCCCAGATCGAGTACGCCACCGATCGCGGTGTAGACGCGCTTGAGTTCGGGCAGGTCGGCCAGCAGCCGGCGTGCCTGCTCGGCGACTTGCGTGGTCTCGGTCAGGCTCGCGCCGGGCGGCAGTTCGATGCTCAGATTGCTGCGGCCCAGGTCGGCCGGCGGAATGAACGTCGCCGGAATCAGCGGCACGATCGCGAGCGAGGCGACGAACAGCCCGAACGCAAGCCAGAGCGTGCGGGTGCGGTGTGCGAGCGCGCTCTCGACGAGACGCAGATACCAGCGCATCAGCGGGCCTTCCCTGTCGTCGTGCGGCTGCGGCTTCAGCAGGTACGCCGCCATCATCGGCGTCAGCAGCCGGGCCACGAGCAGGGAGAACAGCACGGCCGTGGCCGCCGTCCAGCCGAATTCGCGGAAGAACTTGCCGGGAATGCCCGGCATGAACGCGACGGGCACGAAGACCGCAGCCAGCGTCAGCGACGTTGCGATCACGGCCAGGCCGATCTCGTCGGCGGCATCGGTGGCCGCCTCCTGGGGCGACTTGCCGAGGCCGAGATGACGCACGATGTTCTCCACCTCGACGATGGCGTCGTCGACCAGGATGCCCACGACGACCGCGAGTGCGAGCAGGGTGATCATGTTCAGGCTGAAGCCGAACCAGTGCATCACAGCGAACGTCGGGATGATGGACAGGGGCAGCGCGAGTGCGGAGATCCAGGTCGCGCGCCAGTCGCGCAGGAACAGCCACACCACCAGCACGGCGAGCAGCGAGCCCTCCCAGAGCATGGTCATCGACGATTCGTACGAGCCTTCGGCTTCCTCGACGGTCGAGCTGACTTCCGCAAACCGCAGGTTCGGATAGCGTCGGCCCAGCTCCTCGACCTGGGCACGCACGGCGCGACCGGTACCGACCTCACTGGAACCGCGCGTGCGCGTGATCGCGAAACCGACGGCGGGCTTACCGTCGAGCAGCGCGAGCTGGCGCTGCTCGGCGGCGCCGTCGCGGATGTCGGCCAGCGCGGACAGCTTGACCTGGCGCCCGTCGGGAAGAGTTACCGGCATCTCGCGCAGCGACGCGACCGCATCGACCGTGCCGACGGTGCGCACGATTTGTTCCCTGCCACCCCAGTTGGCCTTGCCGCCGGGCCGCTCGACCTGGATGCGCGCGAGCTGCTGCGACACGGCCCCCGCCGTGATGCCATGTGCTTCGAGCGCACCGGGCCGCAGATCGATGCGTACCTCGCGGTCGACGCCGCCCGTGCGCTTGACCTGGCCCACGCCGGGCACGCTGAACAGCGCCTTGGTTACGGTGTCATCGACGAACCAGCTCAGCTCATCGGGGGCGAGCGTGTCGGATTCGACCGTGAAGCTCAGCATCGTGCCGCCGACCACGTTGATCTTGGCCACGACGGGTTCTTCGATGTCCTGCGGCAGGTCAGTGCGGATGCGCGTGACCGCGTCGCGGACTTCGTCGAGCGCTTCGTCGAGATTGCGGCCGAGTTCGAATTCGATGCGCGTATTGGACACGCCTTCGTTCACGGTCGACACGAGCTTGTCGATATCGGCGAGACTCGCGACAGCGTCCTCGACCTTCCGCGTGATCTCAGTCTCCATCTGGCTCGGCGCGGCGCCGGGCAGGGTCACGGTGACCATGACCATCGGGAGCGAAATATCCGGGAAGCGGGAAATCGCCAGACTGCGGAAACCGGCGATGCCGGCGGCACAGAGCAGGATGAACAGCAGGACCGCCGGCAGCGGCCGGCGTATCGCCCAGGCGGAGACGTTGATGCTCATGGCGCTGCTGCCTCGGCGATCACGCGCACGCGATCGCCCTCGCTGAGAAAGCCGGCGCCGCGCGCGACGACCGCATCGCCGGCGGCCAGTCCCGATACCACTTCGATCTGCTCGCCCTCCACGCGGCCGATCTCGATGCGCTGGCGCGTGACGCGCTGTTCGTCGCCGACCCGGAACACGTAGCTGTGACCGTCGCGCTGTACCACGGCGGCCAGGGGCAGCAGCAGCGCAGGGCTTTCGCCGAGCAGCAGATCACCCTGGGCGAACATCCCCGCACGCAGGCGGCCCGGATCGGCAATCGTCGCGTACACCATGCCGGTGCGGCTCGCGGTGTCGAGGCTCGCGGCGACGCGGCGCACGCGCGCTTCTACCAGGCTGCCGTCGGGGCCGCTGACGCGTACCACCGTGCCTTCCTGCACGCGCACGAGTTCGGCTTCCGGCAGGTTGCCGCGCCACTCGAGCTGCCCGTGGCGGATGAGGCGCAGCAGTTCCCCACCCGAGGAAACGACCTGGCCGGGCTGTACGTCGCGGCGCGAGATCACTCCCTGGTCGGGGGCGCGCAGCTCGGCGAAGCTCAGGCGCAGGGCGACGGCATCGCGTTGCGCGCGCGCGGAGGTGAGCCGGGCTTCGGCCTGGGTCGCGGCGCCCCACATTTCGTCGGCGTCGCGGGCACTGATCAGGCCCTTGTCACGCAGGGCGGACATGCGTTCGTCGTTGCGCCGGGCTACGGCCAGCGCGGCTTCGGCCTCGGCGACAGCCGCGTCGGCCTGCCGCTGTTCGCTGCGCAGGGTGCGCGTGTCCAGGCGCAGCAGTACCTGATCCTTCTCGACGTGCTCGCCGACGTCCACGAGCACCTCGGCCACCCGCACGCCCGAGAGTTCGACGCCGAGCAGTATTTCTTCCTGTGCCGCGATGCTGCCCGACGCGGTCAGGCGCCGTTGCAGCGGCCGTGACTGCGGCGTGGTCAGGTTGACGGACAGGCTCGCACCGGTGTCGGTGGCGGCGGATTCCGCGGCCGGCTGCTGGCCTGCACCGCAACCGGCGAGCAGCGCCGCGAGACAGGGCGCCAGCAGGGCGCGAAACGGCGAACGTAGGGGCATGGCGAACGACTCGAGAGTAGGAAACGGAGCGCATGCGCCAGCGTCGAACCGGCGCGATGGAAATCGACAGAGGGGGGCCTTCGGGCGCGCCCGGCGTCAGGCGGCGAACTGGAGGTGGGCGAGCTCGGCATAGAGTCCGCCCTGGCGCAATAGTTCGTCATGGGTTCCCTGCGCGACGATGCGGCCGGCGTCGAGCACGACGATGCGATCGGCCTGCTGCACGGTCGCGAGCCGATGCGCAATCACCAGCGTGGTACGTCCCCGCATGAGACGCTCCAGGGCATGCTGGACGGCCGCCTCGGACTGCGAGTCGAGACTGCTGGTCGCTTCGTCGAGCAGCAGGATAGGTGCGTCCTTGAGCAGCGCGCGCGCGATCGCAATGCGCTGCTGCTGCCCGCCGGACAGGCGCACGCCGCGTTCGCCGAGATGCGTGGCGTAGCCGTCGGGTTGCGCCGCGATGAAGTCGTGGGCTTCGGCCGCGCGTGCCGCGGCAACGACGTCGTCCTCGCTGGCGTCGATGCGGCCGAAGCAAATGTTGTCGCGTGCGCTGGCGCCGAAGATGACGGTGTCCTGCGGCACCAGCGCGATGGCGCCGCGCAATTCCGGCAGGGACAGTGCACGCAGATCCTGCCCGTCGATGCGCACGCTGCCGGATTGGGGGTCGTAGAAGCGCAGCAGCAACTGGAACACGGTGCTCTTGCCGGCGCCGGACGGGCCGACCAGTGCGACGGTCTCGCCGGGCTGCACCTGCAGCGTGAAGTCGTGTAGAGCCGGTGCTTCCGGGCGCGTCGGATAGCGAAATTCGACCGCATCGAACGTGATCGCGCCGCGCACCGGCCGTGGCAATGCAGCCGGCGCGGGGGGCGAACGAATCGCCGGCGTTGTGGCGAGCAGTTCGTTGATGCGTTCGAGCGCGCCCGACGCACGTTGAACCTCGCCCCAGACCTCGCTGAGCGCGCCGACCGAGCCGCCCGCAATGACCGCGTAGAGCACGAACTGGCTCAGCACTCCGGCCTGCAGTTCACCCACGAGCACGGCCTTCGCGCCGGCCCAGAGTACCAGCACGATCGCGCCGAAAATGAGCAGGATCGCCAGCGTGGTAATGAGTGCGCGGGCACCGATGCGGCGTCTGCTCGTCGTTATCGCGCGCGTAATCGCCTCGGCGTAACGCCCCCGTTCCGTCGCCTCCCGGCCGTAGGCCTGCACGGCGCGCATGGCATTCAGCGTCTCGTTTGCAACTGCCGACGCATCGGCAACGCGGTCCTGGCTGTCACGCGACAGCTTCTGCAGGCGGCGGCCGCTCAGGATCATCGGCACGACGACGAGCGGAATCACGAGCGCGGCATAGCCGGCCAGTCGGGGACTGGTCCAGACCAGCGCAGCGGAGGCGCCGATGAAGGTCGCGAAGCTGCGCACCGCCACGGAGAGGCTGGAGCTGACCACGGTCAGCACGAGCTCGGAATCCGCCGACAGGCGTGAGGTCAGCTCGCCGATGCGTGCCCGCTCGAAGAATGCCTGGTCGAGCGTCAGCAGATGGTCGTACAGGCGCTGGCGCAGGTTGGCGACGGCGCGTTCGCCGAGCAGCGTGATACAGAAATAGCGTGCCCCGGTGGCGATCGCGAGCACGGCGGCGACTGCGAACAGCAACAGGAAGCTGGCGTCGATGCTGCTGGCGTTCGCATCGGCGAAGCCCGCGTCGATCATGTGCCGTACGGCCACCGGCAGCGACAGCGTGGCGGCGGACGACAGGGTCAGGAACAGGATCCAGCCGATGAGCAACCCGCGCTGGCCGCGCAGTAGTGGAAAGAGAAGAGCGAGCGAGGCGAGGCTGCGACGCGGCGGTTTCGGGTCGGTCATCGGGGGTCCAGGGAATGCGTGTGGCCGTGGCGAGGGCGGCCACGTGCCGTTTCATGGAGTCGTCGCAGTGAGATTCAATTGCGTTTCATTCGCTGCGGCGGACGGTATTACGGCCGCGGGTCAGATCGGCGATCCAAGCCGCGAGTGCATCCACGCGCGCCTCGGGCAAGGCCACGCGCAGCGCCGCACCCTGGATGTCGAACGTCTCGGCGACACAGTCGGCGTCGAATTCGGCCAGTCGCGCTTTCAGGATCGACAGTTGCGCGAACGGCAGGGCGAACTCCACCTCTGACTTGCGCACGAGCGGGGTGCGATCCGCCAGCCGCAGGCACTGTGCCGTGATGCCGCCGTAGGCTCGCATCAGCCCACCGGCGCCGAGCTTTATACCGCCATACCAGCGCGTGACGACCGCGATGACCTGATCGAAGCCCTGGCCGTCGATGGCCTGAAGCATGGGCTTGCCGGCGGTGC
Organism: Rhodanobacteraceae bacterium; assembly: GCA_045864815.1. Lineage (GTDB taxonomy): Bacteria > Pseudomonadota > Gammaproteobacteria > Xanthomonadales > Rhodanobacteraceae > Tahibacter. Next base: position 6,775 of record BTVG01000016.1, on the reverse strand, counting down.
CAGCCGGTTCACCGTCATCCGAGAACCGGTACTGCTGGCCAATCCGGTAAGCCCAGCAGTTGTGTGTCGCCTGCGTATCGGAAACCTCGGCCACGAAGGCCAGTGCGGCTTCCGGTGTCGCGACCGGGGCGGCCCGGCACAGGAAATGGCTCTTGCGGATGTCTTCCGATGCCGAAGCGAGTTGCGCGAGCGTACAGAGCGGTGTGTTCATCGCGGCGGATTATCGGCGAACGCGCACCTGGAATGTCTCCGGCGAAGCCGGTCGCCGATCTCGCGCCTGGCAGATCACGGACGCAGTGTGCGCAAGTCTTCGGGCAGCGGGTGGTCCGGGTGCAGGCGTCGGAACAGCTCCAGGTTCTCGATCGCATCGGTCTTGCGTTCGGTGCGCAGCAGTTCGCGGATCGCCTTGATCCAGTCGTCGGGCGCCAGTCGCGCATTGCGCTGCAATTCAGTCGTCGCCACTGCGCCGGCCGCGGGGGAAGCTGGCGTCGCCCGCACGGCCGGCTTCGGTATCGCCCCAGGGGCCGTCTCCTGCACGCTGGCCGGCGGCGCGGCGGCGACGGGCGGCGGAGCCGGCACGGCGGCAGGCTCGCCGGCGGTCCGGCTTCTTTCGCGAGTCGATTCACGGGCCAGGCGTGCGCGCTCTTTCTGCCGGACCAGTGGGTCTGCGGACCCGGCGTCGGCGTCGAGTCCATAGTCGTCGCGGCGCGTGCCGCTCGCGATCGCTGCCTTGCGCTCGACCGAGTTGTAGTCGCTCGTGGTCGTTCCCGGAAACGGCTGCGCGCGCTGCCCCGGGGTGCCGGGAGCGCTCAGCGTCCTGTCGGCGCCGGTCCGGGCGTCGGCGCTTCCCGTTTCCTCGGTTGCCGCAGCCGGGGTGTCCCGGCTCGGCGCTGCAGCGGCGGCCTCGGGTGTCGGCTCCGGCTCGAGGCGCGGCGCCGTGTCTTTCTTGTCGGTGCTGGCCGCGGCCAGCTCGACCTCGCGCTTTTGCGGTGCGGTCCGGTTCGCGCGCGGTGCGGCCTTGGCGACTTCGGCGGCCGGTGCGACCGGAGGCGAGGCCGGTGCTGGCGCTGGCGTCGGCACGGCGGCGCCTTGCGATACCGGCGCATCAGCCGTCGTCGCCGTGTCTTCGGGGGGCGGTTCCGGCGGCGGCACGATGGCACTGATCGGAATCACTTCGCGGTCGACGCGGGCCGCTGGTGCGGCCGAATCGGTCGTCGACGGCAGGGAGTCGCGGAACGCGCCGCGCATCTGCCAGACCAGCCCGGCCGCGAGCACGATGCCGGCGGCGCTGCTCAGGCCCACCAGCCAGAGTGGCCGGCGATGCCGATCCTTCGCGTGGCGCAGCGCGTTGAGACGCTGTGGTTCCACCGCGGCCCGCGCCATCGCCAGCACGGCTGCATCGAGCCGGGCGTCGGGCTCGGTCTGCGGCAGGCGCCGGTACAGGCGCGCAAGCCCGGATTCCTCACCGGCGAGGAAGGCTTCGAATTCGCGCTCGTTGTTGTTTCGGTGGCTCATTCGGCAAACCTTGCGCGGATCTTCGCGAATGCATAGCGCAGCCGCGATTTCACCGTTTCCTGTCCGGCCCCGGTCACTTCGGCGATCTCCTCGAGGCCAAGTCCGTTCTCCATGCGCAACACGAACGCGGTGCGCTGTTCATCCGGCAGATCCTCGAGCGCGAGCTGCAGCCGGCGGCGCTGCTCGAACTCGCTGAGCACCCGTTCCGGGCGTTCGGCCTCGGGGGCGTCCAGCTGGCGGAAGACCAGCTCGGTTTCCTCGCTGCCGGCCTGTGGTCTATTGCGGCGCATCAGGTCGATCGCAAGGTTGTGTGCGATCTGCAGCAGCCAGGTCGTGAACTTGGCTTCCGGCCGGTAGCGTTCGCGGGCGACGATGACGCGACTCCAGGTTTCCTGGAACAGCTCGTCGGCACTCGCACGTTCGCGGCAGTGGCGCAGCAGGAACCGGTACAGCGTGCCGCGGTGACGGGCGTACAGCGCTTCGAACGCATGCGCGTCGCCGCGCCCGTAGGCCAGCATCAACTCTTCGTCCGTACACTCCTCCCTCATGGGGCGGCAGGGTAAGCGATACCTGGGACAACGTCATCACGCGGCACTCCCTGATCCGGAGCCGAGGGGCTCGAACGGGACAGGCCGGCCGCAGGGGTTTGACGCCGCGGCGACCTGCCGGCCCTGATACTCTGGCCGTCGCCGCATCACGGCGGCCGGCGGCCGGGCGCGAGTCCGTTCCTTTCTCCTGAATACGGATGACTGATCATGGCGACTGAAAAAACTCCGGTACGTCCCAAGGCGCCGGCGGCGCATACCGCAGACGCATCCGGTGATGAAGCGGCAGACAAGACCCCGGCCGAGGCGATCCATGAGCTCGGCGGCGCGCTCGGGCGTGCCTGGAGCGAGGCGCGCGACAGCGTCGGGGACATCGGCGCCAAGCTGGGCCAGCGCGCGCGCAACGTGCGCGGCGAGGCACGCGAGGCAGCGAGCGAAACGCGCGAAGGGCTGCAGGACGCCATCGATGAAATGGGCGAACTCGGCCAGGAAGTGGCCGAGGATGCGATGGAACTCGGCCGCGCGGTTGGTATCAGCGTGTCCAAGTTCGTTCGCCGGCACCCGATGCGATCGCTGGCCCTCGCCGCCGCCGCCGGCGCGATCGCCGCCCACCTGCTGCGCCGCAGGCGCTGATTCGTGGCCGAAAAGGGCGAAGGGAGCGCCACTTCGCACCGGCGCCGGCGCAGGGCGAGGCGCGGCCTGTTCGCGCGTGCCGGCCGATGGCTGGATCTCGGTGTCGAACTGCGCGATGCCGGCGTAGCGCTGCTGCGTGCCGAGGCGCGTCTTGCGCGAGCGTCGCTGCCGCGGGTGTTCATCTGGATTTCGGTGGTGGCATTCGGCGGCGTGTTCCTGCTCGCGACGATCTGGGGCGCCGCCTTGCTGGTGCTGTACGACTGGACCGGATCGGTGGGCGTGGCGCTGCTCTGGCTCGGTGCGGTCAGCGCAGTCGTACTGGCGGTCGGTGGCGCGCTGCTGCGTCGCGCCGTCCGCGCGGCGAGCTTCCCCGAGTCACGCCGCCGCATCGTCTACTGGCTCGAACGGAGCGAAACGCAAGATGAGCCGGATGAGAGCGCTGGAAAATGACGTCGCCGTGTCGGCGCGTCGCCTGGACGCGGCGCTGGACGACCTGGATCGCGAGCAACGCGATGTGCGCCGCCTCGCGCGCGCGCTGTCGCCGAAGCTGCTGATCGGGGTCGGACTCGCCGGGGGCTTCCTGCTGATGGTGTTGCCGCGGCATCTGCGTGGCAGGACGCTGATCGGGCTCGGCAGATTCGCGCTCGCCCGGCTGTTGCCGCTGTTTTCGGCGCGGGGCGACGACGAATGAATCTCCCTCGCTGGTGGCAGGTGCGGTGGCACTGGGTCGACCCTCAGCCGGGGGCGGGGCCTGCGATCGGCGAAGACGAGCGCCTCGGTGGCGAGCGTCAGCAGCGCCAGATCGCGTCGCTGCGCCAGACGCTGGTCTGGCTGTCGATCCTGGCGACGCTGGGCGTGATGTATCTGGCCAAACCGCTGCTGGTGCCGGTGCTGCTGGCCCTGTTCCTCGCGCTGTCGTTGAATCCGCTCGTCGCCAGCCTGTCGCGGCGCTGGTTGCCGCGCGCACTGATCGCGATGCTGGTCATGGCGGCCGGTACGACGGTGGTGGTGTTCGTGCTCGTCGCGGTGGCGGAGCCGGCGCAGCACTGGATCGACCGCGCGCCCGAGGCGGCGCGTCTGGTCACGCCGCGCATGCGCGCGGTCACCCAGCAGATCGAAGCAGCGGGCCGCGCTACCCAGCGCATGATCGGCGCGCGCGCCGAAGGACCGGCGTCGCCGGTGCTGTTCGACGTCTGGGATACGGTCGCCGCAGCCCCGCGGCTGGTCGTCACGGTGTTCAGCATTTTCCTGCTCGTGTACTTTTTCCTGGTCTATGGCGAAGACCTGCTGCGGCGCGCGGTCAGCCTGACCTCGTCGTTCGCGTCGCGCCGCAATACGGTCGACATCGTGCGTGTGATGCAGCACGAGATGTCGCGGTATCTGTTCACGACCACGTCGATCAACACGCTGGTCGGCATCGGCGCGACGGCGATCGCGTTCGTAGCCGGTATCCCGGATCCGCTGCTCTGGGGTGTCATGGCGCTGTTGCTGAATTTCATTCCCTATTTCGGTCCGTTGTGCATGACCTTGCTGTTCGTGCTGCTCGGTCTCCTGACGCACGCGAAGATCGGCGCCGCATTGACGCCGGCGGGTGTATTCGCCGCGCTGGTGATCGTCGAGGGGCAGTTCCTGACACCGCTGGTGCTCGGCCGGCGCATGAAGATCAATCCGCTGATGATCCTGCTCTGGCTCATGCTGCTGGGCTGGTTGTGGGGGGCGATCGGTATCGTGATCGCGGTGCCGCTGCTGGTTGCGCTGAAGATCGTCTGCCAGCGCGTCGAGGGCTGGGACTGGTTCCCGCGCCTGCTCGGATGAGGTCGACGCCCGCGTGTTACCATCGGCGTTCATTTGGACGTCCAAACGGATAGACGATGCAGATCCAGACCAAGCTGCCCAAAGTCGGCACGACCATCTTCACGGTCATGAGCCAGCTCGCACAGCAGCATGACGCGGTCAATCTCGGCCAGGGGTTTCCCGATTTCGACGGACCGCAGTCACTGCGCGACGCACTCGCGCAGGCGATGAACTCGGGCAAGAACCAGTATGCGCCGATGACTGGCATCGCAGCGCTGCGCGAGCAGATCGCGCTGAAGACCGGCCGGCTGTACGGCTGTCCCGTCGATGCCGATGCCGAGGTCACGGTGACTTCCGGCGCGACGGAGGCGATCTTCGCGGCGATCGCTGCGGTCGTTCGCCCGGGCGACGAAGTCATCGTGCTGGATCCCTGCTACGACTGTTACGAACCCGCCATCGATCTCGTGGGCGGCCGCGCCGTGCATGTGCCGCTGACCCTGCCCGATTTTTCCGTCGACTGGCAGCGCGTCAAGGATGCGATCACGCCGCGCACGCGGGTGATCATGGTCAACAGTCCGCACAATCCTTCGGGCGCGGTGTTCACGCCGGACGACCTCGACGCCCTGGCCGGGCTGACGCGCGACACGGAGATCCTCGTGATCTCCGACGAAGTCTACGAGCACATCGTGTTCGACGGTCTTGCGCATCAGAGCGTGCTGCGTCATGCGGAGCTCGCGGCGCGCAGCTTCGTGGTCAGCTCGTTCGGCAAGACGTATCACTGCACCGGCTGGAAAGTCGGTTACTGCATCGCGCCGCGCGCGCTGAGCGCGGAGTTCCGCAAGGTGCACCAGTACCTGACGTTCTGCACCTTCGGCCCCGCGCAGTGGGCGTTCGCCGAGGTGCTTGCCAACGACCCGCAACACTACCTGGATCTCCCGGCGTTCTATCAGCAGAAACGCGACCGGTTCCGCGCGCTGCTCGCCCCATCGCGCTTTCGTCTGCTGCCGGTCGGCGGCGCGTACTTCCAGCTCGTCGACTACTCCGCGATCAGCGACATGGACGACCGCGGCTTCTGCGAGTGGCTGGTCCGCGAAGCCGGTGTCGCGGCGATTCCGGTGTCCGCCTTTTACGAGACGGCACCGGATGCGCGCATCATCCGCTTCTGTTTCGCCAAGAGCGACGCGACACTCGAGGCCGCCGCCGCACGCCTTGCGCGCGTCTGATACGGATCCGTTCTCATGAGCACACCCGGCACTCCTCTGCGCGTTTCCCTGATCCAGGGCGATACGCGCTGGCACGACGCCGCAGCAAACCGTGACTACTACGGCGCGCGCGTGCGCGCGCTGGCCGGCAGCACCGACCTGGTCGTGCTGCCGGAAACCTTCACGAGCGGTTTTTCGAACGACGCGCTGGCCAATGCCGAGGCGATGGATGGCGAAAGTATGGCGTGGTTGCGCGGGCTGGCTGCCGACACCGGCTGTGTGATCACGGGCAGCCTGGTCATGCGGGCCGGCGACAACTGCGTGAACCGGCTCGTCTGGATGCGGCCCGACGGCAGCTGCGAGATCTACGACAAGCGCCACCTGTTCCGCATGGCGCGCGAGCACGAACGCTATGCGGCCGGCGACACGCGGCTCATCGTCGAACTCCACGGCTGGCGCATCTGCCCGCTGGTCTGTTACGACCTGCGCTTCCCCGTCTGGATACGCAATCGCTACGCCAGGACCGTTGCCGACCGCTTCGACTACGACCTCGTGCTGTTCGTCGCGAACTGGCCAACTCCGCGACGCTATGCGTGGCAGACCTTGTTGCGCGCGCGCGCGATCGAAAATCTCAGTTATTGCATCGGTGTCAATCGTGTCGGCACGGATGGCAATGGTCTGCACTATGCCGGGGACAGCGCGGTGCTCGACTTCCTGGGCCAGCCGCTGGTCGAGCTTGGCGCCAGTGAACTCGTGGTGACGGCCGTGCTGGATCCGCTGGCGCTGGCAGCCCATCGCGAGCGCTTTCCGGCCTGGATGGACGCGGATGCGTTCGAGCTGACCTGAGCCGGGCCGTTCGCGCGCGCGCCGAACCAGAAGATTGCGTTCGCCGACGACACAGGAATGAAAAGGCCGCCTTCCGGCGGCCTTTTCACGACTGCTGCAGCCTGGCTTACGGTTCGAAACCGTTCTCGAAGATCAGGTCGACCTGCGGAACGCGGCAGCTCTGCACCTTGATGTCATCGACGAACCAGCCCAGCGGCGCATCGCCGACCGAGCTATCGGTCGAGGCACGGAAGCGGAACT
>BTVG01000015.1:0-122044 GCA_045864815.1 Rhodanobacteraceae bacterium | reverse complement strand
TTGGCGGTTGGCGGTTGGCGGTTGGCGGTTGGCGGTTGGCGGTTGGCGGTTGGCGGTTGGCGGTTGGCGGTTGGCGGTTGGCGGTTGGCGGTTGGCGGTTGGCGGTTGGCGGTTGGCGGTTGGCGGTTGGCGTGGCTATGAAGCTCAACATGCCAGGCCGGGGGGAACGGCGCGCCTGGCGGATCGTATCCGCTAGCCCCTGGCGATTTCCGATCAGGGGAACCACACCGAGTTGGCCGACTTCATCGCTGATGCCCTGCGGTCCGGGCAACGCTTCCACACGTTCACTTTTGAACTCTTCAACGGATCTAACTCCGGAATGCAACTATTATCCAAGGCACGAACACCTTTTATGCTCATGACCTTGCTCACTCGAAGAGCGCGGCGACCTTAGCCAGCATTTCATCCACAATGGCCGCCGGCACGCTTTCCAGCTTGCGCCCGCCACGAGCAAGCACGTCGAGGGCGCGCGGCTGTGAGCAGAGGATGACAACGGTGGTTTGATTGCCTGACCCCGTCAAGGACACGGTGAAGCCTGCCGTGGGGGCGAAATTGCCGCCGCTGGTGATTGGCAGGTTCACGGGTGTTTTCATTAGCCGGTTGAACTTGTCCGGAGAGACTATCGACACCGGGCGGGTGCCATGCTTTTCATGGCCGGAAGTCGGATCGAGGGAGACGAGATAGAAGTGGCCCCGCTCCATCAACTCAACTCATGACCCACGGCGGGTGCATCCAGCCATTCCAGCTCATGCTGGCTCGGATCGGCCGATGGATCACATTGGGCCAGCAACTCATCGAGTGTGTAGCGCGGCCGGGTGCAGGGTTTGATCATAAGACGGCCCTTGTCCACGGCCAGTCCGACCCTTGCCCCTGCGGTCAGATGCAGAACATCGAGCAGTGCAGGCGGGACGGCCAGCATGACTGAGCCGCCGACCTTGCGAAGATGGGTTGTGTGCATGATGCACCTCCTATGAAAGAGTTATCTATGAGTACAACTTGCATGCATTCGGCTGCAAAGAAGCCTGTCCGTCAAACGATCATTTGCCGGCCAGGCCGGAAAGTGTCCGGCAACAGGCTTTTTCGATGAGTTGTTGGACATTAAGATAGCCGGACGGATTGACGGACAAAAGGGCGGACCATGGCACTGATCGGCTATGCGCGGGTATCGACGGCGGAACAGGACACCGCCTTGCAGACGGACGCACTGAACAAGGCCGGCTGCGAGCGGATCTTCGAGGACACGGCTTCCGGGGCCAAGGCCGACCGTCCCGGCCTGGCTGATGCACTGGCCTGGCTGCGCGAGGGTGACGTGCTGGTGGTCTGGCGGCTGGATCGGCTGGGACGTTCCCTGCCGCACCTGATCGAGACAATCGGGGCGCTGGAAGCGCGAGGCGTCGGGTTCCGGTCGCTCACGGAAGCCATCGACACCACCACGCCCGGTGGGCGGCTCATCTTCCATGTGTTCGGGGCGATGGGGCAGTTCGAGCGCGACCTGATCCGGGAGCGCACCAGGGTGGGATTGACCGCTGCGCTGGCTCGCGGCCGCAAGGGAGGGCGCAAGCCGGTCGTCACTGCCGACAAGCTGCAGCAGGCGCGGAAACACATCGCCAACGGGCTAAACGTCCGGGAAGCCGCTGCACGGATCAAGGTGAGCAGAACAGCACTGTACGCTGCCCTGCAAGCGGACAGTTCGGCCGGCTCCTAATATTTTTTCTTGCGGTTGTCTTCGTGGCTACTTGATCAGCGTTACCTTAAGCGGCGCTCGCGCCGGATCGCCGCAGAGACGCGAGCGTTCGGCACACCCCGCCAGATTACCTGGGACATCTTCACACTGAGGGGGTGAGCATGCTCGCAAGACTCGAACGACTCGTCGGCGAAATCGGCGACCTCAACAGCAAGTTGATCCTGCTGGTCGGTCCCAGCCGCAGTGGCAAGACCCAACTGCTGCGCCAACTCAGCGCCAAGCTCAATATCGAGCCGCTCAACGTTGGCCTGGAGCTGAGCCGCCGTCTGGCCTCCACGCCAAACAGTAAGCGTGGCTTCTCTGCCGGTGATCTCTTGCGGGAGATCGCGGACAGGGATCGCACTGAAGATCCGCTGTTGCTCGACAACCTTGAGTTGTTGTTCGAGCCCAGCCTGCAGATCAACCCGCTTGACCTCGTCAGGCGGCTGGCTCATTCCAAGCGCGTCGTGGCTGTCTGGCCTGGCGAGCTGCGCGGTGATCGCTTGGTGTACGCGGACATGAGCCATCCAGAACATCGTGACTACAGCCGCGACGGCGTGGTCGCACTCGAAATTTGACGCTACGGGGAAGAGAGAACCATATGACCAGGACCATTAAATACGGAGATCTGATCCAGTTCGAGCAGATCGAGTCAGTTATTCAGCTGCGCAATGCCGGACTTCCAGAAAAGGCAAAGGAGCTCGTCGCAACTTACGTCATCTCCAACGAGATGGCCGAGCGGATCTCCAAGCTCATGGTTCCCCAGCTCAGTTTCGACGAGTCGGTCGATCACAAGGGCGTGCTGATCGTCGGCAACTACGGCACCGGCAAGTCGCACTTGATGTCGGTGCTGTCGCTGGTGGCCGAAGATTCCGCGTACGCGCCGATGATCCGCCACCCCAAGGTAGCCGAGGCGGTTGCCCCAATTGCTGGCCGCTTCAAGGTGCTGCGGATCGAGGTGGGTGGCCTGGAAATGCCGCTGCGCCAGATCATTACTTGCAAGCTCGAGGGCTTTCTGGAAAAGCTGGGCATCAATTTTGCGTTTCCATCTGCTGCGGATGAACTGGACAACAAAGCCTCTTTGGACGCCATGATGGCCGCCTTCCATGAAGTTTATCCTGATCAGGGGCTGCTCCTAGTAGTCGATGAATTGTTGGAGTACCTGCAGTCACGCAAGGGTCACGACCTGATTCTCGATCTGGCGTTCATGCGCCAGATCGGTGAAGTCACCAAGCAGTTGCGATTACGCTTCGTCGCAGGCGTGCAGGAAGCCATTTTTGATGGCGGCCGCTTTGAGCACGTCGCCGATAGCATGCGCCGGGTCAACGAGCGTTTCACCCAGATTCTGATCGACCGCCAGGACGTCAGTTTTGTCGTCTCAGCGCGCCTGCTCAAGAAGACTGTCGACCAGCAGAACAAGATCCGCGAATACCTCACAGCGTTCGCCAAGTTCTATGGCTCCATGAACGAGCGCATGGACGAGTATGTGCGACTGTTCCCGGTTCACCCGGACTACCTGAAGACCTTCGAGCAGATCCACTTCACCGAAAATCGCGGTGCTCTCAAAACCATCGAGGCCGCCATGCTAGCCATCCTCGACCAGGACGTTCCGGAAGATCGCCCTCCGCTCATCAGCTATGAGAGTTTCTGGGATACCGTCAAGGCAAATCCAACCCTACGTGCAGACGCAAACATCAAGGACGTCTATCGGGTCGCAGAAGTTTTGGAATCAAAGGTTGAGCAATCCTTTAGCAAACCAGCCTACAAGCCGATGGCACGGCGAATTGTTAAGGCGCTGGCGGTTCGCCGCCTAACCACCGGTGACATTCACGTTCCTATTGGTCCTACCGTTGAAGAACTGCGTGATTCGCTGTGCCTGTATCAGCCCGGGTTTGAGGACATGCCTAACCCGGCAGAGGATCTGCTCACCGCTGTGCAGATGACTCTGAACGAGTTGATCAAGACGGTCAATGGCCAGTTCATCTCCAAGTCTGAAGACAACCGTCAGTACTTTTTCGACCTGAAAAAAGACGTTGATTACGACGCACAAATCGACAATCGTGCAGGCACCTTGGATAACGATGCGCTGGACCGCGCCTACTACAGCGCCGTCAAGGCGCTGATGGAGTGCAGCGACGACCTGCGTTACCCCGGCTTCCAAATTTGGCAGTACCAGATCGAGTGGCAGGAGCGCCGCGTCGAGCGCATGGGCTACCTGTTCTTTGGTGCCCCGAATGACCGGCCCACGGCCCAGCCCGAGCGCGACTTCTACATTTACTTCATCCAGCCCTTCGACAAGCCGAAGTTCAGCGACAACAACCTGGCCGACGAAGTGTTCTTCCGCCTGAAGTCACCGGACGAGGACTTCAAGCGCTACCTGTCGCATTACGCGGCAGCACTGGATCTGGCGTCCACCGCCAGCGGTGGCGCGAAGGCCATCTACCTGTCCAAGGCCCAGGACTCGCTGCGGTCCATGAGCAAGTGGCTGCAGGAAAAGCAGATGACCGCGTTCGAGGTCACCTATCAGGGCAAGACCAAGACGCTGCAGGACTGGTCCAAGGGTGTGTCCCTGCGCGACCGCGCGCGACTGGGTGCGGACGAGCGCATCAACTTTCGCGACGTGGTCAACATCGTCTCAGGCCTGGCACTCGGCCAGCGCTTTGCCGACATCTCACCCGAGTACCCCACCTTTTCTGTGCTGGTCACCGAGGCCAACCGCAAGCAACTGGTCGGCAATGCCCTGCGGCTACTTGCCGGCGGCACCCGCACCAAGGATGCCGCAGCCACCCTCGATGCCCTGGAACTGCTCGACGGTGACCGCGTCGATCCCGCCAACTCCCGCTACGCGCAGGAGGTGCTCAACCGCCTCAAGGCCAACGGCCACGGCCAGGTACTCAACCGCAGCGAACTGCTCTCGGGTACGTCAGACGTCGAGTATTTCGCGCCAACCAAGTACCGGTTGGAGCCCGATTTGCTGATCGTGGTGCTGGGTGCGCTGGTTTATTCCGGCGACATCGTTCTATCGATCACTGGAGATAAGCTGGATGCTGGGAAGACACATTTGCTCGGAGAACGATCGCTTGAGGAACTTAAGCAGTTCAAGCATGTTGAGTTCCCGAAGGAAATTAACCTGGCTCTGCTGAAAGAACTGTTGGCGCTGCTGGGGATTCAGCAGGCGCAAGGTCAGGCGACACTTGCCATGCAAGGGTCTGATGAGCCAGTTAAGAAAATGTACGAAGCGGTAACGGCCATCGTTCCGCGTGTGCTCAAGGCCGGCTCCGACCTGCAGCAAGGCAAGCTCGGTTTCTGGGGCCAGAACCTGCTGCGCGAGGAAGAAGCCGAAGACTGGCACGCCCGGCTGGATTCGCTGAAGAAGTTCACCGAGTCGCTGGCGCCATACAACACCGTCGGCAAGCTCAAGAACCTACGCGTCACGCAGGAAGTCCTCGATAGCCAGAAGAAAAACCTGGCGATCCTGGCCGCCGTCGAGCGTCTGCTCGAAGTGGTAGCGGAACTGGGCAGCACGGCGTCCTATCTTTCGCAGGCTCAGTTGGTGCTACCTGCCGAGCACCCGTGGGTGAAGCAGGCCGAAGCTGCCCGCACGGCAATGCAGGAAAAGTTGAGCCAGGACCGCACAGCCGAGCATGCCGCCGAATGCCGACAGACGCTCAATCAGCTCAAGAAGGACTACATCACCGCCTACATTGCCAGTCACAGCAAGGCACGGCTGGGCGTGGCCGAGGACAAAACCCGCAACGCGCTGCGCAAGGACGACCGCCTGCTGGCGCTGCGCGTGTTGGCCGGCGTGTCGCTGATGCCCACCAGCCAGCTCACCGCGTTTGAGGAGTCGCTCAACGGCCTGAAGAGCTGCTCCTCGCTGGACGAGCCCACACTGGCCACAGCGGCCGTCTGCCCGCACTGCCAGTTCCGTCCTTCTGCGGAGCAGTTGGAGCTAATCCCGGCGACCAACCGGCTGCACAAGCTTGACGACGACCTGGATCAGCTGGTGGCCAACTGGCAGCAGACCCTGCTGGAGAACCTGGAAGACCCGTTCACGCAGGACAGCCTGGGTCTGTTGCCGCCCGCGTCCAAAAAACTGATCGACGCCTTCCTGGCATCTCGCAAGCTGCCTGACCGGATAACCACCGAGTTCGCGAACGCCGTGCAGGAGGCGTTGTCGGGGTTGGAGAAGATCGCGGTCATGGGCGATGAGATCAAGCAAGCGCTGCTGCAAGGCGGCTCGCCAGCCACACCGGACGACCTGCGCAAGCGCTTTGACACCTTCATGAACGAGCGCTGCAAGGGCAAGGATGCCACCAAGCTGCGCTTCGTGATCGAGTGAAGCCATGACCAGAGATGAACTGATCGCCCGGCTCCAGTCCATCGAATGGAGCGACATCGAATTCAAAGAAGCGACTTGGGCAGCGCCCAAAGATTCGCTGGAAACCGTCAGTGCCTTCGCCAACACGGCGGGCGGGCACTTGGTGTTCGGCGTGAAGCAGAACAATGGATCATTCACCATCACCGGTGTCACCAATGCGGACGATGTGCAGAACACATTCCTCGGTTGGGTGCGCGATCCGAACAAGATCAGCGTTCTCCTCCCAATCAACGGATCGGTTCATGACTTGGCTGAAGGCACAGTTTTGGCCTTCTATGTGCCTGAGGCCAAGCGAAACGAAAAGCCAGTGTCCATTGATCGAGCTCCGCACAAGGCATTCATTCGCCGTGGTGGGCGTGACGACACCTGCACGCGCGACGAACTACTGCGCTTCATCCGTGATGCCTCCGGCACCCGCTACGACGTCGAGCCGCTGGATGTCGATACCAGTCGCTGCTTCGACGAAGCTTCTGTACGTTGGTATCGCACGCGCTTCGCCGCCAGCAATCCCGGCAAAGACACCGCCACCGATGACACCACGTTCCTGCGGAACTGGGGTTTTCTGGTTGAGCAAGGCGGCGTGCTGCGTCCCACGCGTGCCGCCGTCCTCGTACTGGGCAGTGGCGAGTATGTCCGGCAAGTGCTGCCGCGTATGGCCGTGGACGTCCAGTTCTACCGCAACGCCTGTGCAGAGTATGACTCCGCCGTGCGCTGGGCCGACCGTCTCACCGTGGAAGACAACCTCATCAAGGCCTGGCAGTCGATCGTCGAGTTCTATTTCCGACACAGCGAGCGACCATTCGGAGTGGATGCCGCCACGATGCGCCGTGACGACGACCCGCCGGACTACATCTCCTTCCGAGAAGCCGCTATCAACCTGCTCATACACCAGGACTTCGGCGACACCACCCGTGTGCCGGTCATCCGATTTTTCCGTGACCAGACCGAGTTCTTCAACCCTGGCGACGCCTTCGCTTCGCGCGAGCAGTTGCTCGATCCCGGCGACAAGGAAGTGCGCAACCCCAGCGTCGTCAATGCCTTCCGCCGCATCGGTCTGTCTGACCAAGGCGGGACCGGCGTGCGCGCCATTTTCGACAGCTGGCGCAGGCTGGGCTATCTGCCGCCGGAGATCGAAAACCATAAGGCCGAAAAGAGCTTCCGCCTTCGTCTGCGAAAGGAAAAGCTCATCACCGAAGCCCAGCTTCTTGCGCAGGCCAGTCTGGGAGCGCACCTGTCCGCGAACGAAGCCGATGTCTTTGCCTACCTGACTCGCAAGGGCCAAATCGACCTGATTGACGTGAAGGCGCTGACCGGGCTTTCCGGGGCGGACGCCCGCCAGCTCCTGCAGAGGCTGACCGTACAGGCGCTTCTTGTGCCTCAGGGGGAAACCGGCAACTTGTTCGGTCTTGCCGAACACCTGCGTGCCCGCTTCCTGCCCAGCACGACCGGACAGTCCGAGATTCGCCAGGAAAGTTCGTCTACTGCCGCGGAAGCGCGATCAGAGAGCACCACCGAACAAGTCACCGAACAAGTCGGGCCGGCGCAGCAGAGACTTGATCGGTCACTTGATCGGTTGACGGGCGTGCAGTGGCGCATTGTCAGCCACGCAGACGTACCGCGCTCGCTGGCCGAGCTGATGGCCTACACCGGCTACCGCCAGCGCCCGCACTTCGTGGCCAAGCATCTGGAGCCGCTGCTCACCGGCGGCGTGCTGCGCTTGACCATCCCCGACAAGCCTCGCTCGTCGCGACAACGCTACGTGCTCACCGACGGGGGCGTGCAACTTAAGCTGTTGCACGAACAGCAGTCTCATGGTCAACCCAGGGGCGATGCCCATGGACATTGAAACCTCTGGTGCCATCAAGCTGTTCTTTCCCAACCCATCGTTGTCACTGGTCTATTTCGAGGCGCTCGCCAATGCGCTGGATGCTGGTGCTACCGAAGTGTCCATTGATATCGATGTGCAGGCATACGACAAGCCAGACACCTTGAAGATCACGGTGACAGACAACGGTGATGGGTTTACGGACGAGAATTTTGATCGCTTCAGAACCCTTTTGAAGCCCCGGGACAAATTCCATAAGGGCATTGGCCGCCTGGTTTTTCTCAACTACTTTGATCGCGTTGAAGTCGTCAGTAAGCGAGACAAATGGCAGCGGAAGTTTGTTTTCAAGGAGGGCTTTGATGGCAACGCGCCGTTCGAACAACTTGCGCAGGCACAGGACGCCAAAACGACATTGACGTTCACCGGCTTTAAGGGCGCGCGCGTCAAGTCCTATGACGATCTGAAGCCAGACACCATCAAACCGCTTTTGATCGAACAATTCCTCCCCACGCTTAATGAGCGCAAGCGTGACGGCAAGGCATTCAAGATTTCGATCAGTCTCAGCACTATCGAGAGCAACGCGCAGAAGGAGTTCTTTCCCCATGATGTGGCGATAACGTCCGACGATTTGCCTTCAATGATCAAGATCAGCATTCAGGACGATTCCTTGGATGCCATCTCGGCCATTGATATGCACTATCACGTCGAATCGGTGCCAGGAAAGGGAAGTCTGCTCGTCGCCTTCAATATCGATGGCCGGACGATACCAGTGAATCTGGTATCGCCGTCGTCATTTCCCCCGGGCTATATGGGCGTCTTCCTATTCGAGTCGGAGATGTTTCACTCCAATGCCGACAGTTCGCGCCAGAAGCTGGTGCTGCCGGATGGCATGCCGGAAGCAAGTCTTTATCGTGCATTGCGCCGGGAGCTCGGCAGGATTCTTTCGGAAAAAATCCCCCAGATCACCGAGAAGAATAAGAGCGTCAAAGAAAAGTTCGAAGAGCAGTTCCCGCACCTCCTGGGCTACTTCGAGGAAGATACCGTTGGCCTGATCGATCGTGATGATGCGCTGACAATCGCCCAACAACGATTCTTTCGAGTTCAGAAAGAGGTTTTGCAATGCGAAAAACTGACGGATGCGGCGTATGAGAAATCGCTGGAGCTGTCATCGCGCACCTTGACAGAATACATCTTGTATCGCGACAAGATCATCGGCCGCATGAAGGAAATGACGGCTGACAATGCGGAAGCCGAAATACACAACCTCATCGTGCCGAGGTTCAAGGAGTTCTCGCAGAGTGGCATGTCTTCGGACATTTACCAGAACAATGCCTGGCTCCTCGATGACAAGTTCATGGTGTTCAGGACCATCCTCAGCGAGCAGCGGATGGACAAGGTCATCAACGCCATCCGGCTGAAAGAAGAAAGCGCGGACGACGCAGGTAGGCCGGACATTGCCATGATTTTCTCCGCAGATCCGGACTGCGAAAGCGCGGTAGACGTGGTAATCGTCGAGATAAAGAAGAAAACGGACGATGAAAAAGAAAACCAGTATGCCATCAACCAGCTACTGGACCGAGCAGTAAAGCTGGCGACGCATTGCCCCAACATCCAAAGGATCTGGTACTACGCTGTCATCCAGATCAGCGACACGATGGGAACGCGGTTGCGCCAACAAAACTGGTCGCCGCTGTTCTCGATGGGCAAGCTGTATTACCAGGAATTCAGAACCGAACGACCCGATGGATCGGTGATCCCTACGCCGACCTTTGTCGTGTCCTTCGATGCCATCGTGGCGGATGCCGATAGCAGGAACCACACCTTCCTCGAAATTCTGAGGGAGGGAATGAAGAAGTATGCCGAAGCCCACGTCGCAAACGATGCTTCGTGAAATCAATGACGAATAGCGACGCAAACATGAACGACTTGCTACACAACCAAGGTACGGAATCCGCCAGCCCAGTTGAATGCCTTGGCCAGACCTTTGCCAGCGACAACGCTCGACGCGAGCACTTCTTGAAGCTGCTGGCTGAGAAGCTGCAAGACCCGGCATTCCGCAAGCAGGAAGGTTTCCCGCAGGGGACGGACTCGGCCATCCTCGCGATGTCCGATCCGCCGTATTACACCGCCTGCCCGAATCCGTGGCTGGCGGAATTCGTGGCGCATTACGGCAAGCCTTACGATCCTGGCGTGAAGTACAGCCGCGAGCCGCTGGCGATTGACGTGAGTGTGGGCAAGACCGACGCCATCTACAAGGCGCACAGCTACCATACCAAGGTGCCTCATCTGGCCATCGTGCCGTCCATCCTGCACTACACCCAGCCAGGTGATGTGGTGCTGGATGGCTTTGCCGGTTCCGGCATGACTGGTGTGGCCGCACAGTGGTGCGGCACGGCTCCATCGAGCTACCGGATTGAGCTGGAACAGGCTTGGAAGAAGCAAGGTCGCGCCGTGCCAAAGTGGGGCGCTCGTCGCGCAGTGCTCAACGATTTGTCGCCCGCTGCCACATTTATCTGTGCGAACTACAACATCCCCTTCGATGTGGACGCTTTCGCGAAGGCGGGCAAGCAACTACTGAAGGCTGTGGAGCATGACATCGGCTGGATGTACGAGACGCTGCACAGTGATGGCAAGACCAAGGGGCGCATCGAGTACACGGTATGGAGCGAAGTGTTCAGTTGTCCGGAATGTGCGGGCATCGTGAACTTTCTGGAAGAAGCGCTAGAGGACGAAAGCAAGCGCGTGCGCGACAGCTTTCCCTGCCCGCATTGCAGCGCGGAGTTGAATAAAGACCGGCTGGAGCGAGTGCTGGAAGCGCGCGTCGATCCCGCTACGGGACAGTCATGGCAACGGGTGAAGTTTCAGCCTGCCATTGTGGTCTACACAGTCGGCAAGAGACGGTACGAAAAGGCCCCCGACGCGACCGACCTGGCGACGCTGGCGAAGATCGAAGGGTTGCCACTTCCGGCGTCCGTGCCAACGAGCCGCTTTCCGATTGAAGACATGTACCACGGCTCGCGAATCGCACCGAAGGGGTTCACCCATGTCCACCATTTCCACCTGCCGCGCGCAGCGCAGGCGATGGGCTTGCTGTGGGCGAAGGCGCAAGCGCATCCCGATGCGCGGATTCGTGCGTTTCTGACTTTCATGGTGGAGCAGGCGATTTGGACAGCTACTCTCTTGAACCGATATCGCCCGACTGGCTTCTCACAAGTCAATCAGTATTTGACTGGCGTGTACTACATCGCTTCACAGCACGCTGAGTGCAGTCCTTGGTACATCCTCGACGGCAAACTCGACCGATTGGCAAAGACATTCCAGGGCTTCAAGTCAGTACCCAATGTGGCATTGACAACGGGTACGGCGGCGCGTTTGCCGCTTTCCGACGACTCCATTGACTACATCTTTACCGACCCGCCTTTCGGCGAGAACATTTACTACGCCGACTTGAACTTCCTGGTCGAGGCATGGCACGGCGTTACGACCGATGCCAAGCCGGAAGCCATCATCGACAAGTTCAAGAAAAAAGCACTGCCCGAGTATCAGCAACTGATGCAGCGTTGCTTTGCCGAGTATCAGCGTGTTCTGAAGCCGGGCCGTTGGATGACGGTGGTGTTTTCGAACAGCAAAGCCTCGGTGTGGAATGCCATCCAGGTGGCTTTGCAGCAGGCCGGCTTCGTGGTGGCCGAGGTGACGGCGCTGGACAAGGTGCAAGGCAGCTATCGACAAGTCACCTCCACTACGGCGGTGAAGCAGGACCTGGTGATCTCTGCCTACAAGCCCAACGGTGGGCTGGAGGATCGCTTTGTGAAGTCCGGCGCGACCGTCGATTCGGCCTGGGACTTTGTGCAGACCCACCTTCGAAATTTGCCGGTCATCAAGCTCGGCAAGAACGGTGAGTTGGACACCGTTGCCGAACGCAATCCGCGTCGGATCTACGACCGCATGGTGGCCTGGTTCGTGCGCCACGATGCGCCGGTACCACTTTCCAGTCCTGAGTTTCTCGGTGCCATCTTCAGCCGCTTTCCTGAACGTGACGGCATGGCGTTCTTGCCGGAGCAAGTTGCCGATTACGACAAGAAACGTGCGCAGTCAGCGCAAGCGCCGCAGATGGAGATGTTCGTCAGTGATGAGCGCAGCGCCATTGATTGGTTGTGGGACTTTCTCAATGCCAGGCCATCCACGTACTCAGAAGTCCATCCTGAGTTCATCCGTCAGCTCGGCGCCGGCTGGAAGAAGCACGAGACCCGTCCGGAGCTCTCTGCTCTTCTGGAAGCGAACTTCCTGCGGTATGACGGTTCTGGAGACGTTCCCAGCCAGATCCATAGCTATCTGTCGACAAACTACAAAGACATGCGCGGGCTGGAGAAGTCCGACCCGCGTCTGATCGCCAAGGCGCGGGACCGCTGGTTCGTACCCGACCCGAACAACGCCAAGCAGCTGGAAGAGAGGCGCGAGAAGGCGCTACTCAAGGAGTTCGAGGTCTATCGGTCGTTCACCGGTCGCAAGATCAAGGAATCGCGACTGGAAGTGCTGCGCGCCGGTTTCCGTGCGTCATGGGCAGCCAAGGACTACAAGACCATCATCGGCATCGCCAACAAGCTGCCAGAGGAAACGCTGCAGGAAGACGAGAAGTTGCTGACGCTCTATGACCTCGCGCTGACCCGTACCGAAGACGGGACCTGAGCGTGGCTGGCGGCGGGTTCACCATCGGCGACTGGTGCTGGTTCACCCGGCAGGCATCACCCTGTCGGGTGATTGAACGACAGGACGTGTGGGGCGAGGTCGCCTACCGCGTGTGGTTGCCCGCCAAGGACGCCGTGGTGCGCGCTCGACCGGCTGACCTGGCCTCGCTGGAAAGCGTGCGCCCGAGCGTGGAGCAGATCCTGCACACGACAGCGACGGCCAAGCTGCTGGACGCGCTGGAGGACAACCTGCTACTGGCGCCGATCCAGTCCAGCGTGGTGCCACTGCCGCACCAGCTCTATGCGCTGAACCGCGCCATCAGCCGCGACCGTATCCGCTACCTGCTGGCCGATGAGGTGGGCCTCGGCAAGACCATCGAGGCCGGCTTGGTGCTGCGCGAGTTGAAGTTGCGCGGCCGGGTAAAACGCATCCTGGTGGTGGCGCCCAAGGGACTGGTGCGCCAGTGGCAGGCGGAGATGCGTCTGCACTTCGGCGAGAAGTTCCAGTGCATTGAGCCGTCCGAGCTGGCGGCCTTCCGGCAGTGGCGCACCGGCGGCGCGGGCGAGGAAGAGAACCTGTGGCGCATGCACGACCAGGTGATCTGCTCGCTGGACTCGGTGAAGCCGCTGGAGGGTCGTCGTGGCTGGAGCCTGGAGCAACTGAACACCTACAACCGCGAGCGCTTCGAGGACCTGATCTCGGCGTCGTGGGATCTGGTCATCATCGATGAAGCCCACCGCATGGGTGGCAGCACTGAACAGGTGGCCCGCTACAAGCTGGGCGCGGCGTTGGCAGAAGCATCGCCCTATCTCTTGCTGCTCTCGGCCACGCCGCACCAGGGCAAGACCGACCAGTTCATGCGCTTGATGCAGTTGCTGGACCGCGAAGCATTCCCGGATGAGAGCAGCGTCAGCCGCGACCGGGTGCGCCCCTTCGTGATCCGCACCGAGAAGCGCGCATCGATCAACCCCGACGGCCAGCCACTGTTCAAGCCGCGTGTGACCCGGCTGCAGGCGGTTGCCTGGCAGGCCCGCCACGGCTCGCAGCAGCGCCTGTACGAGGCGGTGACCGACTATGTGCGCCACGGCTACAACCAAGCCATGGCCGCCAAGCAGCGTCACATCGGCTTTTTGATGATCCTGATGCAGCGGCTGGTGACGTCCAGCACGGCAGCCATACGCACCACGCTGGAAAAGCGCGAGGCCGTGCTCGACGCGTCACAGCCGCAAGCCAATCTGTTCGAGAACACCAGCGCCGACGAGTGGGCGGACCTCGATGGCCAGTCCCAGGTGGATCTGGCCATGCAGTCCAGTGGCTGGGAGCTGGAGAAGTCCGAAGTCGAGATGCTGCTGGAGCTGGCGCGGGAAACCGAGGCCGCCGGCACCGACGCCAAGGCGGAGGCGCTGCTGGAGCTGATCTACAAGCTGAAGCAGGAAGAAGGCGACCCGGCGCTGAAGGTGCTGATCTTCGCGGAGTTCGTGCCCACGCAAGCGATGCTGGCCGAGTTCCTGGAGAGCCGTGGATTTTCGGTGACGACGCTCAACGGCAGCATGGATCTGGAAACCCGTACCCGTGCGCAGCAGGCGTTCTCCAAGGATGTGCGCGTGCTGATCTCGACGGACGCCGGTGGTGAAGGTCTGAACCTGCAGTTCTGCCACGTCATCGTCAACTTCGACATGCCGTGGAACCCGATGCGGATCGAGCAGCGCATTGGCCGGGTAGACCGTATCGGGCAGAAGCATGTGGTCCGCGCCATCAACTTCGTGCTTGAAGACACGGTGGAGCACCGCGTGCGCCAGGTGCTGGAGGAAAAGCTCGAGATTATTGCGCAGGAGTTTGGCGTCGATAAGGCGGCCGATGTGATGGATTCGGTCGAGGCCGACCCAATCTTCGACGAGCTGTTCGTACATGGCCTGCAGAACCCGGATGCCATCGAACAAGAGTGCGACGCGGTGGTGTCGCAGCTGCGAACCACCCTGGCGGAGTCGAAGAAGACCAGCGATCTGCTCACCACCGAGCATGATCTGGACGCCGACGATGCCCGCAAGTGGCGTGACCATCCGGCGCAGTTCTGGATGGAACGCGCCATCACCAGCGGGTTGGCTGCACGCGGTGGCTCAGCAGCGAAGGCTGGCAAGGCGTGGCGGGTGAAGTGGACGGACGGCAGCGAGTCGGCGCAGGCCTGTTTTGACACCCACACGGCGGATGAAAACCCGGAGTTGGAATGGGTCACGATGGAAGACCCGCGCGCCCGGGCGCTGATCAGCGAGCTGCCACGCTTCGTCGCAGGTCAGCCGCTGCCAGTGATCCGCGTGACCGGGCTGCCGGATTCGGTACGTGGCATCTGGTCGCTGTGGGAGATCAGTCTGGCGGCTGAAGGCTTGAGCCGTAAGCGCTTCTTGCCCGTGTTCATCAACGAGGAAGGCCGCCGCTTCGTGCCGACCGCCAAGCGCGTCTGGGATCTGCTGCTCACTGAGACCGTGGACGTCCGTGCCGTGACGGGTGCAGAGGAGTCAGCGAAGTGGTTCGATGCATCGCATACGGCTGCCAGTACGCAGGGTGAACGGATCTTCACCGAACTGCTGACCGAACACCGCGCTCGGCTGAAGGAAGAACGCGAACGTGCGGTGTATGCCTTTGACGCCCGAGGTCAGACAATCGGCCGAATCGGCTTACCCACCGTGCGCGAGCACAGGCGCAAGCGACTGCAGCAGGAACACGATGCACGCATGGCCGCCCTGGACAACATGGATGCCAGCGTGCCGGATTTGAATGCCGTAATGATGGTGCGCATCGGAGTTGATGCATGAGCCTTTGGACGGATCGCATCCTGAGCCACTTCACGGCCGACCTCACCCGGCTGTGGGTGGCGTGCGACCCTGACGATGTATTGCTCGACGAGAAGCTGCTGACCGAGCTGCGCGGTCGCGGTTTCGAGCTGATGCTGTACGAAGACCCGTTTGCCTTTCGCGCTGAGTACGAGGAGCGCTACCGAGCGGCGTGGGATCGAGGTGAGCCGGGGCCAGCGCTCTCGCTGGTTGTGCATCTGCGCGGCGCCGACGCGAATGCATTGCCGTGGGATATCGTGCACCACAGTCGAGTAGTGCGCCTCAGCCTTGCTGACCTGTTCCCGAAGCTGGCTTACAGCGCAGTGCAACAAGTCGGGCCGGAGCATCTCGCCGGGCTGTTTCACGCCCACCAGACAGAATTGCAGAATGTACGCGGCGAGAACGAGTCGAAGGACTTCATCCTGGAACACGTGTACCAACTGGCGCCCAGATCTATTCGCAATCCGGTGGACTTCTGGCGAGAGCTACTGCGGCTGCACTTTGCCAACCGCTCGTTACCGCTCCTGTTTGCTCAGCACGCGGCAGGCATCATTCACGCCAAAAGGCTGTTCACCGATCAACCTGTCGCCACATGGCTGGCATCCAAGAACGCGCTGCTGCGTGTGGTCCAGGATGCGTGGTCTCGCTACTTGAAAACCATGGGGCTGGATGGCCTACGCACGGGCGAACCGCCACCGCCAGATTACGTCTCCAAGATCGAGATTCCGTTCGGCCATTCCGATGTGCAGGCGCTGGTCGACTCCATGCTCCTCGACGGCAGCTTGCATCCGTTGGCGGTACACAGCGTCCCGGCGGGGATGCCGAGCTGGATCAAGGCGGGGATCGTTCAAGACCCGGCGGCGTTGCATGCCTTGGTGCTCAAAGGCGTCGATGGCCTGATCGAGACGACGCCAACGGCAGCGTCTTCGCACAAGGATTGGAGCGAGTTTGCCAAGCGCTACGGCGAGATCCTGGCCCGCACGCACGGCCTGCTCGGCACGGAAGACAACGACCACTTGCCCGTGATTCGGGAGCGGATCAAGACCTTGCAGGCGCAATCAGACGAGCATCTGCACGACTGGGTGGGGGCCAAGCACTACGCCGACCTGATTCTGCAGCCGGTAACCAAAGGCCCGGTGATGGTTCACCACGTGCCGCGCTTCTTGCGCCATCGGCGATCCGCAGGGGAAACCAAGGTGGCTCTACTGGTCTTCGACGGGCTGGCCTTCGACCAGTGGGTGCAGATCCGCGAGCGCCTAATTGCTACCGCCAAGCGCTTCGCGTTTGACGAAGGAACCGCGTTCGCATGGCTGCCGACGGTGACATCGGTGTCGCGCCAGGCGCTGTTCTCCGGCCTGAAGCCGCGGGAGTTCGACGACTCCATCGACCGGACGGACAAAGAGGAATCCTTGTGGAAGACGTTCTGGCAGAACGAAGGAGTCAGCTCGAATGAGGTGATGTATCGACGCGCGCTGCGCCACGTCGATCAACTGGATGTGCTTGAGGCGGACTTGAACGACCGGCGTCCGAAGGTGGTGGGACTGGTCATCGATGAGGTGGATGATCGACTCCATAAGGAGCGGTCGAAGAAAGACGTGGCGATGTGGATCGACAACTGGTTGTCGACCGGCTTCGTCGATCGGCTGCTCTCGCTGCTGCTGGACAATGGTTACCACATCTATCTCACGGCGGACCACGGCAATGTGGAGTCCACCGGCGTCGGCAGACCCAACCAGGGCGTCATTGCCGAGACGCGCGGCGAGCGCGTTCGGGTCTACCGGAGTGAGCCATTGCTGGCCGATTCCGCTGCGGCCTATCCCACCACAATCAGGTTGGACATCGCTGGACTACCCGCGAACTTCATGCCCCTATTCGCAGGCGGACGAACCGCCTTTGTGCCGGAGGGCGAGCAGGTGGTGGTCCACGGCGGGGTATCGGTCGAAGAGTTGATCGTGCCCTTTGTGAAAGTCAGTTATGTGATTGGTACCGAATGAATTCATCAGCCCCAAAAATAGGTTTTGATCGGTTCATTCGGCTTGATTGGGCGACTGCGGCACTGGGCATTCGTGCGGGCGTAGCTGGGCCAGATGATCTGAATGCACTGCTTGATGCAGCCGAGCTTGGCGCGGAAGCCAAGAAAAAAACACGCACCGTACTGAATCGGCTGTGGCTGGAGCCACGCGCTGAACTGGTCGATTTCGCGGATCGCGGCGTGGCCATCCACATGACGCAACCCGACATTCCCGTCTCAGCACTGTGCTGGGGTATGTCCGTGGCGACGTATCCGTTCTTTGGCAAGGTGGCCGAGCTGGTGGGCCGCCTGTCCGCGATTCAGGGCGACTGCGCGTCCGCCGAAGTGCATCGCCGTATGAGCGAAACCTACGGAGAGCGCGAAGGTACCCGGCGCATGACCAACATGGTCATCCAGAGTCAGGCGAGCTGGGGAGCCGTAGAGCGGGTTGAGAAAGGCAAGCGTGTTGTCCGGCTCGCGCCTACGGAGATCCACAACGACGAACTGACGGCATGGCTGATCGAGGCAGCCGTGTGCTACGCCGGCAAGCCCGTTTCAGTACCCAGTCTCAACTCGCTGCCAGTACTTTTTCCGTTCAACTTAACGCGCGCTCTCGCCTACGTGGTGTCGAACAGCCCCAACCTCGATCTCATGTCGGCAGGCCCGAGTAACCATTTCGTCGCTCTGCATGCGCGCCCTTGAGGAACGGACAGCTGTTGCGACTCTGCGTGCTAGACCACACGATGAAGATGCGTTCTGAAGGAACACGGACAGAATCGAAACCGAGCGCAAGACTGGCGCGAAACTTCGGCGGAGTGCCAGAAGCTGTTCGGTACATTTATGCCTTCTTGACGCGAACTACTAACAAGTCAACAATCCCACCGTTGCCGCCAATTCGGCAACCGGGTTTAGCGGCCCGAAACTCTACAGCGCACACAGCGCTGCACCTAGGTTCGGCGTTTTTTTGCGCCCGACGTTTGTGCAGTGGCGTCTGCCGATTTCTGGCGGCGGTGTGTGGGGAGCCGCAAGGCTCGCCGGAGCTGTAGCCGGTCCGCTAACCCGCACACCGTTCGCCACCCTTTCGTGTGGTTCCGGGTGGCGACTCCACGCAAAGGGAGTTGTCCATGGATATCCGGTTTGTGTTCTGCGGCATCGGACGGAGTTCCGGTTGCTTTGTCTGCATGGGCGGCGTTGTTGCTTTCTTCGGGAGGCGCGCGCCATGAATCGTCACGGTTCGTTCTATCCGCTGCGCCGCGTTGTGGCGTCGGCGGCGCCGGTGCTGTTTGCCTATGTGCTCCCTACGCCGGAGCAGCGCGAGGCGTTGCAGGAGGAGATCCTGGAGCGCATTGCCGCGATCCAGGCGCTCAGCGAGACGGTGGCAGGGGCGCAGATCGAGGCGCACGACGCGCGCTCGCACAGTGGCGTTCTCGATGCGCTGGCCATCCTGTCGCGTGACGTGCGCGGCTTGATGGAGGCGAGTTTCCAGCCCGGGCCGTGAGCGTTTTCCCGGGGCGGCGTTGCGCCGCCCCGGGGTTCGTATCACTACGGATCGGTGACACGCGGGTCACCGCGCTTCGTAAGTCCGGCCAGCGCTTCGTTGCGCACCTCGTCAAACGGATCCTGCGTATTGCGCCACAGGCGTTCCCGGATCGAGGGCGTGTCCAGCGCCGCCTCGGCCAAGCCGAATGTCGCCCAGTTGCGTACGTCATCGTCGCTGTCGCCAGCCAGTTGCACCAGCGCATCGAGGGCGCGCTCGTTTTCCCGGAAGCACAGGCCGAACGCGACGCCGAAACGCACGCTGGCGCAGACGTGAGTGGACAAGCGGATCAGCGGTTCGATGGCATCGAGGCCGCGGCGGTGCCCGCAGCCGAATGCCGCTGCGGCAACGACCTCCGGATGCGGGTCCCGCAATCCTTCCAGCAGCATGGTGTGCGCTGTGTCGACCGCATAGTCTGCGGACTGTCCTTTGACGAGCGTGATGCGCAACTGGCACATCACATTGATGGCGAGAGTGCGTTTGCGCCAGTTCCGCGACTGAAACAGACGCTGGCAGCGGGCTACGGTTTCTGGCGTCCCGCGATTGCGAAGTTCATGGATCGCATTCCAGCTCGAATCGCTGTCCCACTGTTGCAGCGCCATTCCGATCAGGCTGCGCATGGTCAATGCACGCGGCGACCGGGGCGAGCGTCGGCGCGCTGAACCAGAACGTCGACTTTTTGCATTCCGTTCGGACATCGCAGAGGCACAAGCGTCGTGTTCCGTCGAGACTAGCGGATTCGTCGCGTTTCGCCACACGCCGCGCCAGGCCGCCTGCGCCGCGGAATGCCATGGATAGTCGTCCCGCGCGCTCTCGGTCATCGGCACGACAGACGTTCACGCCGGGCTCCAGCGCGCCGCGATTGCGGGCAAGTGCTTGAACGCCGGATGCGGCCTTGGCCCGGAGCGACGCGGTGGGCAACCCGACTCCGACGGCCCGGGTCGCATTTGAAGGGTGTTTCGATCTCGGCTGCGGCGATTGCGCGACCTATTCGCCGCAAAAACTGCGGAGAATCTCTTGCCCGCGCGGGGATTTCCGCTTACTTGATCTCCGCATGAGCCGTCGAGAAAAAACCTACATCTGGCAGGCCAAAGACTGGCCCCACTGGCGCTACGACCTGTCGGTGCTGGCGGGACCGCTGGCGGAAGTGAGTCATGCCCTCGGCTTGCTGCTGGGGCGTCTGGCCAATGTGGGCCGGGCGCAGCGCGACGAAGCCTGCCTCGCCGCCTTGACCGAGGACGTGGTCAAGACCAGCGCCATCGAAGGCGAAGTCCTGAACGTGGAATCCGTACGCTCGTCCATCGCCCGGCGCCTGGGCGTGGACATCGGCGCGGTGGCGCCTGTGGATCGCCACGTCGAAGGCGTGGTGGAGCTGGTGCTCGACGCGACGTCGAACAGCGCCGATCCGCTCACGGCCGGCCGCCTGTTCGGCTGGCATGCGGCGCTGTTTCCCACCGGCTACTCCGGCATGAGCAAGATCACCGTGGGCGACTGGCGCGACGATGCCGCCGGCCCCATGCAGGTAGTATCGGGTCCGGTAGGACGGCGAAAGGTGCATTTTCAGGCGCCACCGGCAGCAATACTGGCCGCCGAAATGGCGCGTTTTCTGGCGTGGGCAAATGATGCGTCCGGCGAACCTGCGCTGATCAAGGCGGGCCTGGCGCACCTGTGGTTCGTCACGCTACACCCCTTCGACGACGGCAACGGGCGGCTCGCGCGCGCCGTGGGCGACCTATTTCTCGCGCGCGCTGACGGCAGCCCGCAACGCTTCTACAGCCTGTCGGCGCAAATCCAGCGCGAGCGCAAGGCCTACTACGACGTGCTCGAGCGCACGCAGAAGGGCGCGCTCGACGTCACGACGTGGCTGTCCTGGTTTCTTGCCACACTCGCGCGCGCCGTCGCCAGCGCGCATTCCACGCTGGATGCCGTGCTGGCCAAAGCGCGCTTCTGGCAGCGTTGGGCCGGGGCGCCGCTGAACGCGCGGCAGGTGAAGCTGCTCAATCGCCTGCTTGACGGCTTCGAGGGCAGGCTCACCAGCAGTAAATGGGCGGCAATCGCCAAGTGTTCCCCCGACACGGCGCTGCGCGACCTCACGGCGCTGCTGGAGTTGGGAATAGTGAAAAAGTCGCCTGGCAGTGGGCGCAGCACCGGCTACGTGCTGGCAGACTGAGGTGCATTGCGGGCTAACCGACAGTGCTCGCGCCGACCTCGACAGCGTGCTGATCAGGCATCGCTTTGGCGTTTTGCCGAAACACGATCGTGGCCTGGCGTCATCGCGGCAACGGGGATCGGCCTGGGCATGCGAGGTGAATGCGGAGCGGACTTTGCACGATGGCGATTACCTTGCACGTCATTGAATGCCCGCGGCAAACCGACAAAGCCGCGCAAGCAACCGGCGATGTGCATGAAACCCGGGAAGTCGAACGTCTCCGGCTTGGTCAGGCCACGCATGACAGCGCACGGCCGATCGCCGCAGCGCAAAAAGGTATCGGCGCTACGCCGCGCGAAACTCCGCAAGCGCCCGCGCATGCAGCGCGGGCGGCCCCGCGAGCACGCTGGTCGTGCCGAGGTGTGGCGGCTTGCCATCGAGGTCGGTGAACACGGCGCCGGCTTCGCGCAGGATCACGACCAGCGGTGCGACGTCGAGGATGTTGATGTCGGATTCGATGACCAGGTCGATGCAGCCGCGCGCGAGCAGGTGGTAGTGCAGAAAATCACCGTAACCACGCGTGCGGCCGCAGCGCTGCACCATGCGCGCGAGCGCCTGCCAGCGTCCGTCGCGTGAGAGGGTTTTCACGTTGCCGAAGGAGATCGCGGTCTGCGCGGTGAAGTCGCTGGCGTTGGACACCTGCAGCGGCTCGCCGTTGAGCCAGGCGCCGCCGCCGCGGCGCGCCCAGGCGAGTTCGCCGTATTCAGAAGCGTTCGAGACGCCGAGCACGAGCTCGTCGCGGTGCATCAGCGCGATCTGTGTGGAAAAGAACGGGTAGCGGCGCACGAAACTCTTGGTGCCGTCGATCGGATCGATGAGCCAGAGCCAGTCGCCCTCGCCTTCGCGACCTTCTTCCTCGCCGTAGAAGGCGTGATCCGGAAAGGCCGCGCGCAGCACATCCTTGATCGCAGCCTCGGCGGCGCGGTCGGCGATGGTGACCGGCGTTTCGTCGGCCTTGATCTCCACGTCGAACCCTTCGCGGTAGTAGCGACGGATCACCTGCGCGGCCGCCTCGGCGGCATCGCGCGCGACGTCGAGGGCGCGCTCGAGAAATTCGGGAGTCGGACTGGTCATCGGCTCAGAACAGCTTGAACAGCTGGCCGTTGATCTTGAGCAGACTGCTGCCGTCGGGCTGTGGCTCACCGATGAAGCGCAGCGCTTCGGCGACCTGTGCATCACCGTTGCGCGCGGCGAGACGTGCGGTCGCACTGAACTGCCCCGAGTTCACGACGAACTGGCCGGCCACTTCGAGATTGCTGCTGCCGTCGTCCTTGACCGTACCGGCGATGCTGCCGTCGGGCTGCGACGAGAACTCGGCCAGCAGCTCGCCGAGGCGCGCTTCGGCCTCGCCGCTGACGGCGGCCTCGCGCCAGCGTGCGCTGCCGCGTGCGCCGCCGACCCAGCCGTTGGCCAGGCGCGCGTCGTCGATGCGCCCTTCGATCGTGCCGTGCAGTTTCAGCGCAGGAATGTCGAGTGCCGGCGCGGCGGTTTCCGCCGGCAGCTGAAATGTCATGTTCTGGACCAGCACGCTGCCGTCCGCATCGCGCGTCACGTCGCCGTCGAGGGCGATCGCACCGCCGCTCAGTGTCACGCGCGCCGCAACCCGGCGCAGCAGCAGCGGCGACTTTTCCACCGACCAGCGCATAGCACCGAGCGGTGTGCCAAAGGCCGTGGCCGACGAGGCCTGTCCGCGCCAGACCGTGCCGGAGATGCCCGACAGTTGCAGCGGACCGAGATCCGGTTTAAGCCAGCGCAGCGCGAGCTCGGCCGGCAGGGTCCAGGCGACGACGACGCCGATGACGGCGAGCAACAGGAGCAGCAGGAACAGGCGGCGCAGCAGTTTCATGCGGTTGGGTTATCGCGGCAGAAGATACGGGGATACAAAAGTATTTATGGCTCTTCCAGCGTTACGCGCGCGTTGACGCGGCCGGCGCCCTCGGCGCGATCGGCCGAGAAGTCGGTGGCGACCACGCCAAAATCGCGCGCGAGGCCTTCGAGCCAGTCGGCGACGGCATCGAAGGACGCGCCTTCGAGACTCACACGCACACTCTTGGGACCGACCGGCTCGACCCGGCGCAGCTCGTTCGCGAGCTGCGCGCCGCGCGCGGTGGCATCGGCCAGCGCGAGCAGCGACTTGCCCTGGCGCTCGACCTTGGCACGCGCGCCCAGGCCGCGCAGCTGTGCGACGCGCGCGGAATCGCTGCGCATCTGCTGCAGGTCCGCGCGCTGCACGTCGACACGCTGGCGCAGTTCCGTGCGCGAGCGCTGCAGCGGATGCCAGACCAGGGCCCAGAACAGCAGCACGGCCGTCGCACTGGCGCCGACCAGCAGAACGCGACGCTCGCGCGGCTCGCGGCTGTCCCACCAGGCGCGCATCATCGTGCGGCTCCGGTGAGGCGCATGCGGCCGTCGACGCCGTTCTGCCCCGGATTGGCCGCGGTGAGTTCGACCGTGAGGCCGGGCAGCGTGGCCAGCCGCTCGCGCAGCGAATCGAGTGTCGGCACGTCGGGCGCGGTCACCGCGAGTTCGAGCGTGCCATTGCGGAATTCGATGCCGCGCGTGGTCAGGCGCGTGGTCGAACCGAGCACCGGCGCAATCTGACCCAGCGTGCGCAGCAACCCGCTGCTGGCTTCGCCACCGCCGAGCCGGGCCAGCGCACTCTTCATGAGTGCCGGCGGATCGCCGGCGACGCGTTCCATTTCCGGAAAACTCTGCACGAGCACGGCGCGCATCGCACTGTCGAGGCGATCCGATTCGCGGGCCAGCGACTGGCGCTCGAACACGAGCTGCAGAAACGCCAGAACCAGCAGCGCGGCCGCGGCCGCGGCGGCGCGCCGCCACCAGCGCGCGGCCGGCGCGCTGCGATGGCGTGGCGCATGAGCACCCTGCAGCAAATTGAGGACCGGCTCGCCGGCGATGCCGCGCGCGAGCAGCACGAGCGCGTCGCCCTGCCGCTCGTGGTAAGCGCGCACCGGCAGCGGCAGGTTCTGTCTCGGCTGGAAGCGCGTGTCGAAGACTTCGATCTCGGGCAGGCTGCCGTCATCGGCGAATTCCAGCCATTCCGCGAGCAGTTCCGGCTCCATCGCCGCGGCGCGCCAGGGTCCGAGGCGCAGCTGCGCGTTGCCGGTTTCGATCAGCAGGTGGCCTACGGGCAGCGCGAGCGGTTCAGGCAGCAGCACATCGGGACGGATGCCGGCAGCAGCGAGTTCGGCCAGCCAGCCGGCGAGCCGCGCCTGGGACACCGCCGCGACGCCGACTGTCGCCCCGTCGACACGCGCCGCAAGCGCAAAATGCATTTCCTCGACCGGCTGCGCGAGCTGGTCCTCAAGCGCATACGGCACGGCCTTGGCGAGCTGCGCGCGGTTCTTGCTGACCGCCGGGGCTTCGAGCAGCACGACTTCTGATCCGGGCACCAGCACGATGATCTGCTGCGCGCGTGCCACGGCTTCCGGCGGTGGCAGGCCCGGGGTCGACGCGGTCGCGGCCTCCGGCACGAACCAGGCGTGCCGGCCATGAGAGTGCAGGCGAATCAGCAGACGTGGCGACATACGGACCGGGCAGGACGGGACCGCGGGATTGTAGCAGCAGGCCGCGGCCCGGCCGGCGGCGAGGCGTGACGCAGGCCGCAGCCTGCGAACGATCCGACGGGCCGCTGCGCCGGATTCAATCCCCGCGTGAGCGCTGCAGCACACGCACGCCGCGCTCCCGGTCGATGAGGCTGGTCGGATGAAACAGCAGGCCGTCGAGTTCGATGTCGCCGCGCGCGAGGAAATAGCGGCTGGCCGTGCTGAGGCCGCGCTCCTGCGTCGGGTCGAAGGGGATCGCGAGGTTCGTCAGCTCCTGGCGGAATTCGCTCACGGCTTCCCAGTTCGCGCGGCCTTCCTGCCACAGACGCCGCGCCACCTCTTCGGTGATGCGCGGATTCAGCGACTGCAGCACCGGAATGGTCGCGGTGTTGAGATTCAGCAGGCTGCCGCGGGGCAGCGCGCACACGTGCGGCGCGAGCGCCGCATAGACGTCACCGCCGAACCCCTGCAGCAGGCGCAGTTCCGAGGCGTGCACGAAGGCACGGTTGGCAGCCCGATAGGGTGGAACGCCCACGCCATAGACGCTGTCTTCCGCACCGCTGCCGTGCCCGCCGCCGCCGGGCTCACCATCCGCGTCGAGCCAGTCGACCACGTTTTCGGTCAGGGTGGGGTCGAGCCGCAACGCGGTCAGCAGGCGCCGGAAGCGTTCTCGCCATTCGGATTCGTTGCCGTCGCCGGACACCAGGTTGTTGAGGTTGAAGCAGCCGTTCATGTCGCGCATGCGCGCGGCCATGCGTCCGCCGGGCACATCGGTCGGCGGCAGCGGCATCGCCCAGATGTCGCGCGCGGAATCACTGCGGTTCTGTTCCTGGTCCTTTTCGAGCACCCGTGCCGCGTACAGCTCGAGCCCGCGCGCATAGGCATCGGCCTGCTCGTTGCGCAGCAGGTTGCGGGTGCGTGCGGCGGCGAGCTCGCCGCGGTCGAGCAGCCCGGCGATCAGCACGGTTGCGAGCGCAACGACCAGCAGCGCGATCACGAGGGCGACACCGCGCTGACGGCGCATCAGCCGGCCCCGCCCGCCGCCGCGCCGGACGGCAGCTCGATCAGGCGGCTGATCTCGCCGACCCCGTCGATATCGAGACGGAATTCGATCGCGCGCGGCAGGGCCTCTGGCTTGTCGTCGCGACGCGGCCAGGCATCGAGCCAGCGGCCCTGCGCATCCAGGTAACGGAAGTGCAGGCGGCGCAGGCGGTCGCGCACCGCACTGAACTCGGGCAGGCTGCCGGCGGCGCGATCGAGCACCGCGTAACGGCCGCGCTTGAGGGTGTTGCCGTCCTGCTCATAGACCACGCGCTCGAGATTGGAGCGCGCGTCCACGAGCGCGCTCGCGAAGCCGAGCCGCGTCAGTTCGAGATGATCGCCATCGCCCTGCAGCGCCGGCAGCGGTTCGCCGTAGTTGCCGCGCACCGGCCGCGCGACGGCGCCGAGCAGATCGCGCTCGAGCATGCCGACGGCGCGCAAGGTGCGCGCGAAATCCTGCTGTTCGGCGACCAGCACTTCGCGCGCGCGGATGACCGCATTGAGGCCGCCCCAGGCCAGCGCCGACATAATCGCGAACACGGCCGTCGCGACGAGCACTTCGACCAGCGTGAAACCGCGCTGCACGCCCGCATGCCTCATGGCTGCACGCTGTCGCCGGCAAAACCGGTCAGTTGCGCCACCGGATCGCTGCGTTCGCGATCGGCAAACACCTGCACGTCGAGCCGGCGGATGCGCGCATCCGGCGTGCCGGCCACATCGAGCCGCCAGTACCACTCGCGGCCGGCGTAGCGCTGCTGACCGTCGCGCCGGCCGGTCGCCGGCAGGCGCTCCTTGAGCCGCGCCTCGGTAATCACATTTGCCGCGATCCAGCCGCCGTAGCTGCGTTCGCGCAGTCCGGCGAAGTCGCGCGCGCTGACGCCGGCGGCATGCACCAGCGCGGTCAGCGCGATGCCGAGAATCACGAGGGCGATCAGCACTTCGAGCAGGGTGAAGCCAGAAGCGTGCCTACGGCCCCACATCGCGCCGCTCCCGTTTCACGTCCCCGGCGATGTCACCCTCCAGGCGCCAGCGCACGGCCAGACCCGGCAGGCCGAGGTCGAGCCGGAACGGCGTGAGTTCGCCCGAGGCAAAACACACGACCGGGGGAATCTCGGGTGGCTGCGGCAGAATCTCGATGCGGCTGCCGTCGCGACTCAGCTCGGCGCGCAGGTTGCCGGGCCATTCCCGGTCGCGCAGTTCGCCCTGCGTGAATGCCTTCCAGCCATCGCCGTTGCGCTGGCTGAACACGTAGCCGCCGTCGACGAGACTCAGGCCCACCGCGAGCCCGCCGGTTTCCGCATGCTCGCAGGCATACCCCAGCAATGCCTGCAGCCGTTCGGCTTCGCGCTCCAGCTGGCGTTCGCCGCCGGCGCCGGACAGCGCGATGCTGACCGCGGCCGCCAGCACGGCAAGGATCACGACGACGACGAGGATCTCGATCAGCGTGAAGCCGCGCGCCGGGACGATGCCGGCACGACCGGCGCCGTTCACCGGCGGCACGCTGCAGGCGTTCACGCGCGGGCGCTCAGCTTTTCCAGTTGCCGATGTCCGCGGCTTCGCCTTCGCCGCCGGGCTTGCCGTCGGCACCCAGCGTATAGACGTCCATGTCGCCATGGGAGCCTGGATGCAGATATAGATAATTGCGGCCCCAGGGATCTTTCGGCACGCCGTCGAGATAGCCGCCCTTACGCCAGTTCGGCGCTTCGGGCGCGCCGCTGGGTTTGCTCACGAGCGCCTCGAGTCCCTGCTCGGTCGCCGGATAGGTGAAGTTGTCGAGCTTGTAGGTATTCAGCGACGTGGTGATCGCCTGGATGTCGGCCTTGGCACGCGCGACGCGCGCTTCGCCCGGGTGTTCCATGACTTTGGGCACGACCACGGCGGCGAGGATGGCGAGGATGACGACGACGACGAGAACTTCGATCAGGGTGAAGCCGCGCGTCGCGGCGCGCGCGGAACGGACAGCGGGAACGGCGATCATGCGTAGCCTTCTTGCGAGCCGGGGAAAACGTCGCCGATCATAGCAAAGCCATGTCGTCCTCCCTGCCCCGCTCCAACGCCGCGCTCGCCGCGCGCGACCTCGCCGTGCTCTGGCATCCCTGCACCCAGATGCATGACCACGAAACCCTGCCGCTACTGCCCGTGGTCCGCGCCGAAGGTGTCTGGCTCCACGACGCCGACGGCGGCCGCTATCTCGACGCGGTGAGCTCCTGGTGGACCAATGTCTTCGGGCATCGCCACCCGCATCTCGTCGCCGCACTCAAGCGGCAGCTCGATACGCTCGATCATGTGATGCTGGCCGGATTCACCCACGAGCCGGCGCTGGAGCTCGCCGAAGCGCTGATCCGTGTGGCACCGCCCGGGCTGGCGCGCGTGTTCTACGCGGACAACGGATCGAGTGCGGTCGAAGTCGCGCTGAAGATGAGCTTCCACTACTGGCGCAATCTGGGCCGTGGAACCAAGCAGCGCTTCATCGCATTGAGCGGCAGCTATCACGGCGAGACGCTGGGCGCACTGTCGGTCACCGATGTGGCGCTGTACCGCGAGACCTACGCACCGCTGCTGCTGCAGCCGATGCTGGCGCCGTCGCCTGACACCTACCTGGCTGAACCCGGCGAAACCGCGCGCGAGGTCGCCGCGCGCCGGCTGCAGGAACTGCGCACGCTGCTGGAGCGCGAGGCGGAACGGACCTGCGCCGTCATCGTCGAGCCACTGGTGCAATGCGCCGGCGGCATGCGCATGTACGACGCGAGCTACCTCACGGGACTGCGTGCTCTCTGCGACGAATTCGGCGTGCATCTGATCGCCGACGAGATCGCGGTCGGCTTCGGCCGCACAGGAACCTTGTTCGCTTGTGAACAAGGCGGCATCACGCCGGATTTTCTCTGCCTGTCGAAAGGGCTGACCGGCGGCATGCTGCCGCTATCGGCGGTGCTGACCACGCCGACGGTCTATGCGGCGTTCTACGGCGACTACGCGAGCGGCAAGGCATTCCTGCATTCGCACAGCTATACCGGCAATCCGCTCGCCTGCCGCGCCGCACTCGCGACGCTGGAGCTGTTCCGCGACGAACCCGTGCTCGCGCGCAATCGCGAACTCGCCGCATGCCTGGCGAGCGAGCTCGACCCGCTGCGCGACCATCCTCACGTCGCCGACGTGCGCCAGACCGGCCTGATCGCCGCGGTCGAACTGGTGCAGGACCGCGGCACTCGCACGCCGTTTCCGGCATCCGAGCGCCGCGGCCTGCGCGTCTATCGCCACGGTCTGCGGCACGAGATGCTGCTGCGGCCACTGGGCAACGTCGTCTATTTCATGCCGCCTTATGTGATCACGCCGGAGCAGATCGCGACGATGGTGCGCGTCGCACGCGACGGCATCGCGGCTGCCGTGGAGTGACCTGCAGCGCGTGATCCCTGCAGCACGGTCGCTGCGTACGTACCCGCAACCTTCCACTGCGGGAAACACACCATGCGTATGCATCATGCACTGTCCGCCGCCTGCGCGGCCGTCCTTTCGTTGAGCGCCGGCGCCGTGCGCGCCGCCGACGGTGACCTGTTCGACGGCTGGGGCTTTCTTGGCAGCGGCCGTACGCTCGTCCAGTACGATGTCGGTACCGCGAAGACCGACATTGCGGCCGACTCTGTCGTTGCCCCCGACGGCTCGCTCTTCACCGCAGCGACCGTCGTCGACGCGCAGGGCAAGCAGCGCATCGGCGTCAGCAAACTCACCCCACAGGGCGCCCTCGACACGACGTTCAGCAGTGACGGCAAGAACCTGTCGCTCGCCACCGACGTCGTGGCCAGTGCGATCGCACTGACTGCCGACAACAGCCTGCTCGTCGCCGGCTATTCGACCGCCAACAGCCCCGACATCGACATGGTCGTCTGCCGCTTTTTCGCGAGCAGCGGCGCCAACCGCAATTTCCCGGCGCCCATCAACGACCCCTGCGTCAAGGTTGTCTCGCTACCGGGCACGGTCGACTACGCACGGGACATCGTGGTGCAGCCCGACGGCAAGTTCATCGTCGCCGGCACTATCGGTTCGGGTGTCGACGATGGCTACGCCGCATTCGCCCGCTTCGAAGCCAACGGCCAGCCGGATCTCGGTTTCGGCAATCTCCAGGGATCCAACATCGCGCTGGTCCGGCGCGCGAACATTTTCACGTCGCACGACCTGCGCGCCGTTGCGCTGGCGAGCAACGGCAAGATCGTCGGCGCGGGCTCGACCACGGTCGTCGGTTCGACCGACCGCAGCGGCCTCGTGGTGCGCCTCAATGCCGACGGCACGCAGGATGCACTGGCGCCGAGTCAGGAGTATTCGTTCTCGGTCGACGGTTCGGCCAGTCTCGACACGGCCGTCCGCGATCTCGTGCTCGTGGACACCACCGATGCGGAGGACGATGTCTACGTCGCCGGCTATGCCGAGGTGGCGGCCAACCGCAAGGGCGGCTTCGTCGCGAA
This sequence comes from Rhodanobacteraceae bacterium, assembly GCA_045864815.1. GTDB lineage: Bacteria > Pseudomonadota > Gammaproteobacteria > Xanthomonadales > Rhodanobacteraceae > Tahibacter. The sequence goes on along the minus strand of BTVG01000015.1, from coordinate 91,780 downwards.
GCTGGTGCGCGGCAATGTGCTCAACAACGATTTCGGTCCCACCGACGATGGCTATGCCATCGCCAGTGCCGCGAATGCGAATCTCGAGTACGTGAAACTGATCCGGCGACAGGGCGGCGGCTTCTTCACGCTGGGCCTGCGCAATGACCAGGACGCCGGTGATTTCGAGGTGCGTTCGCTGAGTGGCGATGGACGCGCGAGCCTGACCTTCGGCAGCAACGGGTACGCGCGCGTGGACTTCCTTCTTCCCGGCGCCATCGACATCCCGGTCGCAATCGGGTTCGGCGCGGGCGGCGTCATCGTCAGCGGCTATTCCTACGTCAGCGACAGCAACTACGACGTGGTCGCGGCGAAGCTGCAGTACGACCGGATCTTTGCCAACGACTTTGAGTGACCTGCGCCTTTTCGGGACGTTGGCGGAGCGGACACCCATCCTCACCCAACCCGTCCGGCCCGCTGGGCGTTCAGGACGCCCAGAACCTGTGGTTCTGGGCGGACGCCTTTCACCCCCGCGAAGGGAGGGCTTTTTTCTTCGTTTTTAAAGATCGCCGAAGACGGCGTGCGTTTCATTGACAGTCAATCAAGAATGATTATCATTAACTGAAATTTGACGTCCCCGTATCGCCAGCCGTGTTCGGGCTCGAACGCTGCCAGCCGCGTCCACTTCTGACAGGCTGACTCCGTTCCATGTCGCTTACCCGCCTCTCCCTGGCGATCGCGTGTGCGATCGCCGTATCGGCGTTGCACGCCGAACCTGCTCCTGCTCCGGCCGCATCACCGGAAACGGTCGATCAACTCGAACGCATCATCGTGTCGGCGACGTTCGTCGCGCAGGCGGTCAAGGATGTCGCCGCGGAAACGACGGTGCTGCTGCGCGACGACATGGATCGTCGCCTCAACCAGGATCTGCGCGATCTCGTGCGCTACGAGCCGGGCGTCAGCGTCACCGGCGGCGGTCGCTTCGGCATCGGCGGTTTCGCGATACGCGGCCTGGATGGCAATCGCGTCCGCATCGAGGTCGACGGCGTGAGTGCGCCGGACGCGTTTGCGATTGGCAGCTTCTCCAGTGCGGGGCGTGATTTCGTCGATCTCGATTCACTCAAGCGCGTGGAGATCGTGCGGGGTGCCGCCTCCGCACTGCACGGCTCCGATGCGCTGGGCGGCGTGGTGAGCTTCGTCACCAAGGATCCTTACGACTATCTCGCCGCGTCGACCGACGGCACGTATCTCGGTATCAAGGGGCTCTACGACAGCGCCGACCGTCAGTCGGTCGAGAGCGTGACGGGTGCGGCGCAGGCTGGCCGGCATGGCTTCGTCGCCGTGCTGACGCATCGCGACGGCCACCAGCTGAACAATCGCGGTGAGCGTGATGCACTCGGCAGCACGCGCACGCGGCCGAATCCACAGGATGCGCGCAGCGACGCACTGCTCGCGAAGTATGTCCATGGCGACGCGGAAAACTTTTCGCGCGTGACGCTCGATGCCTCGCGCAATGATTCGACGACGAACGCACCGGACCAGCTCGGTGTACGCAGCGTCGGCGGGGCGGCGGTGCTGTACACCCGACTCGACGCGGACGATCGCAAGAAACGTGCACGGCTGACGTTCGACCAGCGCTACGCCTTTGGCCACGGCATGGCCGATACCTTCGACTGGCGCATCTACACGCAGACCAGCGACACGCGCCAGGACACTTACGAGGATCGCGCGAGTTTCGCGACCGGGTCGCCGACCAATCCCCTCACGCGCTATCGCCGCTTCGAGTACGAGCAGCGCGAGTACGGCGTGGAACTGCTCGCGCACAAGCGCCTGGCGGTCGGCCCGACAACGCACGATATGGCCTACGGACTCGAATACGTCGTCGGCCGTGTCCGTGAGCAGCGCGACGGCTTCCAGCGCAACCTGACCACCGGCGCAGTGACCAATGTGGTCTCGCCCGACGTGTTTCCGGTGCGCGACTTTCCATTGACGGACACCACCCGCGCAGCCGTGTTCGTGCAGGACGACATCGCGCTTGCGGACGGTCGCCTGCACCTCGTGCCGGCACTGCGTTACGACCGCTTCGCGATCGACCCGCGGCACGATCCGGTGTTCATCGCCGACAACCCCGGCATCGAACCGGTGCAGCTCGACAGCGACCGTTTCTCGCCGAAGTTTGCGGCGATCTACACGTTCGCCGAACGCTGGCGCATCTACGGGCAACTGACCACCGGCTTCCGCGCACCGCCCTACAGCGACGTCAACGTCGGCTTCACCAATCTGCAGTTCGGCTATACCGCACTGCCGAATCCACACCTGAAGCCCGAAACCAGCCGCGGTGCCGAAGCCGGGCTGCGCGTCGATGGCGACGCCGGCTACGCGAGCATCGCCGTCTATCGCAACCGCTACCGGGATTTCATCGAGTCGCTGGTCAACATCGGCACCGACCCGGCAACCGGACTGCTGCTGTTCCAGTCGGTCAACATCGGCCGCGTCGACATCCGCGGTGCCGAAGCGAGCGCGGGTCTGCGACTGGGCCATTTCAGCGACGCGCTGCAGGGCTTCGAGATCCGCACGTCGCTGGCGACGGCCAGGGGCGACGATCGCATACGCGACGTGCCGCTCACGAGCATAGAACCGGCCAAGGCCGTGCTCGGGCTGTCCTATGAAGGCACGCAGTGGGGTGCAGAGATTGTCGGCACGTTCGTGCGCGAGAAGGCCCGCCTCGCGCCCGCCGCGAGCGGTACCGCATTCGCAGCGCCGGGCTACGGCGTCGTCGACGTCTACGTGCACTACGAACCGTCGCCGTCGCTGACGCTGTACGCCGGCCTCACCAACCTCGGCGACAAGCGCTACTGGGAGTGGAACAGCGTGCGCGGCCTGGCCGTCACGCCGGCACTCGACCGCTACAGCGCGCCCGGCCGCGCCGCGAGCGCCGGTTTCCAGCTGCGCTTCGACTGACCAGCCCATTGCTACCCGACCTTCCCCGCAAAGTCATCGGACCGGAGATTCACACCATGCGTTTTCTGCTCATTTCTGTTGCGCTGCTGCTGACCAGCGCCTGCGCCGCGACCGGTACGGCGCGGCGTAAGCCGATCGCGGGCCTGGCGCCTGCGACCGCAGCTCCAGCCACATACCAGCGCCCCTGCGAGGCACCGCCGGCGACGCCGCAGGCGGCGTTCGCCTGCGACCGCCGCAGCATTCTGGGCATGGTCGGCGAGTTCCATGTGAAGTTCGCGTTCGACGAAACGCTGCCGCTCGCACCCGGCTACACGCCGAAAGCCGCCCAGCGTTCGGGCGGCGACGAATATGTCTTCGTGGTGGAGGATCGCGGTGATTTCATCGCATTGCAGCACATCCTGGTCGCCGGCAGCGGCAAGGACAGCATGGTCATCAAGCACTGGCGCCAGGACTGGCAGTACGAGCCCAAGGAAGTGCTCGTGTTCCGCGGTCGCCACCGCTTCGAACTGGAGGCCGTGCCGGCGGACAAGGCGCGTGGCGCCTGGTCACAGTCGGTCTACGAGGTCGACGACGCGCCGCGGTATGCCGGGGTCGGCCGCTGGAGCCACGCCCATGGTGTCGACGCGTGGACGTCCGACTTTACCTGGCGGCCGCTGCCGCGCCGCGAATACACCCAGCGCAACGACTATCAGGTGCTCGGTGCGATCAACCGCCACACGCTGACGCCGGGTGGCTGGATGCACGAGCAGGACAACACCAAGCTCGTGCTCGACGGGCACGGCGAGACCCGGGCGCTGGTGCGCGAAGTCGGCATCAACAGCTACGTGCGCACGGACGCTGTCGACTTCTCATCCGGTCGCGCCTACTGGGACAAGACACAGCACTTCTGGCGCGAGGTGCGCACGGCCTGGGCCGATGCCGCGCGCGAACGCAAGCGCTACGACCTGCAGCACATGCTCGACGAACGGCCGCGTTTCGAGGCGCTGTTCGCGCTGGCCCAGAAGAGCGCCGACGGCGAGACGGTGACGCGCGCGCAGATCGATGCGGTGCTGGCGCGCGCGCTGGCGCCCGACGTAACGACCGGAACAGCGAAAACCACGGCGCCGGCGGCGCATTGAGCTACGGTGGCAACGTCGACCCCTGCGCCGCGCCGGTTCCCGGTGCGGCGCACGGTGATGTGCCGGTTCCGCGTCACTGCCCTGTCGCCATTGCGGCTCGCGCAGGCGTTGCCGACAATGCAACGCCCTGCTTCTTTCGGCCGCCATGCGCATTCCCCGCATCCACGTTCCCGCACCGCTGCACGTCGGCACCGTCCTGCCGCTGCCGGAGCAGGCGGGCGAACACCTGGCACGCGTGCTGCGGCTGGAACCGGGCCATCCGCTGATCCTGTTCAACGGCGACGGCAGCGAGTACGACGGCGTCCTCGCCACCCTCGCCAAGCGTGCAGTGACTGCGGAAATCACCGGCCGGCGCGAAGTCTCGCGCGAGTCACCCCTGCAGCTCACCCTGATCCAGGGCGTCGCGCGCGGCGAGAAGATGGACTGGATCCTGCAGAAGGCCACCGAACTCGGCGTCACGCGCATCGTGCCGGTGATCACTGAACGTACCGAAGTGCGCCTCGACGAGGACCGGGCCGGCAAGCGGCTCGCCCACTGGACCCAGGTGGTCGCGTCAGCGTGCGAGCAGTGCGGCCGCAACACGCTGCCCGCGGTCGCCGCCCCGCAGAAACTCATGCACGTCTGCGCGGGCCTGGGCGACGATCCCGCGGCGCGCTTCGCGCTGTTGCCCGAGGCGGAGACCGGGCCGCGCGCGATCGGCACACTGCCGCACGGCGCGCTGCTGCTGGTCGGCCCCGAAGGCGGGCTGTCCGATCACGACCTCGCGATTGCCCGCAATGCCGGTTTCCGCGGCCTGCGGCTCGGTCCGCGCGTGCTGCGCACGGAAACGGCAGGCATTGCGGCACTCGCGGCGTTGCAGGCCACTGTCGGGGACTTTGCCTGACGTCGCACGGCCCGTGGCGACATCGTTGCGCCGCATAGCCACGTCCCGGTCAATCCGGCCTCCGAGACCCGAGCGGCCGTCCCGGATTCGAGCACACGATTGCGCAGCGGAACCGGCCTGCGCGCGGCGAACGGGCCGGCCTCATTGCGAAACGTCCGGTTTCGGCCGCCCGTCACGCCAGCGGGCGACGACTCGGCTACCGCCCTGCCGTCACGCGGCCAGCGCCTCGACCATGAGAGTCTCGATCTGGTTCAGATCGGGAATCACCGCCTGGTCGTCGCGCACGAGCACCTGCGCACGCACCCCATGCGGGTGGTGATGTTCGTCGCCGGTGGGAATCAGGAGCTCGGGGCTGACCGTGGTCAGGCGTGGAAAGCCCTGCGTCAACATGGCGATGAACGGCATCTTGGCGTGCCCGCCGATGGCCTTGAGCACGGCGACGCGCGCACCCGTGGAGCCTTCCTCGTGCGTCAGGCCCGACAGGATGGCGAACGAGAACAGCGGCAGGCGCCAGCCGCGCCACGACAGGCGGCCGAGAATCCACTCCGGCGCATTGGGGATTTTTTCCACATTGGCAAGCGTGATGACCTCAGCCACGGTCGCATTGGGCAGCAGCACGCGGCCGTTCGTGATCGGGATCAGTACGCCGCGAATTTCTCGGGGGGTATCCATGTGCGCTCTAGGCCTTGGTGACGGCGGCGATGGTTTGTTTGGCGAGTTCGGCCGGCGAACCCGTGAAGCTGACGACGCCCGCGTCGCGCGCGCCATCGACCATGGAACTGATGACGCAGGTGTCCGGATCCTGCACCCAGATCTGACCGCCCTTCGCGGCGAGGTGCTTGGCGCCCTCGATCGCGTCGTGGGCCATGCCGGAGAAGATGATCAGCGTCGCCGAGGCACCGAACCGGTCGGCGATGTCGCGCACGATCAGGTCGATCGACGGTGAATAGGGTGAAGCCTCGGGAAGGTGCGCGAGCTGCACCACGCCGTCCGCATCGATGAGCATGCGATGCGTCGTCGGTACGACCACGACTTCGCCATGAGCGACGCGCTCGCCATGACCCGGCGCACGCACGGTGAGCGGCGTGGCCTTGGCGAGCTGCGACGCCATGAGCTCGAGGAACTCCGCGCCCATGTGCTGCGCGAGCACGAACAGCGCCGGGAAGCGCGCGGGCAGCGCGGCCAGGAACTCGCGTACGGCTTCCGGCCCGCCGATCGATGCGCCGAGCACGAACACACGCCGTATCGGCTTGACCGCGGACGACCCGTCCAGGCGGTGTTCGACGACGAAGTCGTTGCGCTCGCGCTCCGGGGAAATCGCCTCTTCCATCGGCATCAGGTCGAGTTTCAGCGAGGTGTCGAAATCGAACTTGCTGGCGTCGCCGCCCTCGGGCGCGAGGTATTGCTGCGCATCGACCTTTTCGACTTTCACGGCCTGCGCCGGAGCAGCCGGCCTGGCATCGCCCGTATCGCCGTCGGCGGCCTCGTCGATCGCCTCGAGCGACCAGGCGCCGCCGGACAGGAAGCTCTCGGTCGACACTTTCTCGACACCGAAGTCAGCCGGTTTCGGTGGCGGCTGCGCTGGCGCGGGCGCCGCCGCAGCCGGGGCTTCGTCCTCGGCCTCGGTCAGGGGTTCCAGCGACCATTTGGAGAAATCGGCGGGCATCTCGAACTTGCGCGGTGCCGGCGCGGCACTGGCCGGTTCGGCATCACGTGCCGTGGGTACGTTGGCAATCAGGTCGGCGTCCGCCGGGCTGCCAGTTTTCGCGCTGCCAAACGCCGCGTCGAAATCGACGAGTTCGGAGGCCGGCGCCGCAGCCGGTGCAGACGGGGCATCGAACAAGGCATCGATATCGGCCCCGAAGCTGAAATCGGGTTCCGCCTCCGGAGGGGATGCGCGGCCTGACGCGACAGCCGGCTCGATCGCACCGAACGGATCGGCACCGAAGTCACTCTCGGAGAAGCCGAAGTCGGCCGCCACATCGCGCGCCTCCGGGGTGCGCGACGTCGGCACGGACGGTTCGGGTATGTCGAGCGCGCCGAGATCGAAATCGAGATCGAAATCCGACGCGGGAGTTGTCTTTGCCGCCGGCGCCGCAGGCGCACTGTCGAGATCGAAGTCGAGCGAAAGATCCGCCGGAGCCGGCGCCGCGGCACGTGGAGCCGGTGTCGGCGGGGCCTTAGGCAGATCGAGATCGAAATCGAAGGTCTCTGCCGTGGCCGCTGGCGGCTGTGCCGGCGGCGGCGGCGCCGCGGCACCGCTGCCGAGCAGTTCGTCGAAATCGAAGCCGAAGTCGGCGGCTGCCGGCGGTGCCGGTGCGGGCGGCGCGGGCTTGGCCGCTGCGGGTGCTGCCGCGGGCGCCGCTGGCGCCGGCGCAATCGACACCTTGGCCGCCGGCCCCGGCGTCGCCGCCGCCTGACCGAACAGCGCGTCGAGCGCGTCCGACAGGCCGGCGTCACTGGAGAACATCGCCGTCGCAGCGGCGTCGGGCGCGAACGTGCCGGTCGACGGCGCCTGCTGCGGTACGTCGGGTATGCCGCGCGCGATCTTCTGCGCCGGTGACGGCGGCGCCTCGGCGCCGGCCGGACGCGGCGGGTCGGCCACCTCGGGGCGGCCCATGATCTTCGCGGCGAGGTGGCGCGACCAGCGCGCCTGCTCCCATCCGGACAGTTCGGAGGACACCTGGGCGTCGTTGAACACGACGTTGTAGCGGTCATCGTCGAGCAGGTCGTAGACCTCCTCGAGATGCGACTCGATCTCGGGATCGAGATTGACGATGACGACGTGAGCGCCGGAACCCTCGAGCGCATCGCGGTCCATCTGCGCGGTCAGCGCTTCATAGACCACGGCAGCACCGAGTTCCTTCAGCGCCTCCTTCAGATGACCTTCCAGCTGGCTGGTCTGATAGAGCAGCGCAACACTCACCGTCTCGTCACGATCGAATGAATTAGGCACGGCTCAACCTCAAGGTTTCCTGCACGTTGCGGAGCAGATCGACTTCCTGGTACGGCTTGCCGAGGTAGCGCTCGACGCCGATTTCCAGCGCGCGCTGACGGTGTTTCTCACCGGTGCGCGAGGTGATCATGATGATCGGAACCAGCTTCAGGCGCGGATCGTTCTTCATGTAGGTCGCGAGCTCGTAGCCGTCCATTCGCGGCATTTCGATGTCGAGCAGCATGAGATCCGGCACCTTGTCCTGCAGCTTCTCGACGGCATCGAGACCGTCCTTCGCCGTGATCACGTCCATGTCGTTGCGTTCCAGCACGCGCGTGGTGACCTTGCGCATGGTGATCGAGTCGTCGACGACCATGACGAGCGGCTGGCGGCGCTCCTCCACCGGCGGAGCGACCGGCTGCGGAGCGAGCGTCGCGATGTCGACGCCGGCTTCGACGCTGGCCGCGCGCAGCGCGACGAAGCGGCGCACCAGCGGCGCGAGATCGAGAATCATGACGACCGAGCCGTCGCCCATGATGGTCGCGCCGAAGATGCCGGCGACCGAGCTGATCTGCGGGCCAACCGACTTCACGACGACTTCGCGCGATCCAATGACACCGTCGATGCGCACGGCGGCGCGCTGGTCGCCGGTACGCGTCATCAGCAGCGGGACCTGCGCCTCGTCGAGCAGGCGCGGCACGGCCACGTTGAGCAACTGGGCGAGCTCGTAGATGTGGAACTCTTCACCGGCATAGGCGTAGACCGGATTCGGTGTGCCGAGGCGGCGTTCGAGATCCTCGCGCCCGATGCGCACGACGCCCTGCACCGACGACATGGGGATCGCATAGGTCGCATCGCCCAGGCGCACCAGGATCGCCTGGGTCACCGCCAGCGTGAACGGCAGGCGGATCGTGAATACCGAGCCCTTGCCGCGTTCGGAGTCGATCGTGAGGCTGCCGCCGAGCTGCTTGATCTCGTTGTGCACGACGTCCATGCCGACGCCGCGTCCGGCGAGCTGGGTGACCTGCTCGGCGGTCGAGAAGCCGGTCTCGAGAATGAACGCGTACAGATCGCGGTCGGACAACTGCGCTTCGGCGTTGAGCAGGCCGCGCTCGATCGCCTTTTTCCGGATCGCGTTACGGTCCATGCCACGACCGTCGTCGGACACGCGCAGCACGACTTCGGTTGCTTCGCGGCTGACCTGGATGGTGACGGTGCCTTCGGGATTCTTGCCGGCATTCGCCCGGTCCTCGGGCGATTCAATACCGTGGGCGAGCGCGTTGCGCAGCATGTGCTCGAACGGCGCCTTCATGCGCTCGAGCAGGTTGCGATCCATTTCGCCCTGGGCACCTTCGACCTTGAGCTGGGCGCGCTTGCCGATTTCCTGGGCGGCCTGACGCACCGTGCGGCGCAGCGAGGGCACCAGCGAATCGAACGGCACCATTCGCGTGCGCATCAGACCTTCCTGCAGGTCCGAACTGACACGCGACTGTTGCAGCAACAGGGTTTCCGACTGGCGCGTCAGGTCGTCGAGCAGGTTCTGAATCGACACCAGGTCCGAGACCGACTCGCCGAGCGCGCGCGAGAGCTGCTGCAGCTGCGAGAAGCGGTCGAGTTCCAGCGGGTCGAACGTGGTCTCGCCGGGTTCGTGATGCTCACGCTGGTAGCGCGCGATGATCTGCGCTTCGGTTTCCATCTCGAGCTTGCGCAGCTGTTCGCGCAATCGAGAGACGGTCTGTTCGAACTCGACGAGATTGAAGCGGAAGGTCGTGACCTGCTGCTCCAGACGCGAGCGATAGATCGACACCTCGCCGGCGTAGTTCACGAGCGAATCGAGCAGGTCCGAACGCACACGGATCATTTCCTGCGCCGGACGCGGCTCGTCGTCGTCGACCGGCGGCAGCACGCCGGGACGTCCCGGCACCGGACGTGGCGCTTTCGCCGCCGCCGCGGCGGCGTTGTCGGCGGCCGTTGGGGTGTCGACGATTCGTGGCAGCGGCGGCGAGGGCGGCGCCGCGCCGTCGGCAGCCATTCCGGCACTGCCGGCAGCCAGCTGGCTCGACAGATCGCCGGACACCAGCGCCTCGAATCGCGCCACCGCGTGCTCGGGCATCGCGATCGCCTGACGCTTGGCGATGCGTTGCACGAGCGCGTGCAGTCGGTCGAAGCCACGCTCGAACGATTCGACGGTCGTGCGATCCATCGCGCGACGTCCTTCGCTGATCGCTTCGAGCAGCGATTCCATGGCGTGCGAAAGATCGCCGATCGGGGCGAGCCCGGCCATGCGCGCACCACCTTTCAGTGTGTGCAGGTCGCGCTGGATGCCCGTCACGATCTCGCGATCGTGGGGCGCCTCGCGCAGACGCGCAATCAGGCCGTCGGAGTGGTCGAGAATATCGCTGCCTTCCTGCACGAAGATCTCGAGCAGGTCTTCATCCATGTCCGGCAGGTCGAGCTTGCCATCAGGCTGCGGATCGTCGGCGATCGGCGGCAGCACGATCGCCGCAGCGCTGGCACGCGCCTGGGCTTCGGCGCGTTCGGCCTCCTCGGCACGCGCACGCTCGGCAGCCGCGGCCTGCTCTGCGGCCGCCTGCTCTGCGGCGGCGCGCTCGGCCGCTTCGCGGCTCGCCCGTTCGGCGGCCTCGGCTTCGGCCTGGGCGCGTGCTTCGGCCTCGGCCCGCTCGCGTGCCAGCAGGGCTTCGCGCTCACGGGCTTCGGCGGCGGCGCGTTCTGCCGCCTCGGCGGCGGCACGTGCGGCGGCTTCGGCCTCGGCGCGCTCGGCCTCGGCGCGGGCGGTGGCTTCGAGTTCGGCGCGGGTGGCGGCTTCGGCAGCCTCGCGCGCCCGCGCGGCCTCCGCCTCGGCCTGCGCTTCTCCCGCAAGCAGTGCATCGAGTTCGGCGACATCGAAACGCAGCGCATCGGCATCCGACGACGGCGAGCCGGTGGCCGGTTCGGCCAGCGACGACGCCGAGCTCAGCATCGCATCGAACTGTGCCTGCTCGTCGCTCGAGAACAGGCTGTCGAGCATGGCCGCATCGCCCGCACTCGGCACGCTGTCGCTGGCAATGCTGTCGAGATCCAGCGCATCGGTGTCGGTCGCGCTCGTCGTCCGCAAAGCGGCGAAGTCGAGCGAAGCGAGATCCTCGAGCGAGATTTCCTCGACCTGCATGGCCGAAGCCGCATTGGCGTCGTCGGCGCTCGTGCCCGACGCCGACGGAATCTCATCCACGAAACTGCCGTCGAGCGCGAAACTGATCTCTTCGATCGCCGGCTCGGGCTCGGGCGTTGCGGCGGCGGGAGGGGACAGATCGAAGGTGAAGCCGGTCTCGGCAGTTAGCGTCACGGCCTCGACGACGTCCTCCGCGGCTGGCGCCTCGGCGACCGGGCTCGCGAGCTCGATCGCGACTTCGGCCTCGGCGGGCGCGGCGAGTTCGACGACATCGTCGTCATGCGGCACGTACAGTGTGTGCGCGAGCTCGGGTTCAGGCAGGTCGTCCCGCAGCGCAACGATGCGCTCGATCAGTGCATCGGATTCGGGCATGTCCGGCGCGCCGCGCTCCAGCGACTGCATGACGTGGCGCACGAGATCGCTCGCGTCCCGCAGCACGGCCAGCCCGGCGGGCTCCGGCGCAGCCTCGCGCGCGCGCAGGCGCTTGATGTACCCCTCGAGCGGCGCGAGCACGTGGCTGATGACCGGAATGTCGACCATCGCGATCGCACCGTGCAGCGTATGCACGGATCGCAGTAAAGTATCCGTTGCGACTTGTGGCGAATGCGCCGAACTTTCGACGAACTCATCGATGACCGCGAGATGCTGCCCCACTTCGCTGCGCAGGATGTCGAACAGCACGGGATCGATGTTCGGCAGCGGACCGGCCGCCGGCAACGCCGGGGCCGCGGCCACTTCGGCCGTCGGCGCGGTCTCGAACTCGCGGTGGATGTCGAGCGTGCGCGTCAGCTCCACCGGAGGCAGCTCGACGGGGACGGCGGCCCTTGGTTCGGGCTCGACCGGCACCTCGACCAGACGCTTGATCTTGCGCTTGACGATTTTCGTACGCTTTCGCGCCGGCGCTAGCCACGCTTCCTCGCCCGCGCCGAGCTTGTCGGCCACGGCCATGATGCCGGCGATGTCGGACGTCGGCGCGCCCTCGCCGCGCAGCGCGGCCAGCAGTTCGGGCAGCGCGGCCACGGCCTGACTGACCAGCGTCACGACCGCCGGCCCCGGCAGAATGCTCTTGTCGAGCACCCGGTTGAGCATGTTCTCGACTTTCCAGCTGAACTCACCGAGCGCCATCGCGCCGACGAGACGGCCCGAGCCCTTCAGTGTATGGAAGGAACGGCGTACCGGCTTGAGCCGCTCGAAGTCGTTGAGGTCCGCTTTCCACAGCGGCATGTGGCGGTTGAGATTGTCGATTTCTTCCTGTACTTCCTCGACGAAGACCTCGCGGATTTCCTCGTCGATGTCGTCGGAGGCCACGGCCTGGAAGCTCGCATCGGCCGCCGCAGGGGCGCCGGCTTCCTCCTCGACCTCCTCCTCGATTTCTTCTTCGATCTCGATCGTACGGAACCGCGGCGCGGGTGGTTCTTCGGCAACCACGACGGCCGGCGGCGGCTGGGTCGGCTCGGTCTCGGTGAAGCGCAGGCCGGTGAGGTCCTGCACCGGCGGCGACGTCAGGACCGGCTCGCCGATGACGAGTGAATCCAGCCCTTCGCCCGGTGCGATCTCGACCGCGACCTCGAGTTCGTGCGGCGGTTCCAGCTCTGCCGGCGCCGCTTCGATCGGCGCGACGGCCACGGGCTCGGAATGGCCGAGTCGCGCGACGTACTCCTCGACGTTGCCGCCAATGTCCATCTCGACGCTGGGCAGGTCCGAATCTGCCGCCGCGAATTCGATTTCGCGGCGTGCCGAGGGATTGCGCCCTTCGGGCAAGGTCTCGGCAAACGACACGAACTCGCCGATCGACAGGTCCGCCGCGCGCGCCTCGGGCGCGGCGATCGGTGTGACGACAGGCTCGGCGACGGGAGCCGCGACCATCGGCGGCGCAGCAATCGGCGCGACGGGCGGCGGTACCCGATCGATCACGGGGGGCGTTGCGGTAACCGCCTCGCTGCGCTCTGCGCGCGGTGCACCGGACGAGGGCGCGGCGGAGAAAGCAGCGGCTGCGGCGGGCACGGCGTGGGTGGACGCGGAAACTTCCGGCACCGGTGCGCGCGGCGACGGCGGCTCGGGTTCCTCATCCTCTTCCGGTACTGGCCAGTAGCCCAGCGCCTCGAGGCTTTCGCGCGTGACATCGAGAATCTTCTCGCGCCCTGCACGCTGGTCGCGCGTCGCTTCGAGGTAGTACTCGATCGACGCGATGGTGTCGGCGAGCTTGTCCATCTGCTCGGCGGTCGGCACGCGGCGCCAGCGCAGCAGCTCTACCTCGATGAACCGCACCAGGCCGTGCATGAGCTCCGACGGCTTGTGCAGGTCGAGCATGCGCAACGCGCCCGAGACTTCCTCCAGCAGGCGTGGAATCTGTTCGACCTTGGCATGGTCCCAGGGCGACTCGATGAACGCGACGATGTCGTTCTTCGCCTGCGCGAGATTCGTCGTCGCTTCTTTCATGAGGGCGTCGAGAATCTTGCGCACCTCGGCCTTGGGTAGTTCCATGCCGCCGCTGCCCGTGTCCTCCGGCGTATCGGCACCGAGGCGGTCGATGTGATCGTCGAGCGAGGCTTCGACGTAGAGCAGGGCGCCCGCGACGTCGAGCAGCGTGCTCTCGTCCGGCGAACGCGTCTTGTTGGCGATTTCCTCGACGATGCCGCGCTGCTCCACGACGACACGACGCGGCACGCCGAGCCCCAGCATGCCCAGTGTGTCGCCGACGCGATCGAGCACGTCGACCTGCGCCATGAGTTCGGCTGGATCGTTGCCCTGCGCGCGCAGGAAGATGTCGAGCGCCTCCTTGACGCGCAGCAGGTCGTCCTTGATCGCGAGCGACACCGTATCGAGCAGCGCGCGGTTGTGCCCGGAGATCGAGCCCTTCGCGTGCTCGAGTTCCTTTTCGCTCGGCAGCAGCGACTGCAGCTTGAATGCCTGACGCACTTCGGCCAGACGCGGCGATTCGCCGTTCGCATGCGCCACGTAGTACAGCAGGTTCTTCAGCAGCTCGCGCGGCGGAGCGACCTGGAACGCGGCCTCGCCCGCGTCGACGAGGCGCTTGATCTCACGATCGACCTTGCCGAACAGCAGTTTCACGGCCGGGCTCGCATCGATCGCGCCGGCGGCGACGCCCTCGAGCACGGCGCTGCCGATCCACCAGACGCGGCGCGGTTCGACCGCATGGCTGATCGACTGGATGCGGCCCAGGAGATCGATGAGCTTGTCGGTCTCCAGGCGCGGATCGGACGAACGCAGCCACTTGAGCAGGGACACCTGATAGGCGGTACGCAGACGCCCGACCGTGAGCTTGAGCTCACCCTCGGACAGCGGCTGCGCCGCACCGCCGGCACTCGCCGGCAACGGCAGCGTCAGGTCGGGAGAGAACAGGACGCTTTCGGAGAACAGTTCCTCGCCGCGCACGGCACGCAGGTCGTTGAGCAACGGCAGCAGGACGATCGGAATGTCCTTGTGGCCACTCTGCAGTCGCTCGAGATAGTCGGGCAGCTGCACGATGCCGCGCATCAACACCGAATAGGCTTCTTCCTTCTGCCGTATCTCGCCGTCGAGCAAGGTCTGCGCGAGGCGCTCCATTTCCTCGACGACCATCGATGCGCCGTAGAGCTCGACCATGCGCAACGTACCCTGAACCTGATGCAGGTAAGTTGCGCAGAAACGCATGAGACTGGAGTCGGCGGGATCGTCGACATAGGCCTCCAGCGCCTGGCGCGCCTGCTTCAGGGTCTCGTCCAGCTCCTGCTTGACCCAGTTGAGCGTGGTGAAGTCGATGTCGTCTTGCAGTCTCATGCGCTTTTCTCTCAACGGTTGCGCAGGAAGGCGAGCGCCTGCCGGTGCGGCACGCGGCTCAACGTGGGATGCGCGAAGTTCGTAACCTCGCCGGCGCCCAGCACCAGCAGGCCGCCGGGCTTTAGCAATCCCGCCAGCGCGCCGAGCAGCTCGCGCCGACGATCCCGTGCAAAGTAAATCAGTACATTTTGACAAAAAATCAGATCAAGCCGCTTGAGCGGGGCACGCGCCACGTCAAGCAGATTGAACTGGGCGAATCCGACGCGCTTGCGCAGCGTTTCGCGGATCTGGAACGAATCGGCGTCGATTTCGTCGACGTAGCGCTCGCGGTAGTCGGCCGGTATCTCGTTGAACTTGGTACGCGGATACAGGCCGGAACGCCCGACCGACAGGGCCGGCTGGCTCACGTCGGTCGCGGTCACGCCGAAATACACGCGGGCATCGCTGATCGCGCTGATGTGACGGTCGAGAACCATCGCGAGCGTGTACGCTTCCTCACCCGTGGAACAGCCGACGCTCCAGGCATGCAGCGCATCCTGGCTGCCGCTCTTGACGACACGCGGCAGCCATTCGCCGGCGATCAGATCGAATGACGGCGCATGCCGGAAGAAATGGGTCTCGTGAACGGTGAGGCGATCGACCAGCGTGGTCCATTCGATCGCACCCTCGGGAACCTTGTGCAGATCGCGGTAGTAGTCATCGAAACGCACGTGCCCCGTCTCGCGCATGCGGCCGCGCACGGCCGTGACGAGGAACGGCTTGCGTGCCGGCGGCACGACGACGCCCGTACGCCGTTCGAGCAGGTCCGCCCAGCGCGCGAATTCGGCATCGTCCATGCCCGGCAGGGCAGAGAGCGCCGACCAATTGCCGATCGCGAGGGCCATGCGCGCCGATTCACCTCGTCACGCAGGAGAACCTGAAGCCTCTCGGGGAGGCCCGCGGTTTCCTGCTGCTGGAACCCCCTTGAGTCAAGGGGGCGGCCGAACGTCCGCGCCGCGGATGTCCGGCGGGGTTGTGGGAGCCACGCGACACGCAGCGAAGTCCGTCTCCCAAAGCGGCCTCGAAGGTCATCATGTCGGCAGCTTGAAGTCCGCAACCGAGCGGCGCAGGTCGGCGGCGAGCTGTGCCAGATTGCCGATCGATTCGGCGGTCTGGCTCGCACCGAGCGAGGTCTGCGTCGTAATTTCCTGAATCACGTTCATGGTGGCCGAGATGTTGGTTGCCGCGGCAGACTGCTGGCGTGCCGCCTCGGAGATGTTCTGAATGAGGTCTGCGAGGTCGTTCGACACCTTTTCGATCTCACCCAGGGCCAGACCTGCGTCCTCGGCGAGTCGGGCACCGGCCACCACTTCCGCGGTCGTCTGCTCCATCGAGCTGACCGCTTCGTTCGTATCGGACTGAATCGTCTGCACCAGCGTTTCGATTCGCTTCGTGGCGTTCGATGCGCGTTCTGCGAGTCGCTGCACTTCGTCGGCGACGACCGCGAAGCCGCGGCCCGCCTCACCGGCCGATGCCGCCTGGATGGCGGCGTTCAGCGCGAGAATGTTGGTCTGCTCGGCGATGTCGTTGATGAGTTCGACGATGGATCCGATTTCCTGCGACGACTCGCCCAGGCGCTTGATTCGCTTCGAGGTTTCCTGGATCTGGTCGCGAATCGAGTCCATGCCCTGAATCGTCTGCCGCACGATGGCCGCGCCTTTCGACGCGATCTGCACCGAGCGTTGCGCCACGTCGGCCGATTCGGCCGAGTTCTTGGACACCTCGTCGATCGAGACGGCGATTTCGTTGATCGCCGCCGAGGCCGAGGTGATCTGCTGCGCCTGATGTTCTGCGGCTTCGGCGAGGTGCATGGCGGTCGCCTGCGTTTCCTGCGCTGCGGCCGACACCTGCACCGCCGTCTCGTTGATGGTCGTCACCAGTGAGCGGAGCGCTTCGACCGCGAAGTTGACCGAGTCCGCGATGGCGCCGGTGATGTCCTCGGTGACGGTCGCCTTGACGGTGAGGTCGCCTTCTGCGAGCGATCCCATTTCGTCGAGCAGTCGCAGAATGGCTTCCTGGTTGCGCTGGTTCAGTTCGGCCGTTACCGAGTAGCGGCGGCGCTGGTCACGCGCCTGGGCGATCAGCAGCACGACGAGCAGGCCGGCGGCGACCGCGGCGGCGGCGAGACCCCACCAGACGTTCGGGAAAATGCGCTTGTTGGCCAGTTCGCCAACCTTGGTCGCGACATCGTTGGCACGCAGCAGTACGGTCTGCGAATCCGGGAAGATGTTGTCAGCAGACTCCTTCACTTCCTGCAGGCTCGACGCGGAGTCGAGGATCTTCTGCACCGGCTCGGCCATGCCGGTCCACTTGGCGTAGATGTCGGTCAGGATGTCGCGGCCGCTGGCGTTGTCGAGCGCCTTGATGTTGAAGTCGGGAGAACCGTTGATGAGACCGTTGAGCACCGCGCCGTAGAGCCGCGCGTCGCGCGAGAAGCCGTCGGCGGCGGACTGTGCGCCCTGCCCGCCGAGGAGGATTTCCTGCACGCGGCGGATCATGCGGTCGGCGAGCAGCATCTGGCGCATCGAGATCTGCACCTGCTGCGTCGTGCCGCTGCGGTTGGTCAGGATGTTGACCACCTCGTCCATGCGCGAGTTGAGGATCGGAATCTGGCCCGAGAAATCGGTGGCCGTCGCGGCGGAGCTGAGCACGAGCTCCTTGTTGCCGAGAATCTTGGTCGCGTTGGTGTTGAGCGAGGCCCAGGCCCGGCCGAGCTCCTGGAGCTGCTTGGCAACGATTTCCTCGTCCGCGTAGCCGGGCATGCCGCGGAAGTTGATATCGGCGAGATTGACCGCATCCGCGCCGCTGTTCAGCGCCTGGATGTATTTGTCGATGTTGTTGCGCGTCGCCTCGAGTTCCTTGAAGGCCTCGATGTTGCCGCCTGCGGACTCGGATGCGTACTTCGCGATCGACTGCGACAACACCTGGATCTGCGTGGTCAGCGCGACGGCTTTGCGGTCGTCGTTGTTCTTCTTGTTCAGCAGGAAGAAGTCGACCGCAGCCACGGCGAGTGCCAGCAGCAGAAGAATGATCAGCCAAGTGTTCGTGCCCGACGCACGTTCCTTGACGGCCCCCGATGTTGTGCTCATGCCTTCACCTCAACAGCCAATGAGTTCGCCCCGCGTCTTTGTGGCTGGACGCGCGCGGGATCACGCCGATGCTTGCAGGAATTCCGGAGTGCGGACCAACGCGGCCATGCTGAAAAGCCCCCAGAACACGTCCCCCAGCTGGTAGCGCTCGGGGACGAAGCGACCGTAGCGTGCATCGGATTCCTCCTCGGCTTCAGCCCGCTGTTCGTCGGAGAAATTGCGTTGCCCCAGCACCTCGTCGACGAGCAGACCGACGCTGCCGCCATGCTGGCGAATGATGAGTACGCGGCTCGAGTCGGCCAGCTGGCTGCGTTCGGATTCGACGAAGTTGCGCAGGTCGACGATGGGCACCAGGTTGCCGCGCACGTTGGCGACGCCGAGCAGCCATGGCCGAGTGCCCGGCACGACGGTCAGCTGCGGGAACGTCAGGATTTCGTTGACTTCCGCGATGCTCGACACGAGGTGGCGCGTGCCGACGCGAAATCCGATGCCGCGCCACAGTCCGGAGGCTTCGACTTCCTCGGGCATGCCTGCAATGTGCGCAAGACTGCGGCGCTCGTAGTCGGCGAGCACTTCGAACGGAGTCAGTTGCAGCGTGTCGGTCGTTGCAGACATGGAGGGGACGCTCAACTCGGCAACAGGGTTTGGATGCGGGCGAGCAGTTCCTTCTCGCTCACCGGCTTGGTCACGAAGTCCTTCGCCCCTTGGCGAAGACCCCATACACGATCCGTCTCCATCGATTTCGTCGTCACGATGAGGATCGGAATATGCGCCGTGGCTTCGTCGCGACTCAAGGTACGCGTCGCCTGGAAGCCGTTCATGCCCGGCATGATCACGTCCATGATGACGAGATCGGGCCGTTCGCGCTTCACGGCGACGATGCCATCCTCGGCATTCGCCGCACTGCTGACGCGATGACCCGCCTTCTCCAGCAGCGTCGTGAAGACGCGGATGTCGGTCGGCGAGTCGTCAATGATCAAGATGTGGGCCATCGCTTCCCCCTGAGCGCCATGGCGTTTCCCCAAGCTACCGCAGTCGCATCACGCTTTGAGATCCACGTGACGCCGGATGGCGCCGAGCAGCTCTTCCCGGGTAAACGGTTTGGTCAAATATTGTTCCGAGCCGACGATGCGACCGCGGGCCTTGTCGAACAACCCGTCCTTGGACGACAGCATGATGACCGGCGTGCCCTTGAACATCTGGTTGTTCTTGATGAGCGCACAAGTCTGATAGCCGTCGAGACGCGGCATCATGATGTCGACAAAAATGATGTGTGGCTGGTGATCGGAGATCTTGGCCAGCGCCTCGAAGCCGTCGGTCGCGGTAACGACATCGGCGCCTTCCTTCTTGAGCAGCGTCTCGGCCGTGCGGCGAATGGTCTTCGAATCATCGATGACCATCACTTTCATGCCGCTCAGACTGCCCGATTTCGTCGCGTCTTCCACGTACCCTCCAAGCCACCTGAGTCTGTGGCACGGGGGAATCCCCATGCACGAGTCTTGCCATTTCCACTGCGACGTTGCCTCGCAGCCTTGCCAGGGCGCGCACGGGGCATCCTGGCCGGGCTCCACCGCTGTTTAACCGCTAGTCAGCAAACCTGTCAAGTTAATCGCCTAAGTTGCTGCCGTCGCTTAGGAACCTCGTTCAGACGACACTCCCCGTACTGGGGCTGAAGTCTAGCGCGATGCTAGTACAGATGGCACCTGCGCGGGCATCATCGGCGTCTTCCCCTACCACCAGGACTGCGTGCATGGCCCGCACCCTCGCCGTGCTGATGGACCCCATCGCCACGATCACGCCCAAAAAGGACTCCACCCTGGCCATGCTGCTGGAAGCACAGCGGCGCGGCTGGCAACTGCGCTACTGCACCCAGGGCGACCTGGCGATCCGGGCCGGCGAAGCCTGGGCGAGGCTGGCGCCGGTGACGGTCAAGGACGACCCGGCCCACTGGTTCGCGCTCGAGGCCGCCCAGTGGCAACCGCTGAGCTCGGTAGAGGTGGTGCTTGCGCGCAAGGATCCGCCGGTGGACCCCCAGTTCGTGTACGACACCATGGTGCTTGAACTCGCGCAGGCAGCGGGCACGCTGATCGTGAACGATCCCCGCGGGCTGCGCGACATGAACGAGAAGCTCTACACCCAGTCGTTCGCGGCGTGCTGCGCACCGACCCTTGTCGCGCGCGACCGCGCGGAACTGCGCCGGTTCGTGGCGGAACACGGCCAAGTGGTCCTCAAGCCGCTCGACGGCATGGGCGGCCGGGGCATCTTCCGATCGCATCACAACGACCCGAACCTCAATTCCATCCTCGAAACGCTGACGCTCAACGGCCGGGCGTTCGCGCTGGCCCAGCAGTACCTGCCGCAGATCGTCGACGGCGACAAGCGGATCCTGCTCATTGACGGCGAACCCGTGCCTTACGCCCTCGCCCGCATCCCGCAGGGGGACGACTTCCGCGGCAACCTGGCCGCCGGCGGCCGGGGCGAGGGCAGGCCACTCACCGAGCGCGACCGCTGGATCGCGGCCCAGGTCGGCCCCGAACTCCGGCGCCGCGGCATGATTTTCGTCGGGCTCGACGTGATCGGCGACTGGCTGACCGAGATCAATGTCACATCCCCGACCTGCATCCGCGAACTCGATGCCCAGTTCGGGCTTAACATCGCAGGTACCTTGTTCGACTGCATCGAAAGCAAACTCGCGTGAGCACGACCCGATCCGCGTCCGGCGCCGACCGCCTTGGTGTGACCCTGCTGTTTTCGCTGATCGCGCATGCGGTGGCGATACTCGGCATCACGTTCACCTATCCGACGCCAGCCTCGCACCTGCCGGCGCTCGACGTGATCCTGATCCAGGCCACGAACAAGGAAAAACCCGACAAGGCTGATTTCCTGGCACAGAGCAACAATTCGGGCGGCGGCGACCGGGATGAAGCGAGGCGCCCTGCCGATCCGCTGTCCAGCCCGCTGCCCAAGCCGACCCCCGGCCTCGCGCCGCGGCCACTCGAGGCCGGCGCGCCGCGCCCGACGCCAGCCACGCCGGCCGAGGTACTGACCCAGAAAAAGGCCGATTTCGCCGTGACGACCGCGCGCGAGGCGCCTGAGTCGCCGACCCTGCCAAAACCGACCGCGCAGGAACTGGTCGAGAAAGACGCGGAGATGGCCCAGCTCGCGCAGGAGTACCAGCGGCAACGCGAGCAGTACGCGAAGCGACCGAAGAAGAAGTTCCTGTCGGCCAATACCAAGGAATATGCGTACGCGTCCTACCTTGCCGGCTGGGCCGCGCGCATCGAGCGGATCGGCAATCTGAACTATCCGGACGAGGCCCGCCGCCAGCAATTGCATGGCGATGTACTTCTGACCGTCACTCTGAACAAGGACGGCACGGTCAACCGCATGGATGTGATCCAGGGGTCCGGACACAAGATCCTCGACGACGCGGTGCAGCGCATCGTGCAGCTGGCCGCACCGTTCCCGCCGATTCCGAAAACCGGCGAAGACATCGACGAGCTTTACATCACGCGCACCTGGCAGTTCCTGCCCGGTGACGTACTGCGCAATCGCTGAGACAGCCAGGCGGCGTGCGCAGTCGTGGTTGCGGCCGATACAGCAGCAACGCCACCTGTGGCGAGCGATACGTGATCAACTCCGGCGCCGGCGCGAAACCGCGCCGGCGAATCCCGCTACAATCGGCGCCATGAGCTCCTTCGCCACGCTGTCCAACCAGCTGCTCATCGCCATGCCCGCGATGCGTGATCCGAATTTCGCCCGGGGCGTCACCTTTGTCTGCCAGCACAACGAAGACGGCGCGATGGGCCTGCTCATCAACCGGCTGTCGGAGTATCGCCTGGGCGACGTGCTGGCCCAGATGAATCTCGCGTCGGACATCGTCGAGATCAACGACGCACCCGTGCTGATCGGCGGCCCTGTACAACCCGAACGCGGGTTCGTGCTGCACGCACCGTGCGGCAATTGGGAGTCCTCGTTCCGCATCTCTGACCGCATTTCGGTGACGACCTCACGCGACATCCTGATTGCGATGGCCGCTGGCGAAGGGCCGGATCATGCCGTGGTTGCGCTCGGCTATGCAGGCTGGAGTCCGGGTCAGCTCGAGCAGGAACTGCTGGACAATGCCTGGCTGACGGTTCCGGTGCGCGAACAGTTGCTGTTCGAAACGCCGTTGAGCGAGCGCTGGGACGCCGCCGCGGCGCTGCTCGGCGTCAGCAGCATGGCGCAGCTGACCGACTACGCCGGTCATGCCTGACGCGCGGCCCGGCGCCCGCAGGCGGCGAGCGTGAACGTGCTGGGGTTCGACTATGGCAGTCGCCTGATCGGTGTCGCGCTCGGCAACCGCCTGACCCGGGCGGCGCGGCCGCTCGGCGTCGTGACGAACGGCGGTGGCGGCCCCGACTGGGACCGTATCGACCGCTGGATTCGGGAATGGCAGCCGGAGGCGCTCGTGGTCGGCCTGCCGCTGACCCTGGAAGGCGAGGAACAACCCGCCAGCCGCGGCGCGCGGGCATTCGCCGCGGCCCTGGCCAAGCGCTGCACGGCGCCACTGCACCTCGTCGACGAGCGCCGCAGCTCGATCGAAGCGGCGCGGCGATTCGCACAACGGCGCGCCGCGGGCGTCGCCAAGAAGAAACATGCGGCCGATATCGACGCGGTGGCCGCCGAAGTGATCACCGAAACCTGGCTTGCCGATCCCACATGACGTCTTCCGACCTGCCCGAAACGCCGCGCCGCCTGCGCCATCTCATCAGTCTCGACACGCTGACCGAAGCCCAGATCGTCCGTCTGCTCGACCGTGCCGACGCGATGCGCAGCGAATGGCTGGCGCAACGCCGCACGATCGGCCTGCTGCAGGGCCGCGTCGTCGTCAATCTGTTCTTCGAGAATTCCACACGCACGCGCACGTCCTTCGACCTCGCCGCCAAGCGCCTCGGGGCCGACGTCATCAACTTCGACATCGCCAGCTCGTCGACGACCAAGGGCGAAAGTCTCGTCGATACGCTGCATACGCTCGAAGCGATGGACTGCGACGCCTTCGTCGTACGCCACAAGGAGAACGGCACGGCGGAATTCCTCGCCCGCCACGTGCGCGGCAGCGCGAGCGTGATCAATGCGGGTGATGGCAACAACGCGCATCCGACCCAGGGCCTGCTCGACGTCTATACGATCCGGCGCCACCGCCCGGACTTCAGCGCGCTGCGCGTGCTGATCTGCGGCGACATCCTGCACTCGCGCGTCGCGCGCTCGGACATCCATGCGCTGCGCACGCTCGGTGTGGGCACCTTGCGCGTCTGCGCACCGGCGAACCTGCTGCCGTCACAGGCCGAGCTGCCCGGCTGCGAGATCGTCGAGGACTTCGACGCGGCACTGGCCGGTGTCGATGTCGTGATCATGCTGCGACTGCAGAAAGAACGGATGCAACAGGCCCACGTGCCGTCGGAGCAAGCCTACTACGCCCGTTACGGGCTGGATGCCCGCCGTCTGCGCCTGGCCAGGCCCGACTGCCTGGTCATGCATCCGGGGCCGATCAATCGGGAAGTGGAGATCGCCTCGGCCGTGGCCGACGGCGCGCAATCGTGCATTCTGGAACAGGTCAGCAACGGCGTATTCGTGCGCATGGCCGTGCTGGCCGAACTGCTCGACGCCTGATGCGCGGCGTGCCTTGCCGGTGGCAAGGCACGTTCCGCCCGCGTCCGGCGTATCGTCGTGGGGCCCGACGTTGATGTCGGTACCGTGTGCCAACCCCTGGGGAACCTTCATGCTCGTCCATGCTCGCCGCATCGTTCCACTCGCCCTGCTCCTGGCCCTCGCAGCCTGCAGCAAGAAACCCGACGCTGATTCGCCGCTGGCCTATGTGCCGGCGGATACACCCTACGTGTTCGCGAACCTCGAACCGACGCCGCAACCGGTGATCGACCAGTGGTCGCAGATGACGCGCGAGGCATGGCCGCTGTCACTGGGCATGTACCAGCGCATGCTCGACAAGGCCGAGGCGCAGGACGCCGCCGCGGTGAAGGCCGCACGCGCCGTGCTCGACGAAGTGTCGGTTCACGTGAGTGCGGGCACGACCGAGCAACTCGGCATCAAGGGCTCGACCCATGCCGCGCTGTTCGGCATCGGCATACTGCCGGTCGCGCGTGTGCAGCTCGCCAATCCGGACGCGCTGCGGGCCGCGATCGCCCGCGTGGAGGCCAAGGCCGGCGCGCAACTGCCCAAGGCCAAGCTGGGCGATGTCGACTACTGGGCGGTCACGATCGACAAGGTGCAGCTGCTGATGGCCATCATCGACCGCCAGCTCGTGCTCAGCGCGGCACCGGCGGCCGTCAGCGATGACGTGCGCAAGCAATTGCTCGGCATCACGCGGCCGGCCAAGGCGTTCGACATCGAGAAACTGGTTACCTTGAACAAGCGTTACGGCTATACACCCTACAGCTCGGGCTACCTGGACATGGTCCGTCTCGTCGACTTCCTCGGCGACGCGAACGACCCGCTCCGGCGTGAACTCTCCGGCGCCGTGTTCGGTGAGGTGCTGCCGGACATGGACCCGACCTGCAAGGCCGAGGCGCGTGCAATCGCCGCAAAATTCCCGCGCCTGGTCCTGGGCTACACGGAACTCGCGCCCAAGCGCATGACGGTCCACTTCCAGCTCGAGATGGAGCCGACCCTGGCCAAGGATTTCGCCGCGAGCCTCGTCGCCGCACCGGGAACCGGCACGAAATCCGAGGGACTCGTCGATTTCTCGCTGTCGCTGCCGGTACTCAAGCAGAAGGCATTCTGGCTCAAGCAGGCCAAGGCCGTGGTCGACCAGCCCTATGCCTGTGCCGATCTCGCCGAGCTCAATGAGGGTTTCGCGAAGTTCAAGCAGAGCCTCGAGACCACGATTCCGCCGCCTGCCAGCGACATCACCGGCCTGCGCATGATGCTCAGCAAGCTGGATTTCGCGGCCGGCATGGAGAAACCGGAGGCCGCCGGCAAGATCGTCGTCGCACTGAGCAATCCGGCCGGTGCCGTCGCCATGGCGCAGCTGGCGCTGCCGGGCCTCAAGGATCTCAAGCTGACCGCCGACGGCACACCCGTCGCGCTGCCGGCGACGCTCGCGCCGCCGCCGGTGCCGCCGCTGTCCCTCGCGATGAACGATCGTGCGCTCGCCGTTTCGGCCGGTGCCGGGGAAGACGCCACGCTGAGCACGTTCCTCAACGCGCCCGGAGCGAGTGACGCGATATTCCTGCGCATGCATTTCACCGGCGCCATGTACGCGCGACTCGGCGGCATGTTCGACGTGATGGCACCGTTGATTCCTGCGGACCAGCGCGCCGACATCGACACGCAGAAGCAGCTGTTCAAGGTCTATGAGAAATGGATCGACAGTGCCGAGATCACGATGACGGCGAAGAACGACGGCGTCTCGCTGCTGGAAACCATCGTCACCCGTTGAACCCGGACCCGGCGCGTGTCGACGCGCCGGGTCTTGGCGTAACTCAGGCGGCCGTGGGCTCCCAGCGGAAATCCATCTCCTCGCGCTGCCCCAGCGCATCGCGCAGCGCCGAGAGCAGCGACGCCTCGGCGCCTCGCTCGGCCAGATAGTCGAGCGTATCGAGGTCGACGTAATAGTCGCGGTCCGTACTCGATTCCTCTTCGAGCACGTCGATGAGGAAATCGAGATCGGCGCGCTCGATGCGGACGAGTTCGCGTCCGTCCTGCGTGTCGATGAGGCGGATGTCGGTCATGGGAAGGATCAGCTTTCCATGAGCTCGACGCCGTCGAGCCCCTGGCTGAGGGTATGCGCATCGCCGCCCTGGGCGAGCTTGATGCGCAGCCGGACTTCGTTGGCGGAGTCGGCGTGGCGCAGGGCATCTTCGTAGCTGATCTCGCCGGCCTGATACAGCTCGAAAAGACTCTGATCGAACGTGCGCATGCCGAGGTTGGTCGATTCCTTCATTACGTCCTTGAGCTTGTGCACCTCGCCCTTGCGGATGTAATCCTGCACCAGCGGCGTGCCGAGCATGATTTCCATCGCGACCCGGCGCGCCTTGCCATCCGGCGTCGGAATCAGCTGCTGCGCGACGATACCCTTGAGGTTCAGCGACAGGTCCATGTACAGCTGCTCGCGCCGGTCTTCACTGAAGAAGTGAACGATACGATCCAGCGCCTGATTCGCGTTGTTCGCATGCAGCGTGCAGAGGCAGAGATGGCCGGTTTCGGAGAAGTTGATCGCGTGTTCCATCGTTTCGCGCGTGCGCACTTCGCCGATGAGGATCACGTCGGGCGCCTGGCGCAACGTGTTCTTCAGTGCGTTCTCCCAGGTGTCGGTATCGATGCCGAGTTCGCGCTGGGTGATGATGCAGCCTTCGTGCTTGTGCACGTACTCGATCGGATCCTCGATCGTGATGATGTGACCGGTCGAATTCTGGTTGCGATAGCCGACCATGGCGGCGAGCGAGGTCGATTTACCGGTACCGGTCGCACCCACGAAGATGATGATGCCGCGCTTGGTCATCGCCAGCGTCTTGATGACCGCGGGCAGCGCAAGTTCGTCGACCGTCGGAATCTTGGTTTCGATACGGCGCAATACCATGCCGACGCAATTGCGCTGGTAGAAGCAGGACACACGGAAACGACCCACGCCGGTCACGCTGATCGCGAACTGGCATTCGTGCGTCTTCTCGAACTCTTCGCGCTGCGACGGCGTCATGACATTGAGCACCATGTCGCGCGACTGCTGCGGTGTCAGCGGATTCTGCGTGATGGGACTGATGCGGCCGTGCACCTTCATCGACGGCGGCACGCCCGCCGTGATGAACAGGTCGGATGCCTTCTTGTGCACCATCAGCTTCAGGAACGAGGTGAAATCTACGCTGCTCATAGCCTGCTCCAATTGCACCGGGGCGTCCGGCGGCGGGCGATCGCGAGCGATGCACCCAGCCTGACCAGCGACGCCAGCGCCGGCGCGTTACGGGAAAATCTTCCGCTGCGCCGCAGGCCGGCCGTGACCGGCCTGCACGTCATCACTTGAAGATTTCCTTGTTCTTCGCATAACTGGACGCCTGCGGTCGCGTGACCAGTCCACGCTTGACGAGGTCGAGCAGGCACTGGTCCAGCGTCTGCATGCCGTACTGGGCACCGGTCTGGATGGACGAATACATCTGCGCGACCTTGTCCTCACGAATCAGGTTGCGGATCGCGGGTATGCCGACCATGATCTCGTGCGCCGCGATGCGTCCACCGCCGACCTTCTTCAGCAGCGACTGCGAGATCACGGCACGCAGGGACTCCGACAGCATCGAGCGCACCATCGGTTTTTCGCCGGCCGGGAAGACGTCGATGATGCGATCGACCGTCTTGGCCGCCGACGACGTATGCAGCGTGGCGAACACGAGGTGGCCGGTTTCCGCCGCCGTCAGCGCGAGACGGATGGTTTCGAGGTCGCGCAACTCGCCGACGAGGATGTAATCAGGGTCTTCGCGCAGGGCCGAGCGCAATGCCTCGTTGAAGCCGTGCGTGTCGCGATGCACCTCGCGCTGGTTGATCAGGCACTTCTGCGAGGTGTGCACGAACTCGATGGGATCTTCCACCGACAGGATATGTGCGTATTCGTTCTTGTTGACGTGATCGACCATCGCCGCGAGCGTGGTCGACTTGCCCGAGCCGGTCGGCCCGGTCACGAGGATCAGGCCCTGCGGCTGAGCAATGAGTTCCTTGAATACTTTCGGGCAGCCAAGGTCCTCCAGCGACAGCACTTCCGACGGAATCGTACGGAACACGGCGCCCGCGCCGCGATTCTGGTTGAACGCGTTGACACGGAAGCGCGCGAGCCCCGGTATCTCGAACGAGAAGTCGACTTCGAGGAACTCTTCGTAGTCGCGCCGCTGCTTGTCCGACATGATGTCGTAGATCAGCGAATGGATCTGCTTGTGGTCGAGCGCCGGAATATTGATGCGACGGACGTCACCGTCGACGCGGATCATCGGCGGCAGCCCCGCGGACAGGTGCAGGTCCGAAGCCTTATTCTTCACCGAGAACGCCAGAAGCTCGGCAATATCCATGCGCAATCCCCCAAGTCGATCGACGCCGCTGTCCGGCGTGGTTTCAGTCGAGTATAGCTCGGCAATTTTCCGCTGGCGTGCACCCTTGAGATGAGTTCTTCGGAAACTTCCTTTACTGAGATCTGTGCCCGGATCGCGCATGCTGCATCGCAACATGCGCACCCCGCGGCGCTGCTCGCGGTCAGCAAGACCAAGCCGGCCGCGGCCGTGCGCGCGCTGGCCGCGCTGGGCCAGCGCCGCTTCGGCGAGAACTACGTGCAGGAGGCCCTGGCCAAGCAGCGCGAGCTGGCCGACCTCGCGCTGGAGTGGCACCTGATCGGCCCGCTGCAGTCGAACAAGTGCCGCGAGGCCGCCGAGCACTTCGACTGGCTGCAGACACTGGACCGGCTCAAGCTCGTCGCACCGCTGGCGCGCTTCCGGCCGGCCGGGCGAGGCCCGCTGAACGTGCTGATCCAGGTCAACATCGATGACGAATCGTCGAAGTCCGGCTGCCGGCCCGAGGCAATGGCCGAACTCGCCGCCGCGATCGCCGCACAGCCGGCGCTGCGGCTGCGCGGGCTCATGGCGATACCGGCACCGCACGCCGACCGCGCACTGCGCCGGGCGGCTTTCGCGCGAATGCACGGGTTGTTCGAAGACCTGCAGCGCAATTACGCGACGGTCGACACCCTGTCGATGGGCATGAGCGAAGATTTCGAGCTCGCGATAGCCGAGGGGGCGACCCTGGTGCGCATCGGCTCGGCCCTGTTCGGGGCGAGGACACCGTGACCG
The DNA here is from genome assembly GCA_045864815.1 of Rhodanobacteraceae bacterium. Taxonomy (GTDB): domain Bacteria; phylum Pseudomonadota; class Gammaproteobacteria; order Xanthomonadales; family Rhodanobacteraceae; genus Tahibacter. The sequence continues at coordinate 63,010 of BTVG01000015.1, read as the reverse complement.
TGCCGGCGAATCACCTCTACAGCACATCCGGCATTTCCAGCCGGCGCCGGCCGGCGGCTATGCTCGCGCCCTTTCCGCACCGGTGAACTCATTCATGACCGAAGCCCCGCTCACCTCGCTGCCGAACCTCGCCTTCATCGGCGGCGGCAACATGGCGCGCAGCCTGATCGGCGGACTCGTGCGCCAGGGCGCCGCGCCCGACCGCATCGCCGTCGCCGAACCGAATGCCGATCTGCGCGCTGCGCTGGTGCGGGACTTCGGCATTGCGGCGCATGCCGACGGCAGCACCGCTGCGAGCGGCGCGGACGTCATCGTGCTCGCGGTCAAGCCGCAGGTCATGCGGTCGGTCTGCGAATCGTTGCAACCGGTCGTACGGCACAGCCGCGCCCTGCTGCTGTCGATCGCTGCCGGCATCCGCATGGATCAGCTGGATGCCTGGTGCGGCGGCGATGCGTCCGTCGTACGCAGCATGCCGAACACGCCGGCGCTGATTGGCGCCGGCGCCAGCGGACTCTGCGCCAATTCGCGCGTGACACCGGAGCAGCGGCGCGCGGCGGAAACGGTACTCGCTGCCGCCGGCGCCGTGGTCTGGATAGCCGAAGAAGCCCAGATGGATGTCGTCACCGCCCTGTCGGGCTCGGGACCTGCGTATTTCTTCCTGCTCGCCGAGGCGCTCGAAGACGCCGCGGTCGCGCAGGGACTGCCGCGCGACGCAGCCCGCCTGCTCGCGACGCAGACTGCACTCGGCGCTGGACGCATGCTGCGCGAAGACGGCGAAACCGCGGCCGTGCTGCGGCAGCGCGTAACGTCACCGGGCGGCACGACGCAGGCTGCACTCGATCGCTTTGCCGCGCACGGACTGCGCGACATCGTCGCCGACGCCGTCTCCGCAGCAACCGTCCGTGGGCGCGAACTCGCGGCCCGCTCGGGAGACTGACATGGGCTTCTTTCGCGATGCCGGCATGATGCTGGTCCAGATCTTCTTCAGCATCGTCATGCTGCTGTTCGCGCTGCGCCTGCTGTTACCGCTCACGCGCGTGCGTTTCAACAACCCGCTGTGTCAGTTCATCTACAAGACCACGAATCCGGTCATCGGCCCGCTGAGTCAGCTCGTGCCGGCCGTACGCCGGATCAGTCTCGCGGCACTGCTCGTGCTTTGGCTGCTCGCGCTGATCCAGACGGTGCTGCTGTTCCTGCTGACCGGCTATCCCGTCAATCTCGCGGAACTGCTGCTCGTCGGCACCTTCGCGACCGTCTACTTTGTGCTGGGCATCGCGTTCTGGGGCATTCTGTTCACGGCGATCGCCAGCTTTTTTTCGCCGGACCGGCGCAACCCGGCGGTCGAGGTCCTGTTCGGGCTGACCGAGCCGCTACTGCGGCCGTTCCGCAACTGGCCGCCGAAATTCGAGCACTTCGACCTGTCGGCGCTGTACGCAATGATTGCATTGCGCCTGGTCATGCTTGCCCTGGCGCACCTGAGTGGCGTGCTTCGCGTGTTCCTTCCGCCGCTGTGACGAGCGCGGTGTAAACTCGCTGCGGATGACCGATTGACGGGAGACGCCGATGAAACTCGCATACAAGATCGGCCTGCTCGCCGGAGCAGCGATCCTGTTGTTGCTGTTGCCGGCTCGCGGACGCACCGAGCAAGTCCAGCGCTTCGACGGCTACCTCGTGCACTACAACGCGCTGTCGAGCGACATGCTGCCGGCGCAGGTCGCCGCGCAGTACCAGATTCCGCGCTCGAGCAAGCAGGGCCTGCTCAATATCGCGGTGCAGAAGGCCGGCGACGAGCCGGTTCCGGTCGCCGCGGAGATTCGCGGCACCGTGGCCAATCTGGCCGGCCAGCGCAGCGATGTCGTGGTGCGTGAGATCCGCGAGGCCGAGGCGATCTACTATCTCGCCCAGTTCCCGGTGCGCGGCAGCGATACCCTGAGTTTCGACCTGCGAATCACACCAGCCGGCAGCACGCGGCCTTACACGCTCAAGTTCAGCAAGAACTATGTCACCGAGTGAAAACCGGGCAGGCACGCGCCTGCTCCTGATCCGGCACGCCCAGGCGAGCTTCGGTACCGACGACTACGACCGCCTGTCCGATCGCGGCCTGCGTCAGGCGAAGCTGCTCGCCGGATGGCTCGCCGCGCAACCGGAAATCGAATTCACGCACGTCGTCAGCGGCACGCTGCGGCGCCATCGTGAAACCTTGCAGGCGCTGGAGGCCGCAGCGCATGCGGTCGACCGGCCGTTGCCGGCCGCCGTCACCGACGCGGACTGGAACGAGTTCGATCATGAGAGCCTGCTGCGCGGCTACGCCGTGCACGCATCGCACGACCCGGACCTGATCGCACTGCGCGAGGGCTTCGAGCCGGCACGCATACAGGCTCTGATCGGCCGCGCATTCCAGGCCTGGAGCGACGGCGCGCTCGATGCCTTCATGCCCGAGACCCTGCAGTCGTTCCGCGACCGGGTACGCCGCGCGCACGATCGCGCCGAGGCCGGGGCGGGCTCCGGCACGGCCCTGGTGATCAGCTCTGGAGGCGTGATCTCGCGTTGCGCACAGGCATTGCTCGCGCTGGACGAAGCCGAAACCATACGCCGCAACCTGAGCCTCGCGAATTCCGGCATCGTCGAGTTCGCGCGCGAGAACGGCACCTGGCAGCTGCGGCGCTGGAGCCATCTCCCGCACCTGGACAGCGACCTGCATCGCGAGCTGCACAGCTTCGTCTGACGAATTCCCGCCTGACGCCGGCTTTCGTAGTCCACGCCGTACCAGCGCTGCATCCCTGCCCGTCGGCAACGCCAGCCGATCGCCCATCCGCACTAGAAGACTCAGCCCCGTCATGCTCCTGCCTTACGACCAAGCCATGCGGTTCATCGACGGCTACAAGGCGGTACTCCTGCGCGTTCTCGCCGACGCCGGCACTCCGCTGACCGATTCGATCGAGCAGGACCTCATCGACGCGCGCGCGCTCGCCCACGCCGACCCGGAACGGGTGAACGCCGCGCTCGACGGACTGGCTGCCGAGAATGAAACCGTGGAGCCGACAGTCGTCGCTGCCATCCGAACACTGCGACTCGGTCAATGGATCTACCTCCGCCATGGAAAGACGTTCGCCGTTTTCCTGGACAAGTCGAACAGGAACGCCTACGCGGTCCGTGCGCTCACCACACCGCTGAACGAACTCGTTGACGAACCCCCTTTCCTGCTGGAGACCGGGTTGATCGAATTCGAAGGTCACTTCATCTGCGACGGTCTGGTACGCAATCCCATAAGGCTGGGATCCGGCTATCGCTCGCAGCTGAACGCCGCGTACACCCACATCAGGAAACAGGGTAACTTCCATGCCCGCCCAGCTGACCCGACCCGGCTGATTGCGCGAAAGCCAGCAGGAAGCTGATCGCTGCGCCAGACTCACGTGCCTCCAGGCACGCGGCCACTTCTGGTCAAGAGCATGTGCTGGCAATTGTCTGACGTCCCGCATCCGGTCCGACCTTCTCCAGATCGACGATGCTCGGATTCCTGGCGAGATCGGCATGAGCAACAGGACACCCGCTTGTCTTTCCTGCCGCACACTTCAGCGCAAGAATCAGTTCACTGCCGCGTTCCGATGCCCGCACTGCCGTGGGTCATGCATCCGCGCCCATGGGAAGCTTCATGTTCCAGCTCCACGAAAACACAGAAAGTGGAACGCGTTCTGGGACCAGTACGTCCTCGAGCTCCGGCAACTGGATTCGTTTCGTTCGGGCAACGGCCCGGACGTGATCGAGTTGCCGCTGCTCAATCAGCGATGGGTTCGCCGATCCTGACAGACGAGTGCGAGAAAACCTGCCCCGCGACGACGACACTGGCGGGTTTGCGGTAACGTCGGTGTTCCATCGCTGCTTCGATGGCGACTTCCCACGTCTTTGATTGAGAGCGACGCCATGACGCACGCACCCCACCCCGGATTCGACGTCGACAGACTGTCGGCCTATCTCGAGGCGAACCTGCCGGGCTTCCGCGGACCGCTCACGGCAACGAAATTCAAGGGCGGCCAGTCGAATCCGACCTATCGCATCGATGCGGCATCGGGGTGCCATGTGCTGCGGCGCAAGCCGCCCGGCAAGCTGCTCGCATCGGCGCATGCGATCGAGCGGGAATACCGCGTGCTCGGCGCACTGCAGGGCAGCGCGGTTCCGGTGGCTGTGCCGCAGCACCTCTGTGAGGACGAGGCGATCATCGGCAGCCCGTTCTACGTGATGAGCTTCGTGCCGGGACGCGTGCACTGGGATCCGTCGCTACCCGATCTGCCGCCGGCCGCCAGAGAATCGGTGTATCACGGCGCCGTCGACACGCTGGTGGCACTCGCGCAGCTCGACGTGACAGCGGCCGGTCTCGGTGACTACGGCAAGCCGGGCAACTATTTCTCGCGGCAGATCGCACGCTGGAGCGAGCAGTACCGAGCCTGCGAGACCGAGACGATCGCCGCGATGGACCTGCTCATAGGAACACTGCCCGCCGCGGCGCCGGCCGACGACAGCCGTGTCGCGCTGGTCCATGGGGATTTCCGGCTCGACAATCTCATGTGGTCGGACACGCCGCAGCTGCTGGCCGTGGTCGACTGGGAATTGTCCACATTGGGTCATCCGCTGGCCGATCTCGGCTATTTCTGCATGGCGCTGCGGCTGCCGCGCAATCTCGTGCTGCCCGGCCTGGCTGGCATGGACCGCGCATCGCTCGGCATTCCCGAGGAGTCGGCGCTGCTCGCGCGCTTCGCCGCCGCGACCGGGCTCGATCCCGGCAAGGACTGGCCGTTCCACCTCGCTTTTCATTTCTTCCGCCTCGCAGCCATCGCCCAAGGCGTCATGAAGCGGGCGCTGCAGGGCAATGCCTCGAATGAGCAGGCACTCGCAGCCGGACGCATGACGGGCATGATCGCCCGGCTCGGCGTCGAGGTGCTGGGACTCGATACCTGAGGAAAGCGCCACTGCCTGTGGCACGAGGCAATCTCTGCTACTCGAACGCGGCATCTGGCGGCAACCGGCGCGGGACTGCCATTGGCCTGCGACGAATTCCGCGGTACGGCTCCCGCCGCCATCGTTCCGGCCGCCATCACCCGCGCGACCGCCGGTTTCAGCGCGGAAGCAATCCTTCCTCGGCGAGTGCGAGCACACGTCGGCGCTCGGTTTCGCTGAAATCGTCGAGCAGCCGCGCGAGCCGCTGTTCACGCTGCGCCGGCGCGAGCGCACGATCGGCGAACAGCTGTTCGCGTGCCTGGGCATAGGCGCGCAGCCGCAGCTGCCAGCCCGCCTCCTGCTGATCGAGTTCGGCCAGCCGGACCGCCGCATCTTCACCCCAGCGCAGACGGCGCTGTTCGGCACGGCGCTGTGCCGCTGTCGCGTCGGCGTCGAACCGGTCGCTCTCGGCGACGGCCTGCTGGAACAGGGTGCTGTCGTCTCGCTGCGCACGCTGCACCGGATCGAGTTGCGCCTCGATCGCGGCGATACGACGTTCCCGCGTCTCGTCATCGACGGAACCATCGCGCGCAGCAGCGAGCCGCGCGAGCGTGTGGGCCGCATAGGCCTCGTCGTCGCCGAACCACGCGTGCGCGAGTCCGGCGCCGAGTTCACGCACACGCAGATCGTGCAGGCGACGCAGGTCGTCCTCGAGATCGCCGCCGCGCGGCAGTGCGGCCGCGGCTCGCTGCAGCTCGAGATAGCGGTCGAACAGCGCCAGCGTCTCGGCGCGTGCGGCCGCATCGAGATGCGGCTGCTGCTGCAGCCAGGCGGCAAGGTCTTCGCGAATACGCTCGGGGCTGCGTTCGCCGAGTCGTACCAGGAAATAGTCGAACACGCGGCGCAGATCGCGATCGCGCACGACTCTGCCCTGCGCATCGAGGCGCACCGCGCCGTCGACCGCGGTGCCGCGCAGCGAATCCTCGCGCGGCACCGCAGCCGTACGCGGCGGCCGTTGCGCCGCCGTGCCCGGGACGGGCTCCGGAACTGCTTTCGCTGGGAGCTGCGCCGGTGCCGACGACGACACCGGTGCAGCATCGCGTGCTCGAACGACTTCGCCGTGGCGCAGCGCGAGCGACGCGAACAGCACCGCCGCCAGCGCCGCCGCGGCGAGAACACGGTGTCTCACAGGCCGGCCGACTTCAACCGGTTCGCCTGTGCACGCAGCACGCTGACCGGATCCGAAGCAAACAGGCCGCGCAGGGCGAGCACCTGATTCACCTCGTCGAGATGATTCCAGCCATAGTCGTCGCGCAGCACGACACCGAGATGACTCGAGCACCGCCCGACCAGTCCGTCGTTGGCTTCGAAGCCATAGAACAGTCCGCCAGCGGCGAGCAACGCATCGGAGGCATCAAAGATATTGGTAAGCACCGAGGTGCCGCCGATCGAGTAGTAGCGCACACCGTTGACGACGGCGGCACCCTGCCCGCAGGCCGATGTCGGCACACCCTGCGGATGCAGCGCGTTGAACGCGTTCGAGCCGGCGGTGTTCAGCGACGCCAGCGCACTGAGCGCATCCTGCGGGTCGCCGTTGCCGGAAAGGGCGCCCAGGAAGGTACCGAGCGCGTCGACGAAGCCCGCGACCAGCGGTCGCAACGGCGAACCCGGCGGCAAGGTCGCGTCGAGCGCATCCGCGACCTTGCTGCCTTTGTGCGGCGAACCGACCGAGGTGACCGATGCGACGAGGTCAGGACGCACCGACGCGACATAGCGGATCGTCGGGCCGCCGTGGCTGTGGCCGATGAGGTTGAATTTCGCGTGACCGTACAGTGCACGCAGATGATCGAGATCACGGATCAGCTGTTCGCCGCGCGTGGTGCTCGAGTTCGCCGCGGAGACGCTGCCGACGTAGACCTTCGCGCCGCCAGCGCGCAGCGCGGACGGAATGCCGTACCAGTAGTCATAGACGCCGAGCAGACTGTCGAATCCGAGCAGCCCGTGCACCAGCACGATCGGATGGCGCGTCTGTGTGTAGCCGGACTGCGCCGCGACCGGCGCGGCGACGCAAAAGAAGACCAGGACGCCCAACAGGCGTCCGAACAGGTTGCGCATCATACTTCCCTCTCCCCAGGGAAGCCTCGGACCTGACGGCGCTGCCGGCTATTCGTCCCGATTCACTGCTCCTGCCGCGCGGATCATTCCCGTCTTCGGCGAGCCGCCCCCGCGGCCACTTCTGTCAACCGACGCCCGGCTCCGGTTTCCGAAGCCCTCCCAGCATGACGATCGATGATTGGATTCATGGTGCCGGCGCAGACGCGGCGGCCGGGCGACTCTACAACGCTCAAACGCAGATTTCAAACAATCGTTTCAATGCGGATCACGATGCCGACACTGCGACCGCCAACCGTCGAATCATCGACGGTCGCTGCACGGGCCGGCCGATAGACTCAGGCCCCCTGCAATCAAATGGAATTTGGCCCAATGCGACATCACGTCTTTTTCGCCGCGCTCGCCCTGACATGCACCGCTGTATCCGCCCGCGCCTCGACGCTGACCGATCCGGCCAGCGGCGCGACCTGCACCGACGGCCAGGACGTGCGCATCACGAAGGACCACTTCAGCATCGTGCTCGAGGGCCGTTGCGGTGCCATCACCATCACGGCGTCCGACGGCTCGCTCAATGTCAGCGAGGCACGCAGCCTGCATGTCGGCGGCAGTGGCGTGACGGTGCTGAACGAGAAGGTCGACGTCCTGACCGTCGACGGCGACCGCAACACGCTGAACATGACCGAAGTGGGCGAGGCCCGCGTCGGTGGCAACGGCAACCTGCTGCTCGGCACCGACTACCAGCGCGTGCGTTTCCGCGGCAAGGACAACACCGTCAACACGAACAACGAGCCTCAGCTCGAGGACGAAGGCAGCGGCAATCGTGTGATCTGAATCATCGCGGCAGCACGTGCAGCGCCGCTGGTGCGGGCTAACCGGCCCGGGCGGCGACGTCGCCCCGCTTCGCCCACGCCACGATGCGCGCGTGGATCGCGTCGAGTCCGTCGAACAGCGCTGCCGGGCCGGGCTGCAGGATGAGCGGCGACTTGATCTCGTGGAGTTCGCCGTCGCGCACGGCCGGGATCACGGACCAGCCCGGCCGTGCGGCGACCCGTTCGGAACGGAAGCGCTTGCCGCACCAGGATCCGAGGATGATGTCGGGCGCGCGGCGCACGACTTCGTCAGGGTCAGCGAGAATGCGATCGCGCGCGAGGGATTTTGCGCTGAGCTCAGGAAACACGTCGTGGCCGCCGGCGATGCGCACGAGCTCGCCGACCCAGCGTATGCCGGTGATCAGGGGGTCGTCCCATTCCTCGAAATACACGCGCGGCCGTCGCGGCAGCGCGGCGGCGGCCTCGGCCACGACCGCGATGTGGGCTTCGGCGCGACGTGCGAGCGCTTCGCCAGCTTCGGCACGCCCCACCATGCCCGCGAGGCGGCGCACATAACCCAGGATGCCATCCACCGAACGGTGGTTGCTGATCCAGACTTCGACACCGGCCTTGATCAGGTCACGCGCGATGTCGGCCTGGATGTCGGAAAAGCCGATGACGAGATCAGGCTCCAGCGCGAGGATCTCGCCGATCTTCGCGCTCGTGAAAGCGGAAACCTTGGGCTTCTCCCGGCGCGCGCGCGGCGGGCGCACAGTGAACCCGGATATGCCGACGATGCGGTCTTCCTCGCCGATCGCGTAGAGAACTTCGGTCGGCTCCTCGGTCAGGCAGACGATACGCGCGGGATACACGGCCGCAACGACCTCAGGGATACAGCATGCGCGCGCGCCAGGTGCCTTCGATGCGTTCGTAGCACAGACGTTCGTGCAGCCGGAATCTTGCGCCGTACCAGAATTCCACCAGATCGGGCTTGACGAGATAGCCGCCCCAGTGTGGCGGCCGCGGCACCTCGCGACCGGCGAACTCGGCCTCGTACTGCGCAATGCGTGCCTCGAAGTCGGCGCGGTCCGACAAGGTCTGCGATTGCAGCGAGGCCCAGGCGCCGATCTGGCTTCCGCGTGGCCGTGTCGCGAAATAGGCATCGGAGTCCTTTTCCGGCAGCTCCTCGACCTCGCCTTCTATGCGCACCTGCACGCCTTCGCGCAGGTGTTTCCAGTGCAGGCACAGGGCGACCAGCGAATTGGTCGCGATTTCCCGTCCCTTTGCGCTGGTGTGGTTGGTGAAGAATCGCAGGCCGTCGAGGCCGGCCCCCTTGAGCAGCACGATGCGCGAATGCGGCCGTCCGGTCGCATCGACAGTGCTGAGGTTCATCGCGGTGGGTTCGGGATCGCCGCTGGCGGCGGCTTCGGCCAGCAGCGCGTCGAGTTCGGCAAGCACTTCGGGACTGAGCGTCACGGCGTAACGTCCGGCGGAAAATCGTGATGCTACCACGCAGGCTTCACGCCGCCGTACCCGCGCTCTGCACCACGCGCGCGAAATGGCCGAAGTCGAGTGGCTTGGTCAGATAGTGGTCCGCACCGGCAGCCAGCGCGGCCGCCCGCGCCGATTCGGTAGCATTGGCGGATATGGTCACGATGCATCCTTTGTAGCCTTGTGCACGCAGCTGGAACACGGCCGCATTGCCCGAGAGACCGGGCAGTTCCACGTCGATGAGGACGAGATCGGGGCTTTCGTCTGCGACGGCCGCAATCGCCTGGGCGACATTCGAGGCGAGTCGCGTGCGCATGCCGAGGTCGCCGAGCAGCACGTCCAGCAGCGCAGCCACGTCGGGGTCGTCATCCACGATGAGCGCCGACAGGCTGCGCCTCGGCGCTGCCGGCGCCGGCGCCGGCAGGCCGGTCGCGATCAGCGGCGGCAGCTCGACACGGAACGTGCTGCCCTGCCCTGGCATCGATTCGAGTCCGATGGAGCCGGACATGCGCTCGACGAGCCGCTTGACGATCGACAGCCCCAGTCCGGCGCCGCGCGAACCATGCTGCGCGCCGCGATTGAACGGCTTGAAGACCTTGGCACGCGACGCGTCGTCGATGCCGAGCCCGGTGTCGCGCACCTCGAGCCGCAGCTGGTCATCCTGCCATCCCAGATGCGCGCGCACGTAGCCGGCCGGCGTATAGCGCAGCGCGTTGGAAAGCAGGTTGATCGCGACCTGACGCAGCTTGACCGCGTCGAACAAGGCGTCCGGCGGGGGCTCGGCGCCCGCATCGATGACGAGTGCGAGTCCCTTCTCCGCAGCGAGCGGGCGGAACATCGCATCGAGATCGGCGACGAGCGCACAAAGGTCGACGCCGACCGGCGCAAGCAGACTTTCGCCGGCCTCGCCGCGGCCGTACTCGAGCAGGTTCTCCGCCAGTGCGAACAGGTAGCTCGCGTTGCGGCGCAGCGCCGACAGCGACTGGGGGCGCGCACTCTCGCCATCGCGCTCGAGCAGATGCAGGTAACCGAAGATCGAGGTGAGCGGCGTGCGGAATTCGTGACTCAGCGTGGCGAACAGCGCGTTCTTGAGCGCATTGGCCTCTTCGAGGCGCGCGCGCTGCTGTTCGAGTTCACTCTTGATCCGGCGTAGCCGTGTGAGCGTTCGCGATTTTTCGATACCGGCCAGGGTCGCGTCGTTACCGAGCTGCTGCTGCACCTGCGTGCGGTCGTGCTCATCGGTCGCATCGAGCAGGAGCAGATGAAAGCGGTCGCCATCGGGAACCAGATGCACGTGCGCATGGCGCCCGCCCGCCAGTTCGACGAACGGCAGGCCCTGGGGCTGGTCGTAGGGCAGGCCGAGGAACAGATCCTGCAGCTGCTGCACCAACGTATGCGGCGCATCGGCGTCCAGGCCGTGTCGTGCGGTGTCGCCGTGCACGTCGACGAGTTGCCAGTCCACGTCGAACGTGAGCAGCAGCGGGCGCGCGCGGGCACGCAGCAGTTCGTCGAGATAACGCTCGACCGCGTCGGGCATCGTCATGGCGCGAGCTTCCGGGCAAGTTCGACGAAACCGGCCTCGACGCCGTCGCCGCTGAGTGCGCTGGTTTCGAATACGGGGAGCGTGCGGCGGATCTCTTCGAGCATGGCCGGGGCGACTTCCCAGCGGTCGATGAGGTCGAGCTTGTTGACGAACAACACGCAGACCGGATCGGGCACTACGTCGCGCGCCTGCATGGCCAGATTCAATGCCGCGCGCAGGCTGGCTTCGCGCGTGCCGTCGGCGACCAGAATGAGACCGCTCGCTCCGCGCAGGTAATTCTTGTTGACGCTGTCGAGCGCTGCCTTGCCGGCGATGTCCCAGATCACGAGCTTGAGGTCGACGCCGCCGGGCAGCGAGACCACGCGGCTGTCGACCTTCACGCCGACCGTGGTCAGGTACTTCTCCGAAAACGTATTGCGCACGTAACGTGCGACGAGACTGGTCTTGCCGACTCCGAAGTCGCCGAGCATGCAGACCTTGCGTGCAATGTCGCTCATTCATCCTCCGGCGCCGGGGCGAGCCGCAGGTTGGCGGCGCGCGCGTCGATGATAGGCCGATTCGACACGGGGTCGTCGGCCTCGTTCGCCAGCGCTGCGGCCGTCACGCCGGCCTCGCGCAGCCGCTCGCACAACCAGTGCGCACGCCGCTGGCGCAGTACCCGGTTGGTCGAGGTCGAGCCGGGTTCGTCGTTGTGGCCCAGGCACTGCAGGCGCAGGGTATGGCCCAGTTGCGGCGCGAGGACAGCCAGGCGCTGCGCCGCAGCCACGATAGCCTGCAGCTCGGCGGGATCGCGCGGTTCCAGTTCGCGCACGAAGTGCACGCGCAACCCGGGCAGTGCCTCGGCGAGCCGCTGCCATTCCGCGCTCACCGGGGCGGCCGGCCCGGCAGTCGCGCCGTCAGCGGCCCGCAGCAGCGACGTGTCCAGGGCGACGAGCCCGACGACGCGTTCGGCGCGAGCCCGGGCCTGCGCGATCCAGGCCGCCTCGGCGCTACCCTGCAGGCTGGCGACTCCGGCATGAACGCTGGCCTGCACACCCGGCGGCAGATCGAGTTCGCGGCGCACACGCTGCAGCACGATGGGATCGTCGGACGAGATGAAACCCCGCAGGGCGAGCCGGAGTTCGACCTCGGCCGGCAGCAGCGCACGCAGCGCCGGTTCCGGCGGCTCGGCGTCGGCATCAATCAGCCCGCTCACCCGGACTTCGCGACCGGTACGTCCATCGACACGATCGAGATACAGCCCGGGCCAGTCGGCGAGGCGCTGCGCCACGGCATCGAGTCTCTGCTGCCAGGTCCACTCGCGCCATAGCCACCCGGTCAGCAGACCGGCCGCGAGCAGGACGAGCACCACCAGCGGCCAGCGCCGTGGCGCGCCCGCGGGAGGCAGCTGCGCGGCCGCCGCCATGTCGATGCGATCGAGGCTCAGACAGCGCGCCAGCGCCGCGCCGTCGCCAGCCGACTCGTCGAGCTGCAGATGAATGCGCTCGATCCGTTCGCAGAGCACTGCACGCAACGCCGCGGGCGGCGCGCCCCGAAGGAATGCGGCAAGGTTCGCGCGCGGTCCCGGCAGCACCCAGACCAGATGCTCGCCGACGCTCGCAGAGTCGAGGCCGCCGCCTTCCCCGCCGCCGACGGAATCACGCACGAAATCACCGATCGCGGTGAGCATGCCGGCAATCGCATCCGCATCCAGGTCGGGCAGCTCCGGGGCCGACACGCGCGCCAGCACGAGGCCGTCGTTGCGGTCGATCAGGAACAGATGGTCGATGCGGTAGTGCAGCGAATGGCGCAATACAACCTGCGCGTACGGGATGCCGGTGCGCCAGGACTCCAGGCGCCAGCGCAGGCCATGCAGCGTGAAGCTGGATTCGAGCGCCCGATTGAAGGTCTCGGTGAAATCACGCAACGCTTCGGCGATGGCCTTGCGGATCGCCGGGCCGATCACCGGAAACAGCGCATCGACGATACGCTGGCGCTGCGACTCGACGGCGGCGCCAAGCGCGTCGGCGACCGGTGTCGCGAGCGCGCGGGCGAGACGCCGGCGGCCATCGCCGCGCTGCGCGCGCTGCAGCAATGTGGGCAACTGCTCGGGCAGGTCGGCCTGCGCCGCTTCGAGCGCTGCGACGCGCGCAGCATGCGCATCGAGTTCGGCCAGCTCCTCGCCGAGCAGGAGTTCCTTCAGACGCTGATGTTCGCCCACGGCGGGCTGGCGTCAGACGGAACCGGGCAAATCGAAATCGCCCTTCAGGCGTAGCGCCAGTTCGGTCATGAGTGCAGCAAGGTCCTCGCGGCCGAGCTTCTCGCCGCGCAGCTCGTCGCGCGAACGGGTCAGCGCCTGGTTCAGGCGGGCGCCCTGCTCCTTGAGCGCCGTGTCGAGTTCGTTCAGCGCCGTACGCAGGCGGTCTTCGGCAGCGGAAAGATCGTGGTTCAGTGTGTCGACCGCTCCGGCGAGCTCGCTGCGGTGCGCACGCGCGCCCTGCAGCAGGCGCGACTCGATCTCGTCGGTGGCGGCGGTGCGATCGGACACTTCCTGGCGCAAGGCGCGGCCGAGCTTTTCGAGCTGCTCGTCGAGGCGCTTGTCGAGCTGGGCGAACCGCCGCTCCTGGTCCTGGCGCAGGGTGTCGAAATCCGCTTCGAGTCGCTCGTTGAGCTCCTGGAAGCGGCGTTCATAGTCGCGCATCTGGCCGCCGAACAGGATGTCGCGGATCTGGTCGACGTTGCGCTCCGCCCCGTTGGTGTCGGCGGCGGGAATCTTCTTTTCACTCACTGTCTTCTCCGTCGGCGCCGGGACAGGCGCACGATCGCGTGGCGGTGCGGCGCCCGCGGCGCTGCGGTTACCCGGGGCGATTTGCTGACGCTTGCTTGACATGGCCGAGCTCTCCACGAAGCCCGCGCATCTCGCGCGGCGGCCTCAGGCCTGTTCCAGGCGGTAGCCGTGCTGGTAGACCGCGGTCAGGCGCCAGCCGTGCTCGCCGCCGAGTTCGAGCTTCTTGCGTAACCGGCTCACGTGCGTGTCGACGGTGCGTGTGGATACCTGCGCGCTCATGTTCCAGACGTTTTCGAGCAGCGCGTCGCGGCTGACGATGCGCCCCTGGCGCCGGAACAGATAGGTGGCAAGGTCGAACTCGCGCTGGGTCAGCTCGATGTCGCGCCCGTCGATCGCCACACGCCTGCGCATCAGGTCGATGTGATACGGCGGAACGGTGAGGTCCGCGTTCGCCTCTGAATCGACGCCGCGACGGCGCAGCACGGCGGCCACGCGTGCGAGGAGTTCTGCCTGCTTGGGCGGCTTGACGACATAGTCGTCGCCACCGCTTTCGAGGCCCTTGACGATGTCCTCGTCGAGCGAACGGGCGGTCAGGAAGATGACAGGAAGCTCGGCGTTGGCCGAATTGCGGATCCAGGCAAGGACATCGAGGCCGGTCGCATCGGGCAGCATCCAGTCGAGCAGCAGCAGGTCGACCGCTTCGATGCCGAGGCGGCGGCGAAACTCATTCGCACTGCGGAACACCCGGGGCGTATACCCGGCGCGTTCGAGCCACAGGGAAATCAGCTCGGCCTGATCGGCATCATCCTCGAGAAAGCCGATGACCACTTCATGCTTGCTCATGCAACGGCTTCCTGCGCAAGCCTCCGGCCCATTCGCCGCTCCTTATTCGACTACGAAATTCACGCGCATGTTCACCCGCCACTCCGTGACCCGGCCGTCGTCGTCGGTGACGACCTTGATCTCGTTGATCCAGGCGCCCTTGAGGTTCTTGACCGTGGTGGCGACTTTCAGCAGGCCGCTTTGCACTGCATCGTCGATGCCCTTGGACGATGCCGAACTCACTTCGATGACCTTCGCAATGGACATGACAACTCCTCATCCGGGGCCGGCTTGCGGCATCTGAACGGAATTCCCGTGTTCGTGCGGATGCGAGTGTAACAGCATGCACCGGCACTGCCACCGCGGCCGTCGACGCCCCGATTGGCGCATTGCAGCATGCGGTTCCGCGGCAAAGGACGCGGTGCGATCAGCCGCCGCTCGGACGCGGGTGACGCAGCAGCGGTGCATACCCCGATGCGTAGTCCGGAAAGCGCAGCCGATACCCGCTGGCGAGCAGGCGCCGGTTCGAAAGGCGCTTGTTGCCGACCGCGCGCGCGCCGGGCGCCGGCCCCGGCGCCAGCGGCGGCAGGCCGAGCTGGCGCGCGATCCAGTCCTGCACGTCGGCCAGCGGCGCGGGATGATCGTCGCTGAGCAGGTAGCACGACGCGGGTGCCGGCAGGGCGAGCAGATGCATGAGGGCGCCCGCCACGTCGTCCACATGAATACGATTGGAAAATTCGGAAACACCCGCCGGACGCCGCGCGCTGCCGTCGAGCACCTGGTCGACGAGCCGCAGGCGCCCTGGCCCGTAAATGCCGGAACAGCGCGCAACCACGGCGCCCGGCAAGCCGGTCAGGCGTGCTTCGGCATCCAGTAGCTGACGGCCGTTGAACGCGAGCGGCACGCAGGCCGAATCCTCGTCGACCCACGCACCGCCGTGCTCGCCGTAGACCGCGCTCGACGAAACGAACACGAACCGGCGCAGCATCACGCGCCGGTGCAGCGCGTCGAGGAGATGAGCAAGACCATCCACGAACAGGCCGCGATACGCGGCTTCGTCGCGCCGCCCGGGCGCGGGCAGGAACACGACATCACGGATGTCGTCGGGCAGCGCGCGCAGGCTGGCCGGATCGGTCAGATCGGCCCGGAGCGGCTGCAGCGGCGCGGGCAGGGCCATGTCGCTGCGGCGCAACCCATAGACCCGCCGGCCGGCCGTGGCGAGCGCGAGTCCGGTGCGGACGCCCACATCGCCGCACCCCGCGAGCAGCACGGCGTTATCGGCATTCACGCAGCAGCCCCGGCATCGGCCGCAGGCGGCCCGGACGCCGGCGCTGCCGCCGGCCGCGGCAGATAGCGCAGCCACAGCAGGAACATCACGAGCGCGTCGAGCACGATCAGCGCCTGCCAGATATAGCTGTGGAACCACTCGAACCAGACCGAGTTCCACTGGTGCAGGTAATACAGGCTGATGATGCGGACCAGATTCAGGGCCTGGATGGCGAGCGTGCCGACCACGATGCCGATGAGCTTGTGGGTGAAGCGTGCCGGAAACGCAATCATCGCGGACACGAGAATGATCACCGCCTCGATACCGTTGCAGACACGTTCGATGGAAACGGCAAGTCCGGTGCCGATGCTGATAATGACCTTGCCCTGGGAAATCGCATCGCCGCCGAACAGGGCGATGAGCTTGGCCGACACGGTGGCAAGCAGCGCATTGAACGGATCGACGAAATGGACTTCGACGACGGTCAGCACATCGAGCGTGAACAGAACCAGCAGCGACGTGACGAAGATGAGAAGGAAGCGAAGCATGGCGGAAAGCACGGCGCGGGGAGGCCGCGGTAGCTTAAGCCAGAACCACGGGGAGTGCGTGGCACGACGCGCGTGCGGCGCGTCGCGGCAGGCTCGCGGGCCGCGGCTCCCGCGGCCTTTGCGTACTTGCCGCCCGTGCCCATATGCGCTGAGACCGCCTCACACCGCGTGCTAGCATCCGGCGCATGAATCCCGCTCCCAACCTGTTCCTGATCGGCCCGATGGGGGCCGGCAAGACGACGATAGGCCGGCGCCTCGCCGACCAGCTGCAGCTGCCGTTCCACGACCTCGATCACGTGATCGAAGAGCAGACGGGCGCAACGATTCCCTTGATTTTCGAACTCGAAGGCGAGGCCGGATTCCGCCGGCGCGAAAGCGCCGCGCTCGATCAGATGAGCGCTCTGCATGGTGTCGTCCTGGCGACCGGCGGCGGTGCGGTGCTCGATGCGCGCAACCGCGAGCGGCTCTCGGCGCGGGGGTTCATCGTCTATCTCGAGACAGCCGTCGACGTTCAGCTCGCGCGTCTGGCCCGCGATCGCAAGCGCCCGCTGCTGGCCGCGCCCGACCGGCGCCAACGACTCGAACAGATGGCGGCGCTGCGCAATCCGCTCTACTCCGCCATCGCCGACATGACCATTCGCTCCGAACACGACCATGCGGCGCAGGTCGTCGCCGACCTGTATGCGCGCCTGCAGCAGGCATGGCGCCGCTCACCAGCGCCGGCGGCGGCATGAGCGGCGTGCGAGAGCTCGACGTCGCGCTCGGCACGCGCAGCTATCCCATCTGGATCGGAAGCGGTCTGCTGCACGACGCCGCGCGCTGGCGCCGGGCGATCCGCGGCCGGCACGTACTGATCGTCAGCAATGCGACCGTGGCGCCTCTGTACCTGACCGCGGTGATCGCCGGTCTGGACGGGCTGCAGCACGCGAGCCTCGTGCTGCCCGACGGCGAGCAGCACAAGACGCTCGCCCGCTGCGGCGAAGTGCTCGAGGCACTGGCGGCGCTCAAGGCAAACCGGGATGCCTGCGTCATCGCGCTCGGCGGCGGCGTGATCGGCGATCTCGCCGGCTTTGCCGCGGCCTGCTGGATGCGTGGCGTCGATTTCCTGCAGATCCCGACGACCCTGCTGGCGCAGGTCGACTCCTCGGTCGGCGGCAAGACCGGAGTCAATCTGCCGGCAGGCAAGAACCTCGTCGGCGCGTTCCACCAGCCGCGCGGCGTCGTCGTCGATACCGAAACACTCGCCACCCTGCCCGAGCGCGAGTACCGCTCGGGCCTCGCCGAAGTCGTCAAATACGGCGCGATCGGCGACGCGGCATTCTTCGACTGGCTCGAACGCCACGCCGACGCACTTGCCGCGCGCGACAGCGACGCCGTCGCCGAAGCCATTGCGCGCAGTTGCCTGCACAAAGCCGGCGTGGTCGCGCGCGACGAGCGCGAAGACGGCGAGCGCGCCCTGCTCAACTTCGGCCACACCTTTGGCCACGCCCTCGAAACCGCATCAGGCTACGGCCAGTTGTTGCATGGCGAAGCGGTCGCCATCGGCATGCGGCTCGCGGCGCGGCTCTCCAGCGACCTCGGCCGCGCACCCGCCGGCGACGCGGACCGGCTCGAACGTCTGCTCTGCCGCGTCGGACTGCCGGTCGAACTGCCCGCCGGCAGCGACCCGGCCGGGCTGCTGCGGCTCATGTACCTGGACAAGAAGAACCTCAGCGGCCACCTGCGCCTGATCCTGTGGCGCGGCATCGGCGCGGCCGAGATCGTCCCCGATGTCGCCGATACCGACATCCTGCACCGCCTGCGCAGCGGTTGAGCGAGGCCGCTACAATCCCGGCCCATGCGTATCTACATGCAAACCCAGCCGGCCGCTGCCGAGTCGCCGCGCTACTACGAAATCGTGCTGCAACAGGACCTGCTCGGCGGCTGGACGCTGTATCGCGAATGGGGCCAGCAGGGCGGCCGCAGCAGCAGCAAGCGGGAGGTCTACCTCGAACGCGACGATGCGCTGAACGCCTTCGCCCAGGCACGCGATGCCCAGGTCAAGCGCGGATTCCGAGTCGTGTTCAGTCAGGGACTGGAGGCGCCGCATGTACGCTGAATCGCATCGCCCGGTACTGGTGCTGCTCGCCGCGCTGACCATGGCATCGGCGCAGGCGGCGGACGAACAGGTGTTCGAGCCCGGCACCAAACATGTCTGTGTACCAGCCGCGAACGGCGAAGGCTGGGACTGCCGCTCCACGGATGCGGCGCCGGCCGTGCCGGCCGAATCCGCAGCCAAACCGCGCGAACTCCGCGTGCGCAGCAGCAGCGAAGCGCCGGATGACGTGTCGCCCACGAGCGCAGCCACGGATTCCGGCCCGGCCACGCCACCGCCCGACATCACCGCACCCGGCGCGAGTTCGCGCAGCGTGCCGCACTACCTGCTAGCGCCGGAAGCGCGCGCATCGGCCGCCGCGGCAACGCCCGCGGCCGAGCCCCCGACGGCTGCACCAACGGCGCCCCCGGCACCACCGGAGCGCGTGCCGGCGGCGTCAGTGCCAGAACCCCCGGTCGCGCCGCCGGTTGCTGCCGCTGACGCCACGCCGGAGCCGGCCACGCCACCGCCCCGGATGCCCGCCTCGTCAGCATCGGTGGCGCCGCCCACAGCCGAGCCACCACGTCCCCCTCCGCCGCCCTCCGCCGCCGCACCCGCGGCCCCGGCAGCGCCACCCGCCGACGCGACAGCGGCCGCCGGCGGTACCGCGCCGCTGGGTGCGGCGGAATTCCGGCGTCTCGGTGACAGCCGCTACGTGATCGAGCTCGCGAGCGGCAGGCAGCGCGATGCGGTCGAAAGCGAAGTGGCCCGGCCGGCACGCGGCGAGGTCTATCTGCTGTCGCTCACCCGTGACGGCGAGGCTTGGTACCTGGCGGTCTGGGGCGACTTCGAGTCAGTGGACGCCGCGCGCAACGCCCGTGCCGAGGCGCTCGCGAACGGTGCCGTGCGCGTCGGCTGGCCGCGCCGCGTCGGCCCGCTCAAGCAGGAACTCCGCTGACGCACGCCCGGGCGCCGGCACGGCGATCGGCCATGCGGGCGTGTCCAGGCATTCTCTTTTTCCGTTTCGAGTGGACTCATGAACAACGATCGATTCCTGCGCGCCTTGCGCTGCGAGCCCGTGGACTGCACGCCGGTATGGCTGATGCGCCAGGCGGGCCGTTACCTGCCGGAATACCGCGCGACGCGCGCCCAGGCCGGCAGCTTCATGGCGCTGTGCACGAACCCGGAGCTCGCCTGCGAGGTCACGCTGCAGCCGTTGCGGCGCTTCGCACTCGATGCGGCCATCCTGTTTTCCGACATCCTCACGATTCCCGATGCGATGGGACTCGGCCTCCACTTCGCCGACGGTGAAGGTCCGAAATTCCGCAGCCCGGTCCGCACCGCTGCCGACGTAGAGCGCCTCGGCGTGCCCGATCCCGAGCACGAACTGCGCTATGTGATGGATGCGGTGCGCACGATACGGCGCGAACTCGATGGCCGCGTCCCGCTGATCGGATTTGCCGGCAGCCCGTGGACACTGGCTTGCTACATGGTGCAGGGCGAGGGCTCGTCGAACTTTCCGCTGCCCAAGGCCATGCTCTGGAACGAGCCGGCGCTGATGCACCGGCTGCTCGACACCGTCGCGCGCTCGGTCGCCACCTACCTTGCGGCACAGGCTGCGGCGGGCGCGCAGGCGCTGATGGTGTTCGACACCTGGGGAGGCCTGCTCGCCCCCGCGCAATACCAGGAATTTTCGCTGCGCTACCTCGCACAGGTCACGACCGCACTCAAATCCGACGCATCCACCAAAGACATTCCGCTGATCCTGTTCTCCAAGGGCGCGAACGGCCACCTGCACGCATTGGCCGCCACCGGCTGCGATGCGCTCGGCGTCGACTGGACGCTCGACCTGTCGAGCGCGCGCGCGCTGGTCGGCGACCGTATCGCGCTGCAGGGCAACCTCGATCCAGCGGCGCTGCACGCCTCGCCCGAGGCCATCCGCCGCGAGGTTGGCCGCGTGCTCGCCAGTCACGGCCCGGGGCCGGGCCACGTCTTCAATCTCGGCCATGGCATCACGCCCGACGTGAAACCCGAGCACGTCGGCGCGCTGGTCGACGCGGTACACGCGTTGTCGATGCGCTGACCTGGGGCGACGCGCACGCGTACCCTCCGTTGCCCCGTGACGAACGGGGCGCGTTTCTCACCGCACACGGAAGCGGCGAACGATTCGCCGTGCGCTGCTCGTTTCGCCGCTGCCCCGCCGTCCATTCCGGTCCGCAGGGCGTTCGACAAGCCAGTGCGAGCGGGTCAGGCGGGCACGCTACGGCAGCGGCTCCCACAGCACGTCGACGATGCGCCACTCGCCGTCGCTGCCACGCACGACGTGCAGGTAATCCACCCAGTCGTCCATGCGCAGCTTGACCGTCGCTGCGCTGCCCACCCCATCGAGGATCTCGATGTCGGTACGTTTCGGCGCCTTGGCGTAGCGCTGCGCGTTCTCCGGCGTGTTCGCGGCGAGCAATGCCGCCTTGTCCATGGTGTCGAGCCGTCGCATGCCACGTTTGTCGCGCAGCATCGCGCGCTTGGCGAGATCGTCGTGGAGCGCGCGCGCCATGCGCTCGCGATCGCCGCTGTACCAGCCCTGCGCATAGTCGTTCGCGGCGGCGTGGACGGCGGCCTGGTCGGATTCGCCGAGTTCCACGTCACCGGCATGGAGGGACACGCTGCACAGCGCGAGGACGTACGGCACGAGTCGTTTCATGGAACGGATTCCCGGTTGGCTGGAGCGGGCTGGAACGTAACCCGACACAGGCAGACCGGGCCATATGTCGTGCGTTCGCCCCTCCGCGCCAAAGCGGTGTGGCCGCGCGCCGAACCGCGATCAGCCGGGCGGCACGCTGGCGTCACCGAATTCCGCGGCGAGCACCGCGCGCGTGACCGGTTTGCGCCGGAACGCGTCGACGCCCGCAGCGAACGCCTCGCGTTCGGCCGTGGCATCGCTGCGCGCGGTCAGTGCGACGAGGCGAAGTCGCGGCACCGTCGCATCCGCCTCCTGCGCGCGCAGGAGTCCGGCGAGCTGCAATCCACCGACACCGGGCAGGTCGAGATCAAGCACGACGGCCTGCGGCCGCCGCGTTGCGATTTCCGCGAGCGCCGCCAACGCATGCGGCGCGTGCCGCACGCCATGCCCCAGGGATTCGAGCAATTCGCCGACGACGCGCGCAACGCTCGCATCGTCTTCGACCAGCACGATGTCCTGGGCACGGGCAGGCGCCATCGCCTGCGCTGAAGGTGCCGCGGCCTCCGCCGCGGGCAGATGCAGCTGAACGGTGAACGAGCTGCCGCGGCCCGGTGCGCTTTCGACGCTGATGTGCCCCCCCATCAGCTGCGCGAGTTCCTGGGAGATCGCGAGTCCCAGGCCGCTGCCGCCGGCGCGGCGCCCGGTTTCGTCCTGGCTGTAGCGCTGGAACAGGCGCGCCTGCATCGCCGGCTCGATACCGGGGCCGGTATCAATGACGCGAAAGCACTGGTCGCCGGCATCGGCGTGCGCGAGCTCGAGCGTGACACCGCCGGCATCGGTGAATTTGATCGCATTGTTGACGAGGTTCAGCAGGATCTGGCGCAAGCGCTGCGCGTCGCCACGCAGCGTGACCGGCGGCCGCACCGGCAGGCGTACGACGAAGCCGATGTGCTTGCGTGCGGCCAGGGCATGACCGACGTCCGCCACGTCGCGCAGCACGGTCTGTGGATCGAACGGCGCCTCGTCGAGTTCGATGCGCCCCGCTTCGACCCGGGCGAGGTCGAGTGCATCGTTGACGAGGCGCAGCATGTGCTCGCCCGACGTGCGGATACCGCTCACGTAACTGAGCTGTCGTGGGTCGAGCGGCGTCAGCTGGAGCAGCTCCGCCATGCCGAGCAGGCCCGTCATCGGCGTGCGGATCTCATGCCCCATGTGGGCGAGAAAATCGGTTTTGGCGAGGCTGGCCTGCTCGGCCAGCTCGCGGCGCTGAGAAGCCAGCGCGAGCGCATGCAGGCGGGCGATCCGTCGACGCCAGACCAGCGCGGTCGCCACGACGAGCAGCACGCACAGCAGCAGATACACGGCATACGCCCAGGGCCGCGCCCACGGCGGCGCCTGTACGCGCAGGTGCAGCGGCGCGGCGAGTTCGACCACGTCCCCAAGCCCGGTGTGCGCCCGCACCCGCAAGTGGTAGTCCCCCGGATGCAGCTGCGCGAGCTCGCGCTGGCCGCCGCCGCTGCCCGGGCTCCAGTCACTGTCGAAACCCTGCAGCAGGAAGTCGTAGCGGTTGTCGGCCAGGTATGACAGCGCACGCGCCTCGACACGCAGGTCCCGGTCGTTCCAGGCCAGCAGCGCCGGCCGTGCCGGATCGAACACATGGGCGTCGGTGCCGCGCCGCACCTGCACACCGGTCAGCAGCAACGGCGCCGGCGGCAGCTGCGGTTCCGGCGCGGTCGTGTCGAACGCAATGAGTCCGTCGGTGGTCGCCGCGAGCGCGACACCGTCGGCGCGCAGCATCAGGCTGCGGTCGATGAACTCCGAGTCGATGAGCCCCGCCGCCGGACCGTAACGGCGCACCGATCCGTCCTGCGTGGCCACGCGGTAGAGGCCGCGCGGCGTGCTGATCCAGAGGCGTTGTGCCGCATCGAGCTCCATCGCGCCCGCATCGAGCGCGGGCCAGCCCGAATCCGCAGCTATCTGGCGCGCGCGCTCGAAACGGCCGGCGCGCGGCACATAGTGCTCGATCGCGCCGAACCGATGCAGCCATACGCTGCCATCGGGGGCGAACGCGAAGGCGTGCACGCGCACATCAGGTAGCCCCTCCACCGCGGCAAACCGGTCTCCGTCGCGCGCGAGCCGGTCGATGCCGCGGACGTGGGCGACCCACAGCGAGCCGTCGGCGGCGAGCCGCATCTGCTCCACATCGGCGTCGCGGGGCCCGTTCGACCCCGGCAGATAGCGTGTCACCGCCAGACTCTGCGCATCGATGCGGGCGAGCCCGGCGCCGCGCGCGCTGACCCAGATGGCCGTACCGTCCTCTAGCATCAGGTCGATCGGGCCGGCGGGCAACGTATCGGCGCCCGCCACATCGGCGGCGATGTCGTGCGCCTCGTCCGCGTCGATGTCAACGACACGCACGCCGCGGTGCTGCCCGAGCCAGAGGCGTCCGCGCACGTCCTGCAGCACGGCACGGCGCCGCCGTTCGGCACCACCGATGCGCTCGCCCCAGCGGGCGACCGCGCCGCTGCGCAGGTCGATGCGGTCCACGCTGCCAGCCATGGTGACGGACCAGGCCACGCCATCGCGTCCGTGGGCGATGCCCTGAATGCGTCCCGGCGACAGGCTGTGCGGATTGCCGGGCTGTTCGCGCCATTGCGAGAACAGCCGCCAGGTCGGCGGCAGATAGGCAACGCCGCCGTCGAGCGCCGCGAACCAGAGGCCCCCCTCTCGATCGGCGAGCAGGTCGAAGATCGCCTCGCCGGGCAGCCCGCCCGGCACGCGCGGCTGGGCGCGATAGACGGTCTCGAAATGATTGCGGTCGTGCCGCACGGCGCCGAGCCGGGTGGCGAGCCACAGATCGCCGTGCACGTCCCGCACGCTCGCGTACAGCATGCGCGGCGCGGCGCCCGGGTCGAGCTGTTCGACCCGGTTCGGGGCGTCGATGCGGAACACGCCGGCCGAGGTCGTCG
Source organism: Rhodanobacteraceae bacterium (assembly GCA_045864815.1). Classification (GTDB taxonomy): domain Bacteria; phylum Pseudomonadota; class Gammaproteobacteria; order Xanthomonadales; family Rhodanobacteraceae; genus Tahibacter. The sequence continues at coordinate 38,996 of BTVG01000015.1, read as the reverse complement.
CGAGCAGTGCGTCACCGTCGGCACCGAGGGCGAGCACCTGCGGCGGCTCGCCGTCGCGCAATCGCACGGATTCGACCTTGCCGTCGGGTGTGCGTCGCGCGAGCCCCTTGTCCATGCCGATCCAGAGACTGCCGTCGTCCGCGCCGTACAGACTGAGCACGATGTCCGACTGCAGTCCGGAGCCGTCGGCGACACGATGATGGTCGAAACCCGCGCCGTCCGCCCGCAACCGGTCCAGCCCGCCCGAATAGGTACCGACCCATATCGCGCCGGCAGCGTCCTGGCTGACCGCCCAGACGTCGTCGGCGGCGAGGCTCGAAGGATCGGCGGGATCGTGGCGATAGCGGCGGAAACGTGTCCGCGTCGCGTCGAGCACATTGAGGCCGCCGCCCTCGCCGCCAGCCCATACGCGGTTGTTGCGGTCGACATACAGCGCCGAGACCTCGTTGCCGGCGATCGACGCCGGATCGTCGGGTATCGCGCGCCAGACCCGGAAGCTCACTCCGTCGTAACGGGCCAGGCCATCGTGCGTGCCGATCCATACGAAGCCGTCGCGATCTTCCGCGAGCTTGTACACGATCGACGACGGCAGGCCGTCGGCAACGCCGAAATGGCGGAACATCGGCGTCGCCGACAGCGTGGCCGCGGGCGTTTCCGCGGCGCACAGCATCAACAGACCGGCCAGCGACCAGCGCAGCATGCTCACCTCCAGCGAACCGCGATTGTTCCCGCTCCTGACACGACGCGGGTACCGACGGCGCCGCCAGCCGCCGGACGCGGCCTGCCCCTTCGACGCAGCGCGGGCACATGATGCCAGCGCGGCCGGGCGCGCTCAAAGGAGACAACCGAACATGTGGCAGCGGCGGCACCGCAGGCCTCGTCGCGTCCCGGCAATGGCCTCCGGCCGCCCCAGGCTGCGTGCGACGCGGCGGCGCCCCGGCCACCCGCAAAGTGCAAAGTGCAAAGTGGAGAATCTTCTTTCACTGTGACGAGCCCCGCGGCGTCACCGCCACCGGCGCCCGCGCAGCACCGGCCCGCGCGCGACCTGCCCAGAGGGGGCCCGATTCCGCACCCGCGGCCGGCGCCCTGCCGCCTTGCTACTATCGGCGCATGAATGCATCGGACACGCGTCGCCTGCGTGTGCTGCTGGCGCTCGGCACGGCGCTGGCCGCCATCGCACTGTTGTGGCTATTGCTCGGCGCGACCCGCAGCGCACTGGAGTTGTGGCGCGAACTCGCCGGCCTGCCGTCACCGTTGCGCTACGCACTGGTCGCCGGGCTCGTTGCGTTCGCGGCTGGCAGCGCCTGGCTGGTCTGGCGCCTGCTGCACCCCAGGGCGCGGGCCGCGCGGCCGGTAGCACCGCCGGATCGCGACACGGTCGAACACCGCATCCAGCAACTGCAGTCGCGCCGGGCCGAGACGGCGGGCTTCGAGGCAGAACTGCTCGAGCTCGACCGGCGCGCCGCGAGCGGAGAACGCTATGTCGCGGTGTTCGGTGAAATCAGCGCCGGCAAATCGAGCCTCGTACGCGCCCTCGCACCCGAATCCGATGTGCGGGTGGACGTGCTCGGCGGCACGACGGCCCAGGTCAGCCACTACCATGGCCGCCTCGGTGAGGTCGCCGTCACGCTTGCCGACGTACCCGGCGTACAGGAAGTGAATGCGCGCGAACGCGAAGTGCTGGCACGCGACGAAGCCCTGCGCGCGCACGCCGTGATCTACGTCGCCGGTGGCGATCTCACCCGCGTGCAGGACCAGGAGTTGCGCTGGCTGCATGGATACGGCAAGCCGCTGCTGCTCGCCCTCAACAAGGCGGACCAGTTCGACGACGCGCAGCGCGCGCACCTGTTCGCAGCCTGGCGCGAACGTTACGGACGCATCGTGGACCGCATCGTTGCGGTGCAGGCGGGCGGGCGCGAGCACTTCGTGCGCCGCCTGGGCGACGGCCGCGAGGAACGCGTGGTACGCGATGCCGCACCTCAGGTGGATGCCCTGCGTGCCGCGCTGCAGGAATGCCTGGCCACCGACGCGCAGGCGCTGGAGCAGGCCCGAGCCAGCGCGGTGATCGGCCGGCTCGGCGAACGCATCGGCGCCGCCGAACGCGAGCTGCGCGAGCGCGAGGCGCGCGCGATCATCGACCGCTATACGCGGCGCGCCGTGGTCGGTGCGCTCGCCGCCGTCGCACCGGGTACCGACCTGCTGATCCAGGGGGCGCTGGCGACCGGTCTGATTCGCGATCTTGCCGCACTGCACGAGACGCCGGTGAGGCAGATCGATCTCGATGCCTTCCTGCGCGAAGCGTCCCTGAACCTGCGCACGACGTGGTCGGTGACGCTCGCAATCGCCGGCAACGCCCTGAAGGCGTTTCCCGGCCTCGGCACACTCGGCGGCGGCGTCGTGCATGCGATTGCCTACGGCCTCATCTTCGACAGCCTCGGCCACGCCGTGAGCCGCACGCTGCTCGACCAGCACGGCTTCGACCAGGCGCAGGTGCAGCAGAACCTGCAGCACCTGCTGTCGGAGCAGACCGGCGCACGCGTCGCACACATCGCCCGGATCGCGCTGGCCCGGACCGCGCAGGACCGCGATCCGGAATGAAAGATCCGCAGCATTGTTGAACCCGGCGCGCAGCAGCATTTCCGCCGCGCACGCTTCTGCGCCCGTCGACAATCTGCGAAGCTAGCCGCATGCGACTGTCCCCGCTCCCGCTGCTGTTCCTGCTGACTGCCGCACCGGTGGCTGCGGACAGCAACACGTGGCGCATCGATCCGGTGCACACGCAGATCCTGTTCAGCATCGACCACCAGGGTTTCAACCGTACACTCGGCCTGATCAAGGCTACGCAGGGCCGGCTGGATTTCGATGCGGACGACTGGAGCACGGCACGACTCGGCGTCACGGTCGACGCGAACTCACTGTTGCTCGGCGACGCGAAGTGGGAACAGACCGTACGCTCGTGGCGCTTCCTCGATACGAAAAAATGGCCGGTCGCGCGCTTTCGCAGCCACTCGGTCGAGCGCATCGCCGATGACCGGGGCATCGCGCACGGCGACCTGGAACTACACGGCCGCACGCGACCGCTGAGCCTCACGTTCCGCCTCAACAAGCTCGCGAACGACCCTTACGCATTCAAGCGTACGGCCGGTTTTTCGGCGACGGCGTCCCTCAAGCGCAGCGACTTCGGCATGGACAAGGTGCTCAGCGCTGTCGGCGATGAGGTGGAGCTGCGTATCGAAGCCGCGTTCGTGCTTGATCGAGACGCGAGCGAACCCGCAACGAAGGACGAAACCGATGCCGCTCAAGAGTGATGCGAACCGCTGGGGCACCGGCGCCCGCGCGCTGCACTGGCTCATGGCCCTGCTCATCATCACCCTCGGCCTGGTGGGCGTGTACATGGCCGATCTGCCGAACTCGCCGCAGAAGGTGAAGATCTACGCGCTGCACAAGTCGTTCGGGCTGACCGTCCTCGCCCTGCTGCTGTTGCGTGTGGCCTGGCGCATGGCTGACCGCCGCCCGGACGAGGTGCCGATGCCGCACTGGCAGGCAGTCGCCGCACGTGGCGTGCATGTACTGCTCTACGTGCTCATGCTGGTGCTGCCCCTGTCGGGCTGGCTCTACAACTCGGCTTCGGGCCCGCTGTTCAAAGTGAAATGGTTCGGCCTGTTCACGGTACCCAGCCTCACCGACGGCGCCGACGCGCAGCTCAAGGCGATGGCCCACGCGGTGCACGAATACGGCTTCTATGTGCTCGTGCTGTTGCTGCTCGCCCATGTCGGCGGCGCGCTAAAGCACCACATCATCGATCGCGATGCCACGTTGGCGCGCATGCTGCCACTGCTGCGCCAGCGCGATGCGAAAGCGCCTTCGCGCGACCCCGCGCCGCCCGCCGCACCGGCCGCGCCCGCTCCCGTTTCAGCCCCGGAGAATCCGACCCCATGAAGCGCCTCGCACTGATCGCACTGCTTGCCGCGTCCTGCAGTGTCCACGCCAAGGACTGGACGGTCGATCCGTCCAGCACACTCGGCTTTTCCGGCAGCTATCAAGGAGAGAAATTCAGCGGCAACTTCGCACGCTTCACGGCGAAGATCACGCTCGACGAAGCCGATCTCGCGAACGCGAAACTCGATGTCGAGGTGGACGTGACCAGCGCCGCGACGGGCAATTCCGACTACGACGGCGAACTCAAGGGCAGCGCGTTCTTCGACTACGCCAGATTCCCGAAGGCACGCTTCGTCAGCACCGCAGTGACCCGCAGCGGCAGCGCGCTCGTCGCCGACGGCACGCTGACGATCCGCGACAAGTCGAAGCCCGTGCAGCTCGCCCTCGATTTCAAGCCGGCGGGCGAGACGGCGACGCTGGATGTGAAGACCACGCTCAAGCGGCTGGACTTCGATGTCGGCACTGGCGATTGGGCCGACACCAGCCTGATCGCCGCCGACGTCATCGTCACGTCGCACCTCGTGCTGAAGTGACCGCCCGGGTGGCACGACCGCTGCGCCGCGTGCGGCTTCCATGAGCCGGCTCACGGGCTGGTTCGACACGGTCGCACGCTGGTGGCGCCCCGACGCGCCGCCTGCCGCGGCGGCTTCGCCGGCCGATCAGGCCAGCGATGCGCTGCGCCGGCTGCTGACCGACCCGACCGTGCCTGAGTCGGTGCGCCGCGAACTCGGCGACGAATTCGCGCGCATCGAATCGCTGCTCGACAAACTCGCGCGCAACGAACTCCATGTCGCCGTGTTCGGCCGCGTCTCGGTCGGCAAGTCGGCGCTCGCCAACGCGCTGCTCGGCGAGCCCGCCTTCGAGACCGGCGTGCTGCACGGCACGACGACGCGCGCCGGGCAGCAACGCTGGACCGAGGCAGGCGGCTCGGGTCTGCATCTGATCGACACGCCCGGCATCAACGAACTCGATGGCGAAGCGCGCGAACGGCTTGCCTACGAAATCGCCGAGATCAGCGATCTCGTGCTGTTCGTCGTCGACGGCGACATGACCCAGATCGAACGCGATGCCCTGGCGACGCTCGCAGCGACGGATCGACCGCTGCTGCTCGTGCTCAACAAGTCTGACCGCTACGACGACGGCGAACGCGAACGCCTGCTCGTGCGGCTGCGCGAACACGCCGCCGGCATCGTGCCGCCGAGCCAGGTGCTCGCCTGCGCGGCGAGCCCGGCACCGCTGCGGGTCATCGATGTCGACGCACAGGGCAACGAGCGCGAACGGCGCGAAGCCCAGCCGCCCGATGTCGCTGCGCTGCGCGAACGCCTGCTCGCGATCTGCGCGCGCGAAGGCAAGACCCTGTCGGCACTGAATGCGGGCCTGTTCGCGGGCCGGCTGTCCGACCAGGTGGCGCAGCGTGTCGCCGAGGTGCGCCGCGAGGTGGCCGACAAGGTGATCCGCCACTACTGCCTGGCCAAGGGTGTCGCGGTCGCGCTGAATCCGGTCCCCGTCGCCGACCTGCTCGCCGCCGCCGCTCTCGACGCCGCGCTCGTCATGCATCTGGGCAAGGTCTATGGCCTGCCGCTGACGCGACGCGAAGCGGGTCAGCTGATCCTGACGATCTGCGCGCAGCTCGCCGCGCTCATGGGCGCGATCTGGGGCGTACACCTCGTCGCCTCCGCGCTGAAAGTCGCGAGCGTCGGGGTGTCCACGGTACTGACGGCGGGCGCTCAGGGCGCGCTGGCCTGGTATGCGACGCAGGTGGTCGGCCGCGTGGCGGAACGCTATCTCGTCGCCGGCAAATCCTGGGGCGAGTCGGGCCCCAAACGCGTGGTGCAGGACATCGTTGCGCAGCTCGACCGCGACTCGATCCTGCGCGAGGCACGCGACGAGATCCTCGCGCGGCTGCGCGGCAGTGCCGTGCGCTGACGGGTTGCGGGCGAGGAGCACGATGCTGCTTCTGCAATTGTCCGCTGCACACGGGCCCGCCGAATGCGCGCTCGCCGTGGCCAAGGGCTTCGCGCTGCTGCAGCGCGAAGCCCTGGCGCACGACATCGGCGTAGACGTGATCGAAGCCGAAGCCGGTCCGGAGGCAGGCACCTGGCGCTCGCTGGTGCTCACGCTGGACGGCGCCGATGCGGCGGCATTCGCGCTGCGCTGGAGCGGCACGCTGCTGTGGATCTGCCCCAGCCCGTATCGTCCCGCCCAGCGGCGCAAGAACTGGTTCTTCGGCGGACGCGTCTTTGCGCTGCCGGAGCTGCCGCGCGACGGCGAGGTGCGCTTCGAGGCCGTCCGCGCATCGGGCCCCGGCGGGCAGCACGTCAACAAGACGGCGAGCGCGGTACGCGCGACCCATGTCGCGACCGGCATCAGCGTGAAAGTGCAGAGCGAACGCAGCCAGCAGGCGAACAAGCGCCTCGCGCTGGCGCTCATCCGGCAAAAGCTGGCTGATCGCGCCGAAGCCGCCGCCGCCGATCAGCGAACCGGCCGACATGAGGCCCATCGCGCGATCGACCGTGGCAACCCGGTGCGCACGTTCCGCGGCATTGCGTTCACGCCCGACATGGCATGAACGTGGCCCGCACTGGCCATGCCCGCGTCTCAGGTCCGCGCGAGCCATGCCGACACGGTGGCGGCATCGAACGGCCAGTCCAGCTCGCGCCGGCTGTCGTCGTCGCGCAGCACCGGCACGCGCTCGCCGTAGAGCGCTTCCAGCGTATTGTCGAAATCGATGAATACGCTGGAGAAATCCGGTACGCGTGCCTGCGCCAGCACGGCCAGCGCGAGATCGCACAGATGACAGTCGTCGCGTTGGAACAGTACAAGTCGCATCGTCATGAGGCCGCAGCGGTCGGGGCTGGATAGAATAAACAACCCAGTCCGCCGGAATCCGTTTTCATGGCCGTCAGCGTGTTCGACATTTTCAAGATCGGCATAGGTCCGTCGTCCTCGCACACGGTCGGTCCGATGCGCGCCGCGGCCCGCTTCGTGAGCCACTGGCTCGACGAACGCGGCCTGCTCGACCGTGTCGTGCGCATCCGCGGCGAGCTGTTCGGCTCGCTCGCGCACACCGGCCGGGGCCACGGCACCGACAAGGCGGTGCTGTGCGGGTTCGAGGGCGAGTGGCCGGACCGCATCGATCCCGACATCATCGAAGGTACGCTGGCACGCATCCGCGACCAGCGCCGCATCCGCCTGCTGGGCCGCCACGAGACCGACTTCGACGAAAAGCGGGACCTGATTTTCAACAAGCGGCAAAAGCTGCCCTACCACTCCAACGGCATGCGCTTCACGGCCTACGGCGCCAACGACGAGGTGCTCGCGACGCGCGACTACTACTCGGTCGGCGGCGGCTTCGTCGTCAACCACGACGAGGCCGCCGAAGACCGCATCGTGCCGGACACCACGCCGCTGCCCTTCCCGTTCCACAGTGGCGACGAACTGCTGCAACGCTGCAGCGAAGCCGGCAAGAGCATCGCCGAGGTCATGCTCGCCAACGAGATGGCCTGGCGCAGCGAAGCCGACATCCGCGACGGGCTGCTGACGATCTGGCGGGCGATGCAGGCCTGCGTGGCCCGCGGCGTGCGCGAAGCCGGGGTGCTTCCGGGCGGGCTCAAGGTCGCGCGCCGCGCACCGACCATGCAGGCGGAACTGCTGGCCAGGCCCGAGGCCGCGCTCAAGGATCCGCTGACCATCCTCGACTGGGTCAATCTCTACGCACTCGCGGTCAACGAGGAAAACGCCGCCGGTGGGCGCGTGGTCACCGCGCCGACCAACGGCGCAGCGGGCATCATTCCCGCCGTACTGCATTATTTCGACCGCTTCTGCCCGGGCACCAACGACGACCGCATCGTCGACTTCCTGCTGACCGCGGGTGCGATCGGCATCCTGTACAAGGAAAACGCGTCGATCTCGGGTGCGGAGGTCGGCTGCCAGGGAGAAGTCGGCGTGGCGTGTTCCATGGCCGCCGGTGGCCTCACCGCCGCGCTCGGCGGCACGATCTATCAGGTCGAGAATGCGGCCGAGATCGGCATGGAACACAACCTCGGCCTGACCTGCGATCCGATCGGCGGCCTCGTCCAGATCCCGTGCATCGAACGCAATGCCATGGGTGCGGTCAAGGCGATCAATGCATCACGCATGGCGTTGCGCGGGGACGGCAAGCATCGGGTCTCCCTCGACAAGGTCATCAAGACCATGCGCGACACCGGCAAGGACATGCAGGACAAGTACAAGGAAACGAGCCGCGGCGGCCTCGCCGTCAACGTGATCGAGTGCTGACGACCGGGGCATCGCACCGGCGGAGAAATCAGTCTTCCCAGTCGCAGTTATCACGCGCGTCCGCCGCGCGCTTGGCGGTCTTCTGCGCTACCGCCGGGTTGTACAACCCGACAAACGCGCCATATCGGCGCGCGGCGCGCTCCCCCAGGCTCTCGTCCGGCGTGTAGGCACCCGCGAAGCGCGTGCGCTTGCAGCGCACGATGTTGTGGCCGCGCTGGAGCATCTCCTCGGCCGCCAGCTTGTCGCGCGTCAGCGGATCGACCGCTTGCGCCTGTGGCAGCGTCGGCGCGATGCGCAGGCTGCCGTCGGCGTTGTAGAGACTCGGTGCGGACGGCGTTGCGACCACACCTTCGATGTCGCCGCTCGCAGGCGCAGGTGCTTCGGCCTGGCGAACGGCCTGCGCTCGCCGGGCCGGCGCCGGCGCGTTGCGCGCGGTGCCCTCGGGGGGCGCCGCTACCGATAGCGGCGGCAGCTCATGGACGGCCGGTGGCGCCGGCAGCGGCGCCGCATCGATCAGGGTGACCCGCAGCACGTCGCTGCGATCGTCGGCGAACGGTTTCATGCGCATGCCGTCGCGCACCAGCAGCACCAGCAGCAGATGCGCCAGCACTACGACCACGACGGCGATCACGACATGACGCCGCTCCACGTCCGGGGGCCGCCAGCGCAACTCATGCAGCAGCGCACGCCGCAACGGCAGCACCCGTGCCGCGACCAGCGCGGGGTCGGCATTCGGAGGGCGCGGCCGCTCGGGCCGGGGGGACGACGGCTGCGCTTCAGCGCTCATGCGAGTAAACAAAGGACGAGGCGCGCAGTGTAGCGAGCACGATCATTAGAAATCGGTTAGCCGGCAGGCTGTCGGGCGCTGACGTACCGGCGCGGTTCAAGTTGGCGCTACACACGGCGAAACGGGCACCCGAAGGTGCCCGTTGGTCCCGATCCGGCGCCATCCCGACACCGGTGTGTCTGCGCTCTTGCGTCAGGGAAGCGGCGCATATTCAGATGCGCCGCAGATCCCTCATTCCGCCGGCGTCACGCCGCGGTCGACCCGGACGCGCAGGCGATTGCCCGGGTGATGGTCCAGGGTGGTGTGATAGGTGTCGCCGCGATACCGGTAGGTCACCTCGTAGCCGACGACGTCGTCATCGCCGCGCCATGCGGTTTCCTCGCGGCAGCGCGTCTCATAGTCACGCACGTAACCGCCGCTGGTCTGGTAGTAGTCGCCGTTCCGGCGCGAGGTGTTGTTGCCGACCGCGCCGCCGATGACCGCACCGGCGATGGTCGCCGCCTTGCGGCCGTCGCCCTTGCCGACCTGATTGCCCAGCGCGCCGCCGATGACGGCACCCAGCACGGTCGCGCCCGTATGGTCACGGCGCGCGGTATAGCCGGGCTCGTAACGGTCGACCGGCTGGTCGTAACAGACCTCGCGACTGACCGGGCGACGCGTGCGTTCCACGATGGGATCCACGTCGATGACGGTCGCCCAGTCGTAGCGCACTTCATAGCGACCGTAGTCGCGCTGATAGGCAAGAACCGGAGTGGAAAGCGCCACGCCGGCCGCCAGGGCCATGGTGATGAGAGCAACCTTCTTCATATCGCCTCCTGCTCCGGGCGCCATTGCCCGGTCGCGATCCAAAGTAGGGGCCATCGAATGAATTACCAGTTAATTCCGCCAGTTACACTGCATTCATTCAGTTGGCGGGCGGACTTGTGTCGGCTTTGTGAGACCTGCTTCAGCCTGTAACCAGTCGAGTACGCGCGCCGCGGTCGACGCCGCCGGGTACCCCAGCAACGGGCCGACATGGCTGGCCGCGCATACCCAGAATGTGGCATCGAGCCATCGCGCCAGCGCACGACTGGCATCGGTCGGCACGGCGTCATCCCCCGTGGCCGCAAGTACGAGCACGGGGCAGCGCGGCCGGTTTGCCGGAATGCCCGCCGCGGCCTCACGCACCACGGCGGCGGACTCGTCGCGCCAGCGGCGGAATGCATGGTGACGCGCCGCCGCATCGGCATCCGGCAGTGCGCGCACCGTACTGTCGAAGCGACGCCGGCTGCCCCAGGGCACGATGTCGCCGTTCGTCACGCGCTGCGGCGGGCGGGGTTGGATGCCGAGCGGCGGCACCGGATCGACGAGCACAAGTGCCGCGGCATCGACCTCGCCGGCGATCGCGAGCGCGATGAGTCCGCCGAGGCTCGCCCCGACCAGCCAGGGCCGCTGCCATGCGGCGGCTGCGCACTGCATCTGAGTGACGTAGTCAGCCAGCCGCGTCTGCGCGAGACCGCCGCTCGCCGGCACCAGATCGGGCGCGATGAACGGCCTGTTCCGCGCAGCCCATACCCGCTGCCAGATCGCCCATTCCCAGCCACCGCCACCGGCGCCATGGATCGCAAGAGTCGTCGGAGCGGGATCGATGCAGGCCATCGCGCCATTATCGCCGTGGCGCGCGCCGATGATGCAGCCCTGAGCAGCAAGTCCCGCGCGCCGATCTCAATGAGAGTCCCGTGCAGCGCCGAAAGTGGAAAAAGACATTCCGGCGCCGACAAGAATCCGGAAAAACGGCTACGAATGCCGCTTACCGCGCTGCGCCGCAGCTTGACGCTTGCATGACAAGGGGCAAGGCTATGCCGGCGCCCCGCCCGTCGCGAAGGCGTACCCGCCATGACCGCCCGCCCGCCGGGGTCAAGCGTTCGCGCGGACGACCATGACGGCCCTGCATCCACGTTCCGCTGGGAGGGTTGGGTCATGTCCTACACCACCGATGGCATCCGAAATATCGCGCTCGTGGGCCACGCGAGCGCGGGCAAGACGACGTTGTTCGAAGCGCTGCTGCAGGCCGGCGGCACGATCCAGACGCAAGGCAGTGTCGAACGCGGCACCACGGTGTCGGACTTCGACCCGATGGAAAAAGAACGCCAGCACTCGATCGCCGACACGATTGCGTCGATCGACCACGGCGACTGCCATATCAACCTGATCGATACACCCGGACATCCCGAATTCCGCGGTCCGACGCTGTCGGCGCTCGCCGCCGTCGAGACCTGCGCCATCGTGGTCAATGCCCACAACGGCATCGAGTTTTCGACGCACCGGCTCATGGACTACGCGAAGCAGCGCAACCTGTGCCGCCTGCTCATCGTCAACAAGATCGACGGTGGCAACTGTCGCGCCGTCGTCGAACAGCTGCGTGAGGCCTTCGGCCCGGAATGCCTGCCGATCAACCTTCCCGCGCAGGGCGGGAAAACGGTGGTCGACTGCTTTTTCAAGCCCGACGGTGTCGCCGATTTCGACAGCGTCGCAGCGGCACATCAGCGCATCATCGACCAGGTGGTCGAGATCAACGAGACCGTGATGGGCCATTACCTGGACGAAGGAGAGCAGGGGCTGTCCGGTGAAGAACTGCACGACGCCTTCGAACAGTGCCTGCGCGAAGGCCATCTCGTACCGATCTGCTTCGTTTCCGCGCGCACGGGCGCAGGCGTCAAGGAACTGCTCGACCTCATCGAACGCCTCGCGCCGAATCCGAAGGAAGGCAACCCGCCGCCGTTCGTGAAGGGCACTGGCGCCGACGCGGCCCCGATCCAGGCACAGCCCGATCCGAACGCCCACGTCATCGCCGACGTCTGGAAAATCGTCAACGACCCATTCGTCGGCAAGCTCGGTATTTTCCGCATCTACCAGGGCACGGTGAAACGCGATACCCAGCTGTTCATCGACGACGGCAAGAAGCCGTTCAAGGTCGGCCATCTGTTCAAGCTCAGAGGCAAGGAGCACATCGAGATCGACCAGGCGATTCCCGGCGACATCGCCGCGGTCGCGAAGATCGACGAGATCCATTTCGACGCCGTGCTGCACGATTCGCACGACGAAGACCACATTCACCTGAAGCCGCTCGATTTCCCGGTGCCGATGTTCGGTCTCGCCATCGAGCCTGCACACAAGGGCCAGGAGCAGAAACTCGCCACCGCCCTCGCCAAGCTCGGCGAGGAAGATCCGTGCTTCCGCATCGAGCACAACAAGGAGCTCAACGAAACGGTCGTGCGCGGCCTGTCCGATCTGCACCTCAAGCTGATGCTGGAGCGCATGAAGGAACGCTACGGCGTCGAGGTGAAGTCCCGGCCACCACGCATTGCGTACCGCGAAACCGTCGCCGGCGCGGCCGAAGGCCATCACCGCCACAAGAAACAGACCGGCGGCGCCGGACAGTTCGGCGAGGTCTTCCTGCGCATCGAACCGCTGGAACGCGGCGCCGGGTTCGAGTTCGTCGACGCGGTCAAGGGCGGCACGATCCCGGGACAATTCCTGCCCGCCGTGGAAAAGGGCGTGCGTCAGGTGCTCGATCACGGCGCCGTCGCCGGCTATCAGATGCAGGACGTGCGTGTGACCGTCTACGACGGCAAGTACCATCCGGTCGATTCCAAGGAAGTCGCCTTCATCGCCGCCGGCAAGAAGGCGTTTCTCGATGCGATTTCCCGGGCCCGCCCCACCCTGCTCGAACCGGTGGTCAATCTCGAGGTGTTCGTACCCGACAACCACATGGGCGACGTCACCGGCGGCCTCGCCAGCAAGCGCGCGCGCATCAACGGCACCGACTCCGGTCACAGCGGCGAGATCATCATCCGCGCCCAGGTGCCGCTGGCCGAAGTCACCGACTATCAGACAGAACTGAAATCCATGACCGGCGGCCGCGGCCGCTACGCCATCGAGTTCAGCCATTACGAACCGGTACCGCCACAGGTACAGAAGCAGCTCGTGGATTCCTACAAGCCGCGGCCTGAGGAAGATTGACGCGTCTCTGCCACGGCGGCATCGGCCTCGCGCCGATGTTGCCGTGGCCAGAGCTCCCTCCGGCTCGTTCGCGATGCTAATCTGTAGCGCATGAAAGTACTCAGGATCCGCCGCCTCGACACTCGTTCAGGCGACATCGCCCCACACGATTCGGACAAGACAAAGTCCGGTACTCCGCGCTTGCGTCTCGGTAAAGCCGTGCTGAACGACGACCGCCAACTTCAGACATTCGAAGAGGCGCTCCGCGACACCATCGAGCAGAATCGCGGCGCTCTCAGAAAGCTGGCAAAACGCTGAGTCGATGATCCATGCACTGAGCATTGCTGAAATCATCCGCATACACGACTCGATATTGCGGGAAACCGGCGTGGGGTTACCCGGAATCGCACCAGACAAGGACATGGCAGGCATGTTGGCGCGAGTCGACAATCGCCTCAGCTACGAAGAAGTTGATGACCTGCTCTACATCGCGGCGTTCTACGCCGTCGCGATTGCTACAGGCCATTGCTTCAATGACGGCAACAAACGGACGGGTTTTGCCGCGATGGACGTCTTCTTGCGCAAGAATGGCGTCACGATTTGCATGGAAGAAGACGCCATTGTTGAAATGATGGTCGCTGCCGCGGCTGGCCAGATCGGACATGACGCTCTCGCAGATCGCATAGCCGACCATCTCTACGAGCTTTACGTCGAGCAGATTGACGGTGGTGGATCGGTAAGGCAGTAGAGCGTTACTGCGGATTCCGTCCCTCAGCCGTCCTTGCCATCGCGATGACTGGCAGCCCATAGCACAAGCCTATCGGCAGGATCAAGACAATCAATTTCATCTATCGAACATCGGCGCTTACCGTCAACCCACCTCTCCGCCACGAGCAAATGCCATGAGCACGAAGACGTTGACCACGGCCGCAGGCCGCCCGATCGCCGACAACCAGAACAGTGAAACCGCGGGGCCGCGGGGTCCGGTCACGCTGCAGGATTTCTGGCTCATCGAGAAACTGGCCCACTTCGACCGCGAGCGCATTCCCGAGCGCGTGGTGCATGCCAAGGGCTCCGCCGCCTATGGCGTGCTGCGCGTCACCCACGACATCACGCGCTACACCAAGGCCGATCTGTTTTCCGCGATCGGCAAGGAAACCCCCGTATTCCTGCGTTTCTCGACCGTGGCCGGCGAGCGCGGCGCCGCCGATGCCGAACGCGACGTGCGCGGCTTCGCGCTGAAGTTCTACACCGCCCAGGGCAACTGGGACCTCGTCGGCAACAACACGCCGGTGTTCTTCGTCCGCGATCCGTTGAAATTTCCTGACTTCATTCACACGCAGAAACGCGATCCGGTCACCAACCTGCGCAACGCGAACGCCGCCTGGGATTTCTGGACCCGCCATCCGGAAGCGTTGCATCAGGTCACCATCCTGATGAGCGACCGCGGCCTGCCGCGCAACTACCGCCAGATGCACGGCTTCGGCTCTCACACCTACAGTTTTCTCAATGCCGCCGGCGAACGCTTCTGGGTCAAGTTCCACTTCAAGTCGCGCCAGGGCATCGCCAACTACACCGATGCGGAAGCGGCAGAGGTCGTCGGCGGCGATCGCGAAAGCGCGCAGCGCGACCTGTTCAATGCCATCGCGCGCGGCGACTATCCCAGCTGGAACGTGCGCGTGCAGATCATGCCGGAAGCCGACGCGGCCACGTACCACATCAATCCCTTCGACCTGACCAAGGTCTGGCCGCACGCGGACTATCCGCTCATCGACGTCGGCGTGCTCGAACTCAATCGCAATCCCGACAACTACTTCGCCGAGGTCGAACAGTCTGCGTTCAATCCGGCCAACGTGGTCCCGGGCATTGGTTTCTCACCCGACCGCATGCTGCAGGGCCGCCTGTTTTCCTATGGCGACACCCAGCGCTACCGCCTCGGTGTCAACCATGGCCTGCTGCCGGTGAACAAGCCGCGCTGTCCCTTCCACAGCCCGCACCGCGACGGTGCGATGCGCAGCGACGACAACGGCGGCGCCGAGCCGAACTACGAACCGAACGGCCGCGGTGGTCCGCGTGACAATCCGGCCCTTGCTGAGCCCGCCCTGCACGAGGCCTTCGGCGGCAGCGTGGCGCGTTACGATCACCGAAAGGACGACGAGGACTACTACAGCCAGCCGCGCGCCCTGTACCGCCTCATGAACGAGACGCAGCGCGACGCGCTGGTCGGCAATCTCGCTCGCCACATGGCCGGTGTCGATGCCGACATCCAGCAACGCGCGATCGAGCATTTCCGCAAGGTGGATGAGGAATATGGTGCGCGGCTCGAGGCAGCGCTCAAGCGCTGAAACGGACGCGGTGACCGCCGGGATCGAGAACCCGGCGCCGACGAGGGGCTCGCCACCGCGGCGTGTGGCGAGCCCCGCAGGAGGCGCCTTCATCCCACAACGACATCCGCAGCGCGTACAGTCGGCGAACCCAACCGAAGGAGTGGTCCCATGGTCGTGAACCTTTCCGCGCTGCTCGCCCTGATCGCCGGCATCCTCATTCTGATCAAGCCGCGCCTGCTCAACTACGTGGTCGCGATCTATCTCATCGTGATCGGTCTGCTCGGCCTGTTCCCGCGGCTGGCCACACTCTGAAGGCTCACCCAGAATGCCAGCACCGATACGCCGCACCGGGGACATCGCACGACTGGTCACCGACCGCCTCGAACTGCGCCCGCTGACTCTGGACGATGCCAGTGACTATTGGCCGCTGGTGCGCGATCCCGACGTGCTGCGCTTCGTCGGCGAGAGCCCGTGCGAGTCGCTCGACGCCGTTCGCGACATCCTGCGGCAGAAGCCGCTGGCAGATTACGCCCGATACGGCTTCGGCCGGCTCGCCGCGATCGAACGCGACAGCGGCCGCTTCGTCGGCTGGTGCGGGCTCAAGTACGTACCGTCGGTCGACGCAGTGGACATCGGCTACCGCTTTCTGCCGGACTGCTGGGGCAAGGGCTATGCGACCGAAGCCGGTGCAGCGGTGCTGCAGTACGGCTTCGACGCGCTGAATCTGGCGCAGATCGTGGGCCTCGTCGACCCGGCCAATGCGGCCTCGGCGCGCGTCATGCAGAAGCTTGGCCTGCGCTTTGAACGCAGCGTCGAACTGCCGTTCCATCCGCATCCCGTGCACTGCTACGCCATCGGGCGAGCCGCGGCATAGGCCGCTTTCGGCGTGAACCGCGTCACCACCTGTCACGTCGACGGCCGTGACGTGCCGGGCCCCTGCGCTAGAATCGGGCCTGTTTGCAGGGATCGACCGCATGTCCGAGATGGAATGTCCGCCGCCGCTACGCCACCCGCGAACGCCGCCCCGGCGCATCGCCTGGCCCGGCCTTGCTGCCGTGGCGCTGCTGCTCCTGTTCGCTACGCCCACCGTATCGGCCGCGAAAATCGTGACCACGCTGGGCGGCGTCGATGGCGATCTCAAGATTGCCGCGCTGGCCGGCCTCGATCTCACGCAGTACGCCGATCGTGACGTGAGCGCCGCCCAGGCGCGCCGCCTCTACGAGCGCGCGCCCGCGCAGATCGCCACCGCGCTGGAACCCTACGGCTACTACGACGCCGAGGTCACCGGCGAGCTCAAGGAAACCCCGGAAGGCTGGAATGCCATCCTCACGGTAAAACCGGGCGAGCCCGTCGTCGTGGCAGAGCTCGACCTGAAGCTCGACGGCGAAGCCCGCGAGCTGCGCAGCGTGCGCCAGGCCCTGCGCGCGTTTCAGCCCAAGCAGGGCCAGCCGATGAATCACGACGCCTACGAGCGCGGCAAGGCCGCGATCCAGGCCGCCCTGTTTGCCGACGGATTCCTCGACGCAAAGCTCGTGACGCACCGTGTCGAAATCACGCGCGGCACTCACAAGGCGACCGTGCGCCTAACCTGGGAACCCGGCCAGCGCTATCGCATCGGCAAGACGGAATTCGAAGGCAGCCATTTCAACGACGGCTTCCTGCTGCGCTATGTCCCCTGGCAGGAAGGCGACTTCTACACTCAGGAACAATTGCTTTCACTGCAGCAGCGCCTGACGGAAGCAGACTATTTCTCCATCGTCGATGTGAACCCCGACGTCGAGCACGCCGCTGACGGGGTCGTGCCCATCAGGGTCACGCTGGCGCCCGCCAAGCGCAGCATCTACACCGGCGGACTGTTCATCGGTACCGATACCGGCTTCGGCGTTCGCGGCGGACTCGAGCGGCGCTGGATGAACCGGCGCGGCCACAAATTCAAGAGCGAGCTCATTCTCGCGCAACGCCTCACCTCCGCCTCGGCGCTGTACCAGATTCCCCTGCCCGGCACCGACAGCCGTGCGTTCAATTTCGGCGTGAACTACCGCGACGAAGACACCGAAACGACACGCTCCAAGACCAGCAGCCTCGTCGCGAGCGAGACGCGGCAATGGATGGGCTTCACGCGCACGCTGGGCCTGCATCTGCAGACCGGCGATTTCGAGATCGGCGATCGCAAGCAGGTCGTGTTCCGCGGCAACTCCACGATGCTGTATCCGCAGTTCGCGCTGACGCGCAAGCGCGCCGACGATCCGCTGTTCGTGCGCCGCGGCTATTCGGTCAACCTGCTCGCGCGCGCGGCGGCCGAGGGTGTGTTGTCCGATACCAACGTCGTGCAAATGCGCGGCGACGTGAAGTGGATACGTCAGCTCCAATGGCGGCATCGCCTGATCCTGCGCGGTACCGTCGGCATGAGCTGGGTCGATGACTTCAACCAGCTGCCCCCGGACCTGCGCTTCTTCGCCGGCGGTGATCGCTCGATCCGCGGCTACGGCTATCAGACCATCGGCCCGGCGCTCGAGATCGATCCCACGAAGAAGCCCGTCGTCATCGGCGGCAAGCACCTCGTCACCGCCGGTGCCGAGTACGAGTACTACTTCAAGCCGAAATGGGGCATCGCGACATTCGTCGACGCCGGCGATGCCTTTTCCGGCACCGACTACGAACCGAAGATTGGCGCGGGCCTCGGCCTGCGCTGGCGGTCGCCGGTCGGCATGGTGCGCTTCGATCTCGCCGCGCCGCTGCGCGAGCCCAAGGACGGCGTGCAGATCCACCTCGTGATAGGACCCGACCTGTGAAGCGCGCACTGAAATGGCTGCTCGTCGCCATCGTGCTGCTGGTCGTCGTCGCCGGCATCGTGCTGACGTGGATGCTGCGCAGCGAAGCCGGCCTGCGTTTCGCGCTGGCCCGCGCGATCGCCGCAACCGACGGCAAGCTCACGGTCGAATCTTCCGAGGGCCGCCTGGCCGGCCCGCTGACATTGCACGGCGTGCGCTGGCGGGACGCGGGCGTCGATGCACGGATCGGCCGCGTCACGCTCGACCTGGCCCCCCTCGCGCTGCTGCGCCAGGTGGCACATGTGGAAAACCTCGAGATCGCCGACGTCAGCGTCGTCACGACGACCCAGCCGCCACCGGCATCGCCGCCCGCGGAGCAACCGCTTCCCCGCCAGCTGCCGGTCGATGTCTACCTCGACCGCCTGCTCGTGACCGGCATCCGCGTGAACCACGACGGGGTCGACGTGTTCGAGGCACACAGCTTCGCCACGAAAGCACGCTGGGCCAACTATGAGATCGCGATCGAACAGCTCGCGCTGCGTGCAAAGCAGGGCGAAGTCGACCTCGACGCGCAGGCCAGCACCGCCGGTGACGATCGCGGCACCGCCAAGGGCCGCTTCCGCTGGCAGGTGGACGGTACGGACTACGCCGGCACACTCGACGCAACCAGCGACGGCAACCTGCCCACCGCCACCGTTGAGCTGCAGCAGCCCGTCGCCATCCGTGCCGAGCTCGCGGCCGAAGCCTCGAACCTGCCGCTGCGCGAACGCTACTGGCAGCTCCGGCTCGCCGCGCCGCGCTTCGAACTGCAGCACCTCGTCAAGAAACCGCCGCTGCAGACGGTCGGTGCGGACCTCACGGCGCGCTTCAATGCCAAAGACGGGCGCATCACCGGCATCGTCGATCTCGACGACTACCGCCTCGTCGTCGATCCGGCCGATTACGCGATCGACGGCAAAACACTCACCCTCAAGACGCTGGCCCTGACCTCACCGAACGTCCCCGGCGCGCTCACGCTCAGCGGCGCCATCCCGCTCGCGGGTGACGTGGCGGCCGACCTGCAGCTGGCGTGGAAGGACGTACTGCTGCCCGCCGCGCTGGCCGGGCAGGAACTCGCGAGCCGCGGCGACGTGCGCTTGACCGGCAGCGTCAACCAGTTCGCGCTCGCGGGCGACGTCCAGATCGGCCCACCGGGCCGTCCCGCCGACCTCACGCTGGCCGTGAACGGCAACGACGAGCGCATCGCCCTCGACCGCGTCCAGCTGCAGCAACACCGCGACGGCAAGCCGGCCGGCTCCCTCAGCGCGACCGGCGACGTGACCCTCAAACCCGCACTCGGCTGGAAACTCGACATCGTCGCCGACCGGCTGGACCCGGGCGCGATCGCGGCCGAATGGCCCGGTGCGCTGAACCTGCAGCTCGCCACGGAAGGCCGTCACGACGCCGACGGCATCAGCGCCACGCTGAAGATGCCCCGCCTCGATGGCATCGTGCGCCAGCGCCCCGTCACCGGCACGGCCGACCTGCGGATCGCGCCCGGCTACGTCGTTGACGGCACGCTGGCACTGGCCTCCGGCGACAGCACGCTGGCCGTGCAAGGGCGCGGCGGAAAGGACGCGACGGACGCGCGCATCGGCTTCACGCTCGCCTCGCTCGGCGATTTCCTGCCGCAAGCGCAGGGCCGCCTGCGCGGCCAGTTCGAGGTCAACGGCCGGTGGCCCGCACTCGCGGTCGACGGCCGCATCGATGGCACCAGGCTCGCCGTGGACGGCAACCGCGCGACCTCGCTCGAGCTGAGCACCCGCATTGCCGATCTCAGTGCGCCGCGCGGCACGCTGGAACTGCTCGCGACCGGCGTCACGGCAGGCGGGCAACAGTTCGACCGGATCAGCCTCGACGGCAAGGGTGATCGCGACGCGCACGAGCTCACGTTCAACGCGCACGGCACGGCCGTGACAGCGCGCGCGCAACTGCGCGGGCGGCTGGACGGCGACAACTGGAGCGGCGCGCTGAGCCAGCTCGTGCTGGCCCTCAAGGATCAGCCCGAGTGGACGCTCGACCAGCCCGCCGCCCTGTCGTATGCGGGCGGTGCGGCCACGCTCGGCGAGCTTTGCCTGGCCGCGCAGGGACCGCGCCTCTGCGTGTCGGGCAGTCAGGCCGCCGACGGCAGTGCCGAGGGCCGCTACCGCATCGAACGCCTGCCGCTGTCCCTGATCGCCGCGCTCGCCGCGCCCGATGCCACGTTCACGCTCGCCGGCGACATCAACGGCGACGGCAACGTGCGCCGCAGCGCCCAGGGCGCGCTCGATGGCGCGGCAAAGATCACGTCCGCCGAAGGCCGCATCGCGTATCCCGACCGTCCCGACCAGCCCTTGCTCGCCTACAACGGCCTCGCCGTGGACGCCACGTTCGCGCCGCAGTCGCAGCGCCTCGTCGTGCAGGGCCAGCTCGCCGACGGCGGCCGCATCGCCGGCACCATCGACGTCACGGGGCCGGAACAAAACCTGGCGGGCCAGATCGAGCTCGGCCTCGGCAGCCTTTCCTTTGTGGAATTGTTGACAACCGAAGTCGCCAACACCCAGGGCAAGCTCGACGGCCGCCTCGCCTTCGCCGGCACCGTCGCCGCGCCCGTCGTCAGCGGCCAGATCCTGCTCAACGGCTTCGCGACCGAAGTGCCCGAGGCCGGCCTCAAGCTCACCGAAGGCACGGTGCAGATCGACCTCGACGGCCAGGGCCGCGTCGCCGTCAGCGGCGGCATCCGTTCCGGCGGTGGCCGCCTCACGATCACCGGCAACGGCGGCCTCAGCGCCGACGCGCCGCTGGACATCGCGATCGAAGGCAGCGACTTCCTCGCCGCCGACATTCCAGCCGCGCACGTGATCCTGTCGCCGAAGCTCACCGTGCGCCGCAACCCGCAGGGCCTCACCGCCAGCGGCGACATCGGCATGCCCAAGGCCGCCATCGACCTGACCAAGCTGCCCGGCGGTGGCGCGGCCAGGACCTCGCCCGACGTCGTCATCGTCGACGCCGACGCGGTCGACGCCAAGGAAGCCCTGCCGATCACGGCCGACCTCACCCTGAAACTCGGCGATGACGTGACGCTCAAGGGCTTCGGCCTCGACGGCACGCTCAACGGCCAGCTCGTGATCGTCGAGCGCCCGGGCCGCCAGACCACCGGCCGCGGCGAGATCCGCGTCGGCGGCACCTACAAGGCCTACGGCCAGGACCTGAAAATCCAGACCGGCCGCCTGCTGTTCGCCGGCACCGCGATCGACAATCCGGGCCTGGATCTGAAAGCCGTGCGCGAACTCAAAGACGTCACCGCCGGCCTGCGCGTGCAGGGCACCGCGCAGGTGCCGGTACTCACCGTGTTTTCCGAGCCCGCGCTCGAACAGTCCGAAGCGCTGTCCTACCTGGTCACCGGCCGCCCGCTGTCCGCGCTCAAGAGCGGCGAGAGCGACCTCGTCGGCGCCGCCGCACAGGCACTTGGCTCCGCCACCGGCGACCTGCTCGCGAAAAGCGTCGGCGCCCGCCTCGGCGTCGACGCCGCCGTCGCCGACAACACGGCCCTGGGCGGCGCCGCGCTCACGGTCGGCAAATACCTTTCTCCCAAGCTGTACCTGAGCTACGGCGTCGGCATCTTCACCCCGGGCGAAGTCATCACCCTGCGCTACAAACTCTCGCGCCTGTGGGAACTCGAGGCGCAGAACGCAACGACCGAGAATCGCGCGGGGTTGAATTACCGGCTCGAGAAATAGGCGCTGCGCTACTCCGCGCGCTTCGGCGCCGGCAGGCCGGCGGCGCAGGCGGTTGCCGCCACGGCAGCGTCACTGTTCACGCTTTGCCGGCACCCGCTGCATCATCGCAGCGAGCCGCACGCGCGTGACCAATCACACGTTGGAGCGATAGCCGGCATTGCCCGGTCTGGTGCGGCCGGCAGGCCAGGCTATAGAAATTCGGCAGAGATACGATCCAGGTCTTTCGGCGTGATCCCGTGGTGCTCGGCGAACACCGTGTCGGAATCTTCGGGCCGTGCCACCGACGTGCCGCGCGCACGTATGTGCATTTCGAACAGCGTGTAAAGGTCGAGCTTACGCAGTTGGGTGAGAGCCCGGACCATGAGTGACACGCCGGCGAGGTTGTTTTGAACGTTGTTCTGCCAGCGTGGATAGGTGGCAATGGCGATGTCGGCCCAGATCATCTGCCGCATCTGCAGGTCGAACACCATCGGCAGGCAGAACTCGGTGGCAGCTGACACGTCGAACCGGTCCACCACCGTCGCCGGCTCATAAGTCTCGCCAGAGCCCGGGTGGTGTCGTGCCATCCACCCTGCGTAGCACTCGGGCAAGTCGCAGAACGGCTGGCGCGTGTAATTGCTGATGCAGGCCACCACGTAGCGCACGCCGATGCGCCGACATCGATCCACATCGATGTCGATGAACTCGCTGGCACCCGTGGGGGCATCGACGACGTCGCCGCTATGAACGGCACCGTAAGTGCGGAGGTTGTAGTAGGCCAGCGTGTCGACGTATTTGAAGTCATCGGCATACATGGCCGCGGACAAGTCGATATCGACGCGTCCGCGGCCGTTTCGCCACCACGTGAAGAAGCGCAGCGTGGGTACGTCACTGATCGGAATCCGGCTCCCCCGCACGATCGTGCGCAGCGCCTTGGCCGCCGAGCGCTGCGAGAACGGCGCCAGATAACGCGCCAGCGCCGGATCGAGATAGCAACGGCCCAACGGAGCCAATGCAGCGAAACGCGCGACGAGTGTCCGATCGCACAGGGCGACGATGTCGGCAGCCACGCCGGGATCGAGCGCGAGCAGCGCGTCGCTGCGCGCGAATAGGTTGGCCAGCTGGCCCTTCGGGAAAAACACGCGCAACCCGGGCTCGCCCCGGCGGCGGAAGTGCACCAGCACTTGCAACAGCACCGGTGTCGCGACCTGCGGTGCAACGGCAGCGAAGGCTTCGAGCACGCTGCGGCCCCCACCGCGTCGCAGCAGCACGTCCAGCCGACGCGCAAACTCGCCGGGCCGCAGCTGAAGCGACTCGACCGCCGACGCGATCGCACCGATTTCCAGCGCAGCCTCGACGCGGCTGTTAAAACCGCGTTCGCGGCGGCCGTTGCGCAAGTCAGTGAATGCCTTGGCAGTCTCGGGAAACCGCTTCGCGTACTCGCCGGGATGCAAACGCTCGCCCAGTCGGATCCAGCGGCCTTCCCATCGCTGCATGTCCTCGAGCCGAGAGGCTGAGCGCTCAAGCCATCCCAGCAATCGCATACGTACCGCGCGCGGCAGCCGACCGAATTTCATCGGCTCCGACAGCGACACGTCGCCGCCGCACAGGCCAACGGCAATGCGCAAGACGTCCGTGGCGGTACGCACACTGGCGTCCAGTGCGGTCGGGTCAATGCCCTCCCTCAGCAACGCCGCCATCAGTACAGCAAGGTTCTCTTTGCATCCGACCGTCGCGGGCAAGAAGCGCACGATTGATGGGCCGTACTGCACGACGAAGCGCGCGACGTCTTCACGATCCTGCGGCGAAAACGGCGTCCTGGCCCGCGCCAGTCGCTCAAAGATGGCTTCGAGATCAGCACGCGTTCCGAGTCGGATGCGGCGCAGTGTCGGCTGCTCTTTCGACGGCGGACGATGCTGCTGGTCGGGGAACTCGTCGACCAAGCCCCAATAGTGCCGCAGCGCATTGAGGTAAAGCTCGCCCTCGGACAGCGCCATAACCTGCCGCGGAAAGCCGGGGTAGAGTGGCTTGAACACTCTGCGCGCGCCAAGAAGAGCCTGGAGTTCGCGCTGCAGTCGTCGGTAGAAATCAACAGCCGCATCGAGGCCGATGGTGGCAACCTGCGCCTCGAGTTCCGGTGAGAGGCCATAACCGTATGCGGCAAGGTTGCGCTGGATCGTCGCGATCACCGCGGTCGGCGTCTCGCTGTCTCCCTGCGCCAGCACAACCATCGATTTGCGGCGCAGCAGAATCTGCATCATGTTGGCGCGGGGGAAAAGAAGGGGCGGAGAGCGGAGACCCTATTTCGGATGGTTAGAAGGAAGGACCCCCATAGCCGCCCGCGGGCAGGATAGCACTTGAGACTTCAGCCGCCGACCCCTTCGCGAAACCGTGGCGACGTCGAGCCCGCGATAGTCGGCTCGTAACAGGGCTGCTTCGCATCGACAGCGGACCCTTCGGCCGCACCGCTATCAGGGCCACCTGCCGCCGACTCGCCGGCCCAAACCTTATAAAGCCCGCCGAGCTTTATAAGGTTTCCGGGGAAACCTTATAAAGCGCCACCCACTTCATCAGGTTCTCGCGCTATCGTTGCCAGCCATCGGGGAATCAGCACGACCCGCCCCGGCCCGTTCACTTCCGCCGGGAACATCGATGCGCAAGGACCAGATCGCCGCCAACCGCCAACCCTACCTGGTGCCCGCACCGGGATATCCCCACGTGCTGGCGCTGGTGGCACCGCCTACCCCCCGGGTCCTTGACCTTGAACCGCGGTATCAGACCAGGCTCGTCGAAGCGCATGCCGCCCTCGGCCGGTTGCAAAGCGCACTGGCGCATATTCCCAACGCCGACCTCGTCACGCGAACGCTGGCACGCCGCGAAGCGGTGAAGAGCTCACAGATCGAAGGCACCCGCGCCAATCTGCCGGAACTGCTGGCCTATGAAGCCACGCGCGGCGTCGGCGCCATGCCGCCCGACGTAACCGTCACCGAACGCTATGTGATGGCGCTGCAGCAAGGACTCGATCGCATCCATGAAGGGGGCCGCGCTGCCCTGGACCTGCATCTCATCCACGAGCTGCATGCCGTGCTGATGCAGGAAGATACCGGCCGATTCCCGCTGGGCGCCTATCGGACCGAACAAGTCTGGATAGGCGCGGGGTTGCGAATCGAGGACGCCACGTTCGTTCCGGCGCCGCCAGCCGCCATTGCGGGCTGCATGGAGGAAATGGCGGCAAGCATCCTGAATTACGCGCCACGCGAGGACGAACAGGCGGCGCTCACCATCGTCGCCCAGCTCGCGATCGTCCATGCGCAGTTCGAAACCATCCACCCCTACCAGGATGGCAACGGTCGCACCGGGCGCCTGCTATTGCCACTGCTGCAGGCCGCAGAAGGCTACCCGCCGCTCTACCTTTCCGGAGCCCTGCTGCGCGCCAAGCCGGCCTACTACGCGGCACTGGCCAGCGTGCAGTTGCGTGGCGACTGGAATCCCTGGCTGCACCTGCTGTGTCGCGCCATCGTCGAATCCTGCAACGATTCGATTGC
Source organism: Rhodanobacteraceae bacterium (assembly GCA_045864815.1). Lineage (GTDB taxonomy): Bacteria > Pseudomonadota > Gammaproteobacteria > Xanthomonadales > Rhodanobacteraceae > Tahibacter. The sequence continues at coordinate 13,631 of BTVG01000015.1, read as the reverse complement.
CATCGCCCAGGATCTGACGTTGCTCGTTCAGCGCTGGGAGCAGCAACTTGCCAGCTACCGCACGCATTCGGCGACACGGCGCCTGCCCCGCTTCCTTCTGGGCCATCCCGTGTTGTCGGTGCAACAGGCCGCGGCGGGCCTGGACATTTCACAGCCGGCAGCGAATACCGCGCTCAACAACCTGCTGGCCGCGGGAATTGTGCGGCTAGCCAACGAGCAGAAGTGGGGACGCGTGTTTCTCGCGACCGAGATTCTCCAGCGTCTGGAGCGCGCACCGGGCTGATCGCCGGCGCTTGGCCGGCGCTGCGGTTACCGTCACTTCTCCGATACCCGCGCCCGCATGGCGACGTCGCGATTCAGCTGATTGAATCTCCTTCAGACGCAGTCAGCGAGCGCGCACCTCGTCTCCACCACAGCAAGCAGCCCGGTGTAAAAGGCGAGGCGGAAACCGGCCGCACGAGGCCCGCCCTTGAACCTGGATGCGCCCTGCGTCGCCGCCGAACGGCGCGCATCGCCGCGTTTCAGTTGATGAATGTCACGCTGAACCACGCCGGCCGCACGCCACTGCCGCCCGGCTCCTGAAAGGTGCCAATGTAAAACTCCTTCTTGTTGTTGGCATTCCGCGCCGCCGCCACCATGCAGCGCGCAACATCGCCGCCCGGCCCGTCGCGCCAGCACGACAGCTGCACGAACTTCGGTTCCTTCTTCGCCGTGAGCACATACGAGCCGTTGCTGCCCGTGACCCTGCACTCCGTCGCGCTGCCGTAGGCCACGCGCGGCGAGGGCCCCGTACCGTCGATCGTGCAATTGATCGTCGCTGCCTGCAGCGACGAACAGATCAGCAACGCGGCGACACCCCATGACGATTTCATCGGACGCTCCGTCGGACGTCAGCTGATTGCTGACACCGTGCAAAGTGATCCAACGGACGGAATTCTCCCACCGTCGTCGCGCCCGCACGTCGCCCGCTTCCCGCGCCTATGCCATGCCAAACATATGATGGAATTGTCCCTTAGTCCCATTTCGCGCCGTTGCGGCTTCTGAAAATCTGTGTCGGCTTCATGACGTCGCGTCGAACGGCTGTGCAGGTAGGCAAGGCCGCTCTTTCCGTCGATGCGGTATTCGACGCGCGCCGCATCGGCGACTCACCCTGAAAGGAAGCAAGCCATGAGTCAGAACTTGATCAACCTGGTCTTGACCGATGAGCAGATCGCCACGGCGCGGGCCGCGCTGGACCAACTGGAAACCGCGCTCAGCGGATTGATTTCGCTGAGCGCAGAGGAACGCCGCTCCTTGACGCGCATGGGGCCGAAATCCGAAGCCTTCGTGCGGCAGACCCTGAGCGTGCTCGACCAGAACCCGCAGGTGGTACCGCCCAGCGTCGACGTGGGCGGCGCGCGTGTCGATCTGGCCGCCCTGGAACGCCTGCGCCCCGTGCTCGATCGCCTGGAACGCCTGGCCGAGCGCGGCCAGGACACCGAAACCGCCCTGGGCAGCGACCTGATGAACGTCGCCCTCGAAGGCTATGCCATCCTGCGCGTCGCCGGCCGCAACCAGGGCCTGGACAGCCTGCGCAAGGAACTGTCCACCCGCTTCAGCCGCACACGGCGCGCGGAAGGCGAAACCGGCACGCCGGCCTGAGCCTTCATCGCGGAGCGGCACCCCACGTGCCGCGTGCCGCGAACAATGTCCTACCCACCAAGGAAAATGTCCCGCACGCGGGACATTTTCCGCGGACGCCGGGACAAAAAGCCCGGCGCGCCGGCCGAAACGCGCCGGCGTCCACCGGAAAAGTCCGGAAGCCCGCACCAACAGCGCGGCGCACGGGGGAAAAAGTCCTAAACGCCGCGCGAAACGGCCATCGCGCCAGACTCTCCGCGCGGCGCGCCGCGGAAAACGCGCGGCGGTCGGGACAAAAAGCGCGGTCACTGCGACTTTTTGCGCGACACGCCGGGCGAAAAGTCCCGACGACCCCGCCCTGAGCACCGGTGCCGCCCCGCCCGGATCGGCAACCCGGCCGGCCCCCGCGACGCACCGACCGGTTGGCGCCGACGCCGGGAGCGGCCGCCGAAGCGGCCGGTGACCGCCGCAGAGCACTGACGCGCCGAGCCGATCGACAGGACGAAGCTACTTATCGGCCATTACGACCGTCGGCAGCACATGAAGTGACGGCGATCACGCGTCAACACGACCCAGCGCGCGCCCAGCCCCGCACGCCGCGCCGCCGGCAGCCATACGGCGCCACCGACGGCCCGGCCCATGCTGCTACGTCAATCGTCCGCGTGGTCGCCCACCATGGCCTCGAGCAACCCCTGCGCATCGCGCGCCAGGATGCCGACGGCTTCCAGCAGTGGCACGTGACTCCAGCCGCTATGCGCTTCCACCTTCGTGGTCATCAGCGCATCGCTGAGGGCCGTGGCGGCGCTGAGGCGGTAGAGCGCTTCCTCGTGCACGGCGCGACGCTGTGTTGGCGTGTCTGCGGCGAAGACGAACAGTACCGATTCCGCGTCGGCGCCTTCGGCGATCAGCGGATGAAACGAACCCATCGCATTCATGCCGCACCGCCTTTGACGCTTGCGACGCCCTCGCCTATCGCGGCCTTCTTCGCCCACTGAAAAACACTCAATCCCATACGCATGACTGTCCTCCTGACATTGCGTTATCCCACCGAGACTGCGATTCGGGCGCTTCGTTTGCACCCAGCGCAAATACTATAGTCTCTGGCACTAAAGTACTAGTCCCGAGACGCTGGCGACCTCTCCAGTGAGGTGCGTCGCCATGGATTCATTCGACAAGGCGCTCGGCAAGATTATTGCTGCCGAGCGAAAGCGTCTCGGGCTGACGCAAGAAGAACTGGCGGATGCGTGCGGCATCCATACGACGTATGTCAGTCAGCTCGAGCGGGGACTCAAGTCGCCGACAGTTCGCGTCATCCGGCAACTCGGGAAGGCACTGAGCCTGACCGCAGCGGATCTACTCGCGAGAGCCGAGAGACGATAGCTACTTCGACAGTTCCGCCATCGACGCGGGCGAGCCGACCGAGCTAACACTATAGTCTCTAGATTCAATACCGAAGTGAAACGAGCCTGACGGCTCCAGGAGTGAGCCGTCATGAAGACTTTCGAACAAGCACTCGGCAAGGTACTTGCCGAGAGGCGTCTGGAAGCGAAACTGTCGCAAGAAGCGCTCGCCGCGATGTGCGACGTACATGCAACCTACGTAAGCCAGCTTGAGCGAGGGTTGAAGTCACCCACCGTCCGGACGCTGCGCACAATAGCCAAGGCCCTGCGCGTACCCGCTGCTGAACTTCTCGCGCAAGCTGAGCAACAGTACGGGACTGTCTGAAGTATCGTGTGTGTCGTTGCTGAAACTCATCAAATAATGATGTATATATTTCCACTAAAGCGGAAAAGTGTTTTTGTAGCCTAGTAAGTTATTGAGAATCGCTAGTCAATCCACAAACCACTTTTCGCGCTCTGCAACGTATCCTACGGCTTCGACGCGCTCCGCAATCGCTGCCCGACACGATTTTTCAGCAAGAAACAACAATTCCGTCGGGTATGCATCGGGATTAGCCATAATCGTCCTCCCCACATCTAGCGGCATTACCTCCGCTACGCGATTCCTAAAGTTGTGCGCCCAATGCCCGTCAGCGACAGCTCCTTTTGCATACGTCATAGCAATTACCTTGAGGCATTCGTCCCATCTCTTCGCATCGGATAGCGCCGCGGATAACGCATACCGCTGACAAAAGCAAAGCAAAGTTTCGTCATCCCCCTCATACCCTCTAAAAAACATCCAGAAGCATTGGATACGCTCTTCCTCGTGCATTCTCCCAGACAGAACCACGAAGGTACGTAGCGAAATCTCGCCTTCAAATCCAACCACAGACAAATCATACTGATTACGGGAGCCAACTAACCCGTGGAGTAGATCCACACCGGAAGCTAACTTCATGAAAAGCCGATTGCTCAGGCCTTCAAGACGCTTAGCGATAGAGCCGAAAAGCTTCGAGACTGTGCTCTTCCCGCCCCAAACCAGGAAGACTAGCAGTACGAACACCACATCATCTTCTTCCTGTGCGCTAGCAAGTTGCGCCTCCCACCAGCTTGGAACGGCCGCACGTAGCCGTGCATAACGCGTACGCCGACAAAGTGGCCTACTAGCGTCAAGCAAAGCTGGAGAGTCGTCGCAACCCTCATTACGCGCACGAATACCGGCGCTAGCAACGGCAAGAAGTTGAAGCGTCCACGAGATACCTAGTTTGGCTTCAGCGGCCGACACAAGGTCATTCCAAGGAGCAATCTGCGAAGCCCACTCATTCGCCGTGCGCTCCCACAATCCCTTGCAATAATCAATAAGTTCGCCGTATTTCCGCGAGCTCGCAGTTGCGGACTCAGTGGGCTCATACATACTGGGCAGCTCAGCCCATGCGTGATATCGAGTCCACACGTCCTTAAGCGGAAGAGGGACTCGATTGCTCAGTGCCAGAGCATATCGAAATGGGCTCAGGACAAACATCGTCCCGTCTACAATACCTGATGACTTTCTGAAGAACTCTTCTGCGCCTTCGTCGAGTTTCCGCCTGATTACGCGGGACAAGCGATCTTCATCCAACTCAATCCATTCTCGATGTCCTGCTCGATGGAACAAGACAAGACGCTCGTCCACGTCTGCATCCAAGAGACTATTGAGCTCGCCCCTCTGCAACTGCGATACAGCTCCAAGCATCACGCCATAAGATATCCATTGCGTTCTATTTCCAGAAGAGCCTTCAGGAATAGACTGGATCCATCGTTCCCTAATACGCTCTTTAGGCGCATTGGCCTTGATAATCTCAAAAAGCGGCCAGCAGTAGTCCACTTGTGGAAAACGACTAAGGAGAGAAAAGCAGGCTTCGACGAGTTCTTCTCCGCCGCATTTGTCCGGAAGCACAAGAACTTCTTCACGGCGGCTGCCTCTTGTACCGGCAAACTGCCGAATTCCGCGGTTGCTAACGACCAATGAAATAACAGCTCGCATCGCCTTAGGACTCTGCGAGAAAACCCAATCGCCCAGCAGGGTGGCTGCCAACGCCTGCGGGTGATATGTCTCCTTATACCCAGGCGCCCTAGACAGCTCTTCCAGCCTATCGACGAGAGAGACTAACTCCCCCTTACTGTAGCAACCCGCGTAGAAGCGAGTTACGTTCTGCCAGTAAAAATCCCTACAGAGTGCGTCAAAACGCTCGGGCAGTGTTCCAGACTTTTGACTTCCCGTCGGCGAATACGGAGCGGTGTTATACAGGTGTCGCGCCGCAAAGTATTCCCGCAAGGGCTGGACTTCGAACTCGTACGTTCCCTCTACACGAGAAACCAGCATCACAACGCGCTCAACCATCCCATCAAACAGCGTGCTTAGAAGCGACTTTCCGTGACCCTCATCCAGCAAAAACTTGTCAACAAGCTGTCGCAAACTCTCCGTGGCAATGCTTCCACTGTTCTGCTTTGTTTGCGAGTCCGAGTGCAATACCCACGCAAGATGCCGATGTATTTCAATTAAAAGATCACGATGGTCGCGAACAACGGTCGATTTCTCTGCCTCACGGCTAAAGAAAAGATCGACGTAGTTGTCATAGAGGGAAGTCCGCTTGTCCGGTAACGAGCCACCGCGTGTTTGAACAAGCGCCAGAAGTATCGCCAGCTGCATGGGATTTCTAGCAAGCTCGCGCAAGTGCGGTTGATCGAGCTTCTCGCGCAGAATGCGCCGAAGAGCTGCCGATTCGCGGCCGTCAAGTCTGCGGGCACGGAACCACTTTTCTGCGTATTGCTCAACCAGTTGTCTGTCAATTGCAGCCAAACTAAGATACGTGAATCGTTCCTCGGGCATCCCCGGAGAATTCGCAAATGCGGCTGGGCGACTCGTTACGATGGTCTGCAGCGCGAGAGCAATCTGCTCCAAGCGCGAGGCGCCTTTCATTATGCTGTCTACAACATCGCCCCGGCGAGCGATGTCGGCAACTTCATCCAGACCGTCGAAAACTAGGATTATTGAACTGACCCTGGCGACGGCATGCAGATCTGAGACCGAGAATTCAGCCCCTCCGGAGTGCGCCGCGACTAGATGCGCAAGGAAGGACTCAAGCGACTTTGCCCAAGCCGGCGGAACGGAGCCATCATCATCGCTATTGAAGGGATTTTTCCTCGCCAGCCACAGCGCAAGATCTCTGCAATCTACCTTTAGCGGCAATTTTACTGCGTTCTTTCTGTGCTCCGGCACGACACGGTCATCGTCAATATCACCCTGCAATATTCGATGCCGATGAATCTGACATATGTACTGAACAATAGTTGACTTTCCCTGACCAGGCGCGCCTTCGATTACGACGCAATCTAGCTCCTTTTGCCCCCTCGTTCCGAGGAGGAGTGTTGCCGCACCGATGGTGACGTTATTTGGAAACTGCCTCTGACCAGCGCTTTGATTGGCGAGCACAGCACTCAAGAGATAGTTGCGATAGCGCAATACCCTTCTCGAATTCAGGTCCCGAATCTCTACCGGCACGTCTATAAAAAGGTCAAGAAGCTTATTCTGTAGCTCGACTTGCTTGAATTTTACTTCCTTGTCGCTTTCATACTGATCGGTCAGGAATGCGCGAATCGCAGATGCCCGGCGCTCCTGATCCTCACGCAATCCTTTTTCGAGCACTAATCGAATTATGTCCGGGCCAGTTAGGACATCAGGATAGGCCCATTTAATATCGAGCGCGTCATCCAGGCGCCGATTAATATCCTCTCGCCACCAACATTGCGCCGGAACTTTAATTTCTTTACTAAGAAATTGCTGTACAGTATCAATTGATCCGCCACCCGGATGCGCAGTTCCTGGCACGTTTGTGATGAGGATGTATTTTGTAACTCCTCCCGCCAGCAGCTTAGCTACCTTTGGCACCTCGTCAGCGATTACACTCCTTAACCACGCGCGCGGATCGTGTTCTGCGAGCGGCATTCGACTGTATTTGACTTGATAGACTACCGAGCCACCGAACGATAGATAGGACACCGCATCCCGCCCGCCGTCAGGCTGCCCCACCGGGAAACATTGCGTGTTCGGGTGCTCCTTTGCAATCAGAGCGTTGCAGAGAAGCTGAAATCGTTCAGGACCTAAGTTCTCAAGGTGATAGTCAGTCATGGCGCTCAACAATTGTTGTTTTCTTGCAAGATATTGAAAGCTACATTTTTGCGAAGCCAGTACCAGATCTGTGGCGATGTGCTCTCACCTGAAAAAGCGCCCCCTGAAGAGGCAGGCGTCGAGGATATTCCACTTAGCGTTGGAGAAACCCTGCGCATACGCGCCTCGCTTAAATCGCGGCGCGAGGTGCTTTTTCTCGTCATTCTGTTTAGCGCCAGAAGGTTGGACCGGCACGTTCAGCTCGGTGAGTCGCGCATTCAGCGCAGTGATGGGCGAGACCATCACCACGTCACGCATTTGCTAATTGAGAGATGGGGGATGAGGTCATCGGTCGAAGAAATCAGAAAATTGTCGAGCGAAATCAAGGCGAGCCCGAACAGCAACTGGATTCGCACCCGGCCATCCGCAGACCAGTCCGACAGCCCCGGCGCGGCAACCGGCTGTCCCAGCTGATTCTCCGGCAAGACGCTCACGCGGAAATTCTCGTCATGATGTGGAGCAATCGTGGCGACGCGCTGCTTGTATCGCAGCAGCGCGTGATTTCATGCCGAAGGCGGATCGTCATTTGCCCTCCGCTCCGAAGGTATGACAAGACTGCAACATGAGTTTGCCGCTTCTCGTCCTCGGATCGGCGACTCCAGAGCGCGGCACCTCAACAGGCCGAGGACAATCAACTTCGCCGAGCGTTGCCAGGCGCGTGTTCCCGCGATTCGGTACCAGATGGACGCCAGACATCCAAATTGGCTTCCTAGGCATCTGCCCCCCCCGGTGGAACTGACGTCGTACAAGATCGCACAGAATCGACAATGCCACTGTTTGAATTCACGACGGCTTCACTTTACCGTTTAGCGTTATTAATTCCATGCTGCTCCGCAGCATGCCGGGGTAGATCTGAACAAGTCACCGCTCTCACGCGCCAGAAGCCGCGAAAATCGAGACATCAACTTTTCTCGCAAACCGGAACATTCACGTACTTGGCCCGGTACCGCGCGGGGAACAGGGTCAGGTTCCAAGAACGGAGGAACGGGGCCAGGTTCACTTACTGCGGTGCGTGTCGGTGGCAGGTCGACCGGCGGTCAGGGGCCGCGCGGCTACGCGATCGAGCATGACGTCCAGCTTCAACAGCATGAAAACATCCGACCCCCTCGATGCGCTATTGCATCAGTAGATCAACGGACGCTGCCGCTCCGCAAGCCATCCCGCCGGCAGATAGCCAGCTTCGTAGACGTCCAGCACCTTCAGAACGTCCGTGGAAGGACTGCAGTCCACACATGAGACGAGGACATCCACTGTCACTTTGAACTTTGGCCGCCCTCATTCACGATAGTGCCGGGGACCCGCTATTGCCCTACGACGTCGCGAACGCCGTACACCGTGCCGTCCGTCGTGAACTCGATGACGGTATGGCGCGCGTTGCCGGTCATGTAGATCCAGCGCTCCCCCACCTTCACGCCGTAGCCGTTGACGAGGTCCGTGCGCCGTATCGGCTCGCCGCCGGCCTCGAGCACGCGGCTCATCGAATCACCGGCGCTGATGACCTTCGATCCCAGCCGCGCCGTCGTTGCGGATGAGGCCGTGAAACCGGACGCGGATGTGATGCACGGCGTCGCCATCGCCAGTGCGAACATCAGCAGCAGTGAGCCGGGAACGGGGTCAGGTTCAGTTTCCGCGGTACCTCGCAGCCACTGACAATGGATCGCTCGACCGCTGAGCCTCGCTCAACAACGTGCGGCCGACATCCGCTGGAAGTGAACTTGGCCCGGCTATCCAGAGTAGATTTCGCCGTGCTCGGTCACTCTTTTAACGACGGAGGACGGCCATGGTTGAGCGGGAATTCACTTGCTTGTGCGGCAACATTTGGCGCGAATCGCGCTCGAAGTTCTACATTGACGACGAAGTCACGTGCCCAAGTTGCGGACTCCAGTATGTTCTGAGGGACGGCGAAAGCCGGGCGGTTGAACTTCGGCAGGCCAAGGCGGCGCGGCGCGAGGCCCGCCGGCAACGGCGGCAACAGGAGCGGGAACGTTTCGCCAACATGGCGTGCTCGGTCAACCAGATGCAACTGAATCTGCAACAGCTGGTCGATCTGCAGCTGGCGCAGGTCGCGTTGCTTGCGAACTTGGCACCGCTGCTGAGCGATGATCGCGATTTGCACCGCCTCGCGGCGCGGGTCCGTGAAATTGTCGTGAGCATTGCTCCATCCGCTTCTGCCCGCGAGCAGGTCTCCAACGATGACTAACCGGAGGGCCAGGACGTTGGCCAGCCCCTTTCCTCGATTGTCGCGGCGCGAGGAACGGGGGTCAGGTTCACTTACTGCGGTGCGTATTGGTGGCAGGTCGGTGGGCGGCCTGGGGCCTTCGTCGTGAGCATTGGCAGCCGTCCACTGGTGGCCACATCAGTAGACCAGCACGCGCCTTCCCTCCACGTCCCATCCGACGGGCACATGACCTGCCTCGTTGAACACCGGCTTCAACCCAAGGACAAGGAACGATGACGATGACGATGACGATGACGTCGCTGCCCATGGCGGAATGTCTTGCACGGCGCGCGGTGGCCGCGCTGGTGCTCATGCTGGCCGTCGCCGCACCGGTTTCGGCGACATCGCTGGTCCCGCGCCTGGAACACACCGCGGTCTTGCTTCCGTCCGGGAACGTGTTCGTGACGGGCGGCTATGACCTGGAACCCGGCTCGATACGGAGTAGCCAGCTGTACGATGTACAGACGCGCCGCTGGCGTATGACGGCGCCGCATCCCGTCGGAAGCGGTGGCGATATCGGCGTGCTGCTGGCATCCGGAAAAGTGCTCGTCGCACATGCCGCTCCCCATCTGTACGACCCCGCGACGGAGACGTGGTCACCGGCGAGCCCCCCGGCTGAGGTGCGTAGCTCCCACACCGTGACACGGCTGCGTTCCGGCAAGGTGCTCGTCGTTGGCGGATGGCGCGAGAACAACGAACTCGCATCGGCGGAACTCTTCGATCCGACAACCAATAGCTGGTCCGCCGTTCCACCGATGAGCCACCCCCGCAGGTATCACACCGCGACGTTGCTGCTGTCCGGCAAAGTGCTCGTGACGGGCGGATGGACGTCGGCAGAAGGGGCGCTGTCGTCGTGCGAGATCTACGATCCAGAGACGAACAGTTGGTCGACGACCGCCCCCGTCACCGGCCCGCGTTCCAACCACTCGGCCACGTTGCTGCCTTCCGGCAAAGTGCTTGTGACGGGAGGATTCAGTTTCGACTGGCTCATGTCTGCCGCCGAGTACGATCCGGCGAGCGGCACCTGGACCGCCGTCGCCCCACTGGCGGACATGATGATGGGACATCAGGGCATTCTGCTGACATCCGGCAAGGTACTCGTTCCCAATATCACCGAAGGACGGAATTCGCAGCTCTATGACCCCGCCACGCAGACGTGGACGCCGACGGGGTCGCTCGTGCACCCGCGGTGGCGCTATACCGCGACCCTATTGCCGTCCGGTCGCGTACTGGTGGCCGGCGGCGGGCTGACCTACAGCGCGCGGTCGATGGGAGGACCGGAAGAATATGACCCGGACACCGGCACGTGGTCGGAACCCGATGTCATCTTCGATGCAGCGTTCGACGCGGTGATTCCCTGACGAATCCAATTTAAATGGATGCCTTGTTGGTATCCCTGCTTCCTGAAGACCGCCTTACGACAAAAGAAGGCCACGGAAAATCGCGAATCTCCCCTTTGCACAGCCGCTTGAACGGCAGAGATCTGCCAGCTCTCCAGGGCTGAGCGTCAAAACCCAAGAACTTCAGTGGGAAAGTCTCCTGACTCCAGGTCCAGGGGCACCACGTCCAACCACAGCCCGTCCTGCAGGTCGAAAGAGTCCAGAGCGCGCCGGAAAGAGTCCGACGCCGGAAACACCAGCATCATTCGGCCACTTCCCCTTAGATATCGCTGGCCGTAGGCAAACAGCTGATAGAAGTCGCCGTGGCTCAAGCCGTAGTTGTTCGCCTCGTCGGTGCCATCTATCAGTTTCCACTTGGCGTCGACGACCCGGTTTCCGTCCATGTGTTCGATCACAAAGTCCGGCCGCAAGTGGAACACCGAGCGTTCGCCCTGAGTGCAAAGGTATTGGCCAGCCGCTTGGCGGCGCAGCTTCGCCGTCGCCGGTAAGCGACTCCGCGCGCGGGAACGGGGTCAGGTTCACTTCCAGCAGACGCTGGTCAGAGGTTTCTGACCTCCGAACCAGCAGTCGACGCGTTCTATTTTTAGCGGCTGCGGCGAAGCTCATCGCATGGCCCGCCTCCCTCAGCTCGATCTGCCCGGGATACCGCAACATGTGGTGCAGCGCGGTAACATCCGCCTGCCGTGCTTCCTGGACGACGACGACCGGCGGCGCTACCTGCACCTGCTGCAAGAAGCCCTGATCGATACAGCCGTCAAGCTACATGCGTACGTGCTGATGGGCAACCATGTCCACCTGCTCGTCACTCCGCCCGGATGCTGCGCCGTCTCCCGCCTCTTGCAGAAACGTGGACGCCACTACGTCGGGCAGTTCACTGCGCGCCACCGGCGCACGGGTACGCTGTGGGAAGGTCGCTACAAGTCCTGCCTCGTCGACAGTGACGGCTATCTGCTGCAATGCAGCCGCTACATCGACCTGAATCCGGTCCGCGCACGAATGACCGACGACCCGGTCGCCTTCCCATGGTCCAGCTGCGCATCGCTCTGCGGACGCAGCGGCGATCCCCTGCTGTCGCCTCATCGCACGTACGCCGAGCTCGGCAACTCACGCGAGGAACGCGGCGACGCCTATCGCTTGCTGCTTGCCGAAGTCTTTTCCGACGACGATCTTCAGGCGATCCGCGCCTGTCTGCAGCAGCAGCGGGCCTTGGGCCGCGATGATTTTCGCGCCATGCTGGAAGCGCGAACGCGCCGATTCGGCGGCATCCGCCCCGCCCACCGACCTTGCACCGACACGCACCGCAGTCAGTGAATCTGACCCGAATGGCACAGGCGCTGACATCTGTCTGAATCGTTCCCGACGCTAGTTTTCGAGCACGCTGATTGCTCAACCGCTGCAAACACGGCCCGAACTTCAGCGCTAAGTCCGGCGAATACAATCCGGGCCGGATCGAATTGACGGCGGCGCTTCTGCGCAGCGCCAGCGGAGCTTGGCATGATCGAAGTTCAGCAACGCGAGACAGACTCAGTCTCGCGGACTCTTTCCATTCGCACTTTCGGCACCTTTGAGATTGCGCTCGATGGTCGGCACGGCTTGCTGCCTTATCTCAAGTCGGCAATGCTGCTGCTCATTCTGGTGCTGGAACGCGATCGCGCGCGCGCGCGCGATCAGCTGGCGCGGTTGCTCTGGTCCGATCTCGACGATGATTCCGCGCGGCGGAATCTGCGCCACGCCATCAGCGCAGTCAATCGTACATTTCGCGCGGCCTCGTCCGGCGACATCATCGTGCGCTGCGGTACGAGCCGAATCGGTGTCGCGCAAGACCTGAAGATCGATCTGGATTATGTCTCGTTCGTCGCTCCCGACAGCGAGCAGCTGTTCGCGCAGCGGGATGCCGGGCAACTGCTGCTCCTGTATCGCGGCGAGTTTCTTGCGGAGCTTAAGGTTTGCCGGGGTTCGGCGCTGGAACGCTGGGTCGATCAGCATCGCCGGCGAGCGCGGCATCGGGCACGCGAGTTGTTCGCCTACGCGAGCGCAGCAACGCAAGGGGCGGCCAAGAACGAGCGGCTCGAGCAGCTTTGCCGCTGCTATCTGCAGGTCGATCCAGGCCACGAGGACGCACATCGGCTGCTCATGGAGCTGCTGGTACGCGTACAGCGCTACGACGACGCGATCGATCAGTATGGCGAGTGCGTGCGCATCGTGGACGCGGACATTGGACGGCCGCCGGGTGGTGCCACTCGTGCGCTGTATGAGATCGCGCAAGTCCAGCGGCAGAAGTCGCGCGATGTGGCTCCGCCATTGCCCGCGCCGACCGCCGCTAACGCATTATCGTCGGTGATCGTGTGCCTGCGTTTTCGGCCGGTTCCAGCGACGGGGACGGAATTGGCTGCGCTTGAAGAACAGGATCGGCAGCGCATGCTTGCCTGCCTGCGTGAACACGGCGGACTGATCATGTATCAAAGCCTGGATTCGGCGCTCGTGTATTTCGGCTTGCCCGTAGTGACCAGCCAGGCCGAGCGCAGCGCGCTTGCGGCAGTGGTCGAAGTGCTCGAACGCGAGCCGCGCCACCTCGAGGTAGGGGTCGGTGTCGAACAGGCGTTGCACTGCCGCCGGGTGGAGCACGTCTGCGGCGAACTTGGCTTGTCCGGCTGGTTCGCCTCCTGTGGTAAGTATCCCCCGGCAAAGCCGGGGGCTTTAGTTGTGTGAGCCGCTCAAAGCGGCTTAGGGCGGGTCGCTAACGCGACCCTTTGATCGGGGCCACCTTATCGGTGGCCGGGACTACTGCAATAGCTGCAACTGCTCCA
>BTVG01000014.1:0-129288 GCA_045864815.1 Rhodanobacteraceae bacterium | reverse complement strand
TCGTACTCGTCCATCGGTGGATTCTCCAGCTCGTGTGCTTGGCGGCTCACGCCTGGAGTTTCCCCCGATGGACTTTCGGATACGTCAAACTTCTGCTGCCTCCCCGGCAGAGCCGGGGGGACTCCCTTGTTTGTCTAGTTCACACCTATACCATGACTACCACACGGGGCGACGACGGGCACTGCGGACCGCCGCCGCGCCGACGCCGCCCTGCGACGGACTCCGCTCACGCACCTGTGCTAGCCTGCGGCTTCCACACCGTCGCGCCCGTACCCATCCGCAAGGCAGGCACATGGAGCAGAGCGAAGGGCAAGTCGAGGTCAGCAAGCGCCAGGAGCGGCTCGCGTTCCTGCTGCTGACCGCCGTGATCTTTCCGCTGATGGCCGTGCTGATCGTGGCCGGCTACGGTTTTCTGGTCTGGATGTGGCAGTTGCTGTTCGCCGGCCCGCCCACGGGACCGTGAGCGATGGCCACGGGTCCCTGTCTCTCGCGTCGTGCCCTGCTGTTCGGTCGCGCACAGGCCGCGCCGCCACCTGCGCTGCGCCCGCCGTGGGCGAAGGCCGGACCGGCGTTCGCAGCTGCCTGTACGCGCTGCGACGCCTGCATACGGCAGTGTCCGGCGCAGGTGCTGGTGCGCGGTGACGACGGCCTGCCGCGCTTCGATGCGCGCGCAGGCGAATGCACGTTTTGCGGCCGTTGCGCCGAAGCCTGCAGCAGCGGCGCCTTCGATCAGCGCCTCGATCCACCCTGGAACCTCGTCGCACATGTCGCCGGCGACTGCCTCGCCGCACGCGGCGTGGTCTGCGCGAGTTGCCGCGATGCCTGCCCGGCCGCGGCCATCCGCATTCCGCCCGGCGCACGCGGCGCCGCGACCGTCGACGCGGACCATTGCACCGGTTGCGGCGCCTGCGTCGCGACCTGCCCGGTCGATGCGCTGATCCTGCAACACGCCCCAGCAGAGGTGAACGCATGAGTCCGCGCGACCACGATGCCGATGTCCACATCGCGAGTTTCGTCGTGCAGCACCGCGAATCGGCCGCCCTCGCACTGGCCGGGCTGGTCGGCCAGTGCGCCGACCTGGAGCTGGCGCTGACCGGCAGCACGCGCAGCGTCGTGATCTGCGAATCGGCCGACCGCCATCGCGTCATGGAGCGCGTCGACCAGCTGCAGGCGCTGTCCGGCGTACTCAACGTCGCGCTGGTCTATCACCATGCCGAGCCCGCACACGCGCTCGACGAGCCGGCCCACTCCCCGTCCATCCCGTCCGCGAACGGAGCCTCGCCATGAGCACCCGCCGAGAATTCATCCGCCAGAGTGCCCTCGCCACCGCGGCGGCCGCCGCCGGCATGCCCCTGCCCGGCGCCACCACCAACCTCGTCACCGAAGGTGACCGCACCCAGCTGAAATGGGACAAGGCGCCGTGCCGCTACTGCGGCACCGGCTGCGGCGTGAACGTGGCGGTCAAGGACGGGCGCGTCGTGGCGACCCACGGCGATGTGCATGCCGAGGTCAACCGCGGCATCAACTGCGTGAAGGGCTATTTCCTGTCCAAGATCCTGTACGGCACCGACCGCCTGACGCGTCCGCTGCTGCGCAGGAAAAATGGGGCGTACGCGAAAGACGGCGAGTTCGAGCCAGTTGGCTGGGACGAGGCCTTCGATGTGATGGCCGAGCAGTTCAAGCGCGTGCTCAAGACCAAGGGCGGCGACGCGATCGGCATGTTCGGCTCGGGCCAGTGGACGGTGTTCGAAGGCTATGCGGCCAACAAGCTCATGAAAGCCGGCTTCCGCAGCAATCACATCGATCCGAATGCACGCCATTGCATGGCCTCCGCCGTCATGGGCTTCATGCGCACCTTCGGCATGGACGAGCCCATGGGCTGCTACGACGACATCGAGGCCGCCGATGCCTTCGTGCTGTGGGGTTCGAACATGGCGGAGATGCATCCCATCCTGTGGACGCGCGTCACCGACCGGCGGCTGTCGCATCCGCACGTGAAGGTCGCCGTGCTGTCGACCTTCGAGCATCGCAGCTTCGAGCTGGCCGACATCCCCATCGTGTTCAAGCCGCAGACCGATCTGGTCCTGCTGAACTACATCGCCAATCACATCATCCGGAGCGGCAAGGTCAACAAGGATTTCGTGAACCGGCACACCACGTTCAAGCGCGGCAACGACGACATCGGCTACGGGCTGCGGCCCGAGCACCCGCTGGAAATGAACGCGAAGAACGCCAAGGACCCCAACGGCGGCACGCCGATCGGGTTCGAGGAATTCGCCGCCTTCGTCGCGCCCTACACGCTGGAGCGCGCCGTGGAAATGACCGGCGTGGAGCGTGGCTGGCTGGAGCAATTGGCGGCGCTCTACGCGGACCCTGCGGTGAAGGTCATGTCGTTCTGGACCATGGGCTTCAACCAGCACACACGCGGCGTGTGGGCCAACAACATGGTCTACAACATCCATCTGTTGACCGGAAAGATCGCCACGCCCGGCAACAGTCCATTCTCCCTGACCGGACAGCCCTCGGCCTGCGGCACCGCGCGGGAAGTCGGCACCTTCAGTCACCGCCTGCCGGCGGACATGCTCGTGGCCAATCCGGAACACCGGAAGCACGCCGAGGAAATATGGAAGATTCCACACGGCACCATCAACCCCAAACCCGGCTATCACGCGGTGGCGCAGAACCGCGCCCTGAAGGACGGCAAGCTCAACGCCTACTGGGTGATGGTGAACAACAACATGCAGGCGGCCGCCAACCTGCTCGAGGAAACCTGGCCCGGCTACCGCAATCCCGACAACTTCATCGTCGTCTCCGATGCCTATCCCACGGTCACGGCGCAGGCCGCCGACCTGATCCTGCCGGCGGCAATGTGGGTCGAGAAGGAAGGCGCCTATGGCAATGCGGAGCGCCGCACCCAGTTCTGGCACCAGCTCGTGAAGGCCCCGGGCGAGGCCCGCTCGGATCTGTGGCAGCTCATGGAGTTCTCCAAACGCTTCACGACCGACGAGTGCTGGACCGCGGAGCTCCTGGCCAGCCACCCCGAGTACAAGGGCAAGACCTTGTTCGACGTGCTGTTCCGCAACGGGAATGTCGACAAGTTCCCACTGAGTGACATCGAGAACGGCTACGCCAACGACGAATCGCAGGCCTTCGGTTTCTACGTGCACAAGGGCCTGTTCGAGGAATACGCCGCATTCGGCCGCGGCCACGGCCACGACCTGGCGCCCTTCGACACGTATCACCGCGAGCGCGGGCTGCGCTGGCCCGTCGTCGACGGCAAGGAGACGCGCTGGCGCTACCGCGAAGGCACCGATCCTTACGTAAAGCCCGGGACCGGCTTTCAGTTTTACGGCAATCCCGACGGCAAGGCCGTTATCTGGGCGCTGCCCTACGAACCGCCGGCCGAATCACCCGATGCCGATTTCGACCTCTGGCTGGTCACCGGCCGGGTACTCGAACACTGGCATTCCGGTTCCATGACCATGCGCGTGCCCGAGCTCTACAAGGCCTTCCCCGCCGCGGTCGTGTTCATGAATCCGGACGACGCGCGCCGGCGCGGACTCAAGCGCGGCGACGAGATCCGCGTGATTTCGCGCCGCGGCGAAATGCGCTCCCGCGTGGAGACGCGCGGGCGCAATCGCATGCCGCCCGGCGTGGTGTTCGTACCCTGGTTCGACGCGGGCCAGCTGATCAACAAGGTGACGCTCGACGCCACCGATCCGATTTCCAAGCAGACCGACTACAAGAAATGCGCCGTGAAAGTCGTGGCCGCCTAGGAGACCTGCGATGCGCCATACGTTCTGGAAAGCGGTCGTCCTCGTCCTGCTGCTGGTGCTGGTCTTCGCCGCAGGCCGGTACTTCGGGCAAGCCCCATCGTCGACACCGGCGCTGCCGGCACCCGCGCCCGTCGACGCCCGCGCGATCCACATCCCCGGCAGCGGACAGCTCGACGCCCTGCGCCGCGGCGTACCCGTGGACCAGGAGGGCCATCCGCCACCGCTCGCGCGTGTGGAAAACACCGACCTGAGGCGCGCGCGCGCCTATCCCATGCAGCCGCCGACCATTCCGCATGCCATCGACGGCTATCAGGTCGACGCCAACAGCAACCGCTGCATGCTTTGCCACGCACGCGCCAACGCGGCGACCTTCCAGGCACCGCCGGTCAGTGTCACGCACTACATGGACCGCGACGACCAGTTTCTCGCCGCCATATCGCCACGCCGCTATTTCTGCAACCAATGCCACGTCGTGCAGACCGACGCGCCCACGCTCGTAGCCAGCGGATTCCGCGACGTCGACAGCGTGCTGGCACAACCGGCCGGAAAGGAGTGAGCCATGTGGTCACGCGCGAAACGATGGCTGCGGGGACTTTGGCGAACCCTGCACCTGCCCAGCCGGCACTACAGCCTGGGCTTCCTGACGATCGCGGGCTTCGTCGCGGGCATCGTGTTCTGGGGCGGCTTCAACACCGCGCTGGAAGCGACCAACACCGAGGCCTTCTGTACCAGCTGCCACGAAATGCGTGACAACGTGTTCGAGGAACTCAAGTCAACGATCCACTACAGCAATCGCTCTGGCGTACGCGCTACCTGCCCGGACTGCCACGTGCCACACAACTGGACCGACAAGATCGCCCGCAAGATGCAGGCGTCTAAGGAGGTCTGGGGCAAGATCTTCGGCACCATCAACACGCGCGAGAAGTTCCTCGACGAGCGCCTGACTCTGGCCAACCATGAATGGCAGCGGCTCAAGGCCAACAATTCGCTGGAATGCCGCAATTGCCACGACTACGACTCCATGGACCTCACGCGCCAGGCTTCCCGCGCGGCGCAGGTCCACAAGCTCTGGCTCGGCACCGGCGAGAAGACCTGCATCGACTGCCACAAGGGCGTGGCGCACCGGCTGCCTGACATGACGGGGGTGCCGCAGGGGTAGCCCGGTTCGGCAACCTGAGACCCGGTCTTTCGTCGATCTTCGCCGGCTCGCTGCCGATGACAACTTTCCGCGCGTTACCTGCTGCTGTCTAATGCGGCGCCAGCCCTCTGGAGTGAATCGTTCCGTGTCGATCAAAGATGACTGGCCCAAGGAAAAGAACTGGAAGATGGTCTACACGCGCTCAGAAAAAATGCGTCGCGCGCGACAGCTCGGCATCGACTACCCGCGGGTTTCGTCCGCGCAGCTGGCGCAAGCGCATGCGACGACGGCGAACGAAAAGATCCACGTTCTATTCATCTGCAGCCGCAACCAGTGGCGCAGCCCCACCGCAGAGCGGATCTGGAAGGGCCATCCGCGTGTGATTCCACGGTCGGCCGGAACCAGCCCGAACGCCAGGCACCCTGTGTCTGCCGACGACATCCGCTGGGCTCACGTCATCGTCGTCATGGAACACAAGCACAAGTCGCGACTCGTCGCGACATTTGCGGGTCTGGTCGCGCACACGCCCATTCATGTGCTGAACCTGCCGGACGACTACAGCTACATGGATCCCGAGCTCGTTGCCGAACTGCAGCAGGCCGTGCCTCCCTTGCTCGGGCTCGATGGGGACTGATGGCGCTCGCGACCCGCCACGCGTCGCCCGGCACGTCGCAAGCGACCCCACAAGTTCGCGTCGTCTCGCAGCCGGCCTAGCGGCTCAGCACCCGCCGCGACGCGAGGGCGGCGGCTCCCCCTTGAGCCAGCCGACCGTCATGAGCCCGATATTCAGCGCTATGAACCAAACGATGAGCGCGATGAGTTCGCGATCAGGCGGAAGCACGAAGATGCCTGCCACGGAAAGCAGCGCAAAGGCAGCGACCCCCACCCAACCTTGCCCGGTGACGGGCGGCCCCCAGCCCTAGCCATGACGCTTCGCGGGAAATCGGTAGCGCGACGGTGTCATCGTCGTTTCACCCCGAACAGGCGGACTGACGGCAGGCCCGGCGCGGGCTGCGCCTGTGCCGACTGGCTTTCGACGATGAGCTCACCGTGAGTCCCTGTCAGTGAAACACGCTATCGCACCACTGCTCCTCGCACGGAACACCGTCATTGTCGCCATCCATTTTCATACCGGGACAGTGGTTGATGAACCAGGTCGCTTCGGCGCAGGAATTCATCTGCGAGCAGTGCCTGCGGCCGTCGCACTGCAAACTTTCCCGGGACGGAATCTGGGCCGACCCTGGCACGGGTATGGCGGCGCGCGGCGTGGCTGGCTGTTCTGCCAGCGCCCGTCGCTGCTCGCCGCGTTGAAAGCGGTCGTAGCCGACCGCGGCGATCGCGGCGGCGACCAGCAGCACTGCAAGAATTCCGACCCAGTTCGTTCCTTCCTCGCGTCGCCGCGGCGAGCCGGGACTTCGGCGAACACCACTCGCGGCCGTGGACCTGAAAATGCGGACCGCCCGGGCCTTTCCGTCGTCGCTGCGGCCGAGTTCGAAGACCAGTGCCTCACCGATGACAGGTCGCGTCCCGTCACGTGGAAATGCGCTGATGTGCACAAAGACGTCCGGGCCGCCATCGGCCGGCGCGATGAAGCCGAAACCGCGTTCGTCGTTCCAGCGGCGCAAGGTTCCGGTCTGCGGCAGGCTGGGTCTGAGATCTGACATGACGGTCGGGTCAACTGGTCTGCCGGCACGGCGCCGGTCGCCATCATTGAAACCGAACCCCGGCGAACAGTCACGGCCTGACTTGCCCGTCGAGCGCACTGCATGCGCCTGGCGCCGCGACCGAATCCGCCGTCCCTGCGGCACTCGGGACTCCGGTGCCGGCGCCTCACTCACCGAATGCCGCGCTGCGAACAGAACGCCGCGACTTGATCTGGCTCAAGCCCGACGACTCCGCTGTGGCCATAGTGCGACGGCACGATGCCACACGGAGCCCGCACGTGAATGCCACCATCGCTGATCTGATGCAGCGCATACGTACCCTCGAGGACGAGCTCGAAGTGCAGTTCGCGCTCGCACGCGCCGATCTGCGCGTGCGCGTCGAGGACGGCAGGATCGCGTTCGAGGACGCGGTGCGGCAACGTCATCGGGCCATGCGCTCGCGGCTGTTGCGCTATGTGCTGGGCGCGCGGCTGCTGGTCGTGCTCACGGCACCGGTCATCTACGCGCTGATCATTCCGTTCCTGCTTCTCGACCTGTTCGTGACGATCTACCAGGCCATCTGCTTTCCCGTTTACGGCATCGCGAAGGTGCGGCGGCGCGACTACATCGTGTTCGACCGGCGCTATCTCGGCTATCTGAATTTCGTCGAGAAAGTGAACTGCGCGTTTTGCTCGTACGCCAATGGCGTCATCGCCTGCGTGCGCGAAGTCGGTGCCCGCACGGAACAGTACTGGTGCCCCATCAAACATGCGCGCCGGCTGACGTCCGCCCATCCACGCTATGCCGATTTCGTCGACTACGGCGACGCGCAGGCGTGGCGCACCGAGGCCGAGGCACTGCGTCGCCGGCTGCATGAAGAATCCCGGCACTGAAGTCGTCCGCAATTGACCTGGATCACTACGCCGACCGGCCAGCGGCCCGAGGCTGTACCCCTGCCGATAGGGAACGGGCTTCATGGCACAGGCGGCAACACTGGGCTGGACGCGCACCGGAGACGACGCGACGCTGGCAATCGCCGGCGACTGGATCCTGGCCAATGCGCTGGACCTGGCTACCGCCGTCGCCCGGGCTGGCGCGCGACCGGCAGACCGCTGCCGCGTCGACGCACGGGGACTGACCGCGCTCGACACCACGGGCGCCCTGCTCCTGCTGCGCGCACTCGGCAGTCCGCCATCGGCGCTCGACGCCGATGACCTGCAGGGAATGAGCCCGGCCGACGTCGCGCTGCTGCGCCTGGTCCAGGCCAGGCGCGTGCACGACGTGCCGCCTCAGGCGGTTCACGCCAGTCTGACCCGCCTGTTCGAACGCATCGGCGGCGCACTCGTCGACTTCTGGCGCCAGGCGCGGGAACTGCTCGGCTTCGTCGGCCTGACCCTCGCGACGCTGGGCAACGTACTGCTGGGACGCCGCCGCATCCGCCTGACCGCGACGGTGTTCCATATGGAGCAGACCGGCCTCGACGCGGTGCCCATCGTCATGCTGCTGTCGTTTCTCGTCGGCGCCGTCATCGCCTTTCTCGGTGCCACGGTGCTGCGCGACTTCGGCGCGGAAATCTTCACCGTCGAACTCGTGTCCTACTCGTTCCTGCGCGAGTTCGGCGTGCTGCTCACCGCCATCCTGCTCGCCGGGCGTTCGGGCAGCGCGTTCACGGCACAGATCGGCTCCATGAAAAGCCGCGAGGAACTCGACGCCATCCAGGCGCTCGGGCTCGATCCGATCGAGCTGCTGGTGATTCCGCGTCTGCTCGCGCTTCTCGTCATGCTGCCCACGCTCACGTTCCTCGGCATGCTCGCGGGACTCGTCGGCGGCGGCATCGTCGGGGTGATGTCGCTGGACATCACGCCAGCCATGTTCATCGGCCGGCTGCATGAAATGACCGAACTGCGCCACTTCTGGGTCGGCATGGCGAAGGCACCGGTGTTCGCATTCCTGATCACGGCCGTCGGCTGCCTGGAGGGCTTCAAGGTCGAAGGCAGCGCGGAATCGGTGGGCCGGCACACCACTGCTTCGGTGGTGCAGTCGATCTTCCTGGTCATCGTGTTCGACGCCCTGTTCGCCATGTTCTTCATGGAGCTCAAGGTATGAGCACGGACGCGCTGATCGAGGTGCGCGGCCTGCGCAACGTGTTCGGCCCCCAGGTCGTGCACGAGGCGCTGGATCTCGATCTGTACCGCGGCGAAATCCTCGGTGTGATCGGCGGTTCGGGTGCCGGCAAATCCGTGCTGCTGCGCTCGATCGTGGGCCTCAAGGACCCCGACGGCGGCAGCATCCGCTTTCTCGGCCAGGACACCACGCACCTGCGCGCCGACGAACGCCGCGCGATCGACCGGCGCTTCGGCCTGATGTTCCAGGACGGCGCGCTGTTTTCCTCGCTGACGGTGCTGGAAAACGTCGAAGTGCCGCTGATCGAGTTCTACCGCCTGCCACGCGATCTGGTGAAGGACATCGCGCTGCTGAAGATCGCGCTGACGGGCCTGCCGCCGGATGCCGCGGCGAAGTATCCGGCGCAATTGTCGGGCGGCATGCGCAAGCGCGCCGGCCTCGCGCGGGCCCTGGCACTCGATCCGGAAATCCTGTTCCTCGACGAGCCGACGTCGGGTCTCGACCCGGTCGGGGCCGGCGCGTTCGACGAGCTCATTTCCACCTTGCGCAACGCGCTCAACCTGACCGTGTTCCTGGTCACCCACGATCTCGACAGCCTGTACGCGATCTGCGACCGCGTGGCCGTGCTCGCGGATCGCCACGTCGTCGTCGCCGACCGGGTGGAAGCGGTCGAGCATCATCCCGCGCCCTGGATCCGCGCCTGCTTCCAGGGGCCGCGCGCGCGCGGCGCGCGCGCGCACCGGTCCGGCGCGACTGTCGCTGCTGCTGGAGACCCGCATGGAAACCCGCGCTAGTTACGTGCTGATCGGCGCGTTCGCCCTCGGCGTGTTCATCGCCGCGTTCGGCTTCGTGCTGTGGCTGGGCAAGCTGTCGCTCGAACGCGAGTGGGTGTTCTACGACATCATCTTCGAAGAAGCGGTCACGGGCCTCACCGTCGGCGGAGCGGTGCAATACAACGGCATCCAGGTCGGTGAAGTGCGCAAGCTGTCGCTGGCGCCCGACGACCCGCGCCGCGTGATCGCCCACGTGCGGCTCAACGGCGACACGCCGGTGAAGGTCGACACGCAGGCGCGCCTGAACCTCGTGGGGCTCACGGGTGTGACCGTCATCCAGCTCTCGGGCGGTACGCCGCAATCCGCGCCGCTCACCCCTGCCGAGGGCGAAGCCGTGGCCCGCATCGTCGCCGACGTGTCCGCGCTGCAGTCGCTGCTCGCCTCGGGCCAGGACGTGGCGCTGAGCGCCAACGAGGCCTTGCTTCGCGTCGGCAGACTGCTGTCGGACGACAACCTCGATCACGTCGCCGGCGCACTGCGCAACATCGACGAGGTCACACGCTCGCTCGCCGCGCAGCGCGACGAACTGCGCGTACTGGTCGCGGACTTCGGCACCGCTGGCCGGCAATTGCAGCAGACCCTGCAGCGCGTCGACCGGCTGTCGGCCTCGGCCGACGCCGTCGTCGGCGAGCAGGTACAGCCGCTGCTGGACGATGCACGCGCCTGGCTCGACTCGGCGCAGCGTACGACGGACGCGGCCACGGCCCTGCTCGACCGCAACCGCGAACCGCTGACCCGCTTCACCACCGATGGCCTTGCCCAGCTCGGCCCGGCACTGGTCGAACTGCGCGCGACCCTGCGCACGCTGCGTTCCGCATCGTCGCGACTCAACGACGACCCCGCCGGCTTCCTGCTCGGTCGCGAACAGCCGAAGGAGTTCGTGCCGCAATGAACGCATTCCTGACCTGTGCGCTCTTGTCCCTGGCCGCCGTCCTGTCGACGGGCTGTTCGCTGCTGGGGAAGCCCCGCGGCGGCGTCGCATCGTATGCACCGGTGCTGTCGCCCGCGACGACGCCCGCGGCGTCCGACCGCCGCACCCGGACGTGGCAGATCGAAGTCGCCGAGCCGCAGACGCCGTCATCGCTGTTCGGCACGCACATCCTGGTCTCGCCGGAGCCGGGGCGCGTGGAGGTGTATCGCGACGCACGCTGGCAGGATCCGCCGGCACTGCTGCTGCAGGCGTTGCTGATCCAGGGACTCGGCGAATCCGGCGTCGCCGGTGCCGCCGGCAGCGCCAGCCTGCAGCATGCGGATTTCCTGCTGGAATCGGATCTGCTTCGGCTGCAGGCGGAATACCGCGGCGAAATCGTTCCGACGGCCGCCATCGGCGTCTACGTCCGGCTGGTCCGCGTCGCCGACGGCAGGGTCATCGCCGCACGCCGGTTCTCGGTCGACGAGGCAGCCACGGCCAGCCCGGTGCCCTGCGTCGTCGAGGCCTTCGGACGCGCCATCGATCACCTCGTGAGGGACATGGCCGCCTGGGCCGTCGCCGCCGGCGACCAGGCGTGGGAGCCTCCGCCCGGTTGACCCAGATCAAGCGACTGCTGCCCGGCGCAGGCAGACTGGCGGCTACAGGCTTCGGGAGAGCACGCTCATGGACATCATTGCTCCGACGCACGACTGCCGGCGCTGGTCGGCGGGCGTGTGCTATGCGGCAGGCCTCGCGACCTGGCTCGACGCCTCGCTGACCGGCCTTTGCGTGCCGGCGCCGACGCTGGACGCATCGTCCGCCGCACCGGCGCCGCTGCACACCGAACTCGTGGAGATCCTCTGCAACTGTGCGGAATCCTGCCGCGACGCCAGTGCCGCGTTCACGCGCTGGGCGCACGAACGCCAGGTGCCGCGCGCCCGCTGGTATACGACGACACAAACCCTGGCCATGGCACTGCGCGCCGCCGCGATCGGGCACGATCTGGCCGTCATCGAGCGCCCGCCCGACAGCGACGAGCGCTTCGTCCACGATCTGGGGCGCCTGCTGCTGTCGGTCACGCTGCCGATCGTGCTGCTGCCCGCCGAACTTGCGCCCGACACGCCGCCGCCAGCAACGATCGCCGTCGCGTGGAACGGCTCGAGCGAGGCGATGCACGCACTGCACGCCGCCATGCCGCTGCTGCGCCGCGCCCGTCGCGTCATCCTCCTCGGCAGCGCGACGGCCCGCATGGCCGACGACGCGGCATGGCGCCCCGCACAATCGATGGATGCCTATCTGGCCTGGCAGGGAATCACCTGCACACCGGTGGCCGTGGCCGACGACGAACCGGAGTCCCTGTTCGCGGCCGCGGCGGCGGCCGGCGCCGATCTCATCGTCATGGGCGCCTATGGCCGGGGGCGCTATACCGAATGGCTGTTCGGCGGGGCGACACGGCATGCGCTGCGCACGGTGCGCACGCCGCTGCTGCTGCGTCACTGATGCCCTCGCCTTCATGCCATGATCGCAAGTTTATACACATAACCACAATTCCACTTTGAACCGGCAATGCGCGCCATATCACACCGGGCCGGCCACCCGGCGACAGCGCAACCGCTGCAGAGAGCCCGGCGCCTACCGCGCGGCACCGCGGGGCTTGATCCAGGTCAACACAGCGCACACCGGCCGCGACTAGCCTGGGCCGACACCATCGGAAACCTCGCCATGAACGACTTGCTCGCCTACTCGACAGGCTACGGTGACTGGGAAGTCCGCTTCGGCTTCGCCGCCCGCCTCGCCGCCCAGCTGAATGCGCGACTCACCGGGGTTCACATATGCCCTTCGCCCGCCATGCCCGATGGTCTCTACGGGGTCGATCAGACCTTTGCGGCGCTCGTGGAGAGCACGCGCGCCGCGGAGCTTACGGCGAGCAAGGCCGGCGATGACTTCGTCGCCTGGACCCGGACCCA
Source organism: Rhodanobacteraceae bacterium (assembly GCA_045864815.1). Taxonomy (GTDB): domain Bacteria; phylum Pseudomonadota; class Gammaproteobacteria; order Xanthomonadales; family Rhodanobacteraceae; genus Tahibacter. Next base: position 116,897 of record BTVG01000014.1, on the reverse strand, counting down.
CGGATTGCGGGCCGCGGCATGGCAGGTGGCCGAAGGCTCGCCCGCGTTCGTGCTGCAGCGGCTGGGCAATCGCCACGACCTTCTCGTTCTCGCGCGCGAAGCGGGACCGGCCGAACCGACGCGGCTGGGCCAGATCCTGCTGCACTGTGGCATGCCGATGTTGCTGCTGCCGCCCAACTGGCAGGCCGCGCCGGCATTCGACAGCATCGCGCTGGCCTGGAACGGCACCGTGGAAGCCCTGCGCGCCATTCACGCGGCACAGCCCCTGCTGCGCCGGGCGAAGCGCATCGTGATCCTGCGCGGCGAAATGCGCGAAGCCTACGGCGAGATCGGCTGGTTGCCACCGTTCAACCTCACCGATTACCTTGCGTATCACGGCCTGACAGCCGAGGTCCAGGGCATAGCCGAGTCAGGCAACGCGGCCGGTGCCGCCCTGCTGGAAGCGGCCCACCTGCAGCGTGCGAATCTGCTGGTGATGGGCGGCTACGGCCGCAGCCGGTTCAGCGAATGGATACTCGGCGGAGCGACGCGTCACATGCTGACGGAAGCAAACCTGCCCGTCCTGCTGCGCCACTGATCACGACTCTCGATGGGACGACCGCATGACTGCCACGAAATCCAGCCGTAAACGCCGTAGCTTCAGCGTGACGTTTCTCGGCGCCAATTCGACAGTGACCGGTTCGCGGTATCTCGTCGAAGCCGACGGCAGGCGCCTGCTGGTCGACTGCGGGCTGTTCCAGGGCTACAAGCCGCTCCGACTGCGCAACTGGGCGGAGTTCCCGGTCGATCCAGCGAGCATCGACGCCGTCGTGCTGACCCATGCTCACCTGGATCATTCCGGCTATCTGCCGCGCCTGATGAAACAGGGATTCAGCGGCAAGGTCTGGGCGACGGCGGCGACGAAGGCGCTGTGCGGCGTCCTGCTGCCGGATTCCGGACGGCTGCTCGAAGAAGACGCCAGCCACGCCAACAAGACCGGATCGACCAAGCATCACCCGGCCGAGCCCCTTTACGACGAGGCCCAGGCGCGAAAGGCGCTGCGCCTGTTCAAGAGCGTCGCCTGGGAACGCAGTTTCGAACCCGTGCCGGGAATCCGCGTCCGGCTCCGCCCGCAGGGCCACATCCTCGGCGCGGGGGCCGTGACGGTAGAGCATGCGTCGGCACGCATCACCTTCAGTGGCGACATAGGCCGGCGTCACGATCCCATCATGCGCCCGCCCGCGCCGCCGGCGGAGTCGGACTGGATCGTCGTCGAATCCACGTACGGCAACCGGATCCACGAGAGCGACAATCTCGAAGAGGAGCTGCTGCCGGTCTGCCGGCGCGTTCTCGCACGCGGCGGCACCATCGTGCTGCCCGCATTCGCCGTCGGCCGCGCCCAGCTGTTGCTGCTGCTCGTCGCACGCCTGCAGCATCGCGGTGCGCTGCCCCGTGCACCGCTGTATCTGAACAGCCCCATGGCCGCGGACGTCACAGAACTCTATGAGCGTCATGCCGGTGAACACGTGCTCGGCCGCGAGGACTTCGCGCTGCTGCGTCAGTACGTGCAGATCGTCGGCTCGCCCGAGGAATCCAAGGCGCTCAACGCGCGCCACGGACCGCAGATCGTCGTGTCGGCCAGCGGCATGCTCACCGGCGGCCGCGTGCTGCACCACCTGCGCGCCTTCGGCCCTGATCCACGCAATGCCATCGTACTGGCCGGTTTCCAGGCGGGCGGCACGCGCGGCGCCACGCTGGCAGCCGGCGGGCGCAGCCTGCGCATCTACGGCGAGCAGGTGGACGTCAACGCCGAGGTCGTCTGCCTCCACGCGGCATCGGCACACGCCGACGCGAACGAGCTCATCGCCTGGCTGCGCGCCGCACCATCACCGCCGCGCGGGGTTTTCATCACGCATGGAGAGCCCGACGCCGCGGACGCATTGCGCCTGCGCATCGAGCATGAACTCGGCTGGCCGGCCCGCATTCCCGAGTATCGCGACCGGATCGAACTGCTCGACTGACACGCGCCGCTGCGGAAACGTCATGACCACTGCACATCCTTCCTATGCCGATTCCGCCAGACGCTGGTTCGGCCGCGCATTCAGCGATCTCGACCGCAGCACCCGCCGTGCACTGGCCCACGCCTCGGACCGGCGCGTCATCGCGACGGCGCCCGGTGCCATCACGGGCGAGCCCACCGGATGGTCCGAACGCACGGCGGACGCCGTCGCGCGTTTCGGCGGCTCGTGGGCATTCATCGGGATCTTCGCCGCATTCCTGGTCGCCTGGAGCGTTATCAACGCCCTGCTGCCACGCGCCACGGCATTCGACCCCTATCCGTTCATTTTCCTCAACCTGATCCTGTCGATGGTGGCCGCGCTGCAGGCGCCGTTCATCATGATGAGCCAGAACCGGCAGGCCGCCAAAGACCGGCAGATGGCCATCTACGACTACGAAGTGAACGTGAAGGCCGAGATCGAGATCATGGCGCTGCACGACAAGCTCGATGCGCTGCGGCACGATCACACGGTCCTGCTCGAAACGCTGGGCGCGCGTATCGAGACCCTCGCCGCCGCGCTCACCGAGGCCCGCCAGACGCCGCCGGCCGGCCAGCCCTGACCGGCGCGGCAGCAGCGAGGTCCGGCGCGATTGATGCGGATCAATACGCGGCCCTCCGGACGGCGGCATCCTGACATTTCCAAACTGCAGCGGAGTGGACATGAACACGACCAGCTCGAACGGCAGCACGCCCGGGACCGGCCAGGGCCATGAACTCACGACAGCTCCGGTGAGTGCTGACATGCCGCGCTGGGAGCACACGCTGCGCAACGGCAAATCCGTCACGATCCGGCCGTTGCGCAAGGAAGACGCCGAGCTCGAGCGCCGCTTCATCGACGCCCTGTGCGCGCAGTCGCGCCGGTTCCGTTTTCTCGGACAGATCAGCAGCGCGAGTCCGGAACTGGTCCGGCAATTGACCGACATTGACTATGTGCACGATGTGGCGTTCGTTGCCGTGGCCGATGTCGATGGCGAACAGCGCGAGATCGGCGTCGCCCGCTACAGCGTGGCCGACGACGGCCGCTCCTGCGAATGCGCCGTCACCGTCGGCGATGCGTTTCACGGCCAGGGACTGGGTACCCTGCTCATGACCCATCTGATCGACGTGGCGCGCGGCCGCGGCATCCGCGAGATGTTCTCGATCGACGCGGCTGAAAACGCGCCGATGCGCGAACTCGCGCATGACCTGGGATTCCGCCGCGAATACGACCCCGAAGACGCTGCCCAGGTGATCCACCGGCTGGCGCTCTGAGCGCGTCCGGTCATCCGGATGGCGGTAGTAACCGGGCTGCCGCACGATCCGTCGAGCGCAGGCAGTCCGGTCGCAGCATCGCTGCCGAGCTGGCGACCGTCCGCGAGATGACCGCGGCCGCGCACCGCGGCCGAAACAGCCACGGTGTCGGCGCCTACACGAGCACGCCGCGCGCCGCGCGTGCCAGCATGCGTTCCTCGTCGACCTGGACCACGAAGACCCGCACGCGCGAATCCGGTGCGCTGATGCACGCCTCGCCACGCAGGTTGGCCGCATCGTCCAGCCGCATGCCGAGCCAGGCGCACCGTTGCGCGATGCGCGCCCGCAGCCCGACCGAGCCGGTGCCGGCGCCGCCACTGAAGACGACGGCATCGGCGCCGCCAAGCCGCGCCGCCATCGCACCCATTTCCGTGCTGACGCGATCGACGAGCAGGTCCAGCGCCTGCCTGGCGCCGGCATCCGCGCTGGATTCCAGCACGCGGATGTCGCCGCTGATGCCAGAGACGCCCAGCAGCCCGGACCGTCGATAAAGCAGGTCCTCGATCTCGCCGAGGTCCAGATGGTGGTCGCGCACGAGCTGCAGGACCATGCCGGGATCCAGGTCGCCGCAGCGCGTCGACATCGGCACGCCGCCGAGCACGCTGAACCCCATGCTGCTTGCGACGCTGCGCCGCTGCCACAGCGCGCAGAGGCTGGAGCCGGAGCCCAGGTGCACGATGATCACCTTGCCATCGGCCACCGGACCGGCCAATGTGGGCAGCTGTTCCGCGATGGACTCGCAGGCCAGGCCGTGAAAGCCGTAGCCGCGATAGCCCGCATCGAAATACGTGCTCGGCAATGCGTACATGCGCGCCAGCTCCGGCTGCGATGCGTGGAATGCCGTGTCGAAACAGGCCACCTGCGGTAACTGCGGCCAGCGCCGGGACACGCTGCGCACGACCTGCAGCGCTGCCGCCTGGTGCGGAATCGCCAGCGCCGACCAGCGCTGCAGTGCATCGACGAGATCGTCCTGCAGCCGTTGCGGCCGCGGCTCTGCGGTTCCGCTGTGCACGATGCGGTGACTCACGCCGAGCAGGGCCGCCTGCGGCAGTGCGTCGGCCAGGGCACCGATCAGGTGATTGATGGTCTCGCCGTTGTCGTCCCGATTCGCCTCGAAACTGCCAACATGCCCGGCCAGCGGCCCGTCCAGCGTCACGCGCGGCGGATCGCGACCGAAATCGACATGGCCACGCAGACGCACGGCGAGATCGGTCGCATCGAACAGGGCGACGCGCAGGCTGGACGAGCCGACGTTGACGGTGAGTAGTGTGCCGGTCACGTGCGTCCTCCCCGCGCGACGAGGTGCTGCGCGAGCGCACACGAGGTCAGCCGGGCGGCCACGTCGTCGGCGCGGCTGTTCAGCATGATGGGCACGCGCGCACCGAGCACCAGGCCTGCGGTCTTCGCTTCCGACAGATACACCATCTGCTTGACCAGCATGTTTCCGCATTCCAGGTCGGGCACCACGAGCACATCGGCATGGCCCGCGACCGGCGATGCGATGCCTTTCGCCGCAGCGGCGGCGGGCGATACCGCGTTATCCATGGCCAGCGGACCGTCGAGCAGACCGCCGCGAATCTGGCCGCGATCAGCCATCTTGCAGAGCGCCGCGGCATCCAGCGTCGAGACGATGGACGGATCGACCTCCTCGGAGGCCGACAGCAGCGCGACCTTGGGCGTCTCGACACCGGAAGCGAGCGCGAGCGTGATCGCATGCTGCACGATGTCGCGCTTCTGCAGCAGATCCGGCGCGATGTTGAGCGCTCCGTCGGTCACGAACAGCAGTCGCGGATAGTGCGCGACCTCAAGCGCGAACACGTGACTCATGCGGCGATCCGTGCGCAGCCCCGCGTCGCGCGCGACCACCGGCCGCATCATTTCCTGCGTATGCAGGCTTCCCTTCATCAACGCCCGCGCGCGCCCGGCGTGCGCGAGCGCCACGGCGCGCTCGGCCGCCGCATGGCTGTGCGGCGCATCGACGAGCTCCGCAGCGCCGAGATCCAGTCCCGCTGCGTGTGCGGCCGCCCGAATCCGGTCGCCGGGCCCCACGAGGATGGCACGGATGTGTCCACGTGCCTGCGCCTCCAGCGCGCCGGCCAACGAGAGCGGGTCGCAGGGATGCACGACCGCGGTGGGCAGAGGTGGCAGCGCCCGCGCGGCCTTCACAAGACGTTCAAGCATGGATGGGTCCGTGTCCAGGGCGGCAAGCCGCCGCAGGCGGGCCGAACGGCCCGACGAAGCTTTTAGCGCAAACCTTCATGACGACACGATAGCCCATGGGCCGCACCAGCGTTTGATTTGCATCAAGCACGCTCAGCCTTGACCCCGATCAAGTCAACTTCACGACAGTCGCGCTACGGTTCGGACGCAGCACGCGGAAAGGTCCGACGAAGTATCGGCGGGGTTGGCTCATCGACTTTGCCGATCGTCGCCGCGGCCCGAGTGCGCGACGGGCGCCTGCCCCGATGAGTCGAGCCCGTTTCAGGACTGTCCCGAGGTCTTATGAGCGCCGAGGAGGTTTCATGAACTGCTTTCCAAATCCGGCACCGACCGGTCAGACGCGCGGCGCCGCAACGCAGTCGCCTGTCACCGGCTTTCTGAACACGGCACAGGAATGCGCCGGCATCGGACTCCGGCTACAGACCGAGTGGCAGCGCTTCGCCATCGAACGCGCGCGCAAGGATGCGGAAACCTGGGTGCGTTTCCTGCGGTGCGGCAGTCTCGCTGAAGTGGCCTGCGTGCAGTTCGAGGCCAGCGCCGAGCTGGCATCCGACTGCCTTGATGCGATGAATCGCGCGCTCACCGACGAGACCGGCGCGGCGCCATCGACCGCAGCCACCGACCGTCCGTGAACGACCGGCGCCGGCGGTGCCGGCGCCACGACGTCATTCCAGGTCGAGAACGATGCGGCCGTCAACCGCACCGCGGCGCAGACGCGCGAATACGTCGTTGATCGCGTCGAGCGGCGCGCAGTGGTAATGCGCGCGAACCTTGCCGGCGGCAGCGAAGGCAAGTGCCTCGGTCATGTCGTTGCGCGTGCCGACGATGGAGCCGCGCACGGTGATGCGCTTGAGTACGACATCGAAGACCGGCGTCGCGAAATCACCGGGCGGCAGGCCGACGAGGCTGACGACGCCGCGACGGCGCACCAGCGCCAGCGACTGCCGGAACGCCGCCAGCGACACGGCCGTGACCAGCACGCCGTGCGCACCGCCACCGGTCGCCTGCAGCACCTGTCGCACCGCGTCGTCCGCACTCGCATCAATCGCGGCGTCGGCGCCCAGCGCGAGGGCAAGCTGCAGCTTTTCCGGTCCGACGTCCAGGGCGACGACGAGCAACCCCATCGCCTTTGCATACTGGACCGCAATGTGCCCGAGTCCACCGATGCCGGAAATCGCGATCCACTGGCCAGGCCGCACTTCGGTTTCACGGATGCCCTTGTAGGTGGTGACACCTGCGCACAGTATCGGCGCCAGCGCGCGGAAGTCCGGCTGCGCCGGCAGCCGCGCCACATAGTCCGCCGTGCCGATCGCATACTCGGCGAACGTGCCGTTGATGCCGTAACCCGTGTTGTGCTGATGCTCGCAGACCGTCTCCCAGCCGCCGACACAGTGTTCGCAGACGCCACAGGCGTCGTGCAGCCACGGCAGTCCGACCGCATCGCCTTCCCGCAGATGCACTACCCCGGGCCCCACGGCGGCAACGATGCCGGTCCCTTCATGACCGGGCACGAAGGGAACCGCGGGCTTCACCGGCCAATCGCCGTCGGCGGCATGCAGGTCCGTGTGGCAGACTCCGCTTGCCTGCAGACGGACAAGGACCTCGCCCTGCCCCGGTGAAGGGACCGGCAATTCCTCGATACGCAGGGGCTCGCCGAACTCGCGGACGACAGCGGCTTTCATCATCTGGGTCATGGCTTCGCGTCTCGATGCGGTGATGGTCCGAAGCCTAGCGACTCGGCGGCACGCCCGGGTTGACGCACGTCAATCCGCCGTGCCGTGTCGCCACAAAGGATCACCACCGAAGCCGCGATGGCTCGTGCCGCGGAATGCGGAATCGCCGAATCAACCGGAGCGATCGATGGAAAGATTCCACATCCCCGCATCGTCACGTTATCCCTTTGCGCTGTTGCTGACGTTCGGCGCCTGGTGGCTGTTGCTCGGCGTCAGCCCCTGGTATCGGCAGGACTGGCTGCTCGAGAACGTGCTCGTCGTCATCGCGATCCCGCTGCTGGTATGGGCTCACGGCAGACTGCGCGTCTCGAACGCGGCGTATACCTGCCTGTTCGTGTTTCTCTGCCTGCACGAGATCGGCGCGCACTTCACGTATTCCGAAGTGCCGTTGCCCGAATGGCTCGGGAACCTGCTGAACCTGCAGACGAGCGGTCTGCCCCGCAACCATTTCGACCGGCTCGTGCATTTCCTCTACGGCCTGCTGATCGCGCCGCTCGCCGTGGAATTGCTCGACGCGCGCGCGCCGCAACGGGGGCCGCTCTGGCGCTTCCTGATTCCCTGGCTGTTCGTCGTGTCGCATGCGACGCTGTTCGAAATCGTCGAGGCGTCGGCCGCTGTCCTGTTCGGCGGCGATCTCGGCGAAGCGTATCTCGGCACGCAGGGCGACTCCTGGGATTCACAGAAGGACTCGGCGCTCGCCGCCATCGGTGCCGTCATCGGCGTAGCCCTGCATCGGCGCTTCGCCGGTAATCGGAGTCCGACCGACCAGGCGTCCTGAACCGACGCGAGCCGGCGCCCGCCGCACCGCGACGATCCACGGTCTCTCGGAGGCCCCCATACGCATTCCTGCAGCAACAGCGCATTGCGCCAGATGCCTTCGGCGACGCCGACGGACGCCGCCGACGTTGGCACAGGTCAATGCGCGAGCAGCAGCGGCGTCTGCGCAGCCTGCAGCAGTTGCACCAACGTCGCCGCGCCGGCCCAGTCGCCGAATCCCGCGTGCGGAAAGGCACCCGCAACCAGCAGATCAATGCCGTACTGCCGCGACAAGTCCGACAACCGCGCACAGGCCTGCTGCGGCGCTGCACTGCTGTCGACAACGGCGGCCTGGATGCCGAAGCGCCGGAGATACGCCACGGCGTCGTCGACATCGCCGGCATGCACTGCGGGCGCCAACAGCAGCACGTGCTGCGCGCAGCGCAGCATCGGCAACGCCGCATGCAGCGCACGGCGGCATTGCAGCGACGCATCCCAGCCGATACCGATGCGACGTGGCGGCGCGAACGCCCGATGCGCCGCCGGAACGACGACGCAGGCACGCGCGGTTTCGCATACGACCCGGCGCAAGGTGACGAGGTCGGAACAGTAGCCGTCGAGCAGCAACGCATCGGCCAGCGCCGCATGGTGCAGCAAGGCCTGGTCAGTCGACAGCGTGCCGCGCGACAGGCAGCGCAGCGAAGCGCTATCTGCAACGGCATCGCCTTCGCGGAGGCAAGTCACGCGCCCGCCAGCGTCATCCACGAAATGCCGGGCAAAGTCGATGACACGGTCCCAGCGGCCGTCGTCGCGGCAATGAACGAGCAGGTCCGCATACATGGCTGGCGTCGGCGAGTGGCGTCGTCGGGTTCGATGCGGCACGGTAGCTCCGCTGCACTGCGCGCACGAGCACAGTCCCGCAACAGTGCGTAACACCGGGTAACGAGGCTGCCGCACCGGCAGCACGGCCGCTGTGGGGTTTCGCAACGCCCCTCGTCCCGTCATCGACGACGCGTTCCGCCGCGAGCGGCCGCGATCAGTTCGTTGCGGCTTCCTCGCCGACCGGCTCTGCCGCGTCGATGGCATCGATAGCCTCCGGGGTGGTCAGCGCGGCCGTGTAGTCGCCTGGATCGAATTCGTCACGTACGCGCAGCCGGGCGAGTTCGGTGAAGCGCGGCTCCGGCGGCGTTCCCGCGCCACCGGGCAAGAGCGCAGGAGTGTGGCGCAGCGCGCCGACCAGCGCCAGATAGGCATCCGGCGGTACCTGCGCCGCCTCGAGCATCAGCGCCGGCAGCATCCATGACACGGTGTGCTCCTCGCGCGGCCCGGCGCTGCGGCTGTCGAGCACGAGGTACGGGACCGGTTGCGCACGCGGTCCTTGACCGTTACGAAATCCCAGCTGCGCGAACGCCGAATGCAGGCCCGGAAGGTGATCGCCGTAGAACACCAGGACCGTGGGCCGCGCGCGGTTTCGCACCGCAGCGGCGAGCCGGCCCAGCTCGCGATCGGCATTGGCGGCGTGGTACAGGTAGTGGCGCAGCGTGCGCGCGCCGTATTCATCGAGCGTTTCCGGAACCTCAATCGCCGCGAGCGCGGCTTCGTCGAGACCGGGACTGACGTCGTAAGGACCGTGGCCTTCCATGCTGATCGCGAACAGGAACTGCGGCGGCCCATCGTCGCGCAATTCGGCCAGCACCCGATCGGTCAGTGCGGCATCCGCAATGAACAGACCGGACCTGGGAGCGCCGGCGAAGTCAGACAACGCCAGGAATCGTTCGGCCCCGAGTCGAGCGAGGGCGTCGCGGCGATTCCAGAATGCGGCGTCATTCGGATGCAGCACCGTGGTCCGGTAGCCCTGTTCCACCAGTGTCCGCATCAGTCCCGGCATCGGTGCGTCGACGAGTTCGAAATAGGGATACTCGACCCCGGGAAACGCCGCCAGCGGCACGCCGCTGAGCACTTCGAACTCGGTGCGGATGGTGCCGCCGGCGAAGGTCGGCACGCGCAGGTTGCCGGACCAGCCCTCGCTGCGCAGCCGCCGGAAATGCGGCAGGGTGGCGTCGACGGAAATACCCGCCAGCAGCGCCGGATCGAAGAACGACTCGCTCTGCACGACGACGATGTCGGGCAGCACCCCGTCACCCTCGGTGCTCGCGACGCGCCCGAAGGCCTCGGCATGCTCGGCGAGGAATTCGAGCACGCGATCGCGATCCGGCGGCTGCCGGTCGGGCCGGGTCAGTTCCCAGTGGTACATCAGCAGCGTCGGCGCCACGCCCAGGCGCGCGACCGTCTCCGCGGGCGACCAGGGCTCGAAGCCACGGTTCCAGCCATCGTAGACCTCGCGCCATCCCGCTACACCGCCCACCAGCGTGATGCCGGCGGCGCCGGCCACGCCGGCAAGTGTGACGCGAGTGCGCAGATCCGGCTTCCAGGGAATCGGATCCCGGCGGATGGCGACCAGGGCGATGGCGAGCAAGCCCAGTGGCACGGCCAGCTGGACCGGCTCCACGTAATGCCAGAACAGCATCGCCCCGCCGCCGGCGCTCAGGAAGCGGAAATCGGCCGGCAATAGTGGCAAGCCGAGCTGTTCGAGTTTGATGGCGCTGGCGGTGACCAGCGCGGTGTAACCGGCGCCACCGAGTGCCACCGCCAGCAACGGACGACGGGTCGCGGCGGTCAGGCCGAGAATCACGATCGCGAGCGGAATGGCGTTGAGCGCGACACGCGTCAGGACGTCGCCCGGAGCAGTCCCGTGGACCAGACTCGCCGCGGGGTCCATGCCGACAGCGGCGATCCCGGCCACGAGGACAGCGGTCGCCGTCCAGGCCAGTGCGGCAGCAAGCGCGTTGCCGAGCGCGACAGTCAGGCGACGAAACGCCGCGAGGTTGAGCATGATCGGGGAGCGGACAGCCGAAGGAGCGCGGACTGTAGCAATTCGGTCATGAATGCGTGGCACGGTGAAGAAACCCGACACGGCCGGACCGGGGAATCTCGCGGCATCGCCGGGTATCCGCGTGACAGCACTCCGGTCGATTGCCCGCGCTCCCTGCCGATCGGCCAGCCGGCGCAGGATCCGGTTTCCGCAGCGGCGGACCCGCTCAGGAGCATGCGAGAAAGGCCGCTTGCGACGATTCGTTTATTCCAGAATAATCGAACAATGGAAACGAAAGCCGCACTCAAGACCCTCGCCGCCCTCGCGCATGACTCGCGTCTGGCGATCTTTCGCCATCTGGTCGAGCTCGGCCCCGAGGGCGCTCACGCCGGCGCCATCGGCGAAGCACTCGGGTTGCCCGGCGCAACCTTGTCGTTCCACCTGAAAGAGCTGAGCCATGCCGATCTGGTCGACAGCCGGCAGGAAGGCCGCTTCGTTCGCTACACGGCCAACCTCGCCACGATCCAGGCCATGGTCGGTTATCTGACGGAAACCTGCTGCGGCGGCAGGCCGGAAATGTGTGCCCCGGTGGCGGCGGCGCTGCCGATGCCGCCGACCCGGCGCAGCAAGACGCGCTCCCGATGACTGAAGTGGCACTGCATCGCAGGACGCCGCTCGCGTGTGCGCACGGCGCACCGCTCCCCTCCCCGCCGCCGCTCGCTTTTTCAAAAATGTCCAGAGAACCACAATGACGATTCGCACAGGCATCAATGGTTTCGGGCGCATGGGCCGACTGACCCTGCGGGCGGCCTGGGATTCTCCTGAGCTCGCCTTCGTGGCGATCAATGACCCGGCCGGGGATGCATCCACGCTGGCGCATCTGCTGAACTTCGACTCGGTGCACGGTCGCTGGGTGCACGAGGCCCGCCCCGACGGAGACGCCTTGATCATCGGCGACCGGCGGATTCCCGTCACCCGCAACAAGGCGATCGCGGATACGGACTGGTCGTCCTGCGACGTGGTCATCGAAGCGTCGGGCAAGTTCCGCAAGACCGAGGTGCTGCAGCCCTACCTCGACCAGGGCGTCGGCCGCGTCGTGGTTACGGCGCCGGTGAAGGAAGCCGGCGTGCTCGATTGCGTGGTCGGCGTCAATCACGATCGTTTCGATCCCGCGCTGCACCGCATCGTCACTGCAGCGTCCTGCACCACCAACTGCTTCGCGCCCGTGGTGAAGGTGATTCACGAAGCGCTGCACATCCGGCACGGCAGCCTGACCACGATCCACAGCCTGACCAACACCCAAGTCATCGTCGACGCCCCCCACAAGGACCTGCGACGTGCCCGCGCCTGCGGGTCCAGCCTGATTCCGACCTCGACCGGCTCGGCCACCGCGATCGCGCAGATTTTCCCGGAGCTGAAGGGCCGCCTGAACGGCCACGCCGTGCGCGTACCACTGACCAACGCCTCGTTGACGGATTGCGTATTCGAAGTCGAGCGCCCCACGACGGTCGACGAAGTCAACGCCCTGCTGAAGGCCGCCGCCGAAGGCCCGTTGCGCGGCATCCTCGGCTTTGAGGAGCGTCCGCTGGTGTCCATCGACTACCGTGGCGATCCGCGCTCGGGCGTCGTCGATGCCCTGTCCACGATGGTCGTGAACGGCACGCACGTCAAAATCTACGCCTGGTACGACAACGAATGGGGTTACGTGAACCGCACGGCGGAACTGGTGAAGCTCGTCGGTGCGTCGGCCCGGTGAGCCGATGACACGCTCGCTTTCCCCTGCCGCACGCCAGTACCTGCTGATCACAGGCAACTATTGGGCCTTCACGCTGACGGACGGCGCGCTGCGCATGCTGGTGGTGCTGCATTTCCACGCGCTGGGTTATTCGCCGCTCCAGGTAGCCCTGCTGTTCCTGTTCTACGAAATCTTCGGCGTGGTCACCAATCTGGTCGGCGGCTGGCTCGGCGCGCACATCGGCTTGAACCGCACGATGAACATCGGCCTGGCGCTGCAGGTCGTCGCGCTGGGCATGCTGACCGTACCGGCCACCCTGCTGACCGTGGCCTGGGTGATGGCGGCACAGGCTCTGTCGGGCATCGCCAAGGACCTCAACAAGATGAGCGCCAAGAGCAGCATCCGGCTGCTCGTTCCGGACGATGCGTCCGGTGCGCTGTATCGCTGGGTCGCCGCACTCACCGGCTCCAAGAACGCGCTCAAGGGCGCGGGCTTCTTTCTCGGCGGCGCGCTGCTGACCGCCGTGGGTTTCCGCGCCGCGCTCGCGGGCATGGCCGTCGCGCTGTTGCTGGTATGGGTCGCGAGCCTGGCCCTGCTGCAGCGCGACCTGGGCAAGGCAAAGAACAAGCCGAAGTTTCGCGACCTGATTTCAAAAAGTCGCGCGATCAACCTGCTCTCCGCGGCGCGGCTGTTCCTGTTCGGAGCCCGCGACGTCTGGTTCGTCGTCGCCCTGCCCGTGTTCCTGGCGACGGCGCTGCAGTGGAGTGACTGGGCCGTCGGCGCGTTCCTGGCCAGCTGGGTCATCGGCTATGGCCTGGTCCAGTCGGCCGCTCCCTACATTACGGGCCGTCGCCGGGGCCGGACTCCCGACGGCGCGAGCGCGTTCGCCTGGTCGGTTGTGCTGGCCGTGGTGCCGGCAACGATGGGGCTGCTGTTGACATTCGCCGTCGACGCGACCGCGGTGCTCGTGATCGGTCTCGCGGTGTTCGGCGCGTTGTTTGCGGTCAATTCCTCGCTGCACAGCTATCTCATCGTGAGCCATGCCGCCGAAGACGGTGTATCCCTGGACGTCGGCTTCTACTACATGGCCAATGCACTCGGGCGCCTGATCGGAACGATGCTGTCCGGCGCGGTGTTCCAGAGCGGCGGGCTGATTCCCTGCCTGTGGATTTCGGCGGCATTCGTCGCGGCCGCCGCGGCCGTATCCGCCGCCTTGCCTCGCCATGCGCACCGCGCGCCACCGGCGGGGGCCGCCGATGCCGACGCCTGATCGCGCCGGCACACCGGTTACCTGCAGCCGCTACCCGTCAGGGCGATTTCGGCATGCAGCACCGCCCGCCGGCTGACACACGCGACACCCGCATCCTGATCACCCCCAGGAGCGCGCGCAGCCACTGCGCCGCCCATCCCGACGCCACGGTGCTGCCGGGCCAGAGGCCCACACCGTCGCGCGGCACGCGGCGACCGGGATCGCGCCGCGTTCCGAAGGCCCAATCCCAGATCAGCAACGTCGCGCCATAGTTGCCGTCCGCCAGCGCCGGATCGCGTGCATGGTGCCACCGATGCAGCTCGGCCATGCTGAAGACCGCATTCAGCGGCCCCAGGCGGAAGTCCACATTGGCATGACTCAGAACGCCATGTGCGTTGTGCAGCACGCCGGCAACGAACAGGATGTGTGGCTCGGCGCCGAGCGCGACCAGCGGCGCCAGGGTCAGGCCTGCGGTCAGCGCAGCATTCAGGGGATGGAAGCGCGCGAAGTTCAAGGTGTAGAGGCGCTCGGGCGCATGATGCACCGCATGCACACGCCACAGGAAGCCACGCGACTCGTGGCTGGCACGGTGATACAGGTAAGGCATCAGATCGCCCACCGCCAGCGCGAGGGCGATCTGCGCGAAGACGGGCCAGTCGCGGGGCCAGGCACCATCGACCAGCGGAAGCTGGCTCGCCACCGCAATGGCCGCAGACCACGCGATCGCTTCCCCCACGTGGGCAAATACGGCGGTCGACGCCAGGTAAGCCAGGTCCGACGGCGTGTCGCTGCCGGCATTCCATGACGGTTCGAACGGAATCACGCGCTCGAGTCCGAAGGCGGCCAGGCCCACGGCAGCAACCAGCAGTGGCATCAGCCATGCGGCACTCGCGGGAGCGTGAGCCCACCACGCGACGATACCGGCGGCACTGAACAGCAGCGGAAAGGCCAGGCGCCCCAGCCACGCCTCGAAACATGTACACATGAAATTTTTTTCCTCAAATTATTTTTGACACATGAGCGCATCATCCCGGAAGTTGCTCTGGCGGTGATGCGGGCGCACCTGCACTCCAGGCCAACGGAAGACACACGAGCAGCACCAGAGCGAGGACGACGAATACCGGCGCACCACCGACCCGGTCGGCGGCCCACGCAGCCGCGAACGGCCCGGCTGCCCGCGCAGCGCCCTGGGCGCGGGCGATCGCACCATTCACCTGCCCGGCCGCGGCCGTGCCGAAGCGCAGCGGAACGATCCACGGGCGCGCGAGCGTATGCATGCCGGCACCGACACCGAACAGCGCGACTCCCGCAGCCGCGCCGACCACGCCGCTGGCGACGGCCAGCACGCAAAGCCCCGCTACCTGCAGCACCGGCGAGCCGACCAGCAGCAGCCGAGGCGAGAGCGCCAGAGTGCCGCTGCGCCACAGCCAGAGCCGGCCAGGCAGTTGCATGACGCCCAGAGCGGCCAGCACCCACGAGGCCGCAGCCAGCGAATGGCCGCGCGCGACCAGATGCGGCACCAGCACCGTCGTCACCGCCATGGCCGCGAACGTGGCCACGACGAACGGTGCCCCGGTCATCCACACCGCTCGCCGGGCTGTCACCGCCGCCGGCGCGGCCGTCGGTGCCAGTGCGATGGCGCGTTGCGCCTGCCGCAGCGCCGGCAGCGTGTAGCGCACAAGCAGCACGGTAGCGAGCAGCCACACGATCGCCAGCCCTTGCAGCGTCGCGCGCCAGCCCAGTGCGGCGACACCGGTTCCGACCAGCGGCAGGAACACACTGCTCGCCAGACCCCCGGCGACGGTCACGCTGGCCAGGGCACGCAATCGCTGTGATGGGTCGTCGATGGCGCGGGTCACCAGCGAGAACGCCGTCTCGTACAGCACCAGGGCCATGCACAGGCCGAGTCCGGCCCATACGGCATAAAGCTGCGTCACGCTGCTGACGCACGACCAGGCCAGCAGCAGGGCGCCGCCTGCCACGGCACCCCACTGCAGCAGGACGATGCCCTGTCCATGATCGAGCCGCCGGCCGACCGCCGGGGCCAGCAGTGCGCTGACGGCGAGCCCCAGCGAAAACGCGCCGGCGATATGCCCGGTGGGCACCGCGAACGTATCGCTCATCGGCACCAGCAGCACCGAATACGCGTAGTACAGGATGCCCCAATACACGCACTGGGCCGCGCCGAGCCCCCAGACGACGGTGTCACGCAGCCGGTTCACGGAGCCGCGGAACCGCAACAGGACGCGCGCGCGGCCGGCGGCACAACACGCACCGGCAGGACAGCTGCCTTGGGGCTGCCCCCGCAGCCGCAGCCCGTGCTGCCCGCTGCCTTGGCATCGGCATCGGCGACGCAGCAGGCGTCGACATCGGCGGGAGCCGGCCCGCCGCAGCAACCGGATGCGGCGGCGGTCGCATCGTCTTCGGCGAACTGCGTGTTGCATACGCCGGTCTCGGGCAACACCAGTTCCACGCGCCGCGCCGCTTCCCAGTCGCCGGCGATGGCCGCGACGACGGAGCGCACCTGTTCGTACCCGGTCGCCAGCAGGAAGGTCGGCGCACGCCCGTAGCTCTTCATGCCGACAATGTACAGATTGGCATCCGGATGCCGGAGTTCGAGGGCACCGTGCGGCCGCACGGTGCCGCAGCTGTGCAGGTTCGGATCGATGAGCGGCGCGAGCGCCGCCGGCGCCTGGGTGCCGGGGTCGAGGTCCAGGCGCACCTCGTCCAGCAGGGACAGGTCCGGCCGGAAGCCGGTGGCAACGACGACTTCGTCGACCGGCGGCAAGGTCGCACCGTCACCACTGACGACCCAGCCGTCGACATCGCGCGCGATGCGCTCGATGTAGGTGTTCGCATGCACGCGGATGACTCCGGATTCGATCAGACGACCGATCCGCGAACCGAGTCGGCCACGCTCCTTGAGCTGGTCGTTCTCGCCACCGCCCAGCACGCGCTGCACCGAAGCACGCCGTATCGCCCAGTAAATACGCACATCGCTGCCCTCTGCCGCCAGGCGCGCCAGATCCGCCAGGACGTTCAACGCCGAATGCCCGCTGCCTACGACGAGCACGCGCTTGCCCGCGTAGCGCTCCCGCTCGGCACCCGCGACATCCGGCATGCCATAGGCGATGTGTGCCCGGGCCGCGCGCTCGCCGATCGCCGGCAGCCCGGATGCGCCGGCGGGATTGGGATTTTCCAGGGTCCCCGAAGCATCGATGACGGCCTGCGCAAGTACCTCGTGCTCCGCACCGTCATGTTCGTAGCGCACGGCGTACGGGACCACTTCCCGCTGGGCGTTCTTCATCCGGTCCCGGCGCTGGCGGGCAACCGCCGTGACTCGCGCACGCAGACGCAGGTGGGATGCAATGGCCGGCGCTTCCGCCAGCGGTCGCAGGTAGTGCTCGATGATCTCCCGGCCGGTCGGAAACTGTGCCGGATCCGGCGCCTGCCAGCCTTGCGCCTGCAACAGTGCGACGGCTTCGCGGTCGAGGTTGAATGCCCAGGGCGAGAACATGCGCACATGCCCCCAGTGACGGACACCGGCGCCAACCCCGCGGCCGGCTTCCAGCACCAGCGGCGTGAATCCGCGGGCCAGCAGATGCGCCGCGGCGGCAAGACCGACCGGACCGGCACCAATGACGACGACAGGCAGTTGAGCAGACATGGCAAACCTCGTGATCACAAGGAACTGCCGCCGGAACGGGCGGCGACGTTGGCGGGAATCAGACGCTCGACGATGACGACATCGAGCCACTGGCCGTCGAGCTGGCCGTGCTTTTCGTAGACCCCCACTTCGCGAAAACCGCAGGCCGCGCAGAGGCGACGGCTGGCGGTGTTGAACGGAAAGATGCGCGAGACGAGTTTCCAGAATCCGCGCGCCGCGGCGACCTCGATGAGCGCCGCGAGCAGCACGCGCCCTATGCCGCGGCCACGCGCCGATTCATCGAGATAGATCGAAAACTCTGCAATGCCGGCGTAGCACGCGCGCGGCCGGTAACGACCGAGGCCGGCCCATCCGACGACAGTGCCGTCCGCGCCGACGGCCACGAGCATCGGAAATTCCGGATCACGCAGGCGCGCGCGGATATCGTCGACATCGCGCGGGGCGGTTTCGAAGGTCGAGGATCGCGCAGCGATGCCCTGGTTGTAGATCGCCGTGACGGCGTTGGCGTCGTCCTGGACAGCAGCTCGGATCTGGGGAATGGCCATGGCGGATATGTTGTCAGTGGCAACTAAATGGGCAAAAAAAATCAACCGCAGGAAGTGGGCCCGCAACCGGCGCCCGGCGCACATTCACCGACGCTGACGCCGGACACAAAGCGCGCTTCGGCGGCGCGCGCCAGACGGCGGATCACCTCGGTGGCCGTCGCGCGCATCTGAGGGTCGATGTCAGCGACGAGTTCGGCCTGCTGCGCAATCAGCTGGCGATGGATGGTTTCGTACAGCGCACGCCCGCTGCGCGTGACCTGCAGCGACAGCGCCCGCGCATCCACCGCATCCGCATGCCGCTCGACATAACCCTTGCGCTCCAGCGCGTCCACGACCCGGGTCGTCGTGCTCTTGTCCAACAGCAGGCGTTCGGCAAGCGCCTGGCTGCGCATGGCACCCTGCTGCACCAGCGCCTCCAGCGCATAGCACTGCGTCACCGAAATATCGTGACAGCAGATCTTGTCGCGATCGCGAAACTGGTAGACGCGTACCAGATCGGACACCGCCGCGTGCAGGGCGGCCGCATCGGCCAGCAGTTCAGCCGTGGTGGAACCGGCAGTGCGGCATGAGGACGGGGCTGATTTAGGTTGCATGTGACAACTATATGCGCGTTTCGAGCGCGCTTGCAAGACCCGTCGCGCCGATGACCTCGACATCATCGACAGGCTCCATGGGCCACTCGGTCCATGTTGCCGTGGAGGCCGCTCACGCTGCAGACACCCGCCCCGCGGCGGTAGCGCAACACGTTGCCGGGTCCCGCGTACGGCCGGCACGGCGAGGCAATCGGCAGGAGCACGAATCGGCCCATACCTTGCAACTGCTGTTCGGGCCAGTCCCGCAGCGCCGCGTCGCAATTCAGCTCAGCGCGACGAGTTCGGCCGATTCTTGTCCAGTATTCCCACCAGGATCAGCCCGTAGGCCACGATGCGCAGCGCGTACAGGATGGAACCGCTGTTCTCGTCGGAAAAATCGAGGGCGACCTCGAGGGTGCGGCCGAAGGCATCGAGCCAGAACGAGCCCGCGAAGAAGAGGAAGATGCGATCCAGCGTGCGCTCGTAGAAGCGCAGGAACACGAGTCCTGCGACGAAGGATGCCATCGCGATCGCACCGGCGAGAAAGACGACCATGGCAGTTTCACTCGCTCCGGTAAATGAGCCCGTACAGCAGCAGCACCATGGAAACTGCGGTGACGACGAGCCGCGCGGCGCGCAGGTCGACGCCGGGCACCAGCAGCTTGTCCACGACGAGCAACACGTTGCTGGCCATGAGTCCGGTGAAGCACAGGGCGCTCCACAGCAGCAAGGAACTGCGTGACGTGGCATAGGCGCGCAGCAGCAGGATGGCGCACGCGAGCGCCGTGAGCGCGCACAGACCGTAGACGACACTGCTCATTCATGTCTCCTTGCGAATCCGGAAGGCGTCGGCAAACCGTTGGGCCGCCCTGGTTTCGGCGGAATGGATCAGATGCGTTACCTGCACCAGGTTGCGCACGTAGCACGTCACCAGCGCGTCGAGCACGCGCGTCAACTCATCGGACGCGGGCCGATAGACGAACGCGGCACCGTCCGCAGCCGGCTCGATGATCTGCAATTCCCTGAGCTTCGCCGTGATCGCGTCGACGCGCGGCGGCGGCACATAGAGTCGCGACACCAGGAATCCCGCATCGCATCCGGCATCCCCGGCAGCACGCAGCGCGAGCAGCGCTTCCACATCAGGTACGGTCAACGCGTGCGACAGGATGAAGCGTCGCACGTCATCAGGAATGGCGCTCGCGGCCAATGGGTCCTCCGCGCAGTCTTTCCGCGGCGCCTCCGGAATTGCCGGCGGGCACCGCCATCGGGATATCGTCCGGTCCGCTGCGCGTGCGCATCGCGGGCCTCGTCGCGCATTGGCCGAAGCCGAAGCGCGTGCCAGCCCGTAAGGTAACACCGATACCGTGCCGTGGACCGCCTGCGTCCCGATGACGCCAGCGTCACGGTCGATGTGATTGCGCACTGTCGACACGCGATCGCAGAGCGACACCGCGCGCCTGCCCTGAGCGCGCGATTTTCGTGGCCATGTTCGCTTCCTCAGCCCACACACGTTTCCGCGTACTCATCCGGCGGCATGAAACGCGGAGAACCGTGTGAATGACATCACAGATTTCGTGACGGGCGGCGCTCTGCACTGGTACGGCGCCACCAGTCCCGCTGCGTCGGCGTGTGCGGATGATGCGGGCGCGGTGCTGTTGCCTGGCAGCCGGCTCGGGCCTTATCGCATCGGCGCGCTGATCGGACGGGGTGGGAGTTCGCTGGTCTATCGTGCCGAGCGCTGCGACGGCGCATTCTCGCAGACCGTGGCCATCAAGGTTGCGCGGAACGGCGCGGCGGCGGATGCGGCCCGGCACGAGCGCGATCATCTGGCGCGCCTGAGCCATCCGTTCATCGCCCGCATCTTCGATGCGGGAGTGACCGACGGCACGCACTGGTTCGCCATGGAATTCGTCGACGGCCTGCCGATCGACCGCTACGCGAGCGACAGGCATCTCGACTGGCGGTCACGACTCGGCCTGCTGCAATCGGTTTGCACGGCGATCGGACAGGCGCACGAACTGGGCCTCGTGCATGGGGATATCAAGCCGTCGAATGTGCTGGTCGACCGTGACGGCAATCCGCGCATCATCGATTTCGGTATCGCCCGCGACCTGCGCGGCAGCGGTGGATCCTCCACTCCCGCGTGGACGGCAGCGTTTGCCAGTCCCGAGCAGATCGCCGGCGGCGACGTGACCGTGCATTCGGACATCTACCAGCTCGGGCTGCTGGTCCGCGAGCTGCTGCTGGAGCCGGTGAATCCGCATTCGCCCGTGACGACCACACCGCTGCCGGCGATCGCCCGCCGCAATCTGGAAACCGTCGTGGCCCGGGCGTGCGCGGACGACCCGAGCCAGCGCTTCGCGTGCGCATCGCAGCTGGCCGACGACCTCGCGCGCGCGTCACGTCATCGCCCGGCACGCGCGGGCGGACTCACGCGCTGGCAACGGCTGCAACTGCTGGTCCGCTCCCGCCCCTTCGCTGTTTCTGCCGTCGTCGCCGCGCTGCTCGTGATCGTCGGCGGAACCTATCTCAACCGGACGGCCCGGCAGGCCGCTGCCGCGAGGCTCGCGGTCGAGATCCAGCTGGCCCAGGGCGGGCGGGCGTTTCTGTCGCGCGCGTTGATGCAGGAACCGGCGAGCACGGCCATGACGTCGCCACTGGACCGCCTCGACGCGGCCGCTGCACGCACCTGGCAGATGCAAGCGTCGCCAGCGACGCGCGTGGCGGCGCTCGAAGCGCTGACCGATGCCTATTTCGACACCGGCATGGACGGCCCGGTGCGCGCGAACCAGCTGATATCGGCCACGGCCGCCGAATTCGACCGCGCTGGTACTCAGGCGTCACTCGAGTCCCGCGCGCGCCTTGCAACGCTGCTTGCCCGCTGCGTCGGCGCGACATCGTCGCTCGACGCCTTCCGCCAGAGCCTTGGCGTGGCGGAACGCCTGCACCGGGAGGCCGGCATCGACGCGCGGTCGCTGTCCGCCCTTCGACTGGGACGACAGCAGATGTATCTGCTGGAGCGCGAAGGCCGGCTCGACGACATCACCGGTTTCGCCACCCGGCTGATCGATACCGCGGATGCCGCATTGTCCACTTCATCGGAGCTCGCGCGCGTCCTGCACCGGCGCGGCCATTTCCGCTGGAAACACGAGGAAGATCCCGGTGCGCTGAGCGATCTGCAACGCGCCCGGCAGATCTTCGACACCATCTACGGCCCCGGCCATGCCCTGACTACGACGCTGGCCGGCGTCATGGCCGAGATCGAAGCGACACAGGGAAACATCGACGCGGCACGACTGCAGCTGCAGGCAACGATGGACGCCGCCGCGGCGGCCTTTCCGGCCGAGTCGATCGAAGTGGCACAGGCGCACAGTGTGCTGGGCGGCTTCCTGGTCCGCTGGGCCGTCGATGACACGGACATCCAGGTGGCACTCGACCACCTGGAGCCGGCCTATCGGACCCTGTCGCACCTGGACCGGCGTTTCATCGGACTCAGCGTGGGCCAGGACTACGCGGCGGCCCTCATCGAAACGCACAAGTTCCCGGAAGCGGTACGTGTACTCCAGGCCGCCGTGGAACAACGGCGCATCGATCATCCCGACGCACATCCGTATGTGGTCTGGACGCGCCTGATGCTGGCTCATGCCGAATGCCTCGCCGGCGGCGCCGAACCCGCGATGGCGAATCTCGACGTCATTGCCGAACAGATCGAAAAAGAAGCAACTGGCCGCTGGTTCATCTATTGGCTGATACGCGGGCGCTGCCTGCTGCGACAAGGTCAGGTCGATGCGTCGGCCCAGGCACTGGCCGCGGCGGAAAAGGCCGATCCCGATACCTCATCGCTCGCGCGCCGGTTGTATCGCCGCCTGGAAATTCAACTGCGCAAGGAACTTTCCGTTGCCAGGAATGCCCTTCAGGGCATTCCCGCCGCCGATGGTTAGTCACCCGTCAGCAGCGTCGGGGCGCAGGCGACCCGCACCCTCGAAATCACGTTCCGCTACCGGCGACACACGCCTCAGGGGAGTTTTCATGGAAAGCGCAACGGCAGGCCCGGCCATCGCCCCCGGTGATCAGGCTGCGATGAACGCCATGATTGCGCGGCTGTACCAGGAATTGCGCGGCGTGGCCCGGCGCAGCCTGGGCAGGAACCGCGCAAACATGACACTGAATACCACGTCCCTCGTCAACGAGACCTGCCTGCGCCTGCTGCGCAGCGCATCGGCCACGGCGCAGAACCGCAGTCATTTCCTGAACCTCGCCGCCAAGATGATGCGCCAGCTCATCTGCGATTTCGCCCGCAAGCACCTGCGTGAACTCCATCACGTAGAGCGGGACTCGGTTTCTGACGAACAGCGCAACGCCATTGCCGCCGACGAGCGCGAAACCGTGCGGCTTGCTGCAGTCGACGCTGCACTCCAGGCACTGGAATCGATCAATCCACGCGGCGTACGCGTGGTCGAATGCCGTTATTTCCTGGGACTCAGCACCCTCGAAACGGCACAGACGCTGGGACTTTCAGTGCGTACGGTGGAACGGGAATGGATGACGACGCGCGGCTGGCTCTCGGCGCGTCTGGACATGCAACCGGCGTAACCCAGGCGCCATGACCAGCCGTGGTCACGCGCCGCGATGCCGCGCAACGGCGGCAGCAGGCAGCCGATTCATGCGGAGCGCGGAGCAACCACGCACCGCCCGTCCCCGGCCTCCTGGTCGCCCGCGAGTACCCTGCGCACGAAGGCCGCGGTCTCGCGCAGCGCGGCCACCGCTTCGGGGAAGCGCGGCGCGAACAGCGGATAGCAATGCATCATGCCGCGCCCGGTGCGCAGCTGCACGCTGACGCCGGCAGCTGCCGCCCGGTCTGCAAACTGCACCGAGTCATCGAGCATGGACTCGCATTCGCCGACGTGGATCAGCAGCGGTGGGAGGCCATCCAGCGCAGCGTGCAACGGGGAAATCCACGGCGTGGCGGGATCGGTTCCGGCAGCGTAGTACCGCGCGAAGGTCTGCCACGACCCCGGCGGCGCCAGTGGATCCCGGCGCCGGTACGAAGGCCCCGAGCAGGTCAGGTCGGTCCACGGCGACAGAGCGACGGCGCCCGCCGGCATGGGCAGGCCGAGATCGCGCAACGCGAGCAAGGTCGCCAGGCATAGCCCGCCACCCGCAGAGTCGCCCATGAACACAATCGATGCGGCAGCATGGCCCTGGGCGCGCAATGCTGCATGGACGGCCATTGCATCGTTGAGGGCGGCGGGAAACGGATGCTCGGGGGCGAGACGGTAGTCGAAATGCAATGCCGCGACGCCACATTCCCGTGCGATCCTGGCAATCACGGATCGATGCGACTGCAACGATCCCATCACGTAGCCACCGCCGTGGAAATACAGCAGGACGCCTTGCCGGCCCGCCTGCGCCGGCACTATCCATTCGGCTGAACAGCCGGCGATCGTCACCGGCTGTACGTGCACATCGGAAGGAACACGGCCGAACCGGGATGACGACGCATCCGCACGCTGCCGCAGCGCCGGCACCGACGTGCTGGCGTCGATCGCCCGCGGCCTGCGCTGCAGGCGCAGCCAGTGCCGGTGTTTCAGCAGGAACAGATAGATGCGGCTGCGCAGGCTTTGCATGGCTCGCGTCGATGAGGGTTCAGGGGCACCCGATGATGCCGCCGGCGTCATCGGTGCAGCGCGTCGATGACATCAGTGCACGGCCCACGGTGTAGTTCGCGAGCACGCCCGGCGTCACGTTGCCGTTGATGTACCGGGTCGCCTCGAAGCCGATCACCGGCAGCCCCCGCAGTCCCGGCCCCGCCAGACCCGGCGGCAGGAAGCTGTGCCTTTCGCCGTCACTGCCGAGCGTCAATGTGAGCGAACCCGCCTCGACGGTCGTTCGCGGATCACCGACGTGCGTGTTTACCCACGAACCGAGCACGGGTGACGCCAGTTCATCGGCGCCACGCTCCGGTTGAAAGCTCACGGTGTCGGTCACATGACACAAGGCGAATTGCGGAAGCACGCGCGGCGCCGAGGGATGGGGCGACTCGGGCACCAGAACGGTCGCCTGTCCTTCGCGATCGTACAGACGGGGCACGAACGGCGAGCACGATCCGGCCGGGTTGGCCGTATTGAACAGGCTCGCAAAGGGCGCCAGCTGCGATCTTGCGCGCGTGGCATCGGTATGGAAGCGCTTCGTCGGTGCGGTGATCACCCAGTCCGTACTACTGCCCAACCTGGCCTCCCGGGTCACGTCACCGGACACGTGTTCCGTCATCAGCACAGCGGACAGGGCATCCACGGCTCGCTCCGGCGGAAACGTCAATTCAGCGAATCTGCCGTTAACGAACAATTGCGCCGTGATCGGCGATCCGCCGTCGTTGACCGCCGCCAGCGCATCGAACGTGCGCGGATCAGCGGTTTCCGACAGCAGCGGCGTGGTCGAGAACGCCTCGATCGCGGTCGCAGAGCCGCCCAGCAAGGTCCCCTCTCCGACGTTGATGACGGCGAAGTTGCCGCGGAGCCCACCACCCGGCGACGAAACCTGCGAATTCGCCGCGATTTCACGCAGATTCGCGAATACTTCGCACGCGCGAACACGGGCGGCACCGGCCAGATCGCCGGTCAGTTCCGCACGCTCGACGACATGGAAATAGCCCTCGCGCAGACGTGCATCGCCGACCGGGCCACCATCACCGGAAAGGCCGTCGTAATAGTCGAACTGCCGGAACACCCGGAAGCTCGGGTTGACGGCCGTGCCCTCCCACTCGTACCGCAGCGGCACCGTGCAGCTTTCGTCGCGCACGAACAACGCCGGGACGCGGGCTCCCAGATACTCCTGCTCGAAGACGGTGGCTGTCCAGGTATCGCGTGGCGACAGGACGACATCCATGCGCAACACGGACCGGCCGTTGAATGCCTCGCGGAAGCTGACCTCGACGATCTTGGCACGGCCGGTGGTGTTGACGATCGAAAGCACCGTCTGCTGCTGGTCGTTCACCGTGTAATAGGGAAACAGCAGGACCTGCCCGGCGCCCTGGGGATCAACGTGGACCGCGGCGGCCGGCAATGCGGTTGCCAGCAGCGCGACGAGACAGGCATTGCGCATGCACTTCGACCGCACGCGACGGAGAGGTCTCAGGGCTGCAGACGTTGTTGCAGAACTTGCGTGGCTCATGATCAAAGCTTCCTTGTGCATTAGTGTGCGACGCAGCAATGCGGCCCCCTGCGCTCAGAGCGAAGACGGGGAATGAGCGCCGGAAACTGCCGGACGCCTGCGTGCAGGAAGGGGGAGACAGATCGGCACGGATGGAATTGGTCCGCGCGGAGATTGGTGTCCTTTCGGGCGGCAAAGTTCTGCAAAAACTACGCATCGTGGACTTTTCAATTGCCCTGGAACCGGATCTCCGCGCCCAGCGAAACGACGTTGGCGCTGACGCCTCGGCCATCCGGTTCGGCTTCATAGCGATCGGCATCGAGCGTCACGCTGAAACGCCGACCAATGTCGACACCGATTCCCACACCTGCATACCAGCGGGTCCCGTAGTCGTCGAAATGTGCATGGTCTCCATTCAGACCGAGGTCGAGATCGGAATTCCAGCGAAACAGGCCGCCGCGCGCGAGCAGATGCCAGCGTTCGGAAAGACGGAATCGTCCATGGACGCCCAGGGTCCAGCCGTCGAGTTCCAGTTCCCGCGTCTGCAGCGGGCCGGTGGATGCGGTGAACAGGTCACTCGCCGAGCCCAGGTTCGTGTAGCCCGCTTCGATGCCGAACGCCCCCCAGCGATACCCGCCGGCGACACGATAGCCGCTCGCGTTACCGAAACCATCCGGTATGCCGGACTCTGCCTCGAGGTCACTGCTGCCGACGCGCGCCGCCAGAAAGGCCCCGTCCGCCCATGCAGGGGAACTGCCTGCCAGGAATACGAGGGCCCATGCATGCTGCCGAATTTTCATCGCGACGAAGTCCGTGTGGGCGTGGAAGTCCATGATTGCGTCCAGGCGCGCAGATTCCCGCCACCGGCACGCGATCAACGGCGGCGCTACTCGAAGCGATCGGCGAACACACGGTCGGGCACACCGTATTCCAGCGCGCCGATATCGGGTATGCCGTTCGATGGCCGCGACAGCGGCGCAGCGTGGCGCGCGCGCCGGGGCGAGAAGGCCGGCGGCAAGGCCAGCGGACCCGGAAACGCGAAGCCGTTGACCGGGCCCGGGTTGACGGCGGACTGGTCGTGCAGCGGACTCGCCGCGCTCGCTGGATGCAGATCGAGCTGGGCGAGATCAGCGAACTGCGGGTCGCTGCCCAGGCGAGTCTGCTGCAGCGCTGACGGAATTCCCGTCGTGCCCTGCCGTATCCAGTTGTTGGTCCCCGCCACCTGTTCCCCCTGCGTCCAGTTCACGTCACCACTCGACATCAGCGCGAACGCGCCCGACCCCGGCCGATGGAATACGTTGTTGTGGAGCTCGATGGACTCGATACCGTCGAACAGCCGCAATGCGGTACTGCCCGCGGACGCGACGAACGTGTTGTGCACGAGGCGGTAACGGCCGTTGCTCTGACCCGTGCCGTCACCACCGAGCCGCACCAGCGAGCCGAACTCGGTGTTGGTATGCACGATCACGTTGCCGACCATTTCGTGATCCTCGCGCACGAGATCCTCGGACCATCCCGGCTGCTGTGTGAACGCGTCCGGTCCGATCAGTTCGACCTCGTGATAGCGCGCGCCCTGGAACCAGTTGTAGTGGACTTCGGTGCGTTCCGCACGGCTCTTGAGCAGATTGCCGCCATTGCCCGAATGGATGTAGTTGTGACGGATCCGCACCACCGCACCCGGATGCGCGACTTCATCGGTCTGCATGTACAGCGGATGCCGTTGTGTTCCGGAGCCGCAGCTGCGCACTTCGCTGAATTCGAGGATGAAGGAGCCGGAGTCGTTGTCCGCGCCGAGAATGCCGTGCGACGGGCAATCGTGGATCAGCGCATTGCGCACCGTGATGCGGTGCCCGACGTTGAACACGCAACGGCTGCTGCCGCCCGTCACGTCGAAGCCGTCCAGCACGACATCGCGCGCGCCGCGGAACTCGATGGTGTTGGTGCCGCCGGACAGGCTCGGCATCTGTCCGTTGACGGGAATGCCGCGAATCACGACCGGGGCCTCGGGCGTGCCGCGGCTCGTGACCACGACGCCACCGGGGTAGGTCTGTCCGCCATCGACCTCGACACTGTCGCCGGGGCCCAGCGTCACCGCGCCGAGCAGCGCCTGCAACGTGGCGAAGGGCCGCTGCGGCCCGACCTGATGGGTCGCCGCCGGCACCGCACCCGCGTGTGCGAACAGGAAAACCAGCACGAACAGCGGCCTCACGGCGTCACGTCGAAGCGGCTGGCGAAGATCGTGTCGGTCAGCGCCTCCCAGACCGGACCTTGCGCCACTATGTGCATGCCCTGTACGCCGCCGTGCAGCGACTCGGCCGGTTCGTCGTCGAACTGCACCGAGGCCGGACCTACATCGAGCCCGGTCGGAAGGCGCACGGTCGCGCGGCTGCCGTCGGCCCGGGTCAGGGCGACCGTCCACTGACTGGCCGCCGTGGTCACCGTGGCGCTCAGCGGTGCCACGGACGCATCGCGCGTATGAAGGGCGTGCAGGAATACGGTATCGGCCGTACCCGAGTCATCCACTTCGAGGCGGAACTGGCCGCGCGCGCAGCCGGAGCAACTGCGCTCGTCGACGATGCGCGGCAGTGATGCAGCCGGCAGCAGCAGATGCGCGTCGATCGCCTGGTCGCCGGAGACGGCAGTCACGCGCCGGCCGGAAACCTCGGGCTCGGCGGGAACGTGCAGCAGAAAGGTCTTGCGCACGGCGGTGGCGGCGAGCGGCGTGTAACTGACGGTGACGCAGGGCGACGCATAGACCGGCAGCAGCGAATCGCTGCTCGCGCGCAGGCGGTCGACCACGAGCAGCACGCTCCATTGCCGCAGGGCGATGAATTCGCGCACCACGCGGTCGGCGAACGGCCAGTCGTCGCGCGCCAGCCAGCACTGCGCCGGCGGCACCGTCGTGGCCTGGGACCGGTAGCTGTCACGCAGATCCACCGCCGCATACGTGAACCGCGGTGCGGTCTGCAGACGCAGCAGGCGCGGCTGCGCGTGAAAGGCGCCGATCTGACCGTTGCCTTCGAACAATACGGTATTGTGCGCGACCGGATGCTCGGCACTCGTGGCGCCACCGTTGTTCCAGCCGCGCACGTAGTCGGAACCGCGATAGCCGACCGACTCGCGACTCAACCAGCGGGACTTGCGCCAGATCTGGAACGCGCCGGCCTCGCGTCCATCATGTTCCAGCCCACCGCGCAACTGGCTGCCCAGCGCGCCGAGTTCGAGCAACGTCGACGTCGCGGCCGCGGTACGGTCGCTGCGCGCATAGACGAAGGCATAGCCCGCGGCCAGATAATCCAGCGGGAGATCGTCGCTGCCCTGCACGCCTTCGGCCGACGCCAGCGCTGCCCGCACCCACCAGCTGGGTTGCGTGCCCGTTCGCGCCAGCCAGGCACGCGCGTGCCGCGCGCGGTCCGAGGTCGGGTCGCGCAGGATCAGCACACCCAGCAGATCGGCGTATCCCGGCTTCTGGGCGCTGCCGCCGTTCAGGAAATTGTGATCGTCGTTGAACGGAAACACCTCGAACGTCGTGCCGGCAGGGCCAACCGTCGGCGCCGGGCTCGTGGCATAGGCGAGGTAATACGATGCGTGATCCCAGTATGGCGATGCCGCGTAGGCGTCGTACCCGAAATCGCGCGCGGACCAGAGGGCGACGGTCGAATACTCGATCGGATAGGCGCCGTACTGGCTCCCCTCCCCCGGAACCCCACCCATGCCATAGGTCTGCGACCACGGCACGAATGTCTGCGTGTACCGCGCATCGATCGCGTGATCGATGAACGCCTGCGCGCGACTGTTTTCCCCGTGACTCGCGATGCCCCAGAGCAGACTGTTGCGCAGGAACCCCCAGTAGTAGTTGTTCGCCGGCATGCGCTGCCAGTTGTATGGCCCTTCGTTCAGCGCACCGATGTAGCGGTTCCATCGCGCGATGAAGGTCGCTCGCTGGCTGGCCGTGAAACTGCTGTGGCACCAGTCGTAGGTCATGATGGCCTGCTCGCCCTCCCAGCGGGCACGGTCGCAGTAGCGTCCTTCGCTGGTCAGGTTGCAGGCCCCCGGATCGGCATTGCCGTCGCCGTTGGCATCGGCCGCCTCCAGATCGAAGCGCATCGCCCATTCCACCGCGACCGCGCACTCGGCCGGGTTGCCGCTCATCAGCGCGCGCAGCGCCCGGTTGCGGGCGTTGTCGCCCGTCATCGCGTTATTGGCCGCGACCGGATTGGCGGGGTAGAACGCGCGTGCGGCGGCGAGACGCGCCGGATCACCGAACCACAATCGCGGGTGCGTCGCGGGAATGTCGAGTTCGGCGGCGACGCAGGCCATGCTGCCGGACAGGGCGATACAGAGCAGGGCGAAGCCGTATCGCGACAGGTGAGCCACGGGTGCAGCCGATGCCAACATGG
Organism: Rhodanobacteraceae bacterium; assembly: GCA_045864815.1. Lineage (GTDB taxonomy): Bacteria > Pseudomonadota > Gammaproteobacteria > Xanthomonadales > Rhodanobacteraceae > Tahibacter. The sequence continues at coordinate 86,671 of BTVG01000014.1, read as the reverse complement.
TCATTCCTCGTTGCGGGGGCCGGAAAACTGAACGCGGCCGGTTCCGGGACACCGGGCCACAGACGGTTGCGCGCGAGAGCGCCGATATCCGCCACCCGCGACCGGTTCCTGTGATTCGCGTCGCAGTCCACGCGGCCTGCCGACGGCTGCGCCGATCGCGCGGCGCGCAATGGCCGCCGCTACGCAGCCTGCCCCTGGGCTCGCGCGGCGCCGGGGCCGGCCGGTGGCGCCGGCCATGGCCTCGGCGCTGCGACCGCGCTTATCATGGAGCCCACTTCGCCTCGACCGGCCCCGATGGAAGCAACGAATCCACATGTCCTCTGTGTGGACGACGAGGAAGAAATCCGCGACCTGCTCGGGGTCTACCTGGGCCGGCAGGGTCTGCGCGTGAGCCTGGCCGCCAACGGCGGCGAGATGCGCCGCGTTCTCGCGGAACACAGTGTCGACCTGGTCCTGCTCGATCTGGGCCTGCCCGGCGAGGACGGCCTGACCCTGACGAGGCATCTGCGCGAGCACTGGCACGGTTCGGTGATCATCGTCAGCGGCCGTGGCGACGCCGTCGACCGCGTGGTCGGACTGGAACTCGGTGCCGACGACTACGTGACCAAGCCCTTCGATCTGCGCGAACTGCTCGCGCGCATCCGCAGCGTGTTGCGGCGCGCGACACCGGCCCCGGTCGCTACGGCACCCGTTGGCAACCGCGTGGCAGCTTTCGCGGGCTATCGCTTCGATCTGTCGGCGCGCACCTTGCACGACCGCGACGGCCGCAGCATCGAGCTGACCACGGGCGAATACGAACTGCTGCGCACCTTCGTGGAACAGCCCAACCGCGTGCTGTCGCGCGACACGCTGATGAACAGCCTGCACGGCCGCGAGGCTGGTCCCTATGACCGCGCGATCGACATGCAGATCGGCCGGCTGCGACGCAAGATCGAGACAGATCCGGAGCGCCCGGCGCTGATCAAGGCCGTACGCGGTGCGGGCTATCTGTTCGCGCCGGCCGTGGAGCACCGCTCGTGAATCCGGGTGCCGAGCGCTCCGCGCTGTACGGTGCCCTGTTCGAGACGGCACCGGACGCGATGATCGTCGTCGCCCGTGACGGGCGCATGGTCCTGGCCAACCCGCAGGCGGCGCGCCTGTTCGGCTTTTCGGTGGACGAGCTCGTGGGCCAGCCGGTCGAGCTGTTGATGCCCGAGCAGGTCCGCGAAGGCCATGTGTCGCACCGCACCGGCTACATGGAGCGCCCACGCGTGCGCCCCATGGGTGCCGGACAGGAACTGATCGGGCGCCGACGCGATGGCAGCCAGTTTCCGGTCGAGATCGCGCTGAGCCCGATTGATAATGGCAGCGGCGGCGACATGCTGTTCGCCGCATCGATCCGCGACATTTCCGAAACGCAGCGCCAGCGCCAGGCGCTGGCGCGGGCCCGGTTCGACGCACACGCGGCACAGATCGGCCGAGTGGCGCTGGAGATCGGCGATTTCGACCGGCTCGGCGAACGGATTTCCCGACACGTGCTCGACGCACTGCGCGCGCGCGCGGTCGGCATCGTCGTGTTCGACCCGCCACCGGGACGCCTGTTCGGCACGGTGGCGGGCGGCGTGAACGATGGCGTCGTGGAAGAAGTCTGTGCCGCGTTGCGGCTGAGTCCCGGCCATTGTCCGCCGGAGCCCGGGGACTGGCTGGGTGACGAGGCTTACGCAGCGTCGCGCCAGGCATCGGGCATCCGGGGCGGGCGCATCCTTCCGATCCTCGAACACCAGCGCACGCTGGGTGCGCTGATCGTGTTGACGGGCACACCGCAATCCTTCGACCGTGACGCCGAACATTTCCTGGGCATGGTGGCCAACCTGCTGGCGACCGCCGCGCTGCGCCACGCCGCACAGGAACAATTGACGCACTCGCAACGCCTCGAGGCCGTGGGCCAGCTGACCGGCGGCATCGCGCACGACTTCAACAATCTGCTGACCGTGATTTCGGGCAACCTGCAGCTGCTGGAAGACCTGGTTGCACGCGACCCGGTAGCGGGCGACGCGATCGCGCGCGCGCTGCGCGCGGTCGGCCGCGGCGCCGAGCTGACGCGCAAGCTGCTCGCGTTCGCACGGCGCCAGCGCCTGAGCCCGGATGCGGTGGCGCCGACCGGACTGCTGCGCGAGCTCGGCCGCATGCTCGAGCGCACGCTCGGCGAAACCATACGGCTGCAGATCGAATGCGCCGAAGACCTGCCGCCGGTATTCGCCGATCCGGCGCAGCTCGAAGGTGCGCTGCTGAACCTCGCGCTCAACGCGCGCGACGCCATGCCTCGCGGCGGTCGCCTGACGATCAGTGCGGGCACGCTCGACACGCTGGACGCAACCGACGCCGACGCGTTGCCGGCCGGCCGCTATATCCGCTTCCGCGTCGTGGACACGGGTCTGGGCATGCCGCCCGACGTGCTCGCGCGAGCGTTCGAGCCGTTTTTCACGACCAAGGAATCGGGCAAGGGCAGCGGGCTCGGGCTCAGCATGGTCTATGGCTTCGTCAAGCAGTCCGGCGGCCAGGTGCTGGCACAGAGCCGTCTCGGCTACGGCACGCAGATGGACCTGATCCTGCCGATGGCGCCATCCGCCGCGACGAGCACGCAAGGCACCGCGCCGGCACGCGAATTGCGCGGCAGCGAAACCGTGCTCGTGGTCGAGGATGAGCCGGAAGTGCGCGGGATTGCCGTGGCATTCCTGCGCTCGCTCGGCTATGCCGTTCGCGAAGCCGCCGATGCCGAGCAGGCGCTCCGGATGCTGCAGACCGATACCGGCATCTCGCTGCTGTTCAGCGACGTGGTGCTCGGCAGCGGCGCCAGTGGCATACAGCTCGCACTGGCGGCACGCGAGTTGCGCCCGGACCTCCCCGTGCTGCTCACGTCGGGCTACGAACTGGGCAGCGCCGATACGCCGCACGAGTTTCCGCTGTTGCGAAAGCCGTATCGCAAGCAGGATCTGGCCAGCGCCTCACGCGCTGCGCTTGACCGGCGCGACTGAGCGCAGCGACACGCCACGCGGGGATTGCACGGGTGCGCCGCCGCTGGCGCAGTCGGCCAGACGCGCGGCACAGGCGATGCGGATCTCGCGCCGGTCCACCACGATGACGCCGCTGGCCGCAAGCTGCGACAGGGCGCGCGTCACGGTCTCGTGCTTGAGCGCCAGGAAGCTCGCGATGTCGATCCGGCTCATGCGCAGCACGAAGTGGCTGGCGGAGAACCCCAGCGCGCGATGACGCGCCGCCATGTCGACGAGGAACGCCGCCACGCGCTGTTCGGCGCTCAGCGTTCCGAGGCTCAGCATCCAGTATTGGTCGCGGCGCAGTTCCTGGGCCAGGGCGTGGGTCAGCGCAGAGTGCAGCGACGGCATCGCCGCGCAGGCATTGAGGACGGCGGGGTACGGCAGCTCGATGACTTCGCAGTGGTCGAGTGCGACCACATCGACGGTGTACTGGGTGCTGCCGATCGATTCGACACCGACCAGATCGCCGGGCATCGGAAAGCCGGTGACCTGCTCGCGGCCGTCGGCGGTCGCGACGCTGCGGCGCAGGAAGCCGGCCTGCACGTAGAACACGGCACGAAACGGCTGGCCCGCGCGGTAGATGTACTGCCCGGCCTCGAAGCGACGACGGATTGCCGCCACGTGCGTCGACACGGCAGCGATGTCGAGCGAATTGTCGACGAGGCGCGGCGCCGGGGCGATCGGTGAAGCAATGGCGGCAGTGTGCGAGGCGTTCATGGCGGCTCCAGGGCTGGCGTTCGGCGGGTACGGGACACAGCCTAGCCACCGCCCTGCACGCCACGACCACGCACCGGCAACGCTGAGTAACAGTGGGTAACACCACTCACATTGATCTGGCTCAAGATCACAGCGATCGCGCGGCCACATAGTCCGGCCATGGACTATGAGCACTACCGCACTGGCGCGCAGGCAACGGCGATTCCCTTCGTCGATCCGGCCGCGGTCGAAGCCTGGGACGCCTGGTTCCGGTGGCGCGAAGGCAATGAGCTGCGCGACATCACCATCGAAGCGACCTGGTCACGCGTCGCACGCGCGCTGAGCGCGCTGGAGCCCGTCTCGCCGGCCTCGCACGAGCAAGGGCTGTTCGAGGCACTGGCCAGCTGGCGCCTGCTCGTCGACGCGCGCATCGTCGCCGGCGCCGGGCGGGACGACTTTACCTGGCCCGTCGACCGGCTCGTCGCCGGCATCAACCTCGCAGCCTTCGTATCACAGCCCTTCACCCCCAAGGCATCACTGCGTGCCGATGCACTGGCGGCAACGGTGGCACTGGCAGTGCGCGTGATCGACAACGTCCTGGCCACCGGCTGCCGCGCAGAAAGTCCGCCGCGGCTCGGCATCGTCGGCTTCGCCGACGCGCTGGCCATGCTCGGTATCGACTACACGTCCGACGCTGCCGTCACGATGGCGACGACGCTGGCGCGTACCCTTGCCGCCGCCTGTCTCGTGGCTTCCAGCGAACTCGCGCGCGAGCGCGGCAACCTCGCCGATGCCGCCTGGCGTGAGGAGGCCTGCGACAAGGCACGGCGGCTCGACCTGCCGCCGGCCCGCCTGCAGGACCTGGATCGTCATGGCCTGCGCCTGGGCCGCGTACTGTCGGCCGATCCTCAGCCGCGTCTGGCCCTGTTCGCCAATAACGTCGCCGATGCGCTGTCGCCGCTGCGCGGCGAACGGCAGGTCTATTCGATCGCCAGCCCCGGCGGCCGGCGTCAGGTCGTCGCGTCCGGGTTCGCCATCACTCTGTGGCAGCAGCTGCACGCCCGGTCGCCCGACGCCGTGTTTCCGTTCACGACGGCGGCGGCCACGGGCAGACGGGGCGAGGAGCGCATCCACGCGGCGGTACTGCCCTGGCTCGACGGTGCCGCCACGGTCAGCGGCGCGGGCATCGACGAGCATGCCGTGGTGTAAGTACGGCACACCCTCGCCGATATTTTTATACAAAAAAACGTTCAATCATCGCCGGGCCGGCAAAACCGCAGCATGACGCGCCTGCCCCCGCCGCCGATCGCCGCTTCCTCGATCTGCCAGCCGAGATAGGTGGCGAAACGACCGATCAGGGTCGGGGTCAGCGCGCTGTCGCCGGTTTCGACGCGAAGCGGCGCAGGCCGCGCATCGCCGCCGCCCGCCGGCGTGAACGTGAGCACGATCCGCACCGCGTCGGCGCTGACCTGGAGCAGGCCCGCCACGAGCGGCGGCACCAGACGGCGCAGCAGACCGCGCACCACGACCAGCGCCGGCGCCCGCGGCTGCAACAGCGTACCGGCCGCGTCGATCTCGACGCGCAGGGTGTCCGTCGCTGCGACGCGTGCCGGCGCCACGGCTTCGTCGAGAAACGCGGCGGCATCGAACGCGCTGGACGGATAATCCCGGCGGCGCGCGAGTCCGAGCATGGCTTCCATCAGATCGGCGAGTTCGTCGACGCCGCGCTCGAGCCTGGCCAGCCGCCGGCGTTGTGCCGCATCGGTGACGGGATCGTCCGCCAGCACGTCGACGGCGCCCTTCACGACTGCAATAGGGGTACGCAGCTCGTGGCTGGCGTCGGCGAAGAACGCGCGTTCCGCCGCGGCCGCCTCGACCAGACGCGCCTGGTAGGCATCGATGGCCTGGGCAAGGCGGCCGAGTTCATCGGCCCCCACGAGACGCGACAGCGCCGTCGCCTCGGCACGCAGCGGCAACGCATCGACCGCATCCGCGAGCCGGCGCACCGGCGCGACGGCGCGCGCGGCCAGCAGCCAGCCACTCCAGCCGCCGAGCAGCGTACCCAGCACCACCACCGCCGCGGCGAACAGGTTCAGGTAATGCTCCAGCGCTTCGATCGCGCTGATGTCGATGACGAAGACCAGGCGCCCTGCCACCGTATCGAATACACCCGCGTGCCGGCCCTGTTCGTCGATTTCGTGGATGCCCGGAGCCAGCGCAGCGAGCTCCGGCGGCAGATCCGCGCTGCCGTCGCCACGCCGCAGGTAGCCACTGAGCTGCTGGGTGCGCGGCAGTGGCGCGTGCGGATCGCCGCGCAGACGCTCGGCGTAGTCGTGCGCCTGACCGCGCAGGAATTCGGTGACGAGAATTTCCTCGTAGTCCTCGGCAAGGCGCACCGCTGCGGCCGCGAACGCGACGCTCAGCAGCAGACCCAGTGTCGCGCAGGCCAGCGCGACACGCCGGCGCAACGGCATTCGTTCGAGCATCAGTCCGCCTCCAGCCGATAGCCGAGGCCGCGTACGCTGCGGATGGGGCTCTGTGCCGGCGTCGCACCGATCAGCTTGCGCAGCTCATAGACGTGGGTATGCAGCGCCGCGCTGTCGCCGCCCTCCTCGCCCCAGACCGCGGCGATGAGTTCCGCGTGCGACACGATCTGTGGCGCGCGGCGCATGAGCAGCTCCAGCAGTACGGACTGCGTGTGCGTCAGTGCGACGCTGCGCGCGCCATAGACGGCGCGGCGGGCGCTGCGTTCGTACCGCAGCGCACCGACCGTGAGTACCGCCCCGGTCGAGCGCCCCCGGCGGAACACGGCGTTGATGCGCGCCTCGAGCTCGCGCATCGCGAACGGCTTCACGAGATAGTCGTCGGCGCCTTCGGCGAATCCACGCAGCTTGTCCTCGAGGGTGTCGCGCGCCGTCAGCATGAGGATAGGGGTCGACTGGCCTGCCTCGCGCAGCCGCCGGCACAGAGCCAGACCGTCGAGCCGCGGCAGGCCGAGGTCGAGCACGATCAGGTCGAAGCGCCCGCGCAGTGCAGCCGCGAGGCCCGCTTCGCCGTCGGCCGCATGGTCGAGCGCGTAGCCGCGCCGCTCCAGGTAGTCCCAGATGTTGGCGGCGATGTCGTGCTGGTCCTCGATCAGCAGCAGGCGGCGGGGTCGGCTCATACGCGGAAGTCTGAACGGAAACGGCGCTAGATTGCCGCACTTCGTGGGATTTAACGCGAAGCTGAGAAATGCCTGAGCCGGCATTACATCATGGCCGGCAGGCTGTGCGGATGCGGCCCGACGGCCGCCCTCCAGCCGAGGTGAATCCGTGCTTCTGTCGTCCGTCTGGCCGCGGCTGCGCCCGCTGGCCTGGTTTGCCGTGCTGTTCCTGTCGCTCGCCGCCGCCACGCGCCTGATCCTGCTCCTCGCCACCGGCGAAGGCGTGCCCGCGACGCCCGGCAACTGGCTCTATGTCGCCGGCGTGGGCTTCGCCTACGACCTCGTGACGCTGCTGTACTTCGCCTGGCCGCTGCTGCTCTGGCTCTGGCTGATGCCACGTCGCTGGCACGCGACCACGGCCGGCCGCCGCGCCCTCGGCGCGCTGCTGTTCGCGCTCGTGTTCGCGCTGCTGTTCGTTGCCGCGGCGGAATACACGTTCTGGGACGAATTCCAGACGCGCTTCAATTTCATCGCGGTCGACTATCTGGTCTACACGAACGAGGTCGTCGGCAACATCCGCGAGTCGTATCCGGTCGGCGCGCTGCTGGCCGTGCTGTTCGCGGCCAGCCTCGGCCTGCTGCGGGTGGCCCGGCGCTGGCGGTCGATTCCCGACACGACCTCGACCTTCGGCGGCCGCAGCGCGTTCGTCGCCCTGTGGCTGCTCGCGACGGTCGCCGTCTCGTTCGCGGTGCGCAGTGACCACAAGGAGCGCAGCACCAACGAGTACGTGAATCAGCTCGCGGGCAACGGCATCTACGAGTTCTTCGCCGCGTTCCGCGCCAGCGAACTGTCCTATCCGAAGTTCTACCGCACCGTACCGCCGGAACAGGCGTTCGCGCGCCTGCGCACGCTGCTGGCGACACCCGATGCGCGCTTCGTCAGCGACGACCCGTTCGACATCACCCGCGACATCGTCGCCGACCGGCCCGAACGCCGCCTCAACGTCGTGCTGATCAGCATCGAAAGCCTGTCTGCGTTCTACTCCGGCACCTACGGCGGCGACCCGAGCCTGACCCCGGAACTCGATGCACTGAGCCGCGACAGCCTCGTGTTCACGCAGCTGTTCGCCTCGGGCACGCGTACCGTGCGCGGCCTCGAAGCGCTGGCCCTGTCGGTGCCACCCACACCGGGCGAATCCATCGTCAAGCGCCCGCGCAACGAGCACCTGTTCAGCCTCGCCCAGGTGTTCAACGACAAGGGCTACGCCTCCGAATTCCTCTACGGCGGCTACGGCGCGTTCGACAACATGAATTACTTCTTCGGCAACAACGGCTATACGGTGCGCGACCGTGCCGACATTCCGCCCGAGCACATCCATCAGGCCAACATCTGGGGCGTCGCCGACGAGGACCTGTACACGCTGTCGCTGGACGAATTCGACCGGCTGCATGCGCAGGGCAAGCCGTTCTTCGCGCACATCATGACGACATCCAACCACCGGCCCTACACCTTCCCGACCGGCCGCATCGACGCGCCGCAGGGCAAACGCCAGAGCGCCGTGCGCTACACCGACTGGGCGGTCGGCGACCTGCTGCGGCGCGCGCGCGAAAAGTCCTGGTTCGACGATACGGTGTTCGTGATCACGGCCGATCATTGCGCGTCTTCCGGCGGCATCGCGAGCCTGCCGGTATTCCGCTATCACATCCCGCTGTGGATCTATGCGCCGAAGCACGTGCCCCCAGGACGCATCGATCGCCTCATGAGCCAGATCGACATAGGCCCGACGGTGCTGGGTCTGCTCGGCATGAGCTACCGCAGCCGTTTCTACGGCGCAAACCTGCTGCGCCTCGAACCCGGTCGCGAACGTGCCTTCGTCGGCAACTATCAGCGCCTGGGCTATCTGCGCGGCGGCACGCTCGTGGAGCTGGCGCCGCGCCGCCAGATCGAGAGCGTACGCCCGGCCTACGACAAGGACACGCCGCAGCCCCCGCAGCCGCTCGATCCGGCACTGGCCGACGACGCGATCGCGTACTACCAGAGCGCCAGCTATCTGTTTTCGCACGGCCTGCTCGCGGCAGAACCGGCGCGGCGGGCCCCGGCGCTACCCATGGCCGACGTCGCCGGGCGCTGATCCACGCCCACCGGTCGCATCGGGCGCCCGTGGGCGACATGGCAAGAAGCGGATGGCCGCGGACTGCCCTGCCGCAGAGACTGCAAGCCCCTGCACGCCGCCTGTCATCCGCCATGTCCGTCGCTGCCGAAACCGCCTGCGCCGATCCACCGTACGCCGACCTCGTCGAACGCATCACTGCACGCGACTGGAATCGACATCACCGTGAGCTGGACGCCCGGGGCCATTCGCTGCTGCCGGGTTTGCTCGATGTGGCCGCGTGCCGGGACCTGATCGACGGCTATGCCGATGCGGCGCGCTTTCGAAGCCGCGTCGTCATGGCGCGGCACGGCTTCGGGCAGGGCGAATACCAGTATTTCGCGTACCCCCTGCCCGCGATCGTGTCCAGCCTGCGCAGCGCGTTCTACGACAGGCTCGTGGATCTGGCGAACCAGTGGAACGGGATGCTGGGTTCGCCGGTGCGCTACCCCGCGAGCCATGCGGCGTTTCTCGCCCGCTGCCATGCCGGTGGCCAGTCGCGCGCGACACCGCTGCTGCTGCGCTACGGTCCCGGCGACTACAACTGCCTGCATCAAGATCTCTATGGCGAGCACGTGTTCCCGCTGCAGGTCGCCGTGCTGCTGTCGAGACCGGGGTGCGATTTCGACGGCGGCGAGTTCGTGCTGACCGAACAGCGTCCGCGCCGGCAATCACGCGTCGACGTGGTGCCGCTGCGCCAGGGCGATGCCGTCGTGTTCGCGGTGAATCAGCGGCCCGTCGCCGGAACACTGGGCAGCTACCGGGCGACGCTGCGGCACGGTGTCAGCCGCGTGCGCAGCGGCAACCGCTACACCCTGGGCGTGATCCTGCACGACGCACAGTGAGGTCGTGCGGCACGCGCCGCGCACCGGCGGGACTTCATGGCCCGCGAGCCGCCGTCGCCACGCACCCGCGGACCCGACGCTGCGGACGGCGGACGAAGGCTTCAGGCTATAGTCCGGCCTCCGATTTGTGCGCTGTCGAGGTCCCGATTGTCCGAAGCGCCCCCATCGCGTCTCGCCGCGAACCGACTCCAGCGTGCATTCTGGCTGTCCCTCGCCGGCGCGAGCCTGATCCTTGGCGGCATCGGCATTGTGCTGCCCGGATTGCCGACCACGCCCTTCGTGCTGCTCGCGGCGTTCGCCGCGGCACGCGGCTCCGAGCGGCTGCATGCCTGGCTGCGCCATCACGCGCGATTCGGCCCCCTTCTGCGCGACTGGGAACGCGAAGGCGCGGTCAGCCGCCGGGCCAAGCGCGCGGCAACGGCGATGATGGCCTGCAGCGCCGTGCTGCTGTTCCTGGTCAGCCCGCGCTGGTGGATGGCCGCGATGGCCTGCGCCATCATGTTCCTGGCCGCGGTATGGCTCTGGTCGCGACCGGAGCCGCGGCCGGACGCGGAGTCCGCCTCGGCCGGTCCGGCGCAATGACTCCGTTCCGCCGTGAACGCAGCAACGGCGTGGCGCGTGACGACGACGGCGCAGTCCGCGCAGCGCAAGGGCCAGGTCGCACATTGGCAGCGATATTCCATGGACAAGGCCGGCGTCGCACCGCGGACGCAACGCCAGGCCGGCACCTCGGCGCATCCATCGCGCTGCTCGTCGTGCTCGTTACCCTCGCCGGGGTCGGCGAGGCCGCCGTGTTCGTCGTCGATACGCCACAGGACAGCGTGGATGCGCTGGGCGGTGACGGTGCCTGCGCCGACAGCGAACAGCGTTGCAGCCTGCGCGCGGCCATCCAGGAATCCAACGCGCTGGCCGGCGACGACACCATCGTGCTCGGCAGCGGCGATTTCGTGCTCACCATCACCGGTGCCGCGGAAAATGCCGCCGCGAGCGGCGACCTCGACATCACGGCGAACGTCACCGTGACCGGTGCGGGCGCGCATGCCAGCTTCATCGACGGCAACGCACTGGACCGCGTGCTCGATGTCGCTGCCGGTGCGGTGCTGCGGCTGCGTGACGTGCATGTCGGCGGTGGCTTCCAGGCAGCCGTTACCGGCAACGTGGTCGAGTTCAGCGGCGGGGGCCTGCTCGTGCGCGGGGATGGTCGCGCCGAGCTCGCCGACGTGACATTGGAAGGCAATCGCTCGCGGCGCACGGGCCAGGCAATGGCCGTGTTCGGCAGCCTGCGCGGCGAGCGCCTGCGCATCGCACAGAACATCGGCAAGGACAGCTTCAGCGCGGGCGGCGGGCTCTACATCGGCTCCAGCGCGACGGAAGTCACCTGCGAGGACTGCACCTTCGACGGCAACCAGGCGCGCCATGGCGGTGCCATACAGGGCGACGGCGCCGCGACGACGATCACGCTCGACCGCTGCCTGCTCGTCGGCAATATCGCGCAGGACGGCGGCGCGATCCATGCGAATCTCGGCGCGAGCCGCTGGCTGTTGCGCAACACCACGATCAGCAGCAACAGCGCCAACGCCGGCGGCGCATTGTTCGGCGACGGCGCGAACCAGCTGCGGCTGGAACACTGCACCGTGACCGAAAACCACGCGAGCGGCCCGAACGGCGGCGGCGCCATCCTCGACGTGCGCGGCAGCGCCAGCGCGAACGTCGTGCCGGTCGCCCTCGCCAACAGTATCGTCGCGGGCAACACCCAGGCCTTCGGCCGCGAATGCAACACGGTGTTCCCCGACGTCATCGTGTCCATTGGCGGCACGCTGCATGCGGGCGGCGACGCCTGCCGCATGGTCGCCGGCGACGGCGACGTGGTGACGGACGACGCAGGACTCGCGGCGCTCGCCGACAATGGTGGCCGCACGCGCACGCACGCGTTGCGCAGCGGCAGCGCCGCAATCGACGCCGCACGCGACGGCAACTGTCCGCCGCTCGACCAGCGACATCGCCCACGCCCCGTGGACGGCGACGGTGATGGCGAAGCGCACTGCGACATCGGCGCGTTCGAGCGCGAGGACGCGCTGTTCACCGACGGTTTCGAGCCCGGCTGATGTTCGCGCATCACGAGCACCGGACCGGAGGTGCCCTACGCCCGGTGCCGGCGTGCCGACAGGAGCGGGACATGACACAGACGGTGCTGGCCGGCGCGAGCGGCTATTCGTTCCGCGCATGGAAGGGCGTGTTCTATCCGAAGACGATACGGCCGGACGCCATGCTCGCGCACTATGCGGGACATCTGGCCACGGTCGAACTCAACAACAGCTTCTATGCGCTGCCGCGTCGCGAGAACGTCGAGCGCTGGGCCGCCGCCGTGCCGCCCGGGTTCCGATTCGCCATCAAGGCGCCGGCCGCGATCACGCATCACGCGCGCCTCGGAGCATCGGGCGCGGAGGTGCTCGATGCGTTTTACGGCGTGATCGCCCATTTCGGCGAACGGCGCGGCCCGGTGCTGTTCCAGCTGCCACCGAACCAGGGCAAGGACCTGCCCCGACTGCGGGACTTCCTCGCGCGACTGCCGGCCGACCATCGCGCCTGCTTCGAGTTTCGCCATGACAGCTGGTTCAGGGATGACACCTACGCCACGCTGCGCGATGCCGGCGCCGCACTCTGCGTGTCCGAACGCGACGACGCCGGCGCGGCGCCGCTGATCGAAACCACCGACTGGGGCTATCTGCGCCTGCGCCGCGAAACCTACACACGTACCGACCTGGAACACTGGATCGCACGCTGCCGCAGCACCGGCTGGTCCACGGTGCATGCCTACTTCATGCACGAGCCGACTGCACCAGCCTATGCGCGCCTGCTGACCGAGCTGGCGATGGCGTAGTCGTGACGCGCGACTGCCTGTGCAATGCTACGGTTTCGCAGCCGGACGCCGGCGCTCCAGATAGCCCAGCACCGCGAGCACGAAAAGCGTCAGCAGCGTTATCGCGAGCGACAGCACGTAGAAGCCGAATCCGACCGCCACGCCGACGATCGCGACCATGAGCAGCGACGCGGCCGTCGTGATGCCTGCGACGCCCTGTCCGGAACGTGCCGCGAAAATCGTGCCCGCGCCGATGAACGCGACACCGGATACCACAGCTTCGACGAGACGCAGTGGATCGATCTGGATGAACGGGCTGCCGCCGTAGCGCACGTCGGACATCAGCAGCTCGCCAATCTCGATCAGCAGCGTGGCCGCACCAGCGACCAGCATGTGCGTACGAAAGCCGGCGGGCCGGTCCTTGAGTTCGCGCTCCCAGCCCACGAGACCACCGAGCACCATCGCATAGGCAGCGCCGGCGACCACCCACCATTGATCGACGAAATCCATGCGCCGACGGTGCCGGTACCGGCGTCAACGGCACGTCAAGCCACGCGCACGCCACCGGCACCGCGCCGGGTGTGCCCGAGGCACGCGGCGAACCGTGATCTGCGCGTCGCGCTGCGGCCCGAACGGCGGCGGCCGTTCGTCGCCGCCGGAGCCGCGCCGGTACGCTCCACGCGCCGGTGTCAGCGCGCGGAGCCGCTCGTGCGCGGCAGCGTCAGGTCGAAGAAGGTCCTGCCGCCTTCACAGCGCGCCGCAACGTCGCCACGGTGGGCATCGACGATCTGCTTGACGATATACAGACCGAGTCCGAGTCCGTCTCCCCGGCCGCGATAGCGGCCGTCGCGGAACGGCTCGAACAGTGTGGGCACGAGATCGTCCGGTATGGTGCCGACGTTCGTGATGCACAGGCATATGCGGTCCGCATCGTTGCCGTCCAGAACGATGTCGACCGGCGTGCCGGGCTGGCCGTGCTCGACCGCATTCCCGATCAGATTGCTCAGCGCCTGTTCGAGACGGTCACCGTCCCAGTGGCCACGCAGATTGCCGCTGAGGCTCAAGGTCAGCTCGCGCTGGGGTGTCATCACTTCGCGCTCCGCCTTGATCCGCGTCGCGATCACGCCGAGATCCGCCTCTTCGACGTTGATCGCGATGCCGCCGGCGAGGCGTGCCCGCGCCAGATCGAGAAGATCCGCAATCATGCGGTTCATGCGCCAGCCGGTCTGCACGATGAGATCGGCGCTGTTGCGCGTGGCCGCATCCGCCGAGCGCTGCAGGATGGAACCCGCGAAGATCATCGCGCTCAGCGGGTTGCGCAGATCGTGGCCGAGCACCGCGACGAACATCTCGTTGAGCTGCAGCGTGCGGGTACGCTGCTCGAGTTCGTGCGCGAGCTGCCGCTTCTGCCGGTAGAGCTGGAAAAACACCTCGGCCTTGCTGCGCAGCACGAACGGCTCGATGGGCTTGTGCAGGAAATCGACCGCACCGGAGCCGTAGCCCATGAACTGGCGCCGCGCGTCGCTGAGTCCGGCGGTCAGGAAAATGATGGGCACGTGCCGCGTGCGCTCGCTGCCGCGCATGAGTTCGGCGAGTTCGAAGCCGTCCATCTGCGGCATCTGCACGTCGAGCAGCGCGAGCGCCACGTCGTGCACCAGCAGCAGCTCCAGGGCTTCGGCGCCGGACCGGGCCTGCAGCACCTCGACATCGGGACTGACGAGCAGCGCCGACAGCGCCAGCAGGTTTTCCTCCAGATCGTCGACGATCAGGCACTTCACGCGCTCCTGCGGCGGCAGCGGGACCGGCGATTCGGGCTTGCTCATACGTGCACCATGCGCGGCAGCGCTTCGAACAGATTCATGATTTCATCCAGGGTCAAGACGTGATCGGCGGTCATTCGTCCCAGCGCCGCCTGCGGCATCTGCGGCATGCGCGCATCGGCAGGATGCTGCACCACGGTGATACCACCGGCCGCGTGCACGGCCTGCATACCCGCAGCACCGTCGCTGCCTGCCCCGGTGAGCAGTACCGCGAGCAGCCGCTCGCGATAGACCACCGCCGCCGATTCGAACAGCACCGAAATCGACGGCCGCGAAAACTCGACCGGTTCGTCCGCCGACAGCGCGAGCTGTGGCCCGTCGTCGAGCAGCAGGTGGTAATCGGGCGGTGCCACGTACAGGGTGCCGCGGACGACCGGATCCTTGTCGTGCACCTCGCGCACCGGCAGCCGGCAGCGCGGCGCGAAAATGTCCGCGAGCAGGCTCACGCGATCCCTCGGCAGGTGAAGCACCACGAACACGCTCGCCGCGAGGTCGCCCGGCAATGCCGGCAGTATCCGCGTGAGCGCCTCGACGCCGCCGGTGGAAGCGCCGATCGCGACGGCGTCGACGGCGCGCGCATCGGACACGCGGGACCTCACGGCCCCACCTTCTGGTAAATGCGATCCTCGCGCACGAGCTCGACGAACGCGTCCGCGTGACTGGAGAAGCGCAGCGACTCGCGCAGGCCGATGCCGAGGAATCCCCTGCGGCACAGCGCTTCGTGGAACAGGTCGAGCGCGCGGCTCTGCAGCTCGCGATCGAAATAGATCAGCACGTTGCGACAGGAAACGAGCTGTACTTCGGCAAACACGCTGTCGGTCGCCAGGCTATGGTCCGAAAACACGATGTGGCGGCGCAGGCTCTTGTCGAGGATCACGCGGCCATAGGCCGCCGAGTAGTAGTCCGACAGCGATGAGCGGCCGCCGGAAAGACGGTGATTGCGCGTGAAGTCCGGCGCCCTGGCCGCGTCGTAGACGCCGGCCTCGGCGCGGCGCAGCGCCGCCGGATTGATGTCGGTCGCGTAGATCAGGCTGCGCTCGAGCAGCCCTTCTTCCCGCAGCAGGATGGCCATGGAGTAGGCCTCTTCGCCGGAACTGCATCCGGCTATCCAGATCTTCAGCGACGGATAGGTGCGCAGCAGCGGCATCACCTTCTCGCGCAGCGAGCGGAAATAGCTCGGGTCGCGGAACATGTCGCTGACCTGCACCGTCAGGTACTCGAGCAGCTCCGCGAACACCTGCGATTCGCGTAACAGCCTGCCCTGCAGCTCCGACAGTGTACGGCAGTCGAAATGCAGCAGGGCCGCGGCGAGCCGGCGGCGCAGCGAGGCTCGCGCATAGTGGCGAAAATCGTAGTGATAGGTGTGATAGATCGCCTCGACGAGCAGGCCGATCTCGACGTCGTCGATCGCGCCGGCATTCGCGGTCATCGCGGCATCCAGATCCGCACCAGCGACAGCAGGCGATCGACGTCGAGCGGCTTGGCGATGTAGTCGTTCGCGCCCGCCGCCAGGCACTTCTCCTGGTCGTCCTTCATCGCCTTGGCGGTCAGCGCAATGATCGGCAGGCGGTTCCATTCGGAACGCTTGCGGATCTCCCGCATCGCGGTGAAGCCGTCCATCTCGGGCATCATGATGTCCATGAGCACCAGGTCGATGGCCGCATCCGGCGTCCTGTCCGCACGGGCGAGCGCCTCGATCGCCTCGCGTCCGTTGCGCGCGATCTCGATCGTCGCGCCCTTGGGTTCGAGTACGCTCGATACGGCGAAGATGTTGCGTACGTCGTCCTCGACGATGAGGATGCGGCGCCCCTCGAGCACCGCGTCGCGATCACGCGCGGCGCGCAGCATGCGCTGGCGGTCCGGTGGCAGCGCCGATTCCATCTGGTGCAGGAACAGCGTGACTTCATCGAGCAGCCGCTCCGGCGAGCGTGCATCCTTGATGATGATGGACTTGGAAAAGCGCCGCAGCGACTGTTCTTCGTCGCGTGTCAGCGCACGTCCGGTGTAGACGATGACCGGCGGAAACGCGACGTCCTCGCACTCGCCCATCTTCTGCAGCAGCGCGTACCCGCTCATGTCCGGCAGGTTGAAGTCGAGCACCATGCAGTCGAATGTCCGCGACTGCAACGCCTGCAGAGCCGCGCCCGCGGAGTCGACGCCGAGGATGTCGACATCCTCGGCATCGAGCAGCTGACGCACGCTTTCGCGCTGCACGGCATTGTCTTCGACCACCAGCACCGAACGCAGCCGCGAGGCGCTGCGCGCTTCCATCTGCCGCAGCGCGTCGACGAGCTGCTCGCGTGGCACCGGCTTGATCGCATAGCCGATCGCGCCACGCTCCAGCGCCTGCTGGGTGTAGTCGCTGCCTGACACCACGTGCACCGGAATGTGCCGCGTCGACGGATCGCGCTTGAGCTGGTCGAGCACGCCGAGCCCGGACTGGTCCGGCAGCTTGATGTCGAGCAGTATCGCCGCGGGCCGGAACCGCTGCGCCGACGCCAGCCCATCGGCGCCGGTGTGCGCGACGACACAGGCAAAGCCGGTCTCGTGGGCCACATCGCGCAGCAGGGCGGCAAACGCGGGATCGTCCTCGATCACGAGCACGCAGCGCGCCCCCTCCGCGAGCGAATCGCGATCGTCGTCGGCGGCAAGCGCCGCGGGCGGCGCCACCGGCGGTGCCGCACGGTGCGGGCCCGGGCCGGAACTGTCCTCGGCCCGCGTGGCGTCGTCAGCCGGCTGCAGCGGCAGCGTGAGCTGGAAGATGCTGCCCTTGCCCGGTGTGCTGCGCACGGTGATGTCGCCGCCGAGCAGACGGGCGAGATCGCGCGAGATCGACAGGCCGAGCCCGGTGCCGCCGTACTTGCGGTGCATGCTGCCATCGGCCTGGCGGAAGGCTTCGAAAATCACGTCCTGCTGCTGCTCGGCGATTCCGATGCCGGTGTCGTGCACGGCAAACATCACCTGGCCGCCATCATCAGCGAACACGCGCAGCTCGATCCGGCCACGGTCGGTGAACTTGATCGCGTTGGACAGCAGGTTGCGCAGGATCTGGCCGAGGCGCAGCGGATCGGTCGACAGCTCCACGGGCGTGCCGATGCGGATGTCGCACTCCAGCGCCAGTCCCTTGTCCTGGGCAACCGGGCGAAACGTGCGCACGAGCGCGTCGGTCGCGGCGCCGATATTCACCTTTTCCCGATTCACCTCGATGCGGCCGGCCTCGATCTTGGCCAGATCGAGAATGTCGTTGATGATCGCGAGCAGATCCCGGCCGGCGGACGCGATCGTCTGGGCGAACTTGACCTGTTCGTCGGTGAGATTGCCGGGTTTGTTGTCGGCGAGCAGCTTCGCAAGGATCAGCGTGGAGTTCAGCGGCGTGCGCAGCTCGTGGCTCATGTTGGCGAGAAACTCGCTCTTGTAGCCGTTGGCCCGTTCGAGCTCCGCCGCCTTGTCGATGAGCACGACCTGCGAACGCGCGAGCTCGTCGCGCTGGTGCTCGAGCTGCTGGGCGAATTCCTCGAGCTGGGCATTGGTCTGTTCGAGTTCGCTCTGCTGGTTTTCCAGCTGCGCGCGCGATGCCTTCAGCACCCTGCCCTGCTCTTCCAGCTCCTCGTTGCTGACGCGCAGTTCCTCCTGCTGCGTCTGCAGTTCCTCGGCCTGCTGCTGGGTTTCCTCGAGCAGTTCCTGCACGCGTGCGCGGTCCTTGGCGGTACGCACGGCGAGCGCGAAGGATTCGGCCGCCCGCTGCAGCAGTTCCTTTTCCGGCGCGCCGACGGCACGCAGGAAGCCGAGTTCGATGACGGCATGCACCACGCCGTCGATACTCGCCGGAAGGATCACGAGCTCGGCGACTTCGCCCCGGCCCAGACCGGAGCGCAGCGACAGATATCCCGGCGGCAGATTGCGCAGATGCAGCAGCCGGCGGTCCTTGACCGCCTGGCCGACGAGTCCCTCGCCGAGACGCTGCTCGGCCGCTTCCGCGCTGCCGTCCGGCGCCTGCGCGGCGACCGCCTGGAAACGCCCGCCGCCGGCGAGCACATAGACCGCGCCGACCGGCGCGTCGAGGAAACGCGACAGAAATCCGAGTGCGTTCTCGCCGATGGTCTGCAGCCCCTGCTCACCGAGCAGGCGCTCGGCCAGTGCAGCCTGACCGCGACGCACCCAGGTTTCGGTTTCGCGCGCGCGATAGTCGCGCGACGTCACGATGGCAGCGATCACGATCAGCACGAACAGGGTTCCGCCACCACCGATCGATACCCAGACGGTCCGGTCGGCCGCGTCGCGCCATTCGCGCTGCTGTGCCTCCTGCTTGCGCTGCTCGGCGATCTCGATGTCGCGCACCAGACCGCGCAGGCGATCCAGCAGCAGACGTCCACGTTCGTCGACGAATCGCGCGGCCGCATCGATGCCGTCGCCTGCCCTGCGCAGGCGAATGGTCTCCTCGAGCTTCGCGAATTTTTCGTCGACGAGCCGGCGCAACGCGTCGAAACGCTGGCGCTGCACATCGTCGTCGGCGATGAGCTCCTGCAGGCGCTGCAGCGCCGCGGCGCTTTCGCCCTTGGCCGCGGCATACGGGTCGAGGTACTGCACCTCGCCGGTGATCAGATAACTGCGCTGTCCGATCACCGCGTCCTTCATGGCCGACTGCACGTCCTGGAGACCGGCCAGAATGGCCGCAGAGCGCTGTACGCGCTCGGCAGTGACCGTGCGATTTGCCAGAGCCTGGTAAGAGAACCATGCAATGAGCACGACCGCCGCAATCGCGAGCAGAAAACCGATCAGTGCCTTGGGAGGCAGGAAACCGAGCGCACGGAGACCGCGTTGGTCTTCCGCAGCAAACGAATCGGGCATGCAGGAACCTTCATCCAGGCAGCGCGGAAAAGGAGCACGGAAACTGCTTCAGTGCAGAGTCCGCTGACGGCCGGCCGCCCGCGCTCGCGCATGCCGGTCCGTCGATAGGCACGCCTCGTCCCTGCGGGACGCCGCACGCACACGCGTTGAAAAACCGCATATTCCGCGTGATCGTAATGTGACGAGCACGCACCCAACGGCGCGGCGGGCGCCTTCGCACCCGCCATTCGCGCCGGATCTCAACGGGAATCAGTAGTCGCGGCGACCCGGTGCACCAAGCGAATTGCCGTCGTCGCGACGATCCGCAGCAGTGGCCCGTGGTGTCGTGCGAGTCGCCTCATCCTCGGTTTTTTTCTCGCCGCCCGCTTCGGCAGCGGCCTTGCGATGCGCATTGCCACGCGCTTCACCGCCACGTCGGCCGATCGCCGCCATGTGTTCGCGGTTCTGGCTGACGGCTTCTCCGCCCTTGCGGCCGGCTTCGCGCGCTTCCGCGGACGTGAACTCGTGCGCCGTGCCACGCGCATGCGCCGCGCGTCCGCCTTCGCTGGCGATGGCTTTTTGTCGGGCTTCATCCATGGAGGCAAAGCCGCGCCGGCTCGTGCCACTGCTTTCGGGCCGGCGCTCGGCCGGCGACTTGGGGGTATCGTCGTCGCCGTGGCGTGCCGAAGCATCCGGTTTGCGCTGGTCGTTCGGGTTCATGGGTCTCTCCATTGGTGGCCTGCGTCTCCCGCTGCGACCGCCCTGCCATGTACGCGAGACGTGGACCGATATGTCGGGGCGGCGTGGGAACTACCGCAATGACCATGCCAGCCGCACTCAGCAGCGACTTCACGTTCAGTCATGCCTCCGACCATCCCGTGGTGCGACAGAACACGGAAGCAACTTCCGAACGCGTGGACAAAATCCACCAGCCTCTGCCTTGCGGGCATTCTAGCCCGCATTTCGCAGATCCGTTCGTAGCGGCGGTCGCAGTAAGCGGCGTGAGAAAATGCGGGCCGGTACCGTGCGGCACGATCGCACCGCAGCTGCGAACGAACGCTGTTCACACTGCCGGGTCAAATCCGACCCGGTTGGCCGCACCGTCGACCGGCTTGACGCAGCGGCATCGCAGCCGCAGAGAATCCGGCACTCACGGCGACCCGGATCGCGATGGACGTCGACCCGCCCTACCCGTTCACCTCCACGAGCAGCGCCGCGCAAGCCTTCGTCTACGTTGCGCCGTGTCACGGCGAAGACTGGCTCAAGCTCGGGTTTTCGCGGGATCCGCTGGCGCGGCTGCAAGCACTGCATCCACGCTACTTCGAATTCTTCGACATCGATCTCGCCTTCGCGATCGAGACCACGACGGTGCGCGAAGCACGCGCACTCGAAACGCGCTTCGGCCGCGCGCTGCGCCATCACGGCGCGCCCGCGCCACTGACCGTCATGCCGGCCGCAGGCGGCCACACCGAGTGGTATCGCGGTGCGTATACCTGGCTCGCTGCGGCGGCCGACACGCTCGCGCACGAGGGCTTTCCGATCCACCGGCCGCTGCGGCCGTGGCTGCACGACCGTCTGATGGCCGGCGCGGAGCTGCTGTACGCATGGACCGCGCTGCTGCCGCCGGACGCGCTGCAGGCACGCGGCGCCGCGTGCCGCGCAGACGCGGCACAGCGACGTGTCGCCGACGTGCTCGATGCGTACCGCGCCGCCGGCATCGACCTGACGCGCTGGCTGCCCGCCGACGTGCTCGACTGGCACGACGCCGCCAGCCTGTATGGTCCGCGGCGTTGAATCCCGCGGCGCGACGCGCGTCCGGCAAGCGACTTGCAGCACGGCCGCTGTCGCGGTCCCCGGAGCAGCCATGAATCTCGCGGTGTATCGACGCAAACGCGATTTCGCGCGCACGCGGGAGCCGCGCCCGGATGCACCGGCAACGCGTGATGCGCGAAGCCGGTTCGTCGTGCAGCTGCACCACGCGCGCCGCCGCCACTACGACCTGCGCCTGCAGGTCGGCGACACGCTCAAGAGCTGGGCGGTTCCCAAAGGGCCGAGCTTCGATCCGTCGGTCAAGCGTCTTGCCGCGGAGGTGGAGGACCACCCGCTCGCCTACGCAGATTTCGAAGGCGAAATTCCCCAGGGCGAGTACGGCGGCGGCCACGTCGCGCTGTTCGACCGCGGCGTCTGGAGCAGCGATGGCGACGTCGAGGCGCAACTGCGCAAAGGTCACCTGCGGTTCGAACTGTTCGGTGAACGCCTCAAGGGCAGCTGGCATCTCGTGCGCACGCGCAAAGGCCACGGCCAACGGCCCGACTGGCTGCTGTTCAAGGAACCCGATGCGTATGCGGGCGCCCTCGAGGCAGACGACCTGCTCGACGGCGTGACGGAGCCGCCGGACCGGCGCGGCACGCCACCGGGCCGGAAGACGGCTGCGCGACGCCGTGCGCCTTCGCGCGCCCGTCCGCCGCGTCAGGTCGACTGGGCCACGCGCGCACTGGCCCTGCCTGGCGCGCGGCGCGCGCGCCTGCGCCATGCGGCGTTCGCGCCCCAGCTGGCGCAGCTCGCAGCCCGTCCACCCGACGGCGACGGCTGGCTGCATGAGCTCAAGTGGGACGGCTACCGGCTCGTCGCGGTGGTCCGCGGTGGTGCGGCACGGCTCTGGTCGCGCAATGCGATCGAATGGACCGGGCGCTTGCCCGACATCGTCTCGGCGCTCGGACGCCTCGGCGCCATCGATGCGGCATTCGACGGCGAGCTCATCGCCGGTGCGGGCGCTCATCCGGATTTCGGCCTGCTCCAGTCCACGCTCGCGGGCGACACGCAGGCGCGCCTTACCTACGTGATGTTCGATCTCGTGCACCTGGCCGGCGTCGACCTCAGCGCGAGTCCGCTGCATGCGCGCAAGGGACTGCTCGCCGATCTGCTCGGCACCACGCCACCGGCCCATCTGGCCTACAGCTCGCACGTCCAGGGCGACGGCGCTGCAGCGTTCAAGCTCGCGACCGATCGCCGGTTCGAAGGCACCATCGCCAAGCGCGCCGATGCACCCTATCGCGCCGGTCGCGGCGACGACTGGCGCAAGATCAAGCGCGCGCACAGCGACGAATATGCGGTGATCGGCTACACCGCGCCGCGCGGCAGCCGCACCGGCTTCGGCTCGC
The DNA here is from genome assembly GCA_045864815.1 of Rhodanobacteraceae bacterium. Classification (GTDB taxonomy): domain Bacteria; phylum Pseudomonadota; class Gammaproteobacteria; order Xanthomonadales; family Rhodanobacteraceae; genus Tahibacter. The sequence continues at coordinate 64,136 of BTVG01000014.1, read as the reverse complement.
TGCTGCTGGCGCGCTGGGCCGACGGCGAATGGCGTTTCGCCGGTCGCGTCGGTTCCGGCTTCGACGCGGCGCAGATGCGGCGGATCGTGGCCGCACTGCCGCGTCGTACCCGGGCAACCCCGAGCGTGCCGGTCGACACCATCGATACCGACCTGCGCACGGCACGCTGGTTCGCGCCCGCGTTCGTGGTCGAGGTCAACAGCCGCGGCATGGGCCGCCAGGGTTTGTTGCGCCAACCCTCACTCAAGGCGATACGCATGGACAAGACGATTGCAGACCCGCGCGGTGAGACGCGCGCGAATCGCCGCGGCAACGCTGCCCGCCAGCGCGACACAATAAGCACGCCCGCCGCGCGGGCGCGAGGTGACGCGTCGCGCGGTGCCGGCGCGACGCAGGCAAAACCCGACACCCTGGAACTCACGCATCCGGACCGGCTCGTGTTTCCCGATGACGGCATCCGCAAACAGGACGTGTTCGACTATTACCGTGCGGTCGCGCCGTGGCTGCTGCGCGAGATCGCCGGACGGCCGCTGTCAATCGTGCGCTGCCCGGATGGCATTGCGCAGGCCTGCTTCTTCCAGAAACACCGGACCGCCGGCATCCGGCACGTGGACCGCGTGCGCGTCCGTGAAGAATCGGGCAAGACGCGCGATTACCTCGTCGTGCGCGACGAAAGGCAGCTGCTCGAACTCGTGCAGTTCAACACGCTCGAGTTCCATCCCTGGGGTTCGACGGCGCAGCAGCTGGAACAGGCGGATCGCATCGTGTTCGATCTGGACCCGGGACCGGGCGTCGTCTGGCGCGACGTCAGGCGCGCCGCGAGGGAATTGCGCACCCTGCTGGAACGGATCGGACTGCAATCGTTCCTGCGCACCTCCGGCGGCAAGGGATTGCACGTGGTCGTACCACTGAATCCCGGTTGCGACTGGGCACTCGTGAAACGCTTTGCCCAGGGATTCGCGACCAGCCTCGCGCAGAGTGCGCCACAACGCTACGTCGCGGTCGCGACCAAGTCGCGGCGTGACGGCGTGATCTTCATCGACTGGCTGCGCAATGGCCGTGGCGCGACGAGTGTGGCGTCGTACTCACTGCGCGCGCGTGCCGGTGCGCCGGTGGCCATGCCGCTCGACTGGAGCGAACTCGGGCGTATCACGAGCGCCGCCGCCTTCGATCTGCATTCCGCACGACGCCGCCTTGCACGACGCAAGACCGATCCCTGGGAAGGTATCGACACCGTGCGCCAGGATCTGTCGCGCTGGTCGGGCTGAACGCAATGTCGCGCAGCGGCTGCAGCCGCGCCGTTGCTCGGCAGGGCCGCACCGCAACACCTGTCGCGTGCACCGGGCCGCGGCGACCTCGTGCAGCGCTACGCCGGCTTCCGTGCGACTGGCACATCGCTTGCTGCCGCAAGCAGCGCGTTCGCGCATCCCTGAAACGCGACAACCGGAGGTTGCCATGCCCATCACGAACTATCTTTGCGCGTTTGCCACCGGCATCGCATTCGCTGCCGTCGGCGCGGCCACGGCGCAGGATCCACCGCCCGCACCCGACAAGACGACTACCGCCCCTGCGCCCCAGCCAGCAGCCGGCGACGCACTGGCGCTGAGCACATTGCGCGCGGTCAACAAGCACGAGATCGCCGCCGCCGAGCTCGCCCAGTCGAAGAAGATCGACGCCGCGACGACGGACTACGCAACGATGCTGGAAAAAGACCACACGGCGAATCTGGAAAAAGTGGAGCAGCTCAGCAAGCTCACGAAGACGCCGCTCGCCGACAGCCCGGACGTCAAGGCGCTGGCAGACAGGAGCAAGAGCGAACGAGAACGGCTCGCGACACTCGACGGCGAGGCATTCCAGACCGCTTATCTCGACGCCATGATCGAAGGTCATGCGGACGTACTCCGCAAGCTCGACGGCCAGCTGCTGCCCGGATCCAGCGACGCCGCCGTGCAGCAACACCTGCGCGCGACGCGCGAAAGCGTGAGCCGGCATCTGGATCAGGCCAAGGCATTGCGCGGCAAATGACGTCACGCACCGGCACGATGCCGCAACGATGCTTCGGTCGGAGAACGCCATGAACCGCTACGACGACGACCGCAATCGTCGCTACGCGACCGACGATCTGCGCGCCTGCACGGGCGTGCAGCGGGGCGTCTACGGACGGTACGACGAGGACGACTGGCTGTCCCGCGGCGGGCGTCGCGAGACGGCGTGGGATTATGGCGACCATGCCGCCGGTCGCGGACCGTATTCCTGGCCGCCCGGCCGTCCACCCTGCATCGATGGGGACATACGACACGGCGACTACCGGGACCACTACGGCAGCGACCGCGGTCACGCGACGTCGATAACCGTCTCGGCATCGCACCAGCGCAAACGCAGGGCAGCGGGGACGCGACGAAGTGCACGTTGCCGCACGCAGGACGCGCGGCAACGCACTACGGCGAGACCTGTGCCGGACGCCCCACGTCCCTGCTTCCGGTGCGCAGCAGCCACGCGATGCTCAGTGGCGCGACGATCAGCGGCAACAGGTAATACGCAGCGCGATAGACGAGCACGCCGGCGACGGCGAGATGAGCACCGAGGCTGCCACCAAAACTCCGGACGATGACATAGTCGAGCACACCCCAGCCGCCGGGCACGTGCGTGACGGCACCGGCAATCGCGGCCACGAGCAGCGCCGACAGGCTTTGCGCGTATCCGACGTCGGCGCCGAGCGCGCTTTGCAGCACGAATCCCATCAGCGCCCAGTTCGCCGCGGCTACCGCAATCTGCGCCAGCGCGAGACGCCAGGGGGGAAAACGGAATTCCTGTGACCGCAGGCGCCATTGCGTGCCGCGCAGGCAGGCGACGAGGTAGGCCACCACCACGAGCGCCGCCACCGCGCTGATGGCGATGGCTACGCCTGCACCGGTCCAACGCGTGAGTGCGCGCGTCGGCGCCCAGAACGGCAGGCTCGCGAGCAGCGCGAGATAACCGAGCCAGTTCGCCGCCATGCTCAGGGCGATCAGACGCGAAATGTCCGCTACCGCGACGCCCTGGCGGCCGTACAGTTTGAATCGCAGCGCGGCTGCGCCGACGAGGCTTCCGAGGTTGAGGTTGCAGGCATAGCTGCTGGTCGCGGTCAGCCAGATGCGGCGGCCGGGGAGCGTGAGCCCGAGCGCCCGCGCGCCGAGCACATCGAGCAGGCCGTACAGCGCATGGCTGGCGAGCGCGGCGACCGCAATCGCCGCGAGCGCGCCCGCCGGCCGCGCCCGCAGCGCCGACGACACCGCACGCCAGTCGGTGCTGCGCACGATGTCGGCGACGAGCCAGCCGGTGAGCACCGCGAGGCTCAGCCACAGGAGGCGCAGCCCATGACGACGCCACGCCGGTCCGCGCGTCGGATCAGCGGCCGGCATGAACGTCCGGCTCCAGTCTCTCGATGCGGGGCCGCGACGATGGCAGGCGCTCGGCCCAGCGCGGGTAATGGCGCAGGAAGTGGAACACGAGCACGCTGCTGAGCACGCGCCACCAGGTGCGTCGCGGCACGCGCTCCTGGGTGACCGGCCGACAGCTCTCATCCACGAGCCGGCGCAGCCGTCCGCCGAGCTCCGCGGCGAACGCGGCATCGTCGATGACCACGTTGGCCTCCAGGTTGAGCGACAGGCTCAGCGGATCGAGATTGCTGGAACCGACCGTGGCCCAGCGCCCGTCGACGACCGCGACCTTGGCGTGCATGGGCCGCTCGCAGAATTCACAGACGCGCACGCCGGCCGGCACGAGATAGTGATAGAGCCAGCGCGCCACCACGGTCACGATGGGCATGTCCGGGTTGCCCTGCACGACCACGGTCACGCGCACACCACGGCGTGCCGCGGCACGCAGATCGCGCAGCAGGCGATAGCCCGGGAAGAAGTAAGCATTGGCGATCAGGATCTCGCGTTGCGCCGCGCGGATCGCGATGCGGTATTCGCGCTCGATGTCGGTGGGATGGCGGTGATTGTCACGCGTGACGAACCGCACGCGCGCGCCGCCCGGGACCGATCCCGCCGCGCGCCGCTGCAGCGCGTGCCGTGTCTGCGGCGGGTGTGCGGCGCTGTAGGAGCGCACCACGAAATCCTCGATGTCACCGACGACGGGACCTTCGATCTCGACCGCATAATCCTGCAATGCACGCGGCCCCGACTCGAGCAACTGGTCACAGCAGAAATTGATGCCGCCGACGAAGGCGATCCGGCTGTCGATCAGCACGATCTTGCGATGCAGGCGCCGGAACAGGTTGGTCCGCACGCCGAACAGGCGCTTTCGCGGCTCGTAGACATGGAGGCGCGCACCGGCCGCGGCGAGCTGTGCCCGATAGTCCGCACTGAGGGGTTCGGCGCCGAAGCCATCGGCGAGGACGTCCACCGCCACGCCGCGCGCCGTGGCTTCGCGCAGCACGTCCAGCAGGCCGAGGCCCACCTTGTCATCGAGCAGGATGAACGTTTCGATGTAGACGCGCTCGCGCGCGGCACGGATTGCCGCGAACACGCGCGGAAAGAATTCCTCGCCGTTTTCCAGCAACGCGAGACGGTTTCCGTCGCGCCAGACGGGTTTCATGCATACACCTCCGCAAACAGGGGCAAGTGGTCGGACAGATGCGGCCAGGGCATTGCGGACAGCACGCAGGCGGACCGCACCCGCAGATTGCTGACGTAGATGCGATCGAGCGGCAGCAGTGGCCAGCGCGCCGGAAACGTACGCGGCTGCGCCACACCCGCCCGGGCGAAGGCCGAATGCAGGCCACCGTCGGACTGGAGCACCGCATCGGCACGCCCGCGCCAGTCGTTGAAATCGCCGGCGACGACGAGCGCCGCGTCGGGCGCAACCTGCGCCTGGATCAGCGCCTTGAGCAGGCGCAGCTGGCGCTGGCGATGCGCTTCGCGCAGGCCCAGGTGCACGCAGATCGCATGCAGCGGGCCGAGCACTGGCACGTCGAGCTGGCAGTGCAGCAGTCCGCGCGGTTCGGGGCCGCTGACCGATATGTCGTGATTGCGTTCGCTGACGATGGGAAAACGCGACAACAGGGCGTTGCCGTGATGGCCGTGCGGATAGACGGCATTGCGGCCGTACGCGAACTGGGGCCAGAGCTGGTCGGCCAGAAACTCATAGTGAGGCGCCTCGAGATTGCCGTTGCGCCAGCGGCGCTGCTCTTCGCCGGCGACCTCCTGCAGGAACACCACGTCGGCCCCCGTGGTACGCACGGCATCGCGGAGTTCGCCGAGCATGAAGCGGCGGTTCCAAGGTGCGAGCCCCTTGTGAGTATTGATGGTCAGCACACGCACCGCACACGCGCTCGGCGTCCCCTCGCAGGGCGGCGCGCCATCGCTGCTGGTCAGGTCCGCGAGCTCAGTCATGCGCGCGCTCCCGCAACAGATCCGCGGCGCCGAGATCGCGCCGTGCGTCCTCGACCGCCGAGGCGATCGCCCGCTCGGCCGGCAGCGGGGCGGGCGCCGCGTCGGTCGCGGCCCGCGTGCGGGACGAGCGCGCCGATGCCGGCACGGCCGCCTCGTTGTTCGCGACCAGCCGCATCTGCGGCGGCCCGAAATCCACACCCAGCGCCTGCAGCCGCGCGCGCACCGCGCGCTGCGCCTCGCTGCGCGCACGGCCGAAATCACCGCTGCGCTGGTCGACCCAGCCGAAGAACTGCACCCTCACTTCGTCGCGCGCAATTCCCGCGACCTGCACGAACGGCGCCGGCTGCGCGAGCACATCGGCGGTCTCGCGCACGGCCTGCAGTCCCTCACGCATCACCGCCGCGAGATCGGCGCGCGGCTCGATCGCGACACTGAATTCGAAGCGGCGCTTGCCGTTGCTGGTGTAGTTGACGAGCACGGCCTTGAACACGAATGCGTTGGGCAGGCTGAGCTGATTGCCGTCGTAGGTCATGAGTATCGTCGCGCGCGAGTTCATGCCGACGACGATGCCCTGGTGTACGTCGATCGATACCGAATCGTCCGGTGCGAACGGCCGGCGCAGGCTGAGCAGGATGCCGGCGATGTAGTTCTCGAGCAGGTCGCGGAACGCAAAGCCGAGGGCGATTCCGGCCACGCCGGCAGAGCCCAGCAGCGCCGCGGCGAACGTCGTCGCGTCGAGGATCTCCAGCGCAAACAGCACGCCGGCGATCGCCGCGGCCACGCGCACGGCCTGGCGCACGAGCTCGCCCACGAACGGATTGCCGCGCGCCGCGCGGCCGACGACCGCGCGCCGGGCGAGCCAGCGCCCGGCGCGCCAGAAGGCCCAGATCACGCCGCCGGCGACCAGCAGCAGCGGCATCGCGCCGAGCAGCCGCACGAGTTTCTGCGCGCTCACGCGCAGGGTCGGCACGATGCGTTCGAACACGCCGGTCGACAGCGCAATGTGATTGACCACGGCCATGTCGCCGTTCGCCTGCGCGATCTTCCCGGCCAGCTCCTTGTCGGCTTCGCGCGCGACGCTGCCTTCGAGGATCAGCACCTTGCCGAACCGTCGCGCCGCGACGTGCTCGAGTCCGGGCACCTGCGCGAGCACCGCTTCGGCACTCTCGGCCACCGGTGCCGGTGCCGGTGCCGCCGGAACGGTCGCGCCAGCCGCAGCAGTCGCCAGCGACAACGCCAGGAACAGGACCTTGGCGCTAGACATCGCCGCCACCGACGAGTCCCGACAGCCAGCGGCGCACCGCACCGGCGTCCTCCAGATGAAATGTCGCGGCGAGCGATTGCCGCGCACCGACACCGATGCCGAAACCACCGAGCTCGATCGCCGCAACGAAAGCGTCTTCGTCAGTGACGTCGTCGCCAACCACGACGGGAACACGCCCCGCGAACGGCGGCAACTGCATTTGCCCCATGAGTGCAGTGCCCTTGTCGCGTTCGCGTGCGGCGAACTCGAAGACGAACACGCCATCGAGCAGGCGCAGGTGTTCGAAGGTTGGCAGCAGCCTCAGCAGCGACGACCTCAGGCATTCTGCACGCTCCGGCACGCGCCGGTAATGCAATACGCACGAGCTGGGCTTGCGCTCCACCCAGGTGCCCGGATTCATCGCCGCGATCTCAGCGAGCAGAATTTCCGCACCCAGCAGCTGGGTGCGGTACGCGGCATCGTGATCGGCCGCACCGGCGCCGCCGTGCTCGGCGATGCGCGGCAATTTCAACGCACCCACTATGCGGTCGAGGTCGTCGGCACTGCGGCCGCTGAGTATGCAGACGGCACCGTTCAGGCACGTGGCCAGCAAGCTCAACGTAGCCCGCAACGCGGGCGTCAGCGCGACGTCGGATGGATCGTCCCGGTAGTCGCAGAGCGTGCCATCGAGGTCGAGGAACAACGCCCACTTCGCGTGGGAAGGCAGGCGGGCAGGTGGCAGTTGTCGTGGGTTCCTGGAGGAGGCCGCCGCGGCAGCGGTGGCAACGGGTTCGAACCGTGGATCAGTGGACGGCATGCGGCGAATCCTTCGCAACGGAAACACAGTCGCGCGCCGTCGTGACGGCCCGCGATGGGTGCTCGGACTGCAGAAGCTGTGCCATGCGACCGGATGGCATGCGTATTGCTCCTCTGCTGCAGACTCCGGCTAAAGGAAGGCTGATGGATGTGAGCACTCACGAACCCGAGGTTCGCGCGGCAGCGATGGCGGATCGCGACACCTCGGCACACGGCGGCCGTCTCATCGTCGTGTCGAATCGTGTGATGCGCCCGGGCACCACGCAGGCTGGTGGACTCGCGCAGGCGGTGCTCGCACTGCTGCAGCAGCGCGGCGGCAGCTGGATGGGCTGGAGCGGCGAGATCGCGGACGACGTGATGCCGCAGAGCGAGCAGCAGGGCCGCATCCGCTACGTGACCTGGGATCTTCCGCGCGACGAATTCGACGCGTTCTACGCGGAATACGCCAACCGCACGCTCTGGCCGCTGCTGCACGGCCGCACCGATCTCATGGCCTTCGACCGGGCGCACCTGCAGGGCTACTTGCGCGTCAACGAACGCTTCGCCGAGATCGTCGCACGCGAGGCTGGCCCCGACGACGTGATCTGGATCCACGACTATCACCTGATGCCGCTGGCCTCACTGCTGCGCGCTCGCGGCCTGAACCAGCGCATGGGTTTTTTCCTGCATACGCCATTGCCCGCGCCACGCACACTGGTGACGCTGCCGCAGCATCGCGCCATGCTCGGCCTGCTCGCCGCCTGCAACCTGATCGGCGTGCAGACCGCGAACGACGCACGCGCGATGACGAACTACCTGATCGGCGAACTCGGCGCGGTCGAGCGCGACGGCGCACTGCATCTTCCCGGCGGCGAAGTCACGCACGTGCGCACCTTTCCCATCGGCATCGATCCCGCCGCCATGGCAGCGCGCGCGCGCGAGGCGGAACTCTCGGCGGACATCCAGCAGCTGCGCGGCAGTCTCGGCCGCAGCAGCCTGCTGATCGGCGTCGACCGGCTCGACTATTCCAAGGGATTGCCACAGCGCCTGCGCGCCTTCCGCCATCTGCTGGGCACGCAGCCGAATCTCGCGGGACGTGCGACGTTTCTGCAGGTGACGCCGGAATCGCGGCGCGAGGTCAGCGAATACCGGCAGCTGAGCCGTGAGGTCCAGCGGCTGGTCGGCGACATCAACGGCCACTACGCGGCCCCCGCGTGGACGCCGGTGCGCTACGTCAATCGCGGCTATGCCCACGCGACGCTGGCAGGCTTCTACCGCCTCGCACGCGTCTGTCTCGTCACGCCGTTGCGGGATGGCATGAACCTCGTCGCCAAGGAATACCTTGCCTGCCAGAACCCGGACGATCCCGGCGTGCTCGTATTGTCCGAATTCGCCGGCGCCGCGGCCGAACTCGCCGACTGCGCGCTGATCGTCAATCCGTACGACATCGAAGGCTGCTCCCGCGCGATGGCGCGCGCGCTCGCCATGCCGCTGGACGAGCGCCGGCAGCGCTGGCAGTGCGCCATGCGCATCCTGCAGGACGGCAATGTGCAGCGCTGGAGCGAACGCTTCCTATCCACCCTGGCCGAGGCGCGGGCGCTGACGGCGTCCCGGGCGGGCGCACCATGACGGCCGACGCCGCCGGTGCGACCGCCGGCACCGAAGTCGCGCTCGTCGCCGCCCACCGGCACGACTGGTACAAGGAAGCGGTCATCTACCAGATCCACGTGAAGTCGTTCCGGGACAGCAACGGCGACGGCATCGGCGACTTCCCCGGACTGCTCGAGAAGCTCGACTACATCGTCTCGCTCGGCGTCGACACGCTGTGGCTGCTACCGTACTACCCTTCGCCGCGCCGCGACGACGGGTACGACGTCGCCGACTATTTCGACGTGCATCCGGATTACGGCACGCTGGCCGAGTTCAAGGCATTCCTGGATGCGGCGCATGCGCGCGGGCTGCGCGTCATCGGCGATCTCGTGCTCAATCACACTTCGTCGGACCATCCCTGGTTCGAGCGCGCGCGGCGCGCGGCTCGAGGCACGCCCGAGCACGCCTTCTACGTCTGGTCGGACACGGACCAGGCCTACGCCGGCACACGAATCATTTTTCCGGATGTGGAGAAATCAAACTGGAGCTGGGACCCGGTCGCCGGACGCTACTACTTCCACCGCTTCTACGCCCACCAGCCCGACCTGAACTTCGACAACCCGCTGGTGCTGGAAGCCATGCTCGAGGTGCTGCGCTTCTGGCTCGATCTCGGTCTCGACGGCTTTCGCCTCGACGCGGTTGCCTATCTGGTCGAACGGGAAGGCACCAGCAACGAAAACCTGCCGGGTACGCACGCGGTACTGCGGCGCCTGCGCGCCGAGATCGACGCGCACTACCCCGACCGCATGCTGCTCGCCGAGGCCAACCAGTGGCCCGAAGACATGCTCGACTACTTCGGCCGGGACGACGAATGCCACATGGCCTTCCATTTCCCGCTGATGCCGCGCATGTACATGGCGATCGCCCAGGAAGACCGGTTTCCGATCAGCGACATCCTGCGCCAGACACCGCCGACGCCACCGCTGTCGCAGTGGGCGATTTTCCTGCGCAACCATGACGAGCTCACCCTCGAAATGGTCACCGACGCCGAGCGCGACTATCTCTGGGAAACCTACGCTGCGGATCCGCGGGCACGCATCAATCTCGGCATCCGCCGCCGGCTCGCGCCGCTGCTGCAGCGCGATCGCCGCCGCATCGAACTCATGACCGCGCTGCTGCTGACCTTGCCGGGCACGCCGGTGCTCTACTACGGCGATGAGATCGGCATGGGCGACAACGTGCATCTCGGTGATCGCGACGGCGTGCGCACACCGATGCAATGGTCCAACGACCGCAACGGCGGTTTTTCGCGCGCCGACGCCCAGGCGCTCGTCCTGCCGCCGATCACCGATCCGGTCTACGGCTATGCCGCAGTCAACGTCGAAGCGCAGGAAACCGATCCACATTCGCTGCTGCACTGGACGCGTCGGCTCGTCGCGGTGCGCCGGCGCTACGGCGGACTGTTCGGCCGCGGCGAACTCCGCTTCCTGTATCCGCGCAATCGCAAGGTACTCGCGTTCCTGCGCGAACACGAGGGCCTCAGCGTGCTCTGCGTGGTCAATTTCGCACGCACCCTGCAGGCCGTCGAACTCGATCTGCGCGAGTTCGAAGGCCGCGTACCGGTCGACATCGTCGGTGCATCGGCATTGCCGCCGGTCAGCCGGCTCGCCTACATGCTGACCCTGCCACCGTACGGCTTCGTCGCGCTCGAACTCGCAGGCCGCGATCGCCTGCCCGACTGGTACCGCGGCGAACCCGAATCACCGCCGGAATTGCCGACCCTGGTGCTGCGCCGCGGGCTCGGGGAGGATCTCGCCGAACACTACCGCGCCCGACTCCAGGACGAGCTGCTGCCGGCCTGGCAGGCGCGGCGCGATCGCGGTGGACAGGTCACGGGCGTGCTCCCGGCAGCCACCGGCGGCGACAGCGTGCTGGTGCAGATCGACGACAGCCACGGCCGCGAACTGCTGCCGCTCGCGATCACCTGGGAGGGCCGCGACACGGACGGCATCAGCGTGCCGCCTGCGCTCGCCCGCGTACGGCGCGGCGCACGCGTCGGTTGGCTCGGTGAAGGGCTTGCCACGCGCAGCCTGCTCGAAGCCTGGCGCGACGCATGGAATGCGCAGGACCACTGGCCCGCGGGCGGCGGCCAGGTGCGTTTCCGTCGTGCCGACGGCGTAGCCATGATGCCGCCGCCGCGCGGTCGCGAGCTGTCGCTCGCCGCCGTCGGTGCCGGCATACAGCGCGCGCGACTCGACGCGTCGCTCGCGATCAGCGTCGCGCGCGGCGACCTGCGGCGCCTGGCCGGTCCGCTGCAGATCGCACGCGGTCTCGCCGAGACTGGCTTTGGCGGCGTCGCACCGCTGCTCGGTACGGCGGAATTCGATGACGGCGTGAAGCCGCAGCCGTTCGCGCTCGCGCATGAATGGCCCGCCAACCAGGGCCATGCAGAAGACTGGACGCACAGCTTCCTGCGCCGCAGCCTGCACGAATACCGCGCCACCGGTCCGGATCGGCAACGTGAACTCGTGCAATCCTGCAGGCCGCTCGCGCAGCGCCTCGGCGCTCGCCTTGGCGAGCTGCATTGCGCGCTCGCCACGCGGGAAACCGGCGCGGCACTCGACACCGCGTGGCTGCGCAATCTGCTCAACGACACCTTGCGCGGATTCCGCGCTCAGACGCCGATGCTGCGCAGCGAACTGTCCCTGTCCGCCGAGCTCGTGCAGGCCACCGCGCGCCGACTGCGCAGCCTCGACGATGCGCTGAGCAGCAGCGATGCCGGGGTCGCGCAGGCCGTACACGGCCGGCTCACCCTCGCCCAGGTGCTGCTGGTCGCCGGCGATGTCTGCTTCGTCGATTTCGCCGATCCGCCGGAACCGCTGGCCCAGGCGGGCTCGCGGCTGGGCTGCCGCCTGGCCGATCTCGCCGGGCTGCTGCACGGCATCGACCAGGCCGCCGCCATCGTCGCCCTCGACTACGATCCCGACGACCCCGCCACACTCGCCTTCACCCAGGCGTTCCAGGCCCAGGCGCGCGAAGCGATGCTGCGCGGCTATTTCGGCACCTGCCCCAACGCCGGGGAACCGCCGGAGCCGCGGCTGCGGCGCCATCTGCTGCGCCTGCTGCAGGCCTGGCACGCGGTGCACGATCTGGCACACGGGCGCAGCCGTGAATCGCTGCAGAGCGGATGGGCCGCCCTGCGCAGCGCGCTCAACCTCTCCGCACGCGCACACCGCCTGAACCGCAGCCCGCGCGCACCGCAACCCATGGCACGATGACTGCAGCCGCTGCCTGACACTGCTTTGCCACCCGTGTACGGAGAACCCCCATGCCGAATCGCCAGACCCGCGCCCGCGACGCCAAGGATCCGCCCTCGCCCGGCAGCGAACCCATCGCCGAACCGCGTACGCGGAAGAAGGCGCGCAAATCCCATGCGGACGAGAATCTCGATACGGCGCTGCAGGAAACCTTTCCCGCCAGCGACCCGATTTCGCCGTTCGTGCCTGCCGTGCCGCGTGAGAGAAAGCACTAGCAGGTGAGTACGTTCGCACGGCGCCGCCGGATCCGGGGCGCCGCGCGCGCCGTCGCTGTGCCCTCGTTGCAGGTACCGCCCCGTCCGGGTCACCGATCTCCCGTCGCCTTCCCCCACCGGTTACGCGCATGCCACGACCGATCTGGAATGGAACCATCTCGTTCGGCCTGTTGCAGGTACCCGTGCAGCTGATGCCCGGTGAACGCAGCACGGACGTGCATTTCCGCATGCTCGACGGGCGCACCAAGGCGCCGATCCGCTACGAGCGCGTCAACAGCGAGACCGGCGAGGAGGTGCCGTGGAAAGACGTGGTGAAAGCCTATGAATACGCCAAGGGCAGCTATGCCGTCATCGACGAAAAGGAGCTCAAGCGCGCGGCGCCCGAATCGACCGAGACCGTCGACATCGAAACCTTCGTCGATGCCGAAGCCATCGACGAACGCTATTTCGAAAAGCCCTACGTCCTCGTCCCGGGCAAGCGGGCCAGCAAAGGTTACGTGCTGTTGCGCGAGACGCTGAAGAAGACGCGCAAGGTCGGCATTGCCAGACTGGTCATCCGCACGCGCCAGTATCTGGCCATGCTCAAGCCATACGAGCGCGCCCTGGTGCTGATCCTGCTGCGCTTCCCCCAGGAGCTCGTCGATACCGCGGACTATGACCTCCCGCGCAGCGGAAGCGCCGGCGAACGCATCAGCGCGCGCGAGCTCGACATGGCGGCGCAACTGGTCGAATCGATGACGACCGAATGGAGGCCGGGTGACTACAGGGACGATTTCCGCGACAAGCTGCGCAAGATCGTCGAAGCCAGCATCCGGAAGGGCCGCGGCCGCGTTGCCAAGCTCGCGCCGGTGGAACCCGCGCGCGAGGCATCGACCAACGTCGTCGACTTCATGGCGCTGCTGGAAAAGAGTCTGGCGAGCGGTCGGCGCAGCAAGCCGACACCCGACGATGCCGCTACAGCCGGGTCGGGGCCAGCAACCCGGCGAACGGCGACCCGCAAGAAACCCGCTGCAAAAAAGGCGGCCAAGACCGCGCGCAAACGTCGCACCTCATGAGCCGTGAGGCCGCCGCGCCATTGACCTCGCCCACGCGCGCCAGCGCCTTGTGCGCATCGGATCGACGTATCAGTCAGTCGCCGAACACCTGCCGTGCGATCTCGGCCGCCACGCGGCGGTCGTCGAATTCCACGCTACGTTCCACGCCACCGGCGTCGACGCTGAGCGTCGTTTCTGCGCCGCGGCCGGCGATCAGCACCGTATCACCGCGCTGCGCGAGGCTCAGCGCCTGACCGATCGCAGCGCGCCGTTCGTCGACGACATGAACCCTCGCGCCATGCGCCGCCCCGACACCGGTGAGGATCTCGGCGGCGATACCGCTGAACGCTTCGCCCCGGAAATTGTCCGGCGTGACGATGACGATGTCGGCGCGCTCGGCCGCAATCCGGCCCATGACCGGGCGCTTTGTGGCATCGCGCCGGCCGCCGCAGCCGAAAACACAAATCAGTCGTCCAGGGGTCAGCGGACGCAGCGTGTCCAGCACGACCTCCAGCGCACCGGGCTTGTGCGCGAAGTCGACGACGACGGACACGCCCGCGCTATGCGCGACACGCTCCATGCGCCCGGGCACCGGCTGCATGGTCCGCAATCCCTGCTCCAGCGCCACGCGCGGTGCGCCGAGTTCGTGGGCGAGCGCCACGGCGCCAAGAATGTTCTCGGCATTGAACCGGCCGAGGAGCGGCGACTCGACCATTGCCACCACGGTGCCGTCGAGGCGTATTTCGCCGGCAATGCCGGCGGACGTGATCGCGAGCCGGGCGCCGTCGAGGCGGCGGTGCGCGGACGTGATGCCGAACGCGAGCGGGGCGCGTTCGGGAAAATGGTCGGACCCGGCGAGCCGCGCCTGCAGCCGCGCGCCCCAGGCATCGTCGACGTTGACCGCCGCGCACGGCGCCTTGCCCCTGCGCCGGGCCGCATCAGCGTAATCCGTGAACAGCCGTGCCTTGGCGGCAAAGTAGTTGTCCATGGTCTCGTGCAGATCGAGATGCTCCACCGAGAGATTGGTGAACAGCATTGCGTCGAACGCGACCCCGAGCGTGCGTTCCTGCTCCAGCGCGTGCGAGGACACCTCCATCGCCACGGCCGTGCAGCCGGCATCGGCCATGTCCCGCAGTGTCCGGTTCAGCACGAAGGTGCTCGGCGTGGTGTTCGGCGATGGCAGCACGCGACCGGCATAGCGTCTGTTCTCGGTGCCGATGACGCCCACGGAATGGCCGGCCGCCTGCAGCAGGCTTTCGAGCAGGTAGGTGGTCGTGGTCTTGCCGCAGGTGCCGGTCACGCCGGTCATCAGCAGTCGCGCGCTCGGGTCGCCGTAGAAGGCCCGGGCGAGTTCCGCGGCGGCGGCGCGCCGGTTCGCCACGCGTATGCAACGCTCCGGCGGCAGTTGCGGAAGCTCGCAGTCGCTGACCACCAGCGCTGCACCCGCATCGACCGCCTGCTGCAGGAACTCGTCCTTGCGCGTCCGTCCGCCGCCGTAGACGAATACGCCGCCGGCGACCATCTCGCGCGTGTCGTCGGTGACGATGGGATAGCGCCGTATGTCGGCGACGAGAGCTTCGAAGGTCATGGAGTGTCCGTGCATTGGGGCGTGCAAGCCACGCGTCGAGGCTGCGCCGCCGTTATGGCAGGCCGCGGGCACGCGGCGGGCCGATCCGGGCATTCGGCGCCGGGGCGGCCGGGCCGCGATCATCGCACGAAGCGCCCTGCAGCTGCCCGGCGGTCCGCCAGGAAGGCGCCGAAACACCTGGGTTCGATGCCGGCGCGGAAAGGTCTCCGCGTGCGGCCACGCTCAGGCCAGGAGGGAGAACCAGTCGCCGGAACTGGATTCGACGAGCGCGCGCGCGTCCGTGGTGCTGAACGAATACCAGCGCCCCTGCGCATCGCGGGCCCAGCGCAGCGGCTCGACCGGGGCGATGCCGGCGTCGCACAGGCGCGGTTCGCAGAACACCTCGAGCTCGCGGGTCTCGCCGCGCGCGGCCCGCACCCACAGCTTGGTCTTCGTCTCGTACATGGCTGGCTCCATGCCGCAAGGTTTTCCACAACGTTGCGGAAATCGTGCCGGCTCGCCCATGCGGACAACACCCGGAATCGCGCGCCGTAGCGCGTGTGCCCCGGCGGCGACGCCGCGCCGATTGCACGTCACGCCCACGCTCAGCGTGCAGAGTGCCCGGACCCGCAGGGCCGCACGCTGTGGCACAGGCCCGCGGCGGCTGGCGCGGTCGCTGCAGTGCCGGACCGACCCACGCCGGAGCCGCCATGCCAGCCATCGCCCGTGCATCGACCCGTTCCCTGCCCGAGCGCCTTCGTTACGTCAGCGATGCGGGGCCGGGAATCCGGCGGCGCCGATACGGCAAGGCATTCGTCTATCTGCATCCGCGCGGCCAGCGCGTACGCGATCCCGGGGTACTCGCACGCATCCGCAAACTCGCGATACCGCCGGCCTATCGCGACGTGTGGATCTGCCCGCACGCGGACGGCCATCTGCAGGCGACCGGCCGCGATGCGCGCGGACGCAAGCAGTACCGCTATCACGCACACTTCCGCGCATTCCGTGAACAACGCAAATACGCGCTGCTGGCCGACTTTGCCGCGGCCCTGCCCGGGCTGCGCCGCGACGTGCAGACATTGCTGAAGCAGCCGGACCTGTCGCGCGAGAAAGTACTGGCTGCCGTCGTCTGTCTGTTGGACCGGACGCTGATCCGCGTCGGCAACGAGGAGTACGCGCGCAGCAACAGCTCCTACGGGCTGACCACGCTGCGCGACCGGCATGTGCGCATCGGCGGGCCGCACATCGCGCTGCGTTTCCGCGGCAAGACCGGCAAGCCGCAGCACGTCGTGCTGTCGGACGCGCGTCTCGCGCACATCGTGCGCCGCTGCCAGGAACTCCCAGGCCAGCTGCTGTTCCAGTACGTCGGCACGGACGGTCGCCCGCATCCGCTGCGCTCGACCGACGTGAATGCCTTTCTCGCCGAGCGCACCGGACTGGCCCTGACCGCACGCACGTTTCGCACCTGGGGTGCGACGGCGGCGCTGGTCCGCGCCTGGCAGGATGCGTCTCTGGCGGATCCCGATCGCACCGCGGCACAGCGACTCACGCAATGCATCGCGTCCGTCGCCGCACGACTCGGCAACACGGCGGCGGTGTGCCGCAACGCGTATCTCGATCCGCGCGTGATCGACGCGCTCGTCTCCGGCAGCTGGCAACCCTGCGATACGCGCTACGCGCAGACCGTGCGCGGTCTGCGCTGGGAAGAGCGCTGCGTGCGCGCGCTGATCGCACCACGCCGCAGGCGTTGACGGCGCCCGCGGGCATACGCCCCCGCCAGGGACTGCGCAGGAATCAGCGGCTGCCAGACCGTACACCGTCCGACCGCAGCGCTGTGGCGTCGTTTGCGCTGCGACAACAGTGATTGAGAGCGTTGTTCAGCGGCAAAACTACAAACGAAAAAAAGTGACTGAATCACTCGAAATTTGGACATTTTTGTCCGCCACATCAGTGCCATAGCGTCGCGAAATGCGGTAGGGTCGACCCTGCCCGGACACGATTTCGTCACAACGAAGAATCAGCGGCCGCAGCACAGCGGGGCCGACGCTTTCCGGGCGAGCCGAGAGCATGGACTTGCGAACGGCAGGTACTTTTTTTCGACAAGGACGCAGTCCCCCATGGATCGATTCGACTCGCTACGACTGTTCACGCGCATCGTGGAACTCGGCAGCTTCACGCGCGCGGCAGGAGAGCTCGGCGTGCCCCGCGCAAGCGCGACGCATGCGATCAAGGCGCTCGAGCAACGGCTCGGCGCACGCCTGCTGGAACGTACGACGCGACAGGTGCGCGTCACTCCCGACGGGCGTGTCTACTATGACTGCTGCGCGCACCTGCTGGCAGAGCTCGAGGAGGTCGAGGCCAGCCTGTCCGACACCGTGCGCGAGGCGCGCGGCGTACTGCGCGTGGATCTGCGCGGCAGCGCCGCCGCCCGGCTGCTGTTGCCGCAGATCGACACGTTCTGTCGTCAGTACCCGCAGGTGGATCTCGTCGTCAGCAACGGCGAGCGCCTGACCGACCTGCTGCGCGACGGTGTCGACTGCATCGTGCGCACGGGCGACGTGCACGAGCACGCGATGACGTCGCACCGCCTCGCCGAACTGCCGCAGATCGTCTGCGCAAGCCCGGCCTATCTCGATCAGCACGGCGCACCGGGTGAACCCGGCGAGCTGGCCGGGCACCTCGGCGTCGGCTGGCTGCAGCGACAGCGCGACAACGAAGCACGCATACGGCTCGAGGCCGACGATGGCGTGCGTGACTTCCGCCTGCGCAGCCGTGTCGGCGTCAGCGACGACGAAAGCTACCTGCTGTGTGCACTGCGCGGCTGCGGGCTGGTACAGCTGCCGCGGCTGCGCGCCCAACCCTTCCTGCACGACGGCAGCCTGGTCGAGGTGCTTCCGGACTGGGCATCGCCCGCACTGCCGGTATCGCTGCTGCACCCGTCGACGCACCGTCTCGCTCCAGCCGCACGTGCCTTCGTCGACTGGGCCATCGCCGTCGGTGCGGGCGGCACGGACGAGTCGCCGGTATCTCCGGAACGGCACAATTGAATCGATGCCATGCGCTCAGGCGTCGAATCCGAGAAACGCGAGCAGCTGCGCATCGCTGACTGCGCCGGGGTCGGAAAGATCGGCGCCGATCAGCGGGGGCGGCACGTCGGGCCGGCGCAGCCGGAAGAACGCGACCTGCAGCAGCAGGTCTGGATCGGCGGCGACACCCGGATTGCCGCAGGCTTGCAGCAGGATCTGCGTGTTGTGCTGTTCAAAGCTGCAGGTGCCGACGATCGCATAGTCGGTGTAGGCGACCAGGCCCAGCTGCAGCGTCTGCGGAAAATCCGCGCGCCGGAAGCGGCGCAGCACGCGCCATGGACCGGCCGGAGCGACAGGCTGCACGAGCGCGATCACGTGCTCGCCGATGCGCGCGAGGCGCAGGTTTGCGATGTTCGCGTCCGCCGCGGTGATCTGCCGAAGCGACATGCTCATGGGTTCGCCCGGCAGCGCAGCGCGCGTGGTCTTGTCTTCGAACTGGTAAATCCCCGGCAGATCCGCCGAGCCCATCGACAGGAATACGTAGCGCTCCCCGCCGCGTTGCCAGTTCGCGTTGTTCGCCTCCACGTCCGGACGCGGCGCACGCGCCATGATGCCGCCGAGCGAATACTCGCTGTCGATACCGCCACCGTGAGTGCTGCCCGGCGCGCCGGTACCGGCCGTGTTGCGCGGGCGCACGCGTGCGGTCACCACGAAGTCGCCGGCGACGGGCTGAAACGTGAGCTCACCACGATAATCCTGCCACCAGGCCGAACTGTGCGGTCGCATGACCAGTGCGCCACCATCGGCCTGCGGTTCGATCGCCAGATACTGCAGCTGGTCCACGGGCCAGCCTTCGACCTGCCAGTGGCGGGTCCAGTGGCTGAGGCTGGCCGGATCGTCGAACTCGTCGCTGAGCCAGTCGATGCGCGTGTCCAGCGGCGACTCGAAATCGCCGACGAAGAGACCGTGCTCGGCCCGGGCGACGCATGCCGCGGCCAGCAGAACCAGCAGTGCGAAACGTGACATGGCAGATCCCTTGGCAGGCAATGGAACGACCGGCGTCCGGCGGGGATTCTTGCCGCATTCCGCCGCGGGCGCACCGTGGCGCCTGCAGACGGCGCTTCTGCACCGACCAACGGGAAACGGCAAGTCCATGGATCAGCGGGCAGGAACGCAGTAGGCAGACCCGTCCACGCGCGAGTCGTCAGGCTCCCCCTGACATACCCGCACGCCCCGCCCCAGCCACGCGTGGAAAACCGGCCGGGGTCATCAGAGCCCCGTTGAGTCAAGGGGGCGGCCGAATGCTTGCAGAGCAAGCGTTCGGCGGGATTGTGCAGATGAGCCGCCGGATACCGGACCGAGCCCTGCTACGGGCACGGGTCCGGAACCTTCTCAGTACGTGACGATTTCCTTGAACCCGCCCCAGAACATGCGCCTGCCGTCGAATGGCATCGTGCTCGCGTCCATCTTCAGGCGCGGGTCGGCCATGACGAGCTTGTTGATACGGTCGCGATCACGCCGCGACTTGTAGACGATCCACGAGAACAGCACGGTCTCGTCGTCCTTGAGCTTGACCGCCTGCGGGAACGAGGTGACCTTGCCGGGCTCGACGTCGTCGGCGACGCACTCGTGATACGCGAGCGCGCCGTATTCCATCCAGATCTTTCCCGCCTTGCGTGCCAGCTTCTTGTAGGCGCCCAGGTTCGCTTTCGGCACGGGTACGACGAATCCATCGATATAGCTCATACGTCCTCCGGTTCGCTACGCGGCATGCGCCTGACGTAAATACCGGGGTGCGACGATCCAGGCAAGCCCGTCCGTGACGCCGCGAATGCAAAAAACGGAATTTGCCGCATCGTTCACTGCGCCACGCATCGCGACTCCCGCCGCAGCGCAATCGGACGTGGGTCGCGCCGTCTGGCATGGTGCCTCGTCAACCCGTCACCCCGCCGGCGATCACGCGGCCTTTGCGAGTCCGCCGTGGATATGAGCATGGGCCGTGGCCAGCGACGCGGCACGCTGTTCCGCACTGATACCCACGCCTTCGGCGCGGACGAAGGCGATGTCGCGGATGCCGAGAAAACCGAACAGCTGACGCAGATAGCTCTCCTGGAAATCGGCCGCCTGCATCGTGGTGTCGGCATAGAATCCGCCGCGCCCCGACAGCACGATCACGCGCTTGCCGCCGGCCAGCCCTTCGGGGCCCTGTGCCGTGTAGCGGAAGGTGCGGCCCGCGACGGCAATGCGATCGATCCACGCCTTGAGCTGGCTGGGCACACCGAAGTTGTACATGGGGGCGCCGACGACAATGACGTCCGCGGCCAGAAACTCCTGCAGCAGGTGCTCGTTGCGCTCGATTTCCGCACGCTGTTCCGGTGCGAGCGCATCCACCGCCTCGCGCGGCAGCGGGGTCCAGTGCGGCAATGGATCGGCCGCCAGGTCGCGATAGCTCACGGCGATGTCCGGGTACTCGCGGCGGTACTGCGTCACCACCGCGGCCGTGAGTTCGCGGGTGACCGACTGTGTACCGAGTGGGCTGGAATCGAGCTGCAGCAGTTTCATGGAAGTCTCCTTCAGTCCGGCATCTGCCGTGCGAAAAGGCTATGGGCGCACCCAATTCCCGAGTAGACGGCTAGAATCGGACTCATCGTCCTACTGGCAGAACGATAATGCGCGACCTCAACGACCTGGCCTTCTTCGCCGCCGTCGCCGAACACGGCGGCTTCGCCCCGGCAGGCCGCGCCCTCGGCATTCCGAAATCACGCCTGAGCCGGCGCATGGCCCAGCTCGAGGACGATCTCGG
The DNA here is from genome assembly GCA_045864815.1 of Rhodanobacteraceae bacterium. Taxonomy (GTDB): domain Bacteria; phylum Pseudomonadota; class Gammaproteobacteria; order Xanthomonadales; family Rhodanobacteraceae; genus Tahibacter. The sequence goes on along the minus strand of BTVG01000014.1, from coordinate 43,168 downwards.
CGTGCGCCTCGTGCAGCGCTCGACGCGCCGCTTTGCGGTTACCGAGATCGGCCGTCAGTTCCTGGCCCACTGCCGCGCGATGCTGGCCGAGGCGCAGGCCGCGGAAGAAACCATCGCGACGCAGCGTGCCGAACCGCGTGGCCTCGTCCGGATCAGCGCGCCGGTCGAGCTCGCACAGAATCTGGTCGCCACCTGCCTGCCACGCTTTCTCGCGGCCTACCCGCGGGTGCGGGTGCAGTTCCTCGTGTCCAACCGCCGCTTCGACCTGCTCAACGAGAACGTCGACATGGCCCTGCGCGTACGCCCGGCGCCGGAAATGGACCCCGAACTCGTGACCCGGCCACTCGCCCGCACGCAGAAAGTCATGGTCGCGTCGCCGGCCTACCTCGACGCGCGCGGCCGACCCCGCCATCCGCACGATCTCGTCGCGCACGACACCTTGAGCCTGCTCGAACTGGAAACCGTGCAGAGCTGGACGTTTTTCCCGCTGGGCGATGACACCGAGCCGACGCGTGTCGAGGTCGAACCGCGCCTGCTCTGCGGTGAATTCAACGTGCTGCTGCAGTCCTGCCTGGCCGGCAGCGGCATTTGCGGGCTGCCCGCATCGATCTGCGGCCCGTCCATCGTCGATGGCCTGCTCGAACACGTGCTGCCCGACTGGCAGGCCGGCGAGTCGATCGTGCATCTCGTGTATGCGTCACGACGCGGTCTGCTGCCGGCCGTGCGCGCCCTCGTGGATTTTCTGGTCGACACCCTGCCGCCCCTCGCTGACGCGCGCGATGCACAGGCAGGCTGCGCGGCAAAGAAACGCTGAGCACGCCGGCGGACGAATCCATCCCTCAGCCCACCCAACCCGCTCCCTCGCGGCAAGGGCTGGATGCCGACGGATGCAGGGCGAGCGACTGCAACCAGCGGACTAGGCCGCGAGCGTCCGATCCACCACCGCCTGCGCCTCGACGAGGATCTGCTGCAGGTGCGCCTCGCCGAGAAAGCTCTCGGCATAAATCTTGTAGATCGCTTCGGTGCCCGATGGACGCGCGGCGAACCAGCCGTTCGCACAGACCACTTTGATGCCGCCGATGCCGGCGCCGTTGCCGGGCGCCCGGTCGAGCACCTGCAGCACCGGCTCGCCAGCGACCTCACGTGCCGTGACCTGCGCCGAGGTGAGTCCGGACAGTTTCTTCTTCTGCGCCGGCGTCGCCGGCGCATCCTTGCGGCTGCTGTGCGGCTCACCGAGTTCGGCGCAGAGCTCGCGATAGCGTCGATACGGGTCCCGGCCGAGACGTGCGGTGATCTCGGCGGACAGCAGTGCCGGCGCGATGCCGTCCTTGTCGGTGCTCCAGACGCCGCCGTCGCGACGCAGGAACGATGCACCGGCACTCTCTTCGGCGCCGAAGCCCAGCGTGCCGGCGAGCAGCCCGTCGACGAACCACTTGAAACCGACCGGCGTCTCCACGAGCGGCCGCTGCAGGCGCGCGGCGACGCGATCGATGAGCGCGCTCGACACCAGCGTCTTGCCGACGCCGGCCGAATCGCCCCATTGGGGTCTGTGCGTAAAAAGATAATCCGCCATGACCGCGAGATAGTTGTTCGGCAGCATGAGCCCGCCGCTGTTCGTCACGATGCCGTGGCGGTCATGATCGGGATCGCAGGCGAACGCCACGTCGAAACGCTCGCGCAGCGCGATCAGGCTCTGCATCGCCGGCGGTGACGACGGATCCATGCGGATCCGCCCGTCCCAATCCAGGGTCATGAAGCCGAACTGCGGGTCGATGCGAGTGTTGACGACCTCCAGCGCGAGACCGTAGTCGGCCGCGATGCGCTGCCAGTAGCGCAGGCCCGCGCCGCCGAGCGGATCGACGCCGAGGCGCACGCCACTGGCGCGGATTGCCGCCATGTCGATGACGTTGCCGAGGTCAGCGACGTAGGCGCCGAGGAAATCGTGCTCGCGGGTGGTTGCGGCGGCGCGTGCCTGTGCATACGGCAGCCGGCGCACGCCCGCGAGGCCACCCAGCAGCAGCGCATTGGCACGCTGTTCGATGGCGCCGGTCGCGGCCGTGTCCGCGGGACCGCCGTGGGTCGGGTTGTACTTGAACCCGCCGTCCTGCGGCGGATTGTGCGACGGCGTGATCACGATGCCGTCGGCGAGTCCCTGCGTGCGGCCGCGGTTGTGCACAAGGATCGCGTGGGATACCGCCGGGGTCGGCGTGAATTCACCACCCGCCGCGATGCGCGTCTCCACCCCGTTGGCAGCCAGCACTTCGAGCGCGCTCTCGAATGCAGGCCGTGACAGCGCGTGGGTGTCGATGCCCAGGAACAGCGGTCCGGCTATGCCTTGCGTGCGCCGGTATTCGCAGATGGCCTGCGTGATCGCGAGCACGTGTGCCTCATTGAACGTGGCGTCGAACGCACAGCCACGATGCCCCGACGTGCCGAACGCGACCCGATGCGCCGGTTCGGCCGCGTCCGGCTGCAGCGTGAAATAGGCCTTCTGCAAGGCAGCCACGTCGACCAACTGGCCGGCGGTGGCAATCTGGCCGGCCTGGGCGGGATTCGGCGGATTCATCCGGACTCCTGATGCGCTGCGACAGCCGCCGAGTGTGCCATAGCACACGTGCACGCACGTCGCCCCACCCCCGCATTTCCCGGCCTGTGCCCCCTGCCAGCGGCTTGCACGCAACACGGCCCAGCCCCGACACTGCATGGCCCGCATTCACGTCACTGCAGATGACCGCGACCCAGGACTACCCGCGCGACCTGATCGGCTACGGCCGCACGCCGCCCTACGCCGACTGGCCCGGCCGTGCGCGCATCGCCGTGCAGTTCGTGCTCAATTACGAAGAAGGCGGCGAGAACTGCGTGCTGCACGGCGACGCCGGCAGCGAGCAGTTCCTGTCCGAGATCATCGGTGCGGCGGCCTATCCCGCGCGCCATCTCAGCATGGAATCGATCTACGAATACGGCTCGCGGGTCGGCGCCTGGCGCATCCTGCGTGAATTCGAACGGCGCGCACTGCCGCTCACGGTATTCGGCGTCGCCATGGCCATGGAGCGCCATCCGGACTTCGTCCGGGCCTGCCTCGCGCTGGGGCACGAGATCGCCAGCCATGGCTGGCGCTGGATCCATTATCAGAACGTCGATGAGACACAGGAACGGGAGCACCTCGAACGCGCCGTGGCGATCCAGCGCGCGCTGACCGGGGCCGCGCCCCTCGGCTGGTACACGGGCCGCGACAGCCCGAACACGCGGCGCCTGGTGGTGGAGCACGGCGGCTTCGTCTACGACTCGGATTACTACGGCGACGAGCTGCCGTTCTGGATGCGCGTGCCCCTGCGCGACGGCACGAGCCGGCCGCATCTGGTCGTGCCCTACACACTGGACACCAACGACATGCGCTTCGCGACCCCGCAGGGATTCAACACCGCCACGCAGTTCTTCGACTACCTGCGCGACAGTTTCGACGTGCTCTATGCCGAAGGTGAGGAAACACCGCGCATGCTGTCCGTAGGCATGCACTGCCGCCTGCTCGGCCGCCCGGGCCGGTTCGTGGCGCTGCAGCGCTTCCTCGACCATATCGGCAAACACGACAGGGTCTGGGTGTGCCGCCGCATCGACATCGCGCGGCACTGGCACGAACGCCACCCCTTCCGGGAGTCGCACGCATGACGCTCGAAGAGCTCAACGCGCTGGGTCACGAGGCCTTCGTCGCCTGCCTCGGCACGATCTACGAACACTCGCCCTGGGTCGCCGACGACGTGTGGCCGCTGCGCCCGTTCGCCGGCATCGATGAACTGCATGCGGCCATGAGCAAGGCCGTGATCGATGCGGGCGAGACCGCACAGCTGGCTCTGCTGCGCGCGCATCCGCAGCTTGCCGGCAAGGCTGCCTTGCGCGGCGAGCTCACGGCCGATTCGACGCGGGAGCAGCAGGGCGCCGGCCTCGACCAGTGCAGTCCCGAGGAATTCGCGCAGTTGCATGCGTTGAACGCCGAGTACGAACAGCGCTTCGGATTTCCGTTCATCCTCGCCGTGCGCGGCCATACGCGCACCAGTATCCTCGCCAACATGGCCGCGCGTATCGACCATGCGCGGGAGGACGAATTCGCCGAAGCGCTGCATCAGGTCGACCGCATCGCGCGGTTCCGGCTCGAGGCGCTGCTCGCACAGGCTGCGACGTAGCACGGCATCGGGGCGCCGTTCCGCCGCGCGATTCGCGGCTGGCGCGCCACGCGCCTGCGTTCCCGCCGATTGCCGCAACATGCTGCCGGCCGACGACAGTATTCCGGCCCGCACTGCGTCCTCGACACGGCAACGCTGCTTCGCGTTGCGTGCAAGAGGACCCTGTCGATGAAAACCGTTTGCTGGTTCGCCGCCGCGCTGCTCGCGGCGACGTCTGTCTTTGCCGCCGATGGCGATCCCGATTTCACATTCGCTGGCGGCGGCGTGGCCACGCGCGCCGTGACCACGCCGCTGTACCAGCTCTACGAGCCCGGCGGGGCCGTCGGCGACGACGGCAGCATCGTGCTGGCCGCCGTCGCCGGCATCGCGCCGCACAGCACGGCGACACGCTTCGCGATCACGAAATTCCGCCAGGACGGCAGTATCGACCCGGCCTTTGGCAGCGGCGGCGTCGCGGAAATCGACTTCAGCGACGGCGCGGCCAACTATCCGGCGTTTGCCCGCGCGGTCGCACGGCTCGACGCCGGTCGCTGGCTCGTCGCCGGCCGCATCGGTCCGAACGTCGATCTCGGCCTCGCGCGCCTGCACGCCAACGGTCAACTCGATACCGCCTACGGGGAGGCAGGCCGCGCACGCCTCGACGTCGGCGGACAGGACATCGTGCTGGACCTGCAGATCGACACGCAGCAGCGCGCCTGGCTGTTGATCGACCAGTCGCAGCGGACACTCGTGCGTTTCACGGCCGACGGCCGGCCCGATACGACATTCGGCAACAACGGAAAACTGAGCCTGCCCGGCGACTTCGCCGTGCTCGGCTTCACGCTCGACGCGCAGGGTCGCATCGTGCTCTGTGGCATCCAGTTCGGCGCGACCGTCTATTCCATGGCCGTGCGCCGATTGCTGCCGGATGGCCGCATCGACACGAGTTTCGCTGACGACGGTCTGCGCCTGATCGCGCCCGACGTGCGCGCCGGCGCGCAACAGGTCCGCGTGCTGCCCGACGGACGAATACTGGTTGCCGGCAACAGCAACGGCGGCGGCAACTGGACCGGCACGAGCAAGGGCCGCCTCACCGTGGCACGGCTCACGGCCGAAGGCCAGCTCGATACCGGCTATGGCACGAACGGCATCCGCGTCGTCGACTTCATCGGCGACGAACGCTCCAGCGCGTATCCCGATACGCGGATGGCAGTGAGCGCCGACGGCAAGCTCACGCTCGCGCGCGCCGTCGTCGAGCCGGTGTCCGCGATCCGTCTCGCGCGGCTGCTGCCCAATGGACAACCCGACGCAAGCTTCGCACCGCAGGGCAAGCGCACCCTGCTGCAGCAGGCTTACAACGGCCTGACGCTGGCCAATGTGCTGCCGGCCGCGCAGCGCCTCGTGATCGCCGGCACCTACAACCTCGGCGAGCAGCGGGTGTTCTACGCCACCGCGTTGCGTGACGGGGACGGTATCTTCCGCAGCGGCAACGAGTGACGGAATGGCTTGCGCCACCAGCGGGCGGCGCCTCTCGACGTTTGGCGGGCCGCAAGGCAGCATCGTCCACTCGTCACCTCACAGAGGCATTGCCCCGCATGGCCGTACCTGCCACCGATCCCGACGCGCCCGAGTTCACGCGCCGCTACGTCAATCTCGCCGACGCCCGCCTGGGGGCCGTCGCACTGGCCGCGAGCGACGACTTCTTCGCCGACAAGGCGCGCATGCTGAATCCGGAGCCCGCGGTATTCATTCCGGGCAAATATGACGAAAACGGCAAGTGGATGGATGGCTGGGAATCGCGCCGCAAGCGAGTGACCGGTCACGACTGGTGCATCGTGCGGCTCGCGCGCCCGGGCCGCGTGCATGGCATCGATCTGGATACCAGTCACTTCACCGGCAACTACCCGCCGGCGGCATCCGTCGAGGCCTGCCATCTCGACGGCAACGATCCCGATACGCATACCGCATGGAGGACGCTGCTGCCCGCCGTCGACCTGGGCGGCAACCGCCACCACTATTTCGCCATCGCCGACGAACGGCCCTGCACGCACCTGCGCGTGAACCTGTATCCGGATGGCGGACTCGCGCGCCTGCGCGTCTACGCGACGCCGCAGTCCGGTGGCGAAACGGATGCCGACGGGCTCGTCGATCTCGCCAGCGCACTCGCCGGTGCGCAGATCGTCGCCGCCAACAACGAACATTTCGGTCCGGCGAGCCGGCTGCTGCTGCCGGGCCGCGGCGTGAACATGGGCGATGGCTGGGAAACGCGTCGCCGCCGAGAACCCGGCAACGACTGGTGCATCGTCGCGCTGGCCATGCCCGGTGTCATCGAGGCGATCGAAGTCGATACGGCGCACTTCAAGGGCAACTATCCCGACCGCTGCTCCCTGCAGGGTGCGGCGGTTGCGGCCGGCACACCGCAGTCGCTGGTGACCCAGGCCATGTTCTGGCCGCTGATCCTGCCGGAGCAGAAGCTGCAGATGGACCACCCGCATCATTTCCGCGGCGAGATACTCAAACACGACGCGATCACGCACGTGCGCTTCAACATTCATCCCGACGGCGGCGTGTCGCGACTGCGGCTGCGCGGAAAGCCCGCATGAGCGGAGAGCCCGTGACGCTGGCAATAGAGCCGTTGACGCGAACAGCGTTCGCCGCATTCGGTGACGTCATCGAGGCCGACGGCGCAGCACGCACGTATGCGATCAATGCCGGCACCACGATGCGCTTCCACGACCTCGCCACCATCGACACGACACGCGACGGCGGCCGGCCGGTCATGAGCCTGTTCCGGGCGCAGCCACGGCCCCTGCCCTTCCTCGTGCGCCAGCTCGAGCGCCATCCGCTCGGCAGTCAGGCTTTCGTGCCGCTGAGCCCGCACCCGTACCTCGTCGTCGTCGCGACCGATCCGGCGGCGACGCCGCGCGCGTTTCTCGCGCGCGACGGCCAGGGCGTGAACTACCGTGCCGGCACCTGGCACCACCCGCTGCTGGCACTCGACGCCGTCAGCGACTTTCTCGTGATCGACCGCGGCGGCCCCGGCGACAACTGCGACGAGGCCGATCTGCCGCGGCCCTATGTGCTCACGATTTCCGACGCGGACGCCATCAGCCGCCGGCAACCGTCTTCTTGAGCACCGCACCCGGCTTGAACGCCGGGACCTTGGACGCGGCGATGTCGATGGTCGCGCCAGTCTGCGGATTGCGGCCGGTACGTGCCGCGCGCGCGCGCACTTCGAACGTGCCGAAACCGGGTACGACCACCGACTCGCCCGCGGCCAGCGCCTTGCCGATCTGGTTCAGTACGCTGTTGACGTAGGCTTCGCTCTCGGTCTTGGTACCGCCGATTTCTTCCGCGACGCGGGCGATGAGGTCTGTCTTGTTCATGCGGGTTTCCTCTGGACGAAACGGCAACTATGACATGCCGGGCGGCAATCCCGCCAACACGCCGGCCGGGGATGAACGCGAGGCGCAGTTCCGTTACCCTCGGGCCACCGCTCACTTCGCTTCGGACTTGCGGACCGATTGATGCCCGGCCTGGACAGCCAACGCCTGCGCCAGATCTACGAGCCGAAGCTGCTCACGGTACTGCGCGGCGGCTATCGGGCCGCGGACCTGCGCCGTGATCTCGTCGCCGGCCTGACCGTCGCGATCGTCGCGCTGCCGCTGGCGATGGCGCTGGCGGTCGCTTCTGGCACCACGCCGGAAAAAGGGCTGCACACGGCCATCGTGGCCGGATTCCTGATTTCTTTCCTCGGCGGCTCGCGCGTCCAGATCGGCGGCCCAACGGCCGCGTTCATTCCGGTCGTTTTCACGGTCATCGAGAAGTTTGGCTACGGCGGACTGATCCTGTGCACGCTGCTCGCCGGCTGCCTGCTGATCGGCGCCGGCCTGCTGCGCCTGGGCATGCTGATGAAATACATCCCGCAGCCGGTGGTGACCGGCTTCACCGCGGGCATCGCCGTCAGCATCTTTTCGAGCCAGATCAAGGACCTGTTCGGCCTGCCCATGGGCGCCGTCCCGGCCGAGTTCTTCGAGCGCTGGCGCGCGTATGCCGCACACGCCGATGGATTCCAGCCCATAACGGCCACCGTCGCGATCGCCTCGCTCGTGCTGATCCTCGCCATCCGGCGCTGGCGCCCGACCTGGCCCGGATTCCTCATTACCGTGGTCCTGGCGGCCGCGCTCACCAGCCTGCTGACATTGCCGATCGACACGATCGCGACGCGTTTCGGTGGCATACCCTCGGCACTGCCCGACTTCGCGATCCCGCACATCCCGTTCGAGCGCACGGTGGAGATGTTTCCCAGCGCGTTCACCATCGCGTTTCTCGCCGGCCTCGAGTCGCTGCTGTCCGCCGTCGTCGCCGACGGCATGACCGGCGGACGGCATCGCTCCAACGGCGAGCTGGTCGCGCAGGGCATCGCCAACATCGGCTCGGCCCTGTTCGGCGCGCTGCCGGCGACCGGCGCCATCGCGCGTACCGCCGTCAACATCCGCTCCGGCGGCCGCTCGCCGGTGGCGGGCATCGCGCACGCCGTGTTCCTGCTGCTGTTCGTGCTGATCGCCGCGCCGCTGATGGGCTATGTGCCGCTGGCCGTACTGGCCGCCGTGCTGCTGGTGGTCGCCTGGCAGATGTCCGACCTCGAAAGCTTCCGGCACCTGCTGCAGGGCCCGATCGGCGACCGCGCCGTGCTGCTGATCACCTTCATCCTGACCGTGATGTTCGACCTGACCGTCGCGATCGAGGTCGGTCTGGTGCTCGCGGCATTCCTGTTCATGCATCGCATGAGCGAAGTGGTCGAGCTGGAATCGCAGGTGTCGCTGATCGAGGAAGACGGCGACGGCGCGGACGGCGCCGACCAGCGCGCGCAGCTGCCGCCCGGGGTCGAAGCCTTCCAGATCTCGGGGCCGCTGTTCTTCGCCGTTGCGAACCGGCTCGACGGCGTGCTCGACCGCCTGCCCCGTCCACCGGCGATCTTCATCCTGCGCATGCGTCTGGTACCGCTGATCGATGCCAGCGGCGTCACCGCGCTGAGTCAGTTCCTGTCGCGCTGCGAACGCCTGGGCACGCGCGTGATCCTGTCGGGTCTGCGCGAACAGCCGAGGCGCGTACTGACGCAGATGCAGGTGCAGCCCGACGGGCGCCAGCTGCGCTTCGCCGAGGGTTTCGCCCAGGCCATCGACTGGGCGCGCGCCGACGTATCGCCGCAGCAATAGCGCGTCCCGTACGCGCCGGCGCGGCGCAGCAGCATGGTCAGGGCAGCTTGGCCGCCTTGAGCCGCACGCCACGACCCGTGCCATGGCTGGGCATGTTGTCACCGATCAGCTCGATGCCTGCCGCATCCAGCGCCGCGACGATCTTCGTCAGCGTTTCCACGACGCCGCGCACGTTGCCGGTACTGGCCTCCATGCGCTGGATCGTGGGCAGTGACACGCCGGCCTTCTGGGCCAAGGTCTTCTGGTCCAGCCCCGCCAGGGCGCGGGCCGCACGAAGTTGAGCCGCCGTGATCATTCAACACTCCGGTAGTGACGTCCCTATCGCATCCGAACCACTCGTGATGCCACAGACATCAACGGGCGCGGCTCAGCCATCGCAACCGCGAATGATCCCCCGAGTCGGCGGCCAGCGCCAGAGGAGGACGCGGCACCGGTGTCACCCCATTGCGGCTCGATGATGTTTAATACATCTATTACGACATACTGAACATCATGTATAGTTGGCTGCACCTTCATTCAGAGGCACTGCGCCTGCCCTGCGCACGGCGCACCGCCGCATCCCACGGTATCCGGCCATGACTGCTCCGCTTCGTTCCGTCGCCCCCCCCTCCGCTCGACGCGCCCGCTCTTCCGCGGACGCCGGCCGGGTCGTCGCCTGGGATCGCACCGCTGCCAGCGCGGCGGCCATCGGCCATGACGCCCAGGGGGCCGCCGTACACGTGAGGGCGCTCTGCTGGCCGATCGTGCCCAATGCCTGGGCGCTGCTGCAGCAGGCCTGGACAGCGGTACACGCCAGCCGCTGTTCCGTCGCCAGAGACCCCGCGGGCACCGCTCCGGTCTCGTGGATCGGCGAGCGCGCGCCGCAGCTGTCCTTGCCGTTCCGGGACACGCAGGCGGAGGAAAGCTCGGTCGCCGGACTGCTGGCCCGCACGCCGATCCAGATCGGCCTGGGCATCTGCGTCGTCGGCGAGGATCCGGTGGCGGCTGCACGTCAGGCGTGGGTGGACTGCCTGGGCGCCTACGACGAGTACCTGCGGCTACCCGGTCGCTCGGCCTGCACGGCGGTCGTGACGCGTGGGATCGATGCCGGTACCGACCTCGAGGCGACGGAAGCCCTGCAGCGCGCTCGCCGGCGTCTGTCCGAACGGGCATGGCTGCAGGACATCCGCCTTCAGTTCGCCCGCGACGAATTTCCGCTGGCGCTGGAAGTCGCTGCGGTCATCGCGCAGTCGATCATCGAGCAATGGACGGGCGGCGCCGGCATCCGGGCCGTGTTCGACATCGCGCTCGCCAAGGCGGCACGTGTGCCGGATCCGCTCAAGCGCGCGGTCAGGACCGGCAAGCGCCGCTGACCCGCCGCAGCGCGTGACGCGGGGATGACGGCGAAGGCTGTACCGTCGTGCGGACGCCGGTTTACGCTCGTCCGACACCACCTTCGTGAGCGGTACCCATGTCCGACAGCAAGCCGTCCCTGCGCGATCTGCTGATCCGCAACGTGGATGACATTCCGAAACAGCATCGTGTGCGCGAACCGCACTACGACTGCCATCGGGCCTATCTCGCCGCGGGCACGGCCGCGAAGCAGCTCGGCGCCACCTACCAGATCGTCGCCCCGGGCAAGCGCGTCTGTCCGTACCACCTGCACCACGCCCAGGAAGAAATGTTCGTGATTCTGGAGGGATCGGGCACCCTGCGCGTCGCCGGTGAACTCGTTCCGATCAGGTCCGGCGATGTGATCTTCATTCCGGCCGGCCCGGACTACCCGCACCAGATCCTCAACACCTCTGCTGCGCCGCTGAAATATCTCGCCATCGGTACGAATGAGGCACCGGAGATCTGCGAATACCCGGACTCGGGCAAATTCCTCGCCGAAGGCAGCCTCGATACGGACAAGCCGTTCGAGGTCATCCGACGCAACGGCGAAAATCTCGACTATTGGGACGCAGAGCCCTAGCCCGTACAGTGCGACGCGCCGGTTGGCCGCGGCACCGATTCATGCGCCGCGGCGCATTCCGCGCATCGCGACGAGTGGCGCGGCGTAGAGCACGGCGAACACGCCATCGAGTACCACGTTCTGCCAGAAACCGAACCACAGCGAGACGATCACATCCGGCACGAACCAGGCGACCAGCGAGGCCGCGATCGCGAGCCAGCCTTCGCGCGTGCCGCGGCGGAATGGCCCCAGCGCGACGGCCATCAGCACCACACCCCAGCCCGTGATCGCCGCGCCGAGCGCGCCGTGGATGAACTCGACGTAGCGCACGGTCTCGCTGCCGAACGTCTCGAACTGCGTCGGCGTCGCATAGAACAGCCAGGAAAAGCCGGCGCGTGTCAGCCCCGGCGCCAGCATCAGGAACAGGCCGAACGCGACCGTCAGCACGGTGACGCCGAACAGCCAGCGCCACCAGAAATTCAAGCGCGGATCGGGCATGGTTCACTCCGTGGTCTTATGGAAGACGCGATCGATAGTGCCATTAATGCGGCCAACGGCGAAGACAGGCCGCACCGCACTATCGTCGTGCCGTGAACCATCGCGCAATGGACTCGCGCTCGGCATCACTCATCTGCGTGAGGTTGCCTGGCGGCATCACGCGCAGCACGCTGACCTGTCGCTCGATCAGGGCCGCGTGGGCTTCGATCTGCTGTGGCGTGTCGAACATCACGCCTTTCGGGGCCGCGCCCATGAGGCTCGGCGTGGCCGAATGGCACTGCGTGCAGTGCCGCGCCATCAGCGCCTGTATGGCGCCTGTGTCGGGCACGTCGGCCTGCGCCGCACGCACGCTGTGTGCCACCCCGCTGCCGTCGCCCGTCGCGGCCGACGGCGACGCGGCGGCCGGCGGTGCCGGCGTAGCGCGCGCCGCCGGCTTGATCCACGCGAATACCGCCAACAGCACGAGCGCACCCGCGCCAAGCAGCCACCACGCCCGGCCACCGCTGTGCCAGAGCACGAAGAACTGGCGGATCAGCGCTCCGGCCGCCATGAAGGCCGCGAGCACGAGCCAGCCGTCGGTGTGCGCATAAGCGGTCGCGTAATGCGTACTCAACATCGCGAACACGACCGGCAAGGTGAGATACGTGTTGTGCACGGAGCGCTGCTTGCCACGGCGACCGGGTTCCGGATCGGGGATGTCGCCGCGCTGCAGCGCGGCAATGATTTTCTTCTGCCCCGGAATGATCACGAAGAACACATTGGCCGACATGATGGTGCCGAGCACGGCACCCGTCAGCAGGAACGCGGCGCGCCCGGAGAAGGTGTGCGCGGCCGCATAGCAGAGCAGCAGCACGAGCCCGGCGATCGCGGCGCCGAGCATGTCGTCACGGTCATGGAACAGGCGGCACAGGCCGTCATAGCAGAGCCAACCGACCAGCGGAAACGCGAGCGCGAGCAGCACGGCCTGGGTGGGCGTCCACGCCGCGACGGCCGGATCGATCAGGTACACCTGCGGCGAAAACAGATAGACCGCGGTCAGCAGGGCCAGGCCGGACATCCAGGTCGTATAGGATTTCCATTTGGACCAATGCACCTCCGCCGGCAGCTGCAGCGGCGCAGGCAGATATTTCTGCTTGCGATAGAAACCGCCGCCGTGGACCGACCAGGATTCGCCGTGAAGGTGCGGCTCCGGGTCGCGCGGCTTGCCGAGTCCGCGATCCAGCGCGACGAAGTAAAAGGATTCACCGATCCATGCGATGGCCGCAACGACGTGCAGCCAGCGCAGCAGGAACGTCAGGCACTCGATGACATAGTCGCCCACGCGCCGCCCTCAGGAACCGCGGTAGGTGCTGTAGGCATACGGCGAGGCCAGCAGCGGCACGTGGTAGTGCGCGCTGGGGTCGGCGATGCCGACGCGCAGCGTGACGACGTCGAGGAAACGCGGCTGCGGCAGCGCGATGCCCTGCGCCGCGAAGTAGTCGCCGATACGGAAATCGATCTCGTAGATGCCCGCCTGGAACTTGTAGTCGGCGAGCAGCGGCGCGTCGCAGCGGCCGTCCGCATTCGTGGTCGCGCGCACCAGCAGCAGCCGCGCGCCTACGGCGATGCCGTAGAGCTCCAGCGCAACCCCGGCCGCAGGCTTGCCGGCGGCGGTATCCAGCACGTGTGTCGTCAGTTTTCCCATGTCCGCTCCCTCGCGTTGATGTTCGGCCGGCAGTGCGTCATGACGCCACCGGTTGCCTCCCCCGTACGCAGCCAGGCCGCGCTTCTCCTCACGCGGCGATGCCGAACTCGCGGCAACGGGCATCGAGCAGCGCGCCGTAGCGCGCCTTGTCGGCGTCGCTCGCGAAGCTGGCTTCAAAGCTGTTGCGCGCCAGCGTCGCGAGCTCGCCGCCGCTGAGATCCAGCGCATCCAGCGTCTCGACGAAGTTCTGGTTGATATAGCCGCCAAAATACGCCGGGTCGTCGGAATTCACCGTGGCGACGAGGCCGCGACGGAGCAGCTCGCGGAGGTTGTGGCGGCTCAGATGGTCGAACACGCAGAGCTTGACGTTCGACAGCGGGCAGACCGTGAGCGGGATGCGTTCGCGCACCAGGCGTTCGACCAGTTCCAGATCGCGCAATGCCTGCACGCCGTGATCGATGCGCTCGACGGCGAGCCGGTCGAGCGCGTCGCGGATGTATTGCGGCGGCCCCTCTTCGCCCGCATGGGCGACGGCGTGCAGGCCGAGCGCACGCGCCGCGGCAAAGACGCGCTCGAACTTTTCGGGCGGATGCCCCACCTCACTCGAATCGAGGCCGACGCCGATGAACTTTTCGCGATGAGGCCTGGCCCGCTCGAGGGTCTCGAACGCGGCGTCCTCGCTGAGATGCCGCAGGAAGCAGAGTATGAGTTCGGCGCGGATGCCCAGCACCTCGTGCGCCTTGCGGCAGGCGCGATGCAGGCCGTCGATGACGGCCTCGAACGGGACGCCGCGATCGGTATGGGTCTGGGGGTCGAAGAACAATTCGGCATGCACGACATTGTCGGCGGCCGCGCGCTCGAAATAGGCCCAGGCCATGTCGAAGAAATCCTGCTCGTGCAGCAGCACGCTGGCGCCCGCGTAGTAAATGTCGAGGAAGCTCTGCAGGTTCGTGAATGCATAGGCCGCGCGCAGTGTCTCGACATCCGGATACGGCAGGCTGACGCCGTTGCGTTCTGCCAGCGCGAAGATCAGCTCGGGCTCCAGCGAGCCCTCGATGTGGATGTGCAGCTCCGCCTTGGGCATGGCGCGCGCGAAGGCGCGCAGGTTGTCGCGATCAGGATTCACGGCGGCTCCGATAGTGGCGTGGCGTAGGCGTGGCGCCGCAGTCTGCACGATTGCCGCAGGCGCGCAAAGATGCGCGCGGCAGACCCGGCACGTCGTGCCAAGCCCGTCGCGCCGCGCTACTCTTTGGCGATGACGATACCCTGTACGTTCCAGCTGAACCGCCGCACGGTCGATCTGACCGGCAGCGACCCGACCGAATCCCTGCTGCGCTGGCTCAAGCGGCAGCGCCTCGCCGGAACCAAGGAGGGCTGCGCCGACGGTGACTGCGGCGCCTGCACCGTCGCGCTGCTCCAGACCGAGAGCGACGGACGCACGCGACTCACCGCCGTGAACAGCTGCCTGCTGCCACTGGGCGCGCTGCCGGGACGCGAAGTGATCACCGTCGAGGGATTGCAAGATCCGGGCGCGGCCCTGCATCCGGTACAGCAGGCGCTCGTGGACAGCGCGGGCTCGCAATGCGGCTACTGCACGCCCGGCTTCGTGATGAGCCTGTTCGCCGGCTACTACGATGGCGATATCGGCGACGCGACGATCGAAGGCAATCTGTGTCGCTGCACGGGCTACCGGCCCATCCGCGACGCCGCGGCCGCGTTGTCGCGGCAGCCCGTGCCGGATGACGCCTTCGCCGCACTGCTGCGGGCGCCGTCCACACCGGGTGCCGCCGAACTGGGGCACTATCACAGCCCGCTCACGGTCGCTGCGGCGATCGCGCTGAAGCAGCAGCATCCGGATGCCGCCTGGATCGCCGGCGCGACGGATCTCGGCGTCGAACTGAGCCATGGCCGACGGAGCGCGCCGGCCTTCATCGCGCTGGACCGCATCGCCGAACTGCAACAGCTCGCCGTCGGTGACGACGCGGTACGCATTGGCGCGGGGCTTCCGCTGAGCCAGCTCGAGACGCGGCTCGCCGGCCTGTTTCCGGCCCTCGACGGCATGCTGCCCTGGTTCGCCGCGCGCCAGGTGCGCAATCGCGCGACGCTCGGCGGAAATCTCGGCACGGCCTCGCCGATCGGCGACCTGCTGCCGGTGCTGCTGGCGCTCGATGCGATCGTGCATCTGCGCGGGCCCGGCGGAGAACGCGACGTGCCGATCGCCGACTATTTCCTCGACTACCGCAGGACCGCGCGCCAGACGGACGAGCTCATCGCTGCCGTCACACTGCCGCGCCATCCGGCCCCATCGAGCACCGCACGACACGCCAGCGCGTCGTACAAGATCGCCAAGCGCCAGACCGACGACATCAGCATCGTCGCGGCCGCATTCGACGTGGCGGTCGACGACAGCGGTCGCGTCACGCGCGCGCGCCTCGCCTACGGCGGCGTGGCCGCGATCCCGCGACGTGCCGTGCAGGTCGAGGACTTCCTGCTGGGCCGCACACTCGATGCAGCCACGCACGAAACTGCGCAGGCCATGCTGCGCGAAGCGTTCACTCCGCTCAGCGATCATCGCGGAAGCGCAGACTACCGCCGCGCACTCTGCGCGACTCTGTTCGCGAAATTTCTCGCGACGCATCTGCCCGGCTCGCCCGCATGAAACTCCGCACCCACGAAAGCGCCGAGGGCCACGTCAGTGGCCGCGCCGTCTATACCGACGAACAGCACCCGCCGCTGGATCTGCTGAGCCTCTGGCCGGTCCAGTCGCCCCATGCGCACGCGGAAATCCGGCGTATCGATGCCGGCACGGCGTCGCGCATGCCCGGCGTCGTATGTGTACTGACCGCAGCGGATGTCCCGGGCGAGAACGACACCGGGCCGATACTGCACGACGAGCCACTGATCGCGAACGACCGCGTCAGCTTCCACGGGCAGGCGGTGGCATGGGTAGTCGCCGTCGACGAAGCCAGCGCGCGGGCCGCCGCGGCCTGCGTCGACGTCGACTACGTGCCCCTGAATCCCTGCCTGTCGATCGCCGACGCGATCGCGCGCGAGTGCTATCACCTGCCGCCCGCGCGTGTCGCGCGCGGTGACGCGGGCACGGCACTCGATCTCGCTCCGCACCGTGCGTGCGGCGAAGTCACGATCGGCGGCCAGGACCACTTCTACCTCGAAACGCAGACGAGCTGGGTGCAGCTCGATGCGGATGGCCTGATCCAGATCACGGCATCGACCCAGCATCCGACGGAAACGCAGATCATCGTCGCGCGCGTGCTCGGCATACCATCCAACCGCGTCGTATGCCGCTGCCTGCGCATGGGCGGCGGCTTCGGCGGCAAGGAGACGCAGGCCAATCCGTCCGCCGCGATCGCCGCACTCGCGACCTGGATCACCGGCCGGCCCGTGCGCATCAAGCTGTCGCGCCAGCTCGACATGCAGATGACCGGCAAGCGTCATCCGTTCTTCGCGCGCTACGAGGTGGGTTTCGGCGACGACGGCCTGCTGCACGCGCTCCGCGTCGACCTCTACGCCGACGGCGGCTGGAGCTGCGACCTCTCGCCGCCGGTGCTCATGCGCGCGATGGTCCACATCGACAACGCCTACTTCTGCCCTCACGTCGAGATCATCGGCCGCATCGCGAAAACCCACCTGGCGTCCAATACCGCGTTCCGCGGCTTCGGCGGACCGCAGGGCATGCTGGTCGGTGAAGAAGTGATCGCGCGCATCGCTGCGGAACTGAACCTGCCGGCCGACCGCGTGCGCGAGCGCAATTTCTACCGCGACGACGGCGATGGTCAACGCAACCAGACTCCCTACGGCCAGCCCGTCGTCGACAACCATCTGCCCGAACTCTGGCAGCAGCTCAAGCACGACAGCGCGTTCGACGCACGCCGCCGCGCGATCGCGCAGTTCAATGCGGCACACGCGCAGGTCAAGCGCGGCATCGCGATCACACCGGTGAAGTTCGGCATCTCGTTCAACAAGACCGAGTACAACCAGGCCGGCGCGCTGGTCCACATCTACACCGACGGCAGCATCCAGCTCAATCATGGCGGCACCGAGATGGGTCAGGGTCTGCACACGAAGATGCTCGCCGTCGCCAGCCGGGTCCTCGGCGTCGATGCGGCACGCATACGCGTGATGCCGACCAGCACCGACAAGGTACCGAACACCTCGGCGACGGCCGCGAGCAGCGGTTCGGATCTGAACGGCCAGGCCGTCAAGGCCGCCTGCGAGACCTTGCGCGAGCGCCTCGTGCCGGTTGCCGCAAGCATGCTCGGCTGCTCCCCGGAAGCGGTGCTCTTCGCCGATGGCCATGCCTGTGCCGGCAGCGTGCCGGACGCCGCACGCATCGCCTTCGCCGACGTCGTGCACGCCGCCTACAACGCGCGCATCAGCCTGTCGGCGACGGGCTATTACCGTACGCCGGGCCTCAGCTGGGATCCGAAACAGGGCCGCGGCCACCCGTTCTACTACTACGCCTTCGGCGCCGCCGTCGCGGAAGTGGAAGTCTGCGGTTTTACCGGTGTACACACCGTGCGCCGGGCCGACCTGCTGCACGACGTCGGCGACTCGCTGGGCGAGCTCATCGACCGCGGCCAGATCGAGGGCGGTTTCGTGCAGGGCATGGGCTGGCTCACCTGTGAGGAATTGCGCTGGAACGATAAGGGCCGCCTGCTGACGGATGCGCCGAGCACCTACAAGATCCCTACCCTGGGTGAAGTACCGCTGGATTTCCGCGTCGCCCTGTATCGGCGCACGCGTGCACCGAGCACGGACGTGATCTTCCACAGCAAAGGGGTGGGCGAGCCGCCGCTGATGCTCGCCCTCAGCGTGCGCGAGGCACTGCGCGAGGCCATCGCCGCGTTTGCACCCACCCCGCGCCCCGTGCATCTGATCTCGCCCGCCACGCCCGAAGCCGTCTACACCGCGATCGAACAGGCGCGCCGCGTCGAGCCACTGGCCATGACCGAGGCACTCGATGTCGCGACGTAGGCGACGGGCGCGCGGATCGGCCCGAGTCACGTCGGTAGTGCCGGATCGTCGAGTTCCCCGCACAGGGAGTTGCGGCCAGGGGCGGACAGTCCACCTGCCATCGGCGGCGCACGCGCATGGATGAGCGCCTGTTCGAACAGCTCGCGCAACTGCTGCCGCACGAGCCCGTCGTCGTCGTCACCGTCGTCGAGACCACCGGCGCGACCCCGCGCAAGCGCGGAGCGCGCATGCTCGTCAGCGGGCACGACACGGCCTTCAGCATCGGCGGCGGATTGGCCGAAGCGCGCACCATCGCCGCGGCACGCGCAACGCTCGCGGCAGGAACGAGCGCGCCGGAACACCTCACCATCGACCTCGGCGGCGGCGCCGACGCCGCCGGCATCTGCGGCGGCCGCATGCAGCTCGCCCTGCGTCGCTGGTCCGGCACCGAGGATTGCGCACGCGCCACGACCGCTGCGGCGGAACTCGCGGCCGGCCACCGCTGGAAGCTGCCACCGCCCGATGACGCCGTGCCGCTGGTGCCGAATCCGCGATTGCTCGTCATCGGTGCCGGCCACTGCGGTGCGGCGCTCTGCGAGGCCGCACGCCTGCTCGATTTCGACATCGCCGTCTTCGACACGCGCAGCGACTGTCTTGCCGCAGGCGCCTTCAGCGGCGCGCTGGCGCATCACGGTGACTATGCACAGCTCGCCGTCGCGCTCGATACACCACGCGAGGTTTACGCGGTATTGCTCAATCGTGATTTTGCCGCTGACATCGCCAGCCTGCGCGAACTCTGCCGCCGGCCGCCGGCGTTCATCGGCATGATGGGCAGCCGGCGGCGCATCCGCCAGGTCGTCGATGCCCTGCCCGAGCACGCCGATGCGCTGGAACGCCTGCAGGCGCCGGTCGGCATCGACATCGCGGCGGAAACGCCGCAGGAAATCGCCATCAGCATTCTTGCGCAGCTCGTGCGCGTACGACGCGCTGCGCAGAGCAACCGGCCATGACGTGGTCGATGCCCGCGCCGGCGCGACCGTGACGTGTTGAACCGCAGCGAGTTCCGTCGTCCGCGGGTTACCGGCTACCGGGCTTCGCCCGATAGTTGATCAGTATCACCAGATCCACGTCGCCGGTCTGGAACAACGCGTGGCTGCTGCCGGTCCGCGTCAGCAGCGCATCGCCGGGCCCCACGTCATGGGCAACACCGTCGAGCACGTAGCGCCCCTGCCCCGCGAGCACGTAGTAGATCTCGTCGTGGGTATGCCGGTGCAGGCCGATGCCGGCACCCGGCGGCAGCACGCGGCGGCGCAGGATCAGATCGAGGTCGGGCACGTCGTCGAACAGCGGATACGCGGTCGTGCTGCCGCCGCCGCCGTGCGGCGAGGGTTGCGTGCGCCGGTACTCGCCGTCGCGCGCGATGCGGGATGCACCGGGCCTCGCGGTGTCGCTGTCGTCGGGAATGCCGCAATCGGTATCGCGGCGCAGCCGTGCCGCCTCGACCAGCCCGTGCGCGCGCAATCCCTGCACGACGAGGCAGGCCACGGCCGCCGCGCCGCGCTGGTGGAAATGCGTGTCGTCGCGCAGGTTCTGTTCGGGTACGTGCAGATAGAACGCGCGCGAGGCGTCCTCGCCGAGGCCGTTGAGCCAGCGCAGGCTGCTCATGCCCAGGTCGACGAGCGCCACGCCCTCGCGGCGCGACAGCGCACGCACGGATTCGGCATAGGGTCCGTGCAGGTCGGCGGCGCGCCCGGCCACGAAGCGACGACGCGCGACCGGCGTCAGCAGCACGGGGGTCGCACCGACGTGGCGGGCGAGTTCGACATACTGGGCGAGCCATGATGGAAAGGCATGTTGCGGCTCGTCGTAGCGCGCCGGGTCGTCGCGCTTCTCGTCGTTGTGGCCGAACTGGATCAGCAGCAGATCGCCCGCACGCAGGTCGCGCGCGACATCGTAGATCCAACCCTGCTCGATGAAGCTGCGTGCACTGCGACCGCTCTGCGCGCGATTGCGCACATCGACCGACGCGTCGAACCAGCCCGGGAGCTCCTGGCCCCAGCCGCGCCGCGGCCAGCGCGATGCGGGGTACTCGCTCGCCGTGGAGTCACCCGCGATCACGATGCGCAGCGGCGGTGGGACCAGTCGCTGCGCCGAAACGGTCGTGCCGAGCGCGGCCAGACACAGCGCGAGCATGATGCGGCGCATGCGGCTACCGCGCGAGCCAGCCGCCGTCGACCGGCAGTACGGCACCGTGCACGTAGTCCGCCGCGCGCGACGCCAGAAATACCGCGGCGCCGCCCAGATCCGCCGGATCGCCCCAGCGGGCGGCCGGTATGCGCGCAAGGATGTCGCGATTGCGCTGCTCGTCGGCGCGCAGCGCCGCCGTGTTCGCGGTCGCGAAATAACCCGGCGCTATCGCGTTCACGTTGATGCCCTGCGCCGCCCACTCGTTGGCGAGCAGGCGCGTCAGGCCGAGCAGTCCACTTTTGCTGGCCGTATACGATGCGACCCGGATACCCCCCTGGAACGACAGCATCGACGCGATATTGATGATCTTGCCGCCCTGGCCCGCGACGACGCAGTGGCGCGCGAACGCCTGGGCGAGAAAGAACGCCGACTTGAGATTCACGCCAAGCACCGCATCCCAGTCGTCCTCGCTGAAGTCGAGCGCGGCGTTGCGGCGGATGGTGCCGGCGTTGTTCACGAGAATGTCGGCGCGGCCCAGCCGGCCCACCGCGGACGCGACGGCGGCGCCGAGTCCCGCGACATCCTCCAGGCCGGTTTCGATCCAGCTCAGGCGCCGGCCACAGGCTGCGACGGCCGTCGCGGTTTCGTCGGGCGCCGAGCGGCCGATGGCCGCGATGTCGGCGCCGGCCTGCGCAAGCGCCACCGCCATGGCCTGTCCGAGGCCGGTATTCGCGCCGGTCACGAGCGCGACACGCCCGCTGAGATCGAACGGATGGCTCATGCATACCTCGCGTCGGGTGATTCGATCATCGGAAAACGTCTGAACACGGCCGGGGTCTGATGCTCGGCTAGGCGAGCTGGCATATATCGAGCACCGCCATGTCGGTGTAGTCGAGGTTCTCGCCGCCCATGGCCCAGATGAAGCCGTAGTTGGCCGTGCCGGACCCCATGTGGATCGACCAGGGCGGAGACACCACAGCCTCGTGGTTCGCCACCACGATGTGTCGCGCGGCGTCGGGTTCGCCCATGAAATGGAATACCCGGTCGTTCGCACCGAGATCGAAATAGAAATAGACCTCGCTGCGCCGGTCGTGCAGATGCGGGGGCATCGTGTTCCAAACGGAACCGGTATTGAGCAGTGTCAGGCCCAGCAGCAGCTGGCACGACCTGCACGTGCTCGGCACGATGTACTGGTAAATGGTGCGTTCGTTCGAGGTGGCCAGCGCGCCGCGCTGCAGCGGCACGGCCTTGTCGATCGAGATGTGCACGATCTCGTGCCGCGCGTGGGCCGGCGTGGAGGCGAGGTAGAAGCGCGCCGGTGCGTCGGCGGACACCGATTCGAAGCGCACGTCGGCGCAGCCCATCGGCAGGTACAGCGCATCACGCGGCTGCAGCTCGAACGTCTGGCCGTCCACATGAATGCGTCCGACGCCCGTGCCGACGTTGACGGCGCCGAGCTCGCGGCGTTCGAGGAACGGCTTGCCCGCCGCGGAGGCCGGCTCGCTCTGCAACGGCAGCGCGACCGGCCCGGTCACCGGCGCCGCCCCGCCGATGACGAAGCGCTCGTAGTGGGTGTAATTGAGGACGACGCTGTCGGCAACAAACAGGTCGCCGATCAGGAATCGCTCACGGAGCTGATCGTTGCTGACGCCCTGCATCGAGTCGGGATGGCAGGCGTGATAAGTCTTGCGGTACATGGGCGCGCTCGCGGCAGTGGGCGGATGGCGGCATCATAACGCCGTTGGTAACCGGTGTCATTTCCTGGTGCCGAGCCACCAGTGTCGCGCCAGCACGGCGCGCGCGACGGTGACGCCGTGAGAGGACTGGCGTGCCGGCGGCACGAAGAGGAAGCACCGCCCCTCGCCACCGCCGCGGACGGGCTCCTCGCGTCCGGTACCTCACACGGTGCGCGCCCCGGGCAGCCCCGCCACGCCGGCGGCAGCCCTGGCGCGGCACCGCACGGGACAGCCATCTGTGGACAAGTCGCAAGCTGGAGAACGCATCCGATGGGCGAGTCGGCGTATGCTGGGGCCGTTGCGGCCGCCACCCCGAACGACATGACGCAGACCTCCGGAAGATCCGCCGACGGTAGCGGCGCAGATCCAGCACCGCGGATGGTGCGGCAGCGTTCGGGCTCAAACCCTGTGACTGCCGGCCTCGACAGTGGCGCCACACGACCAGCCGGGTGCAGCGCACCATGACGCCGACGCCGGCCGTGCGTACACCGCCGGGCGCCTCGCCCGACTCGCCGTCGGGAGATGCCCGCACCGCCAGCGCACTGGCACGCCGCTTCGACCTGCGCCTGGCCGCACTCGATGCGGAGATACCGCGGGCCATCCTCGACGAGGTCCCGGCCCGCATCGCCCGCGACTACCGCGTCCTGCCGCTGGGCTACGACGGCGAGCAGCTGCGCGTGGCCATGTCCGAGCCGACCGACATCGAGGCGGTACAGCTGCTGCAGTTCCTGACCGGACGCTCCCTGCAGATCGAGGTCGCCGCGGAAGACACGCTGCTGAGCAAGATCGACGCCTGCTACGAACTCGTCGACGAGAGCAAGGATTTCGCGGCGCTCGAAGCCGCGATGCCCGAGCCCGTCGGCGCCCGGCACGAACTCGAGGCGCTGTCCTCGGCCAAGCCGGTGGTCCGCCTCGTCAACGGCATCCTGCTCGACGCGATCCGGCGGCGCGCCTCGGACGTGCACATCCGCCCGGGCGAGAAGGACGTGGAGCTGATCTTCCGCATCGATGGCGAACTGACGCCGATCCGGCGCTTCTCGCGCGCGCTGCTGCCAGCCATCGTCGGGCGCATCAAGATCCTTGGCGTCATGGACATCACCGAGCATCGGTTGCCGCAGGACGGCCAGATGCACGTGCGCGAGCGCAACCGCACGATCGACATCCGCATCAGCATCATGCCCTCGGTCGAAGGCCCCAGCGTCGTCATGCGCCTGCTCCTGGCCCGCATCGGCATGCACGATGTCACCGAGGTCGGCCTGTCGCCGACAGACACCCGGCATCTGGTCGATGCGCTCGACCGCAGTCACGGCATGATCCTGGTCACCGGGCCCACCGGCTCGGGCAAGAGCACCACGCTGTATGCGGCGCTGCATGCGGTCATGCGCAGGAACCTCAACATCATCACGATCGAGAATCCGGTGGAGTTCCGCATCCCCGGCATCACCCAGATACCGATCAACGCGGAAGTCGGCATGACCTTCGCCAAGGCGCTGCGCAACATCCTGCGCCACGACCCGGACGTGATCATGGTCGGTGAGATCCGCGACGAGGAAACCGCACGCATCGCCGTCGAGAGCGCGCAGACCGGTCACCTGCTGCTGTCCACCCTGCACACGAACTCGGCCGTGTCGACCATCGCCCGGCTCATCGAGATGGGCATTCCGAGCTATCTGCTGCGCGCGACCCTGCTCGGCGTCATGGCCCAGCGCCTGGTGCGGCGCAACTGCCCCTACTGCCGTGCGGTCGAGGCCGTCGACCCGCACGTGCGTGCCCTGCTCGGCATCGGCCCCGACGAGGTGTTCCATCGCGGCACGGGCTGCGCGCGCTGCTCGGGCACCGGCGTCGTCGGACGCCGCATGACCTATGAATACCTCGTGGCAACTCCAGCCCTGCGACATCTCATCGTGACCGGCGTCGCCGAATCCGCGCTGCAGGAACAGGCGCTGCGCGACGGCATGACGGCGTTGACCGCCCATGCGGTCGGGCTGGCGCGTGCCCACGAAATCTCGCTGCACGAAGCGTACATGACCCGACTGGAGTGACGACGATGCCTGAACTCACGAGCTACATGCAGCTGATGGCGCGGCGCAAGGCTTCCGATTGCTTCTTCAGCGTCGGCGCGCCGCCGTCGATCAAGATCGAAGGTGAAACCAGCCATATCGGTGAAGTCGCGCTGACCAGCGAGGACGTGCGCACCATGGCGTACTCGATCATGAGCGAAAGGCAGCAGAAGGAGTACGAGGCGACGCTGGAGATGAATCTCGCCGTCGCCCTGCCCGACACCAGCCGGTTCCGTGTCAACGTGTACCGGCAGCGGGACACGGTAGCCATCGCCGTGCGCTACATCAGCAGCGACATCCCGACGATCGATCAACTGACGCTGCCGCCGAAACTCAAGGACCTGATCATGCTGCCGCGCGGCCTGATCCTCGTCGTCGGCAGCACGGGTTCCGGCAAGTCGACGACGCTGGCGTCGATGATCGATCATCGCAACCGTAACCGCACCGGACACATCCTCACGATCGAGGAGCCGATCGAGTTCATCCACCGTCACCGGCAGTCCATCGTCGACCAGCGCGAGATCGGCCTGGATACGCTGTCGTACGAAAACGCCCTCAAGAACGCGATGCGCGAGGCGCCCGACGTGATCCTGATCGGCGAAATCCGCGACCGCGAAACCATGAAGCATGCGATCGCCTACGCCGAGACCGGCCACCTCTGCCTGTCGACGCTGCATGCCAACAACGCCAACCAGACGCTGGACCGCATCATCAATTTCTTTCCGGACTCCGCCCGCCACCAGTTGCTGATCGACCTGTCGCTGAACCTGCAGGCGGTCATCGCCATGCGCCTCGCCAAGGGCACCGACGGCAAGCGCGTGCCTGCGGTCGAACTGCTGCTGCGCACGGCCTATGTCGCCGACCTGATCGAGAAAGGCGAGATCGACCAGCTCAAGGACGCCATGAAACAAGGGGTCAATATCGGCATGCAGACGTTCGACGAATCGCTGTACCGGCTCTACCTCGCCGGGCGCATCAGCCTGGAAGAGGCGCTGGAGCACGCCGATTCGCGGACCGATCTCTCGCTGCGCGTGCGCCTCAACAACCCGCTGCCGTCTTTCGACGAACTGCACATGGAAGACATGAAATGAGCCGGTCGCCGCGCCTGACCATCGACGCGACGGTTCAGCGCGGAGGCTGGCAGGATTCGCGCACGACCAGATGCGGCGCGATCAGCGGCGCGCTGCGCGGGGAGTCCTCGCTCGCGATCAGCATCGCGGCGGCATACGAACCCATGTCACGGATCGGCAGGCGTACGGAGCTCAGCGACGGCCACAGGCGCGCGGCCATCGGCGAATCGTCGAAACCGACCACCGAGAGATCATCCGGGATCGAGAGGCCGATCTTGAAGGCGGCCTTGTAGACGCCGGCGGCCATCTCGTCGTTGAGGGTGAAGATTGCAGTGGGGCGCGGTTCGAGCGCGAGCAGGCGTTCGGCGCAGGCGACACCGGACTCGAAGGTATAGCCACCCTCGATGACACAGTCGGCAGGAAGCTCGATGCCACGCCGCGCCAGCGCCTGCAGAAAGCCGGCGCCGCGTTCACGGGTGGACAAGTAACGCTGCGGACCGGTGATCAGACCGATGCGCCGGTGCCCCAGCGACTCGAGATAGTTCGCGACCTCGACGGCGCCGAGCCGGTCGTTCGTCGCAATCATGCGCGCGGGCTCGTCGAGCGAGACCGCCGCGATGCGCGCGTAGCGGCAGCCGACCTGTTGCAGCATCTCCACGAGCGCACCGTCTTCGGAAACGCGCGGCACCAGGATCACGCCGTGCAGCCGCTGCTGCAGCACGAAATGACGCACGCCCTCGATGTAGTCGTCGCTCTTGCTGTCGCAGGGATGCACGACGAGTTCGAACCCCGAGCCGCGCAGACTCGCCAGCGCGCCTTCCTGCATGTTGACGATGTACTGGGCGTTCGGATTGTCGTAGACCATGCCGATCAGGAACGACTTGCGGAACGCGAGGCCGCGCGCCATCGGGTCGGGCACGTAGCCGACCTCACGGATCAGCGCCTCGATCTTCTCGCGCGTTTCCTGCTGCACCAGCGGCGAGCGGTTGATCACGCGCGAGACGGTTTTCTTCGATACACCGGCCAGGCGCGCGATATCGTTGATCGTACCACCGCGCACCGGCGCCTGATTCGGCTCGGTACTCGCGTCGCGGGAGCGTCGGGTCATGCGGAGGCGTCCGTCGGAAACGTGGTGGCGGACGCGATTCTAGCCCGCGGCGCAGGCGCCTGCCCGGTTACTTCAGCACCCGCGGCAGCCACAGCGACAGCTCCGGCACGAAGGCAACGATCATGAGCACGGTCAGGGACGCCAGATAGAACGGCCAGATCGAGCGCAGCGCTTCGCCGATGCTGATCTTGCCGATGGCCGTGCCGACGAACAGCACCGAACCCAGTGGCGGTGTGATCAAGCCGATGCCCCCCTTGAGGATCAGGATGACGCCGAAATGAATCGGGTCGACGCCGATGGCCTTGGCCACCGGCAGGAAGATCGGCGTGCAGATGATGATCAGCGGCGCGAGATCCATGAACGTGCCCAGCGCCAGCAGGATGAGGATCATGAGCAGCAACAGCAGCTGCGGACTCGCATCGAGGCCGGTCAGCAGCGCGACCGCCTGTGCCGGTATCTGCAGATACGCCAGCAGCCAGCCGAAGCAGGCCGCCGACGCGATGACGAACAGGATCATGCCCGTGGTGCGCGCCGCATGGATCATGGTCGCGACGAAATCCGAGCGCGAAACTTGGCGGTACAGCAGGCTGGTCACGATCAACGCGTAGCACACCGCGATCGCCGCGCTCTCGACGGCCGTGAAGATGCCGGCCCGGATGCCGACGAAAATCAGCGCGACGAGCAGCAGCCCCGGCAACGCGGCAAGAAGCCGGCGCAGCACGTCGGTGAAGCCGGGGAAAGCCTCGACGGCGTAGCCCCGGCGACGTGCGATGACCCAGGCGGTCAGCATCACGGTGGCGGTCAGCAGCAGCGCGGGAACCACGCCCGCGGCGAACAGGTCGGCAATCGATATGCCGCCGCCGGCGGCGGCCGAATACAGGATCAGGTTGTGCGAGGGCGGCACCAGCAGCGCGACAAGTGCCGCGGTCATGGTCACGTTCACGGCGAAGTCGCGGTCGAAGCCGCGCTGCACCATCTGCGGAATCATCGCGCCGCCGATGGCCGAGACGTCGGCGATCGCAGAGCCCGACACGCCGCCGAAAAACAGCGACGACAGCACACTGACCTGGCCCAGCCCGCCGCGGAGGTGCCCTACCAGCGAACTCGCCAGCGCGATCAGCCGTTCGGAAATGCCGCCCCGCAGCATGATTTCGCCAGCGAAGATGAACAGCGGAATCGCGATCAGCGAGGCGGCGCTCGCACCGGAGACGGTCTGCTGCACCAGCACCAGGGCCGGCATGCCGACATAGAGCAGCGTCGTCAGGGACGCGCCGAGCAACGCGAACGCGACCGGCACGCCCGTCAGCAGCAACAGCAGGAAAACGCCGAAAAGCAGCATCGCGGCCATCAGCGGGCCTCCGCTGCGGCAGCGCGCGGTGCGAGCTGCGCGACGGCGAATACCGCCATCAGCGAGCCGCCCAGCGACAGCGGCAGGAACATCAGCCCCTGCGGCAGCACGGTACCTGCCATGCGCACGTTCCAGCCGTCGACCAGCAGGGTCACGCCGCCGATCGCGAGGGTGACGCCGAGTCCGGCGACGAGCAGCGAGGACAACGCTTCGAGCACGCGGCGCAGACGTGGCGGCGCTATGTGCACCAGCAGCGGGAAGCCGAAGTGCGCGCGCTGGTATACCGCGGCCGCGGCGCCCAGGCTCATCGCCGTGTTCAGCAGCAACAGCGACAGCGGCTCGGTCCAGCCCGGCGAATCGTTGAGCAGGTAGCGCGCGATCACCTGCCACGCCTGCACGGCGGCCAGCACGACGAGCGCGGTGCCCGCGACCAGCAGCGCGAGGCGCGCGCCGCGTGGCAGCCATCCGGAATCGATTTCGCCCTGCATTCTTCCTCCCGTTTCGTCGCGGCCGCGTGGTCACGGCTCGTCGTTGTTCCGGTTCCGGCAACGGAACCGTCTGTCAGGCCCCGGTGTCGGAAAGCGCCCGGATCCCGCGCCAGTAGCGGTCGACCTCCGGATCACCGCGATACCGCGCCACGACCGGCGCAACCGCGCGTTCGAAGGCGGCGCGGTCTACCGCATTGGCCTGCACGCCGTGCGCGAGCACGTACTCGCGTGCATTGCGCTCCGAGTCGTCCCACAGCGAGCGCATGTAGGCGACCGAGCGGCGGCCGATGTCGAGCAGGCGTTCGCGGTCGTCCGGCCGCAGGGCGTCGAAGCGGCGCCGCGACAGCAACAGCGCCTCCGGGGAATACGAATGACCGCTGTAGGACCAGTAGCGCGCGGCCTCGAACTGCCGCGTGGTGTGAAAGCTCTGCCAATTGTTTTCCGCGCCGTCGATCAGGTGCGTCTGCAGTGCCGAATAGACTTCGCCGTATGGCAGCGGCGTCGGATTCGCGCCGAGTGCACGCATCAGATGCATGAAGATGTCCGACGGCGGTACGCGGATCTTGAGACCGTGCAGGTCGTCCGGTGTCACGATGGGGCGCTTGGTGTTGTACACGCAGCGGGCACCGGAATCGTAGAACGCGAGACCGACCAGATCGCGGTCGGCGAATCGCGCGAGGATCTCCTGTCCGATCGCGCCGTCGAGTGCGCGGCGCATGTGCGCCGTATCGTCGAACACGTAAGGCAGGCACAGCACGCGCGTCGCCGGAAACGGGTTGTTGAGCGCGGCCATGTTCACGCGGGCGATGTCGATGGCGCCGAAGCGCGCAAGGTCGATCAGGTCCGATTCGCGGCCGAGCTGCCCGGAATGATAGAGCCGCACGCCCAGACGCCCGTCGGTTTCGCGCTCGAGCTGCTCGCCGATCCAGCGCAGCGCTTCCACCGTCGGATAGCCACGCACGTGAACGTCGGTCGCGGCCAGGTCGATGCGCGCCGGTGCGGCGCGCAGCCCCCCGGTGGCCGCCGCACTCATCGTCAGGGCCGCTGCACCGAGGAATTGTCGCCGCGTCGTCATGCGATGCTCCTCGCCACGGCGCGGCAATGCACACGGCCGTGGATGCCGAAATCGATGGTCGCCGACTGCCCGGCAAGGATGTCGTGGATGCCGGTGGCCGCACCGGTCGTGATCAGGTCGCCCGCGGCGAAGCCACGTCCGCGGCGCGCGTTGCGCGACAGTGCGAATGCGAGCGCTGCAAGCGGCCCGCCGGCGAGCGTCGCCGCCCCACCCCGCCCCACGAGCACACCGTCGATCCAGGTGCTGCAGGTCAGCGCCTCCATCGCGCAATCCTGCCAGCCGGCGATCTCCGCTCCCAGCAGCAGGCCGGCATTGTTGCCGCAGTCCGCGACCACGGCGCAGGGGCCGAGCACGTTGATGTTGGCCAGCGGACTGCCCGCGAGTTCGACCCCGATGTGCAGCGCGGCGACCTCGGCCGCCGCCTCGGCCGGGGTCCAGTCCCGTGCGCGCGGCGCGATGTCGCGCGCGAGCCGGAATACGAATTCGGCCTCCACTGCCGCAAAACCGCCCGCGATGACCGCGAATTGGCCGACCGCATCCCCCGGTCGCGCTATCGAGCTGGCGAAGATCGGGCCGACCAGACGTGGATCACCACTCGCGTCACGGCGCTCGGGCGCGATGTAGCCGACTTTCCACCCGGCAACACGCTCTGGCCAGCGCGCGATCGCGGCGTCCTGACACCGGTAGGCCTGCTCCAGGTCAGCGGGCAGCTCCAGCGGAAAGCAGGTGAGTGCCCTGCCGCCCAGCCGCGCATCGACGAGCGCGCGTGCGATGGCTTCGCTACGGGAAATCTCGCTCATGGCCAGCGATTCACTCATGCCTCTCCTCGTCGGCGGCTAGGCCCGGTCTGCCGTGCGGCGGCTCCGGAACCGGATGGGGCGCAAGGGCTGTATAAAGGAAACCGGTGTCATTTACAATGTAGCCATGCCCCGCAAGCCCGAATCGGGTCCAATCCGCAAACCGTCGAGGAGATCAGAACGTCATGGCGAACTGCCTTGCCCGCGCCTTGTTCCGCAGCGTCGCCTGCCTGCTGGCGTTCCATGCCCCGCTGACCGCCGCGGCAGACGGCATGGCGCCGGCCTTTCCCGGCGCGCAAGGCTGGGCAGCCCATACGCCCGGTGGACGCGGCGGCAAGGTGATACGTGTGACCACGTTAAAAGCCAGCGGCCCGGGCTCCCTGGTCGAAGCGCTGAACACGCCCGGTCCCCGGACCGTCGTCTTCGAGGTCGGCGGCGTCATCGACCTGGGCCGCAGCGAAGTGGCCATCCGCGAACCCTACCTGACCATCGCCGGCCAGACGGCCCCCTCGCCGGGCATCACCCTGATACGGGGCGGCATCGACATCGCCACGCACGACGTCATCGTGCGCCACATCCGCATCCGCCCGGGTGAAGCCGGGGTCCGCAAAGGCGCGCAGTGGGACGTGGATGCGCTGTCCACCTTGGCCGGTGCGCACGACATCATCATCGACCATTGCAGCCTGACCTGGGCGACTGATGAAAACCTGTCGGCCTCCGGCGCACGCTTCATCGGCGACACGCCCGACGCCTGGCGCGACGCGGTGTCGCACCGGATCACATTCAGCAACAACCTGATCGCCGAAGGACTCGCGCATTCGACTCATGCGAAGGGCGAGCACTCCAAGGGTTCGCTGATTCACGACAACGTCAGCGACGTGCTCATCGTCGGCAACCTGTACGCGCACAACTACGAACGCAGCGCCCTGTTCAAGGGCGGTGCACGCGGCCTCATGGTGAACAATCTGATCTACGATCCGGGTCCGCGAGCGGTGCACTACAACCTGATCCGCGAGGAGTGGGGTGATCGCCCACGCCAGACAGGATCGCTGGGCCTGATCGGCAACGTGCTTCGCGCGGGGCCGTCGACACCCGATGACGTGGCGCTGTTCATGCTCGGCGGCT
The DNA here is from genome assembly GCA_045864815.1 of Rhodanobacteraceae bacterium. Taxonomy (GTDB): domain Bacteria; phylum Pseudomonadota; class Gammaproteobacteria; order Xanthomonadales; family Rhodanobacteraceae; genus Tahibacter. The sequence continues at coordinate 11,709 of BTVG01000014.1, read as the reverse complement.
CCGGTGACATCGATCTGTACCTGCACGACAACATCGCGGTCGATCGTCTAGGGCGGCCGCTACCCGAACTCGGCCGCTACACGACGACGCCGGCTAAATGGACTTTGCTGAAAAATAAACCCGCTCTGCCCTACGGCGTGAAACCGCTGCCCGCCGCCGAGGTGCAGGATGCAGTGCTCGAAGACGTCGGCGCCCGCTCCTGGGACCGCGACGCGACCGATGCGCGCATCATCGCCGACACGGCCGAGGGCCGCGGCAGGATCATCGACAGCGAGGACGAGGTCGGCGGCTATCCCACCGATTCGGCGACGTATCGCGCCTTCGACGAAAACGAATGGGACATGGACACACTGGTACCGAAAGCCGGATATCCGGCCAAGCGCCGGCCCAGGTGAGCGCATGGGACAAAGCGGCCCGGAGGAGGGATGCGCGTCGCACGCGGCCATTGCTGTCGAACACACCTGGGCAAGAAGCAAACCCATCCCCACCCATGCCCTCCCCTTGAAGGGGAGGGTTTACGGGCCGACGCGAGAATCGCTGGAAGCTGCGAGAAACCGGCCAGCGCGCGCCAAGCCAGCGTCAGGGGCAGGATTGGGTTTCCGTCGCGGCGTCTCGACACGCCGAACGCATTCGCGTCATCCCGCGTCGAACGGCCGATAGCGCCGCAGTGCCTCAGCCGTCGCCTCATCGAGCTGCGGCCGACGCTCGCTGCGCAGCACACCCGGGCCGTGGCTGCCCGCCTCGCCGAGCCGCGCGTCGCGGGGGTCGAAGGCAACGCGACTCCCGTCGCGCGCGACGTAGTTCATCGCATCCCACCCGTTCACGTCGATGTGCGCATCCATCCAGCAGTCGACGTACGACGCGTTCCCGGACACGGCCGGATCACCATAGCGCCCGTCGGCAAACTCGCGCGTCGGCCGCCAGGGGCGACCGAGCGCGACGCTCGCGTCGGGGACGGCTCTCTCACGTGACAGGCCGGCAGCGGCGCAGCAGCAGTCCATGCGCCTGCGCAGCGAGCGTCGAGGGCGCGGTCAGATAGCCTTGACGTTGCTTGCCGGGCCGGAACCGCGACACGATCTCGCATCCGTCGAGCACGCAATCGCCCGCGCCGAAGATGAAGTCGACGCTGCCGCGTATGCGGCAGCCGCGCAGCCAGGCACGCCCTGCCTCGGCAAACAGGGTGTCCTGGTGGCCGTCGATGTCGCAGTCTTCGATCAGCGCACGGTCGCAGCCGTGATCGAACATCAGTGCGACCGCCTGGGCGCCATTGGCGCCGACAGTTTCCAGCACCGGCCGGGCCAGATGCGCAAGGTAGTCGAAACGGTTTTCGAAGGTCAGCGCGCGTGCGCGGAACCCCGGGGCTCGCACGATCACGCTCGCACAACCCCAGGTGCCCCAGGGCTCGCCGTCGGCGCGCCGGTGGCCCGCCGCGCGATCCGAGCCGATGCGGCAACGCGCGCGGCCCGCACCGACCAAGTGCACGTCGGGCTTGTCGATGACGAGCTTCTCGTCCCAGGTACCGGCGTCGATCGCGATGCGGAACGGCGCGCCGCCCACGGCCGGCGCTGCCGCAATGGCAGCCGCTATGCTGGTGAAATACGGCAGCCCGTCGCTGCCGACGGAGGCGCCGCGACTCACGCGTGCATCGAAACGGTCGGACGGACGGGGCGTACAGCCCGCCAGCGCAAGTGGTGTCAGGGCGCAGAACTGCAGCAGGCGGCGGCGTGGCAGGAACAAGGCAGCAACCGTCATGCGCGTACATGGGCGGGGGAGAACACGCGCGACCACCGGGGGACCGCGCCGTCCGCCGTTCTGCGAACCGGCACCGCAGGCACCGACGGGACGTTGAGCTGTACGTCCCCGCCCGGCGACCGTGGTGAACGCCGGGCGGTCTCGGGCCAGCGTCGATTGCCGCCTGCCCGTCCCGCTCCGCGGGTGCGTCGGGCGCACGCCACGCGCACGTCCGACAACACCCAGGCCGGCGGGCGTGCGCCACGCCGGATCGATTTACCGGTCACCGCCACTGACTCAGTTGCGGAACCGCACGCCGATGAAGAACTCGCGGCCGGTATGGTCATAGACCGAAGAACGGTCACCGACGGAATCGACCCACTGGTCGTTGTATTCATCCGTGAGATTGACGGCCTCGACGGTGAATTCGACGTGGTCGTTCATCTTCCACGTGGCCATGAAGTCCACGTTCGTCGTGCCCTTCGTGCCTTCCATGTCGTTGTTGTTGCGCCCCGGCACCGTGGTCAGGTAGCCGTTGCGGTAGGCCGTCGACACGCGCGCGCTGAAGCGATCCTTTTCGTAGTACAGCGTCGCGTTGTAGGCATTTTTCGACAGCCCGGTCAGATCGGTCTTCAGCGAGTTCGCGCCGGTCGAGGTCACGTACTGGATCTTCGAATCCACATAGGTGTAGTTGAGGATCGCGCCGAAATTGCTCCAGAAACCGGGCAGGAAGGTGAAGGGCTGCTGGTACGACAATTCGACGCCGCGCAGCTTGCCGCCAGGAGTGTTGGTCGGAATGTTGAACTGGAAATCGTCCGTGGGCGCTGCGCCGGTGCCCTCGAGCAGACTGGCCGGCAGGCCCGAGGTGTTGAATGGCCGCGTCTCGCGCGAGGTCTGCACGAACGATTCGATGTCCTTGTAGAAGAACGCGGCACCGAGCACCGATTCCGGTGCGAAATACCATTCGAGGCCAAGGTCGAAGGTCTTCGCGCGGAACGGATCGAGGAACGGGTCGCCGCCGCTGACCACGCGGTTGCCACCGCTGACGCTGACGCTGACACCCGGTGTCAGGTTGCCGAGTCCCGGGCGCGACATGACCTTGGCGGCACCCACGCGCAGCAGCAGGTCGTCGCTGAGATCCCAGACAAGGTTCATCGACGGCAAGGTGTCGCTGTATTCGCGCTCGACCGTCGTCTGCGTCGGGCGGCCGTTGATGATGGCGAAACCGGTCGACTCCTGCTCGGTGCGCACGTAACGCACGCCGAAATTACCGCGCAGCGGAATGCCGAAGGTCGACGTCTCGAAATCGCCCTGGACCCAGCCGCCACGATCGCGCTCTTTTACGCTGCGGTTGTTGCCGATCGCCCCCGATGCGGACGGCGACACGGTGAACGTGCCCTGCCCGCTGTAGATGTCGAACAGGTCGGCGAACGCATCGATGTCCGGGATGAGGAACCGGGTGTCACTGCCACCGGGCAGATCCAGATTGTTGCCGAACACCAGCAACCGTGTGAGGTCAGACAACGAAGTGCCGGCCGGCAGGTTAGGCACGCTGACCTCGGAGGCGCGACGCGCCTCGAAGGTGGAGAACTTGTACGCCTTGAAGTCGAGCCCGCCCTTCAGCGTGAACGCGGATGCGGCGTCCCAGGCGAAGTTCAGCTGCTGGTTCGTGTACAGGTTCGCCGTCGAGTTAGGGCGCAGGCGGATCTCCGACAATCCGTTCGCGAACGCCCAGTTGTTCGGATCGGTGACATCGAAGCCGTAGTCGATGAGCGGCAGGCGGTCGTTGCCGCGATAGTCCCAGGAATATCCGTCGGTATTCGCCCGATCGAGCGTGATCGTGGTCTGGATCGGATTGTCGAAATCGGAGCGCGAATGACCGACCAGCGCATTCATGCGGAAGCTGTCGCTGAACTCGTGATCGAGGTTGAGATTGGCCTGCTCGAACGTGGTCGTGAGTTCGTCGTAACGCGATTCGGAACGCACGTCGACGTCATCGAAAACGCCGTAGACGAGGTTGTTGTTGCTGACGGCGCCGTCCAGCACGACGGTCTGCGGCTTGCCGCTGGATCCGCTGCGGCTGAACGAAATCGCCTCGAGGAAATTCTCGGTGCGTTTCGCGTCGAAATCGGCATAGAGCAGATCGAGCGAGGCGACGGTGCGGTCGGTCGCCTGCCATTGCAGCGAGCCGGTCATGCCCAGGCGTTCCTGATCGTGCTCCAGCACTCCGTAGCGCGGAATGCGCGGATGGAACGTGGTCGCCGCGTTGGCGGCGGCGAACGGCGAACTCGCATTGAATCCGCCGCTGCTGTTGCCGCGGTCCCAGCGCACCGTGCTCGAACCCTCCTGGGTCAGTGCGCGGTCGCTGTAGGCGATGGAGAACAGCGCGCCGAAACGGCCGTCGAAGAAAGTGTTGGCCACCAGGGCCGAGGCGCGCGGATTGGTTTCTTCGGACAGATCGTTGTACCCGAGCTGGCCCGAACTCACGAACGTGAAGCGATCGAAGTCGAACGGTCGCGGGGTATGCAGGTCGACCGTCGCACCGAGCGAGCCTTCCTGAATTTCCGCCGACGAGGTCTTGTGGACCTCGATACGATTGAACAGCTCGGATGCGAACACGTTGAAATCGAAGGCGCGACCGCGATTGTTGCCGCCGGAGGAGTCGGTACCGCCGGTGGTCGACAGCCCTTCCATACCGTTGATGCGTACGCGCGTGAAGTCCGGACCGAGGCCGCGGACCGAGATCTGGCGGCCTTCGCCCGCATCGCGGGCGATGGAAATGCCCGGAATGCGCTGCAGAGACTCGGCCAGATTCAGATCGGGAAACTTGCCGATGTCCTCGGCCATGATGACGTCGGTCTGCGTCGTGAAGTCGCGCTTGGCTTCCAGCGCCTGCACCAGACTCTGGCGATAGGTCACGACGATTTCTTCGAGCGTCTCGGTCTCGCCACCGGCCGCCGGCGTGGCGTCCGCGGCTTCAGTTTCCGTCGACGCGCCCGTGTCGGGTTGCACCGGTTCGGCGGCGTTCACGCGTGCCGGCAAGCCGTAAAGCGAAATCAGGATTGCGCCGGAAAGCGTCGCCAACAGCGGACGACCGGTACGGCTGATGCGGATTCCCACGTCTACTCCCTCCTGTAGCAGGCCTGGCGCGCGCCCCGGCGGCGCCGACAATCGGATGACACCGGTATCATTTTGGGGTAATTCTTGCGAATGACACCGGTGGACAGCAGACTAACAAACACCGCAGCGCAGCAACAAGACGACACGATTGGAGACTGCGACTGCGGGATCGGCCCCTTGGCAGGATCACGAAAGCCCGCCGGCAATCCGCAGAATTTCAGTGCATTGGAGACCAATCCGCATCCCTTCTCGAGCATTCACAGCACGGCAGGCCGCTGACAGTGCGCTGCAGCATGGCCATCGACACTGCTACGTTTCGTTCACGCCGGCGCAGCCGGCCGTCATCAGGATTCCCCCATGTCCGCACGTATTCTCTGCTTCGGTGAACTGCTGTTGCGACTGTCCAGCCCCGGCCGTGAGCTGCTGCTGCAAACCCCGCGCCTGGCGGTGCAGGTCGGCGGCGCCGAGGCCAACGTCGCCATCGCCCTCGCCGCATTCGGCCATGCGACCGGCTGCATCACCCAGGTCGCCGACAATGCGCTGGGCCGCGCCGCGGTAGGCGAGCTGCGCCGGCACGGTGTCGACACCACGCGCGTGCGCTACCGGCCCGGACGCATGGGGCTGTATTTCCTCGAGACCGGCGCACTGCAACGACCGAGCGAGGTGCTCTACGATCGCGCCGGCTCCGCCTTCGCCACCGCCGATCCGGCCAGTTATGACTGGCCAGAATTGCTGCACGGGGTCGACTGCCTGCATCTGTCGGGCGTCACGCCGGCACTCGGCCCCGCCTGCGCCGCAACCGCGATCGCCGCGGCGCGCGCCGCACGGAGCGCCGGCATACAGGTGATATTCGACGGCAATTTCCGCGCGACGCTGTGGCGCGCGTGGGACGGCGACCCCGCGGATATTCTCGGCGCTTTGCTCGCCTGCGCGGACATGGTATTCGCCGACCATCGCGACATCGGCATCGTGCTGCGCCGCGATTTCTCGGCCATGCCAGCTGAGCGGCGCGAACGCGTCGCGGCCGACGCGGCTTTCGCCGCGTTCCCGCAGATCCGGCGCATCGTCAGTACGCACCGGCAGCAACACAGCGTCGATTGCCACGACCTGTCGGCACACTGCTACGGCCGCGAACAGGACTGGCACATTCCAGCGCAGCGCCTGGACGGCATCGTCGATCGAATCGGCGGCGGCGACGCCTTCGCAGCCGGCGTGCTGCATGGCCTGTTCAGCGGATTCGACGACGAACACAGCCTGCGTTTCGGCCTGGCTGCGGCGTGCCTCAAGCACTCCATTCCCGGTGACGCGCTCGCGATCGGTGCCGATCGCGTCGAGCAGGCCATCGGTGCGGCGCGGTTCGACGTGCGCCGGTGAACGCGGTGGCCTGAAAGGGCACGAGGTGCGGAAATCGCGTCCACGAGGCCGGCCGGCGCCCCGCCGGAGCCGGCCTCATTTGCGCCCCGCTGCCCGGCCGTGGACGATAGCGGCCTTACCGGTTCAATCGCCCGTTGCCGCAATGCCCCGTGCACTGACCATAGAAGACGACACCGTGACTGCCGGCGAGATCGTCGCCGAGCTGACGCGTCGCGGCCTCGCCGTCGACTGGGCCGCGAACGGCCGCGACGGCTACGAACGGGCCCGCGATGGCGGCTATGACGTAATCACACTCGACCGCATGTTGCCGGGACTGGATGGTCTCTCGCTCGTGACCCGCCTGCGCGAGGGCGGCGTGCGCACGCCGGTGCTCATGATCAGCGCGCTGTCGGACGTCGACGAACGGGTGCGCGGCCTGCGCGCCGGCGGTGACGACTACCTGACCAAGCCGTTCAGTCCGGACGAGATGGCCGCGCGTGTCGAGGTGTTGCTGCGCCGCCATGGCGATGCAATACCCGAGACCACGCTGCGCGTCGCCGACCTCGAACTCGACCTCATCACGCGCGTCGCGCGCCGGGGCGGCGTCGAACTCGAGCTGCTGCCGACCGAGTTCCGCCTGCTTGAATTCCTCGTGCGCCAGACCGGCCAGGTGCTGACCCGCACGATGATCTTCGAAGCGGTCTGGGGCTATCACTTCGATCCGGGCACCAACGTCATCGAAGTCCACATCGGCCGCCTGCGTCGCAAGATCGACGTGCCGGGTGCGCCGCCGCTGATACGCACGGTGCGCGGCGCGGGGTATCTGCTTGAAGCCGGCTGATCTCTGGCGCACCGGTACGTCGCGCCTGCTGCTGGTCTACGGCGGCCTGTTCGCGCTGTGGTGCATCGCGCTCATCGGCGTGATCCAGTGGAACACCCGTCGCTATCTGTCCAACGTGGTCGACCTGAAGATCGACCACATCGCGCAGTATTTCCGCAACATCGACCGCTCGCGCCTGCCCGAAGCGCTGGCGGTGACCGAATCGCTGGACCTGCACGACGTCATCTCCCACGGTCTGTTCGACGAAGCCAGCCGGCGCATCTCGGGCAGCCTCGCCCGTATTCCCGACGGCATGCCGCTGGACGGCAAGGTGCATACCCTCGCCAACGGCGTGCAGCGTGTCGAAGGCCATCACCCGGTGCGCGCGCGCGGCATTGCCGTGCGGCTGCACAGCGGCGAGCTGCTCGTATTCGTACGCGACACGAGCGTGATCGAGGCGGTCGGCGCCATCATCGAGCGCGCCGTACTGTGGGGGTTGCCACTCATCGTGATCCCCGGCTTCATCGGCGCGCTGCTGCTGAGCCGTCAGCCCCTGCGCCGCGTGCGCGCCATGGAGCAGGCGGTACAGCCGATCATGCGCGGAGACCTGCGCCAGCGCCTGCCGCTGTCCGCGCGACGCGACGAACTCGATCTGCTGGCCGGTATCGTCAACAGCATGCTCGACGAGATCGAGCGGCTCATGGGCGAAGTCAAGGGCGTCTGCGACAGCATCGCCCACGACCTGCGCACGCCGCTGACGCGCGTGCGCGCGCACCTGCATCGCCTGCAGCGCGATACCGCCGCGAGCGATCCGCGCAGCGCCCTGATCGAGGCAACCATCGCCGAGGCGGACGCGCTGCTCGACCGGTTCCGCGCGCTGCTGCGCATCTCCGAACTCGAAGACCTGCACCGGCGTGCCGGCTTCGGTGAAATCGACGTCACGGCGACACTCAAGCACGTCGGCGAAATCTACGCGCCGCTCGCCGAAGAGAAACAGATCGCCTTCACGCTGGAAACTCCACGCGGCGTACCACCGCTGCGCGGCGACCCCCACCTCGTGTTCGAGGCACTGTCGAATCTGGTCGACAACGCGATCAAGTTCACGCCGCGTCACGGCCATGTGCGCGTGCGGGCCACCCTGGAGCCACAAGGACCGCGCATCGACGTCATCGACGACGGTCCCGGCATCCGGGCCAGCGACCGCAGCGCCGTCGTGCAGCGCTTCCACCGCGGCACCGGCGGCCATAGCGAGGCCGGCCAGGGCCTGGGACTCGCCATCGTCGCGGCGATCGTGCGGCTGCACAGCTTCCGGCTCGAAATCGCCGACGGCAACGGCAGCGGCGCGCGCGTATCGCTGTTGTGCTGGGCGGCAACCCCGGACGCCGCGGCCTGACCACGGCGCTGGCGGGCGGTACGCCGGCGTATCGACGTGTCCTTGCGCCGATGCATGGCGTGGGCACCACCGGATACCGTCTCGCCGGACCGCCACTCAACGCCCCCGAGGCCGAGCCCGCGACCCGACGGCGTCCGGACAACTGCCCTCGACGCGCCGGCACGCGGACAGCCGTCACCGATTCATTCTTCCGCCTGCCGTACCCACCCGCTTATCAATCAATCACTTGAGAATCGGACCGTATCGATCGGCCGGCGAAATTCGCCGCCGAATTTATTTTTGAGATATTGCGCAAGGTCGTTCCGGCGATGTCCGGACATGCTGTCGCGCTGTCAGCCCGCGTCCGGGCCGGCCCGGACGCGGATCGCCCGCAGCGATTTGCCCGATGCGGCCTGAGCTCCGGCGGTATTGGATGACGAGTGTGTTGTGACTGGCCGCGCTGGGGAGGTGCGGCCATGGACACCCGGCCGACCCGGGTGTCCGGCGGGAAACGGGCGCCCGACGCTGCTGCCCACCAGATCCGGGGAGGTGCACCACCGCGCAATACGCTGATTCGCCTTAATGCTGCATCCGCTGCATGCCAGCGCCGTGCAGGGCCGTTCGCACACTGATTGCGCCGGATTTCCGGCGGCGACGAACCTGCCCGCGACATCCAGCCATCAACGACGACCCGCGGCTCGCACCTGCGCGGCGTCACTCTCGCCACTGTTTCGCCGCACGGGGGTCCGGTGCGAACAGGGCAGCAGTTGCCGCTACTTAAGGAAATTCCGAAATGCGTAAATCTTTGTTCATCGGCATCAGCATCGCGCTGGCCGCATCCGGCATGGCGTCGGGCAGTGGCCGCGTCGACACCGGCAGTTCCGGCGGTTCCGACGGCTCGCGCAACGACACCACGGAGCGCTGTGTCGTATCGTTCTCCAGCGCCCAGCAGGACGTCTGCACGGGTACCGTCACCCTGGCGAACCCGGATCTCGCCGCACTCGGCAGCACCCAGTCCTTCAAAGACTCGCCGCTGCGCCTCATCAAGTTCGACGGTCCCATCACCGAGCAGCGCCGCGCGGCGGTCGAAGCGAACTATCACATCCTCGGCTACGCGCCGCACTACGCCTTCATCGTGCGCTCCAAATCGGCCACTGGCTCGCGGGGCGGCACGATCGACGGCCAGCTCTGGAGCGGCCCGTTCCTGCCGGCGTTCAAGGTCGACCTGAACCTCGCGAACGAACTGAAGGGCGAGAACATCGCCGAAGCCGCCGGCGTGACCGAACTCGTCGTCAGCATGCACAACGCGTCCGACCGCGCGAGCGTCGAATCGGCCGTCATGAGCGCGCCGGGACTGAGTTTCGTCAACACCATCACGGCCGGCTCGGACCTGCGCGTGGTCGCCCGCTTCGAGCGCGCCACGCTGCGCGCCGCGGTCGAGCAGCTCGCTGCCGATCCCGCCGTGGCCGCGATCGGCTTCCGCTGGCCGATGCAGCTCCTCAATTCGCAGGCCGACTGGGTGCACCAGAGCTGGGTCAACAGCCCGTCGCCGCTGCGTCCGGTATTCGACCGTGGCATCTACGGCTGCGGCCAGATCGTCGGTGAAATGGATACCGGCCTGACGGTCTCCCATTGTTCGTTCAACGACGCGGCCCAGGCGCCGCCGGTGAGCAACTGCTCCACGGGTGCCAGCTGTCCGACAATCGCCTCGCCGAACAACGCCGCGCGCAAGGTCATTGCGTACTACAAGTGGTCCGGCCTCAGCGGCAACACGCCAACCGACCCGCACGGCCACGGCACGCACGTTGCCGGCTCCATCCTCGGCCAGAATCCGGCCAACGCGGTCGACTGCGCCAACTTCACGACACCGGGCGGCAATACCGATCTCGACGGCACCGCACCGGGCGCCAAGCTCGTGATGCAGGAGACGGGTTCCAACCTCGCCTACCTCAATACGCAGGGCGGCAATCCGTACCATGCGGCCAACACGGCGTACGCCAACGGCGCCCGCCTGCACAGCAACTCCTGGGGCGGCGGTTGCGTCAATCCGACCACGGGCGCCTGTGTGTCGGGCTGCACGGTGACCTACGACGCCCAGTCGCGCGACGCCGACAACGTGACGCGCGATCGCAACGATCTCGTCCTGCTGTTTGCCGCCGGCAACGATGCGTCGACCTGCCCGGCCGGCAACAACGTCGGCAGCCCCGGCAACGCCAAGAACGTGATCACGGTGGGCGCCACCGGCCGCGGCACCTCGGCCAACGGCATGGCCAGCTTCTCCTCGCGGGGTCCGACGCTGGACAGCCGCACCAAGCCGGACATCACCGCACAGGGTTCGAGCATCGTGTCGGCCGCCCGCAACACCACCTGCGGCACGACGACGATGAGCGGCACCTCGATGGCCACGCCGACCGCGGCCGGCCTCGCCGCCCTCGTGCGCGAATACCTGCAGCGCGGCTTCTACCCGACGGGCCAGAAAGTCGCAGCCAATGCGATCGCCAACCCGTCGGGGGCGCTGGTCAAGGCCATCCTGATCGCCGGCGCCATGCCCATGACCGGCACCGGCGCGGGTACGTCTCCGGGCCAGTCGCAAGGTTGGGGCCGCATCCTGCTGGACGATTCGCTGTACTTCAACGGCGACGGCAGCCGCCTTTACATCCATGACGCCCCCACCGGCCTCGCGACCAACGGTCAGGACACGCACACGCTGACGGTGACGGCAGGCACGCCGCTCAACATCGCGCTCACCTGGACCGACGCCGCCGCTTCGGTCGGCGCGAACCCCGCGCTGGTCAATGCGCTGCGCCTGGAAGTCGTCGCCCCCAACGGTGATGTCTGGACGCAGAAACTGCCCTCGGGCGTCTCGCCGTCGAATGCGAATCCGAGCCAGAGCACGACGACCACGAACTACGACAATCGCAACAACGTCCACCGCATCAGCTTCGCCAACCCGGCCGCAGGCACCTACACCCTGCGCGTGCGCGGCATCAACGTGCCGACCGGACCGCAGAAGTACGCGCTCGCTGCCACCGGCAACTTCCAGGTCGGTGGCGGCGGCAACGTACCGCCGGTCGCGAACTTCAGCAGCACGACCAGCGGCCTCGTGGCGAACTTCACCGACAGCTCGACCGACTCCGACGGCACGATCGCCTCGCGCAGCTGGAACTTCGGCGACGGCACGACCTCCACCGCGACCAATCCGAGCCACACCTATGCGGCGGCGGGCACCTACACGGTCACGCTGACGGTGACCGACAACGCCGGTGCGAGCCACACCAAGACCGGCTCGGTGACCGTCACCAGCGGTCCGGGC
>BTVG01000013.1:0-145770 GCA_045864815.1 Rhodanobacteraceae bacterium | reverse complement strand
TTTACACCGAAGGCTCCGGCGGTGTCGTTACCTCCACCGCCGCTTCGGTTGCTACCGGCCGGAGCAATAGTTGCCGGGCTGGACTACTCTCCAGCTGGAGGACTGCGCCTTTGCACGGCGCACTTCAGACCTTCCCTAGCTAGGATCAAAAGCAGCTTGGAGAGTGTCGATAGCGTGGGAATGGGGGTTTCGACGGCAACACCTTGCGGTGCGACGTCAAACGACAGTCGTCCCAAGAACCACGGCGGACCACCGCCCGACAATGGGTTGAGTTGAAACCAAACCTCAAGCTTGTAGCTTCCTGGCGGAAAAGTCCCGACTACATATGGACGAGTGCGAGTCGGAAAGGTACAAAAACCGTTGAATCGAGCGGGAACGGTGATCTTGATTTGATTGCCGTTCCGCGTCACAACCCCGTCTCTCGGATCACCATCGAACAGGTGACATTCGCCCGCACGAATGTCGGTGGAGATTTCCTGCCCCTCTACCGGAGCCGCCGGGTTCAACGTGGGCATGTCGACAAAAGCATGGGCACTCCAGGCCTGTGCCACCAGGACGAGAAGCGCAGCCCATCGACATTTATCGGTCATCTTGTCTTCCCGATAGGTTTTTGCTGCACCATTGAGGGTATCGGTCAAAGCAACGCAACAAGATGACCGTGAACGTAGGCATAGGCTGATGCGTCTACGATTGTTCAGGAATGTAGAGAAACGGTGTGAAGAATTCGTTAATAGCGACCTGGAATTTCGCCGGTAAGACAATTCGCCGCGGCATCCGTCGAGCTAGAACAGACATCCGTAGGAGTACAGTGCGGAAATGAATCGAGTCCTAAGTGCGCATATTGAACAGGGGCGTATCGCCGCCCCTGTCCTTGTACCGCTATATCCACCCTCGATCTGCCATGCTGGCAGCCGTTGCACCACCCTTCCATTCCCCGGCCTCGGGACCGCCCCGGTGCAGGTCGAATGTCGGCATTGGAAAACACTGGAAACTGCCTTGCTGAGATACTGGCCCGAGATTTGCCACTTCTACGCGGGCCTGTCTAGTGAGGCCTGCGTATTTCATGGCATGCGCAGATTGGTCGAACAAATCGAGGGTTCCGCCCGCGCTCGATCGCTCTACGCCTGAACCTCCCTGCACGATCTCTGTATCTCTCAGACGCCCCATCAACATCCTCGCCGCGAACCTTATTTGCGCGTGTCGCCGCTACCAACAGGGCAACTTGAGTTCAGATACATAGACACTCCATTGGCGGAGAAGCAATGGGCTCGGGTGGTTCCGGGTGAGCGGGGCTTTGAAAGAATGGAACGCTTCTTCGAAGAGCTACAGTGGTTCACCCCCCATGCGTTCTAAGCATCGGCGCGTTGCTCGACAAAGAAAGGCGGCTTGGACAACCTGGACTCAAGAGCCGTGTCGCACTCAGTCGACGGTCGGTGGCGAGCCTCAATGACGGCCCTCAAGGACTGCCGGCCTCTCCGAAATCAATGTTCAAACCAGCAGTCACGCACGAAACCGACCGTCCCATGTCCGCGACAGATTTGCACATCGCAGGCTATTTCTGCAGAGCCTCCCAGAGCCCCGGCGATGGTGTCTCTGCTACGCACGAATGGGCAGCGCACGGTCCAGCTGCCGTCCCCGTTCTGCAGTTGATCCTTAACGGAGAGGCCAAGAATGAATATGGCATCCCCAATCGCCGTCTCGGGTTGCCAAGCTGCTCGCTCGTCACGATCAGAATGCTCGGGACAACCGCGAGACCGCTTGAGCAATTTGTTGGCTACTGGCCACAAGTACGCTGAGGACGTCCTACGCGCAATCATGGGCGGGTAACGGTCAATCCAATGCCGCCCTTCACTTTGGGTGAGCAAACGCACGGCGCATACTGCGGCCGATGAGCCCTCTCGACTGATCGCTTGAACAGTCGCGTAGCAAGCTACCGCCGGCGATCTGAGGTCGTTGTGACAACCTCATCTCGGCGAAGCGAATGAGCCCAGTCTTGACTAGCCACGCACATCCCGCGCATCACCCCGCACAAATCTGCGCAATATCCTCATAGCCTCCGAATTCGGCATCGCTGCCGCAACCAGGACAGGCCGGGTCGCGCCCCAGGCGCAGCTCGCGGAAGCTCGCGGCGAGTGCGTCGTAGCAGAGCAGGCGTCCCATCAGCGGTGTACCGCGTCCGAGTATCAGCTTGATGGCTTCGGTGGCCTGCAGCAGGCCGATCACGCCGGGCAACACGCCGAGCACGCCGGCTTCGGCGCAGTTCGGCGCGTCGGCGGCACTCGGCGGTTCGGGGAACAGGCAGCGGTAGCAGGGTGACTCGGCGCGGCGTGCGTCGAACACGCTGACCTGACCCGTGAAGCGGTGCACCGCGCCGTAGACCATCGGTATACCGAGTCGCCGGCAGGCGGCGTCGAGCAGGTAGCGCGTGGGGAAGTTGTCGGCGCCGTCGATGACGACATCGGCTCCTACCAGACAGCGCTCGACGTTGGCGGCGAGCACGCGCTCATTGACGAGTTCCACGTGGATGCGCGGGTTCAGTGCGGCGAGTGCCACGCGCGCGGACTCGGTCTTGGGCATGCCGACGCGTGCGTCCGCATGCACGACCTGGCGCTGCAGGTTGGAGCGTTCGACGCGGTCGTCGTCGACGAGGCGCAGGGTGCCCACACCGGCCGCCGCGAGATACAGCGCCGCCGGGGAGCCGAGTCCGCCGGCACCGATCAGCACGACACGTGCAGCGCCGAGCCGGGTCTGGCCGTCGAGGCCGACCTCGGGCAGCAGCAGGTGCCGCGAATAGCGCTCGCTGCTGTCGGCGTCGAGCCCGCCGCGCTGCACGGGCAGTCCGGCCGTGACCCAGGCGGCGTAGCCGCCGGCGACCGACGCGACGTTGCTATAGCCGAGCTGGTGCAGGGTATCCGCGGCGAACAGCGAGCGCTGCCCGCTGCCGCACAGAGCCAGCACACGCGCGTGGCGATCGGGCACCTGCTCGCCGATGCGCAGTTCGAGGAATCCGCGCGACAGCCCGAGCGCGCCCAGCGGCGTGCCGGGCGCGCGCTCCGCGTCCTCGCGCACGTCGATGAGCACCGCGCCCGCGGCGAGTTCGCGCGCCGCGGCTTCGGCGCTGATCTCGGCGATGCGGTCGCGCAGTCCGGCCAGCAGTTGATCGCGGTGCAGCGGCGTAGCCATGGCGTACCTCAGGACAGCGGCAGTATCTCGACGCAGTCGCCGGCGGCCAGCGACTGCACCTCCTCGTTCACGACGACGAGGCAGTCGGCCTCGGCGACGCTGCGCAGCACCCCCGAGCCCTGGCGCGGGAACGGCGTGACCCAGAGCGTACCGTCGGCACGGCACTCGCGCATGGCACGCAGGAATTCGGCGCGCTTGTGCGTCTTGCGCACCGGCTCGGCGAGGCGTGCATACCAGCGCGGCGACCGCGCCGGATCACGCCCGGCCCAGACCTCGAGCGCCGGCTTCACGATGACCTGGAACGTCGCGATGCTGGACACCGGATTACCCGGCAGCGAGAACACCAGCGCGGCACCGATCGCACCGAACAGCAGCGGCATGCCCGGCTTCATGCGCACTTTCCAGAAATCCACGATGCCGATCTCCGCCAGCAGCCGCGGCAGGAAGTCCGCCTCGCCTGCCGACACGCCGCCGCAGCTGACCACGAGATCGGCCTCCGCGGCAGCGCGCCGCAGCGCATCGCGCAGTGTGTCGGGATCGTCGCGCACGTGTTCGTGGCGCAGCAGCTCGACGCCGGCCTCGCGCAGCATCGCGCCAAGGCTGTGGCGGTTCGAGTTGTAGATCTGGCCGTAGTCGAGAACCTCGCCGGGAGCCACGATCTCGTCTCCCGTGGTCAACAGCACGGCGTGCGGTGCACGGAACACCTCGACGTCGGTGCGACCGAACGACGCCAGCGCACCGAGCCGCGCCGGTGTGAGCCGCTCGCCGGTGACGAAGGCCTGCTCGCCGTGCCGGAAATCCTCGCCGGCCGCACGCGTATTCGCGCCCGCACGTTCGCCGGCACCCACGACGATGTCGTCACCGTCGATGCGCACGTTTTCCTTGATGACGACCGTGTCAGCGCCCTGCGGCAGCGGCGCACCGGTGGTGATGCGCACACACTCGCCGGCACCGATGGTGACGGTGCGCCCATCGCCGGCCAGGCGTGTGGCGACGAGGCGAAAAAAACGGCCTTCTGACGCGTGCGGCAGGTCAGCACCGCGCAATGCGAAGCCATCCATGGCGGAATTTGCGAAGCCCGGCACATCGATGGGAGCCGTGACCGGCGCGGCCAGCGTGCGTCCCAGCGCGCGGTCGAGCGCAAGCGTTTCGCGGCCGAGCTCGCGCAGGCGCGCTCGGGCAATCACGCGATCGCGTGCCTGGGCGACGCTGAGCAGGCTCGCCGTCGGCGCGGCGACGGAATCATCAGCGCTCATCGCGAAAATCCTCCGCGGTATTCAGGTTCAGGAAGCGCGCCGGGCTGTCACCGAAGTCGACCTCCCGCAGGGCATGGCCATCCTGCCAGCGCCAGACCGGCATATCGGCCCCGTCACCGGGGAATTCAATGCGCGCACGCCGATACAGCGCAAACAGCGGCTGCCGCCGCGCACCATCATGGGCCACGACGATGCTGGCATCGCCGCGATCGCGCCAGAGGCGCTCGAACAGATCCACGCCAAACGATGGGCTGTCGACCGGCACGACGAACAGCCAGTCCGCGTCGCTGGCATGCAGCGCGGTCGCGATGCCTTCGAGCGGACCGCGATAGCCGTCGCGCGCATCGCGGATGACGCGACCGTACTGCGCGTAGGTGTCGGCATGGCGGTTGGCCACGATGAGCAGGTCGCCGCACGACTGCCGCACGGTGTCCACGACGTGGGCGATCAGCGGCCGCCCGCGCCAGAGCACCAGTCCCTTGTCGATACCGCCGAGACGCTGCGCGCGGCCACCGGCCAGTACGGCCACGGCAACGGTATCTTCGCGCGTCGGGTACGCCGTCACGGCATCGTCAACGCTTCTTGGCGTTGCGGATCAGGCGCTGGCGCTTGCGCTGCTGGCCCTCGGTGAGCTCGTTCTTGCGACCCGCGAAGGGGTTCTCACCGTCGCGGAACTCGAGCCGCAGCGGCGTACCAACGAGCTTGAAACGCTTGCGGAAAAAATTCTCGAGATAGCGCCGATAGCTGTCGGCCAGGTGCTTGGTGCGCGAGCCGTGGATCACGATCGTCGGCGGATTGGTGCCACCCGGATGTGCGTAGCGCAGCTTCGGCGCGTGGCCGCGAACGAGCGGCGGCTGGTAGGCGGCGTAGGCCGTCTCGATCGCCTTGTTGAGCTCCGACGACGAGAACTGCTTCGTGGCCGACGTGTGCGCCCGGTCGATCGCCTTCATGAGCTCGCGCAGGCCGGAGCCGTGCTTGGCCGAGATGAACACCCGCTCGGCCCAGGCCACGAAATCGAGCCGGCGCTCCAGCGATTTCTCGCACTGCTCGCGCTGGTAGGTGGTCAGGTTGTCCCACTTGTTCGCCACCACGACGAGGGCACGCGCCTCGTTGAGCACATGGCCGATCAGGGTCGCATCCTGCTCCGACACCCCCTCGCTCGCGTCGAGCAGCAGCACCACGACCTGTGCCGCGGCAATCGACTGCAGCGTCTTGATGACACTGAATTTCTCGACTGCCTCTTCGACGCGCGCACGACGGCGCACGCCAGCGGTGTCGATCAGCGTGTATTTCTTGCCGTCTCGCACGATGGGGACGCGGATCGAATCACGTGTGGTGCCGGCGATATCGGACACCACGACGCGGTCCTCGCCCAGCAGGCGGTTGACCAGCGTCGACTTGCCGACATTGGGGCGGCCAACGATCGCGACCCGGATGCCCTGCTCCGCATCGGCGGCCGGTTCGGCACCGTCTTCGTCGGCGGGCAGATGCGGTTCGACGGCCAGCAACAACCCGTCCACACCGCGACCGTGCGAGGCCGCGAGCGGCACCAGCGTACCCAGGCCCAGCGCGGCGAAATCGGCAAGGCTCGCGAGTTCATCGAGACCGTCGGTCTTGTTCACGCCGACGACGATGGGTTTACCGCGCTTGCGCAGGTCGCCGAGGATGTCGCGGTCGAGCGCCATCAGTCCCGCGCGCGCGTCGGTGACGAAGACCACGACGGCAGCCTCGTCGACCGCGAGGCGCACCTGCTTCGCGGTCAGCGCATCAATGCCCTCGTCTTCACCGGACAGGCCGCCCGTGTCGACGACAACAAACGGACGTGTGCCCAGGTGGCAGATGCCGTAGTGGCGATCCCGCGTAAGGCCCGGCTGATCGGCGACGAGGGCGTCACGCGTACGCGTGAGCACATTGAACAGGGTCGACTTGCCGACATTGGGACGACCGACCAGGGCGACGACGGGCAACATGCGCGGAACCTGCTGAAGCGGGCGCGTGACGCGCCCGGGAAACGAAAACGAGCCGCCGCCGACCCGCAGCACGGGTCCGCAACGATGGCATGCGGGGGCCGGCCCCGGACCGAAGCCAGTCCCCACGTTCCTGCGGCGCACACCACCGGTTGCGCGCCGCCGTGGAAATCCCCGGCTCGCGGGGTTTCCGAGTCCCGGGCCGCGCCCGGTGACTCGAGGTTTGCCGTCAGGCCCGCGTCGACGGGACCGCCGGACTCGAGCATTGATGCCGCGCCGCCTTCGCGGCGCCGGGAATCAGAGCTGCGCGCGGTATGCGGCGAGTTCGCCGTTCACGTCGACGACGTACACGGTGTCGCCCAGCACTACCGGCGTCGCCCGGATCGCGTGCTTGGAAAGGCGCTCGCGCGCGGCCTCCTTGCCATCGGCGATCGCGAGCCAGTGCACGTAACCTTCCACATCGCCGACGACGATGTAGTCACCCTGCACCGCGGGACCACTGAGCCAGCGGTGCTGCAGCGCGTCCTGCTTCCACATCGACGCGCCGCTCGTGCGATCCAGCGCCCACACCTGCGACTGGTCGTCGACGGCATAGACCTGGCTCGCCGACACATCCACGTTGGTGTAGCTCGACAGCGTGCGATTCCACAGCGGACGTCCGCTGGCGAGGCTCAGGGCCACGACCTGGCCGTGATACGCCGCGGCATAGACCACGTCGCCGTCGATCTTCAGATCGCCGTCGACGTCGCTGAGGCGTTCGACTTCGGTTCGGCCCTCGGCGGTGACGATCGCCTGCTCCCAGGCCGGCGCACCATCGCTGGCACGGATCGCGAGGACCTTGCCGGCATCGGTGGCGTTGACGACGAGATCGCCGGCCACGCGGGGGCTGGCATTGCCACGCAGCGACAACAGCGGAACGGTGCCGCGGTCGTTGACCCAGCGCAGCTTGCCGTTGCTCGCATCGAACGCGTGAATGCGCCCGTCGTTGGTGCGGACGTAGACAGTCTCGCGCTCCACCGCCGGTGCGCTGACGACCTCGGCGGCGACACGGATACGCCAGCGTTCGGCACCATTGGCGGAATCGAGGGCCAGAAGGTCGCCGTCCATGCCGCCGACGACCAGCAGGCCATCGCCGATGCCGGGTCCGCCAGCCAGCTTGAGCTTGAGATCGCGGTTCCAGATCACCTTGCCGCTCGCGGCATCGATCGCGCTGACTTCACCGTCGACGCCGGCCGTATACAGCTTTCCATCGTGCAGTGCCGGCGCGATACGGATACCCGAACGCGCTGCGCCCTTGCCGATGCTGCGACTCCAGGCTTCCCTGACAGCCAGCGTCGGCGACAGCTCGACCAGCGCCTTGGGCTGCGCAATGTTCTCGCGCTTGGTCGAATTGCCCTTGAACCAGCCGCAGCCGCCGAGCAGCGCGAACGCGGCGAGGCCGCTCAGCAGATAGACCGACTTCTTCATGAGCTCTGCTTCTCCGCTGCCGGCGGAGCCGCCGGCGCCGCCATGGCGGCCGCGGTACCGAGATCGTCACGCTTCATTTCCAGCGACTGGCGGTTCGGCGCGCTCGCATCGAGCGCATCGAGCGACGCCTGGTACGCGGTACGCGCCTCGTCGCGCTTGCCCTGGGCGAGCAGAATGTCGCCGCGCAGTTCGGCGATCGCGGCGGTGTAACCACCGGCGGGCATGCCGTCGAGGAGTTTCAGGGCGTCGGCCGCCTTGTCGGCGCCGAGCTTGACACGGGCCAGGCTCAGACCGGCGATGCCCTTGACTGCCTCGTTGCCGGCGTGGTCGTAAGCCCACTGCAATGACTGTTCCGCGGCGGCCAGGTCCTTGCGCGTGATCGCGCCCTCGGCCCAGCGGATTGCGGCGAGCACGGCGTAGGTACTGTCGCCGTGTTCTTTCTGGATGCGCTCGAGCGCCGCCTTCGCGGCCTCTTCGTTCTTCGCGCCGACGGCGGCACCGAAGCTCTGGAACTCGCTTGCGGCCAGTACGTTCTGCCGCACCCGGTGCGACTGCCACTGGAAGTAGCCGAAGATCACCAGCAGGCCGAGGCCGATGCCTACGAAGATCGAGGCAACGTTGTCGCGCAACCACTTGCGCACGAGTTCGCTTTGTTCGTGTTCGTCGAGCTGATCGAAAGCCATGTCGTATTCCAGGTTGCGTGCTGCCACGATGGGCAGATTCTTCGAGAGCCCCGGCGATGCAGGGCGCCGCCGCATCAGCGGCTGGCCGCCAGCGACAGTGCCGGCGCGCGGGCGCCGTAGAGTAACAGGAAGCGCCCGCCGCGCAGCGTTACCGCCGCACGCGGTGCGCAGCGATTCAGTTATCGCTTCCGGGGGCGGTCGCGCTGCCGTCGACCAGCTTCAGATGCGCCACCGCAGCCCGGCGGAACGGCGCCAGATCGATGGACTTGCCGTCGACGAGCAGCTCCGCGTTGGCCGAATTGCCGAGCCGTACACTGACCGGCTGATCCACCGTGTAGGTACGCTGACTGCCGGCAGCCAGCAGACCGAACTCGACCCGGCGGCCATCGGCGGCAATGAGCTCGACCCAGCTCGCCTGCTTGAGCCGCAGCGTGATCTCGTGACGTCCCGCGACCGGCGGTGCAACGGGTTCGGCCGGCGCAACGGCCTGCTTGAGGGCGGGCACCATCGAGGCCATCAGCGGCAGTTCCGCGGCGCTCGCCGCCTGCGTCGCCATGCCCTGCGCCGGCGTCGATTTCACGGCGACAGTCGCGTCCGACGCCTGCGTCGGCAGAGGCGCGGTTGGCGCGGCGACCGGCGAGGCTTCGAGGGGAAGCGGCTGTTCCAGCGACGAGACGCGCGCAAGATTCTGATCGAGACCGCCATGCGTCGCGAGCCACACGGCAGGTGCGACGATGAGGCCGGTCAGGATCACGTAGACCGTGGGCACCGAGTAGCGCTGGAACAGATAGCGCGAGTGCGATATGCGGCCCGTCGCCACGAGGGCGGGCGGCGGCACATTGCGCTCGCGGATACTGGTGTCGACGGCTTGCAGCGGAATGCCGAGCAGGCGTGAATAGCTCGCAAGGTAGCCGCGCAGGTAGACATCGTGCTCGATACGCGTGAACTCGTCGCTTTCGAGGGTGGCGACGACGCGCTGTGGCAATCGCAACCGCGTCGAGACCTCGTCGAGCGTCCAGCCGCGGCGTTCGCGCTCCTCGCGCAGACGCTGCCCGAGGGTGCTCTCGGGCTGGGCATCGGCCGGCAGCGCGAACAATTCGCGGCCGCCATCGGCAACCGCATAGGCGGCATTCGTAGAGACGTCCATACGTATGGCGTCGGCACTGTCCGTGGCCGCTGCGGTGTAGTTGTCGTCGTGTGGGCTGGTCATCGGCTGCGCTGCGGAGGCGAGTTCGAGAGGGAACGGGTCGCTGTTTTTGGGTGTAACGGGAGGGATCGCGGGCGCCGCCGCAACGTCAGCGCCAGAGTGCGAACGTTTCTGCCGGTGTTTCATGACGGAGTGCTCGGTTCCAGCTTCTGCCGCTGCGGCGAATCGGGAAACTCGCTGCGGAGGCGACGCGCGTACTCACTGGCTTCGCGCGCATTGCCGAGGCTGGTTTCGATATTGAAGCCCAACAGCAGCGCGTCGGCGTTCGATGTACCGAGCGACTCGAAACGCTGCAGGAAGGCGCGCGCCCGCAGGAAATCGTTCTTGCGGAACAGCACGCCGGCGAGGTGAAACAGCGCCTCGCTGTTGTTCGGGTTGATCTCGACCGCCTTGCGAAAGTCCTGCTCGGAGCGATCGAGCTTGCCGGCCTGCAGGAAGCACGTGCCCGAATTCGTGTACGCCACGTCCGGCGTCTTGTAGAACGGATCCGCGACCGCCGCGGCGAAACGCTCGGCCGCATCGTCGAGCTTGCCGGCACGACACAGGAACGCGCCGTAGTTATTGTTGACGGCGCCGTTGCGCGGCGCCAGATCGGCGGCGCGGCGATAGTGCTCCGCCGCCTTGCGCTGGTCGTTGATGCGTTCGTACAACACCGCGATCACGGTATGGGCGTCCACATAGGACGCGTCGAATTTCAGCGCCTTCTCGAGTTTCTCGAGCGCAAGCTCGAGCTTGCCCTGCTGCATGTAGCGCTGGCCCAGTGCGACATGGACCTCGGCCGCGCTGCGCGCCTTCTCGCTGGCCTTGGAGCGCGGCGCGGCGCTGGCGCAGGCGCCGAGCCCGAGAATCAGCAGCACCGCCAGCGCGCACTTAAGCCGCATCGACCTGCCCTTCCTCGAGCTTGCGGCGGAATTCCGCCTGGCGGCGCGTGCGGTCGAGCACCTGACCCTTGAGCTGGCCGCAGGCGGCGTCGATATCGTCGCCGCGGGTGCGCCGCACGGTGGTCAGCACGTGCGAATCCAGCAGGATTTTCTGGAACTGACGGATGACCTCGTCGTCGGAACGCTCGAAGCGCGTGCCGGAAAACGGATTGAACGGAATCAGGTTCACCTTCGACGGCACCTTGCGCATGAGCTTGACGAGCTGACGCGCATGCTCGGGCTTGTCGTTGACGCCCTTCATCATGGTGTATTCGAACGTGATCGACGCACGCGGTCGCTTGGCGACATAGCGCTGGCAGGCGCCGATGAGCTCGGCAATGGGGTATTTCTTGTTGAGCGGCACCAGTTCGGTGCGCAGCTCGTCGTTGGGCGCGTGCAGCGAGACGGCGAGCGAGACGTCGCTCTCCTCGCTGAGCCGGTCGATCATGGGCACGAGGCCGGCGGTCGAGAGGGTCACGCGCTTGTTCGCGAGGCCGAAGCCGAGATCGTCGCGCATCACACTCATCGCGCGCACGACGGCGTCGAAGTTCAGCAGCGGCTCGCCCATGCCCATCATCACCACGTTGGTCAGCTTGCGCTGGTGGTGCGGGACGTTGCCGAGGTGGCGTGCCGCGACCCAGACCTGGCCGATGATCTCGGCCGTCGACAGGTTGCGGTTGAAGCCCTGGGTCGCGGTGGAACAGAACTGGCAGTTCAGACCGCAGCCGACCTGCGACGACACGCAGAGCGTGCCGCGCGAGGTTTCCGGAATGAAGACGGTCTCGATAGCGTTGCTGCCGTCCATGCCGAGCAGCCACTTGTGCGTGCCGTCGGCGGACTGCTTCTCGAACACCGTTTTCGGCGGGGTGATGTCGACGGCGGCGCCGAGCTTGTCGCGCAGCGCCTTGCCGACGTCGGTCATTTGCGCGAAGTCGGTGACGTGGCGGTGGTACATCCACTTCATGACCTGATCGGCCCGGTAGGGTTTCTCGCCGATCGATGCAAACAGATCGCGCAGTCCCTGGCGGTCGTAGTCGAACAGGTTGGGCTTCACCACTGTCACCAGATCATTCCTCAGCGCGGGCAGAGCTCGGTGGAGGCAAAAAAGTATGCAATTTCCACAGCGGCATTTTCGAGAGAATCGGAACCGTGTACGGCGTTGGCGTCGATCGAGTCGGCGAAGTCGGCACGGATCGTGCCCTTCTCTGCCTTTTTCGGATCCGTCGCGCCCATGAGATCGCGGTGCTTGAGCACGGCGTTGTCGCCTTCGAGCGCCTGGATGACGACCGGACCGGAGATCATGAATTCGACCAGCGCATTGAAGAACGGGCGCTCCTTATGTACTGCATAGAAGCCTTCGGCCTCCTTGCGCGACAGGTGCTTCATCTTGGAAGCGACGATCTTGAGACCGGCCTTCTCGAAACGGGTGTAGATCTCGCCGATCACGTTCTTGGCGACGGCATCGGGCTTGATGATGGACAAGGTGCGCTCCAGCGCCATGTCGAGTACTCCAGATTGTAAGAAAACGAATCCCGTCGCCGCGCGCGATGGTAACACTAAACACACGCAGGAATGCGGGGTTAGCAGGCAAAATCGTTCTGAATTCTAGCTGATTCACACGCCATATGCAGCTGCCATCGGAAGGCACCCGCCCGGCTCGCCCCCGCCCGGCGACCGGCGACCGTGGCAGTGGCCCCCCTGTCCCCGCGGGCCGGTCGGCGCCTCTGTGACGCGTGCACGCGTTTGACCCGGAGCCGATCGCTCTCGTAGCATTCAAACGCCCGTTTTACCTACGATCCGGTTCTGGCCGCAACCCCGAATCAACCCGACGCCCCGAGTACCGGACTGCAAGGATTTCATGAACTCGCAGCATTTTTCGACCAAGGAACGCATCCTCGGCGCCGCCGAGCAGCTGTTTGCCCGGCTCGGCTTCGCCGGCGCATCGCTGCGCCAGGTGACCGCCGCGGCGAATGTCAACCTCGCCGCGGTCAACTACCACTTCGGGTCCAAGGAAAACCTCATCAATGAGGTATTCCGCCGACGCCTGGACGAGCTCAATGCGCACCGGCTGCAGGCGCTGGACGAGGCACTGGCCCGTCCGGATTCCGATCTCGAACAACTGCTTGGCGCATTCATCCATCCCGCACTCGACCTCTCGCTGGACCGCGGCGGCGGCGGCGCCTTCGTCCGCGTACTGGCACGCGCGTATGCCGAGCACAACGACGCGCTGCGCAAGTTCCTGTCCGACAACTACGGCCATGTCATGAAGCGTTTCCACGCCGCATTCGCCCAGCGGCTGCCCGACCTGGACAAGGAAGAGCTGTACTGGCGCCTCGACATCGTGGCCGGCGCACTGACCTACGCGATGGCGGATTTCGGGGTGATCAAGCGCAAGTCGGGAGTGACCGAGCAGCAGCACCGCGAGCGCTCGGCCGAACACCTGATCCGCTTCGCTGCCGCCGGTCTGCGCGCGCCCTGAGTTGCGCTGCCGCCAACCTTCTACCATTTCGTAACCCCTCGCCGCACCGACCATTTGCTGCACCGCAACGCGAGCAACAGCTCCAACGCGAGCAGGCAGAGTCGGACGGCTGGTCCTTACCGTTCCCCCTCCCGACGAGGTCCCCATGAGCTTCAAACCGCTACGTATCCGCAAGGCTGCGGTGCTCGGCGCCGGCGTGATGGGCGCGCAGATCGCCGCCCATCTGACCAACGCCGATGTCGAAACCGTGCTGTTCGACCTTCCCGCCAAGGAAGGCGACAAGAGCGGCATAGCGCTCAAGGCGATCCAGAACCTGGCCAAGCTCTCTCCAGCCCCGCTCGCCGACAAGTCGCGCCAGGCGGCGATCGTGCCGGCGAACTACGACGAGCACCTCGAACTGCTGCGCGGCTGCGACCTCGTGATCGAGGCCATCGCCGAACGGACCGACTGGAAGCTCGACCTCTATAAGAAGGTTGCTCCTTACCTGCCGGAATCGGCGGTGATCGCAAGCAACACCTCGGGTCTGTCCATCAACACGCTGGCCGAGGCGCTACCCGAGAACCTGCGCCACCGCTTCTGCGGCGTGCACTTCTTCAATCCGCCGCGCTACATGCACTTGGTCGAGCTGATCCCGAGCCGCTCCACCGACGCGGACATCCTCGCGGGACTCGAAGCCTTCCTGACCACGACGGTCGGCAAGGGCGTGGTCTACGCCAAGGACACGCCGAACTTCATCGGCAACCGCATCGGCGTGTTCTCGATCCTCGCCACCATGCATCACACCCAGCAGTTCGGCCTGGGTTTCGATGCCGTCGACGCGCTGACGGGGCCCGCCATTGGCAGGCCCAAGAGCGCGACCTACCGCACCGCGGATGTGGTCGGCCTCGACACCATGGCTCACGTCATCAAGACCATGGCGGATACGCTGCCGGACGATCCCTGGCACGGGTATTTCCAGACCCCGGTCTGGCTCAAGGCGCTGATCGACAAGGGCGCGCTCGGCCAGAAGACCGGTGCCGGCGTGTTCCGCAAGGTCGGCAAGGACATCGTCGTACTCGATCTGGCGCAGCAGGACTACCGAGCGGCCGACCAGAAGGCCTCTGATGAAGTGGCCGCGATACTCGCGATCAAGGACCCCGCGGAGAAATTCGCCAAGCTGCGCGCGTCAGGCGACCCGCAGGCACAGTTCCTGTGGGCGGTATTCCGCGATCTGTTCCACTACACGGCCTATCACCTGGCCGACATCGCCGACACCGCACGTGATGTGGATCTGGCGATCCGCTGGGGCTACGGCTGGCAGCTCGGACCGTTCGAGACCTGGCAGGCTGCCGGATGGCAGCAGATCGCCAGCTGGATCGCCGAGGACATCGCCGCCGGCAAGGCCATGAGTCCGGCGCCGCTGCCCGCCTGGGTCAGTGACGGCCGCGCCGGCGTACACGGCAAGGACGGCTCGTATTCCGCCAGTCAGAACAAGGCCTTGCCACGCTCGGCGCATCCGGTCTACCAGCGCCAGCACTTCCCGGACCCGATTCTCGGCGAGCGCTTCGACCAGGGCACCACCGTGTTCGAGAACGACGGCCTGCGCCTGTGGCATCTCGGCGACGACGTCGGCATCGTCTCGTTCAAGACCAAGATGAACACGGTGAACGACGCCGTGCTCGACGGCCTGCAACGCGCCGTCGATGAGGCGGAACAGCGCTTCAAGGGTCTCGTGATCTGGCAGCACAGGGAACCGTTCTCGGCCGGCGCCGACCTCAAGGGCGCGATGGGGCTGCTCAAGGAAGGCAAGCTCGCGGCATTCGACGCCATGATCGCGAACTTCCAGGCCACGAGCATGCGCCTGAAGACGTCGCTGGTTCCGACCGTGGCCGCGATTCGCGGCATGGCTTTCGGCGGCGGCTGCGAGTTCCAGATGCACTGCACGAAGACGGTCGCGGCACTCGAGAGCTATATCGGCCTGGTCGAGGCCGGCGTAGGTCTGCTGCCGGCCGGTGGCGGCCTCAAGGAAATCGCGCTGCGCTGCGCCAGAGCCAACCCCGCGGATCCGTTCAACGCGGTCAAGACCTTCTTCGAGACCGTCGCGATGGCCAAGGTATCGGCCAGCGCGCTGGAAGCCAAAGAAATGGGGCTGCTGCGCGCGAACGACACGGTCGTGTTCAACACGCACGAAGTGCTCTGGGTCGCTCAGCGCGAAGCCGCCGCACTCGCCGACGCCGGCTATCGCCCGGCCCTGCCGGCGCGCCAGATCCCGGTCTGCGGCGACGTGGGCACGGCCAGCCTCAAGATGATGCTGGTCAACATGCTCGAGGGGCGCTTCATCTCGGCGCACGACTTCGAGATCGGGGCGCGCATCGCCGACACCCTCTGCGGCGGCACGGTCGAGCGTGGCTCGCTCGTCGACGAGCAGTGGCTGCTGGATCTCGAACGCAAGCACTTCGTCGAGCTGGCGCAGATGCCCAAGACCCAGGAACGAATCGTCCACACCCTGACCACCGGCAAGCCGCTGCGCAACTGAGCGACGAGGACAGAGCAATGACCAAGCACATCCAGGATGTCTACATCGTCGCCGCCACGCGTACGGCCGTCGGCAAGGCGCCGCGTGGCGCCTTCCGCAACACGCGTCCGGACGACCTCCTCGCGCACGTGATCCGCAACGTGATCGCCCAGGCACCCGGCATCGACGTGAACCGCATCGACGACGCGGTGATCGGCTGCGCGATGCCGGAAGCCGAGCAAGGCATGAACGTCGCACGCATCGGCACCCTGCTCGCCGGGCTGCCGCACAGCGTCGCCGCGGTCACGATCAACCGGTTCTGCTCCTCGGGCGTCCAGGCCATCGCGAGGGCCGCCGACCGCATCCGCACCGGCGAGGCCGATCTCATGCTGGCCGGCGGCACCGAGTCGATGTCGATGGTGCCGATGATGGGCCACAAGATCGCGATGAACCCGGCTGTCTTCGCCGACGAGAACGTCGCCATCGCCTATGGCATGGGCATCACGGCGGAAAAAGTCGCCGAACAATGGAAGATCAGCCGCGACGACCAGGACGCGTTTGCGTTGGCCTCGCACCAGAAGGCGCTGGCCGCGATCGCGGCCGGTGAATTCAAGAGCGAGATTTCACCGTACGTGCTGGCCGACAACTACCCGAACCTGGCCACGCGCGGCATCGTCGCTGATACGCGCACCGTCGACACCGACGAGGGTCCGCGCAAGGACACCAGTGCGGAAGGACTCGCCAAGCTCAAGCCGGTGTTCCGCATGGGCGGCTCGGTCACGGCCGGCAATTCGTCCCAGATGTCTGACGGCGCCGGTGCCGTATTGCTCGCGAGCGAGCAGGCGATCAAGGACTACGGCCTGACCCCGCTGGCGCGCTTCGTCTCCTTCGCGGTTGCCGGCGTGCCGCCGGAAATCATGGGCATAGGCCCGATCGCGGCGATTCCGAAGGCGCTCAGGCAGGCCGGCATTACCAAGGACCAGCTCGACTGGATCGAGCTCAACGAAGCGTTCGCGGCCCAGGCACTCGCCGTAATCCGCGACGTGGGCCTCGATGCGGGCAAGGTCAATCCTCTCGGCGGAGCCATCGCGCTCGGCCATCCGCTCGGTGCGACCGGTGCGGTCCGCGCCGCGACGATCGTGCACGGCCTGCGCCGCCGCCAGCAGAAATACGGCATGGTGACCATGTGCATCGGCACGGGCATGGGCGCGGCCGGCATCTTCGAGGCTGTTTGAAAACAAGCCGACTGCGGTGCGACGGAAGCACCGCAGTCGGCGATGACTCCTGGTTCACGCCAGCCGCGTGCCATTCGGCACGCGGCGTTCCACGGCGGTCAATACGACGCCTTCATCCGTCGTGAACCCGGTCAGCAGGAATTCGGACATGAACGATCCGATCTGCTTTGGCGGAAAGTTGATCACGCCGACGACCTGACGCCCGACGATGTCTTCCGGGGCATACAGCGCCGCGATCTGCGCGCTCGTCTTCTTTTCGCCGTAGACACCGAAATCGACCCAGACTTTCAGCGCCGGCTTGCGCGCCTGTGCGTTGCGCTCGGCACGCACGACGGTGCCGACCGCGATCACGACCTTCTCGAAATCGGCCCAGCTGATGGTCTCGCTCATACCCTGCTCCGCGCGGAAAAGCGCAGTCTAGGCGTGACCCGCGGTGCAAGGATTGAACCGGATTGCGCAGCCTGCTGCCGGCCCGGGTTCAGGCCGGCACCACGCTCATGAGCGCGAGCGGGCGGCCTTCGAGATCCTTGAAGAAGGTCATCCACTCCTCGCTGCCGTCCGCATGGCGGTGGATCAGGTGCGGTGCGTCGATGAATTCGACGCCGCGCGCGCCCAGCGCGGCGTGCGCCGCGTGCACATCGGCGACGCGGAAATACAGCACCGACTCGGACGCGACCGCCTCGTTCTGCGACAGGAACAGCCGCGTGCCGCCGCAGTCGAAGAAACTGAGCGCACCAAAGGTATACAAGTGACGAAAACCGAGCACGTCGCGATACCACGCCTCTGAAGCGGCAATGTCGCGTACGCTGCGGGCGATCTGTCCGACGGCGTCGGGGGCGGTGAACTGGGGCACGACGGGGTTCCTCCGTTGCAGCACGCTCGCGCGGCGGATGCCGGGCCAGCGGCGCAGTTCTGTGCGGCTGGCGAAGCCCAGTTTCTGCAGCGCGTTGGCGACGTGATACTTGACCGCATCCGTGCTGACCGACAGGCGCCGGGCGATCTG
Source organism: Rhodanobacteraceae bacterium (assembly GCA_045864815.1). Classification (GTDB taxonomy): domain Bacteria; phylum Pseudomonadota; class Gammaproteobacteria; order Xanthomonadales; family Rhodanobacteraceae; genus Tahibacter. The sequence continues at coordinate 127,876 of BTVG01000013.1, read as the reverse complement.
GGGATTCGACAGGCCATGGCGAACCCCCTCGACGACGGTCCATTCGGCCGGCGTCAGCAGGTCATCGGCAGGCGGTCGACCGCGCGGTTTCATGACCGGCGACTCTACGCGCGGAAGGGCCGGATTTCCCTACCCGGTCCGGTCTCGCCGACCTTACCAGTCGGGGCGGATACGGTTGCCGTCCTGCTTGCGGTCCCAGGCGCGGAGATCGTCGCGGATGTGCGAGATGCGCTGCCGGCCGAGCGCGTTGCGTTCCTCGTCGAGCACGACGGCGTCGAGTAGTTCGGCCAGACGCTGCGCGGTCGGCAGCATGGTGTCCCAGGCATCGAGCGCCGGCAGCGGTCCCGGCAACGCCATGAAGAAACTCAGGCCCGGCGTCGCGAGCTCGTCGATGCGGCTCATGTCGAAATGGCCGGGCTTGACCATGTTGGCGGCGCTGAATATCGGTCCCAGTTCGCGCTTGCCGTCGACGAGGCGATGGAAGATGCCGAGATCGCCAAATTCGAGACCGCACTTTTCCGCAGCGACCACGAGATCGGCACCGTGGATCACCTGCCCCGCCCGCGCGGCAATGAACAGCGTGACGATGCGCTCGACGGGCAGGTCAGCGCGCTGGCCGACGCTGGACCGCGGCGGCACCTGGAATCGGTCGGAACCCGGTGCGGAGCGCGTCCGCGCGTGTTCCCCGCGGGATTCGTCGTCATCTCCGAAGGTGTTGTCCACGTCGTCGTCCGTCGCGCGCATGGACGGCAGCCCGTCGTCGGCGTCGGCACCGCCGAGGGTCGGTTCGCGTCGGTCGCTGCCGCCCGTACTACCGCCGGCAACACGCCGCCCCTGCCCGGGCTTGCGTGGCGAACCGAGGAAATAAATCACGGCCAGCACGATCACGCCGACGACGATCAGGATGAGCCGCAGCTCGTTCGCGCTTAGTCCTTGCTGTTCCATGCGTTGACTCCCCGGTTCAGGCCGCGCCGACGAGCTTGGACGCCTCGGCCAGATCCACTTGCACGAGGCGCGACACACCCGGCTCGCGCATGGTCACGCCGCAGAGCTGGTGAGCCGCTTCCATCGTTGTCTTGTTGTGCGATACGAACAGGAACTGCACGTGTTCCGACATTTCGTTGACCATGCTCGAGAAACGGCCGACGTTGGCCTCGTCCAGGGGCGCGTCGACTTCGTCCAACAGGCAGAACGGCGCCGGGTTCAGGCGGAATATCGAGAACACCAGGGCGACGGCGGTCAACGCCTTCTCGCCACCGGACAGCAGCGAGATCGAGGTGACGCGCTTGCCGGGCGGGCGCGCCATGATGGATACGCCGGTATCGAGGAGATCGTCACCGGTGAGTTCGAGATAGGCATGGCCGCCGCCGAAAAGGCGCGGGAACAGTTCCTGCAGCCCCGAATTCACCTTGTCGAAGGTTTCCTTGAAGCGCTGGCGGGTCTCGCGATCGATCTTCTTGATCGCCCCCTCCAGCGTTTCCATTGCGGTCGTCAGATCGGCGAGCTGCGCGTCGAGATAGACCTTGCGCTGCGACTGTTCTTCGTATTCCTGAATCGCGGCCAGATTGACCGGCTCTAGCCGGCGGATCCTGGCGTCGAGTTCGGCCAGAGCCTGGGTCCAGTCGTTGACGTCCGCATGCGCCGGCAACCCGGTGAGCACCGTGTCGAGGTCGAGACCCGCTTCGAGGATCGCCTGGGCGAGATTCTCGGCGCGCATCTTCAGACTCTGCTCGGCGAGGCGCGTGCCGGCCAGCGCTTCGCGCCGCTGGGTCAGCACGTGCTCGACCCGCTGGCGCTCCTGGTCGAGACGGCGGAATTCGGCGTCGCAATCCTCCAGCGCGCGGCGCGCGTCGACCAGCTGACGGTCGACCAGCAGACGCTGGTTCAGGTAGGCCTGGCGCTCGCCGTCGAGTTCGGTCAGCGGATCTTCGTCCGCGGCGAGCTGCCGGGCGATTTCCTCGCGGCGCGCATCGAGCTGGGCGATCTGCCCCTGCATACGGCCCAACGCCTGTTCCAGCGACTGGATCGCACTGCGCCGGGATTCGATCGACAGGGCCAGCTGATGCGCCTGGTCACGCGCCTCGCGCGCATTCATGCGCGCTTCTTCGCGCTGTTCCAGTGCGCGCCGACGCTGGCCGTCGAGTTCCTGCCGCCGCTGTTCGAGATCGCCCATGCGGATCACGGCGGAATCCAGGCGCCCACGCGCTTCCTTGACCTGAAGCTGATCTTCCTCGAGCTTGAGCGCGAGTTGCTGCAGTTCCGCGTCGACCTTGTCCAGCCGCGCCTGCGCGGTTTCGACCTTGCCGCGATGACTCTGCAGCTGGCCGCCGATCTCGGCCAGGCGACGATGCGCCATGTACAGCTCGCGCTGTGCGTCGTCGCGCAGGCGCTCGCTCTCCACCTTGCGGGATTTCAGTTCGTCCAGCTGATCGGCCAGATCCTGGGCGCGCTCGTCGAGCGTCTCGATCTGTGCCTGCAGAGCGTGGATCTCGCGCTCGCGTGCGAGCACACCGGCCTGCGCGCCGCCGCGGCGCAGCACACGCAGATAGCCCGCACCGAACCATTCTCCACCTGGCGCGATCACCGATTCGCCCGCACCGAGCTCGGCGGCGATGCGGCGCGCATCGGCCACCGACGCAGCCGTGCGTACCGGTGCCAGCAGCGCGACTGCCGCTGCGGGACCGCGCACATGCGCAGACAGCGTTCCGGGCACGGCCACGCCGCCCTGCGTCGCGGCGATCAGCACCATGTCGGCTTCGCGCACCTGCGCGATCTCGTCCGCATAGCCCTCGGGTGCGTCGACGAGCACGCCTTCGAGCAACCCCGACAACACCGTCTCGACCGCGGTCTCCCAGCCAGCATCGACGTCGAGCGCTTCGCCCAGGCGTCGCGCATCGCGCAGGCCGGCCTGCTCCAGCCACACGCTGGCCGCACCTTTTTCCTGTCCCAGCGCCGCATGCTGCAGCGCCTCGAGCGACGCCAGACGGCCGCGCAGGGTCTGTAGCTGCTGACGTGTGTCGCTGAGCCCGGACTGGGCAGCGCGTTCACTCTCCAGCAGTCGTTCGCAGGCGGTCTTGCGCTCGTCCAGCAGGCTCGTCAGCGTTTCGACCTTTTCCCGCTGCGACTCCTGTTCGTCGCCCAACGCGTCGGCAGCCGCGCTCAATGCGGCCAGGTCGGCCGCACGCTTCTCTGCCTCGAGCGCTTCGAGCCGACGCGCCGTGTCGAGGCACTGGCGATCGAGATAATCCAGGCGCGTACGCTCGACCTCGGCCGCGCGGGCGGCCTCCGAACTGGAACCGGAGTAGTCGTCCCAGGCGCTTTGCCATTCGGCCAGCTTCGCTTCCGCGTCGCGCAGCGCCTCGCCGGTCTGTTCGTCCATCTCACGCAGCGTTTCCAGGCGCGGCTCGCCCTCGGCGACCGCGGTACGCAGGGCTTCGATCTGGGCGCGATCGGCTTCGATGTGCTCGCTGAGCTCGCGATGCGCGCGCTCGGTCTCCTCGCGACTCTTGTCGAGCCGTTCGCGCAGTTCGCGGTTGTGCGCGATCTGCTGCTCGACGCGCGCGATGTCGGCGCCGACCTTGTACACCTCGCCCTGGACCAGATTCAGATGCTCGCTCGCGGCATGGTGGCGCTCGCGGCTGCCTTCGAGCTGCGCCTCGACCTGGCGCTGGTCGGCAAGGAATTTCTCGATCTCGACTTCGGCCTGGCGCAGCGCGTTGCCCTGCCCTTCGACCTCGTCGCGGATCGTCCGGTAGTTCAGCGCACGCAGCTCGGCTTCTTTCTGTTTCTGCTCGGCCTTGAGTTCCTGCCAGCGCGCCGCCGCCTTGGCCTGGCGGTTCAGGTGTTCGAGCTGCTTGTCGACTTCGTCGCGCACGTCGCGCACGCGGTCGAGATTCTCACGCGTGGACTTGATGCGGCTTTCGGTCTCCTTGCGCCGCTCCTTGTACTTGGAGATGCCGGCGGCTTCTTCGAGGTGATGGCGCAGCGCCTCGGGGTCGGACTCGACCACCTGCGAAATCATGCCCTGCTCGATGATGGAATAGCTGCGCGCGCCGAGGCCCGTGCCCAGGAACAGGTCGGTGATGTCGCGCCGGCGGCAGCGTCCTCCGTTGAGCAGGTACTGCGACTGACCGTCGCGGCTGACTACACGCTTGACCGAGATTTCGTTGAAGTTGGCGTACTCGCCGACGATGGTGCCGTCGGAATTGTCGAACACCAGCTCGACCGAGGCCTGACCGACCGGCTTGCGCGCGCTGGACCCGGAAAAAATCACATCGGTCAGCGAATCGCCGCGCAGACGGCTGGCCGCGCTTTCGCCCATGACCCAGCGGATCGCATCGATGATGTTGGACTTGCCACAGCCATTCGGACCGACGATGCCGGTCATGTTGGTAGGCAGGTGCAACGTGGTCGGATCCACGAAGGACTTGAATCCGGCCAGTTTTATCGTGGTCAGGCGCATGGAATTACCGCTACGACGGGCGCGCAGTATAGCCGCCCGCCTCCGTGGCGCGACCGCTGGAGCTGAACGGGCCGGCCGCGGCGAGGGCAGCCGGACGCCGCACAATCTTGAGTCGCAGCTTCAAACAAACGTTTGACACTGTCGCGCGGACATTGCTACTTTGCCGCATCGCCGTGCCGTGCGGGGAGGCATAGGACGGCGGATTCGACCCATCAGCGTGCTCCGGCCGAACCCGGCAGCAGCAAGGACGCTCATCCTGACCGGGCAGGCCGCAGCTTCACCGCGGCTCGGTTTACCTCTGGCCCGGGCCGCACCGGGAGGGAAAATGGTTCGTCTTGCTTTGGCGCTCTCGCTCGCCCTGGGAGCGACTTCCGCGGTATCCGCCGCCACCGGCGTTGCCTTCGTGCATGGCACCGGCGCACAGACCAATGCGCTGGCCGACTACTGGACGCCGGAATTCGTCAATTCCGTGCGCCAGGGACTGCCGGATCAGTCCAAATACGTGGTCATCAACTGCGACCTCGGCCAGTACATGTGGGACAGTCGCGCAGCCGGCTGCGTGGCCGGCCAGCTGACCAGCTTCATCAACGGCGCCGGCATTACCGACCTCGTCGTCATCACCCACTCCAACGGCGGCAACGTCGTGCGCTGGATACTCTCGAATCCGACCTACGACAGCCGCTATCCGAACATCATCGCCAAGATCCGCTGGGTCAATGCGCTGGCCCCGTCCAGCGCCGGTACGCCGCTGGCCGATGCGGTCATGAATGGCAACGTCTTCGAGCAGGCCCTGGGCTGGCTGCTCGGCTACAAGAACGACGCCGTGCGCATGCAGCAGGTCAGCTGGATGGCGCAGTACAACCAGAACAACCTGCTCGGCACGGCCGGACGCCCCGCGCTGCCCAAGGGGTTCTGGAACGTGGTCGGCACCGATGTGGACTCCTCGCCGTTCGACGGCGACAGCTGGTGCGGCGGCTATCAGTACAACGTGGGCCTCGAGACCACGCAGAACTGGCTCGCGAGCTGTTCCGACGGCTTCCTCAACTGCACCAGCCAGCAGGCCGCCGGCCGTACCTGGTTCCGCGATGTCGATCGCATGGCCGGTTCCGAGCCGCTGTCCCACAACCAGAGCCGGCGTGCGTGCTTCGGCCTGGACCGCATCCTGCGCGACGACATCTGAGGACGACCCCATGGCGAATCTGAAATCCGCGGCGCTGGCCGCAAGCATTGCTCTGGGCCTCGTTCCGCTCACCCAGGCCGCCGAGCTGCGGCTGAATGCGCCGGCCACCGGCGACCTGGTGCCTGCGCATCTCGTCGCCAGCAAGGACATCGACACGCGCACGCTCGACCGCGCACCGGTACGGGTGTCCTGGGCCCTGTCCGCAGACGACCCGCTGAACGACCGGCCCGTGCCGTTCGTGCGCGAAAGCCGCGAGTACTGGCTCAACGCCAGCGAGGCCGAACTGCGTCGCGGCATCGCGCTGCCGACCACAGCCGAGGCCGCGCTGATCCGCATCAGTCCGCACGGCAACAACGTCGATCGACTCACGATCGACGATCTGGTAATCCGCAGCGGCGGTCGCGAACTCGCCGGCCCTGCGGCGGTGCAGAACGTCGCTGACGCGACCACCCTGCGTGCCGCAGGCATGGACGTTCCGGACGGCACGGTGATCGCCAAACTCGCCCCCGCAGCCGGCATGGGCAACCTGCAGCTCGCCGCTCCGGCCGCGCGCGGCAGCTATCTGATCCACGTGTTCGAACCTGCCAGCAGCACGGTGCTGAGGCTCGGCACGGCGCGCGACACGGTGGTCGCCGGACAAAGCCTGCGCGTCAACGCCCGACTGGATGGAGCCAGGGCGGCGACAGCCAAGGGCATCCTGACCGCACCGGATGGCCACAGCCAGCCGTTCGATCTTCGGCTGCAGCCCGACGGCAGCTGGCAGGCGGACGTCGTGCCAGACGCGGCGCACGCGAGCGGACTCGAACTCTGGGAAGTCCACGCGTTCGCGAGCGGCGGTGAACGCGATACCCCGGTGCTGCGTGACGCGAAGACCGCGTTCGCCCTGAGCCGTCCGACCGCGCGCCTGACCGGCCACGTGCGCACCGTTGCCGAATCGGCGCGCGGCGGCGGACTCGGCATCGACGTCGGGGTGGACGTCGCCAACGCGAGCCGCTACCAGCTCGCAGGCGTGCTCTATGGCACCGCATCGGACGGCACGCGCAAGCCCATGGCCTATGCCCAGTCGGCTGCCTGGCTGGACGCCGGTGCGGGCCGCCTGACCCTGAGCTTCGACGCGGCATCGATGGGTAGCGGCAAGCTCGCGGCACCGTACGAGCTGCGCGACCTCCGCCTGTCGAACCAGGCCGACATGAGTCTGCTCGAACGGCGCGAACGCGCGGTCGAGATTCGATAGCACCTGCCAGGTCGCTACGCCGCACCGGTTTCCACGGAGAAGGCGTGAAGGATGCGTTCGCGCCGCGGCGCGAACGCATCCGTCGCCGCAGCGGGGACATCGGGAAGATGACGTTCACGGCACCGGCACTCATCCCGTCCGGCCCACTGGGCGTTCCAGAAGCCCGGAATCGTGCGGTTCCGGGCGGCGGACGTTCACTCCCCTGAAGGGGACGGCTTTGACCGTGTCCGCTCGGCGATTCCCGGTTGTGGCACGCTACCGGGCATGACTCCCGCCGTACCTGCGCTGCGCCTGTCCAGCTTCTATTTCGCGTATTACGCCGTGCTCGGCGGCTTCACGCCCTACTGGAGCCTGTTCCTCAAGGATCTCGGCCAGAGCGAAGCCGCGATCGGCGTACTCATGAGCCTGTGGTACGCGACGCGCATCGTTGCACCCAGCAGCTGGAACTGGCTCGCCGCACGTTCGCCCCGCCCGGTGCGCTGGCTGCACATCGGCTGCATCGCTAGCCTGGTCAGCTTCTGCGCATTCCTGCTGCCGCTGCAGTTCGCCGGACTGTTCGCCGCAATGTGCGTTTTCTGTTTTTTTCACAACGCCACCATGCCGCAGTTCGAGGCAATCACGTTGTCGCACCTGCACGGGGTCACCGAGCGCTACGGCGCGATACGGCTCTGGGGTTCACTCGGCTTCATCGCGGTCGTCGGCCTGTACGGCTTTCTGCTCGACCACATCGCCGTCGCCTGGCTGCCCCTGCTGATGCTGCCCCTGCTCGCGGGAACGACTGCCTCGGCCTTCGCGAACGACTACGGCCCGGCGCAGCGCCAGCCGGTTGCCGGCGGCGGCAGCGACCTGCGCGAGCGTCTGCGCCAGCCCGAAATCCGCGCATTCTTCCTCGCCTGCCTGCTGGTACAGATCTCGTTCGGACCGCTGTACACCTTCTTCGCGCTCTATCTCGAACAGCACGGCTACAAGCCCTCGGTGCTCGGGCTGTTCTGGGTCGTCGGCGTGGCCGTCGAAGTCGTGGTGTTCTTCGTGTCGCCCAGGCTGTTCCTGCGCGTACCGGCGCAGACCGTGCTGCTGTTTGCGATCGCGAGCGCCGCACTGCGCTGGCTGGCCACGGCGCTGTTCCCGGAATCGGTCTGGGTCATGACCATGGCGCAGCTGAGTCATGCGATCAATTTCGCGGCGTTTTTTGCCGGCGCCATGCAGCTGATGGCGCAGTATTTCCCGGGACCGCTGGCCGGCCACGGCCAGGGTGTGTTCTACGGGTTTTCCTCGGGCGTCGGCGGCGCACTCGGTGCGCTGATCGCCGGACAGGCCTGGCGCATCGGCGGCGGACGCCTCGCGTTCGAACTCGCGGCGGGCTTCGCCGCGATCGCCGCCCTGATCACCTGGCGCTGGGTACGGCCACCGGTTGCAGCGACGCGATAGCCCGCATTTCTCACATCCGTGCGTAGCGAGGCCGTCGAGAGGCCGTCCTGATGCGCGCCGCGGACGGCGTGGCGGCGAAGGCGTCCGACACTCATTGAGCCGGCACGCGAGAGCAGCGCGCGTATCGACCACCGCCGTAGATGCGGCGTGAGAAATGCGGGCCAGGCCTCACGCCGCAGCGAAGGGATACGCCAGCACATCACGGATGTCACCGGTCCCGGCCAGGCACATCAACAGCCGCTCGACGCCGAGCGCGACTCCGGCGCACGCCGGCATGCGGTCCAGGACTGCCAGCAGATTTTCATCGAGCGGCACCTCCCGCAGGCCACGCTCGCGCCGGCGCGCGTTGTCGCGCTCGAAACGGGCGCGCTGCTCCACCGGGTCGTTGAGTTCGTGATAGCCGTTGGCAAGTTCATAGGGGCCGAGATAAAGCTCGAAGCGCTCGGCCACCGCAGTGTCTGCATCACGACGGATGCGCGCGAGCGCGCACTGGCTCTCCGGATAGTCGTGGATCACGGTGATCGCATCGGCGGCGAACTGCGGCTGGATGCGGTGCGTGATCAGCAGATCGAGCCAGTCGTCGCGCGTAAGCCCCGCCGGATCGATCGAGAACTCGGCCAGCGGCGCGGCCAGCGCCGCGCTGTCCGCGGTGAACGGGTCGAGATCGAGGTGGGCGAGAAACAGCTCGCGGTACGTGAACTGGCGCGTCTCTGCCCGCCGGCCGCACAGCGCGAGCGCGGCCTCGACCAGACTCCGTGTCTCTTCCATCAGGGCGCGGTGATCCCAGCCGACACGGTACCACTCCAGCATCGTGAATTCGGGATTGTGGCGCCGCCCGGCTTCGCCGTTACGGAACACGCGGCCCAGCTCATAGCAGTCGCCAAGTCCCTCGGCGAGCAGGCGCTTGAGCGGAAACTCGGGTGACGTACGCAGCCAGCGCTCGGCGCTGCCCGCCGCGCTGTGGCCGGTAAAGCGCGTCGTAAAGCTTTCGATATTGGGATCGGTGTTGCCCGACGCGGACAGCATCGGTGTTTCGACCTCGAGAACGCCACGCAACGCGAAAAAGTCGCGAATTTCACGATACACACGTGCTCGCAGGCTGGCCTGCCGCCGAAGATTCGCTCCATTCACGAGGCGTGTTCTTCCAGGAATTCCAGCAAGGCTGCCTCGTCCCAGACCTCAATGCCGAGCTCGGTCGCCTTCTCCAGCTTGGAACCGGCGCCCGGTCCGGCGACGACGAAGTCGGTCTTCTTCGACACACTGCCGGACACCTTGGCGCCCAGCGCCTCGAGTCGTTCCTTGGCCTCGTCGCGACTCAGCGCTTCCAGCGTACCTGTCAGGACCACGGTCTTGCCGGCCAGCACGCCGTCAGCGACACGTTGCGGCGCCGTATCGGGCCAGTTCACACCGGCACCGCGCAGCGCGGCGATGACGGCACGGTTGTGCGCTTCCGCGAAGAACGCCACGATGCGTCCCGCAACGACGGGTCCCACATCGGGAATCGCCCGCAGTTCCTCCAGCGATGCAGCCATGACCGCATCGAGACTGCCGAACCAGCGCGCCAGTGCCTTGGCCGTGGATTCGCCGACGTCGCGTATGCCCAGTGCGAACAGGAAGCGCTCCAGCGTAGTCGTACGGCTTTGCGCAATGGCATCGAGCAGGTTTTCTGCCCAGCGCGTTGCGATCTTGCCCTTCTTGACGGTCTCCGGAACGCTACCGCTGCGCTCCTGCGCCAGACGGCGCAGCTCGGTCAGATCGTCGAGCTGCAGCGTGTAGAGATCGGCCGGGCTGCGCAGGCTGTGCGGCCGCGCGCCGTCGCGCAGGAACGGCAGCTCGATCATGTCGTCGATGATCTCGCCGCCGAGGCCTTCGATGTCCATCGCCCGGCGCGAGGCGAAGTGAAAGATCGCCTCCTTTCGCTGCGCGGCGCAGAACAGTCCGCCGCTGCAGACCCAGGCCACGCTGTCCTCGTAGACGGTCTCGGTCTTGGTCTGTTTCTTGATCTTCTGCACGCGTTCGAGCGCGGAGCCGCAGACCGGACAGTGGCTCGGAAACTGCCAGGGCACGGCGGCGTCGGGCCGGCGCTCGAGAATGACCTTGACGATTTCCGGAATCACGTCACCCGCGCGACGCACGATCACCGTGTCGCCGATGCGCACATCGAGGCGGGCGATCTGGTCGGCATTGTGCAGTGTCACGTTGCTGACGGTGACACCCGCCACCTGCACCGGCTTCAAGCGCGCGACCGGCGTCGCCGCGCCGGTGCGACCGATCTGGATGTCGATGCCCAGCAGTTCGGTCGACTGCTCCTGCGCCGGAAACTTGTGCGCGATGGCCCAGCGCGGCGCCCGGGAAACGAAGCCCATTTCGCGCTGGCCCGCATAATCGTCAAGCTTGTAGACCACGCCGTCGATGTCGTACGGGAGGCTGTCGCGGCGCTCGCCGATGCGGCGGTAATAGGCCACGAGCCCGGCGAAACCGCGCGCCTTGTCGACCTCGGGCGACACCGGGAATCCCCAGTCGCGCAGCCGGGCGAGCGCGGCACTGTGACGCTCGCCGAGGGTACGCTCGGGGGTGGCCGGCAAATGGACCGCATAGGCGTAGAACGCCAGCGGGCGCTTCGCCGTTTCCTGGGGATCTTTTTGCCGGAGGCTGCCGGCCGCGCCGTTGCGCGGGTTCGCGAGGGTCTTTTCGCCGGCCTCGCGCGCCTTCGCGTTGTAGGCTTCGAACGCCGCGCGCGGCATGTAGACCTCGCCGCGGACCTCGAGCCGCTCCGGCCAGCCACTGCCGCGCAGGCGCAGCGGGATCGACTTGACGGTGCGCAGATTCGCCGTGACATCCTCGCCCTTGGCGCCGTCGCCGCGCGTCGCGCCGCGCACGAACACACCCTGTTCGTAGAGCAGGCTGATTGCAAGGCCGTCGAGCTTGGGTTCGACCGAGAATTCCGGCCCAACGACGCCGAGCTTCGTCTCGATGCGACGCACGAAATCGGCGATCGCGGCAAAGCGGCCGGCATCGTCCGCCGCCGTGACGTCGTCGAAGGCATTGTCGAGCGACAGCATCGGAATCTCGTGCACCACCTCGGCGAAGTCGCGCGAGCCCGAGGCGCCCACGCGCTGGGTCGGCGAGTCCTCGGTGCGCAGTTCCGGATGCGCGGCTTCGAGTTCGATGAGTTCGCGCAGCAGGGCGTCGTACTCGGCGTCCGGCACGGTCGGATCGTCGAGTACGTGATAACGGTAATTGTGTTCGGCCAGTTCGGCGCGCAGTCGTTCGGCGCGTTGGGCGGCTTTCGCTGTCATTCGGCACTCGTTGGCGGTCGCGGATCGGCGGCGCGCGCGTCGGATCGCCACACGCCGGCCGGGGCGCCAGTGTAGTGGTCCGCACCCCACAATCGAAGGCGGCAGGCACCTGCGACGCGACGTCCACCAGTCTTTCGCGCCGCCGGCGGCGGACCAGCCGCCGCCGGTTGCGCGATTCCACGCCGTCGTGAATGCTAGCCGGACTTCACGGAGAGCTGACCATGGCGAAGAAGGGCTGGGCCGCATTTCCGTACGCCGACAAGGCGTACGACTACGCCGGCGACAAGCTGGCGAAATCCTGGAAGGTGCTGCATGCAGGCGATCAGGAGCCGTTTCCCGACGACAAGCACGTCGCGAAGCTGCTCAAGGCCAATCCCAAGCTCGGCAAGGATCCCGCCGCGCTGGCGGCTGCGCTGCAGGACGCCTGGCGTGCATTCCATCGCGGCGACTTCGAAGCCGCGTATGAACAGGGCAAGGCGCTGAAGGCGCTCGGCGCCTCCGTCGCCATCAAGGCCGCCGGCATCCATGCCACGTACCTCGTCGACGCCGAGAAAGAGAAGCTCGCGCGCTACGAGGCGCTCGCCGCACTCGCCGACGAAGCGATCGCCGCCCTGCCGGACGAGGCCAACAGCCACTATCGCCGTGCCTTCGCCATCGGCCGCTACAGCCAGTGCATCTCGATCACCAAGGCCCTGGCCCAGGGCCTGGCCGGCAAGGTCAAGGAATCACTCGATGCGGCGCTCGAACGCGCACCGAAGCATGCCGAAGCACTGACCGCACTCGGGCTTTACCACGCCGAGATCGTCGGCAAGGTCGGCGGCATGCTCGCCAAGCTGACCTATGGCGCCAGTGCGGCAACGGCCGAGAAACACCTGAAGGAAGCCACCAGGCTCACCGGCGATTCACCGATCGCGTGGATCGAATACGGCAACGGCCTGCTGCTGCTCCACGGCGACAAACAGGAAGACGCCGCCGCCGAAGCCTATGCCAAGGCCGCGAAGCTCAAGCCGCGCGACGCCATGGAAGCGCTCGACGTGGCCTGGGCCAAGGATCAGCTGGCCTGATTCCCGCGGTTCGGTCGGTCCTCGACGGCAGGCGGGCTCACCGGCGCGGCGCCCTCCGCTGGCGACGATGTCAATTGCCACCGCGGCGCCGCAATTCCGAGGCATTCGGCAGGCCCGATGAACCGGGCGACTTCATCTGCAGCCGGCGCAATTCGGTTTCCGAACCGCGCCGTGCGCGTTCTCGTTCGGCCAAGGTCTGGCAGGTGTCCTTGCCCAGATGCGAGCCGGTGGATCGCTCCCGCTGACAGATCAGGCGACGGCCGTCGTTGCGCGTGAGCACGGCATTGACGTTTTCCTGGGCCTGGAGCAACGCCGTTCTTTCCGCATCGCTGTACACGGCGTCGTCGGCAGAACGTGCCAGCAAGGCGGCGATATGCTCCAGGTTGCGCTCGACGTCGGCACGTTCGGCGGCCGAGACGAATTCGTAGTGACCGCCCGGTTCCATCTGCTGCCGGATCGCGGCAGCCTGATCGTCGAACAGTACCTTCGTTCCGGCAGTCAAAGGCCGTTCGACGCGCTCCTTCGCGAATGCCTGCGCCGCGAACAGCAGGAGGACGGCCAACAGGACTGCCGGGTAAATGCGCTTCATCGTATGCTCCGCAGGAAAGGACTGGCGGGCGCATTGTGGCCGCGCCGCCGGGTCCGCTGCGTTGCCGAAGCTGCCAACATACGAACACGATCGTAGATCGTCGCCACCGATGCGGAAATACCGATGAACGCCAACAAGCCCCCCTCCTCCGCGCGCCTCGACCGCATCGTCGCCGACGCGCGCGCCGCCGCCGCAGAACGCGAAAAAGGCTACCGCGAGCGCGCGCTCAAGATGTACCCCTGGGTCTGTGGCCGCTGCGCACGCGAATTCACACGGGCGAACCTGCAGGAGCTGACGGTCCATCACCGCAATCACAATCACGACGACAATCCGGCCAACGGCAGCAACTGGGAACTGCTCTGCGTGTACTGCCACGACAATGAGCACTCGCGCTACATCGACCACACGGGCGACACCCGTGAGGACAAGGTCGCCGAAGCGACCGCGAATCCGTTCGCGGCCCTGCGCGAGATGATGGCGGCGAAGAAACGCTGAACGCTGCGCTCAGCCCTGCGACACGACGAAAATCACGAGCGCCGCGAACGGGACGATGCCGACCGCGGCCGCGCGCAGCGCGGAGGGCTCGCCCCGGACTCCGGGCGACGGAAGCCCGAACAACGGCCGCAACAGCGCAACGCGGCGAATCAAGCCGTCATGCAGCAACCAGCAGCCGCCTACGGTTCCGCCGACCACGAGCAGGCATTCCCAGAATCCGCCGAGCTTCAGCGGCACCAGCCAGTAGGCGATCAGCACGATCAGGCTCTGATGCAGCATGTACCAGGGGTAGATCGCTTCGTTCGCGCGCGGCAGCCAGGCGAACGGACGGTTGAGACAGGCATGCGCCCAGCCGAGGATCGCAAGCAGTGCGGCCCAGACATAGAGGTTGCGCAGAGTGACGATGACCACCTCGTGCCCGTATGGGATCTGGTCGGGCAGGTCGTGCCGGGCCAGCGCGTAGACGCCGAACACGACCAGCGCAAAGGCGAGCGCAACCTTCCGCAGACGCAGCGCTTCGCGCCAGAAGCCCTCGTGCCGCGCGAGCACGAAGCCGTAGAGAAACACGGTGAAGTAGACCGCGTTGCGATACCAGTCATGGATGAAGTCGCCCCGTTCCGGGAAATGCGGTTGCAGGACGAGGCTGTAGACGAGCAAAGGCAGCCCGGGCAGCACCAGCAACGCGGCGCCCCGCAGGTTGCCGAAACCCTCGGCGAGACGCCGCCCCCACGCACTGCGCAACGCTGGCAACAGCGCGGCAAGCGCGAGCGTATAGACCCACAGGTAGGCCAGATACCAGAGGTGGTTCCAGGTATACCCGTGCTCCCAGCCATCGAACGCGTTCTCGGGCCAGCGCCTCGCCGTGTAGTACTCGGCCAGGAAATTCAGGAAGCCGGGCTCGACGACGCCGTTGGTCACGCCCTGGACATAGGGCTGTACCGGCACGACGACGACGATGCCGAAGGTCAGCGGCAGCAGCAGGCGCCCGCTGCGCAGTGCAAGGAAGCGACCCGTCTGTCCGGGCTTGAGGAGGAACGCAGCGGCCATGCCCGAGATCAGGAAGATCAGGTCCATGCGCCAGCGGTTGAGGAACAGCATGGGCAGCTGGAGCGCCTCGTACTGATACGAACTTTTGATGTGCCAGCCCCACTCGGTCACGTAGAGCATGCCGACGTGGTACAGAATCAGGAAGGCAAAAGCGATGACGCGCAGGGCGTCGATATCGTGGCGGCGGTGCATGCGGACTCCCGTGGTGTGCCCGCAGCCTGCCGCCGGCAACTCGCGAGATCCGCATCCAAGGGCTTGATCGACCTCGGTTTGGGACGAACGGCGGATGCGCGGGACGAAAAGCGGGCGCGGTCCGGCAGGCCTCCGTAGAATCGACGCATGACCGATACCGCGAACTGGCTGGCGCGCTACCAGCCCTGGCGCCGCAGCGCCGAGATCGGCTTCTGGATACTCGCGTTCGTGATCAATGCAGTGTTCAACAGCCTGACCGTGATGATGGACGTCGAGCGCTCGCGCCTCGACTTCGCCCCGTGGAAACCGGTCGTCTGGGAAACGTCGAGCGGATTCGTGATCCTGCTGCTGGTACCGGCCCTGGTGCTGTTCACACGGCGCTATCCGCTGCACCGCGATACCTGGCACCGCCACGTGCCTGTCTATGTACTGGCCAGCGTGGTCTGGTCACTGCTCCACGTGCTCGGCATGGTCGCCCTGCGCAAGCTCGCCTATGCGACGCAGGGCGAGCAGTACGACTTCGGTAATTGGCCGCTCGAGCTCGGCTACGAATACCTGAAGGACGTGCGCGAATTCGTCTCGACGGTCGCCTTGATCCACGTCTACCGTTTCGTTCTGCTGCGCCTGCAGGGAGAAGCCAGCCTGCTCGCCGCACCGGATGTGGGGCCGCCCGTCGAATCGCTGGAGCGGCCGGAGCGTTTCCTGGTGCGCAAGCTGGGCCGGGAATTCCTCGTCGCCGCCGACGACATCGAGTGGATTCAGGCGTCCGGCAACTACGCCAACCTGCGCGTGAGGGGCCGCGACTATCCGTTGCGCATCACCATCGCCGGTATCGAGACCCGGCTGGATCCGCAGCGATTCGCGCGGGTTCATCGCAGCTACATCGTGAACCTCGACCAGATCGCGATGATCGAACCGCTGGAGACCGGCGACGCGCGGCTGCACCTCAAGGACGGCACTACCCTGCCCTGCAGCCGCCGTTACCGTAACGGCCTGCGGGAGCGCGCGCTCGCCGCGGCCTGACGGCGCGCGGCTCTCGCACCGTCACCCGCCACGCGGCCCCATCCGCACGCTGGCGCGGAACCGCACGATGCAGCTACGCTGACCGCCATGGATACCGTGCGCTATCTGCAACTCGACGTGTTCGCCGAGCAAGCCGGCGGCGGCAATCCCCTGGCCGTCGTGATCGGCGCCGACGACTGGAGCGATGCGACCATGCAACGCTTCGCCCGCTGGACCGGCCTCGTCGAAACCACGTATCTGCTGCCACCGACGCAGGCCGGCGCGAGCTACCGCGTGCGCATCTTCACGCCGCAACGCGAAATCGCGTTCGCAGGCCATCCGACCATTGGCAGTGCGCATGCTGCACTCGAGACAGGCTTCGTCTCTGCCGAGGGCGACCGCCTGGTGCAGGAATGCGGCGCCGGGCTCCTGGCCATCCACATTGCGCAGTCGGACAAGGGCCGCGTCCTTTCGGTACAGGCACCCCGGGCACGCACGCTGGAACCCGATGCGCTGCACGCCAAGCTCGTGCGCGCGATTCTCGATCGCACTCCGCTCGGCGCACTGCCGCCCGGCTTCGTCGAGGGGGGCCGGCGCTGGTGGATCGCCGAATTCGCCGAGGAATCGACCTTGCGCCAATGGCAGCCCGATCATGCCGCGATCGCACGCCTGGCCAAGGCCAGCGACAGTCTCGGCCTTTGCGCATTCGCGCGCTGCAACCAGCCCGACTACGAAGTCGCCGTGCGGGCGTTTCCCGCCGGCGTCGGCATCGCCGAAGACCCGGCGTCGGGAGCGGCGAACGGCCTGATCGCAGCCTGGATCGCTGCGGGCGAACCGGAAGGACCGCTCGCACGCGGTTACCGCGTGAGCCAGGGCCGGGAAATCGGGCACGACGCGCACATCGGTATCCGCATCGAAGCCGATGGGACCGTGTGGGTCGGCGGCATGACACACACGGTCATCGACGGACGCGCGCACTGGCATTGACACCGGACCAGGGCTGCGCTGAATGGGTGGCGATCCGGCGGGGGCCATCGCAGCCGCTCGGGCACGCGGGGCGGCCCGATCAGCGTGGCCTGCAAGTGTCCTGCAAGGTTGCGGGAATCGCGGCGAAGAATTTCAGCGCGAAGCCGTCGTGCCAGTCCGCGTCGAGCGAAGGCCTGCAGTGCGGCCTCGACCACCCGTTGCGCCGCCCCTTCCTGACGCAGGTCGGCGACGACGGCGAGGCCCGGTACCGGCAGCGCGGCGACGAGTTCGGCCAGCATCGCCTCGGATCGCGCCACCGCGACGACGTGCGCACCTTCCGCGGCCTGCATCGTGACGACGGCGCAGCCGATGCCGCGGCTGGCGCCGGTGACGATCGCGACCTTGCCGCCGAGCTGCACTTGCACCGATGCCCCCCGCGCGTGGCTTCAGCCGCGGGAGTCGAAGCGTCCACGGAAGATCGTGTCGTCGTCGGCTTCCGGAGCACCAGCCAGGATCCAGTCATGCACCAGGGCCTGTTCGGCAATCGGAATCGGCTGCCGGTCACGCGGCATGCGCACGCCGATATCCACCACCTCGCAATTGAGCTTGGTAAAAAGCAGGCTTTGCAGTGGCCGGTTCGGAACGACCCTTGTCAGCTCGGGATCCTGGCTGCTCGGTTCGTTGTACAGAAAGAACCACGACGTCGGCGGATCGAGAAACAGGTCAGCCGCGGCGTTGCCGCCTTCCACATCGACATGGCAGTTGGCGCACCGCGTGCTCCAGATCGGCTGGATGTCGACGTTGTAGTTGACGTGCTGGCGCATCGGAATCGCGGCAATGCTGTCGCACTGATCAGCGAACGGCAGGCGTGCCCAGGCCGGCTCCTGCACCGGCCAGGCCAGCACCAGCACAGGCGCGGCGAGCAGGCCGACCGCGAACAGGTGTCGCAGGATGGCACTCATGTCACAGACGTTCCATGCGAACGCAGCGAACGCGCGATCAGGCCTATGCCGGCAAACAGCAGTACCAGCATCAGCAAGGTATTGAACAGGCTGGTCGCAACGAAATACACGCGCAGATTCACAATCACGCCGGCAAGGACGATGACCAGCCCGCCGATCAGAAGCAGCCAGCCCAGCACCGAGCGTCCGTTGAAGAACAGCATCGCGACACCGAGCACGAACGGCACCAGCGACAGACCGAAGCTGTTGTAGCCCCAGATGTTCCAGCTGCCGCCGCTGACGACGACCTGGTTGGTGAGCAGCCAGCCCCCGGCGACCGCGAGCGCGAAGCCGACAAGAAACTCCCCGATGCCTCCCGGCGTGCCGCCGGCCCCCCTCATCGCCACGGTAGTGCTCCCGCAAGAAGTCGCCCTGTTTTACGGTCTGCTGCGCAGCAGGTCAAACCCATGCGCCGCACACTGCGACCTTGGTCGCGCTTGTTGGGCCCCCGCGCCGGCCTCATCCAGCGAACGCGCCGGCGGCATGAGGGGAAATCGGCCCCTGCTGCGTCATCACAGGCACTCCACACGCTAGCGGACAAACTCGCACCCACTATGAGCGCCACCAAGGCTCTGGCTGTCTCCCCCACCAGCGGCACACTGCCGCGGTCGTTCTCGCCTCGCCGGCGCCGTCTGCATCATCGCCGGCAGCGTGCTGCAGTGGCTGCCGTGAAGGGCCGCCCGGTTTCGCTGCTCTCGGTCGGTCTGGTCGCGGGCGTCTCCCTGGTGCTTGCACTGCTCGCCTGCAGCTTCATCGTGACCGGTCTCGCCGTGTGGGTCGCCAACGGCGCGGCCGAATGGCTGGCCGCCGCGGTGCCGGCCCTGCTCGCGGTGCTGCTGTTCGCGTTCGCACTCCGCATGGCGCGTCTGCTCGGTCCGCGGCGCTGACGTCGGGCTATTCCACCGCCCCGATTCCTTCGGCGCACGACGCCACGGCAGTCACGCGCTGGTTCGGTGAGGCGTTTTCCCAATTGCACCCTTTGTTGCAGGACCTGCACCGCGCCGGTGGTCTGCTCCGCGGCTGCGTCGCCATTGACTGCGGCCGGGGTGTCGCCGGCTGGATCGGGCGTCGCCTCGCGCGCCGGCTCGGCATTCCGGCGGACCGCAGCGACTGCGGCCTGCTCGTGCGGATCGCTCATGCCGAAAACGCACTGTTGTGGTGTCGCCGGTTCGAAACCGGCAGCGAAATGGTTTCGGCGTTCGTGCCGTACGGTCATTTCCCGGACGGGGGCTGGCTGGAGCACACCGGGCCACTGACGCTCGATCTGGGTGTCGACACGACCGACGGCGGCTGGCGCTGGCGCCTGCGCCGCGCGCGCTGGCATGGCCTGCCCGTCCCGCTGGCGCTGCTGCCACATTCACAGGCCGGCAAGCAGGTCATCGACGGCCGCTATGCATTCGCCGTCGAGTTCCGCCTGCCGTTGCTGGGACGCGTATTGCATTACGCGGGCACGCTCGATGCCGAAACCGGCTCTGCGGACTGAGCCGCCCGGCCGGCCTGAAGTCACGACGAAGAAATGGGGCTCGTTTCCGTCGATGACGCGAAATCGGCCGCCATGGCCGCCCTACGCAAGCCCCTCGTCCGCCGCCCCGAGCGCAGGGCCGGGGCGTACGACTCATTCACCCGTACCGGGATCGCGACGCTTACAGCATCGGCAGCTTGAGCCCCAGTTCGCGCGCACAATCCTGCGCAATCGCATAGCCCGCGTCGGCATGGCGCATGACACCGGTGCCCGGGTCGTTCCAAAGCACCCGGGCCAGGCGCCTGTCAGCCGCTTCGCTGCCGTCGCAGACAATCACGACCCCGGAGTGCTGGCTGTAGCCCATGCCGACGCCACCGCCGTGATGCAGCGACACCCAGGTCGCTCCACCCGCCGTATTGAGCAGCGCGTTGAGCAGCGGCCAGTCGGACACCGCGTCGCTGCCGTCGCGCATGGCTTCGGTCTCGCGATTCGGGCTCGCGACCGAGCCCGAATCGAGGTGATCGCGGCCGATCACGACGGGTGCCTTGAGCTCTCCATTGCGCACCATCTCGTTGAAGGCGAGACCCAGCCTGTGGCGCACACCGAGGCCGACCCAGCAGATGCGCGCCGGCAGTCCCTGGAAACTGATGCGCGATTTCGCCATGTCCAGCCAGTTGTGCAGGTGGGCATCGTGCGGAATCAGTTCCTTGACCTTGGCGTCGGTCCTGTAGATGTCTTCCGGATCACCCGACAGCGCGACCCAGCGGAACGGACCTATGCCGCGGCAGAACAGCGGGCGCACGTAGGCAGGCACGAAGCCCGGGAAATCGAAAGCGTTGGCACAGCCTTCGTCCTTGGCCATCTGGCGTATGTTGTTGCCGTAGTCGAAGGTCGGCACGCCCTGGGTGTGAAACGCGAGCATCGCCTCGACATGCACCTTCATCGAACGCTTGGCCGCATCACGCGTGCCCTGCGGGTCGGACTTGCGGCGCTCGAACCACTGCTCGACGGTCCAGCCGATCGGCAGATAGCCGTTGACCGGATCGTGCGCGCTGGTCTGGTCGGTGACGGCGTCGGGACGCACGCCGCGGCGCACGAGTTCGGGCAGCACGTCGGCCGCGTTGCCCAGCAGCGCGATGGACTTGGCCTCGCCGGCTGCGGTGTATTTCGCGATGCGCGCGAGCGCGTCGTCGAGATCGGTCGCCTGTTCGTCGACATAGCGCGTCTTCAGCCGGAAATCGATGCGGCTCTGCTGGCATTCCACGTTCAACGAGCAGGCCCCGGCGAGGGAAGCGGCGAGCGGCTGTGCCCCGCCCATGCCGCCGAGACCTGCGGTCAGGATCCATCGACCACGCAGATTGCCGCCGTAATGCTGGCGGCCCATTTCGACGAAGGTTTCATAGGTGCCCTGGACGATGCCCTGGCTGCCGATGTAGATCCAGGATCCGGCCGTCATCTGGCCGTACATCATGAGCCCCTTGCGATCGAGTTCGTTGAAGTGTTCCCAGGTCGACCAGGCCGGCACGAGATTCGAATTCGCGAGCAGCACGCGGGGTGCATCCGCGTGCGTGGGAAAGATGCCGACCGGCTTGCCCGACTGGATCAGCAGCGTTTCGTCGTCGCCGAGGTCGCGCAGCGAGCGCAGGATGGCATCGAAACACTCCCAGTTGCGCGCGGCGCGGCCGATGCCGCCGTACACGACCAACTCGGCCGGATTCTCCGCGACCTCCGGGTCGAGGTTGTTCTGCAGCATGCGGAACGCGGCCTCGGTCAGCCAGCTCCTGCACGTCAATGTGTTGCCGCGCGGCGCGCGGATCACGCGCGTGGTGTCGATGCGAGTGGGGGCGTTCATGGCCGGCTCCGTATGGCGAAGCGGCGATTATAGGGCGCCGCCCGGGACTCCCGGGTCGCACCGTGCTAACACGCTGACACGGCCAGCCGAATGCCGCGGCCGCCACCGCTACTTTCGGCGTAGCGAAAGGCCGCGGGCGGGCTGGCATAATTCCGCACATGCCCATCGATCTTCA
Organism: Rhodanobacteraceae bacterium; assembly: GCA_045864815.1. Classification (GTDB taxonomy): domain Bacteria; phylum Pseudomonadota; class Gammaproteobacteria; order Xanthomonadales; family Rhodanobacteraceae; genus Tahibacter. The sequence continues at coordinate 106,428 of BTVG01000013.1, read as the reverse complement.
TCGCCCGGCGCCCTGGCGGCGCCTCTTCCTGCTTGCGTCTTTGGCACTGACGGGAGCCTGCGCGACGCGGGCGCCAGCTCCTGCGCCGGAGATTCCGCCCCACGCAGCCGCCCACGCCGGCACCGCCGTACGAACGACACCGGAGAACTACGTACTGCTGGTGTCGATCGACGGCTTTCGCGCCGACTACCTGGACCGGGGCGTCACGCCGCGGCTGTCTGCGCTGGCGGCCGGCGGCGTGCGCGCCGACGCGCTACGCCCGGCGTTTCCGTCGCTCACGTTCCCGAATCACTACACGCTGGTGACAGGCCTGTACCCGGACCATCACGGCATCGTCCACAACCGCATCGAGGGCGACGAGGGACGCGGCAACTTCGTATACAACGATGCACGAACCACCGGTGACGCGCGCTGGTGGGGCGGCGAGCCGATCTGGGTCGGGGCCGAGCGCAATGGGCTGCGCAGTGCGACCATGTTCTGGCCCGGCTCGGACACCGCGATCGCCGGCATGCGACCGACCTACTGGAAACCGTTTGACCCCGAGCTCACCACGGACGAACGCGTCGACACCGTGCTGGGCTGGCTCGACCTGCCGCCGGCGCAGCGTCCGCGTTTCCTCACGCTCTATTTCGAACACGTCGATCGCGCCGGTCACGACCATAGTCCCGACTCGGCCGAGGTGAACACCGCCCTGGCACAGATCGACGCGGCGCTGGGGCGGCTGCTCGACGGACTCGACGCGCGCGGTCTGCGCGACGCGCTGGATCTGGTCGTACTGTCAGACCATGGACAGTCCGCGTCCAGCAGCGAGCGTGTCGTGCGCGTGGACGAGATCGTCGATCTGCAGCGCGTGCGCGCCGTGAATTTCGGGGTCGTCGCCGGATTCGCGCCGGAGCGCGGGCAGCAGCGCTATGCGGACGCGGTACTGCTGCGACCGCATCCCCACATGCAATGCTGGCGCCGCACACAGATGCCGGCGCGGTTCCACTACGGCAAGAACCCGCGCGTGCCGCCCATCGTCTGCCTCGCCAACCCGGGCTGGGTCATCACGACGTCGGCCTGGCTCGCGGACCGTGCAAGTCATTTCTCGCGCGGCGAGCACGGCTACGACAACAGGCTGCCCGACATGGGCGCACTGTTCGTCGCCAACGGGCCGGCGTTCCGCCGCGGTGCGCGCATACCGGCCTTCGACAACGTCGACGTCTATCCGCTGCTCGCGCACCTGTTGGGAATCGAGCCGGCGCCCAACGACGGCGATCCGCGCACCTTGCGCGGCATGCTCCGCGACGGCGACTGACGACGCGGAACTCGCCGCCCGCATCACGCGGCGATGCGCTTCAACGCCTCGGCATAGCGCTCCGCGATGCGCGGCGCGTCGACGTGCCGTCCATCGCGCACGTGCCAGCGGCCCGCCACCATCACGTCCCGCACGAGGTTGCGGTTGCCCGAAAACACGAACGTGTCCAGCAGGTGCGCCGCATCGCGCGCGGCCAGTTGAGGCGCCGCATCGTCGAGCACGATCAGGTCGGCACGCGCGCCCGCCTCGATCGCGCCCAGTGGAGCGCCGGACGCCCGCGTTCCGCCGAACAGTGCGTCACCCCATAGCGTTTCACCCACACTGCACGACGAATCCGAAATCGCGATGTTGCGATGTCGCGAGATCAGCCGCTGGCCATATTCGAGCCAGCGCAATTCCTCCACCGGCGACACTGAGATGTGACTGTCGGAACCGATGCCGAGCACCCCGCCAGCGGCAAGGAATTCCTTCAGTGGAAACAGGCCGTCGCCGAGGTTGGCTTCGGTTGTCGGACACAGTCCGGCGACGGCGCCGCTGGAGGCGATGCCACACGTCTCCTGCGCGGTGAGATGCGTCGCGTGCACCAGCGTCCAGCGCGCATCCACGGGCGCATTCGCCAGCAGCCACTCGACGGGCCGCGCATGGCGCAGGGCGAGGCAGTCCTGCACCTCGCCGATCTGCTCGGCAATATGGATGTGGATAGGGGCCTGATCCACGAGCCCGCTGTCGAGCACCGCGCGCAGCGAAGCCGGCGGCACCGCCCGCAGCGAGTGCAGCGCCACGCCCACGCGCAGAGTCACGTCCTCAAGTCCGCGCAGGCGCTGCACCAGCTTCAGATAGGCGTCGGTGTCGTGGCCGAAACGGCGCTGACGCTCGCCGAGTTCACGGCCGTCGAAGCCGCCGGTCTGGTACAGCGTTGGCAACAGCGTGAGCCCGATGCCGGTCTCGCGCGCCGCCTCGATCAGCGCCAGCGACATTTCGGAGGGATCCGCGTAGGGCCTGCCATCGGGCCGGTGGTGCAGATAGTGGAACTCGCAGACCTGGGTATAGCCTGCCTCGAGCATTTCGACATAGAGCTGCGCGGCGATCGCCCGCAGTTCGTCAGGTCCGATGCGACCCGCGAACGCATACATGGTTTCGCGCCAGGTCCAGAAGCTGTCGTCGGAATGCGTCTGGTGTTCGGCCAGTCCGGCCATCGCGCGCTGAAACGCGTGCGAATGCAGATTCGGCATGCCCGGCAACACCCAGCCTCCCAGCCGCTGCCCGCCCGACGCCGCCTCGGCCTCTGTGACGGCGGCGAAGCAGGCGTCGTCGACCTGCCAGCCGACGCCGGTCTCCCAGCCGTGCGGCTGCCAGGCATGATCGCTGCGGTACGTACTCATGAAATCTCCCGGAATGCGCGGTCGCTACCGCCGCCAAGCTGCGCATGGTGAGCGCTCGCGCCCCCGGCGCCAAGCCCATACGCGCGCACTGGCACGTGTGCTGCCCATGCACTGCTACCATCGGCACATGGATACGATCTGGGATTGCCTGCTGACGAACTGCCGGCTCGCGAGCTTCATCGACAACGAGCAGCCGTACGGCCGCATCGATGACGCAGCCATAGGCTGGACCGACGGCATCATCACATTCGCCGGACCACAGTCGGAACTGCCGGGGCCGCCGCGGACGCTTGCCCGCCATGTCGATTCGCTGCAGGGAGCCTGGGTTACGCCCGGATTGATCGACTGCCATACGCATCTCGTATTCGCCGGGAATCGCGCGCGCGAGTTCGAGCAGCGCCTCAACGGCGTCAGCTACGAGGAGATCGCACGCGCCGGCGGCGGCATCAACTCGACCGTGCGCCACACGCGCGCCGCCAGTGCCGACGATCTGCTCGCACAGTCGCTGCCACGCGCCCTCGCGCTGCGCGCGGACGGGGTCACGACGATCGAGATCAAGTCGGGATACGGCCTCGACCTCGCGAGCGAACGCAAGATGCTGCAGGTCGCGCGGCACGTCGGCGAGCGACTCGGCATCGGCGTCCGCACGACATTCCTCGGCGCGCATGCGTTGCCGCCGGAATTCGCCGGCAACCAGTCCGGCTACATTGATGAAGTCTGCATCCACATGATGCCGGCGCTCGCTGCCGAAGGGCTCATCGACGCGGTCGACGCGTTCTGCGAAAAAATCGCGTTCACGCCCAGCGAAACCCGCCGGGTGCTCGAGACCGCGCACGGTCTCGGCCTGGCGGTGAAGCTGCATGCGGACCAGCTCAGCAATCTGCACGGCGCAGCGCTGGTGGCTGAATTTCATGGTCTTTCCGCGGATCACATCGAGTACACCGACGAGATCGGGATCAAGGCCATGGCGGAAGCCGGCACTGTCGCGGTGCTGCTGCCCGGCGCATTCCACGTGCTGCGTGAGACCCGCTTGCCGCCCGTCGACGCGTTGCGCGGGCACGGCGTCGCGATCGCCGTGTCTACCGATCTCAACCCGGGAACCTCGCCGCTGCTGTCCCTGCGCATGGCCATGAGTCTGGCCTGTACGCTGTTCCGGCTCACGCCCGAAGAAGCCCTGCGCGGCACCACCGTCCATGCCGCGCGCGCGCTCGGCCTGGGGGACCGGGGCCGGCTCGCCACAGGGCTGCGCGCCGACCTCGCTGTCTGGGACATCGCCGAGCCAGCGGAACTCTGCTACTGGCTGGGCGGCGGTGGCGCACAGCGTGTCTATGCGGCAGGGCGCCGCCTGATCTGACTCGCATCCGCCGCGCCCGGAAACGAAAAACCCCCGCGATGCGGGGGTTTTTCGTCAGTCGGCGCAGCGACGCGGTGTCAGGCGGCCGGCTTCTTCGCTGCCGGCTTCTTCGCAACGGGCGCGGCCTTCTTCGCGGCGGTCTTGCTGACGGTCTTCGTCGCCGCATCGGACTTGATGGCGTGCGGACGGATGTTGCCGTAGCTGCCGGAATAGGTCTTGCCCTTGCGGGTCTTGCGATCGCCCTTACCCATCTCGAATTACTCCAGGAATTGCTGCAATGGCCGCGTAGCTTACCAGTGCCGCCGCCGCACGCAAAACCCGGCACACACCACAGGCCCCACCGTCAATGCGGGTGGCCGTGGTGGTGGTGGTCGTGATCGTGACCGGAACAGGTCCCGCGCGGCCGCGTCTCTTTCGGCGGCTCACAGGCCGGCGCGTGACAGCTCACACCGTCGAGTTGAACGGTGACGTGCTCGATGGCGAAACGCCGGCGCAGCACGCGGCCGACCGCGAGTATCGCCTGATCCGGCGTCGTCCCCTCGTTGAGCCTCGCATGCAGCGTTGCCACACGGACCCCACCCGCGAGCTGCCAGACATGCACATGGTGAACGTCCCGCACCCCAGGCACGTCCTGCTCCACGCCGGTGACGATTGCCTCGATGTCGACTCCCTCGGGCACGCCTTCCAGCAGGATGTGCGCTGAGCGACGCAGCAGACGCCAGGCACTGTTGAGTATGAGCAGCGAGACGAAAACCGAGATTGCCGGATCGGCCCAGAGCCAGTCCAAATAACGCACGAGCAGCGCGGCCGTGACCGCACCCAGGGACCCCAGCAAATCGCCCAGCACGTGCAGGCGGGCACCGGCCGAATTCAGATCGTCATGGTCGTGGCCGCCCAGCACGCCGAGTACGAGCAGGTTGACGCCGAGGCCCGCGATCGAGACCAACAGCATCATCCCCGAGAGGATGGGCGCCGGCGCGTAGAACCGCTGCGCCGCCTCGAACAGGATCCAGCCGACCAGCATGAACTGCGACAAGGCATTGGTGTAGCCGACGAGGACTTCGAACCGTGCATAGCCGAAGCTGCGTCGCGCATCGGCGGGACGCAGCGCGAAATGCGCGCCCATCCACGCGAACAGCAGGGCGAGCGCATCCACCAGCATGTGCCCCGCATCGGCGACCAGCGCTAGCGAACCGGACCACCAGCCACCGACCGCTTCGACGATCATCATCAGCGAGGTCAGCCCGAAGGCGAGCATCAGCTTGCGGGTGCGTCTGGTGTCGCCCGCATAGGGCGCCATGTGGCCGCGCGCCTCATCATCAAGTTCCGCATGACTGTGGCCGTGCGCCTCGTGCGGATGCGCATGCGCGTGGTCATGCCGGACCTCTGCCGCGGCAGGCGGTACGGCGACGGCACGGGCGTGAGTATGCGGATCGGTCATGGCAAACGGCGCTGTCGGTGTCCAGGCATGCTAGAAACCCCGGTGCAGGTTACACAATCACCCGTGCCGGCAATTCGCATCATGCACGTGCGACAGGCGCAGATTCACGAGGTGCGCGAGGGCGAGCAGGCTGCCGCCGGTGGTCACCAGCCAGGCGTGCACGACCGCCGACTGCTCGAAATCCACGACGATGCCGGCGAGCAACAACGACAGGGCAGGCAGCAACAGCAGCAATGCATTCACTCGCCGGTGCCGCCGATAGCCAAGCAGCAGCATCACCGTCGCGAGTGAACACGCGAATACGACGAAACCCCGCTCGACCGCGTGATCGGCGAGCACCGACAGCCCCAGCGTCGGCAGAACCGCAATCACGAACGGCAACAGCGCGCAGTGAATCGCACAGAGGAACGACGCCGTCGCACCGAAGCGATCGGCGAATGCCGCGAAACCGCCGGAGCGCGGACGGCGCGCAGCGGCTTCTGAAGGGTCGGTCGAATTCAACGCACAGGCCTCATGGCGCATTTCGGTTCTGCATGCACAGGGTTGACGGGCGGCGGCCGGGAACGGCAGCGCTGTCGTCCCGTCGGAACCCAGCGCGCGAGTGTAGGCCATGACTTCCGACAGGCGTTGCCGGATCCGATATTGATATAATATAACATATCGATTTGAGTAGCCACCCTGTGTTCCCGGAGCCGTGCATGAGAAAGACCGCGCTAGTCCTGTCCATCGTTGCCTTGCTGAACGCAGGAGCCGCAACCGCCGACTCCTCCGAAGGCGGCACGGCGAGCGGCGAACGCAATTCGCCCGAACAGGCACATCGCCTTGACGAGGTGGAGATCACGGCACTGCCGATCAAGCAGAGCGCCGACGACGTCATCGCGCCGGTCAGCGTACTCTCGGGCGCGGCGCTCGACGACGCCAAGGCCGGCACCCTCGGCGAAACCGTAGCGAAGCAGCCCGGCGTGCAGACGACCTATTTCGGCCCTGGTGTCGGCCGCCCCGTTATCCGGGGACTGGACGGCCCGCGCGTGGGTGTGCTGTCCAACGGAGCGGGCTCCGGCGACGTCTCCACGGTCAGCCAGGACCATGCAGTTTCGATCGAGCCGTTCCTCGCTGACCAGATCGAAGTGCTCAAGGGACCCGCCACACTGCTCTACGGCTCGGGCGCGATCGGTGGCGTCGTCAATGTGGTCGACGGCCGCATTCCCGAGCGGCTGCCCGAGCGACCGCTGTCGGGTCGGGCCGAATTGCGTGGCAACGATGCGGCGAACGAGCGCACCGGAATGGCGCGCATCGATATCGGCGCCGGCAATTTCGTGTTGCATGCCGACGGAACCTATCGGGACACGGACGATTACGATGGTCCCGACGGCAAGATTGCAAACAGCTTTCTGACGACCAGATCCGGCGCGCTCGGCGGCTCGTGGATTGTCGACCGAGGCTTCGTCGGCATCGCCATATCGCGTTTCCTGGATCACTACGGCAATCCGGCCGAGCCCGGCGATGCGGAGGCCGGCGAGGCCGGTGTAACGCTGAAGCTCCAGCAGACACGCTACGACCTCAAGAGCGGACTGAACCTCGACGCCGGCGCGCTCGAGGCGCTGCGTTTCGATGCCAGCCACGTCGACTACACGCACACCGAATTCGAAGGCGATGAAGTGGGCACGGTGTTCCTGAGCCAGTCCAACGAAGGTCGCATCGAACTCGTCCAGGGCAACCTCGCGGGCTGGCGAGGTGCGTTCGGCCTGCAGTTCCTGCGCCGCGATTTCCAGGCCATCGGCGAAGAGGCCTTCGTGCCGCAGACCCTGACACGCAGCTACGGCCTGTTCGGCATGCAGCAGCGCGAGTGGGATGGCGTCAAGCTCGACCTCGGAGCGCGCATCGATCGCCACACCACCGATCCGGTCGATGGCGCAAAACGCAACTTCTCGCCACTGAGCCTGTCCGCCGGCATGGCGTTCAAACTCGCCGAAGGCTGGCATCTGAATCTCAATCTCGACCGCGCGCAACGCGCGCCCGCCGAGGAAGAGCTGTTCGCGAACGGACCACACGTCGCCACCGAATCCTTCGAGATCGGGCTGCCGGACGCGGACAAGGAAACCTCCAATCAGTTCGAGCTCGGCCTGCATTTCCACAGCGATTTCGTCGACGCCAAGCTGTCGGGCTACGTGAATCGCTTCAGTGACTACATCTATCTCGCCGACACCGGCCTGACCGAGGACGACCTGCCCGTGCGCCAGTGGTCGCAGGCTGATGCACGCTTCCACGGCTTCGAAGGCGAAGCGCTGTTCAAGCTGTCCGAGGGGGCGACAGGTCACTACGACCTGCGCGTTTGGGGCGACACGGTGCGCGCCTCGCTCGACGACGGTGGTGGCAACCTGCCGCGCATCGCCCCGGCGCGCGCCGGCGTCGATCTCAAATGGTCGGCCGACGCCTGGCGCGCGAGCGTCGGCGCCGCGCGCTACTTCAAGCAGAACCGCACGGCGGGATTCGAGACCCCCACCAACGGCTTCACGTTGGTCAATGCACACCTGAGCTACACGCTGGACAGTGGCGACACGACGAGTTGGGAGTTCTTCGCCGACGGCACCAACCTGACGAACCAGACGGCACGCCTGTCGACGTCGTACATCAAGGACAAGGCGCCGCTGCCCGGTCGCGCGATTGCGTTTGGCGTGCGCGCGTTTTTCTGAATCGAATCGCCGGCGGCCGATCGGCGCCCTACGACATGGCGCGGCACGCCGGTCCGTTCCGACGGAACATCCGGGCTCCACACCCCTCCGAGTGGATTGCCGGATTGCGGGGCGCCTCGTGCGCCCCGTTCTTTTCTCCGACGCAAGCGCCGACAGCTACGCACCGAAATCAGGAGGGGCTGTTACCCGGCTCTGCCCCCGCCGGCTTTGCGCAGCCCGCACAAATCCCATGTACTTCCAGCGTCTGAGCCCGCGGCCTGAAACCGTGTTCGCGCGCCTGGGCGCTGAGCAGTGCCGCGACGCCGTCGTCGCAGATTTCCACCGCGCTGGCACAGACATCGCAGATTAGGAACGGAACCTGATGCGCCTCTTCCGGGTGATGGCAAGAGACATAGGCGTTGATCGATTCGAGTTTGTGGATGAAGCCGTTTTCCAGCAGGAAATCCAGCGCACGGTAGACTGTCGGCGGCGCCGCGCCCGCGCGTTCGTCCTTGAGCCGGTCGAGCAGGTCGTAGGCCTTCACCGGCTTGCCGCTCGCGGCGATCATCTCGAGCACGCGCAGCCGCAGTGGCGTCAGGCGCAAGCCTCGTGCTTCACAAGCTGCAGCGACCACACGCACGAAGGCGGCGCCGTCATGGCGATGCACGTGCCGGCCACGCTTGTGGTCGGCGGCGTCGTGATCGTGGTCATGGCCGGGACGGTCGCTCATGGCCGGATCATAGCAGCGGTGCTGCTCAGGCCCCGGCGACGGTCATGCGTTCGATGAGGATTGAACCGCAGAGCACGTGGGAACGCGGATCGACGTCGTTGCCGATCGCGACGATGTTGGCGTAGACGTCGCGCAGATTCGCCGCGATCGTGATTTCCTCGACCGGATACGCAATGACGCCATTCTCGACCCAGAAACCCGCCGCGCCGCGCGAATAGTCGCCCGTCACACCATTAACGCCCTGCCCCATGAGCTGCGTCACATACAGACCGGTGCCGAGCCGGCGCAGCATGGCCGCAAAGTCGTCTGGGCCGGTGCGCACGACGAGGTTGTGCACGCCGCCGGCATTGCCGGTCGACTCGAGCCCGAGTTTGCGCGCCGAATAGCTCGACAGCAGGTAGCGCTGCAGCACCCCGCCCTCGACGAGCGCGCTGCGTTTCGTCTCCACGCCTTCGGCATCGAAGGCGGCCGAGGCATGACCACGCGGCAAGTGCGGATCCTCGATCAGGTCCACGAACTCGGGCAGCACGCGCTTGCCGCAGGCGTCGAGCAGGAAGCTCGCCTTGCGGTACAACGCTCCGCCGCTGACGGCATTGAGCAGGTGACCGATCAGCGAACGTGCGACTTCCGGTCCGAACAGCACCGGACACTGGCGCGTCGGCAGCGAGCGCGCGCCGAGGCGCGAGAGAACGCGTTCGGCTGCCTTGATTCCGATGCTGGCGGCCGGCTGGAAATCGCCGGCCGCGCGCACCGAGTCGTACCAGTAGTCACTCTGCATGCCGGACGCATCTTCCGCGAGCAGCGACACCGACAGCATGTGGCGGGTGCCGCGTTCACGCCCGATGAAGCCGTGCGAGTTCGCGTAGACGGCCAGCGCCTGACCGGCCTGCACCGACGCACCTTCCGAATTCGTGATGCCGGCTACGCTGCGCCCGGCATCTTCGATTTCCAGACCCAGCGCGATCGCGCGTTCGACATCGATGTCCCAGGGATGCCAGACGTCGAGGTCGGGAAACCGCTGCGCCATGCGCGCCGCATCGGCTAGGCCTGCGGCCGGGTCGGACTCGGTATAGCGCGCGATCGCACAGGCCTGTTCTACCGTCTTCGCGACCGAATCGGGATTGAGGTCGGCCGTGCTGGCCGAGCCCTTGCGTTTGCCGAAATACACCGTGACGCCCACCGAACGGTCGCGCGTGTGCTCGATGGTTTCAGTTTCCCCGAGGCGCACGCTGACATTGAGTCCGACGTCGATGCTGGCAGCGACCTCGGCCTCATCGGCACCCGCCGCACGGCACCGGCGCAGCACGTCCTGGGCGACTTCCGCGAGCCGGTCCAGCTCGGCGACACTGGCGTCGTTGTTGGCGATGTTGGCGATCTCTGCACTCACAGCCTATCCTTTCCTTCTTTGCCGGCACTGCACCACGTCATGCGCGAACACGACGACGAACTTCCCGAAGACGATGACGACGATGCGCCAAGTCGCAGCCAGCGTCGCCGCGACGCACTGGCCGTATTCGAGCTGGCCGAGCGTCTCGTCGCGCTCAGCGACGCGCAGCTTGGCCAGCTGTCGCTGGACGAGGATCTGCTCGACGAGGTCGAAAAGGCGCGCCGCGTCACCCAGCAGATCGCACGCAAGCGCCAGATCCAGTATCTCGCCAAGATGATGCGGCGACGCGAGGACGAACTCCCGGCGATCCGCGCACAGCTCGACCATGATCGCCAGCTTGCGCGACGCGAGACGGCCGAGCTGCATCGGCTCGAAGCCTGGCGCGACCGGCTCATCGACGACGGCGACGATGCGCTGAACGAACTGCTCGTGCAGTTCCCCGATGCCGACCGCCAGCATCTGCGCCAGCTGGCGCGGCAGGCGCGCAGTGAACGGCATGCGAATCGGCCGCCACACGCGTTTCGCGAACTGTTCCGCGAATTGCGTGCGCTGTTCGGCAATACGGAAACCGGCGCCGACGAGTAGCGCCGCGGCTCGTTCACGCCGCCGTCCCGCCGACGGTGATGCCGTCGATCTTCAGGCTGGGCTGACCCACGCCGACCGGCACGCTCTGTCCTTCCTTGCCGCAGACGCCGACGCCTTCGTCGAGGCGAAGGTCGTTGCCGATCATGCTGATGCGATTCATGACATCGGGACCGGAACCGACCAGGGTGGCCCCCTTCACCGGCCGGGTGATCCGGCCGTCCTCGATCAGATACGCCTCGCTCGCCGAGAACGTGAAGCGGCCATTCGTGATGTCGACTTGGCCGCCCCCGAAATTCGCCGCGTACAGGCCACGCTTGACCGAGGCAATGATGTCCGCGGGATCGTGCTGCCCCGCCAGCATGTAAGTGTTCGTCATGCGCGGCATCGGCAGATGGGCGAACGATTCGCGACGGCCGTTGCCGGTGGAGCGCGTGCCCATCAGGCGGGCGTTGAGCTTGTCCTGCATGTAGCCGCGCAGGATGCCGTCTTCGATGAGCACGGTGCTCTCGGTCGGGACGCCTTCGTCGTCCACATTGAGAGAACCGCGTCTTCCCGGCAACGTTCCATCGTCCACGACCGTGACGCCGGGCGCGGCGACGCGCTGCCCGATGCGGCCGGAAAACGCCGACGTTCCCTTGCGGTTGAAGTCGCCCTCGAGACCATGGCCGACTGCTTCATGCAGCAGTACGCCCGGCCAGCCGGGTCCGACCACCACGGGCATGCTGCCGGCCGGCGCGTCGATTGCTTCGAGATTGACGAGCGCGAGGCGCACGGCTTCGCGCGCCCAGGCCTGCGCGCGGCCGTTCGCGAGCAGCTCCGCGTAGTCGTATCGGCCGCCGCCGCCCGCGCTGCCGGTTTCGCGCCGGCCGTTCTGCTCTGCAATGACCTGTATGTTGAAGCGCACCAATGGCCGCACGTCGGCGGCGAGCGTGCCGTCCGCCGCTGCGACCAGCACTGTATCGATACCCGCAGCGACGCTGACGATGACCTGAGTCACGCGCGGATCGAGCGAGCGAGCGAACGCATCGATGTCGCGCAGCAACGTGATCTTGCCCGCGCTGTCGAGACTGTCGATGGGGTCGATGGGCCGATACAGCGTGCGTCCGCTGCTGATCGCTAGCGGCAAGCCGACGCCGTTGGCACCGGACCTGGCCACGGCGCGCGCGGCCCGCGCAGCTTCCAGCAGCTGCGGCAATACGATTTCGTCGGAGTAGGCGAAACCGGTTTTCTCGCCGGCCAGCGCACGCACGCCGACGCCCTGTTCGATCGAATGATTGCCTTCCTTGACGATGCCGTCCTCGAGCACCCAATGCTCGGAACGCGCATGCTGGAAATACAGATCGGCTGCGTCGACACCAGGCCCCATGAGCCGCGCGAACACCTGCTCGAGCTCGTTCGTGGACAGACCGCCGGGGCGCAACAGGCGTTCGCTCGCTTGCGCGATCATCGAGTTCATCGGAATTCCAGCTGGGGCAGTGCGGGGAGAGATAGGGGCCGGAACGGTAGGCTACAAGCCTGGCACTGGCAAGCGGCGGGCGCGCGGCAGGCCGTGCTGGTCCGATTCCTGTGATTCATGCCCGGCCGGCACGGGATTGCGTGGCTCATCGACGGACGCCGGGGGCGGCACGGGTCCTTCGACGGACGACGGTGGCTGTGGCTGTGGCGGTGGTGCCCCGGGATCTGCCGGAGTCGCGGCCGCTTCACCTGCATCCGGCGTTGCGCGCGAGCGATCACCCTCCCGCGAAACCAATGTGATTTCGGGCTTTTCCCAGCTTCCGGTCACGCGATAGCGCGCCGTCGTCACCTGATTGATCGCCTTGTTGAACAGGGTCTGCACCGCGAGCCCCGCGGCGGCACCGGCCGGGCCGCCTGCGAGTGCACCGACGACGGTAAGCGCGCCGCCGACGCGCGGCGTGACGACCATCTGCTGGTCATAATCCCTCGCCTTCAGACCGGTGCGTCCGCGTATGCGGATGTCAGCGGCCGGACTCGCGATGTGCAGGTTGTCCGTCTCGGCGTTGCCGCCGGCCAGCGCGAACTCACCCGTGATCGCGGTGAAGCTCATGCCCGAACGGAAGAAGTCACCGAAATCCAGCGCCAGCCGGCGCGGAATTTCCCGCACCGAGAACAGCCCGAACAGGCGACCCATGCCTGGCTCCACGTCGAGGATGCGTCCCGCGCTGACGGTGAGCTTCAGCTTGCCTTCCAGACGCGCGAGCGCGAACGACGCCGGAGAACCGCTCCAGTAGGCATTGAGATGCATCAGGGTCTGGCCGCCGTCGAACAATCCGGCGAAACCGAGCGCGGCCAGCATTCGGCCGATGTTTTCTGACGTCAGATCCAGGTCGACGTCGGAGCGATGCTGCTTGCCGTCGCCGTTCCACTGGCCGCGCACGTGCATTTCCATGTCGTCCGAGCGCGTCTCGAACTGATCGATGCGCATGCCCTCGGCCGTCGGCAGCGATTCCAGCCGGGTCTCGCCGAGATTTGCGCTGCCAAGGCGGAAATCACCAATCCACAGATGCAGGGGCGGAATCGTGGATGGCACGACGCCGTCCAGGGGATCGCGTTCATCCGGCGGGGTCCCCGGCGGATGCGGCGGATCCGGCCAGTGCAGACGTTCGAATTGCGCGGTAATGCCGCGCTTGAGCAGGTCCACGGTCGGAATCTGCAGCGTGCCCTGCAACTGCGCGCCACTGAAACTGATGCCGACCTGGTCGGGCTGGCGCGCGAGCACCAGGCCGAGATCACCGAACTCGCGCAGGCCGATCGTGGCCTTGTCGGCATGCAGGTCGACCGAACGCAGCAGACTCGGCCCTGCCCCGGTACCGACGCCGATACCGGCCCACCCGAGCAAATCGACGCGCCTGCCGCGACCGCCGACGCTGAGACCCGCATCGGGTAACTGCTCCGGCGGCGCAGTCCCCAGCGCAACGGCGCCGGCGAACTCGCGCTGTGCATCGGGCAGTCGCGCGCGCAGGCGCAATACGTCGGCGATGTCGACAGCCAGCGGACTGCCGTCCATGGGCAGCTGGAGACGCACCTCCACGGGCATTGCATCACCGGCCGGCTTGTCGAGCGGCGCCGGCAGATCAATCGCCGTACCGCGCAGTTCCGAACGCAAGGTGAGCTGCGTCGGCGCATCGCCGCGCGGCACGGCGACCGCGACCGTCCAGTCGGATCGTCCGGAAAACCGCGGCCACCAGGACTCGAGCACCGTCGCGCCCTTGAACACGACGTCGATCGGCAGGTTGCTCTCGAGCCGCGCTTCGACCACGTTCGCACGATCGGCCACCTCGTCGCCGATCATCAGCGAGAACGTCGCCGGGTGGCCCGCTTTCTGCAGGGCCAGCGGCCCCGCCCGCATGCCCTGATCCGTGAAGCGCAGCTTGCCGCTCGCGTGGGCGAAATCGGTGTCCCACTTGGCCGCCACGATGGGTGAATCCACGAGCTCGATTTCACCCGCGACCGTGCCCGGCACGTCGGGAGCGAACGGCAACACCAGCCGGAAGTTCACGTTCGTGCTGCCGCCGATCGCGAGTCCCTTGAGTTCTTTCGCGAAGCGCTTGCCCAGTGGCGACGCGTTGACGACGGCAAGCAGGTCGGCGCCCTTGCCTTCGCCTTCGACGTCGAGCGTCAGCACGGCGTCCTTGAACGACGGGATGTCGGCGACGGCACGACGCGCCGTGGTACCCAGCACCTGTCCGCCACGGGTTTCCGCGTGCATGCTCGAATTCACGAACTCGGCGACGACCGAAACGCCCTCCGCGCGCGGCCAGGCCGGGTTGTAGTCCAGCGTGAGGCCGCTGATCTCGGCACGCGCCTTGAATTGGCCGGCAAAGTTCAGGTTCGGCCAGTCATCGAGATCACACCGGACGGCTGCACGGCCGCTGTCGATGGTGCCGGCGACGAGGCTGCGGTCGAGCCAGTCCATGGACTTCGGCGACATGTCACCGATCGGCCAGAACTGCTTCGCGGCCGGAACGTCGCTGGGCAGCACGACGGCGTAGAAATCGAGCAACGGCTTGCTGCCATCGGGCTGGAGTTCGAGTCCGCCGCGCAATTGGGTGGAGACGCCGATGCCGTCCACGTCGAGGGCGTCGGTTTCAACGCGCCATCCGCCGTCATCGAGCCTGAATGCGGCCAGGCGGCCAGCCAGACGCTCGAACACGAGCGGCTGACGAAACTTGCGCGCGTAGTTCACGGTCGTGCGCTGCGCCGGCAACTCCAGCACGAATGCCGTCGGGTCGCCGTAGAGCTCGCCGCGCAACGTGGTCAGCCCGGGCACCTTGTCCACGGGCAGGAAACCCAGTCCGTCGAGGCGCGCGCCGACCTGGAAATCGTCCTCGCCGGCATAGTGCAGCGCGACCTCGTGCAACTGGCCCTGCAGTGCAGCCCGCGCCGGCCAGTCGGTGGTCCGTTCCGGCGCGAACGGCAACAGCGCCGCAATGGTGGTGAGATCGACCGTGGGGGCGGCGAGCGCGTAGCTATCGTCGGCGCGGCGCAGGCTCAAGGCGGTCGCGACCGGGTTGGTGCCTGCGCGCGCCGCACGGAAATCGGCGAGGTCGAGCGACCAGCCGCTCGCCTCGCGCTGCCAGCGTGCGACCCCGCTCAGCTGCGCCAGACCCAGTGTCCGGGCGCCGTCGGCAAAGGCGGCCGACGGCGCCAATTCGATACCATCCAGATCGAACGAGGCATGTGCCGATACCGGCACGGCGTCCTCGATGCGCGCCCAGAATTGCAGCCGCCCACGGCCGGTCTGCAGCGTGCGCCCCTGCCAGTTGAATCCTTCCGCGAGCACGGCGAGATCCAGCGCGCTACCGCCCACATAGACCTGGCCGCTGCGGAAACCCGCATCGAGTTCGGCCACGAACTGCAGCGGCGTCGCCTCCGGCGCATCGCGCCGCAACGCGGCGAGCACGCGATGATGACCGTCTTCGTTGAGCAGCCGCAGCTCGTCGATGCGCAGCGCCGCATCGATGGCCTGCCCGGCGTCGACGAGGCGCACGCGGGCATCGCGCAGCACGACCGCGCCGAGCGCGAGCAACGGACTGTCGCCGCTGGCGCCGTCGCCGCCGACGAGGCCGGACACCTGCCAGCCTCCTTCCGCGCGCCGCACCAGATCGACGTTGACGCCCGCAATACGGAACTCACTCCAGCGCCGGTTCCGACCGAGCCAGGCGCCGAGGTCAATACCGAGCTCCGCCTGAGGTATCACGAGGGGGGCGACGCTCACGTCGGCCGATGCGACGTGCACACCGCCCAGACGCAGCAACGGACCACTGTCGCCCCAATAGCCATCCACCGCGTCGATGGTGACCGGACGCTGCAACTGGTCCGACAGCAGCGCTTCGACGCGTGCCTTGTGCAATCCGACCTGCGGCAGCAGCAGGCGCAGCAGCCCGACGAGCACGGCGCCAAGGATCACCAGGCAGGCCAGGCTCAGGGTCAGCGCGATGCGCGCGCGACGCAGCCGGCGGCGCCAGGGCGTCACGGTCGGCGGCGCTCAGAGCAGGACCACATCGAACTGTTCCTGCGAGTAGTGCTCTTCGGGCTGGAAGCGGATGGTCTTGCGAATGAACTCCTCGAGCTCCGCCACCGCCGCGGACTCCTCCTCGAGAATGCGGCCGACGACTTTCGGCGCCGCCAGCACCAGCAGTTTCTCCGCATCGAACTGACGCACGGCGCGTGTGATTTCGCGAAAGATCTCGTAGGTCACCGTCTCGGCCGTCTTGAGACTGCCGCGACCGCCGCATTCGTGGCACGGCTCGCACAGCTGACGCTCGAGACTGTCGGTCGTACGTTTGCGCGTCATCTCGACCAGCCCCAGCGGCGACATGTCATAGACCGTGGTCTTGGCGTGATCGCGGGCCAACGCCTTCTCGAGCGTGCGCAGCACCTGCCGCTTGTGCTCCTCGTCGGTCATGTCGATGAAGTCGATGATGATGATGCCGCCGAGATTGCGCAGGCGCAGCTGCCGCGCGGCGGCCTGCGCCGCTTCGAGGTTCGTGCGGTAGACCGTTTCCTCGAGATTGCGATGACCGAGGAACGCGCCGGTATTCACGTCGACCGTCGTCATCGCCTCGGTCTGGTCGACGATGAGGTAGCCACCGGATTTCAGCGGCACTTCCTTGCGCAGCGCCCGCTGGATCTCATCCTCGACGCCGTAGAGATCGAAGATCGGACGCTCCCCCGGATAGTGCTCGATGCGCTCGACGAGTTCGGGCATGAACTGCTGTGTGAAGCTGTGGATCTTGTCGAAGGTCTCGCGCGAGTCCACGCGGACCTTCTCGATGTCGCGGCGCATGAGATCGCGCAACGCACGCAGGCTCAACGGCAGGTCTTCGTAAATGCGGGTGCCGACGCGTGCCTGGCTGATGCCTTCCTGCACCGCCTGCCACAGCCGGCCGAGATAGTCGACGTCTTCGGCCAGCGCTTCATGCGTCTGCCCTTCGGCGTTCGTGCGCACGATGAAGCCGAGGCTGCCGTCACGGCCGAGCTGCTGCAGGCTTTCCTTGAGCCGCGCGCGCTCGGCCTCGTCTTCGATGCGGACCGACACGCCGACCATGCGCGAATAAGGCAGCAGGACCAGATAGCGCGACGGAATCGACAGATGCGTGGTCAGCCGCGCACCTTTGCTGCCGATCGGATCCTTGACGACCTGAACCACGAGTTCGTGACCCTCGCGTACCAGATCGAGAATCGGCGGCGTCGGCCCGGACGCGCTGCCGCTCTCGGCCGCGGCATCGCCGACCAGCGACGGCGCGGCGCGCACGATGTCGGACGCGTGCAGGAATGCCGCGCGCTCCAGACCGATCTCGACGAAAGCCGCCTGCATGCCGGGCATGACGCGACTGACCTTGCCCTTGTAGATGTTGCCCACGTAGCCGCGGCGCTGTGCACGCTCGATGTGCACTTCCTGCAGCATGCCGTTTTCCACGACTGCCACGCGGGTTTCCCGCGGCGTCACGTTGATCAGGATTTCTTCGCTCACCGAACTACCTTGTCAGCAGGCGCCTGAACCGCACCCGGTGCTGGGAAAATTGTCAGTAAAGGGCCGGACCAGGCCTTTTTTCCGGTTATAGCCGCGGCCCGCAGGATTTGTCGATGCGAGGCGTGCCGTCGCGCACCTGCCGCTATACCGGATGGCCGAATTGCCGCAGCAACTGCGCGGTTTCGTACAGCGGCAGTCCCATGACGCCGCTGAAACTGCCGGACAGGTGGTCGATGTGCGCCGCGGCGAGACCCTGAATCGCGTAGGCACCGGCCCGCCCGTAGGGCTCGCCACTGGCGACATAGGCCGCAATGGCGGACTCATCCATGGGTGCGAAGCGGACTTCGGACAGGGAGGTCGCATGCGCTTCGCGCCCGGCGCTGAGCAGCCAGACGGTCGAGATCACGCGATGCCGGCGGCCCTGCAGGCGCCGCAGCATCGCTGCCGCGGCCGCCGCGTCCGCCGGCTTGCCGAACACCTCGCCCTCGAGCACGACTTCGGTGTCGGCACCAAGCACGATCGCGCCGGGCACGGCAGCGACCTGAAGCAGACCCGCGCCGGCTTTCTCGCGCGCGACGCGGCTGACGTAGTCTTCCGGCGGTTCACCGTCTCGGTGCAGCTCGGGCACGTCCACGTCGAGGACCGCGAACCGCAGGCCGAGCTGTTCGAGCAATTGACGCCGGCGCGGCGATTGCGAGGCGAGATAGAGCATGCAGGGACTCCGGTCAGGCGCGATGGTAGGGATGATTGCCGAGCAGGCTGACGGCACGGTAGAGCTGTTCCGCGACGATGAGCCGCACGAGCATGTGCGGCAGCGTCAGCGCGCCGATCGACCAGCGCTGGTCGGCGCGTGCGAGCGCGGGTGCCGCGAGTCCGTCCGGACCGCCGATCAGGAACGCGAGGTCCCGGCCGCCCATGCGCCAGTGGGCGAGCTGCGCGGCGAGATCCTCGCTCGACCAGACCTTGCCACGACCGTCGAGCGCGACCACATGCGCACCGCGCGGAATGGCGGCCAGCATCGCCGTCCCTTCGTCGTCGAGTGCACGGGCCAGATCGCGGCCCTTGCCGCGCTCGCCGAGCCTCAACTCGACCAGCTCCAGCGGCAGCTCACGCGAAAGACGCTTGGCGTATTCGGCAAAGCCGTCCGCAACCCAGGCCGGCATGCGTTCGCCGACGGAGATCAGGCGCGCGCGCATGCGCTGGTCCGGCCCGCAGCTGCCGCGTCAGCCGTTGGCCGCCTCGGCATCGGCATCGCTGCCGACGGTCCACAGACGCTCGAGTCCGTAGAACTCGCGCACGCGCGGCAACATGATGTGGACGATGATGTCGCCGAGATCGACGAGCACCCACTCGGCTTCGCGCTGGCCTTCGACGCCGAGGGGCTGCATGCCGGCCTTCTTCGCATACTTGATGACTTCGTCGGCGATGGATTTCACGTGCCGCGTCGACGTGCCACTCGAGACGACGATGTAATCGGCGATCGAGGTCTTGCCGCGGACGTCGAGTTCGACGGTGTCCTTGGCCTTCAGTTCTTCCAGCGCACGGCGGACTTCGAGCCGCAGCCGTTCGACGATGTCGGTCGGCATCGCCGCCTTCTTGCCGGGCGCGCGACGGGCCTGCGGCGGCGCAGCGACAGGCGTCGCGGTCGCACGCGGCTTTTTCGTGGCTGGCTTGCCCGCCGGCTTCGCGGCGGACTTCGCTGCGGTACTGGCCGCGCGTTTCGCAGCGGCACGATTGGCGAGTACGGCCTTGCCCGGCTTGCTGGCCGACTTCTGCGCCGGAGCGGCGCTCGCTGCGGGCGTCTTCTTTGCTGCCGGGGATTTCTTCGCTGCGGCGGCTTTCTTAGCAGCCGGTGCCGCGGCGCGGGAACGGGGTCGGGACTCGGACGCGGTCGAAGACTTCGGC
This sequence comes from Rhodanobacteraceae bacterium, assembly GCA_045864815.1. Taxonomy (GTDB): domain Bacteria; phylum Pseudomonadota; class Gammaproteobacteria; order Xanthomonadales; family Rhodanobacteraceae; genus Tahibacter. Next base: position 86,681 of record BTVG01000013.1, on the reverse strand, counting down.
GTTTTGGTCGTGGCCAAGCGTGCGCTACCTCGGAAAATCGGAGGCCACAGTATACGGGAGGCTTCGCCTCTGCCTACCCGGGGCCGCCCTGCCAGGACCGGATGCCACAGGGATCGCGTCCGCAGAGGCGCCGGACGCACCGGACTGGACGCCGGCCACCGGCAGGTTCCAGCCCCGTCAGGATGCCGGCGCCGCGTACCAGCCGCCTGCGCGAATGGCCTCGTACACCGTGTCGGGCAGCAGGAAGCGTGGCTCCCGCCCGGCGGCAAGTTCGGCCCGTATCGCGGTCGCCGAAATGTCGAGGTCGGTCACGTCCAGCGACAGGATGCAGCCGGCGCCGCGCTCGCGCCAGACGCCATCGACGGCACAGTGTCGCGCCTGAACCTGCGCCATGAGTTCGGCCGGACGTTCGCGCACGGGCCCGGGCCGGTGGAGCACGCCGACATGCGCCAGTTCGAACAACTGCAGCCAGCGGTTCCAGCTCGGCAGACCCGCGAATGCGTCGGCGCCGACCAGCAGCACCAGCGGCCGGTCGGGACCGTTTTCCGTCCGCAGCTCCCGCAGGGTATCGACCGTGTAGGACGGGCCGGAGCGGTGCAGCTCGCGGGTATCGAGGGTGAGGCGCGTCTGGCCCGCGAGTGCCAGCCGCAGCAGATCCGCACGCGCCGCGGCACCGAGCACCGGCTGTGGACGGTGCGGCGGAACGTTGGCCGGCAGCAGGCGCACCTCCGCGGCCAGACGCTCGGCCGCTTCCCAGGCGGCGCGCAGATGTCCGTAGTGAACCGGATCGAACGTGCCGCCGAGCACCGCGAGCGGTCTGGCCGGCATCCTCAGACCTCGGCCAGCAGGTGCGAGCTGCGCGGCAACGCCATGGCGGCGAGCAAGCGTTCGAGTTCTATCCAGGCATCGCCCGCCCCGCGCCCCTTGCTGATGCGGTCGATGCGCGCGGCCTGCGCGAGACAGCGCTCCCAGTGCGCCGGACCGCCGCGTTGCAGGGCCTTGCGATAGACCGCCTCGCGCGCCGGATAGATGCGTTCCGTACGGAACGCCTGCGCCGGATTCGGCGCGGTGGCCAGGCGAACGAGCAGCTGCAGCTGATACAGCAGCAGCCCCATGAGCGCCGGTACCTGCTCGCCCTCGGCACGCAGGCCCGCTGCGATGCGCAGCGCGCGCACCGCATCGCCGGCCAGCGCGGCATCGGTCAGCTTGAACGCGTCGTAGCGGGCGCTGTCGGCGACCAGATCCTCCAGCGTCGCCGCATCGAGCAGGCGGTCGCCGGCCAGCAGCGCGAGCTTGTCGATCTCCTGCGCCGCAGCGAGCAGGTTGCCTTCGCTGCGCTCGGCCAGCACGTCGATCGCATCACGCACCGCCTTCACGCCGCGGCTCGCCATGCGCTGGCCGATCCAGGCCGGCAGGTCATCGGGGCGCAGCGGCGCTATCGGCACGAAGGCGCCGATGGCATCGATGCTGTCGACCCAGGCCGCATGATGCTGCTTGCTCCATTGTGTCGCCGTGATCAGCAGCACCGTGTCCGGCGGCGGGCGCTGGCAATACTCGATGATCGCCGCGGCGCCGTCCTTGTTCGGCTTGCCGGTCGGCACGCGCAGGTCAATGAGCTTGCGCGATGCAAACAGGGACATGCCGCTGGCCGCGCGCGCGAGATCGTCCCAGTCGAAGCCGCTTTCCGCATCGAGGATCTCGCGCTCGAGATAGCCGAGTTCGCGCGCGCGCGCGCGCAGTGCATCGCTGGCCTCGATCAGCAGCAGCGGCTCGTCGCCGGCGAGGAAATACACCGGCTTGAGGGTGTCGCCGGCCAGGTGCTGACGCAGTTGCGACAGGCTGAGGCTCATCGCCGGCGGCTCACCTAACCGGGTCGACCCAGCGCGGCGAGACGGCGCAGGATGGCCTGGACCATATCGCGCTGCAGCTGTTTCTTCAGTTCGTCTTCCTGCGCGGCCACGCCGACGGCCTGGGTTTCGTCGAAGGTGTAATCGCGCGTCAGCTCGATGGTCTGGCGCGGCAACACGATCGCACCGTTCGCATCGGCCGCCTCGACCTCGACCCTGTAGCGCATCGTGTACTCGCGCACGCGCGCCGTGGCGCCGACCGACAGTGCCTCAGGCCCCAGGGTGCTGACCGGAATGCGCAGCACGGCAATACCGGGACCTGCAGTGCTTTCCATGGTCGCGCCGGCACGCTCCAGCGCATCGGGCAGGTCGCGCACGAGCAGACTGCCCGGATCGGCGACCTCCAGGCGCAGCCGCTTCAGGCTGTCCGGCAATTGCGCCTGTTCGCGCAGGTGAAAACCGCAGCCGGCCAGTGCCAGTGCGACGGTCAGAACAACTACCCGCCAGATGATCCGCATGTCAGCCCGCCACGATGTTGACGATCTTGCCCGGCACGACGATGACTTTCTTCACCGAAAGGCCGTCGAGGAAACGCGCCACGCCCGCATCGGCCAGCGCCTGCCGCTCACAGGTTTCGCGGGTGGCGTCGACGGCGACTTCGATCTGACCGCGAAGCTTGCCGTTGACCTGCACCGCGAGCACGAGCGCGTCTTTCTTTAGCGCTTCCGCATCGGCCTGGGGCCAGCTCTGGTCCTCGATCAGGCTCTCCGCATGGCCGAGCGCCTGCCACAGGGCGTGACACACATGCGGCGTGATCGGATTCAGCAGGAGCGTGACGGCCTCCCAGGCTTCCTGACGTACCGCATTCGCGGCCGGCGACACCTCGTCGAATTTCGCGAGCACGTTGAGCAATTCCATGACCGCCGCGATCGCCGTATTGAATGCGTGGCGGCGACCGATGTCGTCGGACACCTTCGCAATCGTCTCATGCAGCTTGCGGCGGACCGCCTTCTGTTCCGGCGTCAGCGCAAGCTCGCCCCGGCGCAGTTGCGCCGCCGCAATCTGCAAAACATCCACGGGGGCTGCACCGACATGCCGGTGCACCTGCGCCCAGACGCGGCGCAGGAAGCGCGCCATGCCGTCGACCCCTGACTCGTTCCATTCCAGGGACATGTCGGGCGGTGACGCGAACATGGAGAACAGACGTACCGTGTCGGCGCCGTAACTGTCGACCATGGCCTGCGGGTCGACGCCGTTGTTCTTCGACTTCGACATCTTCTCGATGCCGCCGATCGCAACCGGTTCTCCGTCATCGCCGATGGCGCCGACGATGCGCATGCGCTCGTCACGCTGGATCTGCACGTTGGCCGGATTGAACCAGTTGGTGGAGCCGTCGGCTTCCTGGCGATAGAAGGTCTCGGCCACGACCATGCCCTGGCAGAGCAGATTCGTTGCCGGTTCGTTCGACGCGACCAGCCCCGCATCGCGCATGAGCTTGTGGTAGAAGCGGAAATACAGCAGGTGCAGGATCGCGTGCTCGATGCCGCCGATGTACTGGTCGACCGGCAGCCAGTAGTTGGCGCGGGCATCGACCTGCGCATTCGCGCCGGGCGAGGTGTAGCGCGCGTAGTACCAGCTCGATTCCATGAAGGTGTCGAACGTGTCGGTCTCGCGCTCCGCCGGGCTGCCGCACTGCGGACACACGCAGCGACGCCACTCCGGATCGGCCTTGATCGGCGACTGCACCCCGCTGAAGGCAACGTCCTCGGGCAGCACGACCGGCAGCTGCTCCTCGGGCACGGGCACCGCATCGCACTGCGGGCAGTAGATGATCGGAATCGGACAGCCCCAGTAACGCTGGCGACTCACCCCCCAGTCGCGCAGGCGATAGTTGACGCGGCGCGACGCCGGGCCGAAGCGCGCGGCCAGCGCGGCGAATGCCTGCGCGTAGTCCATGCCGTCATACTCGCCCGAGTTCACGAGATAGCCGCGCTCGGTGTAGGCGCCGTCGGCAAGCACGCGCAGCCGGAACTCTTCGATAATCTGCACCGCGGCGGCCGGCTCGTACACGTCGCGCGGCGCGCCGGCGCCGAGCGCGGTCGTCATCGCATCGCCGCCGACGGCGACGTCACGACGCAGTTCCTCGATCGCGTCGCGCACGTCCTCGTTGACGATCACGAGCTTGATCGGCAAGTGGTAGGTCTGGGCGAACTCCCAGTCGCGCTGGTCGTGCCCCGGCACGGCCATGACGGCACCGGTACCGTAGCCCATGAGCACGAAGTTCGCGGCCCAGACCGGCACGCGCTCGCCGGTGATCGGGTGCAGCGCGTAGACGCCGGTGAAGACACCCTTTTTTTCCTGCGTCTCGAGCTCGGCCTCGGCCGTGCCCCCGTGACGGCACTCGTCGATGAAGGCCGCGAGGTCGGCATTGCCCTCAGCCGCTGCGAGTGCGATCGGATGTTCCGCCGCGACCGAGACGAAGGTGACCCCCATCAGCGTGTCGGGACGTGTCGTGAACACCTCCAGCGTCTCGTCGCTGCCGTCGATGCCGAACGGGATCTGGAGACCCTCCGAGCGGCCGATCCAGTTGCGCTGCATGGTCTTGACCGCGTCGGGCCAGCCCGGCAGGTTGTCCAGCTCGGTCAGCAGCTCTTCGGCGTAGGCCGTTATCTTGAGAAACCATTGTGGAATTTCTCGCTTTTCCACAACAGCGCCGGAGCGCCAGCCGCGACCGTCGATGACCTGCTCGTTCGCAAGCACGGTCTGGTCGACCGGATCCCAGTTGACCACGCTCATCTTGCGGTAGACCAGCCCCTGCCGGAACAGGCGCGTGAACATCTGCTGTTCCCAACGGTAGTACTCCGGCCGGCAGGTCGCGACCTCGCGCGACCAGTCGTAGGCGAACCCCATGCGGTTGAGCTGCGCCTTCATGTGCTCGATGTTGGCGTAGGTCCACTTGGCCGGCGCGGTGCTGTTCTTGATCGCCGCGTTCTCGGCGGGCAGACCGAACGCATCCCAACCCATGGGCTGAAGCACGTTCTTGCCCTGCATGCGCTGGTAACGGCTGATCACGTCGCCGATCGTGTAGTTGCGCACATGGCCCATGTGCAGCGCACCCGAGGGATAGGGCAGCATGGACAGGCAGTAGTACTTAGGCTTGCCGTCGACCTCCTTCACTTCGAAGGCGCGCGTGTCGTTCCAGAATTTCTGCGCCGCGGTTTCGACCGCAGCGGGATCGTAGGTTTCGTGCATGGGGGAAATGGCGGCCACGCGGCGATGACCGCGCGGCGGGTCAGGGAAGAGTCGCCGCAGACTACCGCAGCGCAGCAACCCCGCCAAGCCTGCCCCCTGCCGAACGACACGGGCCGGCGTTTCGCCGCCCGCTATGATCGGACCTTCGTGTCCTCTGCCGGAAGTTCGCCCCATGCGCCTGCTGCCTCGCCGTGTCCTCCCGCTCGTTCTCCTCTCCCCCCTGTCCGCCGCAGCCGCCGACGGCGCCACTGCCCTGCACTGCCCGGCCCTGGTCGACACGGCGGCGGGCAAGCTGCTGGGCGCGTCCACCGTCATCATTGAGGGCAATCGCATCCGCGAGGTTCAGCCGGGTACCACCACTCCTGCGGGCGCGCGCGTCATCGACCTCCCGGCCGGCAGCACCTGCCTGCCCGGCCTCATGGACATGCACACGCATCTGACCTCGGAAACCAGCCGCGACGCGTATTCGGAGGGCTTCCGTCTCAATGACGCCGACATCGCGTTCAAGGGCGCGGTGTTCGCCGAACGCACGCTGATGGCCGGCTTCACGACCGTGCGCGATCTCGGCGAACGCGGCGGCGGCGTGTCGGTGTCGCTGCGCAATGCGGTCAACCAGGGCATGCTGAAGGGGCCGCGCATCTTCACCGCGGGCAAGTCGATCGCCTCCACCGGCGGCCACGCGGACCCCAGCAACGGTGCCCGCCGTGGTCTGCTGCCCGACCCGGGGCCGGAGGACGGCGTCATCAACACCGTCGACGACGCACGCAAGGCGGTGCGCCAGCACTACAAGGACGGCGCCGACCTGATCAAGATCACGGCCACGGGCGGCGTCCTGTCCTACGCCAAGAGCGGCGACAACCCGCAGTTCACCGTCGAGGAAGTCCAGGCCGTAGTCGATACGGCGAAGGATTACGGATTCACCGTTGCGGCGCACGCGCACGGCAAGGAGGGCATGCGCCGCGCGATCCTGGGGGGCGTCACGTCGATCGAGCACGGCACCCAGATGGACGAGGAACTGTTTCCTTTGATGAAGAAGCACGGCACCTGGTATGTGCCGACCATCATCGCGGGCACCTTCGTGTCGGAGAAAGCCGCGGCAGAGCCGAACTATTACCCCGAGATCGTGCGCCCCAAGGCACTCGCGATCGGCCCCAAGATCAAGAGCACGGCCGGCGCCGCCTACAGGGCCGGGGTCCGGATTGCCTTCGGCACCGACGCGGGCGTGTTCCCGCACGGCCAGAACGCGCGCGAATTCGAGCTCATGGTCGAAGCCGGCATGCCGCCGATGTTCGCCCTGCAGGCCGCCACGACGCGCGCGGCGGAACTGCTCGGCATGACTGACGACCTGGGCAACCTGGCCGCAGGCAAATTCGCCGACGTGGTCGCCGTGCCAGGCAATCCGCTCGAGGACATCGGCGTCATGCGGAAGGTCAGCTTCGTCATGAAGGATGGCGTCGTGTATCGCATGCCGTGACGCATTCCAGCCGGGGCGGCGGACCCAGCGGGGATCATCGCAGGTGCGATCCGGGCTGACCGCATCGCGCCACGCAGGACGCGCCATCGGTCCATCGTCCACCAGCCGCAGCCCTTGATCGCTTACCCTCGCGCACCTACATCGCGACGATCTTTCAAGGAGCCTGCCATGGCCGAGTCCGCCCACGTCTTCGACGCCACAGAAGCCAATTTCGAGAACGAGGTCATCAAGGCCTCGCTGCAGACCCCCGTGCTCGTCGATTTCTGGGCCGACTGGTGCGCACCCTGCCGCCAGCTCAAGCCCGTGCTCGAAAAACTCGCGGGCGAGTACGCCGGCGCATTCCGGCTCGCGAAGGTCGACACCGAAGCCGAAATGCAGCTCGCCGCGATCTTCGGCATCCGTTCGCTGCCCACCGTGGTGCTGCTCAAGGACGGCCAGATGATCGACGGCTTCATGGGCGCGCAACCGGAACCGGCCATTCGCGAATTCCTGTCCCGGCACGGGATCGTGCCGGGCGCGGCAATGGCAGAACCCGAAGAACTGAGCGACGACGAGACGCCGGCCGAGGCGATCAACCGCCTGCAGCAGGAGATCGCGGCGAATCCCGACAAGCCGGAACTGAAGCTCGACCTCGCGCTCGCGCTGATGCAGGCGGGCAATGCCGACGCGGCCGAAGCCGAACTCGATGCGCTGCCGCCGAAGTTCGCGGCGGACGACAAGGCCAAGCGCCTGCGCGGCCAGCTCGATTTCGCCCGCGCGCTCGACGGCGCGCCGTCGCTGGCCGAGCTCGTTGGCCGGGTCGAACGCGACCCGGGCGACCTCGCCGCACGTGACCTGCTCGGCATCCGGCTGCTGATCGCCGGCGAATCCGCCGCCGGACTGGAACAGTTCCTGCACGTTCTCAAGACCCAGCGCGACTGGCAGGACGGCCAGGCCAGGAAGCGTCTCATCGCCGCGTTCAATGTGCTCGACGATGCCGATCTGGTCGGCACCTATCGGCGCAAGATGTCGGCCGTGCTGTTCTGAGCGGCGCGTGACGATGACACCGGCGCGCCTGCGCCGCTTCATGAACCTGTGGCCGCCGTTTCTGTTCAGCGGCGTCCGCGTCGAGTCCATCGCGTCCGACTGGCGCCGCGCGCGGGTGCGCCTGCGGCTGGCCTGGTACAACCGCAATTACGTGCGGACGCATTTCGGCGGCAGCCTGTTCGCGATGACCGATCCGTTCTGGATGATTCTCGTCATGGAATGCCTGGGACGTGACTACGTCGTCTGGGACAAGTCTGCGACGGTCGATTTCATCGCGCCGGGGCGTGAAGACGTCTATGCGGATTTCCTCGTCGAGGACGCCGTCCTCGACGAGCTGCGCGCCGCGACCGCAAACGGCGAGAAATGCCTGCGCTGGTTCGATACCGAGGTGAAGACCGCGAGCGGCGAGCTCGTCGCACGCGTGCGCAAGCAGCTCTACATCCGGCGCAAGCGCGACCGTAGCGCAGCCGACGCAACGCCATAGAGGCGATTGCTCGCGGCCCTGCGACACGGCGGTGCCCACCTCGCAGAGACCGCCTGGAAACACGTTGTCGCTCGTGCAACGTCCGACACCATGCCGCATTCACCGCCTTGACCGGTCTCGGCGCCGGCATCGTGCCGGGACGTTCCGGCGACGCCGGTTAAGGTCTTCTGCCCTCTAGCGCGTATCCACTGCCAGCGCCGCCCCTGACGGCGCGGGGAGTCGCGCATGCGCCGCTGCACCGTAGGGATACTGCTGGTCGTCGTCCTGGCACTGCCGGGCCTGGCACAGTCGCAGGCCGTGTTCGGCCGCGTGGTCGGGCGCAGCGGCCTGCAACCGAATGCGCTGCTGCGCGATCCCGCCGTGTCGCCCGACGGCCTGCGCATCGTGTTCACCTCCACGGCGAACAATCTCGGCGCCGCAGCGAACACGTCGCTCAATGTGTACGAATTCCGTCCCGACGGCGCCGCGCTGCGCCTGCTCAGCCGCAGCACGAACGGCGCGCCGGCCAATGGCAACTGCTATCTGCCGGTCGCGTCTCTGCTCGCACGCTACGTCGCCTACGAAAGCCTGGCCGACAATCTCGGTTCCGGCCCGGCAGGCCTGCAGATCCTGCGCACCGAGAGCGGCAGCGGCATCACGCGGCGCGCGAGCGAAACCGCCGGCGGCGTCGCCGGCAACGACCAGTCGCGCTATCCGTCCATCTCCGCCGACGGCCGCTTCGTCGCGTTCCAGTCCTTCGCGAGCAATCTCGTAGCAAGCGATGGCAACAACCGCGCCGACATCTTCGTCAAGGACTTCGTCGACGGCACGGTCGAGCTGATCAGCCGCAACGCGGCCGGCAACGCGGCCGACGACAACGCCGCGGCGCTGTCCAACGCCGCGCTGTCGGGCGACGGCCGCTATGTGGTCTTCGCGAGCCCCGCCTCCAACATGGTGTCGGGCAACACCGGCGGCGTGCAGCAGGTGTATCTGCGCGACCGCGCCGCGGCGACCATGAACCGGATCAGCGAATCCGCCGCCGGCCTCGCCGGTGCGAGCCTGTCGGACCAGGCCGCGATCTCGTCGTCGGGCCGCTACGTGGCGTTTCGTTCGTTCGCCGCGAACCTCGTCGCCGGCGCGACCAGCCGCGTGTTTCTGCGCGACCGGCAGGCAGGCACCCTGGTCGCAGTACCGCTGCCGCAGGCCGCGGCGTTCTCCCCGCCGCTGGCGCAGAACGCGAGCGCCTGCCGCAATCCCAAGGTCGCCGACAGCGGCCACGTCGTCATGCTCTGCGATCTGCAGGCCGGCGCCGCGGCACAGGCGTTCCGCTGGCATGCACCGACCGGCGATCTCGCGCTGCTGAGCCGCGCGCCCGACGGCGCGATCGGCAACGCCCTGTCGGGCACCGGCATCGGGCTCAGCGCCGACGCTGCGACCAGCGTGTTCGAGTCCCAGGCCGGCAATCTGCTCGCCGGCGACAGCAACGGCACGGCCGATGTGTTCTGGCATCTCGCCATCGCCGGCCACGACGCGATTTTCTACAACGGCCTCGAATAGGCCGCTGCCCGTGTACCCCCTGCGAGGATCCCGTATGTCCCCGACACCCCAGTCCCCGAAACCCTTGCGCCACATCCGCGCCTGGCTGTTCGCGGCGGCGGCACTGTTCGCCACAGCCAACGCCGCCGCGCAAAGCCGCTTCGTCGTCACCGATCCCGGCGATTCCGGTCCCGGCACCCTGCGCGATGCGATCAACCAGGCCAATGCCAATGCCGACCGCAGCACCATCGATTTCAACATCGACACGAATGCGTTCGGCAGCGGCCCCTGGCGCATCGTGCCGCGATCCAATCTGCCGGAGTTCAAGACGCCGGTGATCGTGCGCGGCTACTCGCAGCCCGGCGCGATCCCGCCGACATCGGTCGGCAACGGCCGGTTCATGATCGAGATCGACACCGGCAACACCGAATACGGTCTGATGTTCGCGCGCGGCGCGGAAAACAGCATCGTCAACGGCTTCGCCTTCGTGAACGGCCACGGCACGTCGCCGGCGCTGCTGATCATGGCCGACGGCGTGCGCGCGACGGCCAACGTGATCGGCATCCATGCCGACGGCACGCCGGAACCTTACGGCGGCGTCGGCATCGGCGCGGTCTGCGCCAACGGCGTCGTCATCGGCGGGCCGCAGCCGACCAGCGGCAACCTGATCTACGGCGCGCGCTCCGGCATCCTGATCACCGGCGCCAACCATGTCGTGCAGAACAACTGGCTCGGCATGGATCCGATCGGCGGCAGCCCTATGGATGCCATGATCCTGGGTGACGGCCTGCTGTCGGGAAAGATCGCGGTCAATCCACCCCGGCACCTGCTGAACGTCTACTCGGCGGACGTGCAGAAGAGCTATTTCGGCCTGCGCGATTCAGTGATCGCCGACAACCGCTTCACCCAGATCATGGACAACGCGATACGCCTGCTCGGCGGCAACCTCAATCCGACGAGCGGCAACAAGATCCAGCGCAACGTGTTCGGCCGCGACGTCTGGGGTGTCGGCAACGCCTACGTCGACGTCGCCGTGCGCCTGAGCGAAGACGCGCAGGACAACCTCGTCAGCGACAACATCATCGGCCGGGCCAATTCCGGTCTGCTGCTCGGCGACGCGCTGCAGTCGCCGCCGACCCTGGCCGGCAGCGGCAACCGGCTGAGCCGCAATCTGCTGTTCGACGTGGCCTACCCGCTGATCGGCCTGGACGCGGCCAACCATTTCGCGCCGCTGACCAACGACCCGCAGGACACCGACAGCGGCCCGAACGGCCTGCAGAACCGCCCCCAGCTCACGACCGCGAGCGCGGCCGGCGGCGTCGAAGGGCGACTCGATTCCACGCCGCGCAGCCGCTACACGATCGAGTTCTTCGTCGCGGCCAGCTGCCACCCCAGCGGCAGCGGTGCGGCCGATTTCTACCTCGGCAGCACCGATGTCGACACCGACGGCAGCGGCGTCGCGACATTCTCCACGCTGTTCCCGCAGCGCCCGTTCGGCGGCCTGCGCGCCGGCGATCAGGTCAGCGCGACGGCGACCGACACGGCCGGCAACACCTCGGAACTGTCGCGCTGCCTGAAGCTCGACGCCGCGGTACAGCCCGCACTCGCACTGACCACGATCGGTTCGCCGCGTCCGGCCATGGACGCCTCGCTCCCCGTCAGCGCCACGATCAGCGGCAGCGCCAGCCATCCGCCGACGGGCGAGATTGTGTTCTATGCGCGCAGCGCGACCGAACGCCGCGAACTCGGCCGCGCCAGGATCAGCGGCGGCCGCGCAATGCTGGCCACGCCGGCGCAGGGCTTCTTCGTCAATGCCGGCCGCTACCAGATCGAAGCCGAATACGCCGGAGACGGCTACCACGCGCCGACCAACGCCGCGCCGCAGACGGTGGTGATATTCCGGCCGACGATCGCGACTCTGGACTACACCTATTCCTCGCCCGTGCGGCGCGATCTGTCCAACGGCGACCGCGAATACTATGAAACGCCGATGCGCACCTGGCGCCGCCTGAGCAGCAATCCCGACGACGCCTGGATCGACAGCGAACGCTTCGGCGGCGCCCGGCTCGACGGCATGGTCGTGCGCGAAAGCAGCGGCATCTACCAGCAGATCGACGCGCGCGGCCAGCGCAGTCCGATGTACAGCGGCAAGATCCGCGCCAATGCGGAAATCAAGGATCTGCTGCAGGCGGACGAGGACGTGCGCGCCGATGCGATCGTGCGCGATCCGTCCGACGGCTGGCTGCTGGTGCACTGCGCCTTCGTCGTCGATGGCTGCGAGCGCGCCGACCGTCTCGACATCAACCTCGAATACGACTTCGTGCTCAGCGGCGAATTCAACGGCGACGGCCTGACCGATCTCGTCTGGCGCAACCGCAGTAGCGGCGAAATCACGATCTGGCTCATGGACGGCAACAAGCCGCTGAACACCTATGGGATGCGGCCGCCGAACAATGCGCAGCTCGTCGCCGCGGTGGACATCAACGGCGACGGCTACGACGACCTGATCTGGCAGGACGCCAGCAACGTCATCGTGAGCCTGATGGACCAGGGTCGGCCACGCCAGACCTATAGCGCGGCGCTGCCCACGGCGACCAGCGCGGTGGTCGGCGGCGTCCATCTCGGCGTGGTCGGCGACGGCGATTACGGCTACGGCCATCTGGTGCTGCGCGACGCGGCGACCGGTGAGGTTTCAGTCTGGCGCGACGCGCGCATCAACCGCGGCCAGCTCGTGGCGCGGCCGCAGAGCGTTTATCTCGATCCGAACTACACGCTCGAGCGCACGCGCTGATGTCCGATCCCACAGGCCGGCGCCATCGCGGCGCCGGCCTGCGCGGGTTCAGCGTGGGATGCCGGCGATGTCGGCCACGGCCTCGACGGCGAGCCGGCAGACCTCGGCCGCCGGCAGGCGCGCGTCGATGCTCAGCGCGCCGGGCGGCGGCGGCTCCATGCGCGCGAGCACTTCTCCGACGACGTCGGGATTGCGGTCGCGGGCGAGATGGCGGTTCTCCGTGACGTCGCGCGCGATGCGTTCGCGCGCGAGCTCCGACGGACAATCGAGAAAGATCGGGATCGGCGTGTAGGCATGTTGCTTCACGACCTGGTCGACGCGCGCGAGGTCGGCGCGGCGCGAGAACGTGCAGCCGTCGATGACGCTGGATTCGCCGAGCATGCAATTGACTTCCAGCGCCAGCAGCACGCCGCGGAACGAGGCGCGCTTCTCGACGAAGCTGTAACTGCAACGCGGGAACATGGCATGCCGGATCGCGTCGCGGTCGATGCGCCGGTAACCAAGCTGGTCGGCCAGCGCCCGGGCCACAAGGCTCTTTCCGGCGCCGGGCAGCCCGATCAGGGCAACCACGACCGGCCGTCCCGGCCGGGCGACGGGGGCGGCGGACCGGGAGGCGGGAACGGGGGTGGGCGCGGAACTCATGGCCGGACTAGCCTGCCATGCACCCGGCCCCGGCGCCAGCGACGCGTTTTCATACCGGCGCAACCATTCCCCTACACCGCTTCCGATAGAATGCAGGCCGTTTCCCCTGTCCCCTCCTCGGCCGATGACCGCCAATCCGGGCATTCCGTTTGAAATTCCCGGGTACCGCATCACGCGCCAGCTCGGCCAGGGCGGCATGGCGACGGTCTACCTCGCGGTACAGATCGCGCTCGACCGCGAGGTCGCGATCAAGGTGCTGGGCGCCGACCGGGCACCGAGCGAAGACCTGATCAAGCGCTTCGAGAACGAAGCTCGCGTGATCGCGAAGCTCGATCATCCGCATATCGTCAGCATCTACGAGGTCGGCCGCGCCTCCAGCGGTCACCTCTACTACACGCTGCCCTACCTGCCGAACGGCGACCTGTCCGACCGCAAGGACGGCGGTGACCAGCACCGGATCATCGAAATCCTGCGCTGCCTGGCCCAGGCGCTGGGCTATGCGCACCAGCACGGCATCGTCCATCGCGACGTCAAGCCGGAAAACGTGCTGTTTGACAAGCTCGACCGGCCGCAGCTCGCCGACTTCGGCATCGCACTGGCACGTCATTCCGATGCGCGCGTCACGCGTGAGGGCGCCACCCTGGGCTCGACCGGCTACATGAGCCCCGAACAGGCCCGCGGCCAGGCCCTCGACGGTCGCTCGGACCTGTACAGCCTCGGCGTCATGGCCTATGAGCTGCTGACCGGTGATCTGCCGTTTCACGGCCCTGACGCGCTGTCCGTCGCGCTCGCTCACGTCGAGCAGCCGGTGCCGCGCCTGCCACCCCAGCGGCGGCCGTGGCAGCCTCTCATGGACAAGCTGCTGGCCAAGGATCCGGCGCAGCGCTATGCCACGGCGGATGAACTCCTCACCGGTCTCGACGCCGTCGAGCGCGAGCTGCAGCTGAGGCGGGACGCGCCCGTGGCGACTGCCTGGCGCGAACGGGTGCGCGAATGGCCCGCGAGTATCTGGGTCGGGGTCGCGGCGATCGCCGGCACGCTCGTCCTGCTCGCAATGCTGCTCTGGCCCAAGGGCGACCTGTCTCCCGAGGCGCGCTTCGTCACCGTGCCACCGCTCGGCGACTCCGCGGAGGCCGCCGGAGCCGGAGCCGGGGACGGTGACCCGGCGGCCCGCAGCGCCGACAGCCCGGAGGCTGCCGCCGCAGCCGCGGCCGTACGCATGACCAGCCTGCTCGACAAGGCCGTGCGCCAGCTCAACGACGGCAAGATCGTGACCCCGTCCGGCGACAACGCCGCCGAGTCGTATCTCGCCGCACTCGCGCTCGACCCGGCCAACACGACTGCGCGCGAAGGCATCAGTGGCGTGTTCGCCGCGCTTGGCGAACATGTCGACCAGGCGCTGCAGACGGGCGATACGGAGCGGCTGCGCGGCCTCTACGAGCAGGCGCGGCTGCTGGCGGACCGCGCGCAGCTGCGGGAAAGTCCGGCCTGGACCGGCTTTCTCGCGGGCCGCCATACGCTGTTCGAGCAACGTCTGCAGGCGGCACTGAAAGCGGGGTCGACCGCGCAGCTGGCCGTATTGAAGCCGGCCGCACTCCTGCTGGCCCAGGACCAGGCCAGCCTGCTGGCACGATGGCAGGATGCCGAGCGCGAACTCGCGACGCGCACCCGACAGCGCAGCGAACTCGAGCCCGCACTGGTCTACGTGCCGGTCGAAGTCGACGGTAACCGCCTTGACCACGCATTCGAGATGGGCCGCACCGAGGTCACGCGCGCCGAGTACGCCCGCTTCGTGCGCGCGACCGACCGTCCGGCCGCACGCTGTCGCGAACCGTTGCGGCCCCTGTCGCGTCTCAAGAGCCTCGAGTGGCGCGATCCGGACTTCGCCCAGGACGAGGACGAGCCCGTGGTCTGCGTGAGCTGGCAGGACGCCACGGCGTATGCACGCTGGCTGAGCGCCGAGACCGGTGCTCGCTATCGCCTGCCTACCGAGGCCGAATGGCTGCATGCCGCGGCAAGCCTGCCACGCGGCGGCGGCTGCGAACTGGGCAACATCGCCGACGCCAGCATGGGCACGCGCTGGACGCTCGCGAGCCGCTACAAGTGTTCGGATGGCCGAGCGCACACCTCGCCGGTCGGCCGCTACCGGGCGAGTTCGCTGGGCGTCCACGACCTCGCAGGCAATGCGAGCGAATGGACGACCGGCTGCGACTCGGGCGACTGCTCCGAGCGCGTGTTCCGCGGCACCTCCTGGCGCGACGGCCCCGACGAGACCGCCACTGGGCGACGCGGCACCAGCGATACCGGCACCGGCTACACGACAGTCGGTTTCCGGCTCGTGCGCGAACTCGACGGCGCAGCGACGGCGGTCACGCCATGAATTCACCCGCCGTCCCGCGGCGACGCGCGCTGCACCTGCAGCGCTACCTGATAACCGGCATCCTGACCGTCGTGCCACTGTGGATCACGTTCATCGTGTTCCGCTTCATCGCATCGCTGCTGTCCGAGTTCGGCTCGCCGCTGATCGGCGCGCTGTTCGGATGGCTCGCCGCCGTCTTTCCCCGCCTGCGCACGCTGTTTGCGGAAGCCTGGTTCATCAACATCATCGGCTTCGTCGCCACCCTGACCATCCTGTATCTGATAGGCCTTGTCGCCAACCGGGTGTTCGGGCAGCGCCTGCTGGCGGCACTCGACGCGCTCATGGAGCGCATTCCGCTGGTCCATTCAATTTATGGCGGCACCAAGAAACTCATGGCGCTGCTGCAGAGCAAACCCGACGGCACGCAACGCGTCGTCCTCATCGACTTTCCGTCGGCGGGACTCAAGTCCGTCGGCTTCGTGACCCGCGTGTTCGAAGGGGCCGACGGCGTACAGCTTGCAGCGGTCTATGTGCCCACGACGCCGAATCCGACCGGCGGCTATCTCGAAATCGTACCGCTGGAGCGTCTGATATCGACCGACTGGAGCGTCGACCAGGGCATGGCTTTCGTGCTGTCGGTCGGGGCGGTGGCACCGGACGGCCCATTTCCCGCAGTGACCGCGCCGCGCGAACGCGCCGGCTCCTAGCCCGCACTTCTCGCACTCGTTTTACGGCGGCCGCCGATACGCTTGCCCTGACGCGCGCTGCTCCTTCGTGTCGTCGTGTCGACTACCCTTTGCCGCCACACCGTCCGCGGCGCACATCAGGAGGGCGTCTCGACAGCCTCACCACGAACGGATGTGAGAAGTGCGGGCCAGACGCATACAATGCGCGCCCCACCGCAAGTCCCGTCCCGATGACCCACGTCGTTCATGAACTCATCGACCTCCTCGCGCTCGAGCGGCTCGAGGACAACCTGTTTCGCGGCCAAAGCCGCGACATCGGCACGAAATATGTATTTGGCGGGCAGGTCCTCGGGCAGGCATTGTCGGCCGCACAGAAGACAGTCGATGCGCCGCGCCACGCGCATTCGCTGCATGCGTACTTCCTGCGCGCCGGCGACATCGACGCGCCGATCGTGTACTCCGTGGAACGCACGCGCGACGGCAGCAGTTTCTCGGTGCGCCGGGTCGTCGCCATCCAGCACGGTCAGCCGATCTTCACCTGTTCGGTCAGCTTCCAGATCGTTGAAGACGGAGTCGGTCACCAGCTGTCGATGCCCGAGGTGCCCAGGCCGGACGACCTGTCGCCGCCCGCCCCGATCCCGCCCGAACAGCTCGAACGCGTGCCGGTCAAGCTGCAGCGCTGGCTCGGCATGAAGGGACCCTTCGAATTTCGCCACGTGTATCCGCGCGACGAGTTCAATCCGCCGAAACGGCCGCCGTATCAGCAGGTCTGGTTCCGCCTGACCGAACGCGCACCGGATTCGCCGGAACTGCACCGCACCCTGCTCGCCTATGCGTCCGACTTCCACCTCGTCGGTACCGCCACGTTCCCGCACGGCATTTCCTATTTCCAGCCCAACGTGCAGATGGCCAGTCTCGACCACGCGCTCTGGTTCCACCGTCCGTTCCGTGCCGACGAATGGCTGCTGTACAGCTGTGACAGCCCGAGCGCACAGAATGCGCGCGGCCTCGCACGCGGCATGATCTACGACCACACCGGCGTGCTCGTCGCGAGCACGGCGCAGGAAGGCCTGATACGCCTGACTCAATGACGGCCCTTCGCCAGGTACGACGGAACACTCGCCGATGAGACAGATCTACACGTCGCTGCGCCAGGAAAACATCGACCGCGTGGTCGCGCTCATGACCGAGCACGGCATCGAGACATCGGTGACCAACCGCTCGAACTACAAGGGCGGCGACTGGAAGCGATTCAGCTATACGAATCGCCCGGATGCCAGCAGCTGGCCACAGGTATGGGTCGTCAATGCGAACGACCAGACGCGGGCGCGCGAGCTGCTGCGCGAAGCCGGCATCGAACCGCCGGTACGCTATGCGGAAGAGCTCGCCGCCTCACGCGAGCCGCTCACCGGACAGGCACGCCACCGCGCCGTCGCGGGCCGCATGCGTCTGGTCACGCTGTCGCTGGTCGGGGTCGCCGTCATGCTGCTGTCGGTCCGCTCCTGCAATACATTCAATGCTCCGGAGGAACCGCCGAAACCGCAGGTCATTCCGGTCACGACCCACTGAACGTCGCACGGGCAGTTACCCTGCCCCAGAGCCGTGCCGCCGACGAGCGCCGTACGAACTCGGCCAGGATGCCCGCGGCGACGTAGAATCCGTGCCGACGGCCCCCCGGGATGCGCCGATGAAATCCGATGTCGTCCGACTGTTCCAGACGCTGCCGCACGACTGTGGCTACTTCGCTGGCCGCATCGCCCAGAATCTCGTCATCGATCCCAGTGCACCGCACCTGGCCGCTGTCTACGGCCTCGCACTGGCGCGCGGCTTCCGTCGCGCCGGCGGCCATGTCTATCACCCGCATTGCGGCAGTTGCCGCGCCTGCGTGCCCTGCCGCGTCGACGTGGCGCGATTCGCACCCGACCGCAGCCAGCGCCGCTGCCACGCGCGCAATGCCGACCTGGAAATCCGCATCGAGCCCGCGCGTTTCACCGAAGAGTATTTCCAGCTCTATCGGCGCTACCTGGCCGGCCGCCACAGCGGCGGTGGCATGGACTCTCCCCAGCCCGACGATTTTTCACGCTTCCTGTTCACCGACTGGAGCCCGACGCAGTTCCTCGAACTCCGCCGCAACGGCCGGCTGCTCGGCGTCGCGGTAACCGATGTCTGCCCGCAGGGGCTTTCGGCCGTGTATACCTTTTACGATCCGGCCGAAACCACGCGCAGCCTCGGCACCTTCGCGATCCTGTCGCAGCTGGACTGGGCCGCACGCGCCGGGCTGCCGCACGTTTATCTCGGCTACTGGATCGCCGGCCATCCGAAGATGGACTACAAACGCCGCTATCGACCGCTGGAACTGCTGGTGCGCGGCGACTGGGTCGCCGCTGATCCGGCAGCACCGGATGCCGGCCCGGAGGCGTGAAGCGGCTGTTCGCTCGCAACGGCACGCGTCGTTCTGCAGTCCAGTCGCAACCACCGAACCGGAGTTCCCATGTCACACTCGTCCCGCCTGCTGCTGACCCTGCTGATCGCGACCACCGGCGCGGCCCATGCGCAGGACCCGGCCACCGGCAACGCGATCCAGTGCAAAGGACCGTTCAAGGCCCTGCTCGAGGCCAGCGCCGCCGACAAGCGCGGCGTCACCGTGTATTTCGACGGACAGAGCCTTTCCGGCATCGTGACGGCCTGTCACGAGGATGGTCGCATCGACCTGCGCAACCAGCAGTTCAACCGTATCGTGGTGCTCGCCGATCGCATCGCCGGCGCGGCGATGTGACACGGCCGCCACATCGGCGTGGCGTAAGGCAGCGCTGGTGTTGCCGCGATCGCGCTGAACGGTCCGGCTTCAGTTGGCGTGCGGTGCGAATCCGATGCCCTGCTCGCTGTGCACCGACATGACGAGCCGCACCATCGCGTGCGGAATCATGATCTCGAGTTCGCTCGGCATGCCGCGCGCGTCCTTGCCGACGAGGGTCATGCCGAACAGGGGCCCGGAGGTGTCGACTTCGGCGCAGACGATGTGAGCACCGCCGGGGCCATCGAGCAGATAGGGCTTGATCGGTTCGCCGAGGGCTTCTGTCGCCTGGGGAAACAGGAAGACGGCGTATTGCGTGTCACTCACAGGCGCGCTCCGGTTGACGACGGTGCCGCAGCGGCAGAGCCGCGTACACACGGTTGATGAAAGGATCACGGCGGCGAGGCGGCCCGGCGGATCCGCATCGCAAGGCCTAGCTCCGCACCACGTACGGGTAAAGCTCGTCGAGTCGCCGGGACAGCCCGTCGTCACCGACGACGCGGGCGTGCCAGCGACGCAGTTCGCGCGGCTCCCGCACGCCGCAGGCGTGCGCGATCACGCCAACCTCATACATGAGGTTACGTGCATAGTGCGCGACGCGCTCGGCCTTGTCGGTGACGACCAGCCCGCGCTGCAGGCGCGGATCGTGAGTCGTCACGCCGGTCGGACAGGTGTTGCGGTTGCATTGCAGCGCCTGGATGCACCCCAGTGCGAACATGAAGCCGCGCGCGGAATTGACGAAGTCCGCGCCCATCGCGAGCGCCCAGGCGACTTCGTACGGCGTAATGCACTTGCCCGCGCAGACCACACGTATGCGTTCACGCAGGCCGCCGCGCATCAAGGTATCGACGAGCAATGGCAGGGCTTCGCGCAACGGCAGTCCGACACCGTCCATGAGCGACTGGGGTGCCGCGCCGGTGCCGCCCTCGGAACCGTCGACGACGATGAAGTCAGGCGCGCTGGCAACGCCGCGGCGATGCACCTCGGCGCACAGATCGGCGATCCAGGCTACGTCGCCGAGCGGTGCCTTGAAGCCCGTCGGCTTGCCGGTCACGTCGCGGATGTGGCCGATCACGTCGAGCAGGTCCGCCACATTGTCGATTTCCGGATGTCGATTCGGACTTATCGAATCGGCGCCGACCGGAATGCCGCGGATCGCCGCGATCTCCGGCGTGACCTTTGCCCCCGGCAGGACACCGCCCTTGCCCGGCTTGGCGCCCTGACCGAGCTTCAGGTTGAACATCTTTACTTGTGGATGCGCCGCGATCGCGCGAAGCCTCGCGTCGTCGAGGCGCCCGTCGGCGTCACGCACACCGTATTTCGCAGTACCGATTTCGAACACGAGCGCGCAGTCGCCTTCGAGGTGATAGGGCGACAGCCCGCCTTCGCCGGTGTCGACCCAGATTCCCGCCTTGCGCGCGCCAGCTGTCAGGGCACGCACGGCCGGCGCGGAGATCGCGCCGAAACTCATCGCCGACACATTGAAGAATGCCGCATGCGCGTACGGTTCCCGCGCATGGGGGCCGATCACGAGTGGCTGTGGCGCCACCGCATCCTCGTCGAGCGTCGGGAAAGCGGTGTTGACGAAGAACACGGTGCCCTCGGGCCGCAGGTCGCGCGTGGAGCCGAACGCACGCGTGTTGTCGATGTTCTTCGCCGCGCGATAGACCCAGGTGCGCTGCGCACGGTTGAACGGCAGTTCCTCGCGATCCATGGCGAAGAAGTACTGCCGGAAAAATTCACCCAGATGTTCGAACCAGTAGCGGAACCGACCAATGACCGGATAGTTGCGCAGCACGGCACTGCGCGTCTGATTGCGGTCGACCACGAAGAACACCAGCGTCGCGAGTATCAGCGTCCCGACCACGACGAGGAACAGCGCCGCCACGAGTTCGATCGTGCCGATTACCCATCCGGCGAGATTGGTTTGCATGCGCGCAGCTCCGCAGACGATCGGGCCGATACTAGTCGGAGGCGCGCGCAGGGGCCAAGCGCCAGATGCTCAGACCTCGACCCGGATCTTCGCGGCCGCCGCCCGCGCTTTTGCACGTGCCGTGTCGATATCGTCGGCGCGGGCGAGCGTCACCGCCATGCGCCGGCGCCCGTGCACTTCGGGCTTGCCGAAAAGACGCAGCATGGTGTCGGCTTCGGCCAGTGCGTCGGCGACACCGTGATACGTCGGCCCGGCGCCATCACCGTCCACGAGCACGGCACAGGATGCCGACGGACCTAACTGACGTATGCCGGGCACCGGGAGGCCGAGGATCGCGCGGACATGCAGCGCGAACTGCGGCAGGTCCTGCGAGATCAGCGTGACCAGGCCGGTGTCGTGCGGACGCGGCGACACTTCAGAGAAAATCACCTCGTCACCGCGCACGAACAGCTCGACACCGAACACGCCGTGACCGCCGAGATTGCCGGTGACCGCGCACGCAATCGCTTCGGCGCGCTCGAGCGCCAGCGAGGACATCGGCTGCGGCTGCCAGGACTCACGATAGTCGCCGTCGATCTGCAGATGCCCGATCGGCGCGCAGAACGCGGTGCCGTCGCGATGGCGCACGGTCAGCAGCGTGATTTCGTAGTCGAACGCGACGAAACCCTCGACGATGACGCGTCCCTGTCCGGCCCTGCCGCCGCGTTGCGCGTAGTCCCAGGCCGGGGCGATGTCGGCCTCGCTGCGCACGACGCTTTGCCCCTTGCCCGACGAGCTCATGACCGGTTTGACGACACACGGCAACCCCAGCGCGAGCACGGCCTCGCGGTACTCGGCGGCGGTATCGCAGAAACGGTAGGGCGAGGTGGGCAGTCCCAGGGTCTCCGCGGCGAGACGGCGTATGCCTTCGCGATCCATGGTGAGCCAGGCCGCGCGCGCTGTGGGGATCACGGTCAGGCCTTCACGCTCGAGTTCGACCAGGGTGGGGGTATGAATGGCTTCGATCTCGGGCACGACGAGGTCGGGCTTTTCGAGCTCGATCACGCGGCGCAATTCCTGTGCGTCGAGCATGTTGATGACATGACTGCGATGCGCCACCTGCATGGCCGGTGCGTTCACATAGCGGTCGACGGCGATGACTTCCACTGCGTAGCGCTGCGCCTCGATCGCGACTTCCTTGCCCAGTTCACCCGACCCCAGCAACATCAGCCGCAATGCGCCGGGCGAACCGGGCGTACCGAAGGGTTTCATGCACCCGCTCCATCCGAGAAAAGTCCCGGATTGTAAGGGCTCATCGCCCGTCGCGTCCGACGGCGGAACACGCAGCGCGTCACGCGGTCGCAGACACGGTTTCCGCGAACGCCGCTCTGGCACACTCGCAACCGCACACTGCATTGCCCCATCCCCTGCTTCCGGTCCCTTTCACCTATGCGCCGATCCGCTCGTATCGCCTGCCTGCTGCTGGCTTCGCTCACTGTCTTCACTGCCGGGTCCACTGACGCCACGGCGGCGGCCGACGAAACCTGGATGAGCGTCACGCTCGACGGACGCAAAATCGGCCACATGCTGAACCGGCGCGAGGTCCGCGACGACCGCGTCGTGACCACTCAGGACATGAGCCTCGGCATAGAGCGCGCAGGGGTCACGATCGCGCTCGAAGTCAGCGAGACCCATGAAGAGACGCACGCCGGCAAGCCGCTCGCGTTCCGCACCCGCTCGCGCATGTCCGGCGTGGAGTCCACGAGCGAAGGCACCATCGCGACCGATGGCACCATCCGCGTGACGCGCAGTGTCGGCGGCCTGAGCCAGACCTCGACCGCGGCCTGGCCCAAGGGTGCGTTGTTCAGCGAAGGACTGCGCCTCGACGCGATCGCCCACGGACTCGAGCCCGGCACGCGTTACGACAGTCTTGCCTACCAGGCCTTGAATCTCGATGCGTATCCACTGACCACGACCATCCGGCCCGCCGAACACGTCGACGTGCCCGGCGGGCGGCGCGAGCTGGTCCGCATCGATCGCGAACTCAAGGTGCCCGGCCTGCCGCTCAACAGCACCGACTGGATGGACAAGGACTACCGCGTGCTCAAGGTGAGCCTGCTGCAACTGGGCCTCAAGCTCGAAGTGCTGGCCTGCGACAAGGCCTGCGCGCTCGCACCGAACCAACCCGGCGATGCCTTGCAGCAGGCGCTGGTGGCGGCGCCGCGCAGCCTCGGGCGCGGCGATCTTGCCAAGCCCCTGCGCTACACGCTGCGGGCGCGTCGTACCGATGTCGGCGTGAGCTTTCCGGCGACCGGCGAGCAGAACGTCGAGCGTCGCGGCGACGTTCATGTCGTCACCGTGTCGCCACGGCCGCGCGCGGGTGCCGAGCCGCCGCCGGTGGCCGCCGACAGCCAGCCCAACGCGTGGCTGCAGTCCGATGCCGGCGAGATCACGCGACTGGCCGCGCAGGCCTCTGCCGGTGACAGGAGCCCGGCCGAGCGCATGCGCGACCTCGAGGCATTCGTGTTCAGCTACATCGACAAGAAGGGCCTCAATGTCGGCTACGCGTCGGCGCTCGAAACGGCACAGTCGCGCCAGGGTGACTGCACCGAGCATGCCCTGCTGCTGGCCGCACTCGGCCGAGCCCATGGCATCCCGACGCGTATCGCGACCGGCCTCGCCTTCGTCGAATCCTTCGGCAACGCCGAGCGCGTCTTCGTACCGCATGCCTGGGTGCAGGCGTGGATCGACGGGCGCTGGCAAAGCTTCGACGCGGCACTCGGCCGCTTCGACACGGGACATATCGCGCTCGGCGTCGGCGATGGCGATCCCTGGCGCTTCTTCTCGGGCGTGACCACGCTCGGCAACCTGCGCGTCGACGCGGTGGAACCGGCCGCCGCCGCGTCCGCGAAATGAGGATCGCCCTTTACCTGTTTGCCGCCGCGCAACTCGCGGCGGCGTCGGCCACGGCGATGGCGCAGCGTGTTCCGGAGGTGGCAGGACTCGTGCGCGACGGTCGACTCAGCGAAATCAGCGGCATGGCCGCATCGCCGTCGACACCGGGCCGCTTCTGGACGCACAACGACTCGGGATCGCCGGCGGACCTGTACGCCATCGACGGCAGCGGCCGCGTGCAGGCCCAGCTCCGCGTCACCGGCGTCCGGCCAGTCGACTGGGAGGACATGGCCGCGTTCACGCTCGACGGCCGTTCGTGGCTGCTGCTCGCCGATACCGGGGACAACGGCGGCGTGCGCCCGCGCGTCGAGCTGGTCGTCGTCGAGGAGCCGGTTTTTCCGGCCGATGCCCGCGAGCACGTGTTCCAGTCCGCACCGGCCTGGCGGGTCGCGTTCCGCTACGCCGACGCGCCCCACGACGTGGAAGCCGTCGGCGTCGACACCCTCGGTGAAACCGTGCTGTTGCTGACGAAACGCACGACGCCCCTGCAAGTCTGGTCGTTGCCGCTGCGCCCGCGCAACGCCGGCGAAACCGTCGCGACGCTGATCGGCACATTGCGCGCGGCCGACGATGTGCTGCCTACCGTCGACTTCGAGCGCCGGCTGATGCCGGGACGTCCGACCGCATTGTCCATCAGCCGCGATGCAAGCCGCGCCGCGGTGCTCACCTACAACGCGGTCTGGATCTACGACCGCGCGCCCGGCGAAGGCTGGGCGCAGGTGTTCGCCCGTACGCCGCGCAGCTACCCGATCGCCTTGCTCGCACAGGCCGAAGCCATCGCCTTCGGCGCGGACGCCGGCACGGTCTACGTCACCGGCGAACGCTGGCCGGTACCACTCTTGCGCCTGGACATAACCCGGTAGCCCGCTTTTCTCACACCCCTTCTACTGCGGCTGCCGATACGCTCGCCCTGACGCGCGCTGCTCACGCTTGTCGGCTCGACGTCATGTCGACTACGCCTGCGCCGCCACGCGGTCCGCATCGGGTCGGCATCTCGACGGGCGCGTCACGAACGGATGTGAGAAAGACGGGCCAGTCTGGGGCGCAGGACAGGTGCGGCGCTTGCGCAGTGCCCGCTGCGTCAGGACGCCAGCCACTCCGCAAGTTCGCCACGCTGCCCGAGCGCGAGTCCGGCGAGCGCGCGTCCGCACAGCGCGCCGAAGATGTTCCCGGTGCCGTCGTAGGCGCCGGTCACGAACACGCCGCGCGCGATTTCTCCGAATACGGGCAGTCCGCGGCGCGTAAAGGCGACACGAGCGGACCATCGGTGTGTGATCGCCGCTGTACAGCCCAGATGGCTGCGCAGCAGATGCTCGAGGTGAGCCTGCACACGCGGCGACGTCCCGCTGGACGCACACCATTCCTCATCGCCGCCGACGTCGCGCCCGCCGCCGAGTGCGATGCCACCGTCGTCGCGCTGTAGCCAATAGTCGTTGCCGTGGCGGAAATATACCGGGCGCGCCAGCGTGAGCGACGTGTCCGGCGCCGTCGCGAGCATCTGCAGCCGCGCCGAACGCACCTCGCCCGCGAGCGGCGGCAGAAGATCCTCCAGACCACCATCGACGGCGACGAGAATGCGGTCGGCGAGCACGCGCCCCTGCGTCGTCGTCACCGCCCCCGGAGCGATGTCCACGACATCGCCACGGCGCAGCGATACACCTTCTGCGGCCAGCGACGTCGCGAGACGGAGCCAGTAGCGCGCGGGATCGAACCGACCGTCGTCGGCGAACAGCACGCCGCGGCCCTCCGGTCCCAGATAGGGCTCTGCCGGCAGTCCATCACGCTGTAGTGCCTCGATCTGGTGCACGCAGTCACGCTCTTCCGCTGCATCGGCCGCAATGCGCAACGAACCCGTGCGCCGGCACAGATCGGCCGCGTCGGCATAGCGCCGCTCGAGTTCCTGCCGCGTCAGGACATAGATGCCGCGTGCGCGCTCACGGCCGAATCGCGCCACCGCCTGGTGGTAGAACTCGGCCTGACCCGCGAGCAGGAAGCCGCCGTTGGCGCCGGCTGCACCGGCCGCGATGCCGTGGCGGTCCAGGCCCACGCAGCGCAGACCCGCTCGATGCAACGTCTCCAGCGCGGTGAGTCCGCTGCCGCCGAGGCCGACGACACACGCGTCGGCGACGAGGTCGCCCGACCAGGCCGCCACGCCGAGATTCACGCCGTCGCGCCAGATGGATTCCGTCTTCGCTGCCTGCATGCCGGTTCCCGCGTGTCTGCGCGGCGCATGGTAGCGACTCCGGCAGGCGGCCGGGGCAGTTGCGTGATCTGATATCAAATTGATATCGTTTCTCCAACATCCGAGGAGCATCGCCATGAACGAGAACACCGCCTGGTCCCTGCCGGGAATTCCCACGCTGCTGGTGCTGGTCGTCGGCTTCGCGATCGCCATTGCCGTGTTCATCGACGGCGCCAACGCGCACAGCCCGTCGGGGCCTGTCGGCGGCATGCTCTTGTTCGGCCTGCTGGCATTCCTGACCAAGGGCTTTTTCCAGGTACAGCCGAACCAGGGCAAGGTCATGCAGCTGTTCGGCCGTTATGCCGGCACCGTGCGCGCCGAGGGGTTGCGCTGGACCAATCCGTTCTACGCCAAGAGCGCGGTGTCATTGCGTGTGCGCAACTTCGAGTCGTCCAAGCTCAAGGTCAACGACAGCGACGGCAATCCGATCGAGATCGCCGCGGTCGTGGTCTGGCAGGTCGTCGATACGGCCGAAGCCGTGTTCCAGGTCGACGACTACGAAAACTTCGTGCAGATCCAGTCCGAAGCTGCGCTGCGCCAGATGGCGACGAGCTATCCCTACGATGCGCACGATTCCGGAGCCCCCAGCCTGCGCAGCCATGGCAAGGAAGTGAACCAGCACCTGCGCGACGAGATCCAGGAACGTCTCGGCAGGGCCGGCGTCGACGTCGTCGAAGCGCGCATCAGCCATCTGGCTTACGCACAGGAAATCGCGCAGGCCATGCTGCAGCGTCAGCAGGCCGGCGCCATCATCGCGGCTCGCGCGCGCATCGTCGAGGGTGCCGTCAGCATGGTCGAGATGGCGCTGGACCAGCTCAGCGCACGCGGTGTCGTCAACCTCGACGAGGAGCGCAAGGCCGCCATGGTCTCGAACCTGCTCGTGGTCCTGTGCGGCGAACGAGGTACACAGCCCGTCGTCAACACCGGCACGCTGCACCACTGACGTGAGCGAGAAGAAAGCCTATCCGCTGCGCATCAACGCCGCCGTGCTCGACGCGATGCAGGCCTGGGCCGACGACGAGCTGCGCTCGCTCAACGCGCAGATCGAATATGTGCTGCGCGAGGCCCTGCGCAGAAACGGCAGGCTGAAGACCGTGGCCGACGGCGAGCGCAAGAAGACCGACTGAGTCCGTCCCCGGCAACCGGGCGTGGCAGGCCGAGCCCCGGCGACACCGCGTCCGCAAAGACCTGCGCAGCATATATTGCGTCGACCCAGAGAAGCCGATGACCTCCGCACCGCGCCTTCGCCTTGGCATCACG
Organism: Rhodanobacteraceae bacterium; assembly: GCA_045864815.1. Classification (GTDB taxonomy): domain Bacteria; phylum Pseudomonadota; class Gammaproteobacteria; order Xanthomonadales; family Rhodanobacteraceae; genus Tahibacter. The sequence continues at coordinate 59,442 of BTVG01000013.1, read as the reverse complement.
CTCTGGCTCATCGCCATGGCCGGGGTCGTCGTGCTCACGCTGACCACACTGCCACAATGGCTGGCGCGAATGCCCATGGCTCCGCCGATGCCGCTCGCGTTGACGGCCAGCCTGGTGCAGGGCGGTCTGCTCGCTGCCCTCGCGGTGTGGACCGGACTCTCTCTTTCCGCACCGCTGGGACTCGGCGCACCGTGCCTGCAGGCGCTGGTGCTCGGCGGCGACGCCCTCACACCGCTGCGTCGCCAGCTCATGCCGGCGCTCGTGGCCGGCGTTGCCACTGGCCTGTTCCTGAGCGCCATGACACGCACAGCGCCGGCGGCACTGCTCGCGGCTGGCGCGACGGTCGACATCCCACTGAGCGCGAAACTGCTCTATGGCGGCGCCACTGAAGAAATCCTCATGCGCTGGGGCCTGATGACATTCCTGCTATGGCTGCCATGGCGCTTTCTGCAACAGCGCGAGGGCAAGCCCCACGCCGGCTTCGTGGCCGCTGCCGTGATCGGCGCCGCACTGCTGTTTGGCCTGCTCCATCTGCCCGCGATCGCCGCGCTGGAGGTTCCGCTGACCTGGCAGGTGATCACCTACATCGTTGCAGGCAACGCGGCTCCCGGCATTGTGTTGGGCTTCCTGTACCGTCTGCGCGGAATCGAGGCGGCCATGCTCGCGCATGCGCTGGCTCACCTCGTCGCGCACCCGTGATTGGCATGACGTCCGTCCGTCGTCGACGGGCAACTCAGCAGCGCCGGCGACGTCAGCGATTGGATCGGCCTCGCCCCTGGCCTCACGGCCCGTCTGCGGCAACAATCCGGCCATGTCATCCGCGCCGCCCGCTCCGCCACCGAACGCCTCGCCAACAGGCGCAGCCCCCGAGCAGCGCGCCACACTGCTGTCGCGCGCACGCGAACTCGGCGTACCCGCCAACTACGGTCGCCGCCGCGCATTGCGGCTACAGCAGGAGCCGAAGAAACTCGTTTTCGTGGGTTACGACACTTACGGTCGACCGCAATGGCTCGCACCGCGTGCGGCCAGCGCATGGCAGCAGATGCGGCATGCCGCGGCGCTCGGTCAGGTCGAGCTGCAACTGGTATCGGCGTTCCGCTCGATCGCGTACCAGGTGGGCATCATCGAACGCAAGCTTGCACGCGGTCAGGACATGGCACAGATCCTCGAGGTCAGCGCCGCACCGGGCTACAGCGAGCATCACACGGGCCGCGCGATCGACGTCACGACGCCGGGTTTCGCTTCGCTGGAGGAGGAATTCGAGCAGTCGCCCGCGTTCCGCTGGCTCACACACAATGCTGCAAAGTATGGTTTTTCACTTTCCTTTCCGCGCGGCAACCGGCACGGGATCGCGTATGAACCATGGCACTGGTGCTGGAAGGCAGTACGCCGCGGGTAGGACGCCGACGACCACCGCGTACCTAGCACCGCCCCCGGGCGCATGACAGCGTCGAACAGCATTGTCGATCTCGGCAACGGCGTATATGCGATGCCGAACCCTGACCGTACCCACACCTTCGTAGTACCCGGTGGCAGCAATGGGCAGCTGGCCGTTCCAGGCAACGGGCAGCGGCTCGCTCTGGCGGTCTGCCGACAGGCACCTTCTCCAGCCGCCGACTGCTTTGCACTCGTCGCCGAAGCGGGGGTGACGACGACGTTTCCGGTTCCAGATACTGCGGAGCCGGGTAACGGCCTATGGATCGTCGTCGATGCGCCGGCCGGATCCCTGCCGGCGAACTGCGGAGCCTACACGTTGAGGGTGTTCGACAACGGCGACTGACCGGACTCGCGGATGTGCGTCGAAACGCGTATACGAGCGCTTCGCGGAACCTGACGGCGCCGGGCGACACCTCAAGGTGCGCGGTCCGGGCTGAGATTCGGATTCGTTTTCACGTCGTCCGAGATAGTCACAGATCAGCGGCTGGCCCCGTCGTGTTCACGTGCTTCCTGCGTCAGGCGCCCCGCGGAATCTCCACCCCGAGCTTGTCCATCTCCGGCAGCAGTGGCGCATAGGCTTTCCAGCGCCCGACCGAGCTCGCATACACGCCCTGACGTGCCTGCCACACGCTCGCCGTGGCGATCGCATCGCGCGGTGCATCGGCGCTGCGCGGTTTCCTGTCCGCCGACGCCGTAGCTGGCGGCGGCGCAGCGGCGGGCGCGGCCGGCGTCGCAGGCGGTGGCTGCAGGCCCAGGAAGGTGTAAAGCCGGGTCAGGTTGGCCGACGTGTTCGAGACGAGGCTTTCATAGTCGAGTTCGAGCACACGGATCGGCAGCACCTTGCGCCAGTGCTCCATGAGCGCGTGATAGCCGCGCGCGTAGGCGCCGATGTCGGCGAAGTCATAGGCCCAGTTCATGTCGTCGTGGGCGAAATGCTGGCTCCAGAGCGACAGCGCGGTATCGCGCAGGTCACGCCGGCAATGGATGATGCGTGCATTCGGGTACATCGCCGCAATCAGCCCGAGATGGCGGAAGTTGAGCGGGTTCTTGTCGATGTAGCAGCGCACCGCGGCATCGTCCTGACGCAGCTGGTTGCGATACAGGTGCGCCGCGGTCGACAACGCACCGGCAGCCGGCGATGGACCGAGCTGCGCCGCGAGCGCGGCAATCCAATTCAGCTCGCTGCGGTTGCAGACATCGGGATGCTTCGCAAGCTGGCTCGCCACGAGCGTCGTGCCGGAGCGCGGCAGGCCGACGACGAACACCGGCACGGTGCGCTCGTCCACCGGCAGCGGCACGCGCGTCCGCAACTGCACCTCGACGAAACGCTGCCAGCCGTTCTGATCCCAGGGAAACGCCCGGCGCGATTGCGCATTGGCCTTGCGCAGCACTTGCACCGCACGCGGGCGGTCGCCGAGGTCATCGAGTGCCTTGCCGAATCCGAAAGCCGCGCAGAGTGCCGCGGGCTCCTGCAGGTCGGTGCGCTGCTGCGCCTCCGCAAGCAACTGGAGATCCGGGTCGTCGTCACGCGTGAACTTGTGCGTGTGCGCGAGCCGCAGCCAGGCGGCGGCCTGCTGCGGATCCAGTTCGACCGCGAGACGCAGGCGCCGCCGCGCCGAGCCGAATCGGCCCAGCGTCAGCGAGATTTCTCCGGCCATTGACAGCAGCTCGGCGTCGCGCGGATTCGCGTCGAGCACGGGCTGGGAAATTTCTTCGGCCTCGGCGTGGCGCTGGCACTCCTGGAGGAAGCGCAAGGTACGTGCATCGCCCATGCGCGTGCGCGCGTGGCGACGCCACAGAGAAAGCACCGTCTCGGCCGCAGCGCCGAGACGGCCCTGCTCGCGCAGCATGAATGCGAGCGCCAGCGGCGCGTCGGCGTGACTCGGTTCCGCCGCGATGACTTCGCGGAACATCTGCTCGGCCTCACGCACATGGCCGCTGAGGCGCAGCGCGATCCCATAGAGATAGCGCAGCGTCGTCGACGAGGCCCACCGGTTCAGGCCCGCCTCGAGCAGCAGACCCGCCGGAACGGCCTGGTTGCCACGCAGCAGGTCTTCTGCACTCTGAATCCACTGCTGGATGCCGGCCTTGCCGACCTCGAGCCGGCCCAGGAACTGCTGCAACGCCGGGCCCAGCTGCCCCAGGCCTATGCCGCGCCGTAGATCCGCCATGGCGACGGCATATTGTTCGGAACTCAAACTCATGCGGAGTGAACTGCTCGCGACGGCTGCGCACGCGCGCGGCCCGGAGGCGCATTATCGTCGCGCCGACCGGTGGCACAAGCGCGCCGCGTCCCGAAACGGCGCGCCGCGGCAACAATCATGCCGCGCGCGCCGCCCGGAGCCGGGGTCAGGGAACGAATTCCTGGACGCCGGGTGACGCCGCGGTCGCGGCGGCAATGCCGACCGGCAGCGGGTGGTAGTCGTTCGTGAGCCAGCGGGCGAGCTGGCTCGCGTAGAGCGGGCTGCCCAGCACGGCGCTCTGGCCGCCCGGAATGATCTCGCTCGCGCCGATCTCGGCCGTCATCTCGCCGACGAAACGCCGCGCTGGACCACTGGAGTACATGAACTCGTTGACGCCGTTCGCACGCGCGTTGTGGCTGGACGCGTCGACCGCCTCGAAACCACCGGAGCGCGGCACACCCGGCAGTGCCGCGGAATAGTTGACGAATCCGTACGGGTTGGTGCCGGGCAGGCTGAACTGCTGCCCCAGCGGGTGCGCGAACACGATGCGATGCAGCTTGCCCCACTGGTAGTCGGCCTGGTTCGTCGAACCGCCGAACGCCGCCGCGAAGTCGGCGCTCGCAAAACGCGCGAGGCCGTCCTGCATGCTCTTGAGCAGCACGAAGTCACGCGCGTCCTCCGGCGTCGGCGGCGTGCCGACGGCCGCCGGTACGGCGAAGAAATTCAACCCCGAGGCGCCTTTGCCGCGCAGTACCGGATAGCTGTCGAGCAGGAACTTGAGACCGGCGTAGGCGTCCGAGCCGCCGGGCAGCGCAGTGCCGAGTCCTACCTCGGTCAGCGTCGCGTCGATCGTGTTGCGGATGGCCTGGGAGCGCCAGATCGCGAACAGACTCGCGGCGATGCTCGCATCGATCTCGGCGGCGCCCGGCACCGGCAGCGCGGCCGGGTTGTCGCCCGGGTCGTAGCCCTGGGTCAACCCGGTGGGCGTGCTGAAATCCCATTGCTCGATCCGGGTGACCGCCGCCGCGACGTTCGCGTCGGCCGCCAGTGCCGCCAGCGGCGCCCAGGCGCCGGCCGCCCGGGCGCGGCGCAACGCGTTGACGAGGTGCGGCGACACGAGTTCCCCGTCCATGAGCTGGTTGTTCGCCTGCAGCGCCTTCATGTCGGCGACGGCCAGCTTGCGCCCGCTCTCGACCAGGGCGGCGAGCTTGCGGTCGATACGTCCCTGGCGATACGACGAGTATTTGGAGTTGAGGTAATACAGGCCGCCGCCCGGCCGCAACTGGTTCAGTGGATTGTTGTCGAGCGTCGTCCCGACCGGGTCGTTGTTCGCATTGGCGAACCAGCCCTTGGCCGGATTGATGACGTGCGGCATTTCGTCGGCCGGCAGCACCTCGAACGGAACAGCCTGGTTCGGCTGACGTGCTTTCAGCGGCAGCCAGTCATGCTTGAGGCTGCCGCCACCGTCACGGATCAGCCACGGCGGCCGGTTGCCGTCGGGCGCGTTCAGGGTCTGCAGGTCGGTTCGCAGCGGCAGCTCCGCGCTCGTGAAATACGCAATGTTGCCGTCCACGTCGGCGTACGCAAAGTTCTGCGAGCCCACGTCGAAATAGGTCAGCGCCTGCTGAAACTCGGCCAGATTCTGCGCACGATTGATGCGGCGGAATGACTCGAGCTCGCCGGTAGGTCCCCACCCCGTGTACGCGACCGACAGCCCCGATGCCCCCGAAATCTGCACGACAGGGCCGCGGTTGCGCCGCGGCACGATCACGGTGACCGCACCGCTGGTGTAGCCGATCGAGTTGTTGCGCTCGAGGTTGTTGGCGAGGCCGTCACCCACCTTGTTCACGTAGAAATTCTGGAACACCCACTCGACCGGCTCCTCGACGGATCCATGCACCGTGGCATACGGCAGGCCATAGCTGTTGATGCGGAAGGTCTCCTGGTAGACGTCGGTGACGTCCAGCGGGTTGGTGGTGGTACCCCAGCAGAGCCTGTCATTACAGCCCTGAATCACGCCGGGCGCGCCGGCCACGGTGACGCCGGTCACGTTGATCGCCGGTGTCGTCGCGGCATAAAGGTGCTGTTCGACGAATACCGATGGCAGTGCGAGGCTCAGGTGCGGGTCGTTGGACAGGATGGGCTTGCCCGACTGGGTCAGCGTTCCGGAGAGCGCCCATTCATTCGAACCGGCGCGATTCTCGCGCGGATGCAGATGCGGGCCGATCAACGGATGGTCAGCGACCTTGTCGCGGTAGGCGCGCGCGAGCTCGAGCGTGGTCGCGTCGAGCGCAGCGACCTCGACGAATGCCTTGGGCAGCGCGGGCGCGTCGCCGGCACCGGCCGCCGCGATCGTCACCCGGTCATCGGGCGGCGCGAGCCGGTGGGTGTCGCCGAAATACAGCGCCGTGCCGTCGAAGTTGCCGGCGCGTCCGGCCTGCTGATAGCCGCCGAGTTCGAGCGTGGTCTGGATGTCGAGGTCGAACGACAACTGGAAGGCGAGCGCCTTGCCGACCACGATGCTGTCGACCGGCGACCAGGGCTCGATCTGGCTGATCTCGAGCGCGCCGTATTCCGGCGGCAGGCTCGCGGTGGTGCGCAGCCAGTAGTTGACGCCGTCGGCATACGCCTTGAGCCAGCCGCGGGTATCGTCGCCTGCCGCCTGCCACGTCGCCCAGGCTGCACGGCGCAGCCCCAGCGTGCGGGTCTGCACGTCGTTGGCGAGCGCGCTAGGGCCGACGAGCTCGGCGACCGTGCCGCTGGCGCCGCGCCGGCTGAAATCCATCTGGAAGAACCGGTCACGCGCGTGCGCGTACCCCTGCAGGAAGGCGAGATCGTGCTCGTTCTGCGCCTTGATCAGCGGAATGCCCTCGACACCGACCGAAACGCTCGCCGGCGCGCGCAGTTCCGGGATCTTGATCGGCTCGGCCGCCAGCGGTCCCGACAGTGCGGCAGCGACGGCAAAGACGAGAGCGCGGCGGCCGCCGCGCAGCATACGGAACTGACGCATGTCGATTCTCCCGGTGAGGCCGCGATCGCGACCGCCGCGGCGGCGAAGTACGAGGGTATACGTCCGCGCACGCCGGAGCATTCGGCGCTGCAGCACGAACGTTCGAATGTCATCCGACGACGCCACGACACTGCGCCGTGTCAAGCCTTGTTCCTGCGGGGTCCTGCGCTTACGCTGCGCCGCCGGGCCCCGACGACATGACCGCACGCTTCGTCCATCTGCATGTCCACAGCGAATATTCGCTGATCGACTCGACCATACGCATCGCCTCCTTGCTGAAGGCCTGCGCGAAGTCCGACATGCCGGCGCTGGCGCTGACCGACCAGGTCAACCTGTTCGCCCTGGTCAAGTTCTACCGCGAGGCCGAAAAGACCGGCGTGAAGCCGATCGCGGGCGCCGACCTGTGGATCGCGAACGCGGCCGACCGCAGCAAGCCGACACGACTCACGCTGCTGTGCCGCAATCGCACGGGTTACCTGAATCTCTCGCGCCTGATCTCGCGCGCCTACATCGAAGGCCAGCACGGCGATTTCGCCCAGATCGAACCGCACTGGATGCACGATCAGACCGAAGGGCTGATCGCGCTCGTCGGCCGCGAGAGCGATGTCGGTCACCTGCTGCTCGCCGGCAACACCGAGCTGGCTGCCGCGCGCTGCGGCCAATGGCAGGGATTGTTCGGCGACGGACTGTATCTGGAAATCTGCCGCATCGGCCACGCCCACGAGACGGCCTTCAACGATGCCGCGCTGCATCTCGGCGCGTCGCTCGGCTGTCCCGTCGTCGCGACCAACGACGTGCGCTTCCTGCTGCGCGAGGATTTTGCCGCCCACGAGGCGCGCGTGTGCATTCACCAGGGCCGCGTGCTCGCCGATCCCAAGCGGCCGCGCGACTACACCCCCGAGCAGTACCTGAAATCGCCGGACCAGATGGCGACACTGTTTGCGGACCTGCCCGAGGCACTTCAGAACAGCGTGGAGATCGCCAAACGCTGCAATCTGGAACTTTCCTTCGGCACCTACTACCTGCCGGCGTTTCCGGTTCCGCCGGAGCACACGCTCGACAGCTTCATCCGCGAGCAGGCGCGGCGCGGTCTCGCCGCGCGCCTCGACAAACACGGCCCGGCGTCCGGGCGCACCGTGCAGGACTATACCGAGCGGCTGGAAATCGAAGTCGACGTCATCGTGAAGATGGGCTTTCCAGGCTACTTCCTGATCGTCGCTGACTTCATCAACTGGGCCAAGCAGAACGACATTCCGGTCGGTCCCGGACGCGGCTCGGGCGCGGGTTCGCTGGTGGCATATTCCCTCGGCATCACCGACCTCGACCCGTTGCCGTATGACCTGCTGTTCGAGCGGTTCCTGAACCCCGAACGCGTGTCCATGCCCGACTTCGACGTCGACTTCTGCATGGACGGCCGTGACCGCGTCATCGACTACGTGGCGCAGGCCTATGGCCGCGACCACGTCAGCCAGATCATCACCTACGGCACCATGGCGGCGAAGGCCGCGGTGCGCGACTGCGGCCGCGTGCTCGGCCATCCCTACGGATTCGTCGACGGGATCGCGAAGCTCATCCCGAACACACTGGGCATCAGCCTCGACGACGCGCTGGGCGAGTCCGAGGCCGCACGCAAGGATTCGTCGCTGGCCTCGGCCGAACTGATCCAGCGCTATCACGCCGAAGAGGAAGTCAAGGCGCTGCTCGATCTGGCGCGCGAACTGGAGGACCTCACGCGCAACGCCGGCAAACATGCCGGCGGCGTCGTCATCGCGCCGTCCCGGCTCACCGATTTCGCACCGCTGTATTGCGAAGCGGGTGGCGCCGGCGTCGTGACGCAGTTCGACAAGGACGACGTCGAATCGGTAGGCCTGGTCAAGTTCGACTTCCTCGGCCTGCGCACACTGACCATCATCGACTGGGCGCTGAAGGCGATCAACGCGCGGCGCGCACGTCGGGGCGAGGCCGCGATCGACATCACCGCGCTGCCGCTCGACGATGCCGAGTCGTACAAGCTGTTCGCACGCGGCGATACCGTCGCGGTGTTCCAGTTCGAATCGCGCGGCATGCGCGAACTGCTCAAACGCGCCCGGCCCGACCGCTTCGAGGACATCATCGCGCTCGCCGCGCTCTTCCGCCCCGGCCCGCTCGGCTCGGGGATGGATCGCGACTGGGTCGACCGAAAGCACGGCAACGCGGCCGTGACCTATCCGCATCCTTCCCTGGAACCCGTGCTCGCGCCGACCTACGGCGTGATCGTGTATCAGGAACAGGTGATGCAGATCGCCCAGGTCCTCGCCGGCTATTCGCTCGGCGGCGCCGACCTGCTCCGTCGCGCCATGGGCAAGAAAAAGCCCGAGGAAATGGCCAAGGAGCGCACCAAGTTCGAGGCGGGCGCCGCCGCCAACGGCGTCGATCCGCAACTCGCAAGCTCGATCTTCGACCTCATGGAGAAGTTCGCCGAGTACGGCTTCAACAAGTCGCACTCGGCCGCCTATGCGCTGGTGGCGTACCAGACAGCATGGCTGAAGGTGCACTACCCGGCCGAGTTCATGGCCGCCGTCCTGTCGTCGGACATGGACAACACGGACAAGGTCGTCGGCTTCCGCGACGAAGCGCGCGCGATGAACATTCGCGTACTGCCGCCCCATGTCAACGAGTCGGCCTACATGTTCGAGGCCCGGGACGACGGCGCCATCCGCTGCGGGCTGGGCGCGATCAAGGGCGTCGGACACGGTGCCTGCGAGAGCATCGTGCAGGAGCGCGAGCGCGGCGGGCCGTATCAGAGCCTGCTCGATTTCTGCCAGCGCGTGGACCCGCAGAAACTCAACAAGCGCGTGCTCGAGGCACTGATCAAGGCCGGCGCAGTCGACGGACTCGGTGGAAAGAACCGCGCCACGCTGATGCTGCATCTGCCCGAAGCCGCCAGGGCCGCCGAGCAGGTCCTGAAAGACCGGCAGAGCGGACAGGTCGACATTTTCGGCGCCGTCTCCGACACACACGCCATCGTGCAGATGCCGCCGGACGTGAACGAGTGGCCCCTCGAACAGCTGCTCGCCGGCGAGCGCGAGACACTGGGCTACTACCTGTCGGGCCATCCGACCGACACATGGAAAGCCCAGCTCGTGCAGCTGGCCACCTGCGAAATCGGCCAGATCGAACACAAGTTCCAGCCCCCGAAATTCAAGAAGAAGGACGGCGACGACGGCGACAGTCGCTTCCGGCGCGGCCCCGACACACCGTGGACGGTGGCTGGCCAGGTCGTGGCCCTGCGCAAGCGCGGCGACTCCATGGCGTTCGTCACCCTCGAAGACTGGAGCGGCCGCATCGAGACCAGCTTCTTCCGCGACGCCTACACGGAGTATGGCCACCTGCTCGCACAGGGCGCCGTCCTTATCATTGAAGGCGGCCTGTCCTTCGACGACTTTTCCAATGCCAATCAGCTGCGGGCACGCACCGTATTGACCCTGGAACAGGCGTGCGAACGCTTTGCGCGCGGCCTGCACATCGCGGTCAAGGCGCCAGGTCCCGGCTATGTCGAGCAGCTCAAGGCCGCGCTGCTCGGCTACCGCGGCGGCGCCACGCCGCTGCGTCTGGACTACACCGCGGCACGCGGCGGCGGCTGCAAGCTCGACATCGCCGCCGAGTGGCGCGTGCGCGCCGGCCCGGCCCTGCTGCGCGCGCTGCGTCAGCTGCCGGGCACCACCGACGTGAACCTCGTCCTCGCCCGCGCGCAGCCACCCGGCAACGGCGGCGGCGAGTAACCCTTCGCCCGGCCGATCCCAGCTCCGCCATCCAAGCCGCTATACTGCGCGCCTTTGTCCGCATCCGCCCCCGAATGAATCCGAACTTCCTCGATTTCGAACAGCCGATCGCCGAACTGGAAGCCAAGATCCAGGAATTGCGGCATGCGAGCCATGGCCAGGCGTTCAACATCGACGAAGAAATCGCGCGGCTGCGAGACAAGCTCAAGCTCAAGACAGCGGAAATCTTCAGGAATCTGACGCCGTGGCAGGTGTCACAGCTGGCCCGGCATCCGTCCCGTCCGTATACGCTCGATTACATCGGCGCGATCTGCGAGGAATTCGTCGAACTCGCCGGTGATCGCGCGTACGCTGACGATGCCGCGATCGTCGGCGGAATCGGCCGCATAGACGGACGCAGCGTCGTCATCATCGGCCACCAGAAGGGCCGCGACACCAAGACCAAGATCCGGCGCAACTTCGGCATGCCGCGTCCCGAGGGCTATCGCAAGGCGCTGCGCCTCATGAAGCTCGCAGAGCGGTTCCGACTGCCCATCCTGACCCTCATCGACACACCGGGTGCCTATCCGGGCGTAGGTGCCGAGGAGCGCGGACAGTCCGAGGCGATTGCGCGCAACCTGCTCGAGATGTCGGAGCTGCGCGTGCCCATCATCTGCACCGTGACCGGCGAAGGTGGCTCGGGTGGAGCGCTCGCGATCGGCGTCGGCGATCGCACACTCATGCTGGAATACAGCACCTATTCGGTCATCACGCCCGAAGGCTGCGCTTCCATCCTCTGGAAGAGCGCGGAGAAAGCCAAGGACGCCGCCGAGGTCATGGGGCTCACCGCGCCGCGACTGCTCGAGCTCGGCCTCATCGACCAGATCGTGCCGGAGCCGCTCGGCGGCGCACATCGCGACCCGCGGGCCATGGCGGATCGGCTGAAGCAGGCGCTGCTGAGCCAGCTCGACACGCTCGAGCGGCTCGATGCGCCGACGCTGCTCGACCAACGCTACCTGCGCCTGCGCAAGTACGGCGCCTACAAGAGCTGACCGCAGCCTGCACGGGACGCTTGCGCGATGGACTCCCTGCTGCTTCCGCGCCATCTCGATACCGGACTGTCTGCGTTGCCGCCGGGACCGCTGTGCGTAGGCTATAGCGGCGGCCTCGATTCACTCACGCTGCTGCATGCGCTGGCCACCCTGCCCTCGGCGCGCTCGCGTGGCCTCGGCGCGATTCACATCGACCACGGCCTGCACCCGGACAGCGCCGACTGGGCGCTGCACTGCCAGGCGACCGCGGCCGGCCTGCAACTGCCGCTGCGCATCATCCGTGTCGCCGTGCCGCGCGCCCGGGGCGAAGGCCTGGAAGCGGCGGCGCGCGCGGCGCGCCTCGAGGCGTTCCGCCGTCACCTGCCTGCCGGCGCGACGCTGGTGCTCGCGCACCATGCCGACGACCAGACCGAAACCGTGCTGCTGAAGCTGCTGCGCGGCGGCGGCCCCGAGGGGCTGCGCGGCATGCGGGCGCTACGCGCGCTCGGTGCACATCGGCTCTGGCGGCCGTTGCTCGCATTGCCGCGGGCTGCGCTGCACACCTACGCACAGGCGCATGCGTTGCAGTGGATCGAGGACCCGAGCAACACGGATCTGCGACACGCGCGGAACTACCTGCGTCACTCGGTACTGCCCGTCCTGCGCGCGCGCTGGCCACGGCTCGACGCCGCGATCGGTCACAGCGCGCGCTGGCAATCCGCCGCCGCCGAGCAGCTGGATGCCGACGCGGTGGCCGCACTCGCGCAGCTGCAGGGGCTCGATCCCACGACGTTGAACTGGGCCGGCTGGCTGACACTCGGCGACGCGCTGCGCCCGCTGACCCTGCGGATCTGGTTGCGCGGGCTGGGCCTGCCGCCACCGGAACATATCCACATTGAACAATTGCAACATCAGTTGCGCGAATCAGCAGACGACCGCAATCCCTGTGTGAGCTGGGCCGGCGCCGAGCTGCGCCGTTATCGCGACCTGCTTTATGCACTGTCGCCCCAGCCGCCGCCCCCAGCCGGCTGGGAGCAGGCCTGGGACGGACATGCCCCCCTCGAATTGCCGGACGGCTGTGGCCGGCTGTCGCTGCCCGCCGATACCGGACGGCAACTCGCCCTCACCGTGAGACTGCGCCGCGGCGGCGAACGCCTGCGCCCGGCGGGCCAGGCACATACCCGCGAATTGCGCGACTTGTTGCAGCAGGCCGGTGTGCCGCCGTGGCTGCGCGGCCGACTCCCGCTGGTATACGCAGGCAGCGAGCTGCTGGCCGTCGCGGACCTCTGGCAGACCGAATCAGCGGAACGTCTGCTCGGCGGCTCGCTGCACTACGAACCGGCAGCTGCCGTGCGCGCGGCTGCATGAACGCAAAGAATTGGCACGCAGGGCGCTGGACGGGTCACTACTCAATTGACCGGGGCAGATCGAAACGCTAGCTTTCGCGCCATGTCAAACGCCGCAGCCCAACCGCCGAACCAGATCGTCGACTTCGAAAAGTCGCTCGACGAGCTCGAACAGCTCGTCGCGCGCATGGAGCACGGCGAGCTGAGCCTCGATGACTCTCTCGCCTCTTTCGAACGCGGCGTCGCGCTCTACCGCAACTGCCAGGGCGCGCTCGAACAGGCCGAACTCCGCGTTCGCCTGTTGCTCGATCCGACCGACCCGGACAGTACCACGCCGTTCCAACCCGAAATGCCCTGATGGCCGACCCGGCAGCGGCACCTCCCGTGACGGCCCTGTCGGCCGCACTGCTGGCGTATTCCGATCGCGCCGAGGTGCAGCTCTCGCATTTCCTGCCCCCGGACGACCAGGCACCGATCGAGCTGCACCGCGCGATGCGCTACGCCGTCCTCGGTGGCGGCAAGCGCTTGCGACCGCTGCTGGTCTACGCGACCGGGCGCGCCTTCGGCGCCACACTCGAAGAACTCGACGCCGCTGCGGCGGCCGTTGAAATCATCCATGCCTATTCATTGGTCCACGACGACCTGCCGGCAATGGACGACGACGACCTGAGACGCGGCCGGCCGACCTGCCACATCGTGTTCGGCGAAGCCATGGCCATCCTCGCCGGGGATGCACTGCAGGCACTCGCCTTCGAACTGCTCGCCGCCGATCCGGCGCTCCGCGTCGACGCCGCCGCACGCATCGAAATGCTGCGCCTGCTCGGCGCCGCCTGCGGATCACACGGCATGGCCGGCGGTCAGGCGCTCGATCTGGCCGCCGTCGGCAAGCGCCTCGACGCGGCCGAGCTCGAGCGTATGCACGCACACAAGACCGGCGCGCTGATCCGGGCCTCGATCCGGCTAGGCGCACTGGCGACCGGGCGTTGCGATACCGCCGGCCTCGATGCACTCGAGCGTTACGGCCGCTGCCTGGGTCTGGCGTTCCAGATCCGCGACGACATTCTCGACATCGAGGGGGAAAGCGATGTCATCGGCAAGACGGTCGGCAAGGACGTGGCCAACGACAAGCCGACATACCCCGCGATCCACGGTCTGGACGAGTCACGCCGCCTGCTGGCAGAGCTGACCGACGAGGCGGTGGCCGCCGTCGGCACACTCGGTGCTGCCGCGGCCGAGCTGATCGAGATCGCACGCTTCGTGGCTGATCGACGCTCGTAGAACACGGCACCGCAAACGCATCACGGCGGCACGCCATCGCAGCGCGCCGCCGTGAACGTTACTCCGTTACTTGATCAGACGCAGAGTCAGCGGGTAGCGGTAGCTCACGCCTTCGCTCGCCTTGATCGCCGCGATCACCGTCAGCACGAACCAGGCCACGGCAGCGGCCAGGCCGACCGGCACCGTCAACAGCGCCCCGATGCCGAGCGTGATCAGCGTAAGGATGAAAAGTGCGACCCCGAGAATCAGCAACGTGATGCTGAAGTTCAGCGCTTCCTTGCCCTGATCGTCGACGAACGGCATCGTCTCCTTCTTGATCAACCAGATCACGAGCGGGCCGATGAAGATGCCGAAGCCGCCGGTGACCAGCGCGCCGATCAGCGACGACAGGTGCGCGAACATGGCCCACTGACGTTCTTCCTGACTCGGCCCAGGCCCTTGCGGCCCACCCGGGGGTGGCGGTGGCATCTCGTGCGGAGGCAGCATGTCGGGGGAATTGGACGGCGTACTCATGGTGGTCTCCTGCGCAATGTGGCTCTCACGATCGGCGTTGCGCGCCCGCGGGTCAACCGCTGGAGGTCAGGGATTGCATTCGCCGATGCCGCCATTACTTCGGCTTGCGTACGTGCTGCCCCACGGGTACCGCCATGGCCGTGCCACAGTGGCTACAGACCGCCGCCGTCGTCGGATTGCGCCGGCCACAACGGTCGCATGCGCGCGTCGGCACCGGCAGCAGGAACGATACGACCCACCCTAGCGGTCCCAGCGCCGCAGCCAGCGCGACGTCACGCCAGAACGCGCCACGTCGCCAGCCTATGAGCCCACCGACGGCCATGCACGCCAGCGTGAGCCACAGCAACAGCCACCAGTCCACCATGCCCATGATGCGCAGGAACAACTGCAGCGAAGCATCGGGTGCTTCGGGGTCGATCCCCTGCATCAGTCGTTCGACCCAGGATTCCATGGCGTGCTCCGCGTGCCGGCGATACTCAGGCCCCGGCGCGCCTGAGCGCTTCCTCGATGCGGGTGAGCGCGCGTGACTGACCCGCGAGATAAACCGTCTGATCGATCGCCGGCGAGACCTGAGTGCCGGTCATCGCGACGCGGAGCGGCTGCGCGACCTTGCCCATGCCCTCGCCGATGGCAGCGGCCGCCGCCTCGATCGCCGCATGCACCTGTTCCACCTTCCACACGGCCACCGCCGCCAGCGAGGCGTGCGCGGCCCTGAGCGCCGGCACCGCGGTCGCCGTGGTCAGATGCCTGGCGACTGCCGCGTCGTCCCAGCTCGCGATCGGGCCGTACCAGACTGCCGCCTTCTCGGCAAGTTCCTTCAGGGTGCGGCAACGCTCGCGCAGCGCGACGATGACATCGGCCGGAGCCGGCCCGGCCGAAAGATCGTAGCCGCACGCGTCGAGATGCCACTGCAAATGCGGCACGAGACTTTCGGGATCGTCGTTCTTGAGGTACTGCTGGTTCAACCAGGACAGCTTTTCGAGATCGAATCGCGCGGCGGAATGATTCACGTCCGCCACGTCGAACAGCGCAATCATCTGCTCGCGCGAGAAGATCTCCTGATCGCCGTGCGACCAGCCCAGGCGAACCAGATAGTTCAGCAGCGCATGCGGCAGGAACCCGTCGTCGCGGTACTGCATGACGCTGACCGCACCATGCCGCTTGGACAGCTTCTGGCCGTCGGGACCGAGAATCATCGGCAGATGGGCGAAGCCCGGCGGCGCGACATTGAGCGCGGCGTAGATGTTGATCTGGCGCGGCGTATTGTTGACATGATCGTCGCCGCGAATGACATCGGTGATCTTCATGTCGATGTCATCGACGACGACGGCGAAGTTGTAGGTCGGAAAACCGTCGGAACGGAAGATCACGAGGTCGTCGAGTTCCTCGTTGCTCCACTCGATGCGCCCCTTGACCTTGTCGTGGAACACCACCGAGCCACTGGCGGGATTCTTGAAACGGATCACCCGGTTCGGATCGTCTCGCAGCGGTTCATTGCGATCGCGGTAGGCGCCGTTGTAACGCGGCTTCACGTTCGCCGCCATCTGAGCGGCACGCATGGCTTCGAGCTCTTCCTTGGTCTCGTAGGCGTAATACGCCTTGCCGGCGCGCACGAGCTCCTCGGCGACCTGGCGGTAGCGCTCCATGCGCAGGGTTTGATAATACGGTCCTTCGTCGTGCCCCAGGTTCAGCCACTGCATGCCGTCGAGAATGGCCTGCACGGCGGCTTCGGTGGAGCGCTCGCGGTCGGTATCCTCGATGCGCAGCACGAACTCGCCGCCGCGGTGCCTCGCTTCGAGCCAGCAATACAGCGCGGTGCGCGCGCCACCGATGTGGAGATAGCCGGTGGGACTCGGTGCGAAACGGGTGCGAACGGTCATTGCGGAGGCGTATCGGCGATCGAAAGGGCGCGTATGGTAGCAAACCGCGCCGCTAGACCCGCTCAGGCGCCCGGGCGCTCGCCGGCACGCACGGGTGTGATCGGACGCGACCGCGCGCGCTGGTAGACGAAAACCGAGGCGGGAGGAATATTCCACCAGGCAAAGCCACCACGGCGCACGGTGAGACCGAGCTCGTCGAGCGTCTCGCGCGGTACCGGGCTGACCGGCCCATAGGTGAACTGCACCATGCGGCCTTCGGGTGCCAGCACGCCGAACGCCGCACGCAATATGTCGCGCTGCAGATTGCGCGGCATCGACAGCAGTCCAAGCCCGCTGACGACGGCATCCACGGCGCCGTCGCGGTCGAACCCCGTCTGCCCGACCAGCGCGGGCAGCTCACGCGCGTCGCCGCAGACGACATTGACCTCGGGAAAGCGGCTCTGCAGGAACTTGTGCAGTTCCTCGTTGAGTTCGACGACGAACAACTGCCGGGGTGCGATCCCGTGGTCGAGCATGGCCTGCGTGAACACGCCCGTGCCGCCGCCGAGTTCGACGACCCGCTGCGTCTGCGCTGGCAGCTCGCGCACCATTAGGCGTGCGAGTTGCTTGCCTGACGGCGAAAGAGCGGCGACCGACAGTGGATTCTTCAGCCACTGGCGGAAAAAAGTCAGGGTTGGCGACGGCCCGTTACCGTCGCGAGCCGGCTTGGCGCGATGTTGCATGGAGATGACCGTCGAAAACGGCGCCCTTTGTACCACGAGGCCGAGCGGCTGCGCGACGCCTTGACGTTGGGGACGGGTCACGCGGGCGGACACGGAAAGCCCCGCCACTTCAGAGGAAAGATGGCGGGGCCAGGGGCCGGCAGTGTCCGATGGGAGGTCGTGAAGAGCTGCCGACGGAAACGCCTTTCAGCACTCAGCGGTCGTAATAGCGGTCGCGATCGTCGTAGCGGTCGTCGCGGTCGTAGTAGCGATCGTTCGAGCGGTGGTAATACCCGTCGTCATAGCGTTCCACCCGGCGCACGACGACGGGACGTTGGTGATGGTGACGGATCACGCGGCGATAGACCGGGTACGGCGAGTGGTACGTGGTGTAGTAGCCGCCGCGATACGGGCCGCGATAGCCATCGTAATAGCCGTAACCGTGACCGTAATACGGACGATAGCTGGAGTAGTAGCCGCCCCAATGGCCGCCACCCCAGTTGGAGTAGCTGATGCCATAGCCCGGGCCGCCGATGCTGATGCTGACGCGATCGCGCGCCGAGGCGGCGGCGCCGAAAACCAGCGCGGCCAACGTGACGATGACGAGAACGGTACGGCGAAGCGATGTCGAGGTTTTGGCATTCATGGCGAGGACCCTGCGGGATTGCGCCTCGCATGCTGGTCTGCCCCGCCTGAATCGGCGCTTATCGAATCATGCCGCTACTTGTCAAGCCGAATTTAACGATTTCCGAACATCTTGGGGGCAATGCCCGGATCCGCTGTTCATTCTCGCCGCAGTTCCCAGGCGCGATGAATCCGCGTGTTGCGCTCGAAATCGAACGGAATCGTGCTCGCGCTGATGTCGCGGATCGAATGCCCCTCCAATCCTGCCGTGTCGAGCTGGAAACGGCGGAAATTGTTGGAGAACAGGATCATGCCACCGGGGGCGAGGCGTTGCGCGCATCCCGTCAGCAGGCGAACGTGGTCGCGCTGCACGTCGAAATCGTCGGCGCGCTTGGAATTGGAGAAGGTCGGCGGATCGACATAGATCAGGTCGTACAAGGCATCGTCCCGCGAGAGAAACGCCAGCGCGTCGGCCTGCACCAGTCGATGCCGTGCACCCACGAAGCCGTTCAGTGCGAGGTTGCGCGACGCCCATTCGAGGTAGGTCGTCGACAGGTCGACACTGGTCGTGCCCGTCGCCCCGCCAGCCGCCGCGTAGACGCTGACGGCACCGGTATAGCAGAACAGATTGAGGAAACGCTTTCCCTGCGAGAGCTCTCGCACGCGCGTGCGCAGCGGGCGGTGATCGAGAAACAGGCCGGTATCGAGGTAATCCCACAGATTCACGAGAAACTTCAGGCCGCCTTCCTGCACGGTCAGGAATTCGCCGCGCTGTGCCATTCGCCCGTACTTCTCGCCGCCCTTGCCGCGATAGCGCTGCTTGAGCGCGATACGCTCGCGCGGCACCTCCAGCGTTTCCGCGGCAACACGCACGATCTCGCGCCAGCGATGCCGCGCCGTTTCCGTATCGATCGATGCCGGCGCCTGATACTCCTGGATATGCAGATGGTCGCCATAGACGTCGATTGCGGCGGCGTATTCGGGTAAGTCGGCATCGTAGAGGCGATAACACTGCACGCCTTCGCGTTCAACGCGCTTGCGCAGGTGCCGCCGGTTCTTCTCGATCCTATTCCGGAGCATCTGCGCACCAGCCGAAAGCGGCTTCGGTTCACGCGGTGCCTGGGCCTCGCGTTCACCGAGATCGAAGTTCAACAGCTGGCATTCGAGCGCGCCGTTGTAGACCGCATAGCGCTTGACGGCGCGCAGCCCGACAGCACGACCGAGTTCCGCATCGGAGGTGATCACACTCGCACGCCAGCCGGCGAATTCGCTGCGCAACTTGTCGCCAAGCTGGCGATACAGCGGCAGCAGCCCGTCGCGTTCGCCGATGCGCTGGCCATACGGCGGATTCGTGATGACGAGTCCGCCGGCGTCGCAGCCTTGCGGACGCTGCAGCTGGGCGAGCGGACGACGCGCCAGATGCACGAATTCGGCGACGCCGGCCTGCTGCGCGTTGTGCCTCGCATCCTCGAGCGCGCGCGCATCGTCATCGAAGCCGAAGAATGTCGGCCGGAGCGACTCCAGCCCGCGCCGCGCCCGCGCATCGACATCGTCGCGCAGCCGTTGCCAGGCGGCAGCATCGTGCCCGAGCCAGCCGGTTACGCCGTAGTAGTCGCGCCTCCAGCCGGGTGCGACATCGGCAGCCATCCAGGCTGCCTCGATCAACAAAGTGCCCGAGCCGCAAAGCGGATCGACGAGCGCGCCGCCATCGGCGTACACCCCCGGCCATTGGGCGCGCAACAGCAGTGCCGCAGCCAGATTCTCCTTGAGCGAGGCCATGCCGTGGCCGCGGCGCCAGCCACGCTGATGCAGTGGTGCGCCCGAAAGATCCAGCGACAGCGTGCCACGTTCTCGCCGCAACAACAGATTCAGACGGACGTCCGGACATTCGGTATCGACATCCGGCCTCGCTCCGACGCGCTGCCGGAACTGATCGACGATAGCGTCCCTGACGCGTTGCACCGCGTAGTGGCTGTGGCTGATGCCTCGCGTCGCACCGACGGCATCGACCGCGAAACTCCCGGCCGGGGCGAGGTGCGCGGAGAAATCCACACCGGCGACGCCGTCGTAGAGCGTTTCGCCGTCGACAGCATCGAACTCCGCGAGCGGCAACAGGATCCGGCTGGCCAGCCGTGACCACAGGCAAGCGCGGTACGCGACCTCGAGCGTACCGCTGAAATGCACGCCGGCCAGTGCTTCGCGCGCGTCGGTCGCGCCGAGCGCGGCAAGTTCGTCGCGCAGCAAGTATTCCAGCCCTTTCGGGCACGTCGCGAAAAGCTTGAGCGCGGCGCTCATTCGGGAATGTCGGCGAATGCGGCGAGATCCGGCTCGGCTTCGATCGCGGCGAGAAACAGACGGAACTGCTCGGCGATGACCTCGACGTGATCGGCCAGCCGGTGCGTGTCAGGGACCATGAGCAAGGTGGCGCGCCGCTGCCGCGCGAACGTAATCACTTCGGAAGCCGGGCAGATCTCGTCGCTCCAGCCATGCACGATCGTCGTCGGCACATGGTGCGCGTCGAACGGCTTTTCATAGCCGGGGATCTCCAGCGGCAGCGCGATCAGGAACAGGCCGGCGATATCCATCTCCAGCGAGGCGCGTCCTGACGTGAAAGCGCCCATGCTCGAACCGACCAGCAGGGTGCGCTCGCCGGGTCGCATCTTGTGCCGGATGCGCGCAATGCGCGGATCGACGCACGCGACCATGCCACGCGCATCGAGATCGCGATGGTCCATGCGGCTCGCCCGCCAGCCGCAGGATGTCGCGACGGCGGCCAGCGCCTTCACCTTGGTACCTTCGGGGCCGCTGTCGGAGCCATGCGACAGAATGACGTGACCTTTCATCGGATGACCTCCCGTACCTGCAGCTGCGACCGGGCGCGAATGCTAGCACGCGCTGCGTTGGCAGCCGTCGCGACGCATGCCAGACTGCGGTCATGCCTGCCGAACTCGCCGTGCACGACCATCCGTTGCCTTACGTGGAACGCCTTGCGCTCCGGCGCAGTGCCGACATCGATCTCGTGGTGATCCACTGCACCGAACTGCCGGACCTCGCGAGCGCACGGCGCTACGGCGAACGCGTTCTCTACGCATCGGGCACCGGCAACAGCGGCCACTACTACATCGACTACGACGGCAGCGTCTATCGCTACGTGGCGGACGAACGCATCGCACACCACACGCGCGGTTACAACGAACGCGCCATCGGCATCGAGCTGACCAACCGCGGGCGTTGGCCGGACTGGCTCGATTCGCGGCATCAGGGCATGGACGAACCGTATACCGAGGCGCAGATCGGACAACTGCTCGCATTGCTGCAGCGATTGCGCGCCGACCACGCGACCCTGCGCTGGGTAGCGGGCCATGAGGATCTGGATACGGAGTCCGTACCCGCCAGCGACGATGCCGCCCGGCGCGTGCGGCGCAAGCGAGATCCGGGTCCGCTGTTTCCGTGGGTGCGCCTGGGCGCGAGCGGCCTGGAACGACTGCAGCCCGGAGCATCCCCGTGAGCGCGGGACATCGAGCCCCTGCCGTGGTGGCCTGCCGGTACGGCCTGCTTGTCGCCGCGGCACTGCTCAGCGCCTGCGGTGCACGCACACCATCGCGGGCGCCGATCGCGGCACCGCGCATCGCCGCACACCCCAATGACATCCTGTTTCGGGCCATCAGCCTCGTCGGCACGCCCTACCGCTACGGTGGCAATACGCCGGAGAGCGGTTTCGACTGCAGCGGATTGATCGGCTACGTGTTCCACGATATTGCCGGCGCACGCCTGCCTCGCAGCGCTGCCGACATCGACCGGCTCGCGGCGCCGGCGATTGCCCGCGCGGACCTGTCGCCGGGCGATCTGGTGTTCTTCCGTGACGGCGGCCGCGTCAGCCACATCGGCATCTACGTCGGCGAAGGCCGTTTCGTGCATGCGCCGAGTCGCGGCGGCACGGTACGCCTGGATACGCTCGAAGGAGACTACTGGCGGCAGCACTACGCGGGAGCAAAACGCCTGATCCGCTGAGCTGAACGTCCAGGCGCCTGCGACGCAGGCGCCCGGGAGAACCGTCCCTCGACGCGGGGTCGGCTGCACAAACCCTGCAGCCGCGACGGCGAAACAGCGAGATCAGTGCTCGTGACCACCCTTGCCGTGTGCGTGTCCGTGCTGCAACTCGACCGGCTCGGGCTCACGGACACCCGTGAGTTCGACGTCGAACGTGAGCTTCTGGCCCGCCAGTGGATGATTCAGGTCCACGTCGATGGCCGTCATGCCGACCTTGACGACGGTCACCACACGGTGGCCGCCCTCCTTGAGATTCAGCACGGTCACGTCACCGACCTTGAGCTTTTGCGCGCCCTGGAAATACTTCTTGGGGACGCGCTGCCTGGCGTCGGGATTGCGCGCACCGTAGGCGTCCTCGGGGGCGATCTCCACCGTGAACATGTCGCCGGCGGCGCGCCCGTCCAGCGCCTTTTCGAGACCCGGAATGATGCTGCCGTGGCCGAGCAGCACGGAAAGCGGCTCGCCGCGTTCGCGCGAACTGTCGACGACTTCGCCGTCCTCGCCCGTCACGGTGTAGTGAAAGCTGACGACCTTGTTCTTCTCCGCGTTCATGGCACTGCCTGCGACTGAAAAGGCGCGCATGGTAACGGCCAGAGCGCGGCGCGTCATCTGGCGCCCCGCGGACACCATTGCCGCGCGCGCCACCCGGTCAGGCCTGCGGCGTGGCAGGAGGCGGAGGCGGGAGGGCCGGCACGCCGCGCACCGGCCGCACGCGCGCGATGCGTCGCCGCATGCGGACGCGCAGCGCGTCGCGGCGTCGCGCGAGCAGCGCACTCAAGCGCATGCGATCCAGCGTGCCGTCCGACTGCAGGTCCCTGCGGTAGTTGCAGAAATCGACGTAGGCGTCGATGACATGGCGCAGGCGCCGCAGCAGCAGTTCGAGCATGATCGCATCGTCGAGCAGACCGATCACCACGACCGCATCGGGAATCAGGTCTTCCGGATCGGCGAAATAGATGAGCGTGCGCAGCACTTCGCGCCGCTCGTCGGCCTGCAGGCACCAGGCTTCGTCTTCGAGCATCAGTATCATCTGCTGCACGCAGACCAGCCGTTGACGCACGTAACTGGGTGCGCTCGCGAGCGGCAGCGTGTTCAAGGCTTCCTTGGCCGTTTCCACGATCTCGCATTCGTCCATGCAGTCGGCCAGGCGTTCGGCACGCGCCAGCGCTGCATGGAAACGCACGATGTCGTCGGCTTCGAGTACGAAAGAGATGCGCACGGCGCGCGAGCCTACGCGTCCGTCCGGTCATCGTCAAAAGCCATGGGTCCCGGCTGTGCCTCGTTGGGCAGTGACGCGAGACCTCCGACGCATGACCGGCGACGGTGCGCCACCGCGTTTGCTACGCTGCCAGTCCGGTCTGCGGAGTACGCCATGCGCCTCGCCTTCTGCACAGTCCTGCTCTGGTTGGCGATGGCCCCCGGCACGTCGACGGCCGCGGGGTTGCCGCAGTGGCTGGCGGGACACTGGCGCGTCGAGAACGGCGGTCGAGTGACCGATGAAGTCTGGCTCGCACCGGCGCAGGGGCTAATGACCGGCATGAGCCGCACACACGGCGGAAAGTCGCCTTTCTTCGAGTTCGTACGCATCGAGGAACGTGACGGCGCGCTGTACTACGTCGCCCAGCCGCGTGGCGGCGCCGCGACGGAGTTCCGTGCGATCGACATCGCGGAGCATGCGATCACGTTCGAGAATCCGACCCACGACTTTCCCCGGCGCATCGTCTACGAGCGCCGCGGCGCCGACGTGCTGGCCGCCCGCATCGAGGGCCGCATCGACGGAAAGCCGCGCGTGGAGCGCTGGGACTACCGCCGCGTGCGCGAGGTGCGCTGACGGGTTAGCGCCCGCGCAGGCAGTCGCCGACGGTTTCGCGAATCGCCGGCTGGTGCCCGTCCAGCAGCAACTCGGCCTGCAGCGGCGGGCCATCATCGGGTGATGCCACCGACAGGCGCAGACGCTTCGCGTCGGTCGCCACCGCCGCACGCACCAGGGCGCTGAACGCGTCGGGGCTGCGATTGGCCTGTGAGCGGCCAAAGATGAAACCATCGCCATCGACGCCATACCAGCCATGGATGGCACCCCGCACGCGCAGGCCGTCGCCGCGCGTGTCGACGCTCCATTCGGCGAGATCGCGGTCACCACCAACGCCGTCGGGTCCTTCGAAACGATCGAGCGGGAAACCCGCTGCCTTTTCGTCGACGGCCAGCACGAGCTGAACGCTGAGCGCGCCGTCGGCCGCCGGATGGCAGAGGAACTCGAACTGCACCGCGCCAAGCCGGACCTCGCCGACGTGTGCGGTGCCCGCAAGACGCTGCTTCCGTAACACGGCACCGTCGTTAGCGAACGCCGGTGCCAGGCAAGCCAGCAGCACGAGCGGCAACCACCGGCCGCGTCGAAATGAACGATACATGCCAATCCTCGGGCGGCCAATGTGCGGCCGCATGGTGGCGCAGACCCAGCCGCGACACAACGCGTCAACGACTTCCGGCACTGGAGCCCCGCGCCGGTACACCTGAGGCTGCGGCACCTGCGACGGTGGAGCCTGCCATGTCCGACGAACGAGCCAGCCAGGATGCACTGCGGATCGACACGCTCGTGCGCGCGGTCTATGCCTGCATCTCCGGCGCGGCCGGCGCACCGCGCGACTGGGACCGATTCCGCGCGCTGCATCGACCCGAGGCCCGCAGCCTGCGCACCGTGATCGATGCCGACGGGAAGCCGCGCGCCGAGAGCTTCGGCGTCGAGGAATACATCGCCAATGTATCGCCGTTCTTTTCGCAGAACCCGTTCTTCGAAGTCGAGACCGGCCAGCGCGTCGAGCGCTTCGGCCAGGTCGCCCACGTCTGGAGCCGCTACGAGGCACGCACCGAACCCGGCGGCGGCACGCTGCTCAAGCGAGGCGCGAATTCGATTCAGTTGTTCAACGACGGCTCGCGCTGGTGGATCGTGTCGACGATCTGGGACAACGAACGCGACGGCTTGCGTTTCGACCTTTTCTGAGCGGCTCATCTCGACACCTGCGTGATATCGGCACGCGCGCCGGTCGCCGCTTCGTGGTGGAGCTAGCCCTCACCGCGCATCCGCAGCGCGCGCCGCAGCGGCGCCGCAAACGTGCGCGGCTCGCACCGCGCGAGGGTGACTCGCGGCGTTTCGTGCCAGTCGGCACAGCGGCCGATCGCGACGGCGAGATCCGCGGCAAGGGCCTCGTCGGCGACGACACCGTCCTCGAGAAACAGCGCCTTGACCTCGAACTGCCCCTCCCGCCGATGAGCTTTGGCATCCAGCCTGCCGACCAGCCGCCCGCGCCTCAGCAGCGGCAGCACGAAGTAGCCATGGCGGCGCTTGGGCGCCGGCGTGTAGCACTCGATGCGGTAGTCGAAGGCGAACAGGACCGACGCGCGCGCGCGATCCCAGACGACCGGATCGAACGGCGACAGCAGCGTCGTATGTGTCGCCCGCACGCCGCCCGCGGCCGCACGCCTGGCCAGCGGCAGATGGTCCGCGTGCACGTAGCCTGGCTTGTCCCAGCCGGTCACGTGCACGGCGGCGATTTCACCCGATGCCAGCAAGGGCGCGAGTTCGTCGGCGGTGATCTGCCGCCCGAGCCGGAAGTAGTCCGCGATCCATCGGGCCGGCGTGACGCCGAGCGCCCGTATCGAGCGCGCGATCCAGGCACGCTTGATCGCTTCCGGAGTCTGCGGCTCGCACTCGATCCGGTGCCGCCGCGCAGCGTGCAGCACGCGGTCGGTCAGATCGTAGACACGCTGAAAGTTTTCGCGCCGCGCCACCATGAGCTCGCCGGTACCAAACAGTGCCTCGAGCCAGCGCTTCTCCGCTTTCCAGCCCCACCAGCCGCCAGCCTGACCATCGCCGCGCGCGAAATCGGCCGACCGCACGGCGCCCCGTTCGGCCACGTGGGCGAGCAGGTCATCGGTCTCTTTCTGGTGCGAGCTGCGCACGCGTGCCGCATGCCGCATGGCCCAATGGTTCGCACGCGCCGCGCGGAAATCCCGATGCAGGTCGAAATCGGCCATTGGCGCAAAGCACGCTTCGTGCGCCCAGGTCTCGAACAGCTGCCCGCTCGCGAGCGCCTGCTCGAGCCAGGTGCTCGGGTACGCGCCGAGACGCGAAAACAGCGTCAGATAAGGGCTGCGCGCCACGACGTGGATGGTGTCGATCTGCAGCAGTTCCATGCGCCGGACCGCCGCCAGCAGACGGGCCGGCGTCGCCCGGGCTCGCGGCGTGTGCAGCAGGCCCTGCGCAGCCAGATGCAGCAGACGCGCCTGCGCTTCGGACAGCGTCAACGGTGGCTGCGCGGCGGCTGGACTCATGGGCGCAAGGGTGTCGATGTCGCCGCAACGGCGCGGCGGCGAAGTGTAGCCGGACTCGCGCCGCACGCCGGCGCACCATGGCAGACTCGCGCCACGCCTGCTGCCGGAAGCCCTTCATGCCGACTCACTTGATGACCCGCGTCGCCACGGCCCTGTTCTGTCTGGCCTTCAGCCTCACCGCTGTCGCGCGAGGAACCGCCGAACCCTATCCGCTCGCCGCGCGGCTCGACCTCGTGACCCTGCTGCCGCCGCCGCCCGCCAGCGGAACCGAGGCCGAGCGCGCCGATCTCGCCGCCGTGCTCGCGCTCCAGGCATCCCGCAGTGCTGCGCAGATCGAGCTCGCCAAAGCCGACGCCGAGGCCTCGGTATTCCGTTTCGCCGACGCCATCGGTGCCGATTTCCAGGCCGCGCGCCTGCCACACACCGCACGCCTGTTCGAGCGCATCACCGCTTCGATCGGCGCCGTGGTCGGGCCGGTCAAGGATCACTGGAACCGGCCACGTCCCTTCCTGGCGTCCGCCAAGGTCGAGCCGCTGCTCCGTCCCGACGGAGCGACCTACCCCAGCGGCCACGGCGCGCTCGCGCGGCTGTACGCCATCGTGCTCGCCGACCTGATGCCGGACAGGCGCCGCGATATCTTCGCGCGCGGCGACCGCTTTGCGCAGGGGCGCGTCGTCAACGGCGTGCACTATCCCAGCGACATCGAGGCCGGCTATCTCGCCGCCACGGCAATCGCGGCGGAGCTGCGCCACGAGGCCACCTTCCGCGACGATTTCGCCCGTGCGCGGGAAGAGCTCGCCGCCTGGCGTTTGCACGCAACCCGATAACGCCGGCACGGTCCCGCGGGGCCGCTTCGGGCCGATCCGAATTCCAGCGCGAGAACGCCGTGGCCGTCGCCTACCTCATCGTCAACGCCGTGCTTTACGCCACCTTCGCGGCGGTGTCGGCTCTCGTGCCAGACCGCATCGCCGCATCGCTGGGCTTCACCCTCGATGCCCAGGGACGCGTCGAATTCCTGACCGTCTATGGCGGCCTGGAGCTCGGCCTGGCGCTGTTCTACGGCTGGGCGGCCGTCTCTGGCCCGACACAGCAGCGTGTGGCGCTGACCTTTTCGCTGTTTCTCTATGCCGGCCTGGTGCTTTTTCGCCTGGCCGGCATACTGCGCTACGGCATGCCCGGCACGACCATGCTGGCCGTGGCCGGACTCGAGCTGGCGTTGCTGGCCGTGGCCCTGGTGCTGATCCTGCGACCGGCCTGACGCCTCATCCGCCGCCGCCCACCGGCGGCGCACCGAGCAGCGAGAGATAGGTCTGGCCACTGTGCTGCAGGCCCGCTTCGACGAACCAGTCGTCCCTGCGATCGATCGGTCCCGGCAACGCGATGCCGGGACCCGGCTGCGTATAGGCGGACGCCTCGAATCGGAGCACATCGCGGATGGCATCCACGACCGGAACCAGGACCAGCGGCAGCGTCGGCCCACCCGGGAACGACGCACGGATCCAGTCCAGCGACTGGAAGGCATGCGGCACCACATCGTTCGCATTGAAATAGCGGCTGCTGGTCATCGCGAACCGATCGAGCAACCAGCCGGCGAAGGCCGCATTGCCCGCCGTGGGGCCGGCAAACGTGACCGGCCAGAAGTCGAGCACGTCCTGCCCCGGCGAGAACTCCTGATGCAGGTAGGCTGCGAGGAGGGTCGCGAGCGCGCCGCCGAGGCTATGACCGACGACGGCCGTCAGATACGGCCGCGCCGCATTCTTGCGCAGGAAGCTCACCAGATCGCCCTGGGTCGCGTCCTTGAGCGAGAGCAGGCTGCCGAGCCCGTGCAGGGAGCCGCGTGCGACACGCGCGCCGGCAGGCGCTCCGCCGTAGGGCCAGTCGGCCATCCGGAACACGCTCAGATCCTGGCACAGCCAGTCGATCCAGAATGCCTCGGTCCGCGGATCGGTGACTGAGCCGCGAATCGCGATCGCATACTGGCCACTGGCCTTGTCCTGCGCGATGAACGCCTGATTGCCCGCATCACTCGCGTACCAGACCAGGGCCCAGTTGCCCCGGGTGGCGAGCGAGGCATCGGCCAGTAGACGCTGGATCGTTGCCATGTCGGCCGCGTAGGCGATGGACGACAGGGTCATGCCGAGCTGTCCGGCCATCTCGCCGGCAGTGATGCTGAACGGTGCGGTCATGCGGATTCCTCGTCGCTGGGCCGCCCGCGGCGGCACTGAATGGAAAAGACGGGCGCCCCTGGTCCCCCGGCCCCGCCAGGCCGATGCGCTTTTTTCTTTTGTCGCCTTGTTGCACGCGAACCACCCCAAGCGCAATAGCGCTCCACCGTCTATCAAGCATTTCGGGGCCGCATCGGCGACAATAGGCCGCCCCGCCGTGAGCCTGACCCATGACCGAACCCACCGAAAGCGCCCAGCCGGCCCCGCCCACTTTCCGCGAACTGGACCTGCCGGCGCCGGTGCTCAAGGCGCTGGACGAGGTCGGTTACGAGTCCCCCTCCCCGATTCAGGCAGCGACCATTCCGCCGCTGCTGGCCGGACGCGACGTACTTGGCCAGGCCCAGACCGGTACCGGCAAGACCGCCGCGTTCGCACTGCCCATCCTCGCGCGAATCGATGCGGAGAAGCACGTCCCGCAGGCCCTGGTGCTGGCGCCGACGCGCGAACTCGCGATCCAGGTCGCCGAAGCCTTCCAGAAATACGCCGCGCACATACCGGGCTTCCAGGTGCTGCCGATCTACGGCGGACAGGGTTATGGCCCGCAGCTGCACGCCCTGCGCCGCGGTGTGCAGGTCATCGTCGGCACGCCGGGCCGGGTCATCGACCATCTCGAGCGCGGTACGCTCGACCTGTCGAACCTGTCCTGCCTCGTGCTCGACGAGGCCGACGAAATGCTGCGCATGGGCTTCGTCGACGACGTGGAGACTGTGCTGCTGAAAACGCCACCGACCCGGCAGATCGCGCTGTTCTCGGCGACCATGCCGGCGCCGATCCGGCGCATCGCCCAGACCCACCTCAAGGATCCGGTCGAAGTCACGATCAAGGCCAAGACCACGACCGCGACCAACATCCGGCAGCGCTACTGGCAGGTCAGCGGCGTGCACAAGCTCGACGCGCTCACGCGCATCCTGGAGGCCGAGCCCTTCGACGCGATGATCATCTTCGCGCGCACCAAGGCGGCAACCGAGGAGCTCGCGGAAAAACTGGCGGCTCGCGGCCTGGCCGCCGCAGCGATCAACGGCGACATCCAGCAGCAACAGCGCGAGCGCACGATCCAGCGGCTCAAGGACGGCCAGATCGACATACTCGTCGCCACCGACGTGGCTGCGCGCGGCCTCGACGTCGAGCGCATCAGCCACGTACTCAATTTCGACATTCCCTACGACACCGAAGCCTACGTACACCGCATCGGCCGTACCGGCCGAGCCGGTCGCAGCGGCGACGCGATCCTGTTCGTCGCGCCGCGCGAACGCGGCATGCTGCGCGCGATCGAACGCGCCACGCGCCAGCCGATCGAGCCGATGAACCTGCCCACCGTGGAGGCCGTCAACGACCAGCGCATCGCGCGGTTCAAACAGCGCATCAGCGACACGCGCGCCGCCGGCGGGCTCGAACTGTTCCAGCAGCTCATCGAACAGTACGAGACCGAGCACGACGTGCCAGCCGTGGAGATTGCCGCGGCCCTCGCACGCCTCGTGCAAGGCGACACGCCGCTGCTGCTCGATGCGGAGGCAAAGTTCGAGCGCCACGAACGCGAGAAATGGGCCGCGCGCCGCGACGGCGACGGACCGCGCGGCGAACGTGCCCCGCGCGGCGAACGCCCTCGACCGGAACGCCGCGAACGGGACACCTCCAACGCCGCCTCGCCCCGGCCGCGGCATCCGGCCCCGCCGGACCGCCCCCCTGTCGATTCGCCGCGCACGACCGAACCACCGGCATCCCACGCACTACCGGCGCATCCCATCGAGCGTCTGGCCACGCCTGCGCCCAGGGATGCCGAACGCGTGCCGCGCGAGCGGCCGGCGCGGACCGAGCGTCCGGAACGTCCGGAACGTCCCCGCCGGCAGGAAACGGGCATGGAAACCTTCCGCATCGAAGTCGGCCACAGCCACGGGGTCAAGCCAGCCAACATCGTCGGCGCGATCGCGAACGAAGCCGGACTCGACAGCGCGAACATCGGTCGCATCGAGATCCGTGACGACCACAGCCTCATCGACCTGCCCCAGGGCATGCCGGCCGACGTTTTCAAGCACCTGAAGAAGGTCTGGGTGTCAGGCCAGCAGCTGCGTATCACGCGCGCCGACGAGGCGCCTGACGCGTTGCGCGGTGGCGGCAAGCACAAAGGCCGCAAGTGACCCGGACTGCGCAGCGGGCCGTGCATCGCGCACGGCCCGCTGCGCGCGCCTGTGCAGACTGCAGCACCACGGCCCGGCGCGCATGGCATGCACGCGGCGAGCAAACCCGGCAGTGACGCGGCTTGCGTGGCGATCGCCCGACGCAGCCCCGCTGGCACGCTGTCTGCGTCGGTACGAGGGCTCGTTCCCGTCACGGAGGCGCCCATGCACATCCCCACTGCTCTTCTTCACGCCGCTCTGCTGACCGCGCTCGCGCTGAGCGGTACCGCGCTCGCACAGACGCCGACTCCGCCGCCGCCGAGTTCGCTCGAACCGGCCACCGGCATGACTTCCCTGGCCCAGCTCGACGTCAACAAGGACGGCTTCGTCGACAAGTCCGAGGTCCCCTCCGGCAACGAACTCGCCGGCAAATTCGCGCGATTGGACACGAACAGCGACGGCAAGCTCGATGCCGCCGAGTTCTCGCGCTATCAGGAAGAAAAGCGCTGACCGCGGACACCGTGGTCCGGCGCCTCAAGCGGTCCGGACGACGGCAGGCCCGAAGCCTGCCGCGGGCGTGAACGCGCCGCGGCATCAGGCCCGGACCGTCTACCCGCCCGCACAGACCACCGAACTTCGCCTGGAGGCCGTCATGAAAACGCACTGGGAGTTCTTCAAGGAAGGCGATCATTCCTTCGGCATGTTTTACCCGCGCCACTACATCCTGGCCGGCTTCGGCGATTTTCCACACGCGCAGGCAGCCGAAGCCGAGCTGCTGCGGCAGGGCTTCTCCGCCGACGAAGTCCGCGCCGCGACCGGCGAATTCGTCGTCAACGAGCTCGAGTCGATGAAAGACGCCAGTTTTCTCGACAAGCTGAAAATGCAGATTTCCAGGGCCGTGGGCACCGAGGCCGGCTACATCGACGACGATCTCGAACTCGCCCGCGGCGGAGGCGCGTTCCTTTTCGTCTACGCACCGTCGGACGACGATTGCCGGCGCGTCATGACCGTGCTGCGAAAGCAGTATCCGGTGTTCGCGCGGCGCTACCTGCCGATGGCGATCGAACGGCTGATCTACCCGGCTCGCGTTCAGCCCGACGTGTGAGAGTCGCTGCTGCGCAGCCAGCGTTGCAGCACGGCTGCCACGGCCGCGCGCCCACCCGGGTCCCGGACACTTCCATGCCTGCCCAAATCCCATATCCGCACAATGGGAAAGCTTATTTCGATACTCCCATTCGTGATCAGGCACTTGAAGAAACCTGTCTCGATTTAGCGTCCGTTTAACCGACACGATGGCGTCATGGCTGCACCAACATCGGCCTGCGCGACCCAGCCGGTCGCGCCACCACGCTGAGGATTGCATGAGTACGAAAGTCGCCATCATCGGCGGCGGCGCTGCCGCCGCGTTCGTGATCACGGAACTGCTGGAACATGGTGTCGGCATGCCGGCCGAACTGCACTGGTTCTCGGGGAGGCGCAGCGGCAGCCGCGGCGTCGCGTACGGTACACCCGTCGACGAACACCTGCTCAACGTGCGTGCGACAGCGATGGGGCTGAACACCGCCGAGCCAACCGAATTCCTCGACTTTGCGCGCCGGCAGCTGCCCGATGCGCGTGGCGGCGATTTCCTGCCGCGGCGCCTCTATGGGGACTATCTCGAGGCGCGCGTCGCACGCGCGTTCGAAGGCGCAAGCTTCCGCGGCATCCGCGCGTCGCGCCTGCGCACGGAGATCGACGCGATCGCTCCGTCGCCCGAAGGCGGCTATCGTCTCGTGGACTCCACGGGCTATCCGAGCGCAGCGGATCTGGTCGTCGTCGCGACGGGCGCGCTGCCGAACCGCGCCCTGCCGCAGATCGACCCGACGCTGATGGCGGCCGGCCGATACGTAATCGACCCCTGGCAATGGCTTGGCGCCAACACACTGCCTTTTGAACAATTACGCAAAATTCTCATTGTCGGATCTGGACTGTCTGCGGTCGATCTGGCGCTCAGCGTGACCGAACGCTGGCCGAATGTGCATGTGACCATGCTGTCACGCCGTGGCCGGCTGCCGGCCGCGCACCATCGCGACGCGCAGTTGCCAGCCGAAGGACTGACCGAGCTGCTGGCCGAACTGCGCGAACGCCCAGGACTGCGCCGATGGGCTCGCCTCGTGCGGACTCACTGCGACGGAGCAGACGACTGGCGCAGCGTGATCGATGGCTTGCGCCATGCGACACCGCAGCTGTGGCAATCGCTTCCAGACGCCGAACGGCGCCGCTTTCTGCGCCATCTGCGTGGAACATGGGAGATCAGTCGCCATCGCATGCCACCGCAGGTAGCACGCCGCGTGCTCGAACTGCAGGCAGACCGCCGACTCGAAATCCGTGCAGGTCGCATTCGATCCGTCAGCGCCGGACGATACAACCGGCCAATACTGAGCTGGACGCGCGGGCCGCGGCATGCGACCGTGGAAGTTGCTCGCTATGACCTCGTACTTCAGGCGATCGGAATGGATACCGACGCGCGCGCCAGCAGCCATCCACTCGTGCGTTCACTGCTGCACAATCAGCTGGCCCGAGCCGATGCAAACGGTCTCGGACTGGAAGTCGATGCCAGCGGCCGGCTCGATCCGGCACAGCAGATCTGGACCCTTGGGGCACTGTGCCGCGGACGCGACTGGGAGTCCACGGCGATTCCGGAAATCCGCCAACAGGCGCGCACCATCGCGGTCCAGTTGTTCCGGGAACTCGCCAGCCTGGCCGCACGCGAATCCAACGCCGGCCGGCGCCAGTCTGAGCGCTCAATACACCGTGCGTAGCGAGTACCCGGTCCCTGCGCGCCCGTGCGACGCGGCCCGGGGAATTTCACTCGCCGAGCAGTTCCTTCAGCGCCCTCTCCCGTTCGCGCGTGAAATGCGTACGCCATGCGTCTGCCGGAACCGCCGGATATTTCAGTGCGCCGAAGGCGACCCAGGCATCGCGGTACCGGATCCACGCCCGCTCTGCGGCGCGGATACCGTCGGGAGTGACGGTGCCGGCAATGCCTTCGGCGCTGTCGGCCTTGTAGCGCCGCAGGGTCTCGGCATAGGTCGCGTTCAACGCCTTGTCGGCCGCGGCGAACGCGGCCGCGTCGCCCTGCGGCAGCGCGCCCCGGTCGAACGCACCCAGCGCCTCTTCGAGCACGGTTTCGAGCGTTTCGCGCGCACCGACGGCCATCGCACCGCGTGCCGTGCCGCTCATGTCGACCTCGCCATCGACAACCGCATCGAAATAGGCATCGGCCGCCGCACGGACTTTCGCGAACCCCGCACGCACCTCGGGGCTCCATGCCGCGGTCAGGGCATTGACGCGCCGGCTGCGCTCCACCGTGGCCGCATCGGCAGCCCGGCGAGCGCAAAATCCCATCATGTAGCCGCTCGTGATGTCGTCGCAGAGATCG
This sequence comes from Rhodanobacteraceae bacterium, assembly GCA_045864815.1. GTDB lineage: Bacteria > Pseudomonadota > Gammaproteobacteria > Xanthomonadales > Rhodanobacteraceae > Tahibacter. The sequence continues at coordinate 25,560 of BTVG01000013.1, read as the reverse complement.
AAGGGCGCATCCGCGCCGGACGCCTGCGCCATCGCGTCGAGATGCGCAAGGCGCCCGTCGAGTTCCGCCGGGGCGCCCTCGGTTTCACAGGCGAACTTCTTCGCAAGCCGAAGATCGCGCGCCACGCCGTAGCCATTCGCATAGATCATCATCAGCACCGCAGAACCGCCGAAGACCGGCGCGTCGTCCTTCTCACGCTCCAGGAACGCACAGAGCCGCGCATCGACGTAGTTCGGACTTCCGCCATCGGCGTAGTACAGACGCTCCGACTCGCATTTGGCCAGGCGAGCACGGGAGGCCGCATCCGGTTCGTGCGCCTTCGGAATCACCGTCGCGGCGGTCGCCGCACAGGCAGGATTGTCGGCCTCGGCCCTGGCTGAAAACGATACCGCCATTCCGGCCAGCACTGCGGCCACACTCAACGATTGCACGACACGCTTCATATCGACTCCATCCATGCCCGAGGACGCGCAGTGTAATGGAAGCCTCCCGGGGCGCCGGCATGCACTCGCCACGATTTCGAGGCGCGCGTCGGCACCGACCGCACGCCTGCGCCGACGAGCCCTGCCGCCGTGAAGTCGCCGGATACGGAAATGGCGCCATGCACATACATCCCGGATGCACCGCGGGAGGCAGCGGCGTCACGCGGCGAGCACGTGCCTTGCGGGCCGCGATCGCGCTACGCTCGCGGCCCGCTTCGTGACGCGACCTCGATGCCGAAATCACTGCGCCCCGACCACGTCCTCGTATTCTCCGTCTTCGTCGTGGCCTCCAGCGGCCTCGCGTACGAGCTGGTCTCGGCCGCGCTTGCGAGCTACCTGCTCGGCGATTCCGTGCTGCAGTTCTCCACCGTGATCGGCTGCTACCTGTTCGCCATGGGCATAGGCTCTCACCTGTCCCGTTTCGTCCGGGATGACGACCTGCTGCGCATGTTCATCGAAGTCGAACTCATGATCGCGCTCGTCGGCGGGCTGTCGGCCACGCTGCTGTTCGTGCTGTTCGGCGCCCAGGGATTGCCGTTCCGCACCCTGCTCTACGCCCTGGTGTTCGCGGTCGGCGTGCTCGTGGGCAGCGAAATTCCGCTGGTCATGCGCCTGCTCGACGCGCGCAAGGCCGAGACGCGGCTCGCGCTCGGCGACATGCTGAGCCGCGTGCTCACGTTCGACTATCTCGGGGCCTTGCTGGTATCGCTGCTCTTTCCGCTGCTGCTTGCGCCCTGGCTCGGCATGGCGCGAACGGCACTGGTGTTCGGCCTGCTCAACGGCCTCGTCGCGCTGTATACGCTGCACGCCTTCCGCGACGCACTGCCGCGACGGCGCGGCATCCTGGTGCGGGCGCTGCTCGTGCTGGTGGTACTCGGCGCAACCCTGATCGCGTCGCCGCGCCTGACGGCCTGGTCCGAGCGCCGCCTCTACGGCGACGAGATCGTGTATGCGGAAACCACACCGTACCAGCGCATCGTGCTGACGCGCTGGCGCGACGATCTGCGCCTTTACCTCAACGGCGAGCTGCAGTTTTCCACGCGCGACGAATACCGCTATCACGAGGCACTGGTGCATCCGGCACTGCAGGGCAGCGGCGCACGTTCGGTGCTCGTGCTCGGCGGCGGCGACGGATTGGCCGTGCGCGAAGTGCTCGCGCACGAATCGGTGCGCGAGGTCACGGTGGTCGACCTCGATCCCGCGGTGACCTCGCTGTTCGCCGGGCAAACGGAACTCGTTGCACTCAACCGCGGCGCGCTGACCGACTCGCGCGTGCGCGTGGTCAATGCCGACGCGGGGCGCTGGCTCGAAACCGATGACCGTCGCTTCGACGCGATCCTCGTCGATCTCCCGGATCCGACCAATTTCGCGCTCGGCAAACTCTATTCGGTGCCGTTCTACCGCCTGCTCGCACGCCACCTCAACGACGACGCGCTCGTCGCGATCCAGGCCACATCGCCGTATTACGCGCCGCATGCGTACTGGTGCATCGAGGCGAGCCTGCGCGAAGCCGGGCTTGCGACATGGCCCTACCGCGTCAACGTGCCGTCGTTCGGCGAATGGGGTTTCCTGCTCGCCGGCCATCCATCGCGGCGCTACACGCCGCCGCAACGCTACGACGTGCCGACCCGCTATCTGGACGCGGCAACGACAGCGGACATGTTCCGCTTCGCGCCGGACCTGCCCCGTCCGGAGGTCGAACCGAACCGGCTCGATACGCAGGCGCTGGTGCGGTACTACGAGCGCGACTGGCGCAATACCGTGCGCTGAGCGCCGTCGCCGTCACTCAGCCTCCGGGCGCCACCAGAACAGGCGGCCGGTCGCTCCGGACGCCGCGCCGGGCCGGGTCGAACCGCTGACGACGTACATGCGGCCGCCGATGCTCGCGCCCGGCCCCCCGTGCACGGCCTGCGGCAACCAGGGTCCCGCATACCAGCGCACATCGCCGGCGGGATACACCTCGGTGGCAGCGACGAGACCGAGGTTGACGCCGTTGTTGAGCTGTTCGCCGCCCGTGATGACGATCTGCTCGCCGACGACAGCGGCAGCGAACCCGCCACGACCGTGCAGGAACGACGGTCCTGCGCGCCAGGTCTCGCTGACCGGGTCGTAGATCGCGGTCGTGCGGGTCTCTGGCGATCGTCCGCCGATCACCCAGATTTCACCAAGAAACCCCAGTACCTGCGCGTGATCGCGCTCGACCAGGTCCGGGGCTGGTATCTGCCGTACGGCCTGCTGGCGCGGGTCGTACTCTTCGAGGCTGCCGTCGCCGGCACCGATGTAGGCACGGCCGTTGAGCACGGCGGCCTGACTGCCATAAGTCCACGCCAGCCCCGTCACGGGCTCCCACGCCAAGCGCGCGAGATCGAAACGGAATGCGGAGGAGGTCGCATCGCCACCGCCCACGGGTGCACCACCGACGGCGTAGATGGCACCCGGCATCGCGAACGCCGCGAGGTGGTGGCGGCCGCCCGGCAGCGGCGGCAGCAGACTCCAGCTGTCGGTCGCCGGGTCGTAGCGCTTGAAAGCACGGTTGTCGCCGTAGCCGCCGAGTGCGTAGAGCTTGCCGTCGTAGGCGATGGCGGCATGCTCGGACTGGGGCGAGTCCGGCATGCGTGCCGCCTCGACCCAGTTGCCGCCCAGCCGTGGCCGGGGCGTTCCGTCGATACAGGGTGCGCCTGCCAGCGCCGTCACGCGCGCGGCGGTATAGGTGCCGCTGCCGTAGGTGGCGTCTTCGGCGGCATAGCGCACAGCCGCGTCATTGCAGGACGTGAAATCGAATTCGATGCGGCCCCAGCGCTCCTGCCGCACGGCATTCGCATCGAACGCCGTGCCGAAGCGCGTACCGCGCGCGACGTACGCATCGACGACGAGGCGGTCGTCCACGCCGCGCTGGCCGACGCCGGTGAGCCATAGCTGGTTGCCGGCCGGATCGAAGGTGAACCAGTACACCAGCATGCGGCCATCCGGCAGATCCTCGATGAACCAGCCCTCACCGGAGCGTCCCGGCACGAACCAGTTGCCGCTGCGGCTGCGCAATCCCTGCAGCGCACGACCGCCGTTCTCGGCCAGTGCGCGGACGCCGTTGCAGTCGACCTGATCGATGCTCGTGATACGCCGCAGGCTGCGCGTCCCGCTGCCGTAGTCGCCGCTGCCCTCGTAACGCAACGTCGCCGCGTTGCAGTCGTCGAATGCGAATTCGAAGCGGCCCCAGCGTATGTTCTCGATCAGTGCCGGATCGAACGCCGCACCGAAGCGGCCACCGCGCGGCCGATAGACGTGATCGAACACGAGCCGGTTACCGCGGAACTCACCGCCGGCCGCGACGAGCCACGTCTGCTCGCCGGTCTCGCCCGCTGCCGGAAACGTGAACCATGCGGCGACCGCATTGCCGTCCGGAAGAATCTCGAGAATGAAGCCTTCGCCGCTACGATCGGGCTGAAACCAGGAACCGCTGTGCATGGGCCCTGCCCAATGCGGCCCCTGCACCACGCTGCCCTGTGCGGCGACGCAATCGGTGCAGACCAGAAGCAGCAGCAGACCCGACGACAGTACGCGCGACAGCAGGAACATGCGTGGCTCCGACAGGCGGGAGTGCCAGTTTCTACGAATGACGTCGTATGTCAATCCGGCTCAGCGGATACGCCCGACGAAAGGCCGGGAACCCCGGTTCGATTCCTTGCTGAGCTATGCTCGCCCATCCGGTCCGCGTTCCCCGATGCCCATGCCAAGCCTGCTGCCGCGCCGCCTGCTCGCCCTGCTCTTCGCGCTGCCCTTCGCCGTCATCGCGCACGCCGAGGAATGGCTCATCGTCCAGGCCGGCACGCTGCTCGACCGGCCGGGCCAGACACCCCGCGCCGGTGCAACGGTACTGATCCGCAATGGCCGCATTGCTGCCGTGCGTGACGGTCACGTCGGCGCATCCATGTTCGAGGGCGCGCCCGAGGACACTCCCGTGCTCGACCTGCGCAACCACTACGTGCTGCCGGGACTGATCGACAGCCATGTACACCTGACCTCGGACAAGGCGGGCACCGAAGCCCAGCTCGACGCGGTCACGCACGACACCGCGTACTTCGCGTATGAAGCCGCGGTCAACGCGCGCAAGACCCTCGCTGCCGGCTTCACCACCGTGCGCAACCTCGGCGACCGCGGCGGCGTGACCCTCGCACTGCGCGATGCGATCGCTGCGGGCAAGCTGCCGGGGCCGCGCATACTCGACGCCGGCTCGGCGATCTCGACCACCGCGGGCCACATGGATCCGACGCTCGGTTTCAGCGAGGAACTGCACGACGTGATCGCCGCCGGCCAGACGACCTGCGACGGCGCCGACGAATGCCGCCGCGTGGTACGCCGCCAGATCGCGCGCGGCGTGGACGTGATCAAGATGGCGACGACGGGCGGCGTCAACAGCCGCATCGGCGCGGGCCTGGGCCAGCAGATGTTCGAGGACGAGGCGCGTGCGATCGTCGAGACCGCGCACCTCTACGGCCGCAAGGTCGCGGTGCACGCGCACGGCGCCGACGGCATTGCGCTCGCCCTGCGCGCCGGTGCCGATTCGATCGAGCACGGCACGCTGCTCGACGCCGACACGCTGGCGCTGTGGCGCAAGCACCGCGCGTGGTATGTGCCGACCCTGTCGACGGTCAACGGCTACAAGGAACGCCTCGCCGCAAATCCGGATGCCTATCGCGGCGATGTGCGCGAGAAGATCGAATGGCGTATCGGCATCACGGGCAAGGCGCTGCGTCAGGCCGTGGCAGGTGGCATCCGCATCGCATTCGGCACCGACGCCGGCGTGAGTCTGCACGGCCGCAATGCCGACGAATTCGAGCTGCTGGTCGCTTTCGGCCTGACTCCGGCGCAAGCGCTGCGCGCCGCCACGCTGGACGCCGCCGAACTGCTCGGCGTCGACAAGGACCTCGGCAGCATCGAACCCGGCAAGCGCGCCGACCTCGTTGCCGTCACCGGCGATCCGATCGCCGACGTGCGCGTCCTGAAGGACGTGGCCTGGGTCATCAAGGACGGTCGCATCGAGAAATCGCCGCAACGGCCGTAGAAGCCGCGATCGGGGCCGGCAGGCCACGCAGGCACTGTAAAACATTGTAAATTTATCTACTTTTACCGACGCCGCCACCTATGTCCCGGCGGGACATCGATGCCGCGCCGGCACCGCCGCCGAATGCACTGCCGCGTGCTTCGCGGCGTGCGAAGCGACCGCCGAAGATACTCGAAAACGCGATGATTCCCCGGTTGCACTGCAGCAAGCCTGCGTAGTACCGCACACACAGCGCGTGTCTGCGCGAATATTGCGGAGAAACCGCTTAATTCTTGCGGTGCTGATGCAGTAAAGTGTCGCCGCCGACACTGGCCGCCCGCCGATGACCGCGCGGGCGAAACTCTCTGTCACCGAGAACCAAAGCCCATGGCCAAGAAAGCAGCAACCAGCAAGACCAAGAGCGCCGCCAAGCCGGCGGCAGCGCCCAAGCCGATCAAGGATTCGTTCACCAAGTCCGAGCTCGCCCGTCACCTCGCCGAACAGGCCGGCGTCGAGCCGAAGGCCGCCAAGGCCGTCCTCGCGGCACTCGAATCGACGATGCTCGGCTCGATCCACAAGAAGGGCGCCGGCGTGTTCACGCTGCCGGGCCTGCTGAAGGTGACGGCGCAGGCCGTGCCGGCGAAGAAGAAGCGCTTCGGCAAGGATCCGTTCAGCGGCGAAGAACGCTGGTTCCCGGCCAAGCCGGCGACCGTGCGCATCAAGGCGCGTGCGCTCAAGAAGCTCAAGGACGCCGCACTGTAATCCGCCATATCGCGGCTGCGGCCGCGCTGGAGCTACGCAACCGGGCGCTCGTCGCCCGGTTGTCGTTTCCGGGGCCGGAAAACACTCGGCCAGGCGAGATCGATACGCGCAGTGGCCTGCGCCCTAGTCGCGCAGCAGGAAGTAAGGCAGTGCACACAGCGCGACCAGCGCGGCAATGACCACCAGCGCCGAGACGACCCGTACGGGTTCGCGCCGCAGTTGCTGCCAGAATCCCGGCGCACTGCCCTCGGCCCGCGCCTGCGCATAGGCGGCACGCGCGGCTTCGCGTCGCTGCGTCTGGTACTGAGCGAGCAGCGCCAGCGCCTCGTCGGCACGTGCTTCGTCCACCAGCCAGATTGCACCGGCGGAGATGCCGAACCGGCTGGGCGGTGTTTCGTAGAATCCGATGGCATTCGCCTGCAGCAGCTGGCGAACATCCTCGGCTTCGTCGTCAGGCGTCTGACGCAGATTCAGGAGCAACGTGGGCATGGCCCAAGCATAGCGGAGGCCACCCCGCCTGCGGTTGCGGATGTACCGGACCTGCCGGCGCAGAATGGCGATCCAGACCAACATCGGCTACGCGCAGCGAGCGCAACAGCGACGTCAACACCGTCGGCCGTAGTGCGCAGACAGCTCCAGAGCACCCGACCGCCGGCCAGCGATCGTGTGCGCCACGCTTACCCGGCTCATTGCCGCACAGCACCAGGAACTGCAGCCCGGTGAACGACTTGAGCCACGAAGTTGAGAAACCGGCGCAATGGATCTGCACGACGACGTGCAAAGACCCGCGGCGCACCCGCGCAATTCTCGGAATTTTCCGATTTGCGACCGGCGCCCCGACCGCTATGCTTCGCGCGGGGAGTCCTGAGTCAGCCAGCCGTGTCGCGCGACGATACGGGTTTCGGATGGCTCTGCGTTGGAGTCGTCCGCTGTCGCCTCACCCTGCAGGCGGCGCGGTTGTGCGTGCAGTCAAGGCCGATATCGGCGTCCGTAGTACAGCACGGCGATCGCGACGCTCGCGCCTGCTGCAACCGGTCCGCGCGGGATTGGCGGAGCCGGGTCGTGAACATTTTTTCCAAATTTACCTTGTTTACCATGGCGGCCGCGACTCTGCCGGCCGCGGCTGCACCGTACACGGTCGCGGCCGCTTCCGCCGATGCCGGCGCGGTCGTACTGGCCGCGGCCGACGGCCAGCTGCAGAGGCTGCGCCGTGGCGACACCGTGCCGCAGAGCGCCTGGCGTCTAAGTGAAATCCGGGCAGGCCGGGCGACGTTCACTCGCCCCCTGCCCGACAGCGGCAGGGCGATCTCGATCAGCGCTGCACCCGGCGACACTATCGATTTCTCTGACCTCGACCAACGCCAGGCCCAGGCCGCGGAAGCGGCGCCGGCGGTCGAAAGCCACATCATCGTGAATCGTGCACGCACGCGCTGACCGCGCGAATCCGCAGGGATGCTGGTCATGAAATTTCCCCGCCTTCGTGCGCTGTCGCTGGCATTGCTGGCCCTGTCGCCCGTCACTCGCGCAACCGTGCCGGCACAGGCACTCGATGACTGCGTGCACGTGCCGGACATCACCGCGGCGCGCGCCAAGGCGGGCAGCGCGACCGTCGGTGCCAGTGTCGACATCGGCAATCTCACGGTCATCGAACTCGACGGCGACTATGGACGCGGACTCGATGCACCACGCATGGCCGTCGCCCAGCGCTTCTTCGAGACGCATGCCGACCGCTACGACTTTCTGGTCACGTTCACGACGTTCGAATTCGAGACCGGCCCGTCAGTCGCGTTCTACTCTGCCCTGCGCAACGACGTGCGCGGCATCGGCTCGCCGCTGGCCGACGTCGGCCAACACTACGGCAGCGCGGCACGCCTGCAGGGCTATGTCGACATGGCGGCGACGAGCCGCTATGCATTCGCGCCCGGCGACGCACGCTACCGCAATGTGCTGAGTACGCTGGCGCACGAGATCATGCACCGCTGGGGCGCGCGCGTGTCCTACCGTACGCCTGCGGGCGAGGTCAGTCGCGCCCTGCTCGGCGAAGACGGGGCGCACTGGAGCTATTTTCTCGACACCGACGCGTCGCTGATGTACGGCGCGGAATGGAGTCGCCGTGCCGACGGCCGCTACGAGAGTGTGGCGATCCGTCAGCGATTCAGTCCGCTGGATCTCTACGTGGCCGGCTTCGCCGCGGCATCCGAAGTGCCGGACATGGATCTCATCACCGGCGGCGACGGCAATGCGACCGACCTGCCGCGGCTCGGCGCCGTCAGCGGCGGCACGACCGACACCGTCAGCATCGGGCAAATCATCGCGGCCGAAGGCCCGCGCATTCCCGATGCGACGCAGGCCCCCAAGGATTTTCGCGCCGCGCTGATCCTGATCAAGCGCCCCGGAGAAACGGTACCCGCCGACACGCTGGCCGCGCTCGAAGGCGTCCGTGTGCGCCTGCAGCAGTATTTCAACCAGGCCACCGATGGCCGCGCATCGCTGCGGCTTTACAACGAGCCGGCGGACGCCTTGCCGCAGTCGCCGCCGGTACTCGTGGGCAGCAGTGCCGCCACGGCCCCGCCGGGCATTGCCGCGGCCGTCGACTGGATCCGGCAGCGCCAGCTGCCCGACGGTCACTGGCAGGATCGGCCTGCAACGGCCGTGCGCGACACGGCCGCCGCAGTGCAGTTGCTGGCGCAGGTCGATGCGGACTGGCCCGGGCTCGCACGGGCACGGGACTGGCTCGCGACACAGACCCCGGCCAACCGCGACCAGCAGGGCTGGCAGCTCGTCGCGTCGGCGCAGACAGCGAGCGCACCGCTGCTTGCCGCGCAAAGCGCCGCCGGCGGCTGGAGCCTCGCGGCTGGACTCGAGGACAGCACGCTCGATACAGCCCACGTCGCCGACGCACTCGCGCGCCGCGACGGCGACACCGCCGCCGTGCGACTCGCACTGGCCCGACTCGGCGACCGGCAGAACGTCGACGGCAGTTTTGCACTCGCCGCCGGTGGCCGCGGCCGCATGCTGCCGACGCTGCGCGCCGCACGCGCCCTCGGCGCGTCGACACTGCCCGCGCACCAGGCCATCCGCGAAGCCGCGGCACTGTGGCTCGCCGACCGGCGGCGCGCCGACGGCAGTTTCGGCGACGCCGGAACCCCGTTCGGCGACAGTGCGCTCGCCGACACGATCGAGCTGTACAGTCTGGTCGGCCAGCTGCCGCTGCCGGCGACCGCGTCCGGCAGCGCACGCGATTTCGTGATCGCGGCCCAGCGCAGCGCCGGCGACTGGCAGGGCAGCGTCTACCTGACGGCCAGCGCCGCGCTCGCGCAGCTCTACGACAACAAGCCGAACCTCGCCGCCGCCGGCGCGGCCACCGTGCTGCCCGCCGACGCCATCGAAGGCGACCGGCTGACGCTCCAGGTGCGCATCGCCAACACCGGCGCGCTCGCCGCACCCGCCAGCATGGCGCGCTGGTATGACGCCGACCCGGCAGACGGTGGAGCTCCGATCGGTTCCGACCAGCCCGTGCCCGCCCTCAGCGCCGGCGCGACGACGTTGCTGCAGCGGTCCTGGGACAGCACCGGCCACACGGGCGCGCGCACGCTGTGGCTGCTGCTCGATACCACCGACCTCGTCGCCGAACAGAACGAGGCCGACAATCGCATCGCGGTTCCGGTCGCGCTGGCACCATCGCCGGCACAGGCCGACATCGCGCTCGATGCAACACGCTTCACGCTGACCCCACCGGCGCTCGCCACACTTCCGGCGACCATCACATTGAGCGGTGAAGTGCGCAACGCCGGCGGTACAGCGGTGAATGCGGCGCATCTGGTGCTCTACGACGACACCGATCCGCCGCGCGCGCTCGCCGCTGCCACGATCGATCTCCCGGCGCGCGGCGTTGCGCCGTTGCAGCTCGCGTTCACCGCCGGCAATGCGGCGACCCTGCGTCTGCGACTGGTCGCCGATCCCGACGGCCTCATCGCCGAGGCGCGCGAAAACAACAATGACGCGCAGTTCGTGCTGCCGTTCGGCCCCAGCCTCGATCTCGACGTGACCGACGGCGATCTCGCCCTGCTCGACCCTCCTGCGACCCAGGGCCGCGATGTCGGCTTCCGCCTGCGCGTACGCAACCGCGGCACCCTGAGCGCGAACGACGCATCACTGCGCGTCGCCCTGCACCAGGGCGCGACCCAGGAAATCCTGCTCGATGAGCGCGTCACCGTCGATCCGGGGCAGACGCTGGAGCGCCGTCTGTACTGGCGGGCACGTGAAGCCGGTGCGGCGACCTTGCACGTCGTACTGGACGCTGCCGGCGAGATCGCCGAACTCGATGAAAGCAACAACGCGGCGCAACTCCCGTTCACGATCGCGGCCGGCAGTGGCAGCGATCTCGCCGTCGTCGCCGACAGCCTGCAGTTCGTGCCGTCGCCCGCGCTGCAGGGCCAGCCGCTGCAGCTGTCCGTGCACGTGCGCAACCAGGGTGCGGAGGCGAGCACGGCATCCACGCTCGCGTTGTTCGCGAGCGACCCGCGCAGCGGTGGCACACGCATCGCACAGGCCCAGCTGGCCGGCCTCGCCCCGCAGGCGGAAACGACGATGGTCCTGAATGTCGCGGACCTCGACCTCGCCGGCGACACGGCGGTCTTCGTCGCCGCCGATGCAGACCAGCAGATCACAGAATCCGACGAAAGCAACAATCTTGCCCTGTACACGCTGGCCGTCTTGCCATTCGCCGATGTCGCCGTCGCCAGCGCCGGCCTCACCCTCCTGCCGAGCCAACCCGCACCCGGCGCGCCGCAGCAGGTGCAGGCCGTGGTGCGCAATCTCGGCGCGCAGGCCGCGCACGACATCGTCCTGCGCCTGTTCGAAGGCAGTGCGGAAACCGGCGTTGCGGTCGGCAACGATCAGGTCGTTGCCGAGCTCGCCGCCGGTGCCGAAACCACGCTGACGTGGAACTGGACCTTCGGCCTGCAGCCAGGCGCGCGCCAGCTGACCCTGGTCGCCGACGCGGCCGGCACGGTGCGCGAGAACCAGGAACTCAACAACGTCGCCATCCTGCCGCTCGCACTGCAGGACGCGGCGTTCTACGCCAGCGAGCGTTTCATCTCGCCGAACGGCGACGGCGTGCGCGATGCGACGGCCCTGTACTTCGCGCGCAACGGGGCCGGACGCATCGACATCGTCGTACGCAATCGCGCCGGGCGCGTGGTGCGTCGCTACGACGACGTGCTCGGCGCGAACGGCGCCAGTGGGCAGCTGGTCTGGGACGGTCGCGACCTGCACGGGCGCGTCGTGGCCGACGGCGTCTATGTCGCCGGATTGCTGACCGCGGGTCAGGCCGGCGCCGACATCGCGATCCGTGTCGACACGAACCGCAGCAGTCTGGTCGCGGCCATCGGTACGCCACTGCTGGCCGACATGCCGCTGCCCGCGGAACGCGCCTGGTTTCCGCCGCCCTTCACCGACGCCACACGCGAAACGCTGTTCGCCCGGGCGCGCTCGGCCGATCCACTCGATGAGATCCAGGGCATCTACCGGACGAGCACGGTGGTGCCCGAACTCGCCGCCGTCGTGTCCTCGCGCTGGGTGCGCCGCTATCTGGAGCCGGCAGCAGGCGAACTGGACGACGTCGGGGCTGCCCAGTTCTCGCCGGACGGGCGCCGGATCGCGTTCTACATTCATCGCGGTACTACGCGTGCGCTCGCCGTCGCCGAAAGTGGGCAAAACGACCAGGTGATCGTGCTCGACGCCTCCGCCGTACCCGACGCGCAGGCGCATCGCCGCCAGCAGCCGCGTTTCGTCGATGCCAATCGCGTGCTCGCCGGCGCCTTTCCGCAGCTCTTCGTCTATGACCTGCAGACGCGCGTGAAGACCCCACTGCGCGAACTCCCCGACGACAGCCTGGGGCTGCGCGCCTACGCCCATGGTTTCTACGTATGGCGCACGCAGGCGGGCGACGCGATGCCGCCGGCCTACTACGTGCCGCAGGATGCGCAACGCGCCATCGTGAACCTGCCGCCGGTGCAGGACGGCGAACAGATGAGCTTCCACATCAACGCCGACGGCACCCGCGCGCTGATCCGCCGCTATGCCGACACGCAGGAGTCGCTGCACCTGTTCCGCGCCGAGAGCGGCGCCGAATCCCCGCTGCGGCAACGCGTCCCCGAAGCACATGCCTTTCCTTCCCTTGGCGAACCCGGCCGTCTGCCCACGCTTCAGGCGCAATGGATCAGCGCCGACGACAGCCTGCTCGTGATCGATGCCGCGACGCGCGAGGTGCAGATCCTCAACCGGGACGGTGCCGTGCGGGCGAGCGCACACCTGCCGCCCGCGGACCCGGCGCTGGATCTCGGCCCCGATCCGGCGCAGTTCGACAGCGGCCATCGCCGCGCCGATACGCTGTTCAGCGGAGACGGGTGCGACGGTTCGCGCACGAACTGCAGCGGCGCGCTCTGGCTGGCCAGCGATCGCCGCCAGCAGTGGTTCGATCCGGCCACACGTACCGCCGTCGTGCTGCTGGCGAGCGAGCATATCGGCCCGGTGGCCTGCGAGGCGGGACGCTGCTTCGGCCACGCGCCGGCGACACTCGAAGCCTTCGCGATCGACGTCGATGACGGCGGGCACGCGCGCATCGCCGCGATGCAGAACGCGGCGCAACTGCCGACAGACCTGCAGCCGCGGCTGCGGCTCATCGATGACGGCGTGTTCGCGATCGACGGCCGCTACGGCAACGAGACCAACCTGTCGTACCAGCCCTGGCGCCATCGCGCGTCCCTCGACACACCGGCACCGCCGTGGGGCGATGGCGATGCGAGCCTGATCGTCGGCAGCGGCATGCCGCAGCCGCGCGCAGTGACCGCACTGACCAACCTGTCGGCCCAGCTCTGGGCCGAACCCACCGATCGCGCGGTGCGCCTGTCAGGGGTCGCATCCGACATCAATTTCGCCTACTACGAGCTCGACTGGGCGACCCCATCGGCGCCTGCGCAGTGGCATGCCATCACCCCACCGCAGAACGAACCGGTGCTGGGCGACGAATTCCTGAGCTGGATACCGCCGCAGCCGGGCCACTACCTCGTGCGGCTGCGCGTCGTGGACAAGGCGGGCAACTCAACCACGCGCGTCGCATCCGCGCTGTCCTCGGTCGGCTCGCCGGTGTTCGATCTCGGCCTCGAATCGCGCTACTTCTCGCCCAACGGCGACGGCGTCAAGGACTTCGCCAGCGTGCACTTCCGCCTGACGACGAGTGCGCAGGTCGCGGTGCGCATCCGCGATGCCCTGGGCAACCTCGTGCGCGAACGCAACACGCTGCTGTCGGCCGGGCCGCAGACGTTCGTCTGGGACGGACGCGACGACGGCGACCAGCGGCTCGCCGACGGCGACTACCGCATCGACGTGGCCGGTCAGTCACTCGAGGCAGTGCTCGATACGACGCCGCCCGCGCTGACCGGCCGTCTGATGCAGCCGAACCTCCCGTTCGGCGACGGCGCCGGCAATGACCCCGACTACACCCGAAAGCTCGAGGTGTATGGCGAGGCCGACGACCGCCACCTCGATCGCCTGCGCTACGACCTGCGCCCGATCGATGGCGGCGACTGGTACGAGGCACCGTTCCAGGAGTCAGGCGTACTGTCACGCTCCGATTACGGCGTGCTGGCCGGCAAGGCACTGCGCGCCGTCGCCGACGACCGGGCCGGCAATCGAACCGTGCTCGAACTCGGTGCCGTCGTCGAGCAGTTGCTGTTCGCCACCTGCAATTCGATCGCCTGTGGCGACGCGCTCCACCTCTACCCGGCGACGGAAGTCGGCCCGATCACCTATCCCGCTGCGTTCCCGGAGGCCGTCGATCTCGTCGTCGACGATCCGGATCAGGTCGAACTCTGGCTGCAGGACGGCAGCACGGGACTCGCCGCCATCGACATCGAGATCGCCGACGCGCAGCGGCCCGGCGAATGGAGCGTATTCGCAACCCTGCCCGGCACGCGGCCGCCATTCACATTCGACAACAGCCATCGCGGCATCGCGCTGGCGCTGCCCTGGCGCAACCTGCCGCAGGGCGCCGACCGGCGCCTGCGCGCCGTCGGCATACGCCCCGATGGCAGCCGTCTGTACGGCGATCAGCTGCGCCTGCGCACGCGCGGACTCGGCGAACCGCTCGTGTTCTGCCCCGGTATCGATCCCGCCAACGTGCAGGATCCCGACGTGCGGGAACTGCTGTCGCCGCTTTCCGACGACATCCAGGTCGTCGTGCCGGCGTACTACGACGGCATTGCCGAGGCAGTAGAACTGCGCCTGGGCAGCGACGCCGAGGCCATCGGCAACGGCACCTATCGCCGGGTGCGCGCGACGGCACACAACGCGCGACATGCCTACTTTCGTTTCCCGCCACCGTCCGGCCCCGAGGCGATCGATACGGCCGCGGCCGTGCTGATCAACGCGAGCGGACTCGCCATCGTCACCGTCGCCGACATGCGCTGCGGCAGCTCGCCGCCACCGCCGCCAAATCGGGGGCTCGAACTACGTGGCGAGCCGGTCGACGGCGAACGTTGCAGCGGGATACCCACGCAGCAATGGCGCGTCGTCGCCGCGCATGGCCAGATCATGCAGCACTACGAACTGGCCCTGGCCGGCGCGGGCAGGCCGCTGACGCCGCTGCTGGATGAAACGCCGGCGGGCAACGACGCCACCGCCGGCTCGGCCTATCCATGGATGCGCGACACCATCGTCTCGGTCGCCGGAATTCCCGAAGGCCGCTACCGCGCGATCGCGACGGCGACCGCAGGCGCTGTGCGATTCGACGGCACCACGCTCCTGGAGATCGATCACGATCCGGCCCGGGCCGGCATCGACTGGCCCAGCAGCGGCAGCCGCATCTGTGCCGCGCGCGATGCCGCTGGCTATCCCGTGCTGGACCTGGCCGCCTCGATCGACAGCGACTCCCGGGTCCGACACCGGCTGTCACTGACGCCGCAGCAGACCGAGCTGGGCACGTTCTGTCCGGACCCCACCGGACTACTGTCGACGCAGAACTGCCTCGGACAACCATCCGAAATGGAGGCATCGCAGATTCGCGAAATCCGCGCCACGGGTCCTGCCGTCGCTGATCTCGACGGACATGTCGACGCCGAGCTAGAGGTCGCGAATGCGTCTGGAGCGGTGGTCTGCAGCACCACCTCGTTCGAACTCGACAGCGTCGCGCAACTGGGCGCCGGCGGTGCGCCGGAACCGGGCATCGGCACGTTCGCGCTGATGCGCCCTGCCCCGCCCGGCGAGCGGCAGGCCGAACCGCGCGTGCCGCTGCTCGGGCTCTCGGTCAACGGTGCGCCGCGCTTCCGCGCGGCGACAGTGCCGCTGGTCGCCCGCGAGGCGCTGAGCTATCGCGCGAGCCTGCATGCGTTGATCGCCATCGTCGACAACGGCACTGTCAGCTACGCAGTCGGCGGCGAACTCGCGACGCTGGCCGAGGGCCAGGACATCACTGGCGCGTTCCAGGTCAGCTGGGACGGCCGAATCGGCGGCAATACCGTCCCCGATGGTCTGTACGCGATCCGCGTGCAGGCGAGCGATGCCTGCGGCTGGACCGCGACGCGCGACCATGTGGTCGATCTGGACTCGACGCCGCCGACACTGGCGATCATCGCACCATCGGCCGGCGCGATTCCTGCCGACCCGGTCGTCGCCATCAGCGGCACAGTGGACGACGCCCACTTCTCCAGTTTTCCGATCGCACAACCCTACTGGCAGCTCAGCGTCGAGCACGGCGGCAGCAGCCAGCTCATCGCCGAAGACGACGAACCCGTGCCGCAGGCCACGGTGCTCGGACGCTGGAGCCGTGGCACGGCGCAGCACGCCGGCCGCTATCTGCTGCGTGCTGCCGACGACTTCGGCAATACCGCGGAAATCGCGCAGGCTTTTGGTGCACCGGTCCCGCTGCAGTTGCTCGGCGGCGCACAGACCGTACCGGAACTGTTCTCGCCGAATGGCGACGGACGACTCGACCGGACCCAGGTCCGCCTGCAACTGCTGGTTGCGGCCCGCGTCGACGTGCGCATCCGCGACGCGGGCGGCGCCGTCGTCGCCGAGCTCGCCCAGGACATGGCGCTGAATGCCGGCATCGCGACGCTGGACTGGGACGGCGGCGGGCTCTCCGACGGCCGCTATGGCGTCGACATCATCGCGCGCGGCGCGGCAATGCCAGAGGTGTCCGAGACCGCCCTTCTCGCGCTGACCCTGGACACCGCTGCCCCGGTAGTCCGCGACGTGACGCCGGCAGGCGCCTACGCAACCGGCACCGACACTGTGTCCTTCCGTGTCGACGACGCGCACTTTGATCGCTTCGACGCCCAGCTCGTCGCCGGCGGCAACGTGGTCGCGCAACTCGCCGGCACCGGCAACAGCGTGCAGACTCTGGCCACGCTCGCGGGCATGGCCGAGGGCGACTATCGACTCCGTGTGCTCGCGCAGGATCGCGCCGGCAATCGCAGCGAACGCGCGCATGCCTTCACGCTCGACATCACCGCACCGGAAGCCGGACTGAGCGCCCCCGCAGCGGATGCCGTGGTGCCGCGCCGGGATACCCCGCTGGTCCTGCGCGGCAATGCGACAGACGCGATCCTGCACGACTATCGCGTGGAACTCGTGCCCGCCGGCAGCGAGACCGGCGTCCTGCTCGCGAGCGGCGACACCGCGGTCGCCGCGGCCCCGCTCGGCCACTGGGTAGTGACTCAGGCTGACGGCGACTACCGCTTGCGTCTGCGCGTGCGCGATCACGCCGGCAACACAGCGGTGGCACAGCAGGCGATCGCGATCGACGGAACCCCGCCGGGCGTCGCGATCACGAGTCCGGCGAACGGTGCCGCGATCGCAGGCCGCCTGCTCGTCCTCGGCACCGTGCAGGACGCGCATCTGCACGACTATCTCGTCGCAATTGCGACACCGACGGCGGCGCTCGCCGAACAATGGACGCCGCTGCAGCGCGGTCTCGTTCCAGTCGATGCCGGCGTGCTCGCCGACATCGGCCTGCCGCTGCCCGACGGCGACTACGTGCTGCGCGTACTCGCGACCGACACGACCGGCGCACAGACCGAGGCACGTGTCGATCTGCGCATCGACCGCGTCGCGCCGGATGCGCCGCTGCAACTGCGCGCGCGCCTGGGCGGCGCGGACGCCGTGCTCGACTGGAATGCGTCCACGGCCGGCGATGTGGCCGGTTACGCGGTTTATCGCAACGGCCAGCGAATCACACCTGCGCTGCTGTCCGCACCGCATCACGTCGACGGCGTGCTGCCCGACGGCACCTGGCGCTACGCGGTCAGCGCGATCGATCGCGCCGGCAACGAGAGTGCACGCAGCAATCGCGTCGAGCTCACCCTCGACCGCACGCCGCCACAGGTCGAACTGCACTCGCCGCTCGCCACGTCACGTATCCGCGGCGTCGTGAGCGTCATCGGTACGGCCTGGAGCAGCGACGATTTCGACACGTACACGCTGACCGCGCGCCGCAGCGACGGCAGTGGCGGCACCCTGCTGCTCGCACAGGGCTCATTGCCGCAGCGCGACGCGGTGCTGGCCCAGTGGAACAGCCTCGTATACACCGAAGAAAGCAACGTGACGCTGCACCTGGCCGCGCGCGACCGCAGCGGCAACGAGGCGATACGCGAGATCGAACTCGTCGTCGACAATCAGGCACCCGCCGCACCGCAGGGAGTCGTGGCGAACCTGCAGGGCGCCGACGGCACGATCGCCTGGAACCCCAATGCCGAGGGGGACCTGCTGGGCTATCTGCTGTACCGCAACGGCCGGCTCGTCAACGGCCCGGCGCAATTGCCCGAGGACCTGCGCGGCTATGCGCTGCCGGCGACGACCTATCTCGACAGCGCGGTATCCGACGGCACACATCGTTACGTCGTATTCGCGATCGACCGCGCCGGCAACCTCAGCCCGCCGTCGGCGCCGGCCGAACTCGGCCCCATCGATAACGGCCCGCCACATCTCGTCATCGACGCGCCCGAAGACGGCGCCGCCTTCGAGACAGCGCTGGACGTGCGGGCCTCGAGCGCCGATCGCGATATCGCGTCGGTGCAATTCGCATATCGGGCCGCAGGTGCGAGCGACTGGACCGCGCTCGGCCCGGCCCAGACCGAGGCGCCGTACCGCCTGCGCTGGACGCCGGGAGAACTTCCGCACGGCGACTATGCGATCCGCGCGCTCGCCCGCGACGTGGCAGGTCTCGACGACCCGCAGCCGCCACAGGTGAATGTGCGCTATGCCGATCTCACACCGCCGTCCGCGCCGGGAGCGCTGCAGGCCATCGCCGACGGCGACACGGTGCACCTCCAGTGGAACGCGAGTGCCGATGCGAGCGTCGTCGCGTATCGCGTCGAGCGTTCCGACGGCGGCGACTGGCAACCCGTCGGCGACGACACGCCCGGCACCACACGCAGCGACGGCGGCCGGGACGACGGACGCTGGCGCTATCGCGTCAGCGCACTCGATGCGGCCGGCAATGTCTCGTCGCCGAGCAGCGACGAGGCGCAGGTGTTCTCGCTGACATTGACGCAACCGTTCTCGCCGACGACGCAGGCCGGCGTCACCCTCGACGGCCGTAGCGCCCTGCCCGGCACACTCAGCGTGCGCATCGGTGACGGCAGCGAGCAGACCATGGGCGGCACCACCGGCGATGGTCGCTTCCTACTGAGTGATCTCGTACTCGCCGATGGCGACAACGCCATCGGCGTGCGCGTCACCACCGCCGAGGGCGATCGCTCACGTACAGCCACACGCTGGGTCCGTCGCGCCGCTGTTCCGGCCGCACCGACCGGCCTCAGTGCCACCGCGACCGGCTACGACGTCGATCTTGTCTGGAACGCCAACCCCGAGACCGATGTCATCGGCTACCGCGTCGAACACAACGGCGGCTACGTGCACGCCGATGACACCATCGACGGCGTGACGGCGGCCAGTACGACGTGTTGCGAAGCCGCAGCGGCGGCGGACGCGAGCGTCGACACGTATTGGGATGTCTCGACCTGGCTCGAACCGGTCGACGCCGAAGCCGCCACCGATCCGCTGCTCGAACTCGACCTCGGCGCACCGGCGCTCGTCAGCGCGCTCGAGTTCGACTGGCGCGACGCGGCGACGGCGACCGGCAATCTCGATGTCTACGCGCACGCCGGCCACGACGGCTGGGTCCGCATCGCCCGGCCCCGCGCCGCCGCGGCCGCCGTGCAGCGCGTCACGCTGACGTCGGCCTATCGCACCGACGCGCTGCGCATCGCGGTGCGCTCGCCGTCCGGCAGCGACGGCTACGCCCACCTCACGCTCGCCGACGTGCGCGTGCGCACCTGGCATCTCGTCGACGCGACGACACTGCGCCAGACCGTGGTCGACGGCGCCCACCGGTATCGTGTCGCCGCCGTCAGCAGCGCCGCCCTGCAGAGCGCCTGGTCGATGCCGGCCGACGTCGGCGTCGGCGACACCACGCCGCCCGATCCGGTCGTACTCACGGGCACGCTCACGGCAAACGATGCGTCGCTGTCCTGGACCGCGAGCATGGCCGCCGACGTTGCGCGCTATCGCCTACTGCGCAACGGCACCGCGCTGGCGGAAATCGCCGCGACAGCGGAGCGCCGCCACATCGACACGAACCTCGCGCTGGGCAGCTACGCCTACGAGGTGCTCGCGATCGATGCCTTCGGCAATGCCAGCGCCGCATCGAACCGCGTGACGCTCGACGTCACCGGCACCGGTCCCGGTGTGCCACAGGACCTCGTCGTGACCGCGCCACCGCAGGGCGGGCTGCTACATCTCGCCTGGCATGCCGGCGACGGCAGCGCCCCGGCACGCTACCGCGTGCGGCGTGCGCTCAGCGCAGATGGCGCCTACGCCGACATCGCCGACGCCACCGCGACCGCTTTCGACGACTCGCCGCTGACCAACGGCACACGCTTCCACTACACGATCGAAGCGATCGATTCGGCCGGCAATCGCAGCGGTCCGAGTGCGGTCGCCAGCGGCGTGCCGCGCGATACCCTCGCACCGCCGGCGCCCATCCTCACCTACCCCGCAGCGGGCGGCGCGAACGTCGCGATCAACGGCGACCGCAGCCCCGTCTGCGGCCGCGCCGAACCCGGTAGCCGCGTCGATGTCTGGCGCGACGGCACCGTGCTCGCCTCGACGATTGCCGCCGCCAGCCTGCAGCAGAGCGACGTGCCGGCAAACCTCAGCTACCTCTATGCGCCGCTGCAGATCGCCGCCGACGGCTGGCATCTCGCCGATGCGGGCAACGGCCTGCGCATCATCGACCTGCGTGACGGACACGTCGAATTCGTTGCGGATACGGCCTATCTGCCGCAATGGTCGCCGCAGGGGCTGACGCTGCACTATCTCGCCGACGGACGCCTCTACGCCACGCGCCCCGGCGACACACCGCAGGCCCTGCCGTTCGTCGCGGATTCGCTGCGCAACTACGCCGTGTCCGCCGACGCGAGCCGCGTGCTTTTCTACGGCAGGTTCGAGGGCAGTGCCGACGACGCGCTCTGGTGGATGCGTCGCGACGGTACCGCGGCGCGCACGATCACCGGCCTCGCCTCGCTGCCGCTCGCCGCGGACGAGCGCATGCACCTGCGCGACGATGCACGTTACGCGGCGCTCGCCACGGACGACGGCAGGCTCGCGATCGTCGATCTCGGGGCAGCCCGCGTGATCGACGTCATCGCGGCAGATACACACATCTGGCCGCGCTGGTCGCCGGACGGAAGCCTCGCGTTCACGCGCTCCGACAGCGGCACGCCAACCTTGTGGCGCTACGACGTCGTCACGCGCAGCGCGAATCCCCGCTTCGCCCTGCCGCTGTCGACCCAGGCGTTCGTCTGGTCCCCCGACCGCAGCGCGATTGCCGTGCTGGCCGGAAACCACATCGAAGGCCGCAGTGCGCTCGACGGCGCGCTGCAGTTCGACGCCGCGGCCCCGGCCCAGGACAGCAACATCGGAACCTTCGGCTGGAGCGCGAACGGCAACATCATCCTGATCGGTGCGAACGAAGCGGGCTTCGCCCGCGCGTACGTGTGGCAGCCTCCGGGGTCGTTCTGCACGGGCACGATCGCGCTGCAGGCCGGCGCGAACCTGCTCACGGCAACCGCGACGGACAGCGCCGGCAACCGCAGCGGCCTGTCGCTGCCGGTCACGCTCACGGTCGACGGCACTGCCCTGCCGGATCTCGCGGTGGCCGGCGACGATCTGTTCTTCCTGCCGGCGAGCCCCGCGCCGGGCCAGCGCGTCAGCGCACTGGCGACCGTGCGCAATCGCGGTGCCGGCGCCGTCCCTGCCGTCTTGGTCGAAGCAGTGCTGCGCGCGCCCGACGGCAGCCTGCGACCCGTCGCGGCACCCGCGCCGTTCGCGCTGGCGGCGGGTGAGTCGCGCCCGCTGACGTTCGACCTCGGTGAGTTCGACCAGAGCGGAGCCTACCGGCTGCGCATCGCCGCCGATCCGGCGGGAGCCGTCGCCGAAGCGGACGAACGCAACAACGTCGCCGAGGCCCAGCTCGCCGTCACGACGGCCGCCGACCCACTGCTGGACGTCGCCATCGCCGACGCCGCGCTCGCACCGGGCGCAGCGCTCGCAGCCGACCTGCGCGTGACCAATCCGGGCGCCGCATTCAGCGGCCGCCTGCGCGCGCAGGTGCTCGCCGACGACGATACCGTCGTGACCGAGCTCGGCGACGTGCTCGTCAGTGATCTGGCGACCGCACAGACCTTCACGCGCACCATCGCCTGGAGCAGCACCGGCGTGCTCGCGGGCCACTATCGCCTGCGCGCGCAGCTGCTGCGCAGTGACGGCAGCTTCGTCGCCGAGCGCAGCGCAGGGTTCGCGATCGGCCTGTTACGGCGCATCGATCTCGCGATCGCCTCCACGCCGTCGGCACAAGCAGTGGGCCATCCGGTCGAGCTGGAGAGCCGCCTGCAATTCAGCGCCGGCAACGCACTGCTGACCGGCGCGACGCTGCACACCGAGGTGCTTGCCCCGTCCGGCGCACGGGTGTTCGGCACCACACAGGCACTTGGCACGCTGTCGCCCGGTTATCAATTGCGCAAGGTGGATACGTGGACGACTGATGGCACCGCCGGCGTATATACGCTGCGCCTGCGTCTGAGCGCACCGGGCCATGAGGCGACGGCCGAGTCGAGCCTGACGCTGACCGAGGCCGGGATTGTCCCACGTCTCACCGGCACGCTCGCGTTCACCCCGTCGGCGCGTCTCGTCGCGGGCCAGCCCGGCGAGCTGATCTACCGCATCGACAATGGCGGCGCAGCGCTCCCGGATCTGCCACTGCGCCTGCGCGTGCTGCGCGCGTCGGGCCTCACCGCCATGTTCGAGCGCGAGGAGACGCTCGACCTCGCTGCCGCCGCGAATCACGAACAGCGCATCGTGCTGGAAGCCCCGCCACTCGCGCTCGAGGCCTATGTCGCAGTCCTCGATGCGCGACTACCCGGCGATGCGCCCGGCACCTGGCGTGAACTCGCGCGGCAAGGCTTCTCCGTGGCCGACGAACTGCCGCCCGAGATCACGCTCGAATCGCCGTTGCCGGCGGTACTGCAGCCCGCGGTCGTCACGCTGCGCGCACGAATCGCCGACGTCCACTCCGGAATCGCCCAGGCACAGGCGCGCATCGACGACGGTATCTGGCAGCCGCTCGCGCTCGATGCGGACGGCCGCTGGAGCCTGCATGCCAGTGGTCTTGCCGACGGAGCTCACCACATCGTGATCCGCGCCCGCGACACCTGGGGTAACGAAAGCCACAGCACCCAGGGCAGCTTCGATGTGGATGTCTTCGCACCGATCGTCTCGATCACGGGCGTGGCCGAAGACGCGCTCGTGAATCAGGTCGTCACCCCGGCGATCACGATCGACGACGCGCATCTCGATGCGACGCGCACGAGCGTGCGTCTCGACGGCCAGCCCTACGCGGCGGGCACGCCGATCGCATCCGACGGCGCCCACACCATCGCGGTCGTTGCGCGCGACACGGCCGGCAACGAGACCCATGCGAGCCGGCACTTCACGATCGATCGCACACCACCCGCGCTCGCCATCGCGAGCCCATCCGACGGCAGCGTCGTCACGCAGAGCGCCGTCGATGTCGTCATCGACAGTGAAGCAGACGCGCGCATCGCGCTCACGGCGGGTGCCTGGCAGGCCGAGCGCATCGCCGATGCCGGTGGTCAGGCAGTATTTGCCGCCGTACCGCTGGTCGAAGGCGACAACCGCATCGAGGCGATCGCCACCGACGCGGCCGGCAACGGCAGCGTGACGCGCAGCATTCACGTACGCCTCGAGATCGCCACGGCGCTGCCGCTCGCAGGCACCCTGCAGCCGGCACAGGCAGAGCTGCCGCACGGAACCGCGCTGGAAGTCGCCGTGCAGCTGCGCAATCCGGGCACGCTCGCCCTGCCGACGCAATCGGTACGCCTGCGCATCACCGCAGCCGACGGTGCCGTGCTCGCGCAGCGCGACTACGCCCGGGCCTTCGCGGGCGGCGAAACGTTCAGCGACACGCCGAGTTTCGCGACGACTGCATGGCCACTCGGCGACGCGGCGATCCGCCTCGAGATCGAGCGCGACGGCAGCTGGCACTCACTGGATCAGCAAAACGTCACCGTCGTGGATCGTACGGCGCCCTACCTGCAGGCCCTCGCACCTTCGGACGGCGCGGTGGTCGCAGCACCGCTGCGCCTGCTCGCAATGGCCAGCGATGTGCTCAGTGCCCCGGTCACGGTCGACGCCAGCGTCGACGACGGCCCGTGGACCTCGTTGACCGGCACGGGCACCGACACCTTCGAGAGCGCTGCCCTGAAACCCACCGACGGTACGCACCATTACCGTCTGCGCGCACACGACAGCGCCGGCAACGAGGCGCTGGCCGCCAGCGTGACCTTCACCGTCGACAGCCTGCCACCGCAGATCGCGATCGCCGGCATCGCCAACGGCGATCTCGTCAACCATGCAGTGACGCCGCAGATCACGGTCAGCGATTCGAATCTGCGCACGACCACGCTGCGTCTCGACGGGCAGCCCTACGTTGACGGCACACCGATCCTGGCAAGCGGCGGCCATGTGCTGCGCGTCGACGCCGACGACGAGGCCGGCAACGCCGCGTCGCGCGAAATCGCATTCACGATCGACCGCGAAGCGCCGATCGTCGTCGTCGACGAACCTGCGCCAGGCAGTACCGTCAACACGGCCGCACAGGCAATCGCCGGCACGACCGAGCCGGGTGCCGACGTCGCCGTCGACGCACCGGGCCTGACGACCACGGTGCGCGCGGACGCGAGCGGCGCATTCCGCACGGCGGCGGCTACGCTGCAGCCCGGCGGCAACACCGTGCGCCTGCGTGCGACCGATCGCGCCGGCAACGTCGGCGACGAAATCGTCGTACACGTGAGCTATGCGCCACCGGCAGGCGAAGTGCTCTCGGTGCTGCTCGCCGATTCGGCGATCACGCTGCGACGCGGCGAACCGCTGCAGGTCGACTACACCTTGCGCAATTCGGGCACAGTGGCACTCGACGCCGCGCCGGTACGCGTGCAGCTGCAGGCCGCCGACAGCGGCACGCCCGTCGCGCAGGACGACTACACGATCAGCCTGAGTCCCGGCGCCGAAGTCGCGCGCAGCTCCACGTTCGCGACCGACGCGCTCGACCCCGCAGCCTATCGCATCGAACTCGCCGCATCGCTGCGCGACGCCCAGGGCCAGAGCCACTGGACCGTGCTTGCGACACTTCCGGTGCAACTGCGCCAGGGCTGCCCGGCCGGACGGCCGCTCGACCTGCTGTTCCGCAACGGGTTCCAGGGCGCGATCGAGGACCTGCTGTTCTGCGACGGTTTCGACACCGTGCTGCCGAAACAGGCCTCCTCCGCGCGTGGCTGGCTGCCGCGCCTGCTATTCGCGCCCGCGCGATGGCCGGTCTCCGTACCGCGCGGAGACGCTCGATGAGACCTTCCTGGATGATCCGGCCGGCCCGCGGCCGCCTGCTCGCAACAGCACTGGCGTTTGCAACCACCAGCAGCGCAGGTCTCGCCGCACCGCCGACAGCACCGACAGGGACGCCGGTCGCGGTATACGCTGCAACACCGCGCAACGACGACGCGCTGCGCATCACGCCGTCGCGCAGCCGCGCCGACATCGTCGCGGCGCAGCGGGCCGCGCTCGCGGCATCGGTGCCCGCATCAGCATCGGCGCAAGCGCCCACCCGACACCGGCCCGCAGCCGCTGCGCCGGCGCCAGGCG
>BTVG01000012.1:0-150175 GCA_045864815.1 Rhodanobacteraceae bacterium | reverse complement strand
GGTGCCGTTGAGCGGTTCGCTGGAGAGGTTCAGGGTCACGGTCTTGTTGATGTTGTCCGTGCCGCCGCCGGTGCGGTTGTGGATGTTGTAGAGCGAGCCGTCGGGTGCGACGAGGTCGACTTTGAGATCACCCTGGTAGGTGTGGACGATGGCGACGGTGACCGAGGCATTGCTCGGTGCATTGCCTGTGCGTCCGGACACGGTGATCGGGCTGTCGACGGTGGTGTTGTCGCTGATGGTGTAGTCGGTGGTGTTGCTGTAGGTCTGCGTGCCGCCACCGCTGCCGGTGGTGTAGCTGCCGGTCAGGCTGACACCCGAGTACGCGCTGTAGCCGCGCAGCATCACGTAGTAGGTGCCGGCCTGGGCGGTGGCGATGGTGCAGGTCTCATTGTTGCCCGACAGATAGGGACGGCAGTCGTAGGTCGAGGTCGTCGGCGCGGAACCGAAACGCACGTACATGTCGGCATCGCCAGTGCCACCGGCAGTGACGAACCGCAGATTGCTCGCGCCTGCGGGCACGGTGAGCGTCCAGGTCTGTTCGCTGTTCAGAGCGCCGCTCAGGTTGTTGACTGGCACGCCGTTGGTCAGGAAGTTGTCGACGACACCGCCGGCCACGACTTGCCGCGTGACGCTCGCAGTCGCGCCGCCATTGTCGGTGACGGTGAGCACGACGTTGTAGCTGCCTGACGCGCCGTAGGTCTTGCTCGGATTGGCCGCCGTGGATGTTGTGCCGTCGCCGAAGTTCCAGCTGCGCGCAGCGATGTTGCCGTCGCTGTCGCTCGAGCCGTCGGTGAAGTTCACGCTGAGGCCGTTGACGACGTAGGAGAAGTTCGCCGTTGGCGGAAGATTGCCGCCGCCTCCGCCGCTGTTGAGACCGTCGATGGTCTGGGCGCCGGTGTTGCCGGGGTCGAGCCAGTTCGACAGGCGCGTGCTGTTCGTGCCGCCGCCGGTCCAGCTGACCGAGAGCCGGCCGTAGTAGTCGCGCTTGTTGGTGTCGCTGGCGCTGCAGGAGGACGGTCCGCCATGCAGCTGGCCGATGACGCGCTTTTCGTCGCTGTACAGCGGCGAGCCCGACGAGCCCGGCTCGGTGACGCCGATGCCGGGACGCCAGCGTGCCTGCACGTGCGTGCCGTCGCCGGGTTCGGCAGTGGAGTTGTAGCTCGTGGTCGCCGTCGCGCTGTTGGCGAGGCTGATGCGCTTCTCGGCCGTGGACGGGTGATGGATGCCGAAGGCCGACGGGAAGTTCTGGTTACGGCGATCCCAGCCCGCGAAATACACGTTCGCGGCCGCCGAAGGGGCTTCGTCGAGTTCGACCAGGGTGAAGTCGGTCGGCGAATTGCCCGCGCGGAAAAACGCGCCGGACTGGAAGGTATTCGTCTGTCCGTCGCCGGCCTGGCCCGAGGCCGCGCTGTTGACCGGGCGGCAGTAAGAGTTCTCGAAGTTCCAGTAGACGACGAGCGAGGCGGCGTTGGTCGCGGTGATTCCGCAGTGATACGCGGTCAGGAAGTAGGGCTTGCGATCCTGTGCCGTGTTGTTGACGAGGCTGCCCGTACAGAACGTGCTGCCGCCGGTTGAGTACACCGCGACGGAGCGGATCTGGTCGCGGTACGGGTCGCCTTCGGGACACTTGACGTCGACGTTGCAGGAGCCTGACACGTCGCCGGCGTCCTTCATGCCGCCGCCGCTGATTTCGCTGGCGATGCGGTTGAAGCCGCGATAGTCGTGGCCGACCTGGGTCAGTTCGAGCTGCAGCTGGTCGCGCTGCGCGTCTGGCACGACCACTTCGACGATGACGTCGTCGCCGGCGACGACCGGGGTCCACAATTGGCCATGTTCCGCATTGTCCTTCGCGTCGAACGTGCGGACCAGCGAACGGTCGCTATCGGCGCGCAGTCCTGCCGGATAGACCAGCAGGCGGCCATCCTTCGGCATGTGATAGCGCGTGAACCCGAGGTTGATCGAGTAGGCGCCCGGCGAGCTGATGCGCAGACGCCAGACACTGGTCTGGGCGTCGAGCACTTCCCAAGTGCCGCTCTTGTCCGGTGACATCTGCACCGGAATCGGCGCGGCGAAGCGCGGCGGCAGGTCGCGATCGCGGCGCGTCGCGTCTTCGCGCGTCAGCGCGGCGACGTCGACGGCCGGCATGAGTTGATGTTCGATGCGATCGAGCGGACGCAGTGCGTGGTCGAACGCGGCCGGCGTGGCGGCAAGACTGCCGCCCGCGAACAACGCCGAGCCCAGTGCCATACAAAGTGCAGCGATACGGAAATGTGATTTCATCGATATTTCTCCACACGAGGACAGGGGAACCGCGCACGGATCGGCGGTGGAGGGCCGCCGGCTTCGGTCCGACGTTTACCGCAGACGAAACCCGGCTACTATCGGCGCTCCGGTCGGGAAGGTATTGATCGGATCCGACAATCGGGGTGTCGGATAGGGCCGTGGCGAACGCGGGGGCGTTGCCGCGCGTCGGGGCGCCCGCAGGCGCCGCAGGCACGGGAGGGTGCGATGTACGGTCTCCAGCAAAGCGCCGGCAGTGGGCTGGCGGGCGGCATTTCCGTTTCGATGCAATCCGCGGCCATCGTCGCCGAGCGGCTGTTCGATTGTGCGCAGGACACGCTGTTTTTCGTGAAGAACCGGGAGGCGCGTTATGTCGCGGTCAATCGCACCCTGGTCGACCGCTGTGGCGTGCGCAGCAAGAGCGATCTCATCGGCCGCACCGCCGGCGAGCTGTTTCCTGAACCCTATGGTTCGTTCTATTACGCGCAGGATCGCGCCGTGCTCGACGAGCGCGTCGAGATACACGACCGGCTGCAGCGGGTGCCGCAGGCCGGCGGCAGTTCGGGCTGGTGCATTTCGTACAAATTTCCCATCGTGGAGTCTGGTCGCGTGGTGGGTCTGTGCGGTATCTGCCGCAGCGTCGATCCGTCCGACGACAGCATCAACCGCGTCGCGCGCGCGGTCGACTATCTGCAGCACCACTACGGCGAGACAGTTCGGATCGAAGGGCTCGCGCGTATCGCCGGGCTCGGCACGCGCCGTCTCGAGCGTCTCGTGAAGCGCCTGTTCGACCTGACGCCGATGCAGCTGCTTGCACGCACGCGCATCGAAGCCGCCGCGCGTCTGCTCGCGGGAGGTGACGACAGCGTCGCGGCGATCGCCACCACGTGCGGCTATGCCGACCAGAGCGCCTTCACGCGCCAGTTCAAGGCACTGACGGGCGACACGCCGCGCAGCTATCGCGAGCGTCGTCGGCGGGACCCTGCGGTTGCAACGGCCTGACCGGCTAAGGGCAATGCGGGCCGGGCCGAGGGCGCGGCCGCTCCTGCGATTGCCGGATCCCGTTCTCTGTAGCCGCGGGAGCGTTTGCCGGCCCGTCCGCAGGACTCGTGGAGCCAGGCAAGCCGCGCGCCGTCGCCGCTATGATGGGGGACCGGGTACAGGCCCGCCGCGGTCGCGATCCATGCGTTTTCGTTTGCTGAGGTTGGTGTGGGGGGGCGCGCTGGCGGTCGCGCTGCTGACGGGCGGTGCCGCGTCGGCCGCGTTCGACGCACGGGGCGTGCTGGTCCCGTTGCAGTCGGTGGAGCGCCTTGCCGTCGGAGCTGCCTTCAGCTGTGCGGCTGTGGGGCCGGGCGAGGTCTACTGCTGGGGCAACAACCTGTTCGGACAGGTCGGTGACGATTCCGAGTATCCGTCGGTCGATCCTCGGCGCATCCCGGGCTTGCCGCCGGCCCCCGTGACAGCACTGGCCGCGGGCGGCGGGCACGCCTGCGCCATCGTCACGGGGGAGGTCTGGTGCTGGGGCTACAACCAGTACGGTCAGCTTGGCGACGACACGACCAGCGACCGATCTTCCGCGGTGCGCGTGCAGCAGCTCGGTGGCGCCGCGACCCAGATCACCACCGGCGACTTCCACAGCTGCGCTGTTGTGGAAACATCGATAAAGTGTTGGGGTAGCAATTTTTACGGACAGCTCGGCAGCGGTGACGACGTCGACCGGCCGTTGCCGAATCCGGTATCGGGGATATCCGGCGGCAGCCTGCGCATCAGCGCCGGCAGTCTGCATACCTGCGCCATCGTTGACGGAATGGCCTCGTGCTGGGGCAACAACTTGTCGGGCCAGATCGGCAACGGACTCACGTCGGCGGCACAGCTGCTGCCTGCCGCCGTGTCCGGCTTGCAGGATGCAGCGGATATTTCCGCTGCGGCGGTGCACAGTTGCGCGCGAACGTCCGCGGGCGCCGTGTTCTGCTGGGGCGACAACCGTTTCGGCCAACTGGGTACCAGCGACACGCAGAACCGGCTGGTACCTGCCATCGTGGATAACCTCGGGCCACCGGCGCTGTCGATCGTGACGGCCACGCAGCACAGCTGCGCGCGCACCGCGGGCGCGGTGTATTGCTGGGGCGACGGCAATTTCGGCCAGATCGGCATACCCGGCAGCACGGCGACGCCGCGCGTGGTCGCCGGGGTCGGCGCCGTGGCGGAACTCGCGACGCGCAATGCACATACTTGCGCGCGCACGGTGGGCGGCGGCGTGCTGTGCTGGGGGCTGAATATCAACGGCCAGCTCGGCGACGGTTCTGCCCACGTGCGCACTGCACCGGTAGAGGTCGGCGGCGGCTTCGGTGATCCAGCCATCATCGCGGCCGGTACGAATCACACCTGCGCGGCCGTCGGCAACGGACTGCAGTGCTGGGGCTACAACGCCGACGGCCAGCTGGGACGCGGCTTCCTGTCAACCAACGAATCGCTGCCGGGGCCCGTGGCGGTCATGGCGAACCGGCCAACGGCACTGGCTGCAGGAAGCGATCACACCTGCGCCGTCGTGGACGGCGGGGTGCTCTGCTGGGGCGACAACGCAAAAGGCCAGCTCGGCACCGGCCAGCTGATACCGCGCCGCGCGCCGACGCCGGTGCCGGGCTTCGGCAGCGGCGTGACCCAGGTTGCGGCTGGCGACCGCCACAGCTGCGCGCTGCGCGGGGGAGGTGTGTGGTGCTGGGGATTCAATGCCAATGGCGAACTCGGCACCGGCAACACCGCCGACAGCGCGACGCCGGTCCCTGTCAGCGGGCTCCAGAGCGGTGTCAGCTTCATTGATGCCGGCGCGAACCATACCTGTGCCATCCAGAATGGCGCAGCCAAATGCTGGGGACTCAACACCGACGGCCAGCTGGGCCTCGGCACCAACGATGGCTTCCGCTCGACGCCCCAGCCCGTAGACACACTCGATACTGGCGTTACGCGCATCAGTGCCGGCATCGTGCATACCTGTGCCCTGCGCGACGGCGCGGCGATGTGCTGGGGCTATGACGGCTACGGCGCGCTCGGCAACGGTATCGTCAACGATCACCAGTTCACGCCTGCCCTCGTCACCGGCTTCGACAGTGGCGTGTCCGAGATCGCGGCTGGCGACGACATTTCCTGCGCCGTCCGCACCGGCAGCGTCTGGTGCTGGGGTGCCGACTACAGCGGCGATCTGGGCAACGGTGGCAGCGTGCGCAGCCTGCGCCCGCTGCCCACGCCGGTCATCGGGCTTGCTGGCGCCGCTGCGGGACCCCTCGCGATCGGGGGCACGCATGTCTGTGCGGCGACCACCAGCGGCACGCTCAAATGCTGGGGTGACGATTTTCTCGGCGCACTGGGCATAGGCCGCGTCGTCATCAGCTATGAACCGCTGACCGTCGTCCGGCAGGACCGGCTGTTTGCGGATGGGCACGACTGACCGCCTACTGCGCGTCCTCCCGTACGACCGCAATTCGCGGTGTGGGGAGCCACCCGCGCAGTAGTCCCGTTCTCGTCCGCCGCCGCGCCGGAGCCCGGCGGCCCGTCAGTGATTGCGTGGTCGCGGGGCCGTGGGATTCATCGCTGCGACCTCAGTCTCCCGCGAGCTTCTGCTTCAGCAGTTCATTGAGCTGCTGCGGATTGGCCTGCCCCCGGGTCCGCTTCATGGTCTGTCCGACGAAGAACTGCAGCAGTTTCTCGTTGCCGCCGCGGTAATCGGCGACCTGGGCTGGATGCTCGGCGAGCACGGCGTCGATGACGGCGGCGAGGGCTCCGGTATCGGAGATCTGCCTGAGGCCGCGGGCCTCGATGATGGCGTCGGCGCTGCCTTCGCCGTCCCACATGGCGGCGAACACGTCCTTGGCGATCTTGCCGGATATGCTGCCGTCGCGCAGGCGCGTGAGCAGTTGCGCGAGCGCCGATGCCGTGACGTTCGCGGCGGTGATGTCGAGGGCGGCTTCATTGATCTTCGCCGCGACTTCGCCGAGAACCCAGTTCGCACACAGCTTGGCCTGGCCTGGAACGGCGCCGAGTACCGCCTCGAAATAGTCGGACGTCGCGCGATCGCTGCAGAGCTGGTCTGCGTCGGCTTCGGGCAACCCCAGGTCCGTCACGTAGCGGGCTCGCCGCGCCTGCGGCAGCTCCGGCAGCGCCGCGCGCTCGCGGTCTATGTCCGCGTCCGTGATCGTCAGCGGCGGCAGGTCCGGATCGGGAAAGTAGCGATAGTCGTCCGCTGTTTCCTTGCTGCGCATCGGTCGCGTCTGATGCCGCGTCGGATCGTACAGCCGTGTTTCCTGCACGATGCGTTCTCCATTCTCGAGAGCGCGGATCTGGCGTTCGATCTCGTACTCGATCGCCTTCTCGACGAAACGGAACGAGTTGACGTTCTTGATCTCGGTGCGTGTGCCGAGCCGGGTCTCGCCGCTGCGCCGCACCGACACGTTGCAGTCACAGCGGAAAGAGCCTTCCTGCATGTTCCCGTCGCAGATGCCGAGCCAGCGCACGAGCGTATGCACGGTCCTCATGTAGGCCACGGCTTCGGCGGCGGAATGCATCACCGGCGCGGATACGATTTCGAGCAGTGGCGTGCCCGCGCGGTTGAGGTCGATGCCGGTTTCCGCATGGAAGGCGTCATGCACCGATTTCCCGGCGTCCTCTTCCAGGTGCGCTCGCTGGATGACGACATCGATCGTGCGGCCGTCGTCAACCCGCACCTGCAACCGGCCCTCGCCGACCACGGGCTGCTCGTACTGGCTGATCTGGTAGCCTTTGGGGAGATCGGGATAAAAATAGTTTTTCCGTGCGAAGACGGACTGGCGGGCGATGGTCGCGCCGACGGCGAGGCCGAACTGGATCGCCTTGCGCACGGCTTCGCGATTGGGCACCGGCAGCGTGCCGGGCAGGGCGCAGTCGACGAGCGACGCCTGCGTGTTGGGTTCGGCGCCATAGGCCGTCGCGGCGCCGGAGAACAGCTTGCTCGCCGTGTTGAGCTGGGCGTGGATTTCGAGGCCTATCACGGCCTGCCAGGCTTGTGCGACGGGTAGCGTCACGGCGTTCATGCGGGAACCTGCAGGTGCCAGTCGGTGATTTGCTGCAGCTGGTGCGCGGCGTTGAGCAGGCGCGACTCGGCGAAAGCGGGTGCAATCAGCTGCAGGCCGACAGGGAGACCGTCGCCGGCGAATCCGGCCGGTATCGAGATCGCCGGCAGGCCGGCAAGATTCACCGCGACGGTATTCACGTCGGCGGCGTACATCGCGAGGGCATCGCCGGATTTCTCGCCGAGGCGGAACGCCGTGGTCGGGGTGGTCGGGCCGGCGATGAGATCCACGCTGGCGAACGCCGTGGCGAAATCCTCGGCGATCAGCCGGCGCACCTTCTGCGCGCGCACGTAATAGGCATCGTAATAGCCAGCCGACAGGGCGTATGTGCCGACGAGAATGCGGCGCTGCACTTCCGCACCGAAGCCTTCCGCGCGGCTGAGGCTGTAGAGCTCCTCGAGCGAGCGCGCCTGTGCTGCACGATGGCCGTAACGCACGCCGTCATAGCGCGCGAGGTTGCTCGATGCCTCGGCCGGCGCGATCACGTAATACGCCGCGATCGCGTGATGCGCGCTGGGCAGGTCGATGTCGACCAGGGTCGCGCCGCCGCGTTCGAGTTCCCGCAGCGCCACGTGGACGCGATCGGCGACACCGCTGTGCACGCCGCTGCCGAAATAGTCGCGCGCGACGCCGATGCGCAAGCCCGCGAGCGGCTGCGACAAGGCCGGTGCAGTCGCTTCGTGCGGTCGTTCCACGCAGGTCGCGTCGCGTGTGTCGGGGCCGGCGAGAATGTCAAATACCAGGGCGCAGTCCGCGGCGGAGCGCGCAAGCACGCCGGCGCAGTCGAGGCTCGATGCGTAGGCGATCATGCCGTAGCGCGAGACGCGGCCGTAGGTCGGCTTGAGCCCGGTGATGCCGCAGAACGCCGCCGGCTGGCGGATGGATCCGCCCGTATCGGTGCCGGTCGCGAACGGCACGATGCCGGCAGCGACCGCGGCGGCAGAGCCGCCGGACGAGCCGCCGGGGACGCGCGTGCGATCCCACGGATTCGCGGCGGCGCCGTAAGCGCTGTTTTCGTTGGACGAGCCCATCGCGAACTCGTCCATGTTGGTCTTGCCGATGCTGACCGCACCTGCGTCGGCGAGCCGCTCGACCACCTGCGCATCGTAGGGCGGTACGAAATCCCGCAGCATGCGCGAGCCGCAGGTGGTGGGTATGTCCTTTGTGCAAAAAATGTCTTTATGTGCAAAAGGTATTCCGCAGAGCGGATGTGGGACGCGGCCTGCGCTGCGGCGGGCGTCGCTGGCACGTGCCGCCGCGCGTGCCCGTTCGGCGTCGATGCGGATGAAACTGTTCAATGCCGCGGCCTGGTCGGCGCGCGCGAGCGCCTGTTCGGCGAGCTGGAGCGCGGAGATGCGCCCGGCGCCGAGGTCCGCGGCCAGCGCGGCGAGGACGGAGCCGTTCATTCGATCACCTTGGGCACGAGGAAATAGCCCCCCTGCGACGCGGCGGCGAGGGCGAGTACCTCCTCGCTGCGGTCGCGTTCGGTCACGCGGTCGTCGCGCAGCGGCAACGATTGATCGTGCGGGTGCGCCAGCGGCGCCAGGTGATTCACATTCGCGCCGGCCAGATCGTCGAACAGATGCAGCACGCGTTCGAGATCCGAACGCAGGCCTTCGATCTGGTCATCGGCGATGGCGAGTCGGGCCAGACGGGCGATATGGCGAACCGTGGCATGGTCGAGTGACATGGGCAGTCGCGAAGTCGTGGAGCGGTCGACGTTAGCACGCCGCTGCAGCGCACCAAAGCGCATAACCGGCACGCTGTCCGGACAGCCTGTCGTTCGCCAAAAATGCTTTTTTAACGAGACCTTACCTTGCGGACGCGGGGGGCGGACACTAGACTGTGCGGCCTTTTCCGCCTTCCGGGAAGGACCTGAGCAAGCGCAGACAGCGGGGCGTCCGTAGCCGGACACCCGGGTCCGCGCCTCCGGTGAACGGCCGGCTTCTCAGCGCTTCCCCCATCCAGCTCTCGGCTCCTCGGCGAACATGTTCAAAAGCCTTCGCGGTCTGTTTTCCAACGATCTGTCCATCGACCTCGGCACCGCCAATACGCTGATCTATGTGCGTGGCCAGGGCATCGTCCTCAATGAGCCCTCCGTCGTCGCGATCCGCCAGGATCGCGGTCCCGGCGGCCCGCGCAGCGTCGCGGCGGTCGGCGGCGACGCCAAGCG
The DNA here is from genome assembly GCA_045864815.1 of Rhodanobacteraceae bacterium. GTDB lineage: Bacteria > Pseudomonadota > Gammaproteobacteria > Xanthomonadales > Rhodanobacteraceae > Tahibacter. The sequence goes on along the minus strand of BTVG01000012.1, from coordinate 140,620 downwards.
CATGCTCGGTCGTACGCCGGGGTCGATCGTCGCGATCCGGCCCATGAAAGACGGCGTCATTGCCGACTTCATGATGACCGAGGCGATGCTGCAGCACTTCATCAAGCAGGTGCACAAGAGCCGCATGCTGCGCCCGAGCCCGCGTGTGCTGATCTGCGTGCCCTGTGGCTCGACCCAGGTCGAGCGCCGCGCGATCAAGGAATCGGCTGAAGGTGCCGGCGCCCGTGACGTGTTCCTGATCGAAGAACCCATGGCGGCCGCGATCGGCGCCGGCATCCCGGTTCACGAGGCGCGTGGCTCGATGGTGCTGGACATCGGCGGCGGCACCTCGGAAGTCGCCGTCATCTCCTTGAACGGTATCGTTTATTCCCAGTCCGTGCGGATCGGCGGCGACCGTTTCGACGAGGCCATCGTCAACTACGTGCGGCGCAATCACGGCACCCTGATCGGCGAGGCCACGGCCGAGCGCATCAAGCTCGAAGTCGGCTGTGCGTACCCGCAGAGCGAAGTCCGCGAGATCGAAGTGTCGGGACGCAATCTGGCCGAGGGCGTGCCGCGCATGTTCACGATCAACTCCAACGAGGTGCTCGAAGCGCTGCACGAGCCGCTGTCGGGCATCGTCTCGGCGGTGCGCAGCGCGCTCGAGCAGACCCCGCCCGAGCTCTGTTCCGACGTGGCCGAGCGCGGCATCGTGCTGACCGGCGGCGGGGCGTTGCTGCGTGACCTGGACCGGCTGATCTCGGAAGAAACCGGTCTGCATGTGCAGGTTGCCGACGAGCCGCTGACCTGCGTGGCGCGCGGCGGTGGCCGTGCGCTCGAGCTCATCGATCTGCACGGCAGCGACTTTTTCGCCCCGGAGTGAATCTCGGCGCCAGCCCCGGTTGCAGCGTCGCCGTGACCCGCCGCGGATTTTCTCGGCCCTGGTCCGTGCGGCGCAGCTGCCGTCCCGGGGCTAGCCGGGGCTCCGACGGCAACGACGCGCTTTCGCAGCGTTCGGGCTTACCTGATCTGTGTCGCGCGCAGCGGCCGTCCGGTCGACGCGCTATCCCTGGCTGATTCCGCATGCCGCTTGCCCGCACCGATACCACTCCGCTGTTCGGCGTCGGCGCCACCAGTACCTTGCGACTGGTCGTCTACCTTGCCGCCGGGGTCACACTCATGGTCGCCGATTACCGCGGCCATTACCTGGCGCGTGTGCGCCAGTATGCGGCGGTCGCGGTCGAGCCGATCTACCGCATTGCGGCCATGCCCGCCGACGCGGCGCGCAACGTGCGTCTCGCGGTTGCCGACCGTCAGGCGCTCACCCAGGAAAACCAGCGCCTGCGCGAAGCATTGCTGCTGACCCAGGCGCGGCTCAACCGGCTCAGCGCCGTGGCCGAACAGAACACGCGGCTCAAGGAGCTGCTCGATGTGCAGCACTCGCTGGGACTCGGCGTGCAGCTCGCCAAGCTCATCGACATCGTGCTCGACCCGTATCGCCAGCGGATCACGCTCGATGCGGGGGCTCGCCAGGGCGTCGTGGTCGGCCAGGCCGTGCTCGACGCGTACGGTGTGATGGGCCAGATCAGCGAAGTGCTGCCGACCACGTCCACGGCCGTGCTGATCACCGACACCAGCCACGCGCTGCCGGTCGTGGTCGAGCGCACCGGGTTGCGCACGATCGCCTACGGCAGCGGCAGCAGTGATCGCCTGGATGTGCCCAACATCCCGGTAAGCGCCGACGTGAAGGCTGGCGACAAACTGCTGACCTCGGGGCTGGGCGGCGGCTTCCCGCCCGGTTTTCCGGTCGGCGAGATCGTATCCGTCGCTGCCGAGCCCAGCGGGATGTTCGCGGTCGCCGTCGCGCGCCCGGCGGCGGCGCTGGAGCGCAGCGGTGACGTGTTGCTGCTGAGACCGCTGGCCGATCCGGTCGGCCCGCCAGCACTGACGCCCGAGATCGGGCCGCCCGCGCCTCCACCCGGCGAGCGGACGCCGCCGGATGCGGCTGCCGTTCCGCCGCCGGCCCAGCTGCCGGTGGCAGCGCCGGGGATTCGTCCATGAACCGGCATCGCGCGCATTTCATCCTGTTTTTGCTGAGCCTGATCACGGCCTGTCTGCTGCAGCTGATGCCGCTGCCGGACCTGCTGCTGCCGTTCCGGCCGTACTGGCTGGGACTGATCGTCGTGTACTGGGCGCTCGAGGAGCCTGAGCGCGTCGGGCTTGGCCGCGCCTTCCTGCTCGGCCTCGTCGGCGACGTACTGCAGGGGGACCTGCTGGGCGACCAGGCATTGCGGCTTGCGGCGCTGGCATTCATCGTCCTGCGCTTCCGCTCGCGCCTGCGCTTTTTCCCCATGTGGCAGCAGTCGTTGGCGGTCTTCGCGCTGCTGCTCAACGACCGCGTGCTGAGCCTCATGGAACGCGCGTTCACGGGTGCGCCGATTCCCCCGGCCTCGTTCTGGTACGCCCCGGTTGCGGGCATGCTCGCCTGGCCGTGGGTGTTCCTGCTGCTCGATGACCTGCGCGCCCGCCTGCGCGCGCGTGAGGCATGAGCCCGCGCCGTTCCAAGCTCAAGGACAGCGGGCGCGAGGTGGCGCTGTTCCAGCGGCGCGCGCTGGTCGGGTTTCTCATCATCGTGCTTTGCCTCGGCGTGCTGGCGTCGCGCTTCGTGCACCTGCAGGTCGTGCGCCATGACGAATTCGCGACACGTGCCGATCAGAACCGCATCAAGCTGCGCCCCATTCCGCCCGCGCGCGGACTGATCTTCGATAGAAACGGTGTCTTGCTCGCCGACAATACCGCCGCGTTCCGGCTGGAAGTCACGCCGGAGCAGGTCAAGGACATGGATGCGATGCTCGAGCGGCTGCGCGAGGTCGTGCCCCTGACCGACGATGACATCAAGCGCTACAAGGAGCAGCGCAAGGGCCGGCGCAGCTTCAACAGCATTCCCCTGCGCTTCCGCCTGTCCGAGGACGAGGTCGCCAAGTTCGCGGTGAACCGCTGGCGCTTTCCCGGGGTGGAGGTGGTGCCCTACCTGACGCGCACCTATCCGCGCGGCGCCGAGTTCGGCCACGTGGTCGGCTACGTCGCGCGCATCGACGAGGCTGACCTGCGCGAACTCGACGCGACGCGCTATGCGAGCACGACCCACATCGGCAAGACCGGCATCGAGCGCTACTACGAAAAGATCCTGCACGGCGAACCGGGTTACGAGCGCGTCGAGATCAATGCCGACGGGCGCGCGCTGCGTGTGCTCGACTCGACGCCACCCAAGCCGGGCAAGAACATCTACCTCACGATCGACGTGCGGCTGCAGGAGGCGGCGGAAGCCATCTTCGAGGGCAAGGCCGGGTCGGCCGTGGCCATCGATCCGCGCAACGGCGAAGTGCTGGCCATGGTCAGCGTGCCGAGCTTCGATCCGAACCTGTTCGTCAACGGCATCAGCCATATCGACTACCGCGCGCTGCTGTCGTCGCCGTTGCGTCCCTTGCTGCACCGCGCGCTGGTCGGTACCTACAAGCCCGGGTCGACGATGAAGCCGTTCATGGGCATAGCCGGTCTGGAGCTGGGCGTGCGCCGGCTCGACGACACGGTGCTGTCCACGGGCGAGTTTCATATTCCGGGGCAGAGCCGCGGCTACCGCGACTGGCGCCGCGGCGGCCACGGTCGCGTGGATCTGGTCGAGTCGATGGCGCAGTCGGTCAATACGTATTTCTATTCGCTCGCGCTGGACATGGGGATAGACCGAATGTCGGGCTACCTCGCGAAATTCGGCTTCGGCGCGCGCAGCGGCATCGATCTCGCCGGCGAGGGCAGCGGCATCCTGCCATCGAAGGACTGGAAGCGCGCGATGTTCAACAAGCCCTGGTTCCCGGGCGAGACGGTGATCGCCGGCATCGGCCAGGGCTACTGGGTCGTGACGCCGGTACAGCTTGCGAACGCGACCGCGATCCTGGCCGCGCGCGGCGCGCATCACCCGATTCACCTGCTGCGTGCGACCCAGGCCGGATTCAGCGCGCCCATCGAACCGGCGCCGATCGCGCCGGCCGAGCCGAGTTTCATCGTCAACATGACGCACTGGGAACGGGTCCGCGACGGCATGGTCGCAGTCGTCGCCGGGCCTACCGGCACGGCGGCGCGCGCGTTCGCCGACGCGCCGTACTCGGCGGCGGGCAAGACCGGCACGGCCCAGCGCTTCTCGCGTACGGGTAACGAGGTCGATACACGCGGACTCGATGCGGCCCAGCGTCATCAGGCCCTGTTCGTGGCATTCGCCCCGGTCGACGAGCCGCAGATCGCCCTGGCCCTGGTCATGGAATACGGCGCCAGCGGCTCCCTTGACGCGGCGCCGCTGGGCCGGCAGATCCTCGACGCCTGGCTCGCGCCGCCCCCGGGCACCGTGCCGGTCGCGCCCGCAGCGGCCGTGCAGCGTGCGCCGCCGGCTGCGGCGCCGGTATCGACGGTGGCGGATGTCGAGGCCACGGAGCCGGGCCGATGAGCGCCTTCAGTCTCGATCGGCTCGCGGCGCTGGCCCGCTCTCACCTGCGGCGGCCACGTGTGGACCTGCCACTGCTGGTCGCACTGCTGCTGGTCGGCAGCATAGGTCTGGTGACCCTCTACAGTGCGGGCGACAAGGACGCGGGCATCGTGCTCAACCAGGGCGCGCGTTTCCTCATGGGCGGCATCGCGCTGATCGTCATGTCGCGCATCCCGCCGTCGTCGCTGCGCAACTGGACACCGTGGTTCTATGCCGCCGGCGTCGTGTTGCTGGTGCTGGTGGAACTGGTCGGTGAGGGGCGTGGCTCCAACCGCTGGCTCGATCTGAGGTTCGTGCGCTTCCAGCCTTCGGAACTGCTCAAGCTCGCGACGCCGATGATGGTCGCCTGGTATCTGCATGCGAGAACCCTGCCGCCCGACTGGCGTGATCTGTTCATGGTCGCCGTCATCATCGGGATTCCGGCCGGACTCATCGCCGAGCAGCCCGATCTCGGCACGTCCCTGCTGGTCGCGGCGAGTGGCGCTTTCGCGCTGTTCCTGTCGGGCCTGTCATGGTGGCGCATCGGCGGCCTGCTCGGCGCCGTTGCCGCGGCCGCGCCGGTGGCCTGGCACTTCCTGCACGAGTACCAGCGCAACCGGGTGCGCATGTTCATGGATCCGGAGTCCGATCCGCTCGGCAACGGCTGGCACATCATTCAATCGGAAATCGCCGTCGGCGCCGGCGGCGTGTTCGGCAAGGGCTGGCACCAGGGCAGCCAGTCCCGCCTGGAGTTCCTGCCCGAGCACACCACCGATTTCGTGTTTTCCGTGTTCAGCGAGGAATTCGGCCTGATCGGCGTGCTGCTGCTGATCTCGCTCTACGTGTTCATCATCGGCCGCAGCCTCTGGATCGCGGCCAACGCCAAGGACACCTACTCGCGGCTACTGGCCGGATCGATCGGCATGTCGTTCTTCGTCTACGTGATGGTCAACGGCGGCATGATCACCGGACTGCTGCCGGTGGTCGGTGTGCCGCTGCCGCTCGTGAGCTATGGCGGCACCTCGGCGGTGAGTCTGCTGACCGGCTTCGGCGTGCTCATGTCCATTCACGCGCATCGCAAGCTGGTGCGCTGAGCGCACGGGTCGGTCGCGCCGAATCGGCGTAGCATCGGCCCACGCCACCAGGGAGGCAGTTCGCAATGGCCAATGCGCGCACACGTTACGACACGATCGCCGAATTCATGACGCGCCAGCACGAGGCGACGGCGACGGCGCTGTACGGAAAACCCGCCGTACAGGTGAACGGCACGGCATTCCTGTTCTACATGTTGCCCGGCATGGCTTTCCGCCTGCAGGGCCGGGCGCGCGAGCAGGCGCTCGCGCTGCCGGGTGCGACGACCTGGGCGCCGCTCGGCGAGCCCAATGAGCGCAGTCCCTGGGTGCTCGTGCCGGTCGCGAATTTCCTGCGTTGGGACCGGCTGGCGATCGAAGCGTTGCGCTACGCCCAGGAGGGGCAGGTCAATGCACCGAAGGCGGCGCCGGTGCAGGGGCCGCCCGAGGATCCGCCCGCGGCACAGCGCTGGCGCGACAACATCAAATCGCTCTGGGAAAAGGCCTCGACCTTCCGCCTGACGCGCTGACGCGACGTGCGCTGAACCGTGATCGCGAAGCGGGTCAGGCGCCGCGACGCGCGTGCTACGCTACCGGCGTTTGTGTCGACGAGTGACCAGGCGCTTCGATGCCCGTGTTTTTCCGAATTTTCCTTGCCATGGCAGCGGCCTCTGCCTTCCCTGAAGCCGGCGCGCAGGACCTGCCGGCGCCAGCGCCGAATGCGGCGCAACAGGCGTTTGCCGCCGAGCAGGCGCGCGACTACGGCCTCGACGGCGACGCCGTCCTCGCAATTCTCGCGAAGGCCGAATACCAGCAGAGCATCATCGACGCGATCTCGCGTCCGGCCGAATCGGTCAAACCCTGGAAGGATTACCGGCCGATCTTCATCACCGACCTGCGCCGCGACGGCGGCATCGCGTTCTATCGCGACAACCGCGAACTCATCGACCGGGTCGCCGCGGAGTTCCAGGTCCCGGCCAGTGTCATCGTCGCGATCATCGGTGTCGAGACCAGCTACGGCAAGATCACCGGCAAGTACCGCGTGCTCGACGCGCTGTCGACGCTCGCGTTCCACTATCCGCCGCGCGAAAAATTCTTCCGTGGCGAGCTGTCCCAGCTGCTCCGCCTCAACGACGGCCATCTCGCCTATCCGATCGAGGAACTGCGCGGTTCCTACGCGGGTGCGATGGGCTGGGGCCAGTTCATGCCGACATCGATCGCGAAATTCGCGCGCGATTACGACGGTGACGCACGTATCGATCTGTGGAACTCGCGGCCCGACATCGTCGCGAGCATCGCGAGCTATTTCCAGGGACACGGCTGGGAGCAGGACGGCCCGGTGGCCGTTCGTGCACGGCGCAGGGACGACGCGCGCGAGGTCACGCCGGCCAGCAGCGAGCCGGTCTATCCGCTCGAGCAGCTGATCGCCTGGGGCTATGAACCGGACGGGCATTTCGACCCGCAGCGCCCGGCGACCCTGTTGCGGCTCGAGGGCGAGGACGGCCCGGAGTACTGGATCACCTTCCAGAATTTCTACGTGATCACGCGTTACAACCGCAGTCCGATGTATGCCATGGCCGTGAACCAGCTCGCGGACCAGATCGCGGCCGGCGTCGAAGGTGCCGGTCCGTGAAGCTCGTCCTGTTCCTGCTGTGCGCCGCTGCCATGCTGGCCGGCTGCGGCGGCAGGAAAGCGCATCGTGCCGCGCCGCCGCAGGACGATCGCCCGCGCGCTGCCGTCCCGCAGCCCGAATCCGCCCCGGGTGTGCCAGAAACGCGCCTTAGCCAGGCGGAACGCTATCGCCAGGCCCAGGACGACGGTCCACGCGAGGCGATCGATGTCAGTCGTATCGAAGAACCCGAACCCAAGCACGAACCGCTGTCGCGCTACGGCAACCGTTCGCCCTACAGCGTGCTGGGCCGGACCTACGAGGTGCTGCCGACTGCCCGGGGCTACGTCGAGCGCGGCATCTCCTCTTGGTATGGCAACAAGTTCCACGGCTACATGACGTCGAGCTTCGAGCCCTACGACATGTACAAATTCACCGCTGCGCACAAGTCGCTGCCGCTGCCCAGCTGGGCGCGCGTGACCAATCTGGAGACCGGCAAGAGCGTGGTCGTGCGCATCAACGACCGCGGTCCATTCCACGAGAACCGGCTGATCGACCTGTCCTATGCAGCTGCGGTAAAGATCGGGGTCTGGCCCAAGGGTACCGGTCTGGTCGAGGTGCGTGCGCTGGTGCCGGGCGAGGTCGAGCCCGAAACGCGTGCCGCGACGACGGCGTCCCGCACCCCGCCGCGTCCGCTACCCCGGACCACGCCCGTCGATGCGAGGCGCTCCACGTCGGCGCCGCCCGCCGCCGTGGCTGATGCGAATGCGACCGCGCAGCCGCGCATTTATCTGCAGGTCGGCGCGTTCAGTGAGCAGGCCAATGCGGAGCGGGCCGCACAGCGGGTGGTCGCGGCGGGGCTCGGCGACGTGCGCGTGGTCGAGGCGTCGGTCAATGGCCGCAGCGTCCGGCGCGTACGGCTGGGGCCGTTACGTGACGTCGACGAGGCGGATCGCCTCACCGGGGAACTGCGCCGCCTCGGTCTCGGCGAGCCTAGGGTCGCCGTCGATTGAACGCAGGACCCTTTCCGCGTCCGTCCTTTTCCCGACATGTGCCGCACCGGCCGGACGTGCCCGATCCCGCCGCGGGCGAAACCGGCATGCGGCGTCCCGCTGACGCGATGGGGCGTACAGTGCACGAGCCTCTTCGGGCTTTTCCCGGATTTTCCAACGCCGGTCTGCACCGGCCAACACGTACGGAAGAATCATGTCGTATCGCTTGAATCTGATAGCCAGTGTCCTGTTGTCCACCTGCGCTGGCCTCGCGGCTGCGCAGACGCCGGTTCCGGCGCCGAGACCGGGGGCGCCGGCGCCTGCCGCGGTCACCGCGCCGATGCCACCGGCGCCGACGCTGGACGCCAAATCGTGGGTGCTCATGGACTATGCGACCGGGCAGATTCTCGCGTCGAGCAATGCCGACGAACGTGTCGAGCCCGCTTCGATCACAAAGATCATGACGTCGTACGTGGTGTCCGCCGAACTCGCCGCGGGCAAGGTCAAGCCCGATGACGAAGTGTTCATCAGCGAGAACGCGTGGCGTGGCGGCGGCGCTGGCACCGACGGCTCCACGAGCTTTCTCGCGCTGAATTCCAAGGTGAAGCTGCATGACCTGCTGATGGGCATGATCGTGCAGTCGGGCAACGATGCGGCCATCGCGCTTGCCGAGCACCTCGGAGGTTCCGAGGCCCTGTTCGCCGACCTCATGAATGCCTATGCCAAGCGGCTGGGGCTCGCCAATACGCATTTCGTGAACGCCAGCGGCCTGTCGGCGCCGGAGCACTACACGACCGCGCACGACATCGCGCTGTTGTCGCGTGCGCTGATCCGCGATTTCCCCGAGGACTACAAGATCTATGCGATCAAGGAGTTCGAGTGGAACGGCATAAAGCAGCACAACCGCAACGCGCTGCTCTGGCGTGACGGTTCCGTCGACGGCATCAAGACCGGCCACCATTCCGCCGCGGGCTACTGCCTCGCCGCATCGGCCAAGCGGGACGACGAGCGACTGATCAGCGTGGTCATGGGTACCAAGGGCGAGAAGGTCCGCGCCGACATGACTCAGGAACTGCTCAATTACGGCTTCCGTTTCTACGAGACCCACAAGTTGTACAGCGCCGACACGCCGGTCGCCGAACCGACCTTGTGGAAAGGGCAGGCCGACACCATCCAGCTGGGCGTGACCGAAGACGTGCTCGTGACCCTGCCGCGCGGCCGCTATGGCGATCTCAAGGCTGCCATGGATGTGCCCGGCCGCTTCGTGGCCCCTTACACCAAGGGCCAGAATCTCGGAACGTTGCGGATCTCGCTCGACGGCAAGCCTTTGGTCGAGCGTCCCATCGTCGCGCTGCAGGAGTACCCTGAGGCCGGTTTCATGCGGCGCCTCGGCGACGGCATCATGCTCTGGTTCAAGAGCGACGAAGCGGTGCAGCCGAGCAAGCAACCGGATACGAAGTGATGCGCAATCTCGACGACATCCAGCCCGAATCGCCGCAGCAGGGATTCCAGTTTCCCGGACTGTTCGAGATCACGGCCATGGGCGCGGCCGCGGCCGATCTCGTCACGCGAGTACCGGCGCTGCTCCAGAGCATCGGCCTTGCCGTGCTCGAAGGCAGCCTGCGCACGCGGCCGTCGCGGGAAGGCAACTATGTCTCTGTGACAGTGAGCTTCACGTGTCCGACGCGTGAGAAATACGATGCCGCGCATGAAGTGCTGCGTGCGGACCCGGACATCCGCTGGACGCTGTGATGGCCGAGTCGCTGCCGGTGCTGGTGCGTGAGCTGCCGGGGCTGTGGCCCTATGAACCGGTCTGGCGCGCGATGCAGGCGTTCACCGACGCGCGCACGGCGGACACCGCTGACGAATTCTGGCTGCTGCAGCACGAACCGGTGTTCACGCTCGGCCAGGCCGGCAAGATCGAACACGTGCTCGCACCTGGGGACATTCCGGTGATCCCCGTCGACCGCGGCGGGCAGGTCACGTATCACGGTCCCGGGCAGATCATGGCGTATGTACTCGTCGACCTGCGCCGCCGCGGACTCGGCGTGCGCGAACTCGTCCACCGTATCGAGCAGGCCGTCATCGATACATTGGCCGACTGGAACATCATCGCGCAGCGCCGCGACGGCGCGCCGGGCGTCTATGTCGCCGACGCGAAAGTGGCCGCGCTCGGACTGCGCGTGCGGCGCGGCTGCTCCTTCCACGGCCTGGCCTTCAATGCCGCCATGGACCTGGAACCGTTCCGGCGCATCAACCCCTGCGGTTATAAGGGGTTGGCGGTAACCCAGGTGCTAGACTTGGGCGGCCCGGCCAGCCTGCCCGTGCTGCAATCCCGTCTCGTCGAGGCGCTTTCGCGACAGCTGGGCCTGCGGCCGCAGGCAGCCGATCCCGTCATCCCCGCGGCGCCGCTGGCGGCCGCAGCCACTGCGTGAGTTGCATGGAATCCTCGACCTCCAAGGCCATACCCATTGTCGTCGTCGGCGAGAAACAGCTCGGCGAGGACAAGATCGCGCGCAATCGCGCCGTCTTTGACCAGGCACCGAAGCTGCGCAAGCCGGACTGGATTCGTGTGCGCATTCCGCCGGGCAACGCAGTCGCCAAGCTGAAGGCCCGGCTGCGGGAAAACCGACTGGTCACGGTCTGCGAGGAAGCGTCCTGCCCAAATATTCATGAGTGCTTCGGCAAGGGCACGGCCACGTTCATGATCCTGGGCGAGGTCTGTACGCGGCGCTGCTCGTTCTGCGACGTCGCCCACGGTCGGCCGAAGCCGCCGGATGCGGATGAGCCGCGGCATCTCGCCCAGACGATTCGCGACATGGGACTGCGCTACGTGGTCATCACTTCGGTCGACCGCGACGACCTGCGCGACGGCGGTGCGCAGCACTTCGCCGACTGCATCCGCCTCGTGCGCGAACAGAGCCCGGACATACGCATCGAGATCCTGACACCGGATTTTCGCGGCAAGGGGCGCATGGATCGCGCGCTGGAGATTCTCGCCACCGCGCCGCCCGACGTGTTCAATCACAATCTCGAGACCGTGCACGAGCTCTATCGCGAGGTGCGTCCCGGTGCCGATTACGAATGGTCGCTGGACCTGCTCGAGCGTTTCAAGGCGCAGCATCCGGAGGTACCGACCAAGTCCGGCATCATGCTCGGACTCGGGGAAACCTTCGCCCAGGTGGAAGGCGCGCTGGCCGATCTGCGTGCCCACGCGGTCGACATGGTGACCATCGGTCAATACCTGCAACCCACGCCGCATCATCATCCGGTAATCCGTTACTGGACGCCGGAAGAATTCAAGGCACTGGAGGAACTTGGCTACCGCCTGGGCTTCCAACACGTGGCTTCCGGCCCCATGGTGCGTTCGTCCTATCATGCGGACCAGATGGCGCACGCTGCCGGAATTGTTCAGACCGCTTAGGCAAGATCGCGTTTCGTCGGAGACCTACATGCGCAAGACCCTGATCGTCCTCGCCCTCCTGGCCTCCGGTCTGGTCGCGGCCAAGCCGACCGGCCAGTCCGGCCCGCTGCTCAAACCTGCGGAGGACCAGGCCGAAGCAGCCATCTGGGCCTCGCGCTTCCTGACCCGCTTCCACTACAAGGCGGTGCCGCTCGATGATGCGATGTCGGCCAAGATGTTCGACGCCTACTTCGACTCGCTCGACGGCGAAAAGCTGTTTTTCCTGAAGTCCGACATCGCGCGCTTCAGCGGTGCACGCGAGCAGCTCGACGACGCGATCTTCAACAAAGATCTGTCGATGCCGTTTGCGGTGTTCAATCTCTATCTGCAGCGCGTCGCCGAGCGCACCGCCTATTCCCGCAAGCTGCTGGAGAAGCCGTTCGATTTCAGCGCGCAGGAAACCTACGAATTCGACCGCGAGCATGCGCAATGGCCGGCGACCGCGGCCGAGCTCGACGACCTGTGGCGCAAGCGCGTCAAGAACGATGTGCTGCGCCTGAAGCTCGCCGGCAAGAAGGACGACGAGATACGCAAGACGCTCGACAAGCGCTACGCGGGCTTCGGCGAGCGCGTTTCGCAGATCAACGGCGAAGACGTGTTCCAGACCTTCATGAACGCGTACGCCACGTCGATCGAACCGCATACGAATTACCTCGGCCCGCGGGCGAGCGAGAACTTCGACATCTCGATGAAGCTCTCGCTCGAGGGCATTGGCGCGGTGCTGCAGCGTGAAGACGAATACACCGCGATCCGCGAGATCGTGCCCGGCGGACCCGCGGCACTGTCGGGCAAACTCAAGGTCGGCGATCGCATCCTGGGCGTCGGTCAGGGCGAGAACGGGCCGATCGCCGATGTGATCGGCTGGCGCCTGGATGACGTCGTCGAGCAGATCCGTGGCCAGAAGGACACCGTGGTGCGCCTCGAAGTGCTGCCGGCCGACGGAGGTCCCGACGCCAAACAGCAGACCCTGTCGCTCGTGCGCAAGAAAGTCAGCATCGAGGAACAGGCGGCGAAGAAGCAGATCATCGAGGTCAAGGACGGCGATACCACGCGCCGCGTGGGCGTGATCCAGCTGCCGACCTTCTACCTCGACTTCGACGCACGGCGCCGCGGCGATCGCGACTACAAGAGCGCGACACGCGACACGGCCCGGCTGCTCGCCGAACTCAAGCAGGAAAAGGTCGACGGCGTCGTGATCGATCTGCGCAACAACGGCGGCGGAAGTCTCAGTGAAGCGACCGAACTCACCGGCCTGTTCATCAACCAGGGGCCCGTGGTCCAGGTGCGCAGCGCGCAGGGCCGCGTCGAGGCCGAGGAAGATCAGCAGTCGGGCATGATCTGGGATGGCCCGCTCGCGGTCATGGTCAATCGCGGCTCGGCATCGGCATCGGAAATCTTCGCGGCGGCGATCCAGGATTACGGCCGGGGCGTGATCATTGGCGAACCGACATTCGGCAAGGGCACCGTCCAGATGCTGGTCGACCTCGACAACGCCGCGCAGAACGAAAAGCCCAAGTACGGCGAACTCAAGATGACGAGCGCGCAGTTCTTCCGCATCAACGGAGGCACCACGCAGCTCCGCGGCGTGGTGCCGGACATCGCGTTTCCCGATGGTGGCGAGGCCAAGGAATTCGGTGAATCGAGCTATCCGAACGCGCTGCCGTGGAGCTCGATCACGCCGGCCCGGTATGAAGCGGTTGCCGATCTCAAACCCATCCTGCCGATGCTCGCCGCGCGCCACGAGGCGCGTATCGCCAAGTCGAGGGAGTGGCAGTACTACGCGGAAGACCAGGCCGAGGTGAAGCGCCTGCGTGCGGAGAAGACGGTTTCGCTGAACGAGGCCGAGCGGCGCAAGGAGCGTGACGAGCAGGAAGCCCGCAAGAAGGCCCGCGACGCCGAACGCGCGGCGCTGGAGAAAGCGGCCGCGTCGGGCGTCTCCGTCGCGAGTGCGGTCACGACGGCGATCAGCGAGGGCAGCGCTGCGGAAGATGCGGGGCGGCCCGTCGCACCGACCACCGACGACGGCCTGCAGGCGGACGAACGCAGCATCCGGAGCCAGGTCGAACGCGAGAAGCAGGCCAAGCAGCGCAAGGACGTGGCGCTCGAAGAGGCCGCGCACATTCTCGCCGACGAAGTCGGGCTGATTCGAGCCGACACGAAGCTGGCGCAGCAGGTGCTGCCGCAACCCCATCCGGGCGCCGGGATCAGCGTGGACTGACGCGGCGCGTCGTCTGACCGGCACAAAAAACCCGGCGCAGGCCGGGTTTTTTGTGCGGCTTGCCGTCGGGAATCACAGCCTCGTGATGAATGGCCGGCCGACCCCGGCGCGGCTCCATGATCGAGCGGGCTTGCTGCGAGCGGGTTTCACGAGGTGCCGTAGCGCTGGCGCAGGAACGCGAAGTACGCACGCAGTCCCTGGGCCTCGCCGCCCTTGGGCTTGCCCGGCCGTTCGCTGTCGTTCCAGGAATAGACGTCCAGGTGGACCCACGGAATCGATTCGGGCACGAAGCGCTCGAGATAGAGCGCCGCGGTGACCGCGCCCGCGTGGCGCGACGGACCGGCGTTCGCGAGATCGGCGATCGGCGAGTCGAGCATGGTCAGGTACGGACGCCACAGCGGCATGCGCCATAGCGGATCCTGCTGTGCAGTGCCGGCGTCGAGCAGCTGCTGCGCGATGTCGTCCCGGTTGCAGAACAGCGCGGGCAGGTCGGGGCCCAGCGCGATACGTGCCGCGCCGGTCAGCGTGGCGAAATCGAGGATCAGGTCGGGTTTTTGCTCGGCGGCGTAGGCGAGCGCATCGCACAGGACGAGGCGGCCTTCGGCGTCGGTGTTGTCGATTTCCACCGTGATGCCGGCGCGTGTCGTGATCACCTCGCCCGGCCGGTAGGCGTTGCCGGCGACCGCGTTCTCGACAGCCGGGACCAGCACGGTCAGGCGCACGGGCAGTTTCGCCTGCATGACGAGCCCGGCGAGCGCGATGGCATGTGCGGCGCCGCCCATGTCCTTCTTCATCCAGCGCATGCCATCGGCGGGCTTGAGATCCAGGCCGCCCGTGTCAAAGCAGACGCCCTTGCCGACGATGACCAGATGCGGGCCTTTCTTGCCCCAGGTGAGTTCGGCGAGCCGCGGCGCGCGATGGCTGGCACGCCCGACGGCATGAATCGTCGGGAAGCGGTTCCTGAGCAGGGAGTCGCCGACCCACTCGCGGTATTTCGCGCCGCTGGCCTTGCCCAGTTCGCGCAGCGACGCGCAGAGCTCCTCGGGCCCCATGTCTTCGGTCGGCGTATTGATCAAATCGCGCGTGCGGCCGGCGGCTTCGACCAGCGGCGCGACCGCGGCCATCACGGCGGCATCGACGGCGAGTCGTGCCGGTTCGCGGCGCGCCTTCTTGTAGCGCGTGAACTGGTACGCGCCGAGTGCCCACCCCAGCGCAGCGCGCACCGGATCGAGCAGATCGTTGGCCAGGCGGTAGTCGCCGCTGGCGAGCCGTTGCGGCAGGCTCGCCAGCGCATAGACGTCGTCGGTGCGCGCGATCCCGGCGAGCACGCAGCGCACGCCGCCATCCTCGGCGGGCACCTGCACGAGGCTGCCCGCATCGGCTTTGAAACCCTGCGCCTCGACCCAGCGCCGCGCCTTCGCGCCGAGACTCTTGAGCTGAGCGTCCAGCGTGTCGGGGGTCAGCGCGATCAATTCGATGGCGCGGCTGTTGCGTCGCGTTTCGATCAGTCCTTGCATACGGCGTCCTGGGAGCGTTATGAGGTGTTCGGAGTGAATGGCGGAGCAAATCGCGTGCCGTGGCCTCAGGCGGCTAGCCGGAGGTCGAGCCAGTCGGCGAGTTCGGTCAGGTCGCGGAACTCCATGTCGGGGTGCGGTGCTTCCGACCAGGATTGCCCGCTGCGATTGAGCCAGGCCGCCGGCAGTCCCGCGCGGCGTGCGCCGTGTACGTCCAGCAGCGGATCGTCGCCGACATGCAGCACGTAGCGCGGCTCCACACCCAGGCGGCGACAGGCTTCGAGAAAGATCCCCGGCTCGGGTTTAGCCGCGCCGAACTCCCGCGCGGTCACGCAGTCCACGAACAGGTGGCGCAGGCCGATGCGGCCGAGATCGGCGTTGCCGTTGGACAGACTGATCAGCGGCACGCGGGCGGCGAGCCGTTCGAGCGCGGGCCGCGCGTCGGCGTAAAGGTCGACCTCGTTGCGCGCGGCGAAAAACGCCTCGAAGGCCGCCTCGACGACGTCCTCGCCGTAGCCGTGCGGCTGCAGCGCGGCCGTCAGGCTGAGCTTGCGCTGTGCGGTGAAGTCGTGGGCGAGGTGCGGGTTCTCGAGCGCGATGCGTTCGCGCAGGCTGCGCATGGTGACGATCGGATATTCCGCGGCCACGTTCGGACAGTGCTGCGTCAGCCAGTCATGCAGGCGCTGTTCGGCACGCTGCACGATCGGCGCGATCGGCCAGAGCGTGTCGTCGAGGTCGAGGCTGATGGCCTGAATCTGCATGGCTACTCGGGGCGCGAGCGTTCAATGACAATGAATTGGCAGTGCATGACGCATCACCGGTGTGGTCAGCGCGCGGATGCATCGCACCTCGCGACGACGCCGGCGTCGTCGCGTGGCTGGCCTTCAGCCGCCGCCAGCGGTCGACGCTGCGGCTTCGGCTTTCGCTTTCTTCGTGGCGGTCTTCTTGCTGCGCGCTTCAGCCGCTTCGGCTTTCGCCTCCTGCGTCAGCAGCGAGGTCGGCGCAACGCGACCCAGCGCGGCAGCCGTGGCTGCTGGCGCGGCGAGTGGCGTCTCGTTGACCTTGGTCTCGATCATGGCCAGGCGCGCCTCGTCGCCGTCCTTGAGGGCGAGTCCTTCCGAGTACGGTACGAGCTGGCGCTTGAGCAGGGTCGCGCGAGCCGACGGCGTGTCGAGCCAGGCAATGAAGTCCTTGACCGCTGCCGTGTTGGTGCCGTCCTCGCGCACCGCGATATAGACCGGGGTGTACAGCGGGTAGCTGCCATTGCGCACGCTCGCCGTCGACGGCACGACGCCTTCGACATTGAGCAGCTTGAGCTTGGGATTGCCGGCCACATTGGACAGCGTGCTCACGCCGAGTCCACCCGGATCGAGGGCCACGGCTTCTTCGAGCTTGGCCGTGTTGAGGTAGACACGCGGTACGGCGACGCGCTGGTCACCGTTCCGGAAGATCAGCCAGCGCAATGCATATTCGACACCGTCGAGCGGACCGGCGACGGCGACCATGTTGATGCTCTTGTCGTTGCCGCCGAACAGCTTCCAGTTGTCGGCGCGACCGTAGTACGCGCGCCAGATGTCCTTGAGTGACACGTTCGACACCGGATTGGCCGGCGACGTGATCATGACGAGTCCGTCCCAGGCGACCGGGACGAAGGTCAGGTTGCTTTCCTCGTTGCGCTTGGGATGGTTGGGGCGAAGGGTGCCCGCGAGGTCTGCCGTGCCCTGCTGCACGGCGTCGATGCCGGAGATCGTGCTGAACGGCGTCAGCTGGATACGGACTTTTTTCTCGCGCTCGTACTGCTTGGCGAGTTCGCTCATGAAGCCGCGCGCGCTCGCGATGTCGCCGCGCCAGATCAGGGTGGAACTGCCCGCCTTGGCGGCAGCCGGTGCGGCCGCTGCCGGTTTTGCAGCCGGGGCCGGCTTGGCTGCCGCCGGCCTGGCGGCGGCCGGTTTGGCCGGAGCGGGTCCCGCCGCAGTTTCGGCCGCCGCAGCCGGCGCAAGCCAGCAGGCGGCGATGGCAAGGAACAGTGCGCGCGGCAGGGCGCGACGAAGGGAACGCGAAGTGATCACCGGACGAAACCCGACAGAAGCTGAATCACTCGCACGATAGCATGCGCCCGGCGCACAGCGGGCAGCGGCGACGTTCACGGTTGACGCGCTTCACGAAAGCATGCGCCGGACGCGTTCGTTCGTGCTGTCGAGGCCGCCAGAGTGACCGGCGGCCCCGGTGATTCACGGGCACAGTGGATGCGCCGACACCTCACTCGCACATGACGAAAAACGCGTTCTGCCCCCGCACGATCGTCAGCAGCAGCTGGCGTGGGCGGCGCTTCGTGAGGGCGGCGAGATCTTCCACATTGCGAATGTCCACCTGATTCACGGCGACGACGACGTCGCCGCTGCGCAGCTGATTCGATTCGGCACGGCTGCCGTCCGCCACGCGCACGATCGCGACACCGCGCAGCCCCTGCTGCCGCTGCCGTTCGCCGAGATCGGTGAACTGCGCGCCGCCGAGCCGCGGATCGAGCGTCTGGCCCTCGGCACTCGCCGTGTCGCGGCCAACCAGCTTCGCACGCGTGGTCAGCTCGCGGCCGTCGCGCATGACCTTGAGCTCGACTTCGCTGCCTATCGGCAGCAGGCCCTCGGCGTTGTGCAGGTCCTGCTCGTTGTTCACGGGCTTGCCATTGAGGCCGACGATCACGTCGCCGGCGTGCAGGCCGGCGGCTTCTGCGGCGGAATCGGCCTGCACGCGTGTGACCACCGCACCGCGACCCGGCGCGACATCGAGCATGCGCGCGATGTCCGGCGTGAGATTCTGGGTCTCGATGCCGAGCGAGCCGCGCTTGACCGTTCCGGTCTTGATGAGCTGCTGCATCACGTCGCCGGCCAGTGTCGACGGAATCGCGAAACCGATGCCGACATTGCCACCTGAGGGCGAGAAGATCGCGGTATTGATGCCGACGAGCTCGCCGTTCAGATTGACGAGCGCGCCGCCGGAATTGCCAGGATTGATGGACGCATCAGTCTGGATGAAGTTCTGATAGCCGAGCCCGCGCAGGCCGGAACGCCCCAGTGCCGACACGATGCCTGACGTGACGGTCTGGTTGAGTCCGAATGGATTGCCGATAGCGACGACGAAATCGCCGACGCGCAGGCGGGTGGAGTCGGCAAGGCTCACGGCTGTGAGATCGTCCGCCGGAATCTGGATCACGGCGACGTCGGTGTCGGGATCGGTGCCGACGAGTCTGGCCTTCAGGGTGCGACCGTCGCTGAGTGTGACCGCAATATCGTCGGCCCCCTGCACGACGTGATTGTTGGTCAGCACGTAACCCTTGGCCGCGTCGACGATGACTCCCGAGCCCAGTGACTGCTCGACGCGTTCCTGCGGCATGTTCGGCACGCCGAAGAAGCGGCGGAAGAACGGGTCGTCGAGCAGCGGATCGCGCACGCGGGTACGTGTCTTCGACGAGATGTTCACGACAGCGGGGGTCACGCGCTCGATCATCGGGGCCAGCGATGGCAGCGCCTGGCCGTCGATGACGGCGGGCAGCGCGGCCTGGGCCGGGCGCTGTGCCGAGAGTGTGAGCGCGCCGGCAGCGGCGAGGCCAACGACGACGGCGGAAGCCAGCACAACACGGGTCAGCCGGGACATGGGAACTCCGATCGGAAAGGTTGGCGACATGGACCGCCGGGTAGGGGTTTCGGTTTCCGGTTTCAATCGTCGTATTCAGCAGAAGCGGCCCGGCGCGACCGGAAGACCGGGTCACCAACTGCAAATTCCTGCGCCGTCGTACGCCATTCATGATCGCCTTCACGATCCCGCGATTGACAGCATGGGTAGCGGGGCGTAGGTTTGCCGGCGCTCGCAATCACAAGATGTTGTGCCTGCCCACCGGGGGGTGGCCCCAGCACTAGGGGTCCAGCAGGCGCGGCTGCAGTGAGGGTATGACGCCGGCGCCCGGGATCTCCGTGGCGGCGGCGCGTGGTACTGCGGCAGACACGGATACGAGCGTCCAGACCGATGACGATCGGGCCGGCACAAGGGATTCGGGAGGACGAGAGAGAGATGAGTACGGTGCGCCTTGAAGGCCTCGCACGCGGCGCGGTCACCATTCCGCTGCAACCTGCCTCGCAGGATATCTGGGACAAGAAATACCGCCTCAAGACCAAGCAGGGCGACCCGGTCGACCTGTCCATCGACCACAGCTACCAGCGCATCGCCAAGGCCCTGGCCGAGGTCGAAAGCACGCCCGACAAGCAGCGGTACTGGAACGAACGGTTCCTGTGGGCACTGCGCCACGGCGCGATCCCGGCCGGTCGCATCACGTCGAATGCCGGCGCGCTCGAGCACAAGCCCGCGACCTCGACCATCAACTGCACGGTGTCCGGCACCATCGAGGACTCGATGGACGGCATACTGCAGAAAGTGCACGAGGCCGGCCTTACCTTGAAGGCCGGTTGCGGGATCGGTTACGAATTCTCGACCCTGCGTCCGCGCGGTGCGTACGTCTCGGGTGCGGGTGCGTACACGTCGGGTCCGATGTCCTTCATGGATATCTACGACAAGATGTGCTTCACCGTCTCGTCGGCCGGTGGCCGCCGTGGCGCGCAGATGGGCACGTTCGACGTGAGCCATCCCGACGTGAAGGATTTCATCCGCGCCAAGCGCGAGGACGGGCGTCTGCGCCAGTTCAACCTGAGTCTGCTCATTACCGACGGCTTCATGCAGGCCGTGCACGGCGACGGCGACTGGCCGCTGGTGTTTCCGGTCAACGTCAAGGAAAAGGACGAGGTCGATCTCGCCGACACCGCCGCCGTGGTCTGGCGCGACTGGCCGACCTCGGCCAACTACGTCGTCCGCGACGACGGTCTCGTCGCCTGCAAGGTGTACGGCCACATCAAGGCGCGGCACCTCTGGGACATGATCATGGTCTCGACGTACGACTACGCCGAGCCGGGCTTCATCCTGATCGACCGCGTCAACGAGATGAACAACAACTGGTGGTGCGAGAACATCCGCGCTACGAATCCTTGCGGCGAGCAGCCCTTGCCTCCCTACGGTTCCTGCCTGCTCGGCTCGGTGAATCTCACGCTGTTCGTGCGCGACCCGTTCGGGCCGAAGGCACGCTTCGACTGGGACGAATACCGCGAAGTGGTGCGCGTGTTCACGCGCATGCTCGACAACGTGGTCGAGATCAACGGCCTGCCGCTCCCGCAGCAGCGCGAGGAAATTCTGTCCAAGCGTCGCCACGGCATGGGCTTTCTCGGTCTGGGCTCCACCCTGACCATGCTCAAGCTGCGCTACGGCTCGAAGGAAGCCTGTGCCTTCACCGAGGACGTCAGCCGTGAGATGGCGCTGGCCGGCTGGGAAGTCGGTCTGGCGCTCGCCCAGGAAAAGGGGGCTGCTCCAGTGCTGGCGCAGGAATACCCCGTGACGGCGGCCATGCTGCGCCAGCGTCCGGAAATGGAGCGCGACGGCTGGAAGGTCGGCGACCTGATTCCCGGACGCGTGCTGCATGCGCACTACAGCCGCTACATGCAGCGCATCGCGACGGTGGCGCCCGAGCTCGTCAATGCGCTGGCCGAGCACGGCTCGCGCTTCACCCACCACTCCTCGATCGCGCCGACCGGAACCATCTCGCTGTCCCTGGCCAACAATGCCTCGAACGGCATCGAGCCCTCGTTCGCCCATCACTACTCGCGCAACGTGATCCGCGAAGGAAAGAAGAGCAAGGAAAAAGTCGAAGTGTTCAGCTTCGAGCTGCTGGCCTACCGGGAACTCATCAACGCCAAGGCCATGCCGTTCTCCGACAAGCCCGATGAGAAGCTGCCCGACTACTTCGTCGCGGCCGATGACATCTCGCCGACCGAGCACGTCGACATCCAGGCCGCCGCGCAGAAATGGATCGACTCGTCGATCTCCAAGACCGCGAACGTGCCCACCGACTATCCGTACGAAGACTTCAAGAACATCTACACCTACGCCCATGCGCAGGGGCTCAAGGGCTGCACCACCTTCCGCTTCAACCCGGCCGCATTCCAGGGCGTGCTGGTCAAGGAGGCGGACCTGGAGAACACCATTTATCGCTTCGAACTCGACGACGGCAGCATCGTCGAGGTGAAGGGGAACGAGCAGATCGAGTACGACGGCGAGACGCATACCGCGGCCAATCTGTTCGATGCGCTCAAAGAGGGTTACTACGGCAAGTTTTGAGCGGGCGCGGAATGGAGTAATGTCCACACCGCAACACCCCGATCATCTGACCAACCCGTACGAGGAGCTGGAGGGTTCTTATGCAAACCGTAGGTGAAGCTGTAAGCAATGCGATCGAAGCGGTCAAAGAGACTGCGCAGAACGTAGGCGAGGCCGTCGCCGAAAAGACCGAGGCGGCCGTGGCCAGCGTCAGCGCAGCCGCTTCCGACGCCAAGGAAGCCGTGACCAAGCGCGCCAAGGCCGCTGTCAAGAAGGTCAAGGAAGTCAAGGAAGCCGCCCAGGAAACGGTCATGAGCGCGGTCGAGAAGGCGAAGAAGGCCGTGACCAAGTCCGCGCCGAAGAAGGCCGCCAGGAAAGTGGCGAAGAGCGCTGCCGGCAAGAAGGCCGCAACGAAGAAGCCCGCTGCAAAGAAGGCGGCCGCCAAGAAGGCGGCACCGGCCAAGAAGGCGGCGGTGAAGAAGGTCGCGAAGAAGGCCGCCGGCAAGAAGGTGGCAGCCAAGAAAGCCCCCGCCAAGAAGGCAGCAGCCAAGAAGGCACCGGCAAAGAAGGTTGCCAAGAAGGCCGTCGCCAAGAAGGGCGCGATGAAGAAGGCGCCGGCCAAGAAGGCGGCGAAAAAGGCGGCCAGGCGCCGCTGAGCGATCCAGCCTTCCGACCGCACCAACCCTGGATAAGGGGCGCGGCCGGAAGTGATGCCGCGGCGGCGAGGCTGCGTCGCGGTGTTTACTGGCGGTGTGAAGGCGAGCCGGTCGTCCGATTCGTTGCAGCACGCACGTGCTGCACGCGATCCGGCCGGGCCGCTTCCGCATCAGCAAGACCCACTGCCAAGTAAGCGCGGCAACGCGCCACAGCCTTGTTTCCACTCCGCGTCGGTCCGCCCGGCGCGGAGGTCCTTTCGGCGCCGGGCATCGGTTCCGGAAGCTTTCTCCACCGGCCGCCGTCACCGGCGCCGGCAATTGGCCGCACCGTTCGGGACTGCGTCATGTCGATCAAGATCACCAAGAAGATCAAGGGCTACAGTGTGGAGAAGCCGAGCGACAAGGCGGCTCAGGTCACGACCACGCTGGCGCCCGTCGCGGCGGCACCCGAGCCGCCGATGGCCGAAGTCATCCAGATGCACGAAAAGGTCGAGCGTCCCGACACGCTGATCGGCGCGACCTACAAGATCAAGTCACCCCTGTTCGAGCACGCCCTGTACGTGACGATCAACGACATCGTGCTGAACCAGGGCACCCCGCACGAATCGCGCCGGCCGTTCGAGATCTTCATCAACTCGAAGAACATGGACCACTTCCAGTGGATCGTCGCGTTGACGCGGATCATGTCGGCCGTTTTCCGCAAGGGCGGCGACGTGACCTTCATCGTCGAGGAACTCAAGGCCGTGTTCGATCCGCGCGGCGGTTATTTCAAGGCCGGCGGGGTCTACATGTCCTCGATCGTCGCCGAGCTCGGCGCGGTGGTCGAACAGCATCTCAAGTCGATCGGCCTGATCCACGATCCCGAGCTCAGCGTCGAGCAGCGCGCGCTGATCGCCGAAAAACGCGCGGCCTACGAGCAGGCCGCAAAAAAAAACGCTGACGTAGGCGAAAAGCGCCAGGCCGGCGTGTCCGGCGACCTCGCCGTCGCATCGGCCGCGCGCGAGCCGGTGAGC
Source organism: Rhodanobacteraceae bacterium (assembly GCA_045864815.1). Lineage (GTDB taxonomy): Bacteria > Pseudomonadota > Gammaproteobacteria > Xanthomonadales > Rhodanobacteraceae > Tahibacter. The sequence goes on along the minus strand of BTVG01000012.1, from coordinate 117,401 downwards.
GCCTTTCCGCCGGGCGCCACGCTCTGCCACAAGTGCAACGTCACGGCGATGATTCTCATGGACGGCTGCGCGACCTGCCTCAACTGCGGGTATTCCAAGTGCGGGTGAGCGGAATCTGCAGGATTGGTTACGTGCCGGTTGTACGGCCACCCAAGAGGCTAGCCGGTAGCCTATAAGTCGAGCCCGGATACATTTCTCAACCATCGACTGCATCGGACTCAACGTCATTGCTGATTCTGAAGCCCCATTGCCGGGGGCTATTTTTTGGTGCTTCCGGGTTTAGCGTGGGTGTCGATCGAGTCCGCTGCAAAAGAAGCAGGCGGCGGTCTTGAAGTGCTCGGGATTGCGGTAGTCGCAGGCGCGACGCTTGATGGCCATGAGCTTGCTGTTGATACCTTCGGCTACCGCATCGGTGATACGTAGCCGGCAGTAAGTCAGGATGTTGTCCAGGCGTCGTTTGAGCATGTGGGCGACCCGGCGCATCGGCTCCAGGCGGCTGTGCGTGGCCCAGCAGAACCAGCGCTTGAAGTAGCGATTGGCCCAAGCTTCGCGCCGGTAGTCCCAGAGATGGCGCAAGGTGGATATTCCGATACATGGGAGTCCACCGTGCCGAGCCATGGGAGACCAGGATTCCGGGGCATGTGAGTCCACGATTCCGGACCATGTGAGTCGTCGCTCGACATGATTTCGTGGGCGCGTGAGATTCTTGAGCAGCACAACTCCGACAATCAGATAAAGGACGCGACGCGCGGCGCTGGACTATCCGGCCCCGGGTCGAGGGCCGCAGCCATGCGAGGCGGCGGTCCTCTCTGGAGACACGAGACGCGCGTACGGAATCGATCACGTCGTGGGAAATCGGCCGGCGCCCGAACGGCGCTTGCCATCGTTTCGCGCCCTGCTTGGGTTTGGACGGCGGACCGGGCTCTCACGCCCACTCACGCGATGTTCCGCCGCGATGCGGTGCAGGCATGCTTCGTGGGCGGTTTGCGCGCGTTCCCGGCTCGCCGGCTCCGCCGCGGTCCGGACGCGCCCACCGCGACCGTCTGGCGTCGTTGTGGGAATGAGCAGCCGGTCAAAGTAGCCGCTATCTGGCCCATTTTGCCGAGTCTCTCCCGGGCCGAGTGCCTGACGTCACCGCCATCCGACACGCTCATCAGCAGGCATGCAGCGAAAAACTGACGTCCGCGCCCCCGGCTGCCTGCGTGAGGCACAGCGCGAGACCATGCCGTCCGGCGAGTCGTTGCACGATGGCGAGGCCCAGGCCCGAGCCAGCACTGCCCTCGCGACGGACGAACGGGGCCGACCAGTCGGCATCCGGTCCTTCTAAGGCGCCGTGGCTGCGATTGACGATGCGCAGCCGGCCGGCGGCGGCGGTGATCGTAACGCGCCCGGCCAGGGTGTGTTCGAACGCATTGCCGATCAGGTTGGACAGCAGAAGCCGCAGCACCGGCGCCGGCAGCGTCGTCGTGACGCTGCCATCGACGGCGACGTGGACCTCGACCAGCCGGTTCTCCAGCAGGATCGCCTGCTCGATCACGACGCTTTCGACGATCGGTGCGACGCGGATCGGTGGCGCCTCGACCGTGGTTGCTTCGGAGCGAGCGAGCGCGAGCAGGGTGTCCATGGTCTGCTGCAGCTGCCGTACCGACTGCTGCACATGCGCGAGTTGACCGCGGCCCGCCGGGGAAAGCGGCTCGCGCGCGAGCCCCTCCGCCGCCATGCGAATGACTGCCAGCGGCGTACGTAATTCATGACTCGCATCGCGCGTGAATTCCCGCTCGCGCACCAGCTGCTCGTGCAGGCGCCGGGTCAAGCGCTGCAGCGCCAGGGCGAGCGTGGTGACCTCATCGTCGGCATCTTCGGCCGCGAAATCCGGCGGCAGCGCGCCGGCGTCGAGGCCGTCGACGCGCGCGGCGAGTCGCGCCAGCGGCGCGGCGATGCGGTGCGCGAGCCAATAACCGAGCAGCAGTGCGACCACGACGAGCGCGAGCGCGGACCCGGCGAGCCAGCCCAGCACGTGATCGCGCATCGGGCGCACGACGAGCTGGCTGCTGACTTCGGCGGCCAGCCAGGCGCCATTGCCATCGTCCGAGAGGGGGTGCACGTGATAATGGCGCCCCCCCGGAGCGCCGAATTCGCGCCGCTGCGGTTCCTGCAGCAGGTGTTCGCCGATCGCATCGGGCAGTGCATCGCTGCTGGCATGGACGCGCACGAATGGCAGCCGCGGTGTGCCCCAGGCGCCGGTGCGGGCCCGCGTCTCCTGCTGGATCGCGGCTTCCTGGTGCAGCAGGTTGTCGAAGAACTCGTCTTCCGTGACGTACATGAAGGTGACGGCATAAAACGCGAAAAGCGCGGCGGTCAGCGTCGTAAAAGCGGCGAACGCCAGCATCAGGCGATGGCGCAGCCGCCGGCGACGGTGCTTCATTCGTCGCTGTCCAGGCGGAAGCCGACGCCATGGATGGTCTTGAGCATCGGCGTCGGGAATGGCCGGTCGAGGGTCTGGCGCAGCAGATACAGGTGCGAACGCAGCGGATCCGACGACGGCGCCTCGTCGCCCCATAGGCGCTGCGTCAGCTCGCTGCGCGTCAGCGCCCGCGGCCACGCCTCGGCCAGTGCGAGCAGGATGCGCAGCGGCGTCTGCTGCAGCTCCAGCCGCTGCCCGTGGCGCACGACGCTGCCGCTGCGCCGGTCGATGCGCAGGGAGCCGATGCGCAGCAGGTGCTCCGTGCCGAGCCGATGGCGCTGCGAGAGTGCCTGGCAGCGCGCCAGCAGCTCGGCGCCGGCAAAGGGCTTGACCAGATAGTCGTCGGCGCCGGCGCCGAAGCCATCGAGCTTGTCGTCGAGACCGTCCCGGGCCGTCAGCATCAGCACCGGGATGTGCCGGTCGGCGCGCTCGCGCAGCCGGCGGCACAGGCTCAGTCCGTCCAGGCCCGGCAGCGACAGATCGAGCACGACCACATCGGGCGGTTCGGCGAGGGCGAGGGCGAGACCTGCACGGCCATCGGCGGCAAAGTCCGCGCGATGGCCATGCGCCTCGAACAGCGCCGCAAGGCTGCTGCGCAACGCGCGGTTGTCCTCGATCACGAGCAGGTGCAGCCGTTGCGACATCGTCAGCCGTCGATCTTTTGTTTCAGGCGCAGAGCTTCGTCCAGATCCGGCGCCTCGGCCAGCACTTCGTTGACCAGTTCGCGCGCACGCTCTGTCTCGCCGAGCTGCCGGTGTGCCTCGGCCATGCCGAGCTTGAGCTGCGGCTGCGGGCTATACGGAGCGGCGAGCTGCATGACCGCGAGTGCGTCGCGTACCGGCTGAGGCTGCCGGGCGGCCTGCAGCTGGTAGTAGCCGAGCACGCCAATCAGGTCGGTGTCGTAATCGCTGCGCCGTGCTGCGAGCACCGCGCGTGCGCCGGCCGCATCGCCGCCGAGCAACCGCTCGACGAGCTGCAGGCTGCGCTCGTCGCGCCAGGGTTCGCGCGGCACAGGCTTGCGTCCGGTCGCCGCGACGAGTGCCTCAGCGACGAGCGCGGTCGAATACGGATTCTGGCCGGTGATCAGGCGGCCGTCGACGACGAGCTTGGGCATCATGAGGGGCGCCTCCTGCCAGCGCGCACCGCGCTCGCGCATCGCATCCTCGAGCGCGAACGGAAACGTGGCGGCCCAGCGTTTGCCGAACACGGCTTCCTCTTCGTTGCTGAAACCGGTCACTGCCCGGTCCCGCACGAGGTGACGCCCGTCGGGCAGGCGTACCCCGACGAGCGCTGCCGGGCCGTGGCACACCGCGGCCAGCACGCCGCCGCGGACGTAGACCGCGGAAAGCAGGCGCTGCAACGCCGGATCGCCGGGCAGGTCGAACATCGCCCCCTTGCCCCCGACGACGTAGACCGCGGCGTAGCCGGCGGGGTCGACGTCAGCGGTCGCCCGTGTCGCGGCGAGCTCCGCCATGGCATCGGCATCGGCGCTGATGCGCGCGTTGTAGGCTGCTTTGGGATCGTACCGGTCGGCTTCGACGGGGCCGCCGCGCGGACTCGCGACGTCGACGTCGAGACCGTTGTCCCGGAATATCGCCCAGGCTTGCGCGAATTCGTCCATTTCAAAACCGGGCCGCGTCTTGCCCGCGTCGCGGCCTTCGCCGCTGACCACGATCAGGACCTTCTCGGCGGCGCCCGCGGTGCCGGCCAGGCACAGCAGCAGGCAGGTCGCGGCACGACGCAACGGATTCGGGAGCTGCATGAGGGGTTCCTCGCGATGATGGAGACATCAGCGTGCCGCTGCGAGGTTCAAACGAATTTCAAATGCACTCGCGCAGCAGGATGCCGATCGCATGCCGCAGTTGATGGGGTTGCCCGCTCCGGCAACCCCGGGGTGACTCGCGGCCGAAGGCGGCTGCGGTCCGCGCGGACCCTGGGTTCGCGCGTGTGAGCCGACGCACGTCTATACTGCCCGCCGATCGGGGGATCGACGTACGCCTGGGTAAACGGCCATGCCGTGAACGGCGCTGGATTTCCCGGCGCATTTCGCCGCCTTCTCCGCGACCGCCGATGGCCGATTCCCCCACCGACATCTCGCAACTGCTGCAGCGCTGGAAACAGGGCGACCGTGCAGCCGAGGGCGCCCTGTTCGCCGCCGTGTATCCGATGTTGCGGGAGGTCGCTGCGCGAAGCCGCCGCCTCGACGGTGCGTTGACGCTGCAGACCACCGAACTGGTCAACGAGGCCTACATGCGGCTGCTGCCGCAGCAGCGCATGGACTGGCAGAACCGCGCGCACTTCTGTGCGATTGCGGCACACGTGCTGCGGCGACTCATCAGCAACCATGTGCGCGACCGTCAGGCGCGCAAGCGCGGAGGCCCGGCCGCGCAGCGCGTCGACGGCGACGTGCTGGAACATCTGGTCGGCGACGACGAGCAGCGCCTGCTGCAGTGGTTGAGCCTCGACGATGCGCTGGAGGCGCTGGATCGCGTCGATCCGCAGGCCGCGCGGGCGGTGGAGCTGCGCCACATCGCCGGACTCGACGCGGTGCAGTCAGCCGAGGCGCTCGGCGTGTCGCTCGCCACCGAAGGACGGCTCTGGCGTTTCGCGCGGACCTTCCTCGAACTGCGCCTGGGCGGTCCTGCATGAGTGCGGGCACCGTGACGGCCTCCCTGCCGGAGCTGTTCGCGGTGCTGCTCGACGCGTCGCCCGCCGAGCGGGAGCGATGTCTTGCGCAGTGCGACGCCGACGCGGCAGTCCTGCTGCGGCGCATGCTCGCCGCGGCGGCGTCCGAACCCCGCGCGCTGCCCGATCCGCCGCTGCAGCTGCTGCACGATGCGCTGCAGCTCGATGAAGGGCATCGTCTCGGCAGTTTCGAACTGCAGGGACTGATCGGTCGCGGCGGGATGGGGCAGGTGTATTTCGGCCGGCGGGTGGGCGACGTCGAGCAACAGGTGGCGATCAAGGTGCAGGACCCGCTGCGCATCGATGCCGATACCGCGCGTCGCTTCCGCCTCGAGCGGCAGGTGCTCGCCCGGCTCGAACATCCGGTGATCGCGCGCCTGATCGAAAGCGGCGAGGACGCCCAGGGCCGCGCCTACTACGCGATGGAATGGATCGACGGTGTCCCGATCGATCGCTGGTGCGACGAACATCGCCTGGATCTGCGGGCGCGTGTCGCACTGTTTCTGCGGCTTTGCGACGGCGTCGACTATGCGCATCGCCACCTCGTCGTTCATCGCGACCTCAAGGCGGGCAACGTGCTGATCACGCGCGACGGACTGCCCCGGCTGCTTGACTTCGGGATCGCCAAGCCGCTGGCGGCTGGTGCCCCGGCGATCGACGCGACGGCGACACAGGCACGCTATTTCTCGCCGAGTCATGCTGCGCCGGAGCAGGTGCGTGGCGAGGCGATCAGCGTCGCCTGTGACGTGTATGCACTCGGCGTCATGCTTTACCAGCTCGTGTGTGGCCTGCGCCCGTACGAACTCGACGGGTTGTCCGCCGCGGACATCGAGCAGCGCATCTGCAGTTACGTGCCGCTGGCGCCGAGCGAGCGGTTCGCCCAGCTGCGGCGTGACGATGCGGCGCAGTCCGTGTCGCTCGCGCATCGGCGTGCAGTGCGGCCCGACGCGCTGGAGCGTGCGCTGCGGGGCGACCTCGACCGCATCGTGCAGCACGCACTGCGCAAGCGGCCGGAAGAGCGCTATGCGGGCGTCGCCGCGCTGCAGGCCGACCTGCGGAACTGGCTCGACGGCCGTCCCGTGCTGGCACGCGGCATGGGCCGCGGGTATCGGGCGCGCCGTTTCGTCATGCGCCACCGCGTGGCCGTGGGTCTGGCGGCACTGTTCGTGGTGGCGGTGACGGGATTGGTCGTGCTGCTCTGGCTGCAGGCAGCCGAGCTGCGCCGCGAGCGCGACCGCGTCGCCGCGCAGCTGCTGCGTACCGAGCACGAGAAGCGCAACGCCGAGCAGGTCACACGGTTTCTCGAACAGACCTTCGCGCTGGCCGACCCGAGTTCCGCGCTCGGCCGGAAGCTGGCGGTCGACGACGTGCTCGACACGGCGGTGCGCACGCTCGGCTACGCCGAGGTCGAGACACCGGCGCTGCGCCAGCGCATGCAGCTGGTGCTGGTGCGGCTCATGCTCGGATTGCAGCGCTACGACGACGCGCGCCGGCTGCTCGCGCTGACAGGTGATGCGCCGGACGCGGCGGCGGCCCAGGAGCATCTGCGCCTGCGCGCCGAAGCGGAACTGGGCGCCGGCGATCCCCGTGCGGCAATCGAACTCAGTGCGCAGGCACTCGGCGCACTCGCACCGGATGCGGATGCGGCGACGCGGGCACGCGCCTGGCTCGTGCGGGCGCGTGCGCTGCGCAACAGCGAGCCCGAGCAGGCCCTGGCCGCACTGGAACGGGCCGAGGCCGCATTGCGGCATGGTGCCATCATCGACAATGAGTTCGTCGCGCCGGCGCAGCGCCTTCGCGCACGGCTGCTCGCGGCGCTCGGGCGCGAGGATGAGGTCGCGCCCGTGCTCGACGCCCTGCTCGTCACGCAGCGCAAGCAGTTGCCGGAGCATCATCCGAGTCTGCTGGAAACCCTGCGTCTGCTTGCCGTGGAGGCCAGCCGGCGTGGCGATGCCGATGGCGCGGCGCGTTACGCCGATGAGCAGTTGCAGTCCGCCGGGCGGGTCTTCGGTCCGGACAGTCTGCGGGTCGCGCACGCCCTGAACCTGCGCGGCAATCTGCGCAGCGAGCGGGGGGATTCCGCGGGCGCCATGGCCGACTACCGGCAGTGCATCGAAATACTTCGCCAGCGCGTCGGCGACAGCCATCCGCATGTGGCGCAGGCCTGGTACAACCTGGGCGAGACGCAACGCCTGCTCGCGGACGATGCGGCCGCCGCCGAGCAGAGCTATCGCCGCGCGCTCGCCATATCGACTGCGCTGAATCCAGGGCCGACCCAGGGGCAGGCACTGTTCCGCATCGGCCTCGGTGCAGCGCTCAGTGATCAGCGCCGCTGGGACGAAGCGGCGCGCGAATTCCAGGTGCCGCTGGCTGTGGACACGAAGCGCGGCATGCTCTACGCGCTGGCGCAGAGCGAACTCGCCATCGTGGAGTTGCGACGTGGTCAGGCCGGCGCGTCGGCGCGGCGTTGGGCGGAAGCCGCACCGATCCTGCGCCGCGAAGTTCCCGGGCATGACCCGCAACGGCGGCGCATTGAGCGGTTGCTCGGTCAATCCGGGAGTTGATCTCCTGCGCGAGCCCATTTCGCGCGCACTTCAGTCCATTCCATGTTCGGGGGATTTCATGAAAAAGCGGATTCGGCGCTGCTTGCTCGCGCTCGTATCAGTTCCTGCCATTGCGGGTGCCGTGCCCTGTCAGTTCGGTTGCGGCTCCGTCAACGGTTGCGATGACCAGGATCGCGCGGAAGAGGCCCTGGTATTCCCGTACCAGCTGCACGATCTCGATGCGGCCGGGCAGCGTCTCGATTTACCGGTGAGCTCGCGGCCGTCGCTGCTGACCGGCGGCGCTCCCCACGGCCAGAACGAGCAGTATGCGACCTGCGACGACCTCAACGTCGTGGTCGGTCCGGGCGGCTACGGAGGCCATCTCTGGCGTGCCGTGGACGCGGCCACGCTGTCCAGGCACCGGCTCGACGTCGATGCGCGTGGCTACGTGGGCAACGCCGACCCGGCATCCGGCGCCCGCGGGTGGTGGCCGGGCCTGGCTGCCTGGATCATTCCGATGGCGAACGGCACCACGGCGGAGCTGCGCGTCGACTACAGCAGCTATCGCTCGGGCTACAGCTGGACGCATCGCGGCAACCAGCTGCGGGTGGTTCTCGATGGGGTGCAGCAGGACATGGTGCCGACCGCGTCCGACGAGTTTGCGATAGAGCTGGTCTGGGGACGGGGACAAGACCCTGCGCTGCTCATTGCTGACCTCGACGCGGCGGGCCGGCCCGCGGCGCCGACGTGGATTCCACTCGTCGGCGTCGCGGCGGATGGTTTTGCGCCGCAGTTCATCATGGTCGGGCGGCGGGGTCCGCACGAGTTTCGCTGGTCGTACGGCGATGTGCGCATCTCGTCGGAACTGACCTACGTGGATTGAGTCGTGCTGGAGTGCCGACGCGGACAGCCAATTCCGCCCGCGTCGTGGTACCACGCTGTCACGTCGTGCCGCCGCGTTCACGGCGCTGAGCCCGCCAGACACCGTCTGGCGGGTTCAATGACGACCGGTCGCAGGTCGTGGAGCGTCCCTGCCGCTACCCGCGGGGCCGGTTTTTAGTAGTAGGCCGGGCAACCGACGTCGGCGTGCTGCGCAATGATCGCCAACGGCTGGCCGCAATAGCTCGGGAACCAGATGTTGCCGCTCGGCGCGATGACTTCCACGTAGGTCGTCGCACGCAGGCAGGTGTACCACGCCATGATCTCGGCCTGCGCCGGCCGGCTCGGACCACTGTAGTTGTTGTACGCGACGTGGCTGACATGGTCGTCAGTGCGTGAGACCAGGCCGCCGGCGAGATTGGATGCGCCGGCCGTGGCGTACATGTCGATCACCGCATGCCAGCCGCCCGCGGGAACGGTACCGGCCGGCGTCACGCTGGCGCTGGCCATGGCGAGACCGCCGGTAATCTGCGGCACGGCGGTGGCCTGCAGCGTGACGCCGAAGCCACACTGTGCGATGCTGCCCTGCTGGTACTCGTAGCCCTTGGTGCCACCGGCGCTGAGGCGCTGCTGCAGCTCCTCCCGACGCTGCAGCAGGCGCGCACGGTCACCGGCGGACTTTGCCGAGGTTTTCGCGTCGTCGGCCAGATGCCGGAGCTGCGCTTCCACTTCGTCCAGCGCGGCCCGCAGTGCGGCGGCGCCGAAGTTGATGCGGTAGTTCGTGGCGCCGCGCTGCAGCTGGTACTGACCTTGGCCGGTCTTCTGCGCCTGCGCGCCGAACTTCGCCACGAACTCGGCTTCACTGCCGAATTGCGGCGAAGCGCCGGCGGTTTCTGCTGCAACGGCGACGCCGGCCGAGCCCACGAACAGCGCGGCGCTGAGCAATGCAATACGAATCGACATCGGATTCTCTCCAGGTAGTTTGGGTGCGGATGGATACCCGCATTGCCTAACTCCCGGATTCGCTGCGCCGGCACTCACGAATGTGCTGCGATCGGCCCGCCGGTTTCAGAGAAAGACGTCGCGGACGGCCTGCAGCAGCGGATCGCGCTGGCCGGCCGGACGTTCCGGGATATGGCCCTGGCCGATGGTCCAGATGATGGTGCCGCCGATGCCGGTGCGGCGTACCAAGGCCCCCTTCGCGGCGATCGAAGCCTCGTCGTCATACGACAGGAAATTGCACTGCTGCGGTCCGAATGCGGCCGGCGAGCCGAGGTAGCCCATCGCCGCGGCAGCGTCCCACTGATAGCGCGTTGCGCTGTAGTAATCGCGCACGATATTGCGATAGCTCAGCACGTTGTCGCTCGCGACGACGGTGCCGCCGAACAGGCGCGGCGCGCTGACGTTGCGCCAGCAGGTTCCGTAGAACGGAATCCCGATTCCGAGCCGCGCGCGCTTCACGCCCGATCGCAGATAGAAGTCGACGCTGGTCTCGACCGAGCTCGGTGTGTTGCCCGCGGCGCCCATGAGGGCGGAACTGTGCCAGCTCTGCCAGCCGTCCCAGTCGCCCGCCATGTCATAGCTCATGATGTTGATCTGGTCGAACAGCGGCGCGATCGAACGGAAGAACGGGTTCGGCGTGCTCGCAAAGTTCGCATTGATCCAGCCCACCGGCACGGTCAGCACGATGTTCGGCCGCTGCGCGCGCAACGCCTGAGCCAGCGCGAGGAAATTCGGTTCGTCGCTGGTCTGTATCGGTTCCCAGTCGAGGTCCAGGCCGTCGAAGCCGAGGTCGTCCATGACCGCGAGCAGGTTCGTCACGAACGCGGCGCGATTGGACGGTGACGCGGCGCCGACCCATCCGGCGTACTCGCCGGCGCCGCCGACCATGAGGATGGCCTTGACGCCGTTCGCATGCGCGGCGCCGGCGGCCTGCTCGGCCCAGATCGGGCCGTTGACGTTGTCGATATCGAAATGCGTGTTGACCGTACCATTCGCATTCGGCGTCACGCGGCCGACGACGAGGTGCGTCATGGTGGAAAAATCCACTTCCGCGATCGGATAGAGGTCGCGCTGGTAGCCGACGTGGTAGCCGGCGACCCAGCGCTTTTCGAAACTCGACGCGAACAGGGTGTCGTCGGCAGCCGCAGGCGCGGCAGCGGCGAGCAGGAAGACGGAAAGCAGCGGGCGCAACATGGAACCTCCGGTGGCGACGATGCGGCACGCTGAGCAGACGTGATCCGGTGCCAATACCTGTCATTGTGGGGCGTGCGCGCCGTTGGCGTTTGCGCGACTTCACAGTACCGGCACCGCTGCTGTTGCCGGCGCTGCGGCCGTGGGCGACCGCGCGGGTGGCGCCGGTATTCCGCTGCTGGATGCCCCCGCGATCGTGCGCGCAAAGCGTGAATGTGCAGGCAGTACGGCCGGTTGACCGGCATGTACAAAAGCAACATGATCGCCCGGCGACGACTGCGGTCACGCAGCGTCGCATTCAGGTGGCCCGCCTGCGCGCGCGTTCACATGGCCTGTCTGCCCGGGGCTGGCAGCCGCGCGACCTTTGCACATCGATGATTCTGCAGCGCAGTCGCCGGTGAAACGCGGCGGCGAACGCGCAAGCGATCGGGCCAATCCATCGATACGTGTGCCGCGTATGGGCCGACATGCCATGGACGAGAAACTGCACGACCTGCTCGCCGCGTACCGCAACGGAACGCCCGGCGCCCTGGACAGTCTGGTTCCGCTGATCTACGACGACCTGCGGCGCATCGCGCGACGCCACGTGCGGCAATGGCCCGGGCTGACCCTGAACACCACGGGCGTCGTGCACGAAACCTACCTGAAGCTGGCGCGACAGCATTCGCTCGACGCCAACGACAGGGCACATTTCATGGTCATCTGCAGCCATGCCATGCGCCAGTTCATCGTGAGCCATGCGCGTGGCAAGTACGCGGACAAGCGGGGGGCGCTCGCGGAAACCGTCACCCTCGACGACGTGGAACTGCCACTGCAGGCCGAGGCCGAGGAACTGCTGACGATCGACCAGGCGCTGAAGGGACTGGCTGAGGTGGACCCGCGTCTGGTGCGCGTTTTCGAGTGTCGCTACTTCGGCGGCTACTCTGCCGAAGAAACCTCTGAAGCACTCAGTGTGCCGCTGCGTACCGTACAGCGTGACTGGCTGCGCGCGCGCGCCTGGCTGCTGGAATTGCTGTCACCGTCCTAGCCCGACGCCCAGTCGCGTGCGTTGGTGCGGTGTGGGAATGATCCGCGGCCCCGGCAGCGGCACCTGCCGCAGCCGCCGATTCCGGCAACGCTGCCCCCGTCGGCCGTGCGTGGTGGTGTCGCGTGACGCGCGACACCGGCGATCGCGTGACGTGATGCCGTGCGGGGCAGCGACCTGCTGTCGCGTGCCGGTCACGCCCCGCCGCTTCGCCGCCTGCACGGAAAGTGGAGGGCAGCCGTATCCGCATTGCGTCGTGTGTGGCGCGGTTACTCGCACCGTTGCGTAGAACGTGGAGTGGCGGCGGTACGGAGTGCCGTACCGGCCACGGCGAGGGCCTTTGCGCGGGCGTTGCAGCGTCCGGTGCTCGGTCCACTTCACTGCATGCGGAGATATTCACGTTATGAGAAGGCGAGATCTGGCCCCGGGCGTACTGGCGATGGTCGTGGCGATGGCGTCGGCAGTTCCGGCCGCTGCCGGCACGTTCGATGCGTTCGAGAACGGCAGGAATCCGAACCTGTGGTCGTTCAATGTCACGACGCCCGACTACCTGCCGACGACCGGCGGTACGCCGGGCGGCTGGCTGTACAACCCGCTGGTCGTCAGCTACACGCCACGCCTGACTGCGGATCTGCGCGATCTGCCGGCTGGCAATGTGCTGAAACAGGCGTTCGCCCGGCGCCAGGTCTCGCGCATCTCGCTCGACGCGCGCACGCTGTGGTCGGAATTTCCGACCGGGTTACGGCCATTCGCGCTGATGCTCAAGAGCACCAGCGGGACTCCAGACGTCATCGAGGACGATGATTTCGTCTACACGCTGGCGCCGGCAGCGCCGGTCCCGGGAGGCGACTGGGCGCACTACTCGTTCAGCATTCCGAGCCGTTACACCGGCTATCTGCCGCCCGGCTGGATCGGCGGACGGTACGACGATTTCGAGCAGTTCCGGCCTGGGAAGAACTGGAACACGGTCATCGGCAAGGTGGATATCGTGCAGTTCTGGTGGGCCGACCCGCGTGGCTACTACCTCGTTCACGGCTACAGCGTCGGTGCGGACAATATCGCGGTCGACACGTTTACGAGCCTGCCCGGACCTTCGCCCTGACGGGCGACGGATCGACACCATGCACCCATTGACCGCCGCACGGAACCACGGATGCGGTCGCTGCCCGTTGACGCGCAATCACCGTCGCGTGCGAACTGCCATTGCAGCGTCACCGCGCCATGCATCGGCTGGCGTCGCGATGCGAGCGGACAGCACCTGTCACATCGCCCCGCCCACCGCATCGTGGCGCGCCCCGTGGCAGTTCCGCGTAGAGCATCCGCGATGTGGGCGAAGTGTCGGCCACGCATCCATGACAGCGGTCGCGCACGCGTTCGCATCGAATTGCTCGCCGTGGCGGCCCGCGTGGTATGCGCTGGCGGGCGCATCCCCACCGGCAACGTTTCCGGAGAAAAAGCATGGCCAATCCGCTGCCGATCGGCGACGCGTCGTGCCGGCTCGAATCGATCGAGCCGGCAACGACGGTCCGGCACTGCAAATCACAGAGACACGGCGATCGCGGCGCGGCGCCGGCGTTTCCGCGCCTCGCCGCCGCCGGCTTGCTGCTGGCGCACGGCTGGGCGCTGGCGGCCACGTTGCCCAACGTGCCTGAAGCGCACCCGCGACTATGGCTGTCGACGCCGGCGTTGCGCGCAGCGGCGGCGGAGTGGCTGAGCGCGGCTGGCACGCAGCCCGCGCCGGGCGACCACGCGGGCAATGCGTTCGTCGCCGTGCTCACCAACGACGCCGCGCGCTGTACGGCGGCCGTGAACTGGCTCGTCGGCTTCACGCTGCCCGACATCGGCAACGTGTCCAGCGACAACGCGCGCTGGTACGGCGAATCGGCTGCGCTGGTGTTCGACTGGTGCCATTTTGCGATGACGCCGGCACAACGCAGCCAGGTCATCATGCGCTGGAACGGCTATCTCGACACGCTCCATGCCAAACCCTGGGGTGGCCGCGGATTTGCCGAGAACAATTATTTCTGGGGCTATCTGCGCAACAACATCGAGTGGGCGCTGGCGACCTGGCATGAGAACCCGCAGGCGCCTGCGTTGCTGCAGGCGGCGGTCGATGTCCGTTTCGATACCTGGTTCCTCGCCGAACACGCAGCCACGCTCGGCGCCGGCGGCGTGCCGGGTGAAGGCACGCAGTACGGCCGCTACATGCTCGGTTATCCGGTCGTGCCCTTCCTGACCTTGCGCGACTACGGCTTGGATCTGTATCGGCGCGCGCCGTATTTCGGCGCAGCCATCTACTACCTGCGCTACAGCACGCTGCCACAGCGCACACCGGCACCGCCCGCGTCGCCTCAGTGCGATGCGCGCTACTGGTATCAGACGCCGTTCAATGACGATGAAACCTTCCTGCAGTGTGAGCCGGAAGCGGTACGCGGCGTCGACAATGGCCTGTTCATGCTGGCGATGAGCGAGGCGGGCATCGGCGCGCAGCGCGATCATGCCCGACAGTGGTTCGCGCAAGCGCAACCGGTCTTGCCGTTCTGGGCGCGGTTTCGCCTGCCGGCAGCGCCGGGTACCGGAATCGAACCGCTACCGCTGGACTACTTCGCGCCGGGTCCCGGCTTTCTCTGGGCGCGCAGCGGACACGGTGCGGACGATGCGGTCGTGCTGCTGCAGCTCGCCGCGCACGGCAACGTCGGGCATCGGCACAACGACACCGGCACCTTTCAGTTCTGGCACGCCGGCGAATGGATTTCGCGCGAAACCACTGGTTACACCGACCGCATTCCGGGATACGCGAATGGCACTGATGTCGACGTACTCGAGACGGTCGGTCACAACGGTGTGCTGTTCGAGGGACGTGGCGAGCGCGGCTGGACCAGTGGCGGTCCGCGTGACATTCCGCCGGGCGTGCCGCGTGGACAGGAGCCCGACGGCCTCGCGCGCGTGATACGCGTGCACCATGCGCCGGCATTCCTGTATGCCGCCGTCGACCTGTCCAAGCCGTATCGCGCCGAGCACAGCAACGATCCGTGCCGCTACGACTGGCCGTTCGCCGAGAGCGCGGTGCGCGAATTCCTGTTCGTGCGTGCGATGCACGTGCTCGTCGTACTCGACCGGCTGCAGTCGGGTAGTGACTCGCTCGGCTACACCAACGGTTACTGCCAGACGGTTGGTTTCACCAACTACAGCGGGCCGCGCCTCGCCTCTGACGCCGTGCGGAAGACGTTTCTCGCGCATTTCCCGGGGCCCGTCACCGTCAGCGGTGCCGTGGCGACCGGACAGGCCGGCACCCAGACGGTACGCGTGGAGACCGTGCTGTCGGCGGTGGTCACACGGCGTGTCGTCGACGAGCGTTTCGGCAATCCGATATCGGTCGGCCAGTTCCGTCTCGAGGTCGATGCGAGTGGCCAGCCGCTGACTCATTTCCTGCACACGGTGCAGGCGGTGTCGCCGGGCGGTAGCGTCGTGGTCGCCAGCATCGACACGACGGCGACGCCGTGGCAGCTGCGCCTGCAGCAGGCCGGGCAGAGCGATGTTGCCGTCGACATTGTGCCCGGCGCCGGATCGACCGGCGGCGCGGTGCGGGTCGGTGCGCAGCACACGGTGCTGCTCGAGCGTGTGCAGCAGAGCTGGGTCGATGCGACGGGACCGCACTGGGAATTGCCGGACGACCGCATCTTCGCCGATGGGTTCGGCGGTTGAGCACGCGCGCGGCGCTTGCCTGCGCCGCAACGGCGGGCTACTCGTGCTGCCCGCTCGATTCGGGCGGCAGCCCGGCCGCGAGCGCAGGGTCGGTCGCGAGCGCCGCGAGCAGCGGTTCCCGGCGCAGTTCCTTCATGTCGACCCGGGATTCCAGGAATGCGGCGATCGCCTCGTCGTGGCGCCCGGCCGCCGCGAGGCAGGCGGCGTAGTCGAACATCGTCCAGCGAAACAGTTCGTGCCGTGCGCTGTAGCGTTCGCGTACGCGGGCGACGACGCCGGTCATAGCCGTCGCCGCCTCGCCGGTGCGGCCTGCGCGCGCCAGGGTGATCGCGGCGACGCGGCGGCTGTTGAGCACGTACAGGTCGTGCAGGCCGAGCACACGCTCGGCGACCGGCAGCACGTGCGCGTGATCCGCGAGCGAGCGTTGCAGATGACCGTGAAAGGCGAGATGCCGGTTGTGGACGAGGCGGATCTGCAGGGTCAACGGCTGCTCGGGGCCGAGCGCACGGCTCGCGCGCGTGACCAGTTCCTCGCCCAGTGCAATAGACTTCGCGAGGCGCGCGGGCGCCGTATGCCATTCGTCGTCGACGAGATACTTCATCTCGGAAAATGCTGCGCCGATCGCATCGACATGACCCGCGCCCTTGAGCGCCTCGATCGCGACGACGGCTTGCCGGTTCGCCGTGATGGCCGCAGCCGAGTCGCCCTGGAAGCTGTGCCAGGTCGCCAGGCTGCGCAGCGCCTGGGCGTGCTGCGCGCCGAGTTCGCTGACGCCATGAGTCATGGCCAGTACGCGGTCGATCTCCGCGCGCGCGGACGGCATCTGCCGTAGCGTGATGTCGGTCATCGCGATCCCGAGACGCGCCTGTGCTTCGACCTGCGCCGCATCGATGCCGGCGAGGTGGCGCGCCTGCTCCAGTGCGGCGCGGTAGGCGGCGGCGGCATTGTCGTAGCGCTGCAGCCGGCCATAGGCGCCACCGAGGAGCAGCTGCAGCCGTGCCCGCGTCGCGGGATCGTTGCCGAAACGTTCCGTCGGCGCTGCGGCCGCGCGATCGAGAGCGGTCACGACGACGCTGTTCCGGGACGCCGCCTTTTCCGGTTCGAGTTCGCGGAATGTGTCGACGAGAAACGTCACGACCTGTTCGGACACGCTGTTCTGCAGTTCGGCCCGCGCACGCGCCTGTTCCAGCCGCAGCGCGAGAATCCCGACAGCGACGCTGAAAACGACCAGACCGACGAAGAGTACGACGACGATCGCGGTCGACAGGGCGTGGCGACGCACGAAGCGCGACAGGACGTAAAGCGCGCCGTGGCCGCGCGCGGCGACCGGGCGACCGGCGAGGAAGTTCTCGATGTCGTCGGCGAATTGCACCACCGACCCGTAGCGCAGTGCGGGGTCCGGGTCCAGCGCGTGAGCGACGATGCGATCCAGATCGCCGTGCAGCTCACGCAGGAGGCGGCGTGCCGTCGAGCGGCGGCGTGCCGCGATGGTCTCGGCGAACTCTCTGCCCTCGGCGTGCAGTCGCTGCAGCCGCGTACTCGGCGGTGTCGGCGGGGTCTCGCGCAGCAGCGCGAGCATCTCACGGTTTGTCAGGCCGCGCGCTGCGTGCGGACGCTGGCCCACGAGCAGCTCGAACAGCAGCACGCCGAGCTGATAGACGTCGGACGCGACGCCGGTCGGATCGCCGGCGAGCTGCTCGGGACTGGCGTAACCGATCGTGCCGGGCGACAGCCCGGCTGCCGTCAGCGGCGTGTGGCCGCCGCCGGCCGGCAGCAATTTCGCGATGCCGAAGTCGACGAGCTTGGGGTTGCCCTCGGCATCCACGAGAACGTTGCCGGGTTTGATGTCGCGATGGATCACCAGCGCCGAGTGCGCATGCGCGACCGCGCCCGCGACCGTGACGAACAGGGCGAGGCGTTCGCGAATGCCAAGCGCATGCGCGTCGCAGTAGCGGTCGATGGGCTCGCCGCGTACGTATTCCATGATGAAGTAGGGATTGCCCTGCGGCGTGCGGCCGATGTCGAACAGGCGGCCGATGTGCGGATGACTCAGCGCAGCGAGGATCTGTTGTTCCTGCACGAAACGCTCGATCGCCACCGCGTCGCCGACGTCCGCGGTCAGCAGTTTGATCGCGACCTGCCGGCGTACTTCCCCGTCGTTGCGCTCGCCGAGAAACACTTCGGCGCTGCCGCCAAAGCCGAGCCGGCGTACCACGCGGTAGTCGCCGAACAGCGGTTGCGGCGATTGCAGGACGGCGAGTTCGCTCAGCTCGCTGCAGGCTTCCCGCCACAGCGCCCCTCGGCCCGGGAAGCGATCGACATCGTCCGCCGCGTCGACGTCCGCGATGTGCGCGAGCAGGCGACGGACCAGCGCCTGCAGTTCGTGATCGCCGGCGCAGAGGTGTTCGAGCGCGGCATCGCGATCCGCAGGCTTGGTGTCGAGGAGGCTCGCTAGGATGGCCTGCGCCGCCTGGAGTCGTGCCGGGTCCGGCTTCATCGCTGCCTCGGACTGTGTTTCGCTGCGGGATTGCCGTAGTCACCGACTACGCAGTATGAGCGAAAACCCGCCAGCTCGATCCGGGGCGCGCGGCGACGCACGAAATCCACATTGCCGGGAACGCCGCGACGTGTCTACGCTCGGCAACCACCCGCCGCGAGCCGTCCATGCCGAATCCGACCATCGCTTCCGCTGCGCCGTCGTGGCGTTGGCCCTTCGTCATCGCGACCGTTGCGGCATTGGCGATCGTCGGCGCGCTCCAGCCCGACCTGCGCATACTGCATTACCTGTGCAAGCCGCTCGCCACACTGCTGATCGCGCTGCGCGTCTGGCGCGCGCGCGAGGCCGATCCGCGCTATCGCGGCGCCGTGCTGTCCGGGCTGATCGCGTCGACGGCGGGCGACGTGTTCCTGATGTTGCCGGTCGATGCGTTCGTCGCCGGACTCGCCAGCTTTCTGGTCGCGCATCTGGCGTACCTGTATGCGCTGACGCGGCGCCGCGGTCTCCTGCCGTTGCGCTGGCCGTGGGCCGCCTACGCGCTGCTCGCGGGCGGGGTGCTTGCGCTGCTGTGGCCGGGACTCCCGGGTGGACTGCGCCCGGCGGTCGTGGTCTACGTGATGGCACTGGCGGCGATGGCCGCGCAGGCGGGTAGCGTGGCACTCGCGCGGCGTTCGCGCAGCACGAGCGCGGCCGCCTGGGGTGGGGCGAGCTTCGTCGTTTCCGACGCACTGCTCGCGATCGATCGGTTCCATACGCCGCTGCCGGCCGCAGCCGCGCTGGTGCTGATGAGCTACTGGACTGCGCAGTACCTGATCGGACGATCAGTCTGGCAACATCGTGCCTGACAGTCCGGCCCGCGGAATTCCGTCCTCTGGGATCGGACCTTCACCGGCGCGATGGCGCCAGCGACTACCTCCCCTCAGTCGCCCCCCGACGCAGTTGCCCCGCTGCACCGGCGCGGCGCGCCGGTGAAGGTCTCACCAGCATCAGAGCTGGGACGTTGCAAAGGTGTCGCAGGCGTTGATGTCACCGCGTTCCAGGCCGGTACGGAACCAGCGCACCCGCTGTGCCGAACTGCCGTGCGTGAAGGAGTCGGGGACGACGTGACCGCGTGCCTGCTTCTGCAACCGGTCGTCGCCGATCGCGGTCGCCGCGGCGAGGGCGGACTCGATGTCGCCGTGTTCGAGCCACTGCAGCTGCTTCTGCGCCAGATTTGCCCAGACGCCGGCGAAGCAGTCGGCCTGCAGTTCCTGGCGCACCGACAGGCCGCCGGCGCCCTCCATCGACGCGCCGCGGCGGCGCAGTTCTTCGGTCTTGCGCATCACCCCCATGAGGTTCTGCACGTGATGGCCCACCTCGTGCGCGATCACGTAGGCGCGCGCGAAATCGCCGCTGGCCCGGAAGCGGGTTTCGAGTTCGTCGAAGAAACTGGTATCGAGGTAGACCTGATGATCACCGGGGCAGTAGAACGGCCCGACTGCCGAACTCGCCATGCCGCAGGCGGAGTTCACGCCGCCCTGAAACAGCACGAGGCGGGGCTCCTGATACCGGCCGCCGGCCGAAGCGTAGATCCGGTTCCAGACGTCCTCGGTACTGCCCAGCACAGCGCGCACGAATTCGTTGGTCTGCGTCGACGGCGGGGCCTGTTCGCTCTGCGTCTGCGGCGCCGGACCACCGCCGCCCTGTGTCAGCAGCGATAGCACCTCGAGGGGATTCTTGCCGAGTGCCCAGCTGATGAGGACCACCACGACGATACCGCCGATACCGAGTCCGGGGCCGCCACCGAACCGGCGTGCGCCACCGCCGCTCGCGGAAACGACGTTGTCGCTGCGTCGACCTTTCTGCCAAAGCATCTGCGTTTCTCCTCGAAGGGCTGGTCCGTCACGGCCCCGTCAGGTGCGAGGCGCCCGTCACGGGGCGCTATCCCACCGTGTTCGTCATGAACGTCGTGTGCACGCGCCCGACCGGGTGCGGCGATGGTACTCGAAGGCATTGCGCAGCCCAGGAGCACCGGGCCGGCCGGTCATTGCCCCTCCGCCTCACGGAGCTTGGCGTCGGTAGCCGCTTTCTGCGCGTCGACCTGATCCTGCACCGCCTTGGCACGCTCCAGGGCCTTGAGCTGCGGGTCGATCACGGTCGTCGGTTTCGGCGGCGGCGCCTGCGGGGCAGGCGGGTCGTCGCCGGCACAGCCGGCGAGCGCGAGCAGGATCACGGCAAGAACAGGAGCGCGCATCAGGGGTCTCCGGCAAAAGGCTGCGCTAAAGTCTGCGCCCCGATCTCATCGACAACAAGGCGGAGCCTGCCGCAATGACGACCGCATCACGCTGGCGACTGGATGGGCGCACGGCACTCGTGACCGGAGCGAGCCGAGGCATCGGCCTGGCCAGCGCGCGCGAGCTGGCGCTGCTCGGTGCCGACGTGCTGCTGGTCGCACGCGACGAACTGCACCTGGACAGCGTGTGCGCAGAACTGGCCGAGGAGTTTCCGGACCAGGACATCGCCGCATTTGCCGGTGACATGGCGGAGCACGAACAGCGGCTGGAGCTGTTCGACTGGATCGCCGACCGCGGCAGCAGCCTGTCGCTGCTGGTCAACAACGTCGGTACGAATCAACGCAAGCCCACACTCGACTACCGGGAAGACGAGTACCGCGCCCTGTTCGAAATCAACGTCTACAGCGCGTTCGAGATGTGCCGGCTGGCCCATGCGCAGCTCGCCGAGCACGGCTCCGCAGCCATCGTCAACGTCGGTTCGGTGTCGGGGCTGACGCACGTGCGCACGGGGTCGCCCTATGGCATGACCAAGGCGGCGCTGCATCAGCTGACGCGCAATCTCGCCTGCGAATGGGCCGGCGATGGCATCCGCGTCAACGCCGTCGCTCCCTGGTATATCCGCACACAGCGTTCCGAGGCTGCGCTGGCCGATCCGGAATACCTCGAGGAGGTACTCGATCGCACGCCGCTGCAACGTATCGGCGAGCCCGAGGAAGTTGCCGCCGCGGTCGCGTTTCTCTGCCTGCCGGCGGCCAGCTACGTCAGTGGCGAATGCATTGCGGTCGATGGCGGCTTCCTGCGCTACGGGTTCTGAACATGAAACGGATGGACGGTCGGGCGTGCGTCCGCGAGACTGCGGCGATGCATTCCTCGCCGTTCGATCTGGCATTGCCGCCACGCTACCCGGCCGAGGCGGTCATCGGCTTCTTTGAGCGCCGCGCGATTCCCGGTGTCGAACGGGTCGCGGGCATGCGCTACCGGCGCAGCTTTCTGTTCGCCGACGTGCCGGGCTGGTTCGAGGCCGATCTCGGGAGCGGCCGGGTCGAGGTCTGGCATCCGCAGGCCGAGGCAGCCGATCTCGTCCGGACGCGCGTGCGTGCGCTGTTCGACCTCGACGCGCCTCAGGCTCGCATACGGCGCTGTTTCGCGCGTGATGCACGACTGGGACCGTTGATGCGCGAGCATGGCGACGTGCGCGTGCCCGGCTGCTGGGACGGATTCGAGCTTGCCGTGCGCGCCGTGCTCGGCCAGCAGATCACGGTCGCCGCGGCACGCACGATCGCGGCGCGCATCGTCGCGCGGCACGCATCGCGCATTGCCGGCGCGACCGACGATGAGCCATGCCACAGCCTGTTTCCGACGCCGCACGCCTTGGCGGGGGCGGACCTGGATGGTCTGGGTCTGACAGGCGCGCGCATCGCGACCCTGCACGCACTCGCCCGGGCGGTCGTCAGCGGCGAGGTCGATTTCGATCCGGCGCAGCCGCCCGCGCGTTTCGTGGCACGCTGCACGGCGGTGCGCGGCATCGGGGACTGGACGGCGCACTACATGGCCATGCGCGCACTGCGCGACGCCGACGCGTTTCCGGCGGGGGACATCGTGCTGCGCAAGGTACTGCGGCCGGGGACCACCTTGAGTGCAAAGGAACTGGAGCAGGCGAGCCAGCCGTGGCGGCCGTTCCGCGCCTATGCCGTGCTGCTGCTCTGGCGCGCGGCCTGACAGCGCCTGCGAGGACGACGATGATGCATGACGAACTGACCTACGACATTGCGGAATCGCCGATAGGGCCGTTGCTGCTCGTCGCCAGCGTGCGCGGCGTACGGCGCATCGCGTTTCCGCGCAACGGCAGGGTCGTCATGCCGGAGACCGGCCTGCGGCGAGACGCCGAGCGGCTCGCCGACGCGGTCGCGCAGCTCCATGCCTATCTCGCCGGCGCCCGTCTCGACCTGGACTTCGCACGCGATGCGCAAGGCACGGCGTTCCAGCACAGCGTCTGGGACGCGCTCTGCGCGATCCCGGCCGGCGAGACCGTGAGCTACGGCGAACTCGCGCGCCGCATCGGTCGGCCCAGCGCGAGCCGTGCGGTCGGCGCCGCCAACGGTGCCAATCCGCTGCCCATCGTCGTGCCCTGCCATCGCGTGATCGGCAGCGACGGTACCCTGACCGGCTTCGGCGGTGGCCTGCCGGCCAAACGCTGGCTGCTCGAGCACGAGCGACGGTTCGCACCGCGTCCACCCCTGCAACTGAGGCCATAGCCGCCGCGGGCGTCGGTGGCGCACTGCGTCGTCGCCGATCCAGGGCTGCGGCTGTCCACAGCGGTTGTGGAAACCGCGCGCACAAGCCTGTGGATGAATCGCTGCAGGCGTTGCGGCATCTCGCTCGCGCACGCTTTGCGCAAATCGTGGCCAGTGGCGGTTTTCGTGGCTTGCGGACGGCTCGGCGGGCGCTGGAACGGCGTGCCGGGGGCAACGGCAACCGTCGCAGCGATTGCGACCGCCTTCGTGTATCCACAGCGGCTGTGGAAACCCCCGGTAACAAGCCTGTGGATGAAATGCTGCAGCCCTTGGTGCGCCTTGGTTTCGCGCGGTTTGCGCAAGTTTTCGCCAGCGGGCCTTTCACTATCCACAGGCCCTGTGGACAAGCGTGGTAGCAAGTCTGTGCACAAGCGCCGCATCGCCAGCAATGACGCGGCTCTCGCCCGCATTGCGCAAGAATTACGCAGCAGGCAGCCGATCAGGGGAAATAATAAAATTAGCTACAAATAGATAAGTTGCAGCACGGTTGTCCACAGCTGCTGTGGACAACCGCGCGCAAAAGCCTGTGGATGGATTGCTGCGAGCGGCATGGCGACTCGCGTTACGTCGCTTTGCGCGGTTTTGCGTCAGCAGCCCGCGAGCTTGTCCGCCAGCGTGCGCGCCTCGCCGGCAAGACCGGCACGTTCGTCGCGCGTCGCGCCGCGTTGCCGCGCGAGATTTTCGTCGAGCTGACTGCGCAGTGCGCGGCAGGCCTCGGCGGGTACGAGTTGCTCGCAGCGATCGCGGACCTCGACCAGTGCCGTCGCGGCGGTGCTTTCGCTGCCGCCGCCGGCGACCGGTGGCCGGTTGAGTTCCGGGGCGGAAACGTCGGCGTTGTCACGCAGGGACGTGCCGGGCAGGCCGACCACGCCGGCAGGGACGCGATAGGGCGGCGTGTCGCCGGTTTCGCTGAAATAGACCTTGTCGTTGTCGGCGCGTACGCAGCGGAACACCACCGGGGGCGGCGGACGCGGCGGCGGCGGCGCCGGCAGTGCCGCGGGTTCCGGACGTGCCGGGCGCACCGCTTCCGGCTCCGCGGACGCCTCTGCCAGCTCGTCCACCGCGTCCTCGGGCGGCGGCTGTGGGGCGCGCTCGTATTCGAACGAGCGGCTCTGCTGGTCGGCGCGGCAAGGCTTGTCCTGGAATGAAATCGCGCCGCTGGCGTCGGTGCAGCGATAGCCCGTGTTCGAGGCGGCAACGGCCGGGCCGGTGCCGGCGTACGCGGCGGCGATGAGGACGAGGCGGGGCAGGGTAGTCATGCGCCGCCGATTCTACGCTGCCCCCGCGCTTGCGGGACGAGGCGCCTGCCGCAATGCTTGCCGCTTTCCGTCGCGGATCATCCCTCATGCCCGAGTTCGTCGATTTCTTCAGCGACACCAAGACCCGGCCGACCGCGGCCATGCGTGCTGCCATGGCCGGTGCCGACGTCGGTGACGAGCGGGCCGACGAGGATCCGAGCGTGAACCGTCTGGTCGCCCGGTGCGCCGAGCTGCTGGGCAAGCCGGCCGCGCTCTACCTGCCATCCGGCACGATGTGCAATGAAATCGCGCTGGCCGTGCACTGTCGGCCCGGCGACGAGGTGCTCTGCGATCGGACCTCACACCTGATCGGCTTCGAGGGCGGCGGTCCTGCCGCGCTGGCCGGTGTCATGCTGACGCCGCTCGCCGGCGACCGTGGCCGCTTCGATGCGGCACAGCTGGCTGCGGCCCTGCGGCCCGACCGGCCCTATGCGCCGCGCCAGCGCCTCGTCGAAGTCGAACAGACGGCAAACCTCGGTGGCGGCACGATCTGGCCGCTCGCGCAGCTGCGGGAAATCGCGGCAATCGCCCACGCCCACGGTCTGGCCACGCACATGGACGGTGCTCGCCTGCTCAACGCTGTCGTCGCGACCGGCATTTCCGCC
Source organism: Rhodanobacteraceae bacterium (assembly GCA_045864815.1). Classification (GTDB taxonomy): domain Bacteria; phylum Pseudomonadota; class Gammaproteobacteria; order Xanthomonadales; family Rhodanobacteraceae; genus Tahibacter. The sequence goes on along the minus strand of BTVG01000012.1, from coordinate 92,941 downwards.
GCCGACTACGCGCGCGACTACGACTCGGTGTGGATCGACTTTTCCAAAGGGCTCGGCGCGCCCGGCGGTGCAGTTCTGGCCGGCAGCGCGGACTTCATTCGTGAAGCGCTGCGGCTCAAATTGCGGTGGGGCGGTGCAATGCGACAAAGCGGCATCATCGCTGCCGGCTGCGACTACGCGCTGGACCATCACGTCGCGAGGCTTGCCGACGATCACGCCAATGCCGCCGCGCTGGCGCGGGGCATCGCGCAGATCGACGGGCTGACGATCGATCCGGCCGGTGTCGAGACCAATCTCGTCTACTTCGACGTCACGCGCGCGGGGCTGAGCGCGGCGCAGCTCTGTTCGCAGTTGCTGCAGCGCGGCGTGCGCATGGGTGAAATGGGCGCCCGCACGGTGCGCGCAGTTACCCACCTCGACGTGGATGCGGCGGCGGTGCAGAAAGCCCTGGCGGCGCTGCGCGAGCTGCTGGCCTGAGCCGGGTCGGGCGGGCCGCAGTCGTTTCCCACAGGCTGGCGGTGGGTTGCATGCGGATACATTCATTGCGGCCTGGTTGACCGCGGTGCCGGCTGCCGTCGGTCCGTGCGCTCGCCTGATCCAGGTCGATCGTCTGCACCACGGCTTCACCCGTAATGCCGGTGTCGCGTCCGCGGGCTAGCGGCGCCGCTGCACCGCTTGCGGCAGCGCGGCGATACGGCGGTATTCGTCGCCGTCGAAACGTCGCGGGTCGTCGAGGTAGTCGAGCGCCATTGCGGTCGCGTCGTCGCCCCAGAACAGTTGCTCACCGATCCGCAGGGTCGGTACGCCGAATACACCGTGTACCAGTGCCTGTTCGGTGTTGGTGCGCAACCGCTGCTTCACGCCGTCCGCCGTGAGCGCCGCGTCGATGTCGGCTATGCCCAGCGCCGCCGCCACGTCGCGCAGCCCGTCCACGGTATCTGCCGCGCAGCCGTGCTGCCAGACATGCGCAAAGATTCGCTCGACCGCGTGCCATTCCGTGCCCGCTGCGATGCACAGGCGCAGTGCGAGCAGCGGATTGAAGGGGTGTGCCGGCGGAAAACGCAGCGGCAGCCCTTGTCGCTCTGCCTGCCAGCGCACGAAGCGATAGGTGAATTCGCGTTTGCCCGGAATTTCCGCGGGGCCGAGCTGGCCCAGCCTGTCGAGCACGACGGCAAACAGGATGGGCACGGGCTCCACGGTCGTGCGCTCGCGCAATGCGACCACCTTCGGCAGCTGCAGCCACGCGAATGGTGAGATGACGTCGAAATACCACTGCACGTGCATGGGGGGCTCCTGCGCTGCGGCGCACATCGTCGCATGCGCCGCGGCGCAGGCCACGTGCGGTTTCCGACATCAGTCGGTGTCGAGCAGCCGCTTGAGCCGGCCCAGGGCTTCGCCCCAGGCGTTGAAGGTGGCGATCCACCAGGGATCCAGCTTGTGGGTTTCGAGCAGGCGCCGGCCGATTTCGCGGCGGCCGATCGGCGCTCCGCCCCAGGCGTCGATCTCGTCGAGCAGGTGTGCGAAGGTCTGGCCGGTCGCGGCGACCACCGTGTCGAGCGCATGGCCGGATCTGCAGTCGATGCGCATGAATCCGCTCCCTGCCGTCAGTGCCACAGGCCGAGGATCAGGCCGATCGCCGAGAACTGCAGCGTGTGATAACCGCCGTCGATCAGAAACAGCTTGAAGCTGCGGCGCGCGAACAGGTAGTTCGTGCCGAAGCTCGTCGCGACCCAGAACAGGCCCGCGGCGAAGCCGGCACCCAGCCCGAACGCCATCGGCGGGCGCGGACCCAGAAAGATCGCGAACATCCAGGCGGCGAGCAGGCTCAGCACGAACGACAGGCCGAAGATTCGGGCCATGTTGCCCCGCGCCAGCTCCTCGTCGCTGAGCCCGACCTCGCGCTGCCAGGCCTTGCCAAACAGCACCGGCGAGTACCACAGGCCGCCGATCAGGAAGCTGGCGACGGTGGCGGCGATCACGGCCCAATAGTTGATTTCCGGCATGGCGCGGCTCCCTTGGTCGGTTGAGTGCGGAACAGGCTAGCGGCCCGGCTGCGCCGGGTATTGGAAAAAAGTCATCTGACAACGATGCTGCCCGGATCGGGCTGGGCGGCCCGCGCAAACGCGGCCGGTGCGACGCCGGAGAACTGCTGGAAGTCGCGAATCAGGTGCGACTGGTCGCAGTAGCCGCAGTCGAGTGCGAGCCGTGCCCAGTCGGGTGTCTCGCCGATGCGTGCGATGGCCCTCTGGAAACGGCAGATACGCGCGAGCGATTTCGGCGGCAGGCCGACCGCCCGGCCGACCAGTGCGCCAAGATACTTGCGGCTGCAGCCTGCTTCGCGCGCGAGTTCCTCGGCGCGCACGCGGCCGCCGGACTGGCCGATGCGTGCGAGTGTCCAGTGCACCAGCGGATGTACGCTGCGGCCGCTCATGCAGGCATCCAGCAGCCAGTCTTCGACGAGCGTCAGTCGTTCGGCAACCGAGGCACTATCGAGCAGCCGTTCGCGCAGTCGCTGCGCCGCGTTGCCGACCAGATCCTGCAGCGGACCCGTACGGTTCACCAGCTCTGCCTGGGACCATGGCAGCAGCGCCGCGGCACCGACTGCGCTGAAGGCGACGCCCAGCAGTACGCTGCCGTGTGGTGCGGACGTTTCGATCGGTCCTTCGTGCAGGCCCGAGTACCAGATGTCGTCGAAAACGACGCACATCTCCGGCGGCCCGGGCAGGAACAGGTACTGCGGCGGACCGAGGTTGATCAGCAGATAGCTGCGGGACTGCGGCAGGATGCGGTCCCGCTCATACGAAACCCGGCCGGCGCCGTGCCATAGCTGTGCGACGTGTGGCTGCAGCGCCGGGTGTGGCCTGCGCATCGCGATGTCCCAGGCGCCCAGCGCCGAGTCGTGGCGATGAATTTCGATCGCGCCCGTTGCCATGGCACCCCGCCCCCAGGTTCGCGCGCCACGATTATGCCGCGGATCGCGGCGGGGCGGTGACGCCGGCCGTGCGGCGTACGCGTGGTATCATCGCTGGACAAATAACGAGAATATCGCCGGCGTGGCGTCGCCGGTAACCCTGTCCCGCCGCGCGGGAAACCACGGGGAAAGCATGAAAGACAAGAAAGAGATCGTCAGCAACTGGCTGCCGCGCTATACCGGCGTGCCGCTCGAGGAATTCGGCAAGTACGTACTGCTGACCAACTTCAGCAACTATGTGGAACTGTTTGCTGCATGGCACGGCGTCGATGTCCGCGGACGCGACAAGGCCATGCCCAGCGCCCATGCCGACGGATTGAGCATCATCAATTTCGGCATGGGCAGTCCGACCGCGGCAACCATCATGGACCTGCTGTCGGCGGTCATGCCACGCGCCGTGTTGTTTCTCGGCAAGTGCGGCGGACTCAAGAAAAAGAATCAGCTCGGCGACCTGATCCTGCCCATCGCTGCGTTGCGCGGCGAAGGTACGTCGAACGACTACTTCCCGCCCGAAGTGCCGGCCTTGCCCGCGTTCACGTTGCAGCGTGCGGTGTCGTCGACGGTGCGCGACCACGGCCGCGACTACTGGACCGGCACGGTCTACACGACCAACCGGCGCGTCTGGGAGCATGACGACGCGTTCAAGTCATACCTGCGGCGAACGCGCTGCATGGCCATCGATATGGAAACGGCCACGGTTTTCAGTGTCGGCTTCGCGAACAAGATCCCGACCGGTGCGCTGCTGCTGGTGTCGGATCAGCCCATGATTCCCGAGGGTGTGAAGACCGAGGAGAGTGATCGCAAGGTCACCGGCGAATTCGTCGAGGCGCAGATCCGCATCGGCATCGACGCGCTCAAGGAAATTCGCGACGAGGGCCAGTCGGTCAAGCACCTGCGTTTCTGATCGTCCGGCAACGGCGGACGCATCGTGCGTCGCCGTTGCCGGCCCGCGCCTGAATCAGTTCTTCTTGACGTCGTCCATGCTCCAGTTGAACTGGAGAAGAATCACCGAGGGTTCCTTGTCGCCTTCGAAGCGGACCTTGCAGTCGAAGGTCTGCTTGTATTCGGAGGTCAGTCCCTTGTCGAACACGATGTCGGCACTCAGGGCGAGGATGGTGCCGCCTTCGGCCTTGGCAGAGGCGGCCATCGCCTTGGGGTCGAGTTCGAACGTGCGGCCCGCGAGCTTGTTCTTCACCGCCGACTCGCAGGCCTTGGCCGCCGTCTGTTCGCGCCCGCCGCTGCAGGCACTCAGCAGAACCGCCAACGCGATTGCCACAACCGCTGTGCGCATCGACTGTCTCCCCCTTCTGACACGGGTTGGTCGCACCGGGTTGGGTTGCCGTTCCCCGGTGCGGCCGGTCGGGCCGAGTATACCAGCGGCTCTTGCATCTGCCGTGCCGACTTGGCCGGGCAGACATGGCAAATTCCGGTTTGCTGCAACACGTGTGTGGGTATATTCCCCCTGGGGGGTTCGGGGATAACCCTCAGTACCGTGGGACCGAGGTATCGATCTCGCGCGACCACGCGTCGATGCCACCTTCTATGTTGAACACCTGCCGGAAACCCAGGCCGCGGAAATGCTCGGCGGCGCTACGGCTCGAATTGCCGTGATGGCACAGAAAGGCCAGGGGCTGGTCCTTGGGCAGGGCCGACAAGCGGGAAATGCTGTCCTCGTCGAGTGCCTGCGCGCCATCGAATGGAGCGAGCGCACGATCCTGCGCCGGTCGCACGTCGATGACCGTGATTTCTCCGCGCCCGATACGGGCCTTGAGGTCGTGCACGTCGAGCGGCTGCACCGCAGGTGGTGCGTTCGGGTTCGTGATCGAGAGTCCGCTGCCCTGCACCGTGTCGATCCAGTCGATCACGATGCCGCGGGCGCGCTGTGCGGTCGTCGCGTCCATGAGAATATCGATGCCGCTGGCACTGGCCCGGATCTCGTGACCCTCGGCTTCACGCAGAAAGAACTGCGCCTGGAAGCGTGCGTCGATGCTCAGGTGCAGTGCGGCGCCCTCATTGCCGGCGAGTCCGGCACGCATGGCTTCCGCCGCGGCATCGGTGATCGTGATGACCGGCGGCGTGCGGTCGGGCTTGGGCAGGCCGAGCAACTCGTGCAATTCGCCGCTGTTGGCCATGCCGGCAACGATGTCGGCGCCGCCGACGAGTTCCGCGTCGACATAGAGCTGGGGAATCGTCGGCCAATTGCCGTACACCTTGATGCCTTCGCGGATCTCCGGATCGGCGAGCACGTCGACGGATACATAGTCGTCGAGGAGGCCGTTGAGAATCCCGGCCGTGCCGGCCGAGAAGCCGCAGCGCGGCGCATGGCGTGTGCCTTTCATGAACAGCACGATGCGGTTGTTCTGCAGCAACGAGTCGATACGCGAACGGAGAGCGGGGTCGAGATTCATGGGAGTCCGGGAACGGGCGGGTCGCCGCGAATGATAACCCTGGCCATGTGCGGACGCCCGGGCGATCCGGCAAGGGGGGCGTGACGGCGCTTCCGGCCTGTGCTGGCGATGTCCGGGGGCTGCAGCCGGCAGCGAACCACGGTGCCCGCGTTCGCTTTGCGTGAGTTGTCACGTTTTCGGCGGGTGCGGTGCGCTGTTCGCGGCGCGCCGCTGCGCGATAATCGCCGCCGTTTTGCCGTTCAGTCCATGGAATTGGGAGATCCTCATGCGTCGCTCGCTGCTCGCCTCGTGCATTTCCCTGGCCCTATCGGCCGTCGCAGCCCAGGAACCTGGCGCGCCGCAGCCTGGCGCGAGCGACCCCAGCATTCCCGTCACCTACGTCGGCACCAACGCACGCGTGAGTTTCGGCATCGATGACGATGGCGACATCAACGGCGAAGCGCTCGGCATTTTCGGGTTCGACGGCGATTCGGCCTGGATCGCGCAGCTCTGGCTGGCCGAACACGGCGCCGGTGGCGTGCAGCTGGACTATCACTGGCTGATCGGCGCCGGGTCGCGCCAGGACGCGATCGATGACGCCAGCCGGGCGCGCGTTGCCAAGGCCTTCGTCGCCGTCGATCAGAACATCTGGAACGATCGCAAGGCAACGATTGGCGTCGGCTATGAGAAGGGCGACTTCTTCGTCGACGGCTATCTGTCCGGTGCGCTGACCGGCAATCGACTTGCGGGCACGCGCAGCGATACGACGACGTCAGTGCTGACGGGCATGCAGAATGGCCATGCGTACACCCAGACGCAGACCGTCGAGACCGTCACGGATACGTTCGAGCATCCCTATGAAAAAGGCATCGGCGTACGGCTCGGCCGCCATTTCGACGACGCGCTGTGGCGTCTGCGCGGCGGCCTCGACTACGAGCGGGGCAAGTTCGATTCCGCCCAGACGACACTGTCGCTCGGCGTGGACAAGTACATCCGCAATACGGGCTGGAGCCTGTCGCTCGATGCGGAGGCGCTGCGCAAGTCCGGCGAATTCGAGATCGACAGGAACGACACGCGCGGCTGGCTAAGCCTGCGTTACGAATTCGGCCAGAGCTATCGCCCGCGCGCGCCGCTCCAGTACGAAACCGTGGCCGCCGCTGCGCCGGCGATCCGCAACGTCGAGACGCCCCGGCCCACGCTGGTGCGCAACGACGTGCGCCTCGACGGTGACGCGTTCTTCGATTTCGACAAGTCGGAGCTGCGCCCCGACGCCGTCGCCGCACTCGACGATCTGCTCGCCAGGCTCAATGGCAATGCGCGCGTGAGCCGGATCACCGTGACCGGTCATACCGACAGCGTCGGCAGCGTTGCGTACAACCAGGCGCTGTCCGAACGGCGCGCGGCGAGCGCCAGGGCCTATCTCGTCTCGCGCGGTGTGCCGGCGGACCAGATTGACACGCGTGGCGCGGGCGAACTCGATCCGTCGTTTCCCAACGACACGCCGGAGAACCGACAGAAGAATCGCCGCGTCGACATCGAGTTCCTCACGATCGAGGAAACCACGGTTGCGGCCGCTGCACCGCCGCCGGTGCAGCCGGTCGAATGGAAGCGCGAGCCGGTTGCCGCGCCGGTGGCCTGGATCGAACGCGCGCTGCGCAATCCGGCGCAGCACAAGCGCACCGTGGACGTCTATCGCTTCGAACGCAGCGCGACGACGACGACGCTGGGGCCGCGCCAGTTCGCAAATACCGGACCGGACGCCGTCGACGACAGCGTGTCGACCGCGCGCGACATCGCGGTGAACATCGGCGTGCTGGTCAATGACACGGATCCCGAGAACGATCCGCTGACGATCACCGGCACCTCGATGCCGGCCCACGGCACCGTCACTCTGAATGCCGGCCAGATACGCTACACGCCTGCCGCCGGCTACATCGGCACCGACAGTTTCACGTACACGATCAGTGACGGTTTCGGCGGCAGCGATTCGGCCACGGTGACGGTCACGATCGGCGATGATGGCAATCGCCCGCCGGTAGCCACCGACGACAGCGCACAGACGCCACCGGCGACACCGGTGCGCATCGGCGTACTCGCCAATGACAGCGACCCCGATGGCGACACGCTCACGATCGACTCGGTCGGGACCCCGGCGCACGGTCAGGCGGTCCGCAACCCCGACGGCACGGTCACCTATACGCCGGCCGCGGGCTTCGAGGGTAGCGACAGCTTCAGCTACGTCGTCAGCGACGGCCGCGGCGGCACCGCAACGGCGCGGGTGACGATCTCGGTCGCAGCCAGCGCGAACCGGCCTCCGGTCGCGCTGGACGATGCCATCGGCGTCATCAAGGGCGGTGGCGTCGACATCCCGGTGCTCGCCAACGACAGCGATCCTGATGGCGATCTGCTTCGTGTGATCCGCGTCGAGAATCTCGGCCCGCATCAGGCCACCCTGACAATCAACGCAGACGGCACGATCCGTTTCGAGCACCAGCACGGAACCAACGGGCCGGGCCGCATCCGCTACACGATCACCGACGACAACGGCCACGAAGCATCGGCGATCGTGACGGTCAACGTGACCGAGATTCCGTGAGTCCCCGGTGCCGCCGCCGGCTTGCCGGCGGCGCTGTGCACGTCAGCCGCGTGCACTGAGCATGTGCGCCCAGGCCGGCACCGGTGCTGGCGACGGGCGCGAGTCGCCGGCCGCCGTGCGCATCAGCGCCGCCCGGCGTTCGCTCCAGTGCAGTAGTTCCAGCGTACCGTCGGTGTGCTCTACCAGTGCCGTGCAGTGCTCGACCCAGTCGCCGTCGTTGAGGTACAGCACACCCTCGTGCTCGCTCAGATGGCCGAAGTGGATGTGCCCGCAGATCTGGCCGTCGAGCCCGAGTTCGCGCGCCCGCGCCGTGGCGAGCGACTCGTAGCGGCGGATGTAGGCCAGCGCTTTTCCGATGCGCGATTTGACGAGTATCGACAGTGCGTAGTAGGGCAGCTTCAGGCGTCGACGCAGTGCATTGAGGGTGCGGTTGGCGCGGCAGATCAGCCCGTGCGCGTGGTCGCCGAACCATGTCAGCCAGGTCTTGCCGCAATGCTCCGGGTCGAACTCGTCGCCATGGCTCACGCGCAGGCGTTTGCCGTCGGCCGTGGCGTGGATCGCGTCGAGTGCAATCTCGACGGCGGCGATCTGCTGCCCGGCCATGCCACGAAAGCGGCTGTCATGATTGCCCGGGATGTAGACGACCCGCGTACCGCTCGCCGCCATGTCGAAAAATTCGGCGATCACCTCGCTGTGCCGCGCGGGCCAGTACGGCGTCTGTTCCATTGCCTGCAGATCGATGATGTCGCCGACGAGATACAACTGTTCGCAGCGCGTCGACCGCAGAAAGTCGAGCAGGAAGTCGGCCCGGCAGTCGCGCGTGCCCAGGTGAACGTCGGAGATGAAGATGCTGCGGAAGCGCAGTCGCTCCATGGCACGCCCCGTGGTCTGGCCGGCCAGAGACTAGGACGTACAGGTATCCGTCGCGTTGCCGATCCGGGTCAGCGCCATGACAGCGCCTGTCGAGCCAGCGGCAGGATTGGCTCGAGCCAGGCCGAATACTGCAGGCCGGACGGATGCAGCCCGTCGTCGGCGAGCTGGGGGGTATCCGCGCCTGCGCGGCGCGATATCGCACTCACGTCCGCCCAGGCAACCTGTCGGCGCTGCGCCTCCTCGCGGTTGATCGCGTTGAACGCGTCGAGCTCGCGCGTGATCTCTGCCGTATTGCGCCCGGACGCGAGACCGAAGCGAGTCACGCCCCAGTCGGGAATCGACACCACGACGACCCGTTCCGTGCGCAGGCCGGCGAGCGCTATCGCCCGCTGCAGCAACGCGGCGAACTCGCGCCGGTAATTGGCAGTGTCACGGCCGCGATACTGATTGTTGACGCCGATCGACAGGCTCACGAGATCGTAGGGCGGCACCAGTGTGGCTGCGTCCATGCCCGACGAGAGCTCGTCAGTGGTCCAGCCCGTCGTGGCGACAATCAGCGGATCCTCGATCGCAACACCGTCGGCACGCAGGCGCGCGACGAGCTGCTGCGGCCAGCGCTGGTCAGCCGCCACGCCCTCTCCGATCGTGTAGGAGTCCCCGAGTGCGAGATAGCGCAGTCCATCGCCGTCGGCGGCGCGGCTGTCAGGCGAGCCGCGCGTCGGTTCAGGCGACATGGCGCGCCGGCGCTCCGCGCGCCGCGATGCGGCCCAGGCAACGCTCGATGCGCGTGAACACGTCGTCGATCTCTGCCGGCTGCGGCAACAGGGTCAGGCGGAAATGATTGCGTTCGCGGATGTTGAAGCCGGTGCCCGGGACAACGAGCACATTCTCGGTTTCCAGCAGCTCGAGCGCGAAATCTTCGTCGTCGAACGTGCCGAACGGCTGCGGCCGCACCGACGGAAATGCGTACAGCGCGCCTTGGGGGGCAACCATGTCGAGGAATTCGCTGCGTGCGACGCCCTCGATCACGGCGCGCCGCGCCGCATGCAGGCGGCCGCCTTCGCTCACGAGTTCGCGCATCGTGTCCGTGCCGGTCAGCGCCGGCTCGATCGCCCATTGGGTCGGCACGTTCGCACACAGGCGCAGCGCCGAGAGCAGATCCAGTGCGGCCCGGAATTCACCGAGCCGGGCCGGTGCCCCCGACAGACTGATCCAGCCCACGCGATAGCCGCAGGCTCGGTGCATCTTGGACAAGCCGCCATAGGTGATGCAGGGCGTGTCGCCAGCGAGCGGCGCCAACGGATGGAATTCGGCGCCGTCGTACAGGATGCCGTCGTAGATCTCGTCCGACAGCAGCAACAGGCGATGACGTTCTGCCACCTGCACGAGCGCTTGCAGCAGCTCGCGCGGATAGACGGCTCCGGTCGGATTGTTGGGATTGATCAGCACCAGCGCGCGCGTCCGCGGCGTGATCAGCGCATCGATCTCGTCCGGGTCCGGCAGATGGCCGCGCGCGGCGGGGCAGGGGTAATAGCGCGCCCGGCCGCCGTTCAGAACCGTCGCTGCACTCCAGAGCGGATAATCGGGGCTCGGCAGCAACACTTCTTCGCCACTGTTGAGCAGGGCGCGCAAGGTCAGGTCAATGAGCTCGGAAACACCGTTGCCAATGAACACGTTGTCGGCGTGGGCACCGACCGCGCCGCGCGCGGTTTCGCGTGCTGCGATGGCCTCGCGCGCGCGCTGCAGGCCTTGCTGATGGCAATACGCTTCGCTGCGATCCAGGTGCTGGCTGACCGTCTCGCGCAGATGGGCCGGCACCGCAAAACCGAAGAGCCCGGGGTTGCCGATGTTCAGGCGCACGATCTGGCGGCCTTCGGCTTCGAGTTCGCGGGCTCGACGCGACAGGGCCCCGCGAATCTCGTAACGAACATCACCGAGACGGGAACTGACGGGGACGGTGCGCTGCGGCATTGCGGTGGGTCCTGAACGGGTCGCCGCATCCTAGCGGCTGAGGAGCGAATGTCCAAACGAAAGTCCGTCACATTCCTGGCGAAACGCGGGCATTTTGCGGCGTTGCGCAAGACATTGCGCCCGTACTGAACCGTTCGGCGCAACCATTGTCTGTGTTCGCGCATCAGACCCTACGGCTGGTAGTACCGGGCGCTGTGCGCTTCGGCATTCCGGCGGGGGCCGGGTCGGGAATGAACGTTTCGGTGTTGCCAGCCGGAAGTCATTGTTTCTTCCGGCAGTCGAGGGCCGAGACACCCCTGGTTACGATGGACTTGACCCGTTCGAAACTGGTGTTGTAGTCTACTACAACACTATCTCAATAGAGATCCCCATGAAGACGCCCGTGTTTGCTTCCTTGTTGTTGCTGTCGGCTGCCGTCGCTGCGCCGCTGCTGACCGGTTGCGCCGGTGAGGCGCAGTCGACCTCCGCTGCAGGCACGCCGGCAGAAAAGCCGAAGGCCGAGGTCATTCCGGTCGAAGTCGCGGCCGTGACCCAGGGCGACATCACGGCACGGTATGCCGGTACCGCCACGCTCGAGGCCGAGCGTGAAGCCAAGGTCGTCAGCGAGATCGGCGGCGTCGTGCTGTCGCTCGGTGCGGAGGAAGGCGAGTTCGTGCGCAAGGGGCATGTGCTGGCCAAGCTCGACGCGGAGCGTCACGCCGTGCTGTTGCGCCAGGCCGAGACTGAGCTGGAGCGTCTGAAGCATCAGGACGCGCGTAACGAAAGTCTGTTCCGGCGCCAGCTGATCGCGCGCAATACCTACGAGCAGAACAAATCCGACCTGGCTACGCGCAAGGCCGAAGTCGACCTGGCACGCCTGAGCCTGTCCAAGTGCGCAGTGATCGCACCGTTCGACGGAGTCGTGACGCGGCGCTGGGTCAAGCAGGGCCAGTTGCTCAAGGTCAACGAAGTGGCGTTCGAGATGGCCGACTTCCGCGAGCTGAAGGCGCGCCTGCGTGTTCCGGAGCGAGCCAGCGCGGCGCTGAAGCCGGGCCAGACCGTGGACTACCAGGCCGATGCGCTGCCCGGCGAACGCTTTCCGGCGCACGTGGAGCGGGTAAGCCCCGTCGTCGACGCGGCCAGCGGCACCGTCGACATCGTGGTTGCAGTCGACAACGCCGAAGGCAAGCTGCGACCGGGGCTGTTCTCGCGCCTCGACGTCGCCTACGACACCGTGGCCGCCGCGATCCTCATTCCGAAGACCGCGCTGTTGAGCGGCGATCGCGACAGTAGCGTGTTCGTGGTCCGCGACAACAAGGCACAGCGTGTCGCCGTGAAGCTTGGATATGAGTCGGGCAATGACGTGCAGGTGCTCCAGGGCTTGAGTCCGGGCGTCGACGTGGTAACCGCCGGTCATGCCGCGCTGGTCGAAGGCAGTGAGGTCCAGGCTCTGCGGTCCGAGGTCAAGGCCAGCGCCGACACCGTCGCCAGACGCTGATGTGATCGCACCGCGCGGGGCACAGCCCGTCTGCGCGGTGCGCCCCCTGACTTGGCGCGAGCGGGTCTCGTCTCGGTTTCCCGCGGGCGCCACACAAATCGAGAATGCAGCGAACCGCGCCGGTACCACCGTCGTGCCGCGGAGCGGCAAGCGCGGCAGGGTATGAGGCCGTGCTGCAGACACCTGTCGAGGCCTTCCTTAGAATCGGCCCCATGCTGACCCCGGAAACCCGCTCGCGTCTGGCCTGCATCGGCTGGAGTGACGCCATCGTAGTGCCCGACGACGTGCCGGCCGACTGGGTGCCTGCCCGCGTCATCATCCAGCACCGCAACGGCTACGTCGTGCATGACGGTACGCGCGAATTCACGGTGCAGCCGGCGCCACGATTCCTCAAGCGCAGTCTCGATCCGACAGAGCGGCCCGCCGTCGGCGATTTCGTACTGCTGAAGCCGGGCAAGCCGATGCAGATCGAGATCCTGTTGCCTCGCCACGCGACCCTGTCGCGCGCTGCGGCGGGCGAACGCTACCAGCGCCAGCTCATCGCCACGAACGTCGACAGCGTGCTCGTGCTGATGGGGCTCGACGGTGATTTCAATCCGCGGCGGCTGGAGAGGTATCTCGCGTTGATCCAGGCCTCGGGCGCGACCTGCGTGGTGGTGCTGACCAAGGCCGATCGTCACGACGATCTCGAGACACTCATGGCGGACGTGGCCGACGTGCTGCCACCGGACATCATCGTGCACGCCGTCAATGCCAAGGACGCGCAGAGCGTGTCCGTACTGCATCCCTACCTGGTAGCCGGTCGCACGGCCGTTGTCGTGGGCTCTTCCGGTGTGGGCAAATCGACCCTCACCAACACCCTGCTGGGCGAGCAGCGCCAGGCCACCAAGGCAGTGCGCGAGCACGACAGTCGCGGCCGTCATACGACCACGTTCCGCGCGCTGATTCCGCTGCCGCAGGGAGGTTGCCTCATCGACACGCCCGGCATGCGCGAACTCAAGCTCACCGGCGAGGAAGACCTGCAGGCAGGGCAATTTTCCGACATCGACGCACTCGCGATGCAGTGTCGCTTCGGCGACTGCGCGCACCAGTCCGAGCCTGGCTGTGCCGTCCGCGCGGCCCTCGACAGCGGCGAACTCGATCCCGAGCGCTGGGCCGGCTACCTGAAACTCCGCGATGAGCTGCAGACGCAGGCGAGCAGCCTCGAGGCGCAGCTCAAGCGCAAGAACGAGTCCAAGGTGCTGAACAAGTCACTCGGCAGGCGGCTCAATCAGAAATCCGGAAATCGCTGAGGCAGCCCTTCCGTTCAAGCTTGCCGCGGTGTGCCGCCACGCAGCTCGACGCGACGCACGAGCTTCAGGCCACTCCAGATCGCATCGACCGCGCAGACCTTGACGTCGACCAGGCCCAGCGGAAGCGCGAGTTCGCGCACGCCGTCTTCGGTCAGGTCGGTCGCAATCCCCGAGGCCCGCTTCAGCCACGAGATCCAGATCATGCCGCGGTCGTCCAGGTGCGGCACCAGCGTGTTCAGCGCGGATGCCAGTGCGGCACGCGAGCGGACGAACGCGTGGGCGAAATCGAAGGCGTCGATCTGCCCGAGCACGTGACACGAACCGAGGTCGAAGCCGGTCAGGGTGGCATAGTCCTCGGGAGCGTCCACGAGGACGATGCGCATGCCCGCCGACAGTCCGAGCTTTCTGGCCAGCGGCGTGCCGGAATAACCAGTGGATGCGCGAGTTGACACCTGTCACCTCCAACTGCTGATCGCCGGCCCTACCCGGGCCGCGGCGTCCGCGGCAGTCTATGGCACACTTCGGCGTTGCGGCGAGCGGACGGCTCCGTGATCGTCGCAATCGACCTCACGCAGGACATGGTGGAATCGTGGACAACACGGAAATGCTCAAACAGCTGCGCATCGATCGCAGCGCACCGCCACCGGAACCCGCCCGTACGGGCTGGTGGATCGGCATCGGAATTGCCGTCGTCGTCGCTGCCGCAGCCGCATGGTTCATGCTCGGCCGCGGCTCGACCTGGGTTGTTGCGACGGCCGTTGCACAGCCGATCACCCCGGCCGCGGCCGCAAGCTCGTCGGTGCTCGATGCGAGCGGTTATGTGACAGCGCGGCGTCAGGCCACGGTATCGGCCAAGGTCACGGGCCGCGTCGCCGAAGTGCGCATCGAAGAAGGCCAATATGTGGAGGACGGCGAGGTGCTCGCACGGCTCGATCCGGTCGATGCACAGGCCCAGCTCGACCAATCCCAGGTACAGCTCGATGCAGCGCGTGCGCAGCTGGCTGAACACCGGGTCCAGCTGGCCCGTGCCGAGCGCGACCTGAAGCGGCAGCAGGAGCTCGTGGCGCGCAAGCTCACGAGTCAGCAGCTCAGCGAGAACGCAGCGACCGACGTCGCGGTACTGAAAGCCCGCATCGCCGCGCAGGAGCGCCAGATCGCCGTTGCGCAAAGCGGCGTGGAACTGGCACGCGTCAGTCTGGACAACACCATCGTGAAGGCGCCTTTCGCCGGCGTGATCACGGTAAAGGCGGCGCAGCCCGGGGAAATCGTGTCGCCGATTTCGGCCGGCGGCGGCTTCACGCGTACCGGTATCGGCACCATCGTCGACATGAACTCGCTGGAGATCGAGGTCGACGTCAACGAGTCCTACATCGGTCGTGTACAACCGGGCCAGCCCGTCGAAAGCACCCTGAACGCGTATCCGGACTGGAAGATTCCGGGCAAGGTCATTGCCATCATCCCCACCGCCGACCGCGGCAAGGCGACGGTCAAGGTGCGTATCGGCATGGACGTCAAGGATCCGCGCATCGTGCCGGACATGGGCGCGCGCGTCGCATTTCTCGGCGAGAACAAGCCGGCAGGCGAGACGCCCAGGGCCATGCCGGGCGTGCTCGTTCCCAGCGAAGCGATCAAGAGCGTCGGTGACGCCTCGCTTGCCTATGTCGTCAAGGACGGCCGGATCGAGGAGCGCAGGGTCACGCTGGGCCAGACGCTGTCGAGTTCGCGCCAGGTGCTCAGTGGACTCGCGGCGGGCGAGCGCGTCGCGCTCGCGCCTCCCGACGGCGTGAAGACCGGCGACAGAGTCGAAACCAAGACCCAGTGACGTCACGTCCCGCGTCGTCACCTTTCATCGATTTTTCAACCCTGCTTTCGAACCGGAGCCCTCCATGAGCACCCTCATCAGCATCCGTGACCTGACCAAGAGCTACGAACGCGGCAAGCAGAAAGTGGAAGTGCTGCACGGCCTGACGTTCGACATTCCCAAGGGCGACTTCGTGGCGCTCATGGGACCGTCGGGATCGGGCAAGACCACGTTGCTGAACCTGATCGGCGGACTCGATCAGCCGACCTCGGGCGAACTGAGCATCGACGGCAAGCGCATCGACAAGTTCAGTGGTGCAGAGCTGACCAAGTGGCGCGCCTCCCACGTCGGCTTCGTGTTTCAGTTCTACAACCTGATGCCCGTGCTGACCGCCGAGGGCAATGTCGAGCTGCCGCTGCTGCTTACCAAGCTGCCCGCGGCGCAGCGCAAGAAGAACGTGTCCATCGCCCTGCAGGTGGTCGGCCTCGCCGATCGCGCCAAGCACAAACCGCGCGAACTGTCGGGTGGCCAGGAGCAGCGCGTGGCTATCGCCCGTGCGATCGTATCCGATCCGGAGCTGCTGGTCTGTGACGAACCGACCGGCGATCTCGATCGCAAGACGGCCGACGAGATCCTGACGTTGCTGCAGACGCTCAATCGCGAACACGGCAAGACCATCGTGATGGTCACGCACGATCCGCGGGCGGCGGAATATGCCAAGCGCACCTTGCACCTCGACAAGGGACGGCTGGCCGAGCAGGCGGCGCACTGAGCGCAACGGAGTCCACCCCATGACCAAGACCGGTTTCGTCCTTGCGAATCTGTTTCGCAAGAAGACCCGCACCGTGCTCACGCTGCTCTCGGTGATCATGGCGTTCCTGTTGTTCGGTCTGCTGCAGGCCGTCAACGTGATGTTCAGCGCAGGGGCGGACTTCGTCGGTGCGACACGCGTCGTGACACAGTCCCGCGTGTCCTTCACGCAGTCGCTGCCCCTGCGCCAGCTGCCCGAACTGGAGGCCGTTCCCGGCGTAGAGGCGGTGATGTACCAGCAATGGTTCGGTGGCGTGTGGCAGGAAAACACGCAGTTGATCGCGTTCGCGGCCGATCCGCAGCGGCTGCACAAGGTCTACCCCGAATGGAAGATGTCGGAGGACGAGTGGAAGAAGTTTGCGGAGACCCGCACCGGCATGATTGCCGGCCGGCAGGTCGCCAACCAGTTCGGCTGGAAGGTCGGCCAGAAACTGCCGATCAAGTCCAACATCTTTCCGCAGAAAAACGGCAGCAAGGCCTGGGAATTCGATCTGGTCGGCATCTATGACGGCCAGGACGAGCAGTGGCAGCGCCAGACCAGCCAGATCTTCATCAACTTCGCGTACTTCGATGAAGCGAACCAGTTCGGCAGCGGTCGCGCCGGCATCTACGTGCTCAAGCTGAGCGACTCCAACAAGGCCAAGGAAGTCGCGCTCGCCATCGACAGCAAGTACGAGAATTCGGCCGAGGAGACCAAGACGCAGACCGAGAAGGACTGGAACGCGGGCTTTGCCAAGCAGATGGGTGACATCGGCATGCTGGTGCGCTGGATCCTGTTTGCCGTGTTCTTCACGTTGTTGCTCGTGGTCGGCAACACCATGGCGCAGAGCGTGCGTGAGCGTATTCCGGAGCTCGCCGTGCTCAAGACACTCGGCTTCTCGAACGGGTCGGTGCTCGGATTCGTGCTGGCCGAGGCGGTGCTGATCGTAGGCACAGGCGGTCTGATCGGTCTTGGCCTCGCGACGCTGGTCGGGGTCGGCGTGCAGCGCAGTGCGGGGGCGATGTTGCCGATCAGCGTCGACTGGCGAGTCTGGTCTGCGGGTCTCGTCGCGATCGCACTCGTGGGAACGTTGGTCGGCCTCTTGCCGGCGCTGCGTGCGCAGCGCCTGAAGATCGTCGACGCATTGGCGGGACGCTGAGGACACAGTCATGAGCCAGACTTTTGCAATTACGGGCATCAACCTGAAAAGCGTTCCGGAGCGGTGGGGACCTTCGTTGGTCATCGTCATCGGTCTTGCCGGCGTGGTCGCCGTTTTCACGGCGCTGCTGGCCATGGCAGAAGGCTTTTCGTCGGTGCTGAAGGCCAGCGGACGCACGGATGCCGCGATCATCATGCGGGGCGGATCCAGTTCGGAGCTGAATTCCGCGTTCGACCGCGAATCGGCGCAACTGATCAAGGACGGCCAAGGCATTCGGACTGGCGCAGACGGCAAGGCCGAGGCGGCTGCGGAAGTCATCGTCATCACCGAGCTACTGAAGAAAGGCGAAACCACCGCCGGCTCGAACATGACCCTGCGCGGCGTCGAAGCAGCGTCGTTCACGCTGCGTCCGAAACTCAAGATCGTCGAAGGGCGGATGTTCCAGGCGGGCCTGCGCGAACTCATCGTGGGGCGCGGCGTGCAACGTCAGTTCGAAGGTGCAGACATTGGCAAGACGCTGCGCATGCGCGGCTCGGAATGGACCGTGGTCGGGGTGTTTGAATCCGGGGACGCGACGGAAAGCGAGCTCTGGGCCGATGTGGAAGTCGCTCAATCCACGTTCAACCGGCGCGGGTATTCATCGGTGCTCGCGGTGCTCGACGGTCCTGACGCGCTCGACAAACTGAAGGCGAACCTGTCGGCCGATCCGCGACTCAACGTCGATGTTCAGACGCAGCAGGCGTACTTCAGCGGCCAGACCCGGCAGTTCCGCACGATGATCAGCATTCTGGCGGGGGTGGTGACGGTGATCATGGGTCTCGGCGCGATCTTCGCCGCGCTGAACACCATGTATGCCGCCGTCTCGGCCCGTGCGCGCGAGATCGCGACCCTGCGTGCCATCGGATTCGGGTCGCTGTCAGTGACGGTATCGGTGCTCATCGAGGCATTGCTGCTGGCCCTGATCGGTGGCGTCGTCGGCGCGCTGATTGCCTATGTGCTGTTCAATCAGGTCTCGCTGTCGACGCTCGGTGCAAACTTCACGCAAGTCGTGTTCAGTTTCACGATCACGCCGGCGTTGCTGCTGCGTGGCCTGGTGATCGCCTTGCTGATTGGTTTCGTGGGCGCCCTGGTGCCGGCTTTCCAGTCCGCCTATTCCTACGTGAAGACGTGGGCGATCGTTGCTGCTCCGCTGGCCGCATCGCTGGTTGCGCTGGTCTGCGTGATTTCGGGCGTCGGGCTGGCTGGTGCGATCACGGCCTCGGTCATGGTCGCGGCGGTGACGGCGGTGCAGAGCATCATCTGGTATTTCACCGCACGGGCGCTGCTCAACTGGTCGCTGCGCCAGCCAGCCGGTGCTTCGTTCGTCGCCAAGCTCGCCATTACCGTCCTGGTCATCCTCGTGGGCGTCGTGCTGTTCGGGCCGATCCTGATGTTCGCGCTGTTGCGTCTGGTGTGGGGCGCCGAGCAACGCAACCTCGCGCAGGATCCGCTGCTCGAGTTGACCAAGGCGCTATGATTCACGGCAGGCGCCTGACTGGCCTGAGCAGGGCCGGTGAATCAGGCGCTCGCCAGACGACAGTCCCGTCGCGTCAGCGCGGATGTTCATCGTCGCGTAGTCCTGCAACGCCCGTCGCGGTTCGTATCGCGACGGGCGTTATGCTTTCGGGCTGTTCCCGAATTGTCTGGATACGGCAATGAAGCTCGATCTTGCCTGCGGGCGGCGCAAACGCGAGGGATTCGTCGGCGTCGATTCGTCGCCGGATTGCGATGCCGACATCATCCACGATCTGACCCGGCGACCCTGGCCGTTCGAGGACGCGAGTGTCGACGAAGTGTATTCCGCACATTTCCTCGAGCATCTCGACGGCATCGAACGCATTGCCTTCATGGAAGAGCTCTACCGCGTGCTCAAGCCCGGTGCGAGAGCGCTGATCATCACGCCCTACTGGACCAGCGTCGGCGCGATCCAGGATCCGACCCACAAATGGCCTCCGATCGCCGAGCAGTCGTTCTTCTATTTCAACGCGGAAGCCCGGCAGCGGCTGAATGTCGGCCACTATGCCATCCGTTGCGACTTCGATCTGGCGTTCGACGGCGTGCTCGCCCCGGGCATGGATCAGTTGCCGCCCGACAAGCAGGCCTACGCCAAGAGCCACTACTTCAATACCGTGCTGGAACTGCACACGTACCTGACGCGGCGTTGAGTGTCGGGCCGAAGGAGTCGCCGCGCCAGACAGTGTTTCAGGACTTGTCGCGCGCGAGCGTGATGACGGCGACGCCCGCGAGGATCACCGCCATGCCGACGACGTCGAGTGCGTGGACGCGCTCGTTCGCGAGCACCGCGCCGACGACGACGGCAACCGGGGGATTCACGTACGCGTAGCTCGTCGCGAGCGCCGGGCGCACGGTGCGCAGCAGATACAGGTAGGCGCTGAAGCCGATGATGGAGCCGAACACGGCGAGATAGGCGAGCGCCAGCGTCGCTCGCAGGGTTGGTGCTTCCGGCAGGCCGTTGCCATTGATGATGGCGAGCAGGGTGAGCGCGATGCCGCCGGTCAGCATCTGCGCCGCCGTGTTCATCATGGGCTCCGGCATGTCCTGTCGCTTGGACCAGAGCGAACCGAACGCCCAGCTCGCTGCGGCCGCGAGCAATGCGAGCGCGCCGAGCCGGGAGCCCGCGAGGTCACCACCGAGGTTCAGCAGGACAACGCCGGCAAAACCGACGAGCAGGCCGATGAGCTCCAGTCGCCGCGGCCATTGTCCGAAAAAGGTGCCGAACACGGCGGCGAACAGCGGCATGCTCGCCACGGCAACGGCCGCCAGACCCGATGACACACTCTGCTGCGCCCAGCACACCAGCCCGTTGCCGAAACCCAGCAGCAAGGTTCCCGTGACGGCGCAGTTGCGCCACTGCCGCAGGCTGGGGTTCGGAGCGCCCCGCCAGCGCAGGAAGGCATACAGCGCCGCTCCCGTGATCAGGAAGCGCAGCGCTGCCATCGTGAACGGCGCGTAGCTCTCCAGTCCGATGCGGATCGCGAGGTAGGTCGATCCCCAGATCAGATACAGGGACAGCAGGGCCAGCGGCACGAGCAGGCGTGGCGACGCGCGCGGCGCAACCGAGCCGGCTTCGGTGGTGGTATCGGTCATGGCCAATCGCGGAAACGGCCCCCCGTCCCCCGGTTCTGCATGCTACGGCGCGGGCGCGCGCCGCAGACAGCACCACTGCTCATATCGCGCGCGGTGCCACTTCGGCCTCGCGCGCGATCAGGCGACGCTTGCGCGCGAGACCCCAGCGGTAACCGCCGAGACTGCCGTCTTCACGCACGACGCGATGGCAGGGAACCATGATCGCGAGCCGGTTCGATGCGCAGGCGCGCGCGACCGCACGTACGGCGCGCGGCGAACCGATGGCTTCGGCGATGGCGCCGTAACTGCGTGTTTCGCCGCGCGGGATGCGCGTGAGTGCCTGCCACACGCGCCACTGAAACGCCGTCGCCCGGAGGTCGAACGGCGGCAACGGGGTGTTGGTGGCGTCGGCCGGGTCGCCCCAGCCGAGGTTCGCGTGCACCTCGGCGATCACGCGGGCCAGCCATTCGTCGCGTCCGGCATCGACGCGCTCACGTTGCGCCGCAGGAAACTCGCGTTCGAGCTCGGACAGCAGTTCGTCCTCGTCCTGGCCGAGCAGGATCGCGCAGACACCGCGCTCGGTCGCGGCGACCAGCAACTGGCCCAGCGGCGTGGCCAGCGTGGTGTAGCGCAGGGTCGTGCCCGCACCGCCGCGGCGATAGTCGGCGGGTGTCATGCCGAGCAACGTGTCGCTCTTTTCGTAGACGCGGCTGCCGGATCCGAAACCTGCGGCGTACACAGCGTCCGTCACCGAGGCACTTTCGCGCAGCGCCGACTTCAGGCGTCCCAGGCGGCGGCTCGCCGCGAGTTCGGCCGGACTCATGCCGTAGCGCGCGCGGAAGCGCCGTTGCAGGTGGCTCGCCGACAGCCCGACTTCCTGCGCGAGTGCCTGCAGGCTGGGCGCATCCTCGGCGGTGCTGATGAGCTCGTGTGCGCGGGCGATCGGGTCGGGCGTATTCAGCGACATGGCGGCGAATCCTGCGATGGCGTTGGACGAAGTCTGCGCGTCCTCCGGGACAGCGGCCATCCGCATCTTGCGCGACGTGTCGTCGGAATTCCCCGCTCCGGCGCTCGGAAATCACCGAGCCCGGATTCCGCCGTCAAGCCTTCCGCAGCACGTCGAACAGGCCGCTGGCCTTCGCCGCCGGACGCTCGCCGAGCCGGTCGCGGTAGCGCGTGAGCGTCGGAAATCCGTCCAGCGCCCTGCAGAAGCCCAGCAGCACCAGCTCGTGACCCAGCACGATGTCGGGCAGCATGAACGTGTCCGCGACGAGATAGTCGCGGCCTGTCATGTGTGTCTCCAATACCTGCAGCAGTGGCTCGGCTACCTTGATCGCCGACGCGCGCTTGTCCTTGTCCGGGCGCAGCACGGTGTAATTCAGAACCTGGAAACCGCGCGCGTCGAGGTCGGACGCGCACAGGAACAGCCAGCTGAGCCAGCTTGCACGCAGCGGCGAATCGAGCGCGGGCACCAGGCCGGCCTGGGGGTGTTGCTCGGCCAGGTATTGGCAGATGGCGACTGACTGGATCATCGAGCCTTGCCCGGTTTCGACGAGCGGCACCTGACAGAACGGGTTCTTCGCGCGATACGCCGGCAGCTTGTGTTCGCCGGCGATGTAGTTCAGCGCGACCTCCTCGAGCGTCAGGCCGAGCTCGATCGCGGTCCAGCGCACGCGCGCGGCGCGGTCGAACGGGGCGAACGAATAGAGTTTCAGCGGCGCGTTCATGCGCGTTCCTCGGATTCTGCGTGGTGGAGAAGCAATGGTTCGGCGGTGGTCGAACGGGCCGGGTGCGGCGCGCGACGGTCGACGGTCCGTGAACCGGTGCGGTCCACGGCGGTCCACCCCGACGGCCGCGCCGTCAGCGATGATCGCGAATGCTGACGCCCGGGCCAGTGCCGCATGCGCCAGTGCAGCGGCCGGATCCGCCGCCCGTGCTGCGGGCTGCCGTGCAGTTGTCATGCAGTCTCGTTATATTCGCCGGGTTCCCGGGCCTGGCGCCCGGAATTGCCGGTATCGCTGCGGACACGCGAACCGGTCGCGCACTCCGCGGCGGAGGCGCAAGCGGGCTTTGCAGCTCATCGTCACGGACCGGATGCATCCGGTCGTTTTCTGTCGGATTCGCGCCGGATGCGTGGCTCCGTCTTCAGACCAGGGGATTCATCCGATGTCGTTTCGTTTCCGGGCCTTCGGCGGCGCGGCCTTCGTGCTGCTGTCGGGGGGCGCCGTGCCGGCCATGGCCGATACCGCGATATTCATCAACGAGA
The DNA here is from genome assembly GCA_045864815.1 of Rhodanobacteraceae bacterium. Lineage (GTDB taxonomy): Bacteria > Pseudomonadota > Gammaproteobacteria > Xanthomonadales > Rhodanobacteraceae > Tahibacter. The sequence continues at coordinate 70,232 of BTVG01000012.1, read as the reverse complement.
TTCACTACGACGACAGCACCGGCTCTGGTGACGTCGGCGAAGCGGTCGAAGTCGTCGGGCCGGTCGGCGCCGACCTGAGCAGCTGGCGTGTGGTGCTCTACAACGGCAGCACGCCGGGCTCGGCGACCAGCTACAGCGACCGGCTGCTGTCCGAAGCCACCGCGAGCACCTGCGGCAGCAAGCAGGTCCTGGTGCTGAACTACCCGGTCAACGGCGTGCAGAACGGCACCAACGACGCGATCGCGCTCGTCGACGGCGCGGGCAGCGTGGTGCAGTTTCTGAGCTACGAGGGCACGGCCACCGCCAGCAACGGTCCAGCCTCGGGCATGACCAGCGTCGACATCGGCGTGGCGGAAACCAACTCCACGGCGCCGGGCACCTCGCTGCAACTCAGCGGCAGCGGCAGCGACTATGGCAGCTTCACCTGGCAGGGCAGTGCCGCGCAGACCTTCGGCAACTGCAACAATGGTCAGAGCTTCGGCCCGCCGGTCGACCTCCCGCCGGCCGTGTCTTCGACGACGCCGGCGAACAATGCCACCGGTCAGGCCAATACCGTCGACATCGGCGTGACCTTCAGCGAGCCGGTAACGACCACCAGCGCATGGTTCACGCTGTCGTGCACGATCAGCGGTTCGCACTCGGCGGTCACCACCGGCAGCGGCGCGTCACGCACCCTGAATCCCGATGTCGATTTCGCGAGTGGCGAAACCTGCACCCTGACCGTCATCGCGGACCAGGTCACCGACCTCGACGGCACCGTCGAAGAAATGGCGGCAGATTTCAGCATGAGCTTCAGCACGGCCGGCGACCTGCCGCCGGCTGTTGCGTCGACCACGCCGGCCAACAATGCGCATGGCTTTCCGGGCAGCGCCAACCTGAGCGTCACGTTCTCCGAGGCGGTCACCGCCGACGCGGGCTGGTACACGCTCTCGTGCGCGAACAGCGGCGCGCACACGGCGCAGACCAGCGGCGGTCCGGTCACGTTCCAGATCAACCCCGACGTCGATCTCGGCCTGCTCGAGTCGTGCACGCTGACCATCATCGCGAACAAGGTGCATGACCAGGACGGCACTCCCCAGGACATGACGGCGAACGTCGCCGTCGTCTTCGAGACGGCGGCATCGCTCGACGACTACTACGCCGGCGTCGATACCTCAAGCGGTCCGGCGCTCAAGGCCTGGCTGCACAACCGCATCAAGGATCACACCTCGATCCATTACGGCGACACTTACACCGTGATGAACAAGGCGGACGAGGACCCCACCGACCCGACCAAGGTCTGGGACGTGTACAAGAACGAGTCGTACCCCAAGCAGACCAGCGGCGCGGCGAACTACAACCGCGAGCACACGTGGCCCAAATCACTGGGCTTTCCGAATCCCACCGATTCGAGCGGCCGGCCGAATCCGCCGCACACCGACGGCCACATGCTGTACGCCTCGCACGTGGGCTACAACTCAGACCGCGGCAACAGTCCGTACGGCCTGTGTTCGGGCTGCACCGCGCGGCCCACGACGGCGAATCACGGTGTCGGCGGCACGGGTGGCACGAGCAGCAACTATTTCAACGCCAGCACGTTCCAGGTGTGGGATTTCCGCAAGGGCGACATGGCCCGCGCGGTGCTCTACATGGTGGTGCGCTACCAGGGTGGCACCAACGTCAGCGGCGCGCCGGAACCGCATCTGGAGATCACCGACAACCGCAGCCTCATCGTCGGCAAGGATGCGACGACCTGCGGCAGCTGCATCGCCTACATGGGGCTCAAGACCGTACTGCTCGACTGGAACGACCAGGACCCGCCGGATGATTACGAACGCAACCGCAACGCCATGGTCCAGACCTTCCAGGGCAACCGCAATCCGTTCATCGACCACCCGGAATGGGCGCGCTGCGTGATCGACAATGTGAATTGCCCGGTTGTCGTCGATGTGATTTTCGCGAGCGGGTTCGAGCCGTAGTTTCATTCTGTCGCCAGCGGAACGGGCCAAGCTGACGGCCCGTTCCGCCGTTGCGGTGCACGGTCGACTGTTTGCGGCAGCGTGGCCGACACTCGCGGCCGGCTGGCCGCGTTCGAGGAACTGGCGCGCGGAAGTCTCGACGGCCCGGCCGTTCGGTGCGCAAGGTCGTGCAATCCGCGCTATGCCACGACGCGGCCACCGTAGTTGCACGCGCCGTATCGGTCGGCACCACGTCTTGCGCTCTTCGGCGACGACATCGAGCGGATGGAAACCCGGGCCGAAGGACTGAAGCGCGTCGGCGTGCGGGCGCCCGATCACTCCATCGTTACTGCGCGTCGCGAGCCAGTATCCATGTGCCGGGTACCGGACCTCGTAGCACATGATTCCCGAAAGAGACACGTTCGGCGCGGCAAAAGCGTGGCGCAGCGGGCATGAACGTCGCATACGTCGATTGCTCCGCGTCGATGCTGTCGAACAGCAACGCGATCATCTTCACGGAATCTCCGGGCGCGCCTCACGGCAATGCAATCGCCGATTCGGCACCGCTGAGGACCCGCGCGCGCGGTGACGCGCAATCGCCGGCGGGCACGCCAGCGACGACGCTGCCTAAGGTGAGCGTGACGCCGGGCCGCGTCGCGGTCCAGGCGCTGACGCGTTCGCCGCAGTCGGGGTCGTACTCGAACAGGCGCACGCGCACGGCGTCGGCCACGTCGCGGCTGTCGATGCGCAGGTCGCGCGCGGTGTCGCGGACGATCAGTAACGGCCTCATCGCCGTACCGGCGGATGCCGGCACGACGACATCGACCAGGCCGTCGCCGTCGAGGATCGCGCTTGCCCGCTCGCCGTCGACGATGAGCGCCGCCGATGCGCCGTCGAAGATCGTCGTGTCGAAGCCGTCGCGGAACAGGACCAGCGCGTTCGTGTCGGCGACGTTTCCGGCGGCGCTGACGCTGCCGAAGGTCACGTCGCTGTCCGTCGCATCCGGGCGTACCCGCACGCTGGCCAGCCAGGTCACGGTGCGTCCCGGCTGCAAGCTCACGGCGAACTTCAGCGGATCGTCCGCGTCCTGGCTGCACAGGGCGTCGCCGCCGGGAACGAAACAGTCGATGCGCAGGCTGTCGCGGTCGAAACCGCCCGACACCGTGAACGTCACCGGTATCGCCGCTGCCGCGCTGCCCGCGTTGGTCAATGTCGCCACGTAGTCGACGACCTGCCCGTAGCGCACGTAGTCGCGGCCATCGCCGATCAGCAGCGCGAGCGGCGGCGCGGTCACGGCGACCGTCACCGTCGCCGCCTGCGAAACGCCGTTGACCGACGCAACGGTGAAGGTGAAGTCATCGGGACCGATGTAGTCGGCGGCCGGCGTGTAGGTCACCGTGCCCGTCGACGCATTCAGGCCGCCGATCGCGCCGTGCGTGGGGGCGGCTGCGATCGCATAGGTCAGCGCATACGGACCGCCGATGTTGCCGTCGCTGCCGACGAGCTGGATCGTCCGCGGCGTGTTGAGGATCACACCCGCCGTTTGCGCGTGCGCCGAAAGCGGTTCGGCCGCCTGCACGGTGATCGTCGCGCTCACGCTCGCGGCGTCATAGTTTGCATCGCCCGCGCGGGTCGCCTGCACGAGGCAGGTGCCGACGCCGGTCGCCGTGACGATGCTGCCGCCGATACCGCACGGACCGCTGTCCACGGCGTACGTTACGGCGCCGGTGCCGGAGCCGCCGCTCGCGGCGAGCTGACTGTCCATGCCGGGGATCAGCACGTCCGGCGTCGCGACGAGGTCCAACGGCGCCTGCGCGGCGCGCTCTATGGTCAGCGCGGTGAGGTTGCCGACGGCCTGCACGAACACGTAGTTGCCGTGGTTCGCGCTGAGGCCGCCGCCATTGATCGGGTACTGGCCCACCGGGCTCGACGCGGTCGCCGGTGTCGTGAAGCTCAGCGTGCCGGTCGTGGCCGTGGCCGGCGATTCGCCGGGGATGAAGCCGCTCACCATGCCGCCGAGGCTGCCGGGGGCGGTGCCGTAGCGGATCGTCGCCGGCGTCGCCGTGTAGGTCAGCGTGACGGGCGTGATGTCGCCGCTCAGGCCGGTCGGCTGGGTCAGCGTGTAGTTGCCTGCAGCGCTGCCGCCCAAGGAATCACTTGTCGTCACCGCGATACCCGCGCCGACATTGATCTGCGCGAACGTGCCGGCCTCGGTGAGCGTCACGTTGCCAGTGTCCGCCGTCAGCACGCCGACCAGCGTGCCGCCGGCGAGCGTCGCCGTCGCGGTGCCGTCATACGGTCTGTTCTGCACGCTCGTGCCGGTGACCGTCAGTGGCACACGCGTCACGTCGATCGGCACGCTCGTCGTCGAGGTCGTGTAGTGGACGGTGTCGGTCGGCGTGAAGGTCACCGACAGCATCTGCGCATCGCCTGCTGGCAGCACGCTGCCGGCAGGCGGCGCGTAGGCGAACGTGCCGGGAACCGGGTTGCCGTCGTAGGTTGCCGTCGCGTTCAACTGCGTCGCGTCCAGCGGTGTGCCGTAGACGATTGCGCCCGGCGCGGTCCAGCTCAGCACGGGAACCATCGGCTCCGTCACGGTAGCGGCATTGCTCGCCGGCGATTCGGGACCAATCCCCGCGACGTTCGTCGCGCGAACCGTGAACGTGTAACTGCCGGCTGCGAGCGGTGCGAGCACGATGCTCGTGCACGGCGCCGTGCAGCTTGCCGTCGCGCCGCCCGGCGAGGCGGTCGCGGTATAGCTCGCGACCGGCGCGCCGCCGGTTTCCGTCACCGCGGTGAACGTCACGGTCGCCTGCAGTACGCCGCCCGACGCCGAAGGCTCGCCGGGCCGGCCCGGCGTCGTCGCGAGCGTGGAATAGCGCGCCGCACCCGGCACGCCGTTTACCCAGACGCGAACCTGCAGCGGACCTGCAGGAAAGCCGGCGAGCGCATTCACGCTGCCGGTGAACTCCGTGTCGGTCATGGCGACCGAACCGTCGTTCGGCACGAAACGCATCTGGTCGCCGTCGATGCGCTGCACCTGAAACACCGGCGCATTGCCCGCCGACTGCTGGAACGCACCGCCGCTGCCTTCGCGCAGCGGCAGGAAACCCGTCGCCGTCGCCGCGTTGGCGACGGTGGCGCTGCCGGGGCTGGTCGCGACGAGCGGCGTGGTCTGCGACAGGAAGGCACTGACGGCGCTCGTGCCCGGCTGCAGCGCAGCGACCGGGGCCAGACCGGGGTCGTACAGCTCGGTACTGGTGCGAATGATTCCCGCGCTGGTTGCGCCCCCCGCCACCAGCACCTGGCCCGAGGGCAGCAAGGTCGCTGAGGGCCAGTAGCGCGCCTCGGCCAGATTGCCGGCCGCGCTCCAGGCATTGGCCACCGGGTCGTAGGACTCGGCACTGGCGAGCGTGCCGCTGCTTCCATTGCCGCCTGTCACCAGCACCCGGCCCGAGGGCAGCAAGGTCGCAGAGGGCAAATAGCGCTTCGCGGCCAGCGTTCCGGCCGCGCTCCAGGCGTTCGTGGCCGGGTCGTACCGCTCGGCCGTCGCCACGGTGCCGCTGCTGCCGAATCCGCCCACCACCAGCACCTGGCCCGATGGCAGCAAGGTCGCGGTGTGCCAGCGGCGTGCCGCCGCCAGATTACCTGCCGCGCTCCACGTGTTCGTCGCCGGATCGTACAGTTCCGCGCTGGCCGGATAACTGCTGCCGTTGCTGATGCCGCCCGCTACCAGCACCTGGCCCGACGGCAGCAAGGTTGCCGTGTGGTTGAGGCGTGCCGTCGCCAGGGGAGCCATCACGCTCCACGCATTCGTCGCCGGGTCGTACAACTCGGTGCTGACCAGGTAGCCGCTGCCGCCAAATCCACCCGTCACCAGCACTTTGCCCGAGGGCAGCAAGGTCGCTGTGTGGCCATAGCGCGCCGTGGCCAGCGTGCCGAAGGCGCTCCAGGCATTCGTCGCCGGGTCGTACAGCTCGACGCTGGCCACAGGGCCGCTGCTGCTGTTGGAGCCACCCGCCACCAGCACCTTACCTGAGAGCAGCAAGGTCGCCGTATGGCTGTAGCGCGCCACGGCCAGCGTGCCGGCCGTAGCCCAGGTGTCCGTCGCCGGATCGTACTGTTCGGCAGTGGCGATGGAGCCGCCGCTGTCTGCTCCGCCGGCCACCAGCACCTTGCCCGAGGGCAGCAGCGTCGCGGCGTGGGCATTTCGTCCCGTTGCGAGCACACCCGCCGCGCCCCAGCTGCCCGCGGCCGGTTCGTAGCGCTCGGCGCTGGCGAGTATGCCGCCGTCGGTCCCGCCCGCGACGAACACCTGGCCCGACGGCAACAGGGTCGCCGTGTGGTTGTAACGCGCGCCCAGCGTGCTGGTCGAACCCCAGGTATTCGCCGCCGGGTCGTACAGCTCGGCACTGCCGACGATGGCTTCCGCTCCGCCACCGCCCGCCACGAGTACCTTGCCTGACGGCAGCAACGTTGCCGAATGGCTGTATCGCAGTTCGGCGGGAGCGCCGGCCGCGCTCCACGCATTCGTCGTCGGGTCGTACAGCTCGGCGCTGGCGTTGAGCGAAGACGGAGTGTTCTGTCCTCCAACGATCAGCACCTTGCCCGAAGGCAGCAGGGTGGCCGTGTGGTTGTAGCGCGATCCGGTCGGCGTGCCGGCCATGCTCCAGGTGTCCGTCGCCGGATCGTACAGTTCGGCGCTCGGGGAAAGTGCGCCGGTGAGGTCGCGCCCGGCCGTCACCAGCACCTTGCCCGAAGGCAGCAAGGTCGCCGTGTGGAGATAGCGCGCCGCATTCAAGGGCGCTGCCACACTCCAGGTGTTCGTTGCCGGATCGTACAAATCGGCGTTGGCGCGAACGAGGCTGCCGGACCCGCCGACGACGAGCACTTTGCCCGAGGGCAGCAAGGTCGCCGTGTGCCCATACCGCGTTGCGGGCATAGTGCCGGCCGACGTCCACGCATCCGTGGCCGGGTCGTACAGCTCGGCGCTCGCAACGATGCTGCCGCCGTCGCGTCCGCCCGTCACCAGCACCTTGCCCGAAGGCAACAGCGTTGCCGTGTGATACACGCGCGCCGTGGCCAGACTGCCGGCGGCGCTCCAGGCATTGGTCGCCGGATCGTACAGTTCGGCGCTGGCGAGGCTGGCGCTGTCGCTGCCGCCCGCCACCAGCACCTTGCCCGAGGACAGCAAGGTCGATGTGTGGCCGTAGCGCGCCGTGTTCAGATCGCTCGCCGGCGCCCAGGCATTGGTGACGGCCGCAGCCGGCCCCGCGACCAGGGCAAGCGTCAGCAGCACGAAGGCGGTCGCATGCGCGCGTGCGCGCGTCGCCCACGCGTGCGTTGCCGCGGCGGCGCGGCCAAAAATCGGTCGGTTCATGCGATTCCCCCTGTTTTTCCGTCGAACAACTGCATCAGGCCGCGTCACGACCGCCGCTATGGGAAGGGCGCTTGCATGGCTGTCCCTTGTCGTGGCGAACGTCGCATCGGCCCGATCACGGGCGTGCCGGATGGCCACACCGCTGCGCGGGCACGCACCGGGATCCCCCTGATCAGAAATTCGGGATCGCCCGATCCTCACAAATCGGTGCGCGGTCAAACACCCGCCAAACAGAGGGGGACGGCGGCAGAAGCCCTCAGGCGAACCACAACGCCATGAGCTCGGCGCGGCCGCGCACGCCGAAGCGCGCATGCAGATCGCCGACGTATTTGTGCACCGTGGCGGGCTTCTGGCCGAGACCGGCGGCGATCTCGCGCTCGGTGTCGCCGCGCAACAGTCCGGACAGGATGTGGCGTTCGACGGGACTGAGCAGCTTGCCGCCGCAGAACAGCCCGCGGCTGAACATCAGCTGGCGATGCAGAACGCGCACGCCGCGCAGCATGCCGGCGGCGACGGCGACATCGCGCGTCGAGAACGGGCGGCCGCGCCCAGCGTCCGCGCGCGAGCGATAGCGATCGACCAGGAAAAACGATTCCGCATCGCCATGTACCGGAAACCCGACGGTCATGCGGTCGACGATGCCCGGAATGCGGTAGTACAGCCGGTAGTGCTCCGTACGCTTGAACGCGGCGAAGTCGAGAAAGTCCGGATCGCGCAGGCGATGCGCGCGGAACGCCCCCGCTCCCGCCAGCGACGCGGTTCCGGTCATGCCCGCGTGCACGAGGCGCACTTCGTCGCGGTGCGAGCGCTCGTAGTAGCCGCGCGTCAACCGGCCGTAGTGATCCGTGGCGTAGTACCGCGAGTGCTGTTCACGGTAGGCCGATGGTTCTTCGCGCAAGGTGACGCGCCCGCGCAGCCGCCAGCCGAGAAACGGATCGTCCTTCGCCCGCGCGCCGCGCAGCACGCGCACCGCGCCGATCCAGATCACGTTGTCCGCGTTCACGCGCTGCGCCAGCCACTCCAGCGCGCACTGCAGCTGCGCATCGGTTTCGCCGACCGGAAACGCCGCGAGCCGGTCCCACAGCGCGAATGTGGCAGCATCGACGGCAAACCCAGGCGACGGTTTCGGTTCGGGGGGCATGAGCGGGAGGCTAGCCTGCGCGCGCCGGGATGCGCCACCCGTCTTACGCGCAAGCCCGCGGCAGCGTGGCGGAACGTTGCGGCGGCATGGCACGCGCCCATGCCGCGGACCACGGTGCAAGCGGGCGGATCGCAGCGCAGTTCAGAAAGCTAGACCGATCCCGCCGCGGCCACCGGCGCTGCGCCTGTGGCTGAGCAGCATCCGCCTGCTTGCCGCTTTTGCTCGGCAAGGAAGCAATGACCCGCGGCAGCGGCATCCCCTGCCTGGGCCTGAAGACCGTATTGCTCGACGGGAGCGATCAGAACCCGTTGCAGGAGGACGAGCGCCACCGCGACGCCATGGTCCAGACCTTCCGGGGCAACCGCATTCCGTTCATCGAGCGCCCGTTGACATGCGGGCTAGCGACCAAGCAGTGCAGCCTGACATCGTTTGGTCAGGTCGATGTCACGAAAGGCCGTGAGCCGTGGCAGGACGCCGCGCAGCAACTGAGCAGCGAGCGCCTTCTCGCCGAGGGCGGACTTCGTGATCACGAGGAAGGCGAGGGCGTAGTCCGCCATGTAGCCAAGCAAGGGGTTGTCACCGGCCTGGCCCAGTATGTCGGCGAACGCGGTGATGCGCTCCTGGGCGAGGCGATACTCGCCGCGCTCGAGCGCGACCAGGCCGTTCGCAAACTCGAAATACGCCTGCGGCAGTATGGCCATTTCCTGATCGCGAATTTCGTCGAGCAGTGCGGCGGCGGCGTCCGCCTGGCGCAGGCGCCAGACCAGGGTCGTCGCCAGATCGAGCACCTCGGTGATGCCGCGGCCCGATGCATCCACGGCCTGTGCCTGTAGATCGGCCATGCCCTGCCAATCCTGCGCGGCTCCATGGATCGGCGCGACACGACCCAGATAGTGTGCGTGCGGCAGCTGCGTTTCGAAGTGCCGTACCGAGTCCAGCGCGCCGCGCAGGTCGCCCAGCGCAGCGCGCGCCGCAGCGCGGCGGAACTCGGCGTCCACGAGCATCGGTCCGAACAGGAAGACTCGCCGCCACGCGAGCGCGCGGTCGCAGATTGCCATGACCTCCTGCCAGCGCGCCCACGCCGCGGCGTCGAGCAGGCGCGCGTAGAGCCGCGACGGTACGAAGGCCCAGGCCGGAAAGAACAAGCCCAGCGCTGCCAGCAGGCAGACGATCCAGGTGCCGACACCGAAGGGTGGGCCGAGGTACAGCTTCCATGTGGCCCAGGCGACGAGCGGGAGCCAGACTATCCAGTTGCCCCGATAGACCTGCACCAGTTGTGCGAACGTGCCGAGTGGCTCGCGGCGCGCCGCGAGTTCCTGCGTCGGCGTGACACCTTCCACGATGGCATGGCCTTCGTCCCGTGCCATCGCTTCGCTGGTGGCATCGGTATGAAAGCGCACCTCGCTGCAACCTTGCAGTTCGAGTCGATAGCGTGCGGCAGACAGGGTTTCCGCCTGCACGCGTCCCGCATGGCGTCGACCGTCGCGGTCAGTTGCCTCGTAGAGAAAGCTTGGCATTGGCGGCGATTTCCCGGGTCACTGCCTCACGCCTGTGCATCGAGGCGACGGGCCTGTTCGCGCAATCCGGCGAGCATGCCGCCGAACTCGGCAAGACGCTGGCGTTCCTGCTCGACCACGGCGGGCGGCGCGTTCGCGACGAACGTGGCGGTGCCCAGCTTGCCGTTGCACTTGGCGATCTCGGCTTCGAGCTTTGCAATCTCTTTGGCCAGGCGTGCCTTCTCCGCACCGAGGTCGATCAGTCCAGCCAGCGGGATCAGCAGTTTCAGCTCGCCCACGATCGCGGCTGATGCGGCCGGCTCCGGCTCGCCCGCAGCGAGCCAGCGCTGGCTTTCGACCTTGGCGAGGAACGCGATCTGCGCGCCAAATTTTTCGGCGCGCGCGGCGTCCTGGGTGTTGCCGGCCGCATACAGCAGCGGAATCGCCTTGCTCGGCGCGAGATTCATTTCGCTGCGGATGCGGCGCAACTGCGAGACCACGGCCTTCAGCCATTCGATCTCGGCCGCGGCGTTGGCATCCGCCGGCACGTCGGCAGCGCGCGGATAGGCCTGCAGCGACACGCTCGGGTTCGTGATGTGGAGTCGCGGTGCGACGTTCTGCCAGATTTCCTCGGTGATGAACGGCACCAGCGGATGCAGTGCGCGCAGCAGCAGTTCGAGGGTGTGGAGCAGGGTATGGCGCGTGGACGCTGCGGCGGCTTCGTCGGCGCCGGTCAGCGCGGGCTTGGCCAGTTCCAGGAACCAGTCGCAGAACTCGTTCCAGGTGAACTCGTACAGCGCCTGCGAGACGAGATCGAATCGATAGGCGGCGAACTGTGTTTCGATCTCGGCCAGGCACCGCTGCAGGCGCGTCAGTATCCAGCGCTCGGCCTCGGTCTGCGGTGCGAGTGCGGCACCGGGTTCGACGCTGAAGCCTTCGCAGTTCATGAGCACGAAGCGCGCCGCGTTCCAGAGCTTGTTGCAGAAATTCTTGTAGCCGCCGCAGCGGTCCAGGTCGAACTTGATGTCGCGGCCGTGGCTCGCCAGCGAGGCGAACGTGAAGCGCAGCGCGTCCGCACCGTAGGCGGCGATACCCTGCGGGTAGTCCTTGCGCGTGGCCTTTTCGATCTTGGCGGCCATCTGCGGCTGCATCAGACCGGCGGTGCGCTTGGCCACGAGGGCCTCCGCATCGATGCCATCGATGAGGTCGATGGGATCGAGGATGTTGCCCTTGGACTTGGACATCTTCTGGCCGTCCTTGTCGCGCACGAGGCCGGTGATGTAGACGTCCCTGAACGGGACTTCGCCCGTGAAGTGGTCGGTCATCATGATCATGCGCGCGACCCAGAAGAAGATGATGTCGAAGCCGGTCACGAGCACCGACGTCGGCAGATAGCGCGCGAATCCCCGCTCGGCCATGGCCTTTTCGTTCGGCCAGCCCAGCGTCGAATGTGCCCACAGCGCCGAGGAGAACCAGGTCTCCAGCACGTCGTCCTCGCGGCGCAGCGGCGGTGCGGTGCCGCCATGCTTTGCGGCCGCCTGGGCGATCGCATCGGCCTCGCTGCGTGCGACATAGGTGTTGCCGGCCTCGTCGTACCAGGCCGGAATGCGATGGCCCCACCAGAGCTGACGGCTGATGCACCAGTCCTGGATGTTGCCCAGCCAGTGCCGATAGGTGTTGATCCAGTTCTCCGGCACGAAACGCACCTTGCCGGTTTCGACGAGTTCGAGACCGCGCGCGGCGAGTCCGTCCATCTTCACGAACCACTGCCAGGTCAGGTAGGGCTCGATGACCTGGCCGGTGCGGTCGCCGCGGGGAACCTGCAGCTTGTGCTTCTTTTCCTCGACCAGCAGTTCCGCGGCCTCGAGATCGCCGAGCACGGCCTTGCGCGCGTCGTAGCGGTCGAGTCCCTGGTACTTCGCCGGTGCGTTGCCGTTGATCTTCGCCTCGTCGGTGAAGATGTTGATCGGTGCCAGACCATGGCGCTGGCCGATCGCGTAGTCGTTGAAATCGTGCGCCGGCGTGATCTTGACGCAGCCGGTGCCAAACTCCCGCTCGACATAGTCGTCGGCGATGATGGGGATTTCCCGATCGGTCAGCGGCAGCTTGAGGCGCTTGCCGATCAGCGCCGCGTAGCGCTCATCCTCGGGATGCACGGCCACGGCCACGTCGCCGAGCAGGGTTTCCGGGCGCGTCGTCGCGACCACGAGCGAACCCGAGCCATCGGCCAGCGGGTAGCAGATCGACCACAGCTTGCCGTCTTCTTCCTCGCTGACGACTTCGAGGTCGGAGATCGCGGTCTTCAGCACCGGATCCCAATTGACGAGGCGCTGGCCGCGGTAGATCAGGCCCTGCTCGAACAGCCGCACGAAGGTTTCGCGCACGGCTTCCGACGGAATCTCGTCCATGGTGAACATGGTCCGGCTCCAGTCACCGGACACGCCCATGCGGCGCATCTGCCGTTCGATGGTGTCGCCGGACTGCTGCTTCCATTCCCAGACGCGCTCGATGAATGCGTCGCGGCCCAGTTCGTTGCGGGTCTTGCCTTCGCCGGCCAGCAGGCGCGTCACGACCATCTCGGTCGCGATGCCCGCATGGTCGGTGCCGAGCTGCCACAGCGTGTCGTAGCCGCGCATCCGGTGGTAGCGAACCAGCGTGTCCATGATGGTGTGCTGGAACGCGTGGCCCATGTGCAGCGTGCCGGTCACGTTGGGCGGCGGCAGCAGGATGGCGTAGGGCTCGCCGGTGCCCGAGGGCTTGAACCAGCCATTGGCCTCCCACTGCGCATACCACCTGGATTCGATCTGGCCGGGTTCGAAACTCTTGTCCATGACGTGAATGATCTTGGCCCGGACGGATGACGTCAAGGCGGCTGCGGGAAAAGGGATGCCCGATTGTAGCGTCGGGCGGCTTCCCGGCCCAGTTTCCGGCGCGGACCCGGTGCTATTCCCGGTCGCTACGGGCGCCCGCTACACTCGGCCCGGCATGATCACCGGAGGGAGCGGCATGAGCGTCAACAGCGCTGATCTGGCCAAGTTGTATCCGCTGGATTCCCTGCGGCCGGAGAATCTCGAGCAGCTCGCGCGGGAAACACTGGTCGAGGAGCTGGGCCGCGGCGCCGTGCTGTTCACCGCCGGCGAGAATGACGATCACACGATTTTCGTGCTGTCGGGCCGCGTCAAGGGCGAGTATCCCGACGGCAAGATCAAGGAAACCGATGCGTCGACGCTGCAGGGGCGCTATGCCCTCGGCGACATCCAGCCGCGGCGCTTCACTGCGACGGTCACGTCGATCAGCGCGACGATTGCGCGCATCGACCGGCGCTACATGGAAAAGATCATCTGCTGGGACCAGCTCTCGCGCGCCGAGAACTTCCGGCATTGGGATCCGTCACCCGAAGCGAACCGCTGGGTGTTCCGCCTGCTGCAGTCGCGCGTCATGCACAAGCTGCCGACTGCGGGTATCGAGCGCATGTTCCAGCGCTTCGAGCAGGTCGACGTGCGTGCGGGCGAGATCATCGTCCGCGAAGGCGAGCCGGCCGACTTTTTCTACGTGATCAAGGATGGCACGGCGGCGGTCTCCAAAAGCCTCGAAACCGGCGACTCCGTCGTCGCCTACCTCGTGCGTGGCGACAGCTTCGGCGAGGATGCGCTGCTTGCCAACACCGTGCGCAACGCGACCGTGAGCATGCTCAAGGACGGCAAGCTCATGCGGCTGGCCAAGCGTTCCTTCGACGAAGTCATGAAACCGCCCGCGGTCGACTGGCTGACGCCCGGCAAGGCCTCGATCTTCGCGCGCCAGGGCGCCATCGTCCTCGACGTGCGCATGCCCGAGGAATTCGAGCAGCGCGCGATCAAGGGGGCGCTCAATACACCGTTGTATACCTTGCGTGAAACCGTGAACGAATACGACCGCGCGAAGAAATACGTGGTCTATTGCAACACCGGCGAGCGCAGCGCCGCAGCCGCCTTCATCATGGCCAAGATGGGATTCGAGGTCTATGCGCTGCAGGGCGGCATCTCGGGGATGATCAAGCAGATCGACCGCAAGGCGACGTAGCTGCACCGACGACCCGGTGCATGGACCGGTGTAGTCGATGGTGAATAGACGAGGCCGTCCGGGATTGGCAGCTGGCGCGAGCGGGACAGGCGTGCCCAGCGCCGCCAGCGCCGCGGTGCCGGCGCGTTGGCCACGGAGGGGTGTTCGGCGAACAAGGCGCGGATCGCGTCGAGCAGTGGCTGTACGACGGCTGGCGTTCCGCTGCTGCAGCCCCAGTGCACTTCGCGGGTGCGCCGCCCGTCGCTGATGCGCAGGTGCGAGTCCGGCCCGCAGTCAGAGGTCACGACGATGCGGTCGAGCCGCTCGCAACCGCCCTCTCCGTCGGCGTCGGGGTCGCAATCGCCGGTGCCCGCGTCGGGCACTTGCGCGAGATCGGCCGGCAGCGCGAAGAAGTTCTGTCTGTCGGCCAGCCGGGCGATGGCAGCGAGCTTTTCCGTATCCAGCGGAATACGTCGCGTCAGGTAGGTCAGTTCGCGACTGTGGCGCACCTCGTAGCGGCCCTCGGCGCGCGCGTCGGTCTCGTAGACGCGGTAGTCGCTTTCGGCATAACGCAAGGTGATCGTGCCGGCGCGCTGCGAGGGCGCCGTCACGCAGCCCGCCACTGACAGCGTGGTGGCCAGCAGGAGCGCGATGCGAAGGTGCCGCAGTACTGCGTTCATGGACGGTTTTCGGTCCGCAGACCCGCGTTGAGCAATCGCCGTTGGCCGGCGCCCGTCCATGGGCGCCGCGTCGCGGATCGCCGCGTGCCCGACGGGCATCGTCGCAGGGCCTCAGGGCATGAGCTGGTCGCCGATGAGGACGACGTCGGCAGGCCGTGCGGCAAACAGGCCCACGCAGACCACGCCGACGATCTGGTTGTACTCGCGTTCGGTAGCCACCGGGTCCACGAGCGACAGGTTGTGCACGTCGAGTACCCAGTTGCCATTATCGGTGACCACGCCTTCGCGCCAGACCGGCTGGCCGCCGCGCTTGGCGATCTCGCGGGCGACATAGCTGCGAGCCATCGGGATCACTTCCACCGGCAACGGGAACTTGCCGAGTACATCGACGCGCTTGGCGGCGTCGATCATGCACACGAATCGTTCGGATGCAGCGGCAATGATCTTCTCGCGCGTCAGCGCGGCGCCGCCGCCCTTGATGAGGCGCTTGTGTCCGTCGCATTCGTCGGCGCCGTCGACGTAAAGCGGCACCGTGCCGACGCTGTTGAGATCGACGACGCGGATGCCGCGATCGCGCAGCAGCTCGGTCGAGCGTTCCGAACTCGACACCGCGCAGTCGATGTCGTGGCGCATCTTGCCGAGTTCGTCGATGAAGTAGGCGACGGTCGAGCCGGTGCCGACGCCGACGATGCTGCCTTTCTCGACATAGGTGGCGGCGCGCTGCGCCGCCAGGCGTTTCTGCTGTTCGCGATCCATGAATGCTCCGGGAGCGATGGCGTCTGGTGGTATCGATGGCGGCGGGACGTTTGCGGCCCGTGCGCCCGTCAGTGTCATTCGAGTGACAGGATGTAATCCCACTCTTTCCGGGCCACCGGCAGCACCGACAGGCGGTTGCCCTTCTTCACCAGGGCGAGATCCTGCAGTTCGGGCCTGTCCTTGAGTTCGGCCAGCGTGATCGTGCGCCGGAGCTTGCGCTTGAAGCCGACGTCGACGAGCAGCCAGCGCGGTTCCTCGCGCTTGCTCGCCGCATCGTAGTAGTCGCTTTTCGGGTCGAACTGCGTGGGGTCCGGATAGGCCTCGCTGCGGATCTCGGCGAGACCGACGATGCCGGGTTCTTCGCAATTGGAGTGGTAGAACAGTACGCCGTCGCCGATCTTCATGTCGTCGCGCATGAAATTGCGCGCCTGATAGTTGCGCACGCCGTTCCAGGGTTCGAGTTTCTTCTTCGCGAGCGCGTCGATCGAGAATTCCTCGGGCTCGGATTTCATTAGCCAGTAGCGCATGGACGGTCTCTGCGGATCAGGTCTCGGTGCAGTCGATGAGTTCGCGCTCGGTGGCGATCAGATCGAGCTTGACGTCCCAGGTTTCGGGCGCGAGTGTATCGACTTCCTGAAAGCTGTAGCCCACGCCGACGAGCAGTGGTGTCGCCGGTCGCTGCTGCTGCCCGAGGAAGGCGAAGCTCGTGTCGTAGAAGCCGCCGCCGTAACCGAGGCGATGGCCGCGCCGGTCGAAGCCGAGCAGCGGTACGAGCACGAGTTCGAGTGCGTCGGGCGCGACCAAGGCGTCCGCAGGGACGTCCGGCTCAGGAATGCCGAATCGATTCGGTTGCAGCGGACTGGCGTTGGTGTACGGCGCGAACCGCAACTGGCGCGCGGCGCCGGCAATGGGCAGATGAAACGTCTTGCCCTGGCGCCAGCACTGCGCGACGACCAGATGCAGCGAGAGTTCGCCATTCACCGCGAAATACCCGCCGATGCGCTCATCGACGGTGAGTTCGGGCAGCTGGCGCAGCTGCTGGAGCAGACCCTGGGCCGCCGCGATGCGTTGCGCTGCCGGCAGTGCCGCACGCTGCTCGCGCAGGCGCTGGCGCAAGTGCTGGCGCTCGGTGGTCGTCGTCATCGGAGAGCGAGGCGGGGAGGGCCGCGGATTGTAACAGCGCGTGAGCGCAGCGTCGGTCGCGATCAGCCGGCCGGGACGCGCGGCGGGCGAATCATCGTCAGAAGGAGGACGCCCTCCGCCGTGCCGATGCACACAGAACGACCTTGAACCCCGTTAACAGGTGGGACAGCTCGCGAGATCTCAGGCTTTCCGCACACGGCGGACATGCACACCGACCTCAGCACTGCAACCCCGGGGTAGTCGATTAGGAACAAGGCAAATGTTAGGCGTGCTGTCGCACACGGCAGAGAACGACGGGCCTATTTTACGGAGGCGCTGAGCACACCTTCAAGCTTGTGTTTCAGTGCTTGCACGTGCTGTGCCACGGCGTCGGCCTGAAGGCCGCCCTGCTGGCGCGCCGCGATCAGCTCGTGGGTAATGTTCAATGCGGCGAGGACGGCGATGCGATCGAGACCGCTCGCACGCGCGGCGTTCTTGACCTCGCGCATCTTGCCGTCGAGGTAGGCCGCCGCCGCGATCAGGCCCGGACGTTCTTCATCCGTGCAGGCAACGAGGAATTCACGATCGAGAATGCTGACGGAAACCGGCGCGGGTGTGCTCATGGGGCCTACGCGTTCTGTTCCAGCGACTTGAGCCGCGCGATCATGGCTTCGACGCGCGTACGTGCCTGCTCGTTCTTCTGCAGCAGCAGCGCGCGCTCGTTGGCCAGCTGTTCCTGGCTCTGACGCAGGCTGCGGTTTTCTTCGGACAGTCGCTGGCACAGCTCGACCAGACGATCGATGCGGGCGCTGACCTCCTGAAGGTCGGCAAGCGTGTTCTGGGCCGCGGACATGGGCGGGACTATAACAGAGGGCCGCGACGCCGCAACGGCGCCGGAGCCAGCCTGCGGCGGCCGTCACAGCGGTGCGGTTTCGCGCCGCCGGGCCTTGACGAATTCGAGGCAGCGCTCCGCCGCGAGCGGCAGCGACAGCCAGTTGCCCTGGATCTCGTCACAGCCCTGCTCGCGCAGGTATTCGACCTGCTCATGCGTCTCCACGCCTTCGGCAATCACGTTGAGTCCGAGCGAGTGCGCCATCGTGATGATGGTCGCGGTGATCGCCTCGTCGTCAGGATCCGATGTGATGTCGCCCACGAATTCCTTGTCGATCTTCAGCGTGTCGATCGGCAGGCGCTTGAGGTACGACAGCGAGGAGTAACCCGTGCCGAAGTCATCGATGGCGAGCGACACTCCGATCGCCTTGAGATCGTTGAGCGTGCGCACCGACTGCTCGGCGTTGTTCATGATCGTGCTCTCGGTGAGTTCGAGCTCGATCTGGTGTGGCGCGACGCCGTGTTCGGCGAGGATCTGGCGCAGGCGCCGCGGCAGCTCGCCACGCAGCAACTGCAGTACCGAGACATTGACCGCCATCACGATGTCGTCGATGCCCTGTGCATGCCAGCGCGCGAGGGTCGCGCAGGCGCGGCTCAGCACGAATTCGCCAATGTCGATGATGAGCCCGGCCTCCTCGGCCAGCGGTATGAACACCGCCGGGGAGATCTCGCCGAGTTCCTCACTGTGCCAGCGTAGCAGCGCCTCCACCCCGACGATGCGTTCACCCGCCAGGGCGAGCTTGGGCTGGAACACGAGGCGGAACTCGCCGCGCTCCATGGCCTTGCGCAGCGCCCCGACCATGGTCGCGCGCAGGCGGGCGGCCGAATCCATTTCCGACGTGTACATCTTGTAGGTATTGCGGCCGCTTTCCTTGGCCTGATACATGGCCGTATCGGCGTACTTGAGCAGATCGGTCGGCACCTGCGCATGGTCCGGATACAGGCTGATACCGATCGATGGCGAGATCACGACCTCCTGGCCGGCGTCGAGTTCCAGCGGTTCGGCGAACGCCAGCAACAGTTTCTGGGCGACCTGTTCGGCCTCGGCGCCGTCGTGCACGTCCTCGAGCACGACAGTGAACTCGTCGCCGCCGAGCCGTGCGACGGTGTCGCTGTCACGCACGTGTGCGCGCAGCCGCGTGCCGGCGGCCTTGAGCATGCGATCGCCGGCGGCGTGGCCCATGGAATCGTTGACGTGCTTGAAGCGGTCGAGGTCGAGGAACAGCACCGCGACGCGGCGGCCATTGCGGCGCGCACGCATGATCGCGTGCCCCAGGCGCTCGCCAAGCAGCGTGCGGTTCGGCAGCCCGGTCAAGGTGTCGTAGTTCGCGAGATAGCGCAGTTCCTGCTCGGCGCGCTTGCTGTCAGTGATGTCGGCCAGTACGCCGACGAAATGCGTGCGCGTACCGTGAGCGTCGCGCACTTCGGCGAGTTCCAGCCAGCTCAGGAACTCCTCGCCATCCTTGCGTCGCTGCCACAGCTCGCCGCGCCAGTGGCCGGTCTGACTCAGCGACTCGCGCATCTGCTCATAGACTTCGGGCGCGTGCTGCGGTGAGTTGAGGATCGCCGCGTTCTCGCCGACCACTTCGTCCTCACGATAGCCTGTCATGCGCGTGAACGCGAGATTGACCGAGGTGAAGCGGTAATCGAGATCGGTCACGGTCACGGCTTCGGTCATGTTGCGGATGACTTCGGCGGCGATGCGGCGCTCACGTTCGGCCAGGCGCGACGCAGTCACGTTGCGCGCGGTGCCGCTGATGCGTGCGGGCAGGCCGTCGGCATCGCGCTCGACGATCTTGCCGCGCGACAGCACCCAGATCCATCCGCCATGGGCATGCGCGACGCGGTGTTCGGATTCGAAATGGTCAGTGACGCCGGCGACATGGTCGGCCATGGTGCGGTCCACGCGCGCCAGATCGTCCGGATGCACGGCGAAATTGCGCCAATCTTCCGCGCTGAGGCTTTCTTCGGGCGAGCTGCCGAGCAGTTGATCCGCGCCGAAGCGGAATATGCGGCCTTCGCGCATGTCGTAATCCCAGAACTCGTCGCCGGAACCCCACAGGGCCAGACGCAGGCGATCCTCGCGCTTGCGCAGCTCGTTCTGGTGGCGCCGCTCCTCGAGGCGCTTGCCGCGCCGTTCGCGCCAGACCACGAACACCACGAGGCTGCCGAGGCTCGCGTAGGCGAGCTTCATCCAGATCGACGCGTACCAGGGCGGTACGATCTCGAACGCGAACGTGCTGCTGTGTGCCGTGCGCGGATCGCTCTGTGCGCTGCGCACGCGGAACACGTACCGGCCCGGATCTAGGTTGGTGTAGGTGACCTCGTGGCGCGTGCCGCCGTCGATCCAGTCATCGTCGAAGCCTTCGAGCTTCCACGCAAAACGGTTGCTCTCCGGGGCGCTGAAGTCCAGCGCGGCGAATTCGAAACGCAGCAAGCGTTCGGCCTGCGCGATCTCGCGTTCCGGCAGACTGCCGGCGATCTGTTCGCGCTGGCTGCCGATGGTCATCGCCGTCAGCACCACCGGCGCGTCGTAGCGCGCGCGCGCGAGCTCCTCGGGCCGCACCAGGTTGATACCGTTGACGCCGCCGAACAGCAGCTCGTCGGGCCTTGGTGCAAACGTTGCGCCGCCGTTGAATTCGTAGGCCTGCAGGCCATCTCTCAACGAGAAATTGCGCACCGTGCGCGTGCCGGGTTCGTAGCGCGAGATGCCGCGATTCGTCGACAGCCAAAGGGCGCCGGATTGTTCTTCGAGCACTCCGTAGACCGTGTTGCTCGCCAGGCCGTCCTGTGTGGAGATACGCGCGAAGCGTGCGCCGTCGTCGGCGAGCTGCTCCAGTCGCAGCAGGCCGCTGTGCGTGCCGATCCAGAGGGTGCCGTCGCGGCCCTCATGGATATGGCGCACGATGTCCCCGGAGTGGGCGCCGGTCGCGGCGCCCGTGCCGAGGAGTCGACGCAGCCGGCCCGAGGCCGGATCGAGCAGGGCCAGGCCGTCCAGCGTGCCGATCCACAGCCGGCCGTGGCTGTCTTCGTGCAGCGCCAGCACCATGTTGCTCGGCAAGCTGTCGGGAACGGCGTCGTCATGGCGCCAGACCTGCAGCGCCTGGCCATTCCGGTAGCGCAGCAGGCCTTTGGTGCGGGTGCCTATCCAGAGGCTGCCGTCGTGGCTGCGGACGAGACTGCGCGCCTCCTGGTCGCCGCTCGCCACCGCGCCCGCTCCCGCCAGGGGCGGCACGTCGGGAACGGTCGCGCGGCGCTCGCGCAGGTCGACGTCGAATACGCCGTGACTGGTCGCGAGCCAGACATGCTGCGCGTCGCCAGCGACGATGTCGTAGACGCTGAGTTCCTCCAGCGGCGTCGGACTGCCGAGGGCACGCGTGATCGGCTCGCTCCAGTTCTCGAAACGATCGTGATCGCGGTCATAGCGCTTGAAGCCGTCGCCCTCCGTGCCGATCCACAGGTAGCGTTCGTTCTCTGCCCAGAGCGCGCTGACCATGTTGCGCGTGACGCGGTCGCGGGGCGATTCCAGGTCGACGATCCAGGTGAAGGTTTCGCTGGTCGGCCGCGTCGTCGCGACGCCGCGCCGTTCGCCGCCGAGCCAGAGCAGGCCGGACCGGTCGATCATCAGGGTCGTGATGAATTCCTCGGGCAGCGAGCCGGGCAGGTCGCGCTGATGGTGCAGCCGCTCGGTTTCGCCGGTCCGCGGGTCGAGTCGCACGACCCCGTCGCCGCGCACGGCGAGCCAGAGCCGCCCGCTGCCGTCTTCCACGACATCCGAGACATTGGCCGGCGCCGCGCCTGCCGCGGGCCAGACAGGTTCGGTGCGCAGTCCATCGGCGCTGACCCGCAGTAGCCCGCCGGGCGTGCCGACATACAGCGTGCCGTCACGTGTGACGTGCGCCGACAGCGTGCGGCGCAGCCCCGGCGCCGTGACGCGCGCGGCCCGCGCGGTGACGCGGTCGATCTTGAACAGGCCCTGGCTCGTCGGCGCATACAGCGTGCCGTCGCGTCCGTCCACGAAGCGGCGCTGCGGGCGCAGCGGCAGTGGTTCGTTCGGGTCATAGCGGTACAGCGACTTGCGCGTGCCGCTGTCGGCGTCCACGAGATCGATGCCTTCGCGCGTCCCGACCCATATCCGGTTCGGCGCGTCGGCCTGCAGCGCGCAGATGCTGTTGCCGCGCGGTGTCGTCGCGCGGCTGCCCGGCGGCAGCGGCAGTACCGTGCCCGTGGCCGGATCGAGGCGGGCGAAGTCTTTCGTGTTGGTGCCGACCCAGATTCGACCCTGCGGATCTTCGGCGATGGCGGTAATGAAGCTGTCGGGCAGGCTGTCGCTGCGGTCCGGGTTCTGTTCGAACACGCGGAACGCATAGCCGTCGTAACGGTGCAGGCCGCCCTG
Source organism: Rhodanobacteraceae bacterium (assembly GCA_045864815.1). Classification (GTDB taxonomy): domain Bacteria; phylum Pseudomonadota; class Gammaproteobacteria; order Xanthomonadales; family Rhodanobacteraceae; genus Tahibacter. The sequence goes on along the minus strand of BTVG01000012.1, from coordinate 48,395 downwards.
GGTCGCGATCCAGACGAAGCCGGAGCGATCCTGCAGCAGCGCGCCGACCGTGTTCTGCTGCAGACCCTGTTCGCTGCCGAGATTGTCGAAATAGAAGCTGCGCCGTGCGGCACCGGCGGCGGTACAGAACAGCAGCAGCCCCGCCAGCAGGCAGAGCCTACTTGCGCTTCGCCCTCCCCCGAGGTATCGCCAGAGTTCCACGCAGCGCGCCTCCCCGTGACTGCCGCCGGAGCAGTGTAGGCGCAAGCCACAGTCGTAACTAGGGCGTCATCGTCACCGCACTGCCTCGCCCGGCGCGGTGGCGTGACTGGCGTCAGGCAGACGACCGCCCCTGCGCCGCGGGTACAATCGCACGGTCGCGTATGGACCGGAACGTCATGAACAGCAACGCCATCACCCACGCCGAGCTCGGCACGGCGCTACGGGAGCTCGAGTTCGGCGTCGCCGCCAGCGACCTGCACGGTTCGCTGACCGGGTTTCTCTGCGGTGGTGGTACCGCGTCGCCGCGCACCTGGCTGCAGCGGCTCGAGATCGACGTCGACCCCGGTGTTGTGACGCACGCGCGCATGGACCTGCTGGTCCGGCTGTTCACCGATTGCCGCCTGCGCCTCGAAGATCCGGGGTTCGGTTTCGAGCCGCTGCTGCCCGGCGAGGACGAGCCACTGGGCGAGCGCGCCGACGCGCTGGTGCAATGGTGCCGGGGTTTTCTCGGCGGACTCGGCCTTTCCGGCATCGACGCCGAGCGCCGCCTGTCGCCGGATGGTGCGGAAATCCTGCGCGATTTCGGCGCGATCGCCGCGTCGCAGCTCGAGTACGAGGACGCCGAGGAGGACGAGTCGGCGCTGGTCGAAGTGCTGGAATTCATTCGTGTCGGCGTGATGCTGCTGCATGCGGAACTCGCGCCGCCGCCGGCGCCCACCGTCCGCCCCGATCAACGTCTGCATTGAGGCGCGCCCCGACGTGATCGCCGTTCGTGAATACGCGCGCCGCCGTCGCCAGCTCATGCGCCTCGCCGGCGACGACGCCATCGTCATCGTGCCGGCCGCGCCGGAGCGCATCCGCAACAACGACGCGCCGTATCCCTATCGCCAGGACAGCGATTTCCATTACCTGTGCGGCTTCCCCGAGCCCGACGCCGTGCTTGCCCTGTTGCCGGGGCGCGCGCAGGCCGAATCCATCCTGTTCTGCCGCGAGCGCGATCCGGCACGCGAAGCCTGGGATGGCCCGCGGCTCGGACCGGAAGGCGCGGTCGTCGAGTGCGGCGTCGACGATGCGTTTCCGATCGAGGACATCGACGACATCCTGCCGGGCCTGATCGAAGGGCGGTCGCGTGTCTATTACCACTTCGGCCGGGACAGTGATTTCGACCTCAAGCTGATCGGCTGGATCAAGCGCGTGCAGACCTTGCGCGGACCGCTCGCCCGCGCGCCGCACGAATTCGTGGCTCTGTCCCATCTGCTCCACGACCTGCGCCTGTACAAGTCGAAAGACGAACTCGCGCTCATGCGCCAGGCGGCGGTGATCGCCGCCGAAGGGCATCGTCGCGCGATGCGCACGGCGCGTCCCGGCCTGTACGAGCACCAGGTCGAAGCCGAGCTGCTGCATGCGTTCCGCAGCGCCGGCGCGGTGCCGTCCTACGAACCCATCGTCGGCAGCGGCGCAAACGCCTGCGTGCTGCACTATCGCGCCAACAATGCGCTATTGCGCGACGGCGACCTGCTGCTGATCGACGCCGGCGCCGAATTCGCCTGCTATGCCTCGGACATCACGCGCACGTTTCCGGTGAATGGCCGATTCAGCAACGAGCAGCGCGCGCTCTACGAGGTCGTGCTCGCCGCACAGGACGCCGCGATCGCCCAGGCTCGCCCCGGCAAGCCCTGGACCGCGCCGCACGAGGCCGCGGTCGCCGTCATCGCGCGCGGACTCTGCGAGCTGGGCCTGATTGCCGGCAAGCCGGCCCAGGCGATCGCGAGCGGCGCCTACAAGCGCTTTTTTCCGCACAAGACCGGTCACTGGCTCGGGCTCGACGTGCACGACGTGGGCGACTACCGCGTCGATGGCGAGCCGCGCGAGCTCGAGCCGGGCATGGTCATGACGGTGGAGCCCGGGGTGTACGTCGCGCCGGGCCTGCCCGACGTCGAGCCACGCTGGCGCGGCATCGGCATCCGCATCGAGGACGACATCGCGGTCACGCGCGCCGCACCGGAGCTGCTGACCGCCGGTGTGCCGCGCACGGTCGCCGAGATCGAGGCGCACATGAGTGCCGCCTGAGGCCGAAGACAGCGGTGCGAACCGCTGCCCGTCGTGCGTGTCCAAGTCGGCCGCGGCGCGGGCGCGCCGCGCGCATTCAGGAGGCGCCGTGAAACGCATCGCTTTCATTCTGCTGTCGGCCTGCGGCAGCGTCGCTGCGACCACCACGCCGGTTCACTACGGCCTGTTCGGCGACCTGCACCTGGCGCGGCCGGCAGGTCCTCCGACGCGTAGCCTGGTGTTCGTCTCCGACGCGAACGGCTGGGACGCGCGCGAGGACGCCTACGCCGACGCGCTCGCGGCGGACGGCAGTCTGGTCGTCGGTATCGATCTGCCGGGCTATCTGCGGCAGCTCGACGACGGCGCGAGTGCCTGCGCGAATCCGGCCGCCCATGTGGAAGAGGTCAGTCACTGGATACAGCGTCATGAAAATCTTGCCGATTATTCAGCGCCCTGGCTGGTCGGCCTGGAGCGCGGCGCGACGCTGGCCTACGCCATCGCGGCACAGGCGCCCGCCGGCACATTCGCCGGACTGGCAACCCTCGGCTATGACTTCGACTGGCGACTGACCCGGCCGTTGTGTGAGGGCGATGCGGGCCAGGCCAGCATCGTCGATGGCGCGCGCGGGTTCCGCGTCGTGCCGGTCGTCCGGCCAGGCACCCCGTGGCTGCCGCAACCCTTTGCTCCCGGCGCGTCGATCGACGGTATCGGGCGCCTGATCGCACAGCTGCGCGATCGCCTGCTGCCGCTGCCGGCGCAGGAACGTGACGGACCGCAGGCGCTGGTGGCCGTGCTCGATCGCTGGGAACGGCGCGAAGCACGCCGGCACGCGCCACTGCCGCAGGACGTCGCCGACTTGCCGTTGACCGACGTGGCACCGACGACGACACCGAACGGCCGGATCGCCATCGTGCTGACCGGCGACGGCGGCTGGGCCGGTCTCGACCAGGGCGTGGCCGAAGCGCTGGCCGCGGACGGTGTGCAGGTCGTAGGGTTCTCGACCTTGAAATACTTCTGGAAGCCGCGCACGCCGGAGGAGGCGACCGCTGCCGTCGCTCGCGTCATCGGCCATTACGCGGCCGAACATCCCGAAGCGCGCTTCGCGTTGGTCGGTTACTCCTTCGGTGCGAGTCTCGTGCCGATCGTCGTCGAGCGCCTGCCCACGGCGGCGCGTGACAGGGTCGACCTGCAGTTCCTCATCTCGCCCGACAGCGAAGCCGTGTTCGAGATCAAGGTCGGCGACTGGTTCGGCGGCGCGCATCACGACGGCGCGGTGCCGATCGCGCCCGACCTCGTGCGATCGCCAATACCGGCGTTCTGCCTCCACGGCGCCGACGAAGACGACAGCCCATGCCCCGCGCTCGCGCGCGGCAACGTCGCCGCGCTCGAATTGCCCGGTGGCCACCACTACGACGGCGACTACGCAGCGATCGGCAGGCTGCTGGTGCAGCAGTGGTCGCAGCGGCCGTAGGCATGGCCGGGCAAGACGGCCTTGCCGTCGGGCCGAACACCCGTCACGTCGCCGGCCGTCGTTACCTGGCCGGTTGCGCCGTGTCCGGGACCAGGGGAAACCGATCTCAATCCGCCTGGCGCTCCGCGTGACGGCAGCCGCGGTGAACGCCTGTCACCCTTTGAGCAAGCGCCGATACCCGCCGGCCACGAGCGCCGCCACGTCGACGAGCAGGCCGGGCACCCACAGGCCGCGCGGGTAGGCGAGGTAGGCGCCGGTCCAGTCGGGCCGGAACTTCTCCTTGTAGCGCCGTATACCTTGATAGTTGTAGCGGCTGTTGCCGTAGCGAAAGGCTAGCGCAGCGAGGCGTTCATTGATGCGCGCATAGGGGTTCGCGCCGACGTTGGACAGCGGCGCCATGCCGAGACTGAAGCGGGCACAGTCGCGCTCCTGTGCCCACTGCAGGACTCTCGCGAACAGAAAGTCCATGCTCGACCGCGGCGCGTCAGGCACGTGGCGCATGAGATCCACGCTGGCGGTGCCGTTGCGGCCATAGGCGGGCAGCACGTTGGCGAATGCAACGAGGCGCTGCTCGTGATACACGAGCGCCAGCGGTCCCCAGTCGAGATAGGCCGCATCGAAGCGGCCCAGCGAGAAGCCTTTCTCGCTGCCGCCCTTGTCGGCCAGCCAGCTGTCCGACACCTGCTGCACGTCGGCGATCAGCGCGGTGTCGAACGGTGGTTCGCGCAGCTCGAAGCGCAGGTTCTCCTTGGCCGAGCGATTCACAGCCTGGCGCAGGTCTTCCCAGCGCTTGCCCGACAACGAGAATTCCTCGAGCCGCAGGGTCGCGAGTTCGCCGAGCTTGAACAGGTCGAAGCCGTGGTCGTGATACCGCGACAGTTCGGGTTCCAGCACCTCGTAGAACACGGGTATGCGGTCCTGACTGTCGGCGAAGCGGCGGAAATCGAGGATCGCTCGCGAAATGGCCGCCTCGCTGCCGCAGGGGGAGCCCAGTGCGACGAGCCGGTCGCGTATCGTGCCGTAGGCGACGACGGCCTGACGATCGCCGGCCCAGAACAGCGACTTGTCGCCCATGAAACTCAGATGAGCGAATTCGCCGCCGCCGTGGCGGTGATAGAGCGCGCGCGCTTCGGCGAGTTCGGCCTGTTGCGGAAGCGCTGGCGTCGGGCGCCGCACGGCGAAGCTCTGCCAGATCAGCCAGATCGCAACACCGAGCGCCGCGGCGAACAGGCCGCGCGCGAGCCGCGACGCGTGCTCGCCGAAACCCACGTAGAAAAGATCGAACGAATCGTCGCCGAATACCGCGGCGAGGCCGACCGCGAAGAACACTAGGACTACCGTCACCAGTCCTGCAGTCCAGCCCACGGATGCGAACGAACCCAGCGGCATCGCACGCCGATTGAATGCGTGCTTGCGCGAGCGCAGCAGCAGGGCGACGCCGAGCAGGAACAGCGCCTCGCCGACATGCAGGCCCTTGGACAGCGCGAGCACCGCACTCAGCGCGAGCACGAACTGCGTGAGGCGGTACGCGACGCGCAGGCGGCCATCGATGCCGCGTGCGAGACCCAGCAGCAGTACGCCGGTGACGATGCTGAGCCAGTACGAACTCTCTAGCGTGAGCAGCGACAGGTAGGCGCCCGCCGTGCGCAGGCGTTCGTGCAGGGAGGGAATCGCCGCCGATGCCAGCAGCAGTGCGCCCGCCGCGAACGTGAAGACCGCGAGCAGGCGGATGCCGAGATCGGCGAGCAGGCTCGCCGGCAGCTGCAGCAGCCCGTACAGCGGATGTCCGGCGAGGCGTTCACGCAGGCGCGCGAGCTGGGGCAGGCGCGCGGCGAGCAGGCCGGAGCCGAGGTACAGCCCGACGAACAGCGTCAGCAGGTAGTAGCTCAGGCGAAACAGGAACAGGCCTGCGACGACGGCGGCCTGGTCGTAGCCGGCCCGGTCGAGCGCGAGCAGCAGCAGCCCGTCGAACACCCCGAGCCCGCCGGGAACGAGACTCAGCAGGCCGAGCGCCGACGCGCCGGCGAAGGCGAGCAGGAAAAGCATCGGCGCGACCGCGGCGCCGCTCACGTGCAGGCAGACGTAGAGCGTCGTCGCCGCGAGCAGCCAGTCGGCCAGCGACAGCAGGCTCAGCTCGATGTTCAGGCGCCATCCCGGCAGCGCCTGTTCCGGCGGCAGCCAGCGCAGCAGACGGCGCTGGCGGGTCAGCACGAAATACAGCGGCAGGTAGAGACTGGTGGCACCGAGTGCCGCGAGCGCGAGCCAGTGCGTGGTGGCCCCGGCTGTCGGCGGCGTGCTGCCCATGGCCAGGCTCGCGCTGACGAGCAGCGACAGGCCCAGCGGCAGCGCCAGCGCCTGCATGCCGATCAGTGCCGCCGCGCGGGGCAGATCCACACCGCGTGCGCTGAGCCCCATGAGGCGTACGCCGGCGCCCATCGCACCGGACAGGCCGATGGTGTTGGCCAGGGCGTTCGCGGCGAACGCGAGCCGCAGCAGCGTGCCCGTGCCGAGGTCGATGCGCAGCCAGCGTGCGATGCGCAGATCGACGAGTCCGGTGATCGCGACGGCGAACAGGGCCAGCAACGCGACGCCCGCCGCGGGCAGGCTCGGCACGGCCACGAGCGTGCGCTGCACCTGGATGAGGTCGAAGCTCGCGAGCTCGCGCCACACCAGCCATCCGGTCAGGGCAAGAAAGCCGAGCGGGATCAGCCAGCGCAGAAACGCCCGGCGCGTGCGAGGCGTCGCCGCGGCAGCGTCATCCGTGAGGGCGGCAGTCATGTGAAGGTCCCGTAGCGCGGCGGTTCGCGCGTGGCGGTTCGACATCGCGCGTGGGCCGAAGTGCCGCGCGCGGCTGACCCAGAAAGCACCGACCCTTTCCGGTGCCGGCCATTGACGTCCGGTGGGCAGGACGTGGCGCAGGCGACCCGCTCGTGCCGGCGGCTCAGTGGAGCAGGGCGCCGATCGAATCCGCCCCGGGCACCGCGTGCGCGATGCCCCAGCCGATGCCGGCGGCGATGGTCGCGACAGCAGCGAAGCGCCAGCCGGTGCGCGCCACGGCCGTCTTCAGCCAGTGCCGCTCCCGGTCGATGCGGCGGACGTGACGATACAGGCCGCCGGCGAGCGCAGCATCGACGAGCAGCTCCGCGAACAGCACGGGAGCCAAGGAAATCAGGGAGAACACCGCAAAGAGGGCCGTGCACAGTGCGATGACGCCGACGATCGCGATGCCGATGAGCGCCCCTTCGCCATCGACGCCATCGATACCGAGGTCACCACTGTCGGGCGCCGCGTCCGCGGCCGGGTGGGCCGACGATCCGGCGTCACCGTAGTCCGTGCCGACATCGACGGCGTCGCCGGCTTCGTCGAGGGCATCGCCATTGTCGTCACCCCAGCGCAGCCAGCACCACAGAAAGAACAGGAACGCGACGTAGGCCAGGCCGACTGCGATAGGGTAGCGCAGCACCATCGCCGACAGTCCGGCCAGGCGCAGCAGGTAGGAAGCGAGCAGGCCGCTGGCGCCGGTCAGTGCTGCGATGAACGCCATCTGCAGTCGCGGCGAATGCAGGCGTTCGATGAGGCGGCGACGACGCTGGACCGCCCTGTCGCGGTTGAACAGTCGGGGTGCGTTTTCACGCATGGCGGGTCGGTCTCCCGGTTCAGTGCTGGCGCGGCATCGCGGCCGGTGCGATCAGTTCAAGGCAGCGAATGCGTCGCGCGTCAGGTTCTCCGGCTCGCCCGCCGTGCAGACCACGTCGTCTTCGATGCGTATGCCGCCGAACTTTCTGAACATGTCGACCTTGTCCCAGTCGATGTCGCGCGCCTGCGGCGTCTGCTTCAGCCCGGCGAGCAGCAGGTCGATGAAATAGAGGCCAGGTTCAATGGTCATGACCTGGCCCGCGTCGATCGTACGTGTCAGACGCAGGTACGGATGGCCGTACGGTTTCGGCAGTGTGCCGCCGGCCTCGCCTGCCTGGAAACCACCGATGTCGTGTACCTGCAGGCCGATGTAGTGGCCGAGCCCGTGCGGGAAGAACACGCGGGAAACCCCGGATTCCACGGCGCTTTCGGCGCTCATGCGAATGAAACCCTGTTCGCGCAGGATGGTCGCCAGCACGTGGTGCGCGTGCAGGTGCAGTTCCGGGTAGCTCTTGCCGGCGCGCACCTGGCTGCAGAAGTCCCGCTGGGCGCGATCGACCGCGTCGATCAGTTGCTGGAACTCGGTTGCTTCGCGGCTGGCGTGGGTGCGCGTGATGTCACAGGCATAGCCATGGAAACTCGCGCCCGCATCAATCAGCAGAGAATGCGAGACCACCGGCGGATTGCGCTCCAGCTGCATGTAGTGCAGCACCGCGCCGTGCTCATTGAGGCCGATGATGTTGCCGTACGGAAGCTCGTTCTCGGTTTCGCGCGCGGCACCGAGGTAGGCCATGTGGATCGCATATTCCGATGCGCCGGTGCGAAACGCCGTCTCCGCCGCGCGATGCGCGCGCGCGCCGAGGTGCGAGGCGACACGCATCATCGCGAGTTCGTACTCCGTCTTCCAGGCGCGGTGGTAGTGCAGGTAGTCGAGCACCGCCGGCGGGTTGTTGGGGTGGTGCTCGCCGACGGCGGCAATGTCTTCCCCGATGATGGCGCAGCGCCCGGCCTGCGCCGGCAGATGCGCGGCGGCTTCGTTCGCCTCGCGCACGATGACGATGTCGAAATGCTCGACCCAGTAACCGGCGGGCGCTTCGGGAACCACGTGCCAGTAATCCTGCGGCTGCAGGTAGATGAGCCGCGGCCGTTGCCCCGGCGTGACCACGAGCCACGAGCCCGGCGCCCGGGAGACCGGCAACCAGTGCTTGAAATGTGGATTGACCTGGAACGGATAGGGCATGTCGTCCAGGAACTGATAGCGCGGCTGCCCCGCAGCGATGACGAGATGATCGAAGCCACCGCGCTCCAGCGCGACGCTCGTACGTTGCTGCAGCGTGGCCAGATGGTCCGGGTAGAGCTGACTCAGCAGGGCGGTGGGCATGGCAAGGCTCCGGTGCAACGTGCGGCGATGGCCCGATTGTGCCTGAGGGGCCGCGTGGCTCGCGAACGTGAGGTGGCCGCACAGGGGGCAGGCCGCGCGCGGCGAGTGCGCCGCCGCGAGACGCGCTCCGCCGCGCCGTTCTGGCAGGCGCATGCGGTCGTTCCGGGGCATCGGCGGTCGCCCTGATCCGTGCTATCCGGCACGGGACCACGCCCGCCGGGGCGGGGCACGATGACCGCCGGTGCCGCGGCCTCCTGCCGCGGTCGACGTCACCGGAGGTCGCTCATGATCGATCGTCGTCGCTGGCTGCAACTCGCCGCTGCGGCCGCTGCCGCGTGGACGGTCGGCGGCATCGTTCCGCCCGCGCGGGCCGAATCACCGCGAAGGCCGCTGCGCATACTGATACTCGGCGGTACCGGATTCACCGGTCCGCATCAGGTGCGTTATGCGCTGGCGCGCGGCCACACGCTGACGCTGTTCAACCGTGGGCGTAAGCCCCGGGAATGGCCCGGCGAGGTCGAGGAATTGCAGGGTGACCGCAACACCGGCGACCTCGCTGCGCTCGAAGGGCGCGAATGGGACGTCTGCATCGACAATCCGACGACGCTCCCGTTCTGGGTGCGCGACGCGGGCCGCATGCTGAAGGGCAGGGTCGCCCACTACGTGTTCATCTCGACCATCTCGGTCTACGCGGCAAACGACACACCCGGCGCGGACGAGACCGCGGCGCTGGCCACCTACACCGGCGCCGACCCGATGAAAGAGACGCAGGAAACCCTGCGCGCCAACATGGCGCTGTACGGCCCGCTCAAGGCGCGCTCGGAAGCCGAGGTGAAGCACTGGTTCGGCGACCGCGCGACCCTCATCCGACCCGGCCTGATCGCCGGGCCTGGTGACGAGACCGACCGTTTCACCTACTGGCCGGTGCGTATCGCACGGGGTGGCGAGGTGCTCGCGCCCGGCAGCGGCGCCGATCCGGTGCAATTCATCGATGCGCGTGATCTGGCCGAGTGGACCATCCGCATGGCCGAGCAGCGCGCTTACGGCACCTTCAATGCGACGGGGCCCGCCGACGTGTTGACTGTGCGCGACCTGCTGCAGCGCGTCCGCGGCGCGTTGAAATCGGATGCGGCCTTCACCTGGGCCGATACCGCGTTCCTGCGCGCGCAGAACGTTGCGCCCTGGAGCGACCTGCCGGTCTGGATTCCCGCCGACGGTGATTCGGCGGGTTTCGCGCGGCGCAGCACGGCGCGGGCGCGCGAACACGGCCTCACCTTCCGATCCCTGGAGACCACGGCATCCGACACGCTGGCGTGGTGGCAGGCGCAGCCGGCCGAACGGCGGGCGACGCCGCGCGCCGGAATCAGTCCCGAGCGCGAGGCGGAATTGATCGCGTTGTGGAGAAAGCAGCGCGCGGCCGGTTGAGTGCCGCCGGCAGACCAGTGCTCACGAATCCCGTGCCGGTGACGGTCGGTGACCCCGGCGCCGGATCGCCCGCTTCCGCCCCGCGAGGAATCCGCATGCCTGGACATCGAATCTTCCCGACCCCATTCGCCCGCGTATACCCGATGTATGTGGAAAAGGCGAAGCGCAAGGGCCGCACGCAGGACGAGGTCGATCAGGTGATCTGCTGGCTGACCGGTTACGACACGGCCGGTCTGCGGCAGCAGATCGAGCGGAATGCCAGCGTCGAAACGTTCTTCGCCGAGGCGCCGGCCCTGCACTCGAACCGTTCGCTCATCAAGGGCCTGGTCTGTGGCGTGCGCGTGGAAGACGTGCCGGATCCGCTGATGCAGGCCATCCGCCAGCTGGACAAGCTCGTCGACGAACTCGCCAAGGGGCGGGGCATGGAGAAGATCCTGCGGCAGTGAGCCGCTGCATGGCATCGCACGGGTCGCGCCCGTTCAGCGGTGATCGCTGCCGGCGTCCTGCGATGCTCGCCAACGCCGCGTCACTTCCGCAGCGACGGCCGCGGTCTCGCGCAGCGCCGCTGCAGGGACTTCCGGCGCCGCCTGGCCGAGCAGGCGCAGGTGCCCGCCGCGCAGCAGCGCATCGTGGAACCGCGCGAGCTTGCCGCGCGCCGGCTGCGTCCACCAGCTGTACACCGGCACGCCGACGGCACAGGCTTCGGAGAGCATGTTGACCGAGTCGGGTGTGACGAAGATCGATTGTGCGTGAGCGAGGAATCCCGCGTAGGGATTCGGCCCATCCGCCGCGCCACTCCAGAATGCGCCCGGGAACCGCGCGAATGCGCTGCGCAGAAAATCTGCGAGTACGGCCGGCGTGCGGCGCGAGGTCGTGACCAGGAAACTGCCGCCGTGGCGCGCGTGCTGTTTCGCGAACGCCTCGACGAGCGCAACGCAATACTGCGTGTCGATGGCGACATCACGATGGTTCGCGCCGAACAGCACCGCGCGGCGCGGTGCGGGCAGGGCGGCCAGATCGGGAAAAGCGGCTGCGCCATCGGCGAGCCAGGCATCGTCGATCGGATTCAGCGAACCCAGGGTCTGAATCACCTGGGGGCCGGTCAGGCGATCGTGCCGCGGAGCCACGACGAGATCGTATTCGCCCGGGGCGATGCGCGGATCGAGTATCTGCACGGTGAACGTGTGTCCGGCGCTCCAGCGCCGCAGCGCGCGCGTGAACAACGCAGCGCTGCGTCCGCAGCCGATGGCGATGGCGGGCCAGGGCGCGGCGAACTGTTCGCGCTGGGGTGCAGGCAACGCCAGACGGGCGCCGAGCAGCAGCCGCGGCGCAAACCAGGACCAGGGCGCGCCGGGTTCCAGGCGCCACGCCCGAACCGTACCGGCCAGCCTGCCGGCGAGCGCGAGCGCCTGACGCTCGTTGCCGGCGGCACCGTCGGTGATGACCCAGCAGGTCGTGGCTGTTTCCGGCATGGCAAGTTTCGGTACGAAAGACGGGCATTGTAGAGCGCGGTTCACCAATCTGTTTTCGGCGGGCACAATGACCCCCTTTTCACCCCACCCTACACTGCGCGACCCCAGCATAGCCGCGGTCGCCTGCCAGGAAACCCCATGTCCCACGACCCGATTGCCGCCGCTGCCCTCGATCAACTGTTCAACGATGCACGTACGTTCCGTGGTTCGGACAAGGCGTGGCTCGACAAGCCGGTGAGCGATGCGCAGCTCGCGCAGATCTACGATCTTGCGAAGATGGCGCCGACCAGCGCCAACTGCTCGCCCGCCCGCATCGTGTTCATCCGTTCGCCGGAAGCCAAGGCGTTGTTGCGCCGCACGCTCGACGAGGGCAATGTGGCGCAGACCATGGCGGCCCCGGTCACGGCCCTGATCGGCAGCGACCACGCGTTCTACGAGCACATGGACCTGCTGTTCCCGAACACCGGTGCGCGGTCGTGGTTCGAGGGAAAACCCGAAGTCATCCACAACACCGCATTCCGCAATGCCTCGCTGCAGGGCGGCTACCTCATCCTTGCCGCGCGCGCGCTGGGCCTGGACTGCGGACCGATGTCGGGTTTCAACAATGCACTCGCCGACGAGCTGTTCTTTGCCGGCACGCAGGTCAAGTCCAACTTTCTCGTCAACATCGGCTACGGCAATCCGGCGGTATTGAAACCGCGCAACCCGCGCTTCACGTTCGACCAGGCTTGCCGCATCGCCTGACCCGCAGTACCACCTACCCGGAGGTTTCCCCTATGTTTCGCAAGCTCGTCCTCGCCGCCGCGCTCGCCACCGCTTCGCTGACTGCGGCTGCAGCCGACAAATACGAATTCGACGGCAATCACACCAACGTCGTGTTCACGTGGTCGCATTTCGGCCTGTCCAACCCGTCGGCCCGTTTCGCCAAGGTCGAAGGCGAAGTGCTGCTCGACACGGCCGACCTGACCAAGTCCTCGGTCTCGGTGACGATTCCGATCGACAGCCTGCGTACCGACGTGCCCAAGTTCGACGAACACCTGCGCAGCAGCGATTTCTTCGATCTCGCCAAGTTCCCGACCGCGACGTTCAAGAGCACCAAGGTCGAAAAGGCCGGCGACAACAAGCTGAAAGTCACCGGCGACCTGACCATCCACGGCGTGACCAAGCCGGCAGTGCTGGACGTCACCGTGAACAAGATCGGCGATCACCCCATGGCCAAGAAGCCGACCGCCGGCTTCGATGCAACGACGGTGGTCAAGCGTTCCGACTTCGGCATGGGCAACTACGTGCCCAACGTCAGCGACGAGGTCAAGATCCACATCACGACCGAGACGTTGAAGGCTGGTGAGGCCAAGAAGGCCGGCTGATCCCGGCACTCCATCACCCTGTCTGACGACGAAGGCCCCGCTCGCGGGGCCTTCGTCGTTGTGCGCCCCGGCTCGCGGAGAGCGCGGCTACACTCGCCCGGCCAGCCTGCGACGAACGCGCCATGACTGCCGACGCCACCGCCATCCTGCGCTACCTCGACGAGCGTTTCGAGAAAATCGAAATGCCCTGTCTCGGCAACATGAACATCGACTACCTGACCCTGCGGCTGCATGTCTTCGTCTCGCCGCAGCGCCAGTGGCTGCTGCTGTTCGACGCGGTGGTCTGGTGGCCCGGACTCGGCGGCATTGCCGGCATGATCGAACTCGTCGGTCCTGGCGTGAATGGCAAGCAGGGCTTCACCGACGGCCGCCTGACCGAGCCGGTCAGCATCACGATCAGCGACGACGGCAAGGCCGTCACGTCCATCGTCGTGCGCGGCCGGACCGTCGCTCCGGATCAACTCGACGTGCGTGCCGACGAGGCCATCAGCGACGACATCGGCTTCTGGGCCGGCGTCGCGCTGCTGGCCGGGCACCGCGAAGCGCTGCTGACGACGCCCGAGGAGCGTTCGGCCTTCGTTCCGCCGGGATTCGAACGCGTGCTCGTGCTCGATGAATGGCAGCACCCGGATTTCGATCGCCCACCAAGCGCCACCGATACGTTCCGTGCGCTCGCCAGCGCCATGGCGAGCGGTGATTTCGCGGCGTTTCCGGCGAGCGCGGAGCCGAACACGCATTGGTCGAAGTGGGTGCCGAAATGAGGCGAGCGGGCTCAATGCGTCGGCTGTTCCATGTCAGTCAGTGTGCTGTGGCGTGCGCATTGTGTGCGTGTGCGTCGTCGGTACCTCCGCGCCATTCAGCGACAGTCAGGGTCGTCGACGGCCCTGACGCTGTGGACCGGTTGTATCGCTACATCGACTGGAATGGCCTGCACCACAGCGCCGGCGCCTTCGTTGCGAAGGCAAGACGTGCGGGCATCGACGCCATCGTGCTCGACGAACCCAGCGAGGCCGGTGAACGCTGCATCGCCGCCGTCGCGCGCGAGCTGCGAGCCGACGCCTATCGGCGTCAGGCGGGCGGCGGCACCGAACGCCTCGCCGTCTCGGGCCGGCCGGCCAGCGCCGCCTGCGATATCGGCGACGGCAACGTGCGCGTCGGCGACGCGTATTTCCGCCACCGCATCGCACGCGTCGGCGCGCTGGTCGTGCTGGACGACGGTCCGCCGATGGAGCCGGCGCACGCCGTCGCCGAACTCACCGAACAGCGCGCGCGTTCACTCGTGGCAGACCGGGGCAGCGCGGAAGACCTCCAGTGCTTTGATGCGATAGCGCGCGAAGCCGACGTGACGCTCTACGAAGCCGGCGATGACGGCGTCCTGATACACCCGGCCGTGAGTGCCGGCGAGACCCTTTCCATCGCGTGCAGACGCTAGCCGCTCGCGCGGGGGGGCGTCCGCAGCGCCGGTTTCCCGAATTCCCTCGACGCCGTGCGGCTACGCGTCAAAGCCCGTCCAAACCCCTGTGCTATAGTCCGGGTCCGTCATTTTTCCCTTGCGCAGCAATTGCTTCCAGCGCTGCCCACTCTCACGGTCGCCATGTCCAACGCCGACGAACTGAAGAAAGCCGCCCTCGAATACCACCGTCTAGCCCCTGCCGGAAAGATCAAGGTCGTTGCCACGAAGCCCATGCTGACGCAGCGCGATCTGGCGCTGGCGTATTCGCCGGGCGTGGCTGCGGCCTGCGAAGCCATCGTCGACGACCCCGGCGAAGTGTCGACGGTCACTGCGCGCGGCAATCTGGTCGCGGTCATCACCAACGGCACCGCCGTGCTGGGACTCGGGCCGATCGGGCCGCTCGCGGCCAAGCCGGTCATGGAAGGCAAGGGCGTGCTGTTCCAGAAGTTCGCCGGCATCGACGTGTTCGATATCGAGGTCAACGAACTCGATCCGGACAAGCTCGTCGACATCATCGCGTCGCTGGAGCCGACCTTCGGCGGCATCAACCTCGAGGACATCAAGGCGCCTGAGTGCTTCACGGTCGAGCGCAAGCTGCGCGAACGCGTGAAGATCCCGGTCTTCCACGACGACCAGCACGGTACCGCCATCATCGTCGGCTCCGCCGTCATCAATGCACTCAAGGTCGTCGGCAAGGACATCGGCAAGGTCCGGGTGGCCGCCTCGGGCGCGGGGGCGGCGGGCATCGCCTGTCTCGACATGCTCGTGCAGCTCGGCGTGAAGCCCGAGAACATCACGGTCGCCGACCGCCTCGGCGTGGTCTACGCCGGCCGCGTCGAAGACATGGACGCGGACAAGGCGCGCTATGCGCGCGACACCGCCGCGCGCACGCTTGGCGAGATCGTCGCCGGCGCAGACATTTTCCTGGGGCTTTCCGCCGGCGGCGTGCTCAAACCCGAGATGGTCGCGACGATGGCTGACAGGCCGCTGATCCTCGCGCTCGCGAACCCGAATCCGGAAATCCTGCCCGAACACGCCAAGGCCGTGCGGCCCGACGCGATCATCGCCACGGGCCGTTCGGACTACCCGAACCAGGTCAACAACGCACTCTGCTTTCCGTACATCTTCCGCGGCGCGCTCGACGTCGGCGCGACGACCATCAACGAGGCCATGAAGGTCGCCTGCGTCCACGCCATCGCCGAGCTCGCGCGGCGCGAGGTCAGCGATGTGGCCGCGCGCGCCTACGGCGGAAAGCCGCTGTCATTTGGTCCCGAGTACCTGATTCCGCAACCCTTCGATCCGCGTCTGCTCGTCGAGCTCGCACCGGCCGTGGCGCACGCCGCCACGATTTCCGGCGTCGCTACGCGCCCCATCCCCGACCTGAAGGCCTATCGCGAAAAGCTCACGAGCTTCGTGTTCCGCACGGGCCTCATCATGAAGCCCGTGTTCGATCGTGCCAAGTCCGATCCCAAGCGCGTGGTCTATGCGGAAGGCGAAGAGGAGACCGTGCTGCGCGCGGTACAGGTCGTCGTCGACGAAGGCTTTGCGCGCCCGATCCTGATCGGCCGTCCGGACGTCATCGAGAAGCGCATCCAGCGCATCGGCCTGCGCCTGCAGCCCGGGGTCGACTTCGAGATGTGCAACATCAACGACGACCCCCGCTTCAACGATTACTGGCAGCACTATCACCGCATCATGGAGCGCCGCGGCGTGTCGCCGTCGCTCGCCAAGGCCGTGGTGCGCTCGCGCTCGACCGTGATCGCGTCGCTGATGGTCGAACGCGGCGAAGCCGACGCGATGATCTGCGGCGTGGTCGGCCGTTACGGCAAGAAGCTCAACTACATCCGCGACATCATCGGCCTCGATACCGGTGTGCAGCAGCCGTCGGCGATGTCCGCCGTGTTCAACGACAAGGGTGTGTTCTTCTTCCTCGATACGCACGTACAGCACGAGCCCTGCGCCGAGGAAATCGCCGAGGCCGCGATGCAGGCCGCGATCCGCCTGAAACTGTTCGGCATCCATCCGAAGATCGCGCTGCTGTCGCACAGCAACTTCGGCAGTTCCGAATCGATCTCGGCGGGAAAGATGCGCAAGGTGCTGCAGATCCTGCGCCAGCGTGCACCGAAGCTCGAGGTCGAAGGCGAAATGCAGGCCGACGCGGCGCTGGTGCCGGAAATCCGCGAGCGCCTGTTCCCGAACTCGAAACTCAGCGGCAGCGCGAACGTGTTCGTGTTCCCGAACCTCGATTCGGCCAACATCAGCTTCAACATGCTGCGCGCCATGACCGATGGCGTCGTGCTCGGCCCCATCCTCATGGGTGTCGCCAAACCCGCACACGTGCTCACGCCATCGGCGACCGTGCGCCGCGTCGTCAACATGACCGCGATCTCCACCGTCGAGGCGCAGATTCGTGGGCAGTCGAAGTTCGGTGTCGGGTCAGCCGGCTAGTTCGTCTCGACGACTTCTGTGTGTTCGAGAAGGCAAGAATCCTGCCGCTCTCGCTGGTGCGATGCAGTCAGCGGAACCGAAACCCATCCCCACCCAACCCTCCCCTTGAAGGGGAGGGCTCTTTGCGGCCAGATTCGTCGGGTGTGGCCACTATCTGCCGCATTTCGTGTGGTTTTCGCGACAGCGCCGGAAATCCTCCCCTTCAAGGGGGTGAAAGGCGCCCGTTTAGAACTACTGGTTCTGGACGCCTTGAACGCCCGACGGGCACGACGGGCCAGACGGGCATGGGTGGGAATGGGTGGGGATGGGGTTCCGCCCGCGCTCGCGCAGCCAATGTGACCCATCCGGCACGGCGCGACATCACGGCACGAGCTCGATCCGGTTCGTGGCGCCAGTCAGGTCTGCATTGAGCGTGATCCAGAGCTCGCTGGTTTCGGCACGCAGTGACGGAAAGTAATCGACGTCGACCGTGAGCGGAACGCCGTTCAGGCGTACGGCTGGGTAGGCGTCGCCGCTGACGTTGCGTACCACGACCACGGGCTTGCGCAGGGTGCCGCTGCCGACTGCGATGTTGGCGTCGAGCGCATTGCCGAGCGCGACGAAGGTCAGCGTGCCATAGACCGGGTCGTAGCCCGCCGGTGCGTACGTGATCGAGTCGGGGCGGTTCACGCCGGCCGGGCCGCCCGTCGCGACGGTGCCGATGGTCGCGGTCAACGACAGCGACTGCGCGGCCTCCACCTGCGCGACCTGTGCACCGACCGGATCGCTGCTGTGCGGGCCGAGAACCACGTATGTGGAATAGCTCTGGCGCGGCCAGCCGGAGTCGGTCGCGTTCGGCAAGGGGCCGCCCCAGAACGCCGAGCCGTGCGTGTAGTAGCTGGTCTGGCCGAGGAAGCCGAAGTTCGTGCCCCAGGCGAGGCGGGTGTTGTTGGTCGGCGTCGCCGGGCCGGCGAAGGAATAATTGATCGACTGATACGGCCAGTTGTAGTCGCAGGGCATCAGCGATGCCGGCGACGCACAGGCATTGCCGGCGGCGCTCGTCGTGTTCCAGCGCGAGGTGCCGTAGTAGCCGCCGGCGTCCTGTTGCGTGATCGGCTGGGTCTGCACCGTGCCCATGGTCGCGTCGACGTTCGTCGTCCACAGTTTCACATAGGGAACCGTGTTGGGCGTGTTCCAGGTCCAGCTGCTCGCGTACGTGACCGGTGAGGTCGTCGTCGCGAAGCGGTAGCGGTCGCCCCAGCCCACGCCGGCGATGACACTGTGCGCCCCTTCGCTCGTGCTGCCGTCGAACAGCAGTTCGCCGTAGGGTGCACGCGAATCGGCTTCCACCGCGTTGGCCGGCACGGCGCTGAGATCCCAGGAGATCGCCCAGAGCGGATTGTCGCGCCCCGTGGCGAACATCCAGTCGATGGTGACCGGCACCTGATACAGCGCATTAGGAATCGCTGCCGTCGTCTTCGACCAGCGCGGGTAGTTCTGCGTGAAGCGGAAGATCGCGTGGTGGCGGCCTTGCCATACGCGCTGGTAGTTCCCGGAGAAACCGTGGCCCAGCGGCGAGTCGTCCACGCCGATCCCGGCAGTACCTTCGCTGCGGTGGCTGACCACGTAGCCGAAGCCGCTGGCGCCACTGGACGAGGCCGCCACGATGCGGGTGTCGCCGGCGACCTGGTAACGGAATTCGCGCAACTCGCCGCCGTGCGAGCCGGTAGGGCCTATCTGCCCGTCGTTGTGCGCGAGCACGGCGACGCGGGGCTCGCCGGCAGCGTCGCGCCAGGTGAAGCGGTCGCTGACGAAGCCCTGCACGCCGACGCCGCGCTCCTGCACGAGCCCATTCGGTGCTGGCGGCAGACCGACACCTTCGAAGCCGCTGCGGAAGATGGCGTCGGGGGGCGGTGTGAAGTCCTGGGCAAGAACGACATCATCGATGTACATCACGGGCTGTGCGTTTTCCGAGTCGCTCTGGATGTCGACGCGGTCGTAGGCGCCGGAATAGCCCATCGCGCCGGTCGTCAGCGGTACGACCACTTCACGCCAGACGCCGGCCGCTACCGCGCCTTCGGCGATGTAGGAATCGAGTTCGGCTTGCGCGACGATCAGGCCGTTGTGCTGCAGGAACAGGTAGAGCTGCTGCCCGCCCGTGGCACCGCCGTGCACCCAGAAGCGCAGCACCGGGTACAGGTTCGTCATGAGGTCCGGCTCGGTGTAGAACGACACCGCGTTGTAGGCATTCTTGCCGCTGCCGCCGACGAAACGGATCGACAAGGTGCCCGTATGCGCCTGTTCGTTGCTGTCGAACGTCGAGCCGCCGCCGTAGGAATAGTTCTGGAATCCATTCTGCAGCGCGTCGTCATAGACAACGAGATCGGTCGCCATGGCGGCGCCGCTTCCAAGCAGCATCAGAAAGCTCATCCACTTGCCCATGGTGCCTACTCCCTGTTTTCGATCAGACCGGGCGTGTCGCGCTCCGGACAACGGTCCGGATTCGCTTCGGCCGGCCCTGCATACGTCGCGTGGCCGGTCGGAATGACACTGCGGGCGAGCCTAGGCCCGGGTCCGTGAAGGTTGTGAGTTTGTCAATAACCGGTTTAGCCGGCGTTTGGCCGGATGGGACAGCGCGATCGTGCCAGGAGCGGACATTTACCGCAGATAAAACGGCCGTTGGCCATACAGCACAGGCACTTAAGCCGGTAAACTCGGGCCGATGCATCGCCCGCCGGCGATCCCCGCTTCGACAAAACGACAACAGCAAGAACGCCACTCCTCCCCAGGCTCACGGCGTTCGTGGAGGGATTACCCATGAACATGCTGCAGGACATCCTCAACCAGGATCTGGACCCGACCGAAACCCAGGAGTGGATCGACGCGCTCAATGCCGTGATCGGTGCCGACGGTCCCGAGCGCGCGCACTACCTGCTCGAACGCATGGTCGACGCGACGCGGCGCGCCGGCGGGCATCTGCCATTTCAGCCGACGACCGAATACGTCAACACGGTGCCGACCCATGCCGAGCTGCGCAACCCCGGCAATGCGGCGCTGGAATGGCGCATCCGTTCGCTGATCCGCTGGAATGCACTCGCCACGGTCGTGCGTGCGAACCGCAAGCCCGGCGAACTCGGCGGCCACATTGCAAGCTTCGCCTCGTCGGCCACGCTGTATGACGTCGGGTTCAACCACTTCTGGCGCGCCCCGAGCGAAAACCATCCGGGCGACCTGCTCTACGTGCAGGGCCACTCCTCCCCGGGCATCTACGCCCGAGCCTTCCTCGAGGGGCGGATCGAGGAAGCGCAGCTCGACCGCTACCGCATGGAAGTCGACGGCGGCGGCCTGTCCTCCTATCCGCATCCGTGGCTGATGCCCGACTTCTGGCAGACCCCGACCGTCTCCATGGGGCTCGGCCCCATCATGGCGATCTATCAGGCGCGCTTCTGGAAATACCTCGAGCACCGGGACCTCATGCCGGTCACTGACCGCAAGGTCTGGTGCTTCATGGGCGACGGCGAGACCGACGAACCCGAATCGCTGGGCGCCATATCGCTGGCTGGTCGTGAAAATCTGGACAACCTGATCTTTGTCATCAATTGCAACCTGCAGCGCCTCGATGGCCCGGTGCGCGGCAACGGCAAGATCATCCAGGAACTCGAAGGCGTGTTCCGCGGCGCCGGCTGGAACGTGATCAAGGTGGTCTGGGGCTCGTACTGGGATCCGCTGCTCGCGCGCGACACCAAGGGACTGCTGCGCAAGCTCATGATGGAAACCGTCGACGGCGAATACCAGGCCTGCAAGGCCTTCGGCGGCGCGTACACGCGCGAGCACTTCTTCGGCAAATACCCCGAACTCCGCGAAATGGTCGCGAACCTGTCCGACGAGGACATCTGGCGCCTGAACCGCGGCGGTCACGATCCGCACAAGGTCTATGCGGCCTACGCCGAAGCCATGACCAATGCCAACGGGCGCCCGACCGTGATCCTGGCCAAGACCGTCAAGGGTTACGGCATGGGCGGCGCCGGCGAGTCGATGAACATCACGCACCAGCAGAAGAAGATGGACGACGACGCGATCCGTGCGTTCCGCGACCGCTTCAACATTCCGGTGCCGGACGACAAGCTCGCCGATGTGCCCTATTACCATCCGGGCAAGGACTCGCCCGAAGTCCGTTACATGCTCGAGCGCCGCGCCGCGCTCGGCGGTTCGCTGCCGCAGCGCCGGCAGAAATCGGCCTCGCTGCCGACGCCCGCACTCGCCGCGCTGGAGCAGATCACCAAGGGCAGTGGCGAACGCGAGATCTCCACGACAATGGCCTTCGTGCGCGGGCTCAACCTGCTGCTGCGCGACAAGACCATCGGCCCGCGCATCGTGCCGATCGTCGCCGACGAAGCACGCACGTTCGGTATGGAAGGCATGTTCCGCCAGATCGGCATCTACGCGCCGTTCGGCCAGAAGTACAAGCCGCAGGATTCCGACCAGCTGCTGTACTACCGCGAAGACCAGGCCGGCCAGGTGCTGCAGGAAGGCATCACCGAAGCGGGTGCAACCTGCAGCTGGATCGCCGCGGCGACGAGCTACAGCACGAACGACCTGCCGATGCTGCCGGTCTTCATCTTCTACTCGATGTTCGGCATGCAGCGCGTCGGTGACCTGTGCTGGGCCGCCGGCGACATGCGTGCGCGCGGCTTCCTGATCGGCGGTACCGCCGGCCGTACCACGCTCAATGGCGAAGGCCTGCAGCACGAGGACGGCCACAGCCATCTCCTCGCGGGTTCCATCCCCAACTGCAGGGCCTACGATCCGACGTTCTCCTACGAAGTCGCGGTGATCCTGCAGGACGGTACGCGCCGCATGCTCACCGAGCAGGAAGACGTGTACTACTACATCACCGTGATGAACGAGAACTACAGCCATCCCGACCTGCCGGCAGGCGTCGAAGAGGGCATCATCAAGGGCATGTACCTGTTGAAGGACGGCGGCAAGCCGAAGAAAAACGCGCCGCACGTGCAACTGCTCGGTTCCGGCACCATCCTGCGCGAAGTCATTGCCGCGGCGGAGCTGCTCGAGAAGGACTTCGGCGTCAGCAGCGACATCTGGAGCTGCCCGAGCTTCACCGAACTGCGCCGCGACGGCCATGACGCGGAACGCTGGAACCGCCTGCACCCCGAAGACAAGCCGCGCAAACCCTACGTCACGCAGTGCCTCGACGGTCGTGCCGGCCCCGCCATCGCCGCGACCGACTACGTGCGCCAGCACGCCGATTCGATCCGCGCGTTCCTGCCCGACGGCATGCGCTACACCGTGCTCGGCACCGACGGATTCGGCCGCAGCGACACCCGCGCGAACCTGCGCCGCTTCTTCGAAGTCGACCGCTACTACATCGCCCAGGCCGCCATCGCCGCCCTGGCCGCCGACGGCAAGATGCATGCGAAGGACGTCGCGCGCGCGATCAAGGAATGGAAGATCGACCCGGACAAGGCGAATCCGACGCGGGTGTGAGTTCCGGCGCCGGCATCGGCATGTCGTCGATGCGGTTGCCCCGCCCGTGACGCATCCCGAGCAGGGCGACATAACGGCAGCGCCGGGCACGGTCATGTCGCCCGGCAGGAGTCATGGCTTGAAACGTGCTGCAGGATGGACCGTCGTCATCACGCTGTTGTCGACGCTGGCGGTGACACGGGCCGAGCCAGTTCGAACGACGCTGGTCACCGATGCGAATACGGCGCCGGTCGCTGTTGGCTCGGATCCGGGCGGGTTCTACGCTGATTCGGGGCGGGTCTACTTTTCGGCCTGGCGCCACGATGTCGGGCGCCAGCTGTTCTCAACCGACGGCACCTCGGCGAACGAGGTGCTCGTATTCGATTTTTCGGCGATTGGCAACCTGTCCGATCCGTATGTACTGGGTCGGATCGGCGACCGGCTCATCGTGTCGGTGCAGGACATCACGCCGGTTACCTCGGCGTACGGCCACGTCATCGTGGCACTCGATCTCACGACGCGAGTGGTCACGAAACTTGCGGACTTCGCGCCGCAGACCAGCAGCCATCGATGGCGCATCGAGCGCCTCGCGAGCATGTCCGGGCGGCTCGTATTCACCGATCTCGTCAGCGAAACGCTCTGGAGTACCGATGGAACCGCGGCGGGTACGCAGCAGCTGTACGCCCCCACCACGCTCGACGACACCATCCATCCGCAGCAGGTCTGTGTGCTCGATGGCCGCGCGGTGTTCTCCGGCCGCCACGGCAGCGGGCGCGCGCTGTGGACCAGTGACGGCACCGCGTCCGGCACGCGACCGACTGTGGCGATAGCAGAAACCGGTGTTCCCGTGTCCGCCGTTCGTGCCGGAGCACACTGCCATTTCCTGATGTCACGCAGTCCGGGCTGGGCATGGTGGCGCAGCGACGGCACGGCTGCCGGCACACAGCTCGTCAGGAGCGGCGACACCTATCCGAACTACCCGATCGTCGCGATCGACGATGTGGCCTTGGTTGTCGCCGACGAAGGCGACGATGTGCGCCTGTATCGCAGCGATCAGTCGGTGCCGGTCGTCGAGTTCGACGGCATGGCGACCGGTGACGTCGCCGATGTCAACGGGCGGCTGGCGTTCCTGCGAAGAGAATCTTTCGGAAGTCCCTTCGTCGTCACCGTCAGCGACGGCACGCCGTCAGGCACGCGCACGGCGACCCTGGGCCCTGAGCCGCTGCTGCTGTCAGGCGACGGCACCTTGGTCGCCGCAGGCGAACGCTTCTACGTGCGCAGTGGTGGAAACCTGTACGCGATCGATCCGCTCACGGCGCGGGCGGTGGATCTCGGCACGCAGCCGCTGTTCACCAACCGCCGGGACATCGCATCCCTCGGACCGCTTGCGATCGGCGCGGCTGACGACGGCGTCACCGGCAACGAGCTCTGGCGTAGTGACGGCACTGTTGCCGGCACGCACCGCCTGCACGACATCGCGCGGCGTACCGCGGACGGTGTCAGGCTTTCCCGCAACGATGCGGTCGTACGCGCTGATACCGTCTACTTCGTCAACTACCAGGGCGTGCCGTCAGGACCGCATTCACAGCTCTGGCGGACCGATGGCACTGCTTCCGGCACGCGTGGGTTGCCGCACGCGGCGGGCAGTCATACCGCAAGAGTCGCGGCCTTCGGTGACGGCGTCGTCTTCACGACGCTGCATCCAGACGAGCCGGCAGCGCGCGTGTTCAGGACCGACCGCGATTTCAGCGCCGTGCAGTTGCTCTGGGAGTCGGCGACATACAGCATCGCCGTTGCATCCGATGCAAGCGTGGCGCTGTTTCACTGCGATACGTTGATGTCGAAGAACAACCTCTGCAGCCTGCGCAGCTCGGACCTGCAGGCAGGTGTAGTTGCGCCCGGTGGTACGCCCGCAGATCGCTACGGCGTGATCGGTGCCGTTGGCACTCTCGTGATGGCCGTGCACCGCAGCCGGCTCTGGCGCAGCGACGGCACCTTGCCCGGCACGTTCGTCGTGGCGCCGGACCTGCCCGTCACCGACGTGCGTTCGGACAATGCGGCACCGGTTGCGGGCGGCGCGCTGCTGTTCACGGCCTGCGTCGGCATGAACGGCGGCGACTGCGGGCTGTATCGCTCCGACGGCACGGCGGCCGGCACGCAGCGCCTCGCCGCGCCGTCCGACCAGATCATTGGATTCGCACCGCTCGGCGATCGCCAGGCGTTTATCACTTATGTCGGGGACCTCTGGATCACCGATGGCAGCGCAGATGGGACCCGGCAAATCGCCAGTGGCCTTGGTACAACGGACGGCATGTCATCGACCGGCAGGCACCTGCACATGGTCGTGGCGCGGCACGATCCCCTGCGTTTCGAGTACGCCGTCAGCGACGGTACTGCCTCGGGAACGCGCCTGGTACCGCGCCCAGGCGGCCTGGGGGCAAACCAAGGCCGTCCGCTGGTCCTCGATGCCGATACCGTGGTCTTCGCGTGCACTGGGCCTGAGACCGGCGACGAGCTCTGTCGCATGAGCGGTGACGGCGATGGCTGGACACTGGCCGCCGACATTGTGCCGGGACGGCGCTCGTCGGCGCCGCGGATGCTCGCGACAGCGGGTAACGTCGGATATTTCAGCGCTGACGACGGCTACCACGGCATGGAGCTGTGGCGCGTCGAACCGTTTGTCGAGGCGATATTCGCCAGCGATTTCCAGTAGCTGACGATGCGTACTCTCGGGTTGTCCAGCGCGGTAGCAGCTGCCCGACAGCGTTCGCTGCCGCGGCGCGACTCACTCAACCCGGCCGATTGTCGACGCTTGCGTTTGCCAGCGCCGGAAACTCCTCCCGTGGCGGCACAAACTTGATGGCCACCGTGTTCGCGTTCTTGCCCGTGGTCTGATCGTGCGCCACGCTCGCGGCGCGCTGCACGGCCTTGTGGGGCGCGCGCCAGATCTGATCGGTCGGGTAGTGCGACGGTCCGCTCGTCCAGCGGCGGTCGCCGGCCTTCGCGGTGGCGGGAATCTCGCGCGTACCGACGCGCGGTCCGTTGAACAGCGGCAGCCAGATCGCCTCCTTGGCATCGCTGGCGATGCACAGGAAATAGTGCTGCGCCTTCACAGCGAGGTCGATGTCACAGCTGCACTGCGCGCCGTGATTGAGCAGTTCGTCGGGATCCAGGCGCAGGACCAGACCGGGGGCATGGGTGTGAGCCATGAGCTGCCTCTGTTGCGGGAGGGTCTCCACCATGACGGTTCGTGCCGGTCGGTGCAACCGTTCCGGCTCGCCGCTGCGCGACGCGCGATGGCCTGACAGGGCGCGGTGGCTGCGACTCGCCAACCGCACGCGGTAGTATCCGCGCCTGACTGCGATCGAGAGAGCAAGCCGCGTGAGACGTTTCCGGGTCGGTGCTGCGCTGGGGTTCATTGCCGTCGCGCTGCTGTCGTCGCGGCGCACGCAGGCCGGTGGCGATCTGGTTGAATTTCAGCCGGTCGCCAACGACCTCGATCGCCTCACCACCATCGTATCGGCGCCGTTCTATCCCGGTGTGCTGTTCATTGCCGAACAGCCAGGCCGCGTGCGTCTCGTCGAAAACGGTGTGCTGCGCGCGGCGCCGTTTCTCGACATTACCGACCGCACGCGCTCCAGCGGGTTCGAGCAGGGACTCACCGGTTTCGCGCTGTCGCCGGCGTTTCCAGCCAATCCGTACGTCTACGTGCACTACATCCGGCTCGACCAGTCGTCGCGTATCGCGCGTTTCCGCCTGTTGCCCGGACCCCTGCTCGCGGCGGATCCCGCTTCCGAGACCGAGCTGCTCACGCTGGAGCAGCCGCACCCGACTCACAACTGCAACGAAGTGCGTTTCGGTCCGGACGGCTATCTGTACATCGGTTGCGGCGACGGCGGCCCGCCGTTCACGCCGGTGCACGATCCGCAGTCGCTGGCAGAGTTGTACGGAAAGCTGCTGCGTATCGATGTGAACAATGTGCCAGTCGGGCAGCCCTACGGCATTCCGGCCGACAACCCGTTCGTGGGCATCGTCGGCGCGCGCCCGGAGATCTGGGCGCTGGGCCTGCGCAATCCGTATCGCTTCAGCTTCGACGCGGCCAACGGCGATCTCTGGCTCGGCGACGTGGGCCAGTCGCTCTTTGAGGAGGTCAACCACGTTCCCGCCGGCACGATGAGCGGCGTGAACTTCGGCTGGAACCGCATGGAAGGCGCGCACTGTTATCCGGAGCCCGGCTGCGACGTGACTGGACTCTGGCAGCCAATCATCGAGTACGACCACAACCAGGGCTGTGCCGTCGTCGGCGGCCTACGCCTGCGCAACGCGTTCTACGCCAATTTCGAAGGGCGCTACGTCTACGCCGATTTCTGCAGCAACACCGTCTATGCGGCGGCCAGCGGCGACGAACTCACCTGGGCGAGCACGCGACTCGGCCAGGCGCCGAAACCGCCGACCGGCTTCGGCATCGGGACCGACGGCCAGCTCTACCTCGGCACCTATGGCATCGGCTCCGCGTCGCTCTATCGCGTCTCGCTCGTGGATGAAATCTTTGCCGACGAATTCGGGGAACTGGACGATTGATGCCGCGGTGCGACCGGCGCCCGCTCAGGCCGCGCGCGCACGAAGGCGGTGCCCACGCGTCCGGTGCCAGAGGCCTGCCAGGCTCGCGCTCAACACGGTCAACGTGATCACCGACGCCTCCGGGCCGAACAGTCCGCCCGTGAGCCAGTCGGGACCCTGCACCGTGCTGGTGATCGGCGCGATGGCGCGCCATTCCTCCAGGCCCGACAGCGGTGCTCCGCTCAGGACGATGGCGAAGTTCCACGCCGCATGATTCAGGCCCACGACCCAGATATTGCGGGTCCAGACGAACAACAGTGCCCAGAACGCGCCCAGCAGCATGCAGGACAGCAGCGTCCCCGCGAGCTCCAGCGGCGTGGCCTGGTCGATCACGTTCTCCACGTGCGCTGCGCCGAAGATCACTGCCTGCAGCCACAGCGCAGGCACGGTGCCCCAGGCCTCTTCGACGAGGCGAAACAGAATGCCGCGATAGACCAATTCCTCCAGCGTCGCGGCGATCAGGATCACGCTGGCCACGCGCAGCAGTTCGCCCTTCAGGCCGCGGTACGCGCTGACCTGATACGCATCCAGTGCGAACAGGGGCAGGATGGTGAGTGAGATCAGCGCAGCCCCGGCAACCGCGGCGATCAGCATGGCGCGCGGTGCCCCGTACAACTCACGCGCCGCGCGCTTTTCCACAACGCAAACGTAGGCGGCATAGCTCGCCATCGCGAACGCCAGAATGCCGAAGCGCCGCAGGATGCCGGTGGCCGCTTCGTCGAGCGCGAATACAGTCAGCAGCGCCGGCAGCAGGGCCAGTCGGTAGGCCTGTACGGCTACGACGAGAAACAGCGCCGCCAACGACAGGCGGATGAAAAGACGTCGGGTGGGGCGAAGGTCGACCACGGCAACTCCAGGGGCGGGATGGCACGCGGGTGCGTGTCGCGATCCGCAGCGACACGGTAGGCCAGTCATCCGTGCATGAAAATGGCGATCACGGCATGATGGTCAAACACAATTGCATGGCCCGTGCCGGATGAACCCATGACCACGATGGACTGGAGCGACCTGCGCCTGTTCCTGGCCATCGCGCGCGAACGCACGCTCGGCGCTGCGGCGCGCCGCGTCGGCATGACGCAACCCACGATGGGCCGGCGGCTGCGTACACTGGAAGCGGCCGCGGGGCACGCGCTGTTCCAGCGCACCGCAACGGGATTCGTGCTGACCGACGAGGGGGCCGCCGTGTTCGATCATGCCGAGCGCATCGAGCACGAGGCGCTGGCCCTGCAGCGCCGTCTTGCCGGCCGCGCCACGCAGCTCGAAGGGACGCTGCGCCTGACCTCGTCGGACTGGTTCGGAACCCATGTGCTGTCGCCGGTGCTGGCCGAGTTTGCCGTGCGGCATCCGCAGGTCGGCATCGAACTGCTCACCGATGCGCGCTTTCTGAACCTGTCGCGGCGTGAGGCCGATCTCGCGTTCCGCATCCGCGCCTTCAGCGAGCCCGATGTCGTCTCGCGCAAGCTCATGCACATCCGCTATGCCGCCTATCAACGTCGCGGGCTGCCGCTGCCGCGCCGCGGCGACGGCAGCGGTGCGACCCTGGTGGCGCTCGACGCCGGGTTCACCGGCACGCCCGACGACAGCTGGCTCGGTCGCGCGCTGCCCCGGGCGCGCGTCGGCCTGCGCAGCAACAGCCGTGACGTACAGGCGCGCCTGTGCGCGCAGGGCGCGGGCCTCGCCGTGCTGCCGGTGATGCTGGGCGATCACGTCGCCGAACTCGAGCGCGTGGACCTGGGCAGCGAACCGCCGGGACGAGACACCTGGCTCGGCTACCACCGCGATCTGCGGCGGCTCCCGCGCCTGCGTGCGATGGTCGAATTCCTCGTGGAGCGACTCGCGAATCCGCCGTCCACTGCCTGAATCGCCGCCACGATGCGGCTTGCCCCGCCGCGCGCAATCCGCACAATCGGGCGATGCCGCAACCTCTCTCATCGTTCGAAGCGGGCTCCGCTGCATGAGGCCGGAGCGACGGCTGCCGCTGATCATCGCCTGCGCGCTGTTCATCGAGAACATGGATTCCACCGCGATTGCGACGGCGCTGCCGGCCATCGCGGCCGACTTCGGCACCTCGCCAATTGCGCTCAAGCTGGCCCTGACCACCTACCTCGTCGCGCTGGCCGTATTCATTCCGGTCAGCGGCTGGATCGCCGACCGCTACGGCGCGCGCACCACGTTCGTGCTCGCGATCGGCGTGTTCCTGCTGGGCTCCGTCGGTTGCGCGGCGAGTACGTCGCTGCCGGCTCTGGTCGCCGGGCGTTTCGTGCAGGGTATGGGCGGCGCGCTCATGGTGCCGGTCGGACGGCTGGTCCTGCTGCGCACCGTGCCAAAGAGCGAGCTCGTGGTGGCGCTGAGCTGGCTGACGATACCGGCGCTGATCGGACCCATGCTCGGCCCGCCGCTCGGCGGCCTCATCGTCACCTGGTTCGACTGGCGCTGGATTTTCCTGATCAACTTGCCCATGGGCCTGCTCGGCATCGTCCTTGCGTGGCGCCACGTGCCCAACCTGCGCGAACCGTCCGGGCCGCTCGACGGCCGGGGCTTTGCCCTGTCGGGGGGCGGCCTTGCTCTTGCGCTGTTCGGTTTCTCGACCGTGGGGCAGCACCTCGTACCGCTGTATGCCGCGCTCGGTTGCCTCGTCGTCGGCCTCGGGTTGCTGCTGTCGTACGGGCTGCACGCGCGGCGGCATCCGCGGCCGCTGCTCGATCTCGGCCTGTTCCGGCATTCCACGTTCCGCGCCGGCGTCCTCGGCGGCTCGCTTTTCCGCATCGGTGTCGGCGCGACGCCGTTCCTGCTGCCGCTGATGCTGCAACTCGGCTTCGGCCTGAATCCATTGCAGTCCGGCCTTGTCACGTTCGTGGCAGCGGCCGGCGCCATGTTCATGAAAACCCTCGCCGCGAGCATCCTGCGCCGCTTCGGCTTCCGCCGCGTGCTCATGGTCAACGCGCTCGTGGCATCGGTGCTGCTCGCCGGCTACGGGCTGTTTCGCGCCGACACGCCGCACCTCGTCATGTCCGCCGTGCTGCTGGTTGCGGGCTGCTTCCGCTCGCTGCAGTTCACCAGCCTGAATGCCATCGCCTACGCCGACGTACAGCCGGCGCAGATGGGGCAGGCGAGCAGCCTCGCCGGCATGATGCAGCAACTGTCGTTGAGTATCGGCGTCGCGATCGGCGGCTATGCGCTGCAGCTCGCCGCGGTGCTGAGCGGTGCGCCCGAAACTGCCGCAGCGAATTTCACTGTCGCCTTTGCCGTCGTGGGGGTGTGTTCCGCGCTGTCGTTCTGGCCTCTGTGGCGCCTGCCTGCGGATGCGGGGCACGAGATGGCGGGCCAGGCGAAACCCGGTGGCGAGATCGCCGAACCCAAGGTCGCGCAGCGGCCGGCGACGTAACGGAAGGGGAATGAGCGGGCGGGTCGGGTCCAGGTGCACCTGCGGGCATCGCCATCGGTTGCACGAGAAACCATTACCGCGCCGTGAGCGCACCGGACTAGACTGCGCGGTTTTCCCGTCCTGGAACGCCTGTGGACCCCGTCTACCGCCGCGGCCTGATCTACGCGCTTGCGGCTTTCGTGCTGTGGGGCGTGGCCCCGGCGTACTTCAAGCTGATCCAGCAGGTGCCGCCGGCCGAAATCATCGTGCACCGGATCCTCTGGTCCGGCGTGCTCATGGTGCTGGTGCTCAGCGTCACGCGGCGCTTCGTCGGCTGGCGCCATTTCCGCGACAACCCGCGCGTGCTCGGCACGCTCGTGCTCACGTCACTGCTGATCAGTGGCAACTGGCTCACCTTCGTCTACGCCGTCAACAGCGGTCGCATGCTCGATGCGAGCCTCGGCTACTACATCAATCCGCTCATCAATGTGCTGCTCGCCGTGCTGTTTCTCGGCGAGCGCCTGCGGCCGCTGCAACTCGCCGCGGTTGCGCTGGCGGCGCTCGGTGTGGGGTATCAGGTCTACGAACTCGGCCACCTGCCGTGGATTTCGCTGGTGCTGGCCTTCAGCTTCGGTTTCTACGGCCTGCTGCGTAAACGCGTGCCGCTTGATGCCCTCAACGGCCTGGGCATCGAAACCCTGCTCGTCTCACCGCTGGCGCTGCTCTATTTCGTGCACCTGTGGAACGGCGGACAGGCGCAGTTCCTGCACGTCTCGCGTGGGCTCGATCTGCTGCTGATGGCGGCGGGCATCGTCACCACCATCCCCCTTGCGCTGTTCGCAGCGGGTGCCCAGCGCCTGTCGTATACGACGATCGGTTTCCTGCAATACATCAGCCCGTCGATCGGCATCGTGCTGGCCGTGGGTTTCTACGGCGAACATTTCGGCCACGCGCGCGCCGTCACCTTCACGTTGATCTGGCTCGGGCTCGCGCTGTTCAGTGCGGATGCGTGGCGGGAACGGAAACGCGGCCAGACTCACGCGCCGGGCAAGTGAGTCGCAGCCGGGACTCGGTCACGCGCAGACCCGGGCGCGCACCGCGTCGAAATCGCGCACCGGTCGAACCTCGATGCTGCCCGTGCGCGTCCACGGAAACTCGGCAGCGATCCGCACGGCCTCTTCCATGTCGGCGGCTTCGATGAGGTTGAAGCCCGCGAGCATCTCCTTGGTCTCGGCAAACGGGCCGTCGGAGACCGCCATTTGCTCGTGGCGTTGCCGCAGCGACCGCGCCGTCGACGGCAGCTCCAGCTGTTGCGAATCGATCAGGGTGCCGGCTGCGCGCAGTTCGTCGGCGTGCCGGATGCACTCGCGCATCAGGCGATCGAACTCACCCGGCGGCAGCGCGTTGAGCAGATTCTCGTCGGTATAGATCAGCAGCATGAAGCGCATGGGCGACAGTTCCGCAGACAGAAGAACACGGACGATAAGCCGCGTGGCACCGGCTGGCCAGTGCGGATGTTGCGGCCATGCGCACGCCTGCGATGCCGTAATGGGAAAGCGCGCGCGGTTGCGTCACCATCCGTCGCGCGCGTGACCCACGCCGACTGCAGCGACGCTCCCCATGACGCCGATCACCCGTTTCCTCGCCGCCACGCTGGTGCTACTGGGCCTGTGTGCGCCCGTGCGAGCCGCCAGCGATACCGCTGTACTCGCCACCTATGCCTACGCGCGCTACGACCGCGCCGCGGCGCTCGCGCCGCTGGCCGCGCAGTTGCAGCGCAGGCTCGGCAAGCCAGTCATCGTCCGCGTGCTCGAATCCCCGCGCGCCCTGGCCGCCGCACTGCGTGACGGCAGCGTCGACATGGCGGTGACAAATACCTTCGTCTACCTCGCGGTCCGTGACGACCCCGCGGTCCGCGCGCTCGCCGCGTTCGCGGTGCCCGCCGCGACCCTGGACACCTACCGCGGCGTGCTGCTCGCGCGCGCCGGCACCGTCGCGGATGTGGCCAGCCTGCGCACCGCCGCGCCGCAGTTGCGCTACGCGCAGGTCATCCCCGGCTCGACCTCGGGTGGTCTCGTGCAGGATCTGCACCTGGCCGCGCACGGTGTCGACAGCACGCGCTTTGTCGCCACGCGTAATGCCGGAACGCACGATGCCGCGCTCGCCGCCATGCAGGACGGCAGTGCCGACATTGCCGCGCTCGCCGACGCGCCGTGGCAGGCGGCGAAGGCCGGCGGCAATGTCGCCGGAATCGTGGAGCTGTGGCGCTCGCCGCCAATTCCGCCGGGGCCGGTGGTCTGTCGCGACGGCGGCAGGCTGGATTGCGCCCGAGCCACGGCGGTACTCGAAGCCCTGCATACCCAGGCGCCCGACGCGCTGGCGGCCCTGGTGGGTGCGTGGTCGGAGGCGAAGGGTGCGCAGCGAATGGGGGCGGTGGACGACGCGGCCTACGACGCGCTGCTCGACGGACCGGATGCCCGCGCACTCAAGGCTGTGCTCGAACGGGCGCTGTAGCGAAGCAGGGCGGCGAGTGCCGGTACTGGCGCCGAGCGGCCGCTATGGCCGGGCCGGTGAGTGATTCAGGAATGCGCGGTGAGGCAGCGGCCCCCGGCCGGGCCGAAGCGCACAACCGGCAATGCGTGCCGGCGTGGCCGGATTCCCGCACGAACCGGTGCGGTTCGTGCGGGAATGTCTGGCGCTGACTTACATGTAGCAACCCGGAGCGACGCGGTAGCTGAAGCCATAGGCCGTGATGGCCGGGTAGCTCTTGCCCGGGCAGGTCACGGTGGCGTAGCTGGCCGAGTAGCAGGCGTTCGGATCGGCGCTGCTGACCGAGGCCGGCGCGGCGCCGACGGCGTTGTGGTTCTGGTAGTTGGCGCCGATCACGGTCGACGCGAAGTTTGCGGTGGCCGCCACCGGGCCCGAGGCGTTGCTGGCGACGCTGTAGCCGCTTGCCGAGGTGCCGCCGTCCGCCGTGGCGCGGGCGTAGATCTGCGTGGTGCCGCAGGTGCCGTTCTTCTCGCTGGTCATCTTCGCGGCCGGCTGTGACAGCTCGGCGATCGAGGCGTCCATGTCATTGAGCGCGGCCTGCTCGGAACGGTTGATGCCGTCGACCGAGTAAGCCCGTTCGAGCATGGCGCGGTCCTGCATCATGATCGTGACCAGAGCCTCACGGCCGGCCTGATTGGTGGCAACGTAGGAAGCGTCGTTGCCCTGCTTGTCAGCGTACAGACCGTCGCTGATGCGTTCGAGGCCTTCCTTCTGCGTCAGAACCTGATCGAGCGAGCCCTGCGCCATGGCAGCGCCGGAAATCATGGAGAGTGCAAGAACCGAAATGCGGAAACGCGTCATTGGATGACTCCGTGGTTGAAAGTGTAGATCCGTGGTTACTTCCAGATTGCGCCCCCTGAAGCGCCGTATGGTAATGACTATTTATGAAAAAAGTAGTTAAGTGCCATAGCGCGTATATGTGATGAAATCCCTTTGACGGGCTATTGGGTTTGTGCTAGGCGGGCCCATTCCGGGCAGCGCTTGCCGCGGCGTGCGAGTGGGCTTCGGCCCGGGCGCGGGGTCGGGTTGCGTGCAGGACGGCTGGCGATCGCGTTCGCGGGCGCTGTGCCGGGGCAAGCCGCCATCGCTGCGCGCGGTGAATCTCAATGACGCAAAAATTTTCCGGGTGTCCTGTGTTGCCCCCTCCCGCGCTGCCATACAGTCAGCGGTTGCGCCGGCGGCGACAGTGGCTGCGGTTTCAATCCTGACGGGCTCTCCACGCAAGGGCCGCACGCTGGACGAAACCCGGCCCGCAAGAAAATTGATCGACTTCGCGGCCGTGCTGCGCGTTCGTGCATGGCGCCACACCAGGATGGACCGCTCTTCTCGCTGACGAGGGGGTTGGTCCACGTGCCAGGCTGAACCTGCACCGCCGACGCAACAGTCAGCCACGAACCCATCCGGAGAACCCATGAGAATTCTGGCCCTGAGTCTGCTGCTTCTCACCTCACTCGCCAGTCAGTCCGTAAGAGCGGGGCCAGAAACCGACATCGATGCCCCGGCGCACCTGCTTGCCGTGGAAATCGGCGACGCGGGACACGAACAGGTCAAGGCGCTCGTCGCCGACAGACACGTGCTGTGGAGCGCCGAGCTGGGGACCGAACTCTTGCTGGCATTTGCGGGTGAGCCCGCGAGCAAGGCGTTCGTTTCGCACTGGCGCAGCACGAGCGGCATTTCCGCGCGCGAGATAGCGACTCGCGCCCGGCGCGCCGAGCTCGTCGTGGAATCGCTGAGCTGTGGCCGGGAGCACGATGATTTCCTGCCTGCCGTCGTTGCCCGCGTCGGTGGCTTTGCCATTCGCACGCTTCCCCGCGAACGGGTGCCCATGGCTTTGCTGAAAGACCCGAGCCTCCGAACCCTGCCTGCCATCGAGCAGGCGGGCACGCCGTCGCGCCATGTGGTGCTGGCGCAGACCACAGCCAACCTGAAGCACACGATTGCCCCGGCTGCCGTCAATTCCAGCGTTGGCGAACTCGTGGCGCGCGTGAACCCGGACCGCTGGTTTGACACGATGTCGGGCCTGGCCAACTTCCATCGCAACAGCTACAACCCCATGCTGCTGGATGCGGGCGACTGGATTCGCGCCCGATTCGTGGAGTCGGGCCTGACGTCAGACGACCACATCTACACGCTGACCAACTCGAACACGCTGTGCCCGACGGTCATGCCGGTCCTGTCGCTGCCGAACGTCATCGGGCGCAAGCAAGGTCTGGTCGATGAATGGATCGTTGTCGGTGCACATTTCGATTCGCGCAATACCCGGCGCTGCGATCTCACCACCGATCCGCAACCGGGCGCGAATGACAATGCATCGGGCTGTGCCGGTGTCATCGAACTGGCGCGCGTGTTTCAGGGCGCAACCACACGGCGCGGCATCGTATTCATGTGCTTCTCCGGTGAAGAGCAATACTTGCGCGGCAGTGTGAACTATGTGAACGCGCTGGTCGCCGACGGCGAGATCAGCAAGATCAAGGGCATGATCAATCTCGACATGATCGGCCACGACATGGACGGCAGCTTGCCGGCGCGAATCGACACGCGCACCGCGCATGAGTCGCTTGCCCAGCAATTTGCCGCCGCGGCGGCGGCCTACGCGCCCGAGCTGCGCACCATCATCTCCCTGGGCAATGACCCCAACACCGATCATCTGCCGTTCCTGAACGCCGGTGTTCCCGCCGTCCACACCTGGGAAAACGGTGCAACGGGCTATGCCGCCTATCACAGCGTGAACGACATTCCCTCCGCGATGACGCGCCCCCGCGAAATGGCGGGCGGCATTCTGAAAATGGACACGGCCGTGCTGTATGACCTGGCCCAGGTGGTAGAAACACCCCTGTTCAAGGATGGATTCGAGCAGGAGGCGCAGCGGTGATGATCTGGGCGCGAACCGCCGCGGCGTGTTCAGGCAGGTGGCAACCGTGCTGCTGACCTGCGTGCTGCGCAATGCGTGGTGCGGAAGCCGATGGTAAGGGGCGGCCATTTGCTCGGTGTCGGACGGTTGCAAAGCACCGGTAAAGCCCAGACCTCGCGCCACCTGGGCTCCCGCGAAGCAATGCGCGGCCTGAGCCGCCAGCTTCTCATCGACGACACCGACAGCATCTGCATGCACTACTGACGTCCGGACTCGCCGCCGCCCAAAACGGCGCAGGGACAATCGCCGCCCTACGCGAACCGATCGATCAGCGCATGCAACGTGTCATAGGCGCGCCGAAACGCATCAAGGCTGGTCGCGTGCGGCGCCAACACGCCATTGAGTGCAATGGCGTGTGCATCGCGAAGGTGGTCACCGATGCTGCCCAGTCCCTTTCTCGCCGCGGCTTTCATCGTGAGCGTGTTGTCCGGGTATAGCGCATCGAGCGATTCTTTCCATTCGGTGAGCCAGTGCGCGTCCGCCAATGGCGATTGCTGCCGCGCCAACCACCAGAGCGACACCGCGCGACCGACATCCTTCGTGAAACGGGGTGGTGTTCCAGGAATCCCGGCAATCGGCAGGATGTCGGGGTCGGCGTGCTCCAGCAAATGCGCCAATGCCATACGTGCAGGCCTCGCCACAGAAAGGCCAAGGTCGGTGTCGGCGGCGCCGTGCACGGCTACGCGGAGATAGCGAAAGCTTGGCAGACCGAAATCACCGTGGTCCGTGTGAATGCGGCGCCGTGCTTTCGCGCAACTTGATCGCGTGAAGGTTCCGCCAACAGCTCAATAAACCAATGACTCTCGCCACCTGGAGGCGTCAGGCGCAACGCGGGAAGCCGATCGTCGGGCGTTGCTGCGGTACCCGGCTCTATGCCATTCGGATACTGCGGTTGCCAGCCTTCATCGAGCAGCCGCTGCCCCAAGGCTTCGGCCGTGGCGATGGCGGTGATGTCGGGACGCAACAGAAGGTCGATGTCTTTCGTCGCCACGGTGTGCGTGCCCGAAAGATCACGAAACGCCCAGGCCGCGGCAATACTGCCGATGACGACGACATTCCCCCGCAGCGCGGGTGGAATTCGCTCTGCCGCGCGTGCCAGCAGCAGTACCGGGTCGAGCTGTGGAAACCCGTTCATGCGCGCAACGCCCGAGCGTACTGCAGGGCTTGCGCACGCAAGCCCATATCGAGCAACGACAGGAATACGTCGGCCCTGTTGGCGAGTCGTGGTCCAGCGGACGCAGCATGCCGAAACGCCGGATCGTCTGCGCGAACCAGCGTGACGACGACCGGTGCCGGTGCCAGTACGTTGGGTTCCTGTTCGAGACCGTCGTCGAGCCGATGCACGAAGCGCGTATCGAGCCCCTTCGCATCGCGTGGCGCGTGCGCGACGAGATCCAGTCGCGGCATACCGAGCAGATCGAGCGACGGCGCATCCACATGGGCAGCGGCCGCACCCGACAGCGCGAGCGAGCGCCATTCCGTGGGCGATGACGACCCGAGCAGCAGCGCGGCGCGCTCGAGCAGTTGCGCGGGCGGTCTGATGTGCGCGCCGCGCGCGAAGCGAAAGCGGGTGGTTTGCGGCAACGCCCGGATCTGCGCCAGGCGCTCAAGGGAAAGGTCGTCGGCAATGACGCAGAGCGAACGGCCCTGCGTATGCACCAGGTCCGCCGCTTTCAGTGCACTCAACGCCGCGCGGATCGGCGTCTGCGACGCGCCGATGCTTTCCAGCAGGTGCCTGAATAACGACGGCGAGCGATCAAGCCCGCCCGCCAGCAGCAGCCGTAGCACCTCAAACCGGTAGTTGGGTCGATTGAGCGGTACGGCGTCCGTGGCGCCGGCATACCCGGCGGTCTCCTCTGCCACGATGCCGCCCGCATGCTCGACGGCCAGCGACATGCGTGAGCGGACTGTCGGGGCGATGGCCGGGAGCAGGCGGTCCCATTCCTGCCGCACCGTCGATTCGCTGATCACGGGTGCAACCACATCCAGCCGGCCCTGAAGCCGGCTGCCGACCAAATCGGCGGCGAGAGCCAGGATCTCGGCCCTCAGATCGCGCGTATTCCGCAGCTGCGGCAGCGTTCGCGTGTGCAGGACAGCCATGGATCCACCCGGGAGGTGTGCGGCAGAAGTATTCTGCATGTAGCCGACTACTCTGCAAGTAGCGAATTGCCCCTGCGCGCCGACCGGTCGGGTCATCGCGGCGGGGCGGTGCGCAGTCCGGTACCGTCGTGGCAGCCCCTGTCGATGGGATAGCGTCGTCAGGGGGCAATACCGGTCACTCGCGAACTGCTCGGGCTGCGGCTGACTGATGTGGTCGTGTACCCGCGACCGGCGTGAAGTTGTGGGTGTGCTGGAATTGCGTTCGGTGTGTTCTACGCGGTGCATCGCACGCAGTACGGCGAGACCGAAGATCGCTACCTTTGCTTGCTGAGCCGCACCATCTGACGTCGCAAGGGCCAGATGGAAGGCTATGGCCTGAAATTCTGCTGCCGCGAGAACGCGGAGTTGGCCCGCGTGATGCGTGCTGCCTCGGAGCGGCCAGACGATTGAATGTGGAGCACGCCGGAAATGAAACGCCCGCTGCTGCGGGCGTCTTGAATAGTGCAGGCGCTGAGTTCGAGCATCCCACCCGTTCGGGCTGTCGCCGTTTCCGGCAACCTCTACAAGCCTCACGCTTGCCTGCCCGGTCATCATGGGCTGGATTGCGTAGCCGCGCCAGTCAGCCGAGGACGAGCGCCGACGCCCATCGCGCGAGTCGCTCAAGGAGCCAGAGTTTGGTAGCGATCTCGAATAATAGACTCGCGCGCATCTCTCGAAAGCGCGGCGTAGTCCGGGCCAGCAAAACGACAGTTCCCTGCGCGGGTGTCAACCAGTATCCGGGTGATGGGAAACCTGCGTTCGCGCGCGACACTGTGGGTGTCCTCGAATCTCATCTCGGCGGTCGTCACGCCTTCACGCACCCCGCCGAGTCGACCTCGTGTCGCTGCACCCACGTCAGCAAGGTCTGGGCCACGCACCCAATCTTCGGCGCGATCGATTCGACCGCCGCCCAAAACGAGCCGTATTCGCCCCGGTGCTCCTGCACCTTCCGGACGGCTCGCTCATGCACCTCTGGGGAAAAACTGCTTCGACTTGCTCATGGCTCCATTCTCTCAAGAGTTGGAGCCTCCACGAATCCCGGGGCCGCTCAGTGCCTAGTCCTCTTTGACTCGGTAGTGAGCCTAGGCCGGAGATCAAGCACCTTGATTGAGAGGCGCAAGCAGTTGCCCATCTCAGTGACGATTTGTGCAGCCTCCGCCTCGAGCATGGTCCGTAGCCCATCTGCGTCTAGCGGTTCATTCGTATCAGGATGTAGCCACGTCCGACCATCCTTGGCGACAGTTACTAGCAAGCAACCTGATCGACTATTTTCGGATGCCATGTATTTTGTGACTAGTTGGTACTTAATGGTGTCGCGCAGTTCTCGGCCTGAATAGCTTTCCCCGATCTTGAGTTCTATGGTTGCCTGCTGATCTGATGAAACGGCACGCAGGCGTATGTCTGTCTCCTTCTCGTCGGCCGTCGCGGCTTCCTGATCGACCGTATAGGCATGTCTGGCCGCGCTTCTAAGCTCTTTAGCGATCTGCTGCCGAATAACTCGTTCGTCGGTTGTTGAGGCCCAAAGAGCGCGAGGGGAGTCATCCTGTAGAAGCACGTCGTCCAAGTCATTCAGGCGGTCCTTGAGCGTAGCGAACATGTCATCACGGGTTTTTGGTGGCGTTGTCCCGTATTGATCAAGAGTGGCTGCATCTGCTTCGGTCATGATGGATTCGTCAACCTCCTCGGCCGCCTTCTCGCGTGCTATCAACGAAATCCTGTCCCGGAAGTGAGCGAAAAGCGGATCATCGACCATCGCAAGCTTCGCTGCCCACGCAGCGGGACCCTTTCCATCAAGTACCGCACTGAGAATCGCATTTCTCCCATGCTGCGCTTCGTCACGAGTGCTCGGCGTATAGGTTCCTTCGTGAACGAGGTCATCAGAAGGACTCACGTATCGGTAAGCTAGCCGCAGCAGTTGAAGAAGCACGGCCGGAGTGAAACCCTTACGCTTCAGATCAACTTGTAAGCCGCCATGCCGAGCGCCAAACATACTGCTTACGGCTCTCACCGCCGTGTCTTTCGCCTTTTCGCCATCAGTGTTGAGAATTGCCTCAAACGCTTCGACCCCGGCCGCTGGATCGATACGCATTAAGATCGTCAGCCATAGCTGCCGAAAAGCGCCGTCTTCACCGAACTTAAGTCGGGCTATCGCGATTTCTCGAAATTCTTCTAGAGCAGTTGCATCGTGCTCGAGAACCAGACCAAATGCCCGCTCCATCTTCCGCGCCATAGCGGCTTCATCTTCACCTTCACGAAGTTGGCCGGTCCAGGCCTTCAGCCAAGAGCGCAAACGCGGGATGAACAGATCTGTGATCTGCTTAGGCGCATGGCTGACGTTCTGCAATTGCATCGAGAAAGTTGCCGCAGTCGCTATCTCGTCCAGTTCGTGAACTAGCTCGGAAACAAGTATTTTCTCAATAGCAGCAGGGTGCTCTTGAGCTAACCCTTCCACCCAACTTGGAAAGCCTTCCAGATCGAGTGGGGCGTAGCGCGCAGCTAACTCGGCTTCCTCAGCAGAGAGCTTCTTTGCCCAGTTTCGATCCTCGGCTTCTGCAGTGATTGCCGCTAAGCCGACATACCAAGAACTCATGGTCGTTCCGCGATCTTGCGTAGGCCGTTCTGAACGCAGTGTCGGCTTGTCCGAGCGCCAGACCTCGCGCATCGCGTCTCGCATACGATCAGTGGTTTCTTTTCCGAAATTTTGCTCCAGGAAGCGGCGATTCCAGCCCGAAGTGCGGCTTTCTCTGCCTGTCAATTGCATGACATTCCAGAGGTCCCAGACAGTCTGGCTTTGCTTCTCGGGACCGAAGGCAATCAGTGGATACTCGGCTACTTCGCGCCAAAATGCGATCCAGGCTGCGCGATTCGCCGCAATGCGCTCTTCGTCAGATCGGCGTCTTGCTGCCATGCGTGCACGAAATCTAGCGTCTTCTGGATCCTCCGGTCGTGGCGTGAGGTAGGTGTCAATCTCAGCGCTCAACACTGGCTCATCGATGACGCTGGACCTGAGCGAGTTGATACGTTCTTTACCGCTGGACTCACCGTTCCACATGCCGCGCATCATTGCGTTCAGCATCATTGTCCGTTCCAGGAGCGGGCGCTGCGGATCGCTCAGAACCTTGTGCATCCAACCGCCATCCCTTTCCATGACGACTTGCACTGCGCCTTCAAAGCTGTTTATCAGCCTTCGCCATGCATCATCCGTTGGGTGGACGCTCTGAACAAAGGCGTCATCAAGCCAGAAGACGCGCTCGCGCAGCGACGATTCAGAACTGGCGATCTGGCTCCGTAGATCGCGTAACGTTTCACCGTCCAGCGAGTGATGTCTGTCGAGGCGAAGCAGAATCACAACAGACTTTAGAACTTCGTCGCTCCATACGCCGCAGCGGATGAGTTTCAAGCAAACTGCGGCGAGAGAAGGGACTAAGTGCGGAAACTGCGTCGAAGGATGGCTGGACTGTCGATCCCAAGAGAGGTTTCGCGTGACCAGTACGGTAAGCCTGTCGCACAGTTCATGCAGGTAGTCCGATTCGATGTCCTCACCCATGATGTATCGAGGAAAATGCCAAGAGATCTCACCGGTCGTGCTTCGTGA
This sequence comes from Rhodanobacteraceae bacterium, assembly GCA_045864815.1. Lineage (GTDB taxonomy): Bacteria > Pseudomonadota > Gammaproteobacteria > Xanthomonadales > Rhodanobacteraceae > Tahibacter. Next base: position 6,850 of record BTVG01000012.1, on the reverse strand, counting down.
GTCATTAACACGCTCTAGGATCTTGCATAGCTGTTGGGCAGAGATGTGGGCCGGAAACAACAGTAGGATGGCTCCGCGAACGAGTCGGTCGGGCCAGGAGGTGTTTTCGTCCGCCATTGATTCTGTGAGAGCAGGTAGCCTCTGATCATTGAACGCGATGAGCGCGTTGATCCCGCTCAGCCGCTCACCTATCGTTAGTGCGCTGTCCATGGCTATTGCATAAGCAATATCCGCACAGACAGCCATCGACCCGGCGCCTGCAAGCTCAAGCAGTAGTTCGCGAACTTCAGGGTTCTCTATGCCGCTAGACAGAAGCTTCAGAACCAGGTCGCCAAGCTCCGGTGACGCAAAGCGGTGCACCTGGATTCGAGGAACATGCATTCCTCGCCATCCGCCCTGACTATATTTGCGTACATAGAAAGTGAGCGTGTCGACTCGCTGGGAGAGAGTGAGGCTCTCCGGGTCGCCATAGTTCAACAGTACATCGGGTTCTCGATCCCGAACCTCCGTATAGATACCGGGCTGTGATCCAGCGAGCCACGCTGCAACGGGGCGCATGCTCGGGCGTACCACCCTGATGCCCTGCGGCGTCTCGCCAAGAAGCAGTCGTTTGACTTCCTTGGTTGGCATGCCCTGGCTCAACTTCGTTTCAAGCCGTAATGCGGCCAAGAACTCGATGGCGGAGCGATGCTGGAAGCGAACTCGCCTGTAGCTTGCAAGGCCGAAAAGTGCACGTTGAAGTAAAGTTTCTTGCTCTTGAGGTGTCCAGTCGTGCAGGATCGACAAAGGGTCGATAGCTGCGCCTCCTCTCGTTGGTTCGTCAGGTTCGCTGCTTAGTTGTATCGTCAACCGACGAGTAGCGAGCATGGCTAGGGCCAGTCGGCTCGCACCTTCTAGCGCTTTGGCTGGCGATAGCTGAGCAGGTTCGGAGCGATCAGTCCGTGGCTTTAGCTTGACGCGAATGTTGTTGAAAACCTGCTCTCGATGGCAGCGAAGACTTCGGTTCTCTCGCCAGTCTGCGCAAATTTCTACGAGGTCTTGTGGGCGGCGGGCGAACTCTTGAGCATTACGCGCGCGTATATCGGCGAGCAACGCATCCGCATCCATAACACCTTGCGTTTGTGCCATTTGCTGGATCTGCTCGTCAGACAACGGCATCAGAGCCACCGTTCGCCATGTAGGCGCAGCATCCTTTGCCTTTTCTTCCGAGGTTCTATTCTGGTCGCCCATGGCAATACTGGCGAAAACCTCTGCGCTTGCAACAATCTCCGCGCGTTCGGGTACTGTCAAATGTCGTTCTATTAGTTGTCGGTCGATAGCTATTGGGCGAGTTGTAATAACGATTCGCACTCGTGCGAGCTGGCCATGCAACGATCTGCTTAGCTTCCTGAGGGTTGCTTCGAACGAGCGACTCGTAAGTTTAAGTTCATCGATGGAGTCAAGAAAGAAGGTCGCTACGTCTGATTGAGACGTCAACCAAGCTTGGAAACGTGCCTCTTCTTCGTTGCTAAGCGTCTCATCGAAACTCGATGCGGCGGCGAGTTCTGCCAGTTCCACGTAGAAGGCTGGCTCACCTTGATCCCACATCTCCGTCTTCTGGCGACGACATTCGAACGTCTTACCGGCTCCGGCTTCTGAGATGATGAGAATTCGTTTCGAATCGAGCAGCTTCTTCCAGCCGAAAGTGCCGGACCATCCGTACTGTGCTAGCATTAGAACGTGATCGACGTCAACAACTTCTTCGTGAGTCAGATCTCGGAAGCTGCGTTGAAGTTCGCTATTCATGTCGCTCGACTATTGAAGAAATTAAGCGCTGTGCCTGGTCTCTGATTCCAGATGAGCCATGTGACTTGAGAGGCTCGACGTGTTCCAGGATTTCTGAGCAGCCGTTGAAAGGTGATTCCAGCAGCGCCTCCAGCAACGCCGATGGCAGAGCGGTGCCCCGATCTTGAGTGATTCTCTCGATCGTCGGAAGCCAGTCCGTCGAAGTCGAGCCGCTGGCTATCCGCCCAACAGAAAGTGCCGCATATGCACGCACATTTCGATCTTGATCGGCGACAAGGGCATGTAGTGCGGGAGTGGCCTCCGGAGCGATGCCCGTGCCAAGTAGCAGGGCCGCTACGCGTCGGTGCGATGCTGTTCCGCTCAAGAGTGCCACTGTGGCCCGGCTCTGTTCCTCCGGCGATTCCATCGCAAGTATGGCGAGTCGGGTTGCCCCTTCGAAAATCCGGCCCTTCCAATTCGAAGCCACGAAGCGGCTCGCCAGCAATACGGGAACGAGGGCTCTGATTCGATTCTGGACATTGCCGTCGAGTTTGCCGAAGTCATGAACCAAGCGGGTGACCGCGCCTGCTTTGTTCTCGGCCGATACCTTCGGATCGGAGAGGTAGCCGAGCAGGGCATCCCATTGCGCCATATCGGGATGCAGTACATTTAGGGTAGCTGTCAGGCGAGCAACATCGGTGCCACCAAAACCATGTGTGTTGTTCGCTGCATCTTGCTGAATCCGTGAAAGTTCGGGTTCTAGTCGTGCAATGAGGTTGCGTACGAGATCAGGCTCAAAGGCCGATCTGTAGGGGATGCACTCCAATGCCAGCGTGCTGATGCGGGAACGCTCGATAAGCAGTGCCCGTGCTTCGGCCGAGCCGACGACAGCGAGTTGATGAAGCAGGGCATCCTTGAAGTAGTGGTTGTCGATTTCGACAGCCTTCGCGTAGAGCCGGTCAATACCAACTGCAAAGAAAGAAGCCGCAGCGAGGTTCAGTGTTAGGCGCGCCCATTCATCCGGCCAGTTGGTTGTGTTCGGTACATCGAGCAGATGCTCCGTAACCTTCATCCGGATTTCGGGCGATGCCACCACCAAGAGGTTACGAAGTGCACTCAGTACCGTTGATGTGATATCGAATGTCAGCCCGAGACGCTCTCGGAAGGCATTGAACGCTTCACTGCTTGATACGATGCGGAAGCACCAGTCGGCGAGTTCGGACGCGTAATCCTGGGGTAACGCATCAGCAGCGACTTCCCATAGGGTCAGGGTGGTAAAAGCCGTGGTTCGGCTCAAGCTTTTTGGTGATGCTCGTTCCGCTACTTCTCGCACTATCGATACCGGGCCTGTATGAAGAACCACCCGTATGGCACGCGCCAGCGGTTCTCTGTCGCCGGCACGGCGGAGTTGATCGAGGCCCTGAAGTAGCCGGACGTCGTCGCCGCCTTCTTGCGCCCGCCTAATGAAGTATTTCCCCTGACGTGCTGATATGGATTGCCAGGCATCCCGGTCCGCAGCGAGGGCGGCGTTGAGGCGACTGGATTCCAGATACTCCACGCCGTCTGTATCGAATTCGGTGGGATCGCTGCTGCCGGCCCAATCTTCGAAGGCTTCATCATCGATGTTTCCCAAGGCCCACGACAGTATCTGCGCTCGCCACCAGGCAGGAGCGGTGTCATTGGAGTTGATGACGTCTTCTAAGTCGCCATCGCCGAAAGCGGCTGTCCGAAAAAGTAAGTTGGCCGCTACTCCGGCAAGTAGCGTCGCTGTTGGATCATCTTCATCCCCCCGAAGCGCTCGGGTGGCACTAGCCGCGTCTTGCCGGGCTTCGGTTACATCGCCTCGCTCTACCTTCAGCCATGCTCGGTGTAGCAGGAGCCACGCAAGGTCAACAGGTGCGGCAATGTCTTTCGTGACTACGTCATTCAGCAGCTGCTCGGCAGCTGGTAGATGGTTGCCCGAGTCCATGGATGCCGCTGCAAGAACGGCAACCGCTGCGCAGTAGTGCGCAGAGTGCGGAGCAGAGGGTAGTAGGTCTAAGAGAGGCTTGTGATCGCCGTCATCCGCCAAAACTCCGAATGCGTGCGCGAATCGCCATCGCCAGTCTGTCTTGTCATCGACCTTGCTAGGATCAAGCTGGTCTGCGAACTTCTGTTTGTGGCCGAAGATCTGGAATGACCTTCGGCGAACAAGCAGCGCAAGATACTCCTCTGGCTCCAGTGGTTTCTTGGCGCCTCTGTTTGCGTGAGGTGCGACCAGCCGGGGCGCCAGTAGCGCATAGCGAAGCCTACGTCCCGGCGGGACGGTATTGGCGCTCGCATGGAATACCTGTTGTTCGAAGCGGCCTGCGGCGCGTTGTGTTGCGGCCACATCGAGTAGGGCATCAAGATGATCCTTGTCGACGATCTGATTGGCCGGAACGAGGATCTTGCAACCTTTTCCTGTGACGACGCAGCCAGCAGCGGTGACATGCACCCAATAGGATTTCTTCGCGTCGAAGTCATGTAGGACTACAACGTGCGGCAGGCCGTGCCTTACCCAGTCGTCGAAGTGGTCGGCTGTGCTCTCGTAGAACCACCAGCCCAGTAGATTCCCTTGGTCGTCATAGTCAGGATCTTTGAACCATGACGACCCGCCCTTCACCTGTGCCCCGACAATGAGGCCTCGTTCGAACCTACGTTCATCACGAACCTGAATCAGCAAGTCGGTCCCGAGGTCATGGCTGGGGTTTTCAACCGGCCCCCACCCGATCGCTTCGAAGTCCCCTTTGACATAGCTAAGGCCGGATGTGCCGGTGGACTCTTGTTTCGGTGCGCGCAATGATCAATCCTTCAATGGCTACAGCCAGTGTCGTTTCCCTCGGCCGTGTTTTCTAGCCCCCTGGGCACTGAAAGCCGTTCGAGAAAACGCAGTCCGACACAATCTCCAGCCGCATAGGCAGCGCAGCAGGCCCGACTACTCCTGTTGTGATCGGTGCGTTAGCAGTGGGGATGACAGCGGCGCCAACGAATGGAAACGCCGAGCGATCGGTGCAGGCCGATCCAATGTGGCGGGATGATCGTAGCGTTCGAATCGTCGCTGCCGGATTCTTGGGAATGAAGACGGTTGACGCTCCCCATAGGCTCGCATCAGATCCCATCACGACGCCACCTGCTATAGCTGCTGGCGTAGGGCCGATTGGTAGATATCCTTGGCCGGTGCAGTCGCTGGATTCAAAGTAGGGTTCGTTTGAAAAGATCCGATTGCCGATTGGATCCTGCACATTTGCAGCCAGTTGACCCGTGCCTGACACGTAGTTCACGACGAATCCGGTCCGAGTCGTGACTGTCACCTGCGTGGGATCTGTCGCTACCCGAAGAGGAATCCCAAGGGTCGTTCCATTGGCGTCGACTATCGCCGGCGTGGCGGCGAATGCGAGAGGACTTGAGGCAGCTAGTATGACGAAGAGGACGCTCTGTTTCATCAGTGTTTCCTCTATGGGCTTGTTGGATCCTGGCGCAGCAATCGTTCCAGATTAGCTTTGAACATTTCAGCGTTCCGGTAAAGCCCGGCATCTGGAAAGACTTTCTCCTGATGGCTGTACCTGACAGCCTTCACGACTGGGCCACTATCGCCGACCCACGCGAAGCTCCGAATAGGAACCATCGAGTTCCCGCTTTCTGGATGCTCTATTTGATGGTTCCGCACGTTGCGTACGCCTTCACACTCGAAACTACGAAGCCCCGGAATTGGTTCGGATTTGTGCCGGAGCAGACTTCTGATCCGGCCAGCAAAATAATAGAAAGCTTCAGTGAGAATCTGGGCTTCCTTCGTCCAAGTGCTCAGATCCTTGAATTCCTCGGGCGAGCGCTTCGCGGCAGCAGGAGCAGTTGCTGGGTCGTACTCGATCCCAGCCTTCCTGATGTCCTCAATATGCAGTTGAATCTCATCAGTGCCGCTTTTCACCAGTTCGCGTGCTTGAAGCTCTAACTGACGAACACGTTCCACGAGGTAGGTGAGGTGCTGCAAACGTTCGCTGACTTCATTTGCTGCATCACCGTGGTAGAGCACTCCGGCATCTGAAAGTCGTTGGCAATACTGATGGAACAGCGTGATGGTCGTCTGAAACATGGAACGTTCCGCTTTCAGACCGTCCTTTGGCGCCGATGCGCAGCCGGAGAAGTCGTGTGGAATCTACAAGGGGAGGCGCAACTGAGCAAAGCGCAACAGCGCTCTCACGCTCGGCTAACCCGGTCAAGCAGCGTGCCCAAGCCCTTGGAGCCTCTCCCGCTGGTCGCTCCAGCCCGCGCCAGCTCGGGGTGCTCGGCCTGCGGCCGTTCTTGACCGCGCTTTACTGCGGTGTCACCGACTGCCCCCATGGAGCCATTCCAGGATCGCCGTAAAGGAGCCAGGTTCTGACCGGGGTAATGGAGCCAGCTGATGATCGCCGTAACGGAGCCATCCGAGGATCGGGCTAAAGGCGCCAGTTGATGCCCTGACGGGGCTCTCTAACACCCATCCACCGCAACCTGATCGTGCGAAAACTTTTTGCGGTGAACGGTTGGTCAACCATGCGTCACCTGTATCGCGACGTCGATGAAATGTTCCCAGAAACCGCATTCTTGTGTCGGCAATGACAGTAGAAATCTGCGCGGAAGTTAAGTGGCCAAAGCGCTTTTTGGGACGGGCAAAATTGCGCGGCTGTGGGTGGAGCTTATTGGGCAACAATTTGGCACCGGACGCGGTTCCATATCCATCGGCGTCAGGGAGGCGCGTTACCAGCACCGCCGGTTGCGCTGGCTACACAGCGTGCATTGTGGGCGTGACATACGCGGCAGATTCTGCCGACTGGCTGCGGTCGGAGTATTCGGCGCCAGGACATCATCGGTGGTGGTGCTTGTCTGGAGAATCAGACGTGCCGTTCACGCGTCTGATGCTGTGGTTGACTGCAGATATTGTGGCGCATGTCTTGCCCCCAGGTCCTTGGACCCGATGGAATGTTAGACAACGATCGAGGAGCAAGACATGGGACGCAAGAGCGAGATGCCGGCGGAGAAGCGCGTTGAGGTGGTGCTGGCGTTGCTGAGGAAGGAAGAGCCGGCGACG